>NZ_JAHVDK010000015.1:0-173587 GCF_051487185.1 Inquilinus limosus
CAGCCGGTCGCCGCCGCAGCAGCGCCGGCCACGCCCGCGGCCCCGCCGGCCGCCGCCGCATCTCCGGCGTCGGGCACGCCACCGGCTTCGACGGCCGCCCCGGTGCCGCAGGTGGCTGCCGCGCCCCCGGCGCCGCAGCAGCCGGAATCGCTGATCAACGTGCCCCCCGCATCGATCATCACGGCGCCGACGGTGGAGGCCCTGGTGCCCCGGGTGGACGCCGGCCCCGCCGCGGCATCGCCCGGCCCCGGCGCCCCGGTGCCCTTCACCGTGCCGCCGCCGCGGTCGCGGCCGGAGGTCGCCGCGGCGCAGCCGGACCGGGGCGTCGCCCCGCCTGCGACCCGGCCGCCGCCGCCGGGCGCCTTGAACGTGCCAGTGCCGCGCCGCCGGCCGGGCTGACGCATGGGTGTGTGACGGTTCCGCGCAATCGCCCTGTCCGGTGCCCCTCAGGCGGCCTATAGTCTCTGCATGAGCATCGTCTTCCTTATCCTCGCCGTGATCTGCATGATCGGGGTGGTCGCCTCGCTCGCCACCGGCGTGTTCGGCATGGCGCAGAACGGACCGTTCAACCGGAAATGGGGCAACAAGCTGATGCAGGCCCGCATCGGCTTCCAGGCGCTGGCCATCCTGTTCTTCATCCTGGCCCTGTGGACGGCCTGACGGGGCGGGCGCGGATGGTCACGCTGACCCGGATCTACACCCGCGGCGGCGACGCCGGGCAGACGTCGCTGGTCGGCGGCCGGCGGGTGGCCAAGCACGATCTGCGGGTCGAGGCCTTCGGCACGATTGACGAGGCCAACGCCGTGATCGGCCTCGCCCGGCTGCATGCAGCGGGCGAAGCGGACGCCATGCTCGGCCGGATCCAGAACGACCTGTTCGATCTCGGCGCCGACCTGGCGACGCCGGAGGAGCCGGCGCCGAAGCACCCGCCGCTGCGGGTCACGGCGGCGCAGGTGGAGCGGCTGGAGCGCGAGATCGACGCCATGAACGCCGCCCTCGCGCCGCTGAACAGCTTCGTGCTGCCGGGCGGCAGCGCCGCCTCGGCCCAGCTCCACCAGGCCCGCACCGTGGTGCGGCGGGCGGAGCGGCTGATCTCCGCCCTGATGGCGGCGGAGCCGGTCAATCCGGAGGCGCTGAAATACGCCAACCGCCTGTCCGACCACCTCTTCGTCCTGGCCCGCCATCTGAACGATGACGGCAAGAGGGATGTGCTGTGGGTCCCCGGAGCGCATCGATGAGCCGATCGCTGAGCCGATCTGCCCAGCGCTTGGGCAAGATGCTTGCGCGGGCGGCAGTCGCGTTGACAAGCTCTGTCGGACATCACTATCGTTCGACCTCTTTGCTGCACCGCACCAATGCGGGCGGCCGACGGGACAGGGACGTTCGGAGCGGAACCCAGGCATGATCCAGACGATCGGCGTCATCGGCGCAGGGCAGATGGGCAGCGGCATTGCCCAGGTCGGCGCGCAGAGCGGCTTCACCATCCGGCTCATGGACGTCGATCCGAAGGCGCTGGAGCGGGCGCACGAGTCGATCGAGGGCCATATCGACCGGCTGATCGGCCGGGGCAAGCTGACCGCCGAGGAGAAGACGCCGATCCTGGCCCGTATCCACGCCGCCTCCGACTACCAGCTCTTCACGGATTGCGACCTGGTGATCGAAGCGGCGACCGAGAGCGAGCCGATCAAGCGTGAGATCTTCAAGCAGCTGGTGCCGCATCTGAACGAGCGGGCGATGGTGGCGACCAACACCAGCTCGATCTCGATCACCCGGCTCGCGGCCACGACCGACCGGCCCGAGCGCTTCATCGGCATGCATTTCATGAATCCCGTGCCGGTGATGAAGCTGGTGGAGATCATCCGCGGCATCGCCACCGACGACGCGACCTATGAGGCGATCCGCGACCTGGCGCTGAAGCTGGGCAAGACGCCGGCGGTGTCAGAGGATTTCCCGGCCTTCATCGTCAACCGCATCCTGCTGCCGATGATCAACGAGGCGGTCTACACCCTGTATGAGGGGGTGGGGTCGGTCGAGGCGATCGACACCTCGATGAAGCTCGGCGCCAACCACCCGATGGGCCCGCTGGAGCTGGCCGATTTCATCGGCCTCGACACCTGCCTGTCGATCATGAACGTGCTGTATGACGGCCTGGCCGACAGCAAGTACCGGCCCTGCCCGCTGCTGGTGAAATACGTCGAGGCCGGCTGGCTCGGCCGCAAGACCAAGCGCGGCTTCTACGACTATTCGAAGGACGTGCCCGTCCCGACGCGGTGACGCCGCCGAACCCAGGTCGGCTTGTTGCGTTGCCTCTCCCGCTTGGCGGGAGAGGTCGGGCTCGCGCAGCGAGACCGGGTGAGGGCGGGCCCGGCCTCGACAAAATCCCCTCACCCGGAGGCGCAAGCGCCTCCGACCTCTCCCGCAAGCGGGAGAGGCAAAACAATTGGGTTCTCATGGTGGGGCAGTCCCGGCGGCCGGCCGCGTTCAGCCGCCGCCGGGCTTGAGCAGCCAAGGTGCGCGGTCGAGCCGTTCGCCGGTCTCGATGTCGTACCAGCCCTGGACCGGGATCTTGTCGCTCTCGTCGAGATGCCAGTAGCGGCCGGCATCCGGTCCGTCCTCGGGCCACCAGGGCACAGGGGGCTTTTCGCCCTCCGCCTTCTTCCGCCGTCCGAACCAGTCGGCGCCGGAATACTCCGGGTCCAGCCAGGCCGGGTCGGGACGGATGCGTAGGTCGCGGCAGAGATGGAAGACGATCGCCTCCAGCGAGTGCTCGGCCAGGGAGAGGTCGACGTCGATCGCCGGGTCGTCGACCAGCCGCTTCCACATGGCGGCGATCTGCGCCTCGCAGGTCTCGGCCGGGAGGTCCCGGTTGGCGGCGACCGAGCAGGCGACGGCGCGGGCCACCCGGTGGCGGCGCGTCTCCTTCGCCGCGGCGCTGTCGCGGGCGTGGACGGCGGCCTTCTCCGCCATCTCCTGCCGCTTGCGGGCGAGATGAAGCTTGAGCGCCAGCATGCGGCTGACACCGCGGCCGGCGCGCTCGAAGGCCAGCCCGAACTCCTTGGCCTTGGCGGCGTCGTCGGCCTTGACGGCGGCCATGGTGGCCTGATGCATCGCCTCCGCCTGCTCCATCGCCATCTCGGCCAGCCGGTCGAGCAGGCGCACCGCCTGCTCGGCCTCGGCCGGGTCGAGGCCCGGCGCGGCAGGCTGCGGGGTGGGGACGGAGTGCGGCTTGTTCATGGAACATATCATGAACGAGGTGCGCGGAGTTAAGCAATGAACATTGTGTTTACCCCGGACGAAGGCACGGATTGCTTCGCCGGCTATGCCGGCGGAACGCCGAGCACAACCTTCTTCAGCCGGATGGCTGCGGCGGCGGCCAGCAGGCCGATGAAGGAGACCAGCAGCATCAGCCCCAGCAAGAGCGCAGGCGACGGCTCGCCGGACAGGGCGAGGCCCGTCAGCGTCGTCATCAGCGCGCCGCCCAGGACGGTCACTGCGCCGGTGATGCCCGCCGCGCTTCCTGCCAGCCGAGGGCGCACCGACATCGCCCCGGCATTGCTGTTCGGCATCGTCATGCCGTTGCCCAGCCCGACGAAGATGGTGCACCCGAAATAGAGGGCCGGCGTCAGATGGCCCATGGCGATGACCGCGAGGCCGAGGAGAAGGCCCAGGCAGGCCAGCACCCGGCCCATCAGCATGACCGTGGCCGGCGGGTGCCGGCCGGCAAGCCGGCTGGCCAGCCAGCTGCCGGCCAAGAAGCCCGCGGTGATGCTGCCCACGAACACCCCCAGCTCCGCCGTGCCGATCCCGAACACGGCGGTGGCGACAAGGGGCGCCCCGGCCAGGAAGACGTAGAAGGCGCCGGTCGAGAAGGCCGTACACAGCGCATAGCACCAGAACACCGGCTCACGCAGCAGCGCGGTCAGGCGCCTGCCGTCATGTCCTTCGCCGGCCGAGGGCCGGTTGGTCTCGCCCAGATCCGCCCATGCCAGGCCCAAAAGCCCCGCCCCGGCCGCGGCATAGAGCAGGAAGACCATGCGCCAACCGAAGGCGGCGTCCAGAACGCTGCCCAGCATCGGTCCCAGCATCGGGGCCAGCGCCATCGCCATGCCGATGCGGCCCAAGAGCCGCGCGGCCTCGGCCTCCTCGGCCGTGTCGCGGACGATCGCGAGGGACAGGACATAGCCCGACACCACGGCCGCCTGCAGCATCCGGAACGCCAGCAGCATCCACACGGTCCCGGCCGTCGCACAGCCGAGCGACGCGAGAGTGAAGACCGCAAGCGCCGCGAGCAGCACCGGACGCCGGCCGATCCGGTCGGACAGCGGACCCGCCCCGAGCTGGACCGCGGCCGTGACGGCGAGATACCCGCCGAGGGCAAGGCTGACCAGGGCGTAGTCGGCCTCGAGATCCCGCGCGATGTTGGCCAGCGACGGCACGATCATATTCAGCGTCACCGTCGAGGTGGCGGTCATCAGGATCAGTGTCGCCAGGGCCGGGGGAGCGCTTGCCTTGCGCATCGGGTTCCGAATCCTCTGAACACAAAAAAGCCCCCGAACGATGGTCCGGGGGCGCATGGCGAACGGATATGGCTTCCGCTACCGGGCCATGCACCTTTCGCCTACGACTGCGAAATTCGATTGAAGCATCTGCTGTCTCCTGCGCAATAAACCTATTACCGGATCGGCTAGTTGCGCAAGTTCTCTATTCCGGCGCGCTGTGGGCTCAAACCGGCTACCGACCCTCCCGGCAGCCGATGCCACGTGGGTCGAAGCGGGTCAGCCGCGGGTGGCCGCTGACTGGTTTCGGCCCTTATCCGCCGTAGGCGAATTGCCGGCGCTTTCTGTCAAGCGGACATTCAGCACTATCAATTATCGAGCTTCCAAATGTCGGTAGCGCTCGACCCGCGTCTTGGATCCTTGGCCTCAGGAGCCGTCCGCTACGCTTGATTGCACATTCAGGATGAAGTCGCGCATCAGCGCCGCGCACTCCTGATGGTGCGTCTCGAGCAGGAGATGCGCCGCGTCGTAGATATGCATGTCCAGCCGATCGAGTTCGCGGGCGTAGGCGAGCACCTCATCGATCTCAAAGTATGGGTCGTGCCGACCCCAGAGCAGGAGCGCAGGCGGTTGATGATCGCGGTGATAGGCCGCGATGTCGGGGAACCGGGCGACGTAGGACCCGTAGTCGGCGAAGATGCGGAACTGTATCTCTACAAGTCCCGGCCGGCTCATCCGCTCCCAGTCGAGGTGCCAGCCATCAGGCGCGAAAAGCGGCTTGAGCCGATCAGGGATGTCGCCGACATAGGTATGCCGCACTCCATTGAAGTTCAGCCATTCGGGAAGTTTTGCGCGGTTTTCGGGAGTGGGATCGGCCCAATAGGCCTTGTTCCCGTCCCAATCTGGGCCAAGGCCCTCCTCATGGGCATTGCCGTTCTGGATGATGAGACCCATCACACGGTCGGGACTTGCCAGCGCCAGAGCGTAGGCGACAGGCGCTCCGAAATCGTGGACGTACAGGAAAAACCGCTCCAACCCGATCTCGTGCGTCAACGCGTCGATCGTCCGTGCCATGGCCTCAAACGTATACGGGTAGTCGTCCGGGGCTTGGGTGAAGCCGAAGCCGGGCAGATCGGGCGCAACAACGCGTGTCACCTCGGCCAAGGGACCTATAACGTCGCGGAAGCTGTACGATGAACTGGGTTGACCGTGCAGAAGCAGCACGCCACACGCCTCATGCCGCCCCGCCTCGCGATAGAACAGGTTCACCCCATCGACCTTGATCATACGATGTCTGGTCTTGTGAACGTTCAGCATAGATGTCTCCTTTGATCTGCCGGCTCGACTCGCGAATGGCGCGCCTGGTTTTACAACCGCCGCTCTTCGCGCTGCCCCGATGCGTCAAAACCGGATATCCATGCGATAGCGGTTAGCAGTATCTAACCGCATAACGTCACTTTAGCGGTTAAGTTCCATGCCGGACGATGTGGATACAGTGTGGCTGCCCGGGCATTTCATCGGCGGGCATGCCGCGCTCGACCTTGCAAATGCCGTTTTCGACAGGCGAATTCCCGCGCAGGATAACGAGCTTCTGAAATCGGCTAGAGACGTCGGAAGCTGGCTCCGCGCATCGGGCCTTGCCAACGACAGTCAGGCGCAAGCGATTGCCGGTGTCGCTGACGCCGGGTTCGTAGAGCGGGTCCGGGAGATCAGGGAGGCATCGTACTCCATTTTCGAGGCGCGCGCCGCCGGCAGGTCGCCTCCAGCGGAGGCGCTTGGCCTGCTGTTCCTGCGCGCCGCGAATGGGCTCTCAGCCGGACCGCTCGAATTGTGCAAGACAAGGCTGGAACTCAACTTCGTCCAGTGGCAAGACCCCGAGGCTGTCACCGCCTTCCTGGCCATGCTGTCGGTCGAAGCCTTCTTCACCCTGCCTGACGAAAGGCTCCGCTCCTGCCCTCGCTGCGGCTGGCTCTTCGTCGATACTTCTCGCGGAGGAAAACGCCGCTGGTGCAGCATGCGAACATGCGGGAACCGCGAAAAGGTATCGCGCCACAATGCGCATGCCCACTGAAGCGACAGCGCTCACATTGAGCGGTGACCGAATGTCCGCTTGCATCACTTGTCACCGCAACTGGACGGACCGGAAACCGCCCTTCGCAGACGGGCGGAGCCCTGCGGCTCTTTCGACCATGAACGTACCAGCCTCCGTCTGGTGAGAGTCAGGCCGCCTTCCGGCCGTCCTCGAACCAGATCAGGGCCAGGCACAGCGCGGCCGCGCCGGCGGCGATCGTGCGCGCCCAGTTCCAGGCATCCCACGGCTGGAAGTAGCGGGCCCGCGCCACCGTCGGTCTTTCTCGGCCTGCTGCTGCGCGACCTGCAGATCCAGGTGCTGGTCGGGGCCGCGTCGACGCCGGACGACAATGCCCTGCGGCCGCGGGCGGATGCCGCGGCGGATCTTTTCCTGCGGCTCTACGGGCCGGCGCGCGGCTGATACCAGCGATTCGACGCCCCTCACCGTCATTGCGAGGAGGCGAAGCCGACGAAGCAATCCAGGGGCCGCACGTACTGGCCCCTGGATTGCTTCGCTTCGCTCGCAATGACGATGTTTGGAATTCCGAAAATGGGTCTCGCAAGCGGCGCCGTGGGAAGAGTCGGGCCAAGGCTCGGCGGTATGAGTCGTCACGCCCCGATCGGCACCTTGGTCTCGTACTTCACCCGCGACAGGTTGAAGCTGGTGCGGAAGCGTTTGATGTTGTGCTCGTTCGCCAGCACGCGCCGGCAGAACAGGTTGTAGGCCTCCATGTCGCGGCAGGTGACGACCAGCAGGTAGTCGATCTCGCCGGACACGAAGTAGCATTGCTGCACCTCCGGCTCGGCCGCGATCTTGCGCTCGAAGGCGGCCAGCACGTCCTCGCGCTGGCGGTCCAGCTCGACCCCGACGAAGGCGACGATGGTCTGGCCGACCTTCTCGGGATCGACCAGCGCCACGTCGCGCACCACCACCCGCTCCTGGCGCAGCCGCCGCACCCGCTTCAGGCAGGCCGGCGGCGACAGGCCGACCCGTTCGGCCAACGCCAGGTTGGTGATCTGGTTGTCCTCCTGCAGCGCGTCGAGGATGCGGCGGTCGATGGCGTCGAGCTGGACCGGGGCAGGGTGGTTGCGGTCGGGACTTTTCATGGATTTCCTCGAAGCAGCGCCCGCACATTCCACGACGGAAATTCCGGTCCTGCAAATCGAAATCCGTTTCCGCCGATTTCGTCCTA
This sequence comes from Inquilinus limosus, assembly GCF_051487185.1. Classification (GTDB taxonomy): domain Bacteria; phylum Pseudomonadota; class Alphaproteobacteria; order DSM-16000; family Inquilinaceae; genus Inquilinus; species Inquilinus limosus_F. The sequence continues at coordinate 7,760 of NZ_JAHVDK010000015.1, forward strand.
GCCTCGATGAACGTCGAACAGGAGGCGGACATGGACTCACCGGATCTGTCGAATCGCATCGAGGTGCATGACCGGGAGGCGCTGGCGGCGGCGCGCGCCGTGCTCGACGCCTGCGCCGATGCCGCGGCGATGGGCGAGGCGGTCAAGGCCGCGGTCGGGCGCAACGCGGCCTGGCGCGGCGAGGAGTGCATCAACCTCTTGGCGCCCGAGGCGCCGACCAGCCCGGGCGTGCGCGCGCTGCTGGCGGCCGAGATCGGCACCCGCGCGGCGGAGGGCCATATTGGCCGGGTCAACCGCTGGTTCGCCGGCACCCGCCACATCGACGAGGTCGAGGCGCTGTGCGTCGAGCTGCTGAAGCGGCATTTCCGCTGCAACTACGCCGACCATCGGCTCTGCGCCTCGATGATCGGCAACGCCGTGGCCTACACCGCGCTGACCGCGCCGGGCGACGTGGTGATGACCGCGGCGCAGCCGGTCGGCGGCCATTCCTCGAACCGGGCCGACGGGCCGGCCGGCGCCATGGGCCGCACCATTGTCGACATTCCGATGGATCCCGAGGAGCTGGTGGTCGACATCGACCTGTTCCGGCGGGCGGCGCCGCTGGCCCGGCCGAAGCTGGTCGCGCTCGGCCTGTCGATGACGCTGTTCCCGCAGCCGGTGGCGGCGATGCGCGAGGTGATCGCGGAGTGGGGCGGCCGCTTCTTCTTCGACGCGGCGCACCAGCTGGGCCTGATCGGCGGCGGCCAGTTCCAGGATCCGCTGAAGGAGGGCGCGGACATCGTCACCGGCTCGGCCGGCAAGACCTTCGCCGGCCCGCAATCCGGCATCCTCTTGTGGGACGATCCGACGATCACCGAGGCGGTGACCACCGCCGTCTTCCCGGTCTGGGCGGCGACGCATCAGGTCAACCGGGTGGCGGCGCTGGCCCTGGCGACGGCGGAGGCGATCGCCTTCGGCGCGGCGCTGCAGGCGCAGATCGTCGCCAATGCCCGGGCGCTGGCGCAGGCGCTGCAGGAGCGCGGCGTGCCGATGCTGGGCGCGCACAAGGGCTTCACCACCACGCATCAGGCGATCGCCGATGCCCGGAACTTCGGCCGCGGCCTGGCGGCGGCGCAGACGCTGGAGCGTGCCAACCTGATCGTGAACAAGAACCTGCTGCCGGCGGACCGCAAGGAGGACTGGGACTATCCCGGCGGGCTGCGCATGGGGACGATCGAGGTCACCCGCTACGGCATGCGCGAGCGCGAGATGGAGGCGATCGCCGAGCTGATCGCCCGGGTCCTGGTGCGCGGCGAGACGCCGGAATCGGTGCGGCCCGACGCGGTGGCGCTGCGCCGCAGCTTTCCCACTCTCTACTATTGTTTTGAGAACGGGTTGCCGCCGGCCTGAGAGGGGTGAATTCCCGACGTCATTGCGAGCGCAGCGAAGCAATCCATGGTGCAGTTCGCGCGAACCGATGGATTGCTTCGTCGGCTTCGCCTCCTCGCAATGACGGGAAGGGAGGGGAGGGGTCAGCCCCGGCTGCGCCGCGCCCGCGGATGGGCGTCGGCGTAGACCGCCATCAGCCGGTCGGTGTCGATGTCGGTATAGCGCTGCGTGGTCGACAGGGCGGCGTGGCCCAGCAGCTCCTGGATCGTGCGCAGGTCGCCGCCGCCGACCAGGAGATGGGTGGCGAAGCTGTGCCGGAGGGCGTGCGGCGTCGCCGAATCGGGCAGGCCCAGCACGGCGCGCAGCTGGCGCATCTGCCGCTCGGCCACGCCGGGGTTCAGCGGGCCGCCGCGGGCGCCCAGGAACAGCGGCCCGTCGGCGGCGAGAGGGTATGGGCAGGCGGCGATATAGGCCTCGACCGCCTCGCGCACCGCCGGCAGCACCGGCACCATGCGCTGCTTGCGGCCCTTGCCGGTGACCACCAGCGTGTCGCCCTTCGGCGCCTCGCGCCGGATCAGCCCCAGCGCCTCACCCAGGCGCAGGCCGCAGCCATAGAGCAGGAACAGGAGAGCGCGGTCGCGCAGGCCAATCCAGGCCTCGTCGCTCAGGCCCTCGACGGTGTCGACGGCATTGAGCGCGTCGCTGACCGCCAGCGGCCGGGGCAGGCGCTTCGGCAGCTTGGGGTTGCGGAGAGAGCCGATGGCGGCGTTGTGCAGCACCCCGGCGCGGTCGAGATGGGTCAGGAAGTTGCGAACGCCGGACAAACCGCGCGCCCGGGTGGCGGCGCCGGCCCCGTCCGCGGCCCGGCGCGACTGGTAGGCGCGCAGGTCAGCGAGGGCGGCGGCCGCCAGGTCGTTCAGGCTGGGCGGCCGGCCGAGATGCTCGGCCAGGAAGCCGACGAAGCGACCGACATCGCTGAGATAGGCGCGCAGCGTGTGCGGCGACACCCGCTTCTCGTCCTCCAGCCAGACCCGCCAGCGGCCGGCAGCGTCACGCAGATCCGCCGCCGCCGGCCAGCCGGCCATCGCGGTGTCGGATTCCGAGGTCATGAAGGCGGCGCGGCCGGTGCCGCCCCCTCACCCGAAATCGCTGCGCGATTTCGACCTCTCCCCGGGGGAGAGGTGAACCAGCACGGCCCTTCTTCCCCTCTCCTCGGGGAGAGGGAGGGGCCCGACGCCGAAGGCGGCGGGAGGGTGAGGGGGGAGGGGCGGGAGCTTCCAAACGCCGGCCTGCCCATCGGCCCGGTCCTAGCCGTCTTGGCCGGGGATGGTCAGCCAGGAGCGGATGCAGCGCTCCAGCACCCGGCCGAGGAAGCCGACCAGCTCGGTCCGCATGCCGGGATGGAACATCTCCGGGTCGCGGCTGCCGAGGGCCAGCAGGCAGGGCGGCGTCTCGGGCGAGACGTTGAGGCGGACCAGCGCCTGGCTGCGCACCAGCCCGGCCCCGGCACCGAACAGTGCCTCGTCGCCGGTGATGTCCGATTCGAGCTGCAGCTCCTGCCCGCCCAGGCGGCGGCCGACCTCGCCCGGCCCGACGATGCGGACCTCGGCGCTGTGCGGCGGCGATTCCTCGCCATCCGCCGCCTCGACCAGCAGCGTCACCACGTCGAGGTCGAGCAGCACGGCGAGGTCGGTCGACACCGTGTGGATCAGCTGCTCGAAGCTCTCGGCGTCGAGCAGGAACAGGATCGCGGCATGCACCCGGTTCTGGGTGTTGTGGTTGGCGCGGCTGGCGCTGATGAAGGCGCGCTGCTGCTCCTTCAGCCGATCGACCTGGCCGCGCAGCCTTTCGGTCTGATAGCCCTGCAGGTCGATCACCCCCTCGCCGCGGTCGCGCGGCGGCAGGGCCAGCCGGCCCAGCAGGTCCGGATGCTGGACCAGGAAGTCCGGATGGGCCAGCAGCCAGGCCGAGACGTCCGCCGCGGTGATCGCGGGGGCGTCCGGGCGCTTCACTTCCTGTGCCAACGGGCCGCCCTCACGCCGCCGACTTCTGCTGCTTCAGGGCCGAGAGTTCGTGCTCGTCGAGGATGCTCTGGCCGGTCTTCTGCCAGTCGGCCACGAAGGCCGTCAGGCCCTTGTCGGTCAGCGGGTGGTTGAACAGCGCGCGCAGCGCCGCCGGCGGCATGGTGCCGACATGGGCGCCCAGCTTGGCGGCCTGGATGACGTGCTGCGGACCGCGGATCGAGGCCACCAGCACCTCGGTCTTGATCGCCGGATACTGGCGGTAGATCTCGACGATGTCGGCGATCAGCTGCATGCCGTTCTCGCCGATGTCGTCGAGCCGGCCGACGAAGGGCGAGATGAAGGACGCGCCGGCCTTGGCTGCCAGGATCGCCTGGCCGGCCGAGAAGCACAGCGTGACGTTGACCATGGTGCCGGCGTCCGCCAAGGTGCGGCAGACCTTGAGGCCGGCCGGCGTCAGCGGCACCTTGACCGCGATGTTCTTCGCGATCTTTGCCAGCTTGCGGCCTTCGGCCAGCATGGTCTCGAAGTCGGTGGCGGCGACCTCGGCCGAGACCGGGCCCGGGACCACCTCGCAGATCTGGGGAATCAGATCGAGGAAGCGCGCCCCGGACTTGGCGACGAGCGAGGGATTCGTGGTCACGCCATCGACCAGACCAGTGGCGGCGAGGTCGCGGATTTCGGTGATGTCGGCGGTATCGATGAAGAACTTCATGGGCCTCGTTCCAATGGCCGGGAATCGCTTCGGGCCGATGCGCGGCGTCGGTCTCGGCGCCGGAGGGCAAGTCTAGCCGATGGCGGAGTCCGAGGCCACAGCAGCGACGCCGATCGGAGACGAGAGTGGCGAGATCGCCACGGTGCGGGTGCTGCTGCCGCTGCCATTGGCAGAAGCTTACGACTATGCGGTGCCGGAGGGCATGGATCTTGCGCCCGGCAGCTATGTCGAGGTGCCTCTCGGCCGCCTCAGGCGAGTCGGCGTGGTCTGGGGGCCGGGCACCGGCCAGGTCGCGCGGTCGAAGCTGAAGCCGGTGCTGCACCGGTTCGACCTGCCGCCCCTGCCGGAGGTGGCGCGCAGCTTCGTCGACCGGGTCGCCCGCTACACCCTGTCGCCCCCCGGCGCCGTGCTGCGCATGACCCTGTCCTCGACCGGGGCGCTGGAGCCGCCGAAGCCGGTCGTGGCCTATCGCCGGGCGGAGGCGCCGCCGGAGGGCGCGAAGCTGAGCGCCGCCCGGCGGCGGGTGCTGGCGGTGCTGGAGGACGGGCCGCCGCGGCTGCCGGCCGAGCTGGCGCGCGAGGCCGGCTGCGGCACGGCGGTGATCAAGGGAATGGCCGAAGCCGGCCTCCTGGAGGTGGTGCTGCTGCCCGGTTTCGACCCGATCCCGCAGCCGGATCTCTCCAGGCCGCGGGCGGTGCTGGGCGAGACCCAGCGCGAGGCGGCGGACAGGCTGATCGACGCGGTCGCCGACGGCGGCTATTCGACCACGCTGCTCGACGGCGTCACCGGCTCGGGCAAGACCGAGGTGTATTTCGAGGCGGTGGCCGCAGCGCTGGCGGCCGGGCGCCAGGTGCTGGTGCTGCTGCCGGAGATCGCGCTGTCGGCGCATTGGCTCGACCGCTTCGCCGCCCGCTTCGGCGCCCGGCCGGCGGAGTGGCATTCCGAGCTGAGCTCGACCCAGCGCCGGCGCAACTGGCGGGCCGTGGCCTTCGGCGAGGCGCGGGTGGTGGTCGGCGCCCGCTCGGCCCTGTTCCTGCCCTATCCCGATCTCGGCCTGATCGTGGTCGACGAGGAGCATGAGAGCGCCTTCAAGCAGGAGGACGGCGTCGTCTACCAGGCCCGCGACATGGCGGTGCTGCGCGGCCATCTCGGCGGCTTCCCGGTGGTGCTGGTCTCGGCCACGCCGTCGCTCGAGACGCTGGCCAATGTCGAGGCCGGGCGCTACGCGGCGCTGCACCTGCCGGACCGGCACGGATCGGCACGGCTGCCGACGGTGAGCGCGATCGACATGCGCCGCGAATCGCCGCCGCGCGGCCGCTTCCTGTCGCCGACCCTGCGCGAGGCGGTGGTGGAGACGCTGCGGGCGGGAGAGCAGGCGATGCTGTTCCTGAACCGCCGCGGCTACGCCCCCCTGACCCTGTGCCGCAGCTGCGGCCACCGGCTGGAATGCCCGCACTGCACCGCCTGGCTGGTCGAGCACCGCCTGGCCGGGCGCCTGGAATGCCACCATTGCGGCCACCGCGCGCCGCTGCCCAAGGCCTGCCCGTCCTGCGGCGCCGAGGGCAGCTTCGCCGCCTGCGGCCCGGGGGTGGAGCGAATCGCCGAGGAGGTCGACGCCACCCTGCCGGAGGCGCGCTGGCAGATCGTCGCCTCCGACACCTTCTGCGGCCCCCAGGCGATCGCCGACCTGACCGCGGACCTCGAGAACGGCGCGGTCAACCTTTTGATCGGCACCCAGATCCTGGCCAAGGGCCACCATTTCCCGGGGCTGACCCTGGTCGGGGTGGTCGATGCCGATCTCGGCCTCGCCGGCGGCGACCTGCGCGCGGCGGAGCGGACCTGGCAGCTGCTGCACCAGGTCGGCGGCCGGGCCGGGCGCGGCGAGAGGCCGGGGCGGGTGCTGCTGCAGAGCTTCATGCCCGACCATCCGGTGATGCAGACCCTGGTCGCCGACGACCGCGACGGCTTTCTGGCCTCCGAGGCGGAGGCGCGGCGGTCGCGCGGCCTGCCGCCCTACGGCAAGCTGGTGGCGCTGATCGTCTCCGGCCCCGACCGCGGCGCGGTCGACCGGGTGGCGCAGGATCTCGGCCGGGCGGCGCCGCAGGGCGACGGGCTGCTGGTGCTGGGCCCGGCCGACGCGCCGCTGGCGATGCTGCGCGGCCGCCACCGCCGCCGCCTGCTGCTGAAGGCGGATCGTCGGGTCACAGTGCAGCCGCTGGTGGCGGAGTGGGTGGCGCGGGTGCAGGTGCCCGGGACCGTCCGGGTGCAGGTCGATATCGACCCGTACAGCTTTCTGTGAGAGCGATACCGGCGGCTCTTGCGAATGACTCTCCAGCCCAGTTCCCGTCATCGCGAGGCGCGAAGCGCCGCGGCGACCCAGGGGGCGGGACCGCTGGATGGCCACGCCCCTTCGGGGCTCGCCATGACGGGTTATTATTTCGGAGCGTTGGTATGGGTGGCGGTCGGCGGTTCGCTCAGCTCCAGCCGGTTGCCGGCCGGGTCGCGGGTGAACAGGCGGCGATAGCCTGTCGGCGGCCGCGGATCGTCCTCGATCGGCGCCCCGGCGGCGCGCAGCCGGGCCGCGGCCGCATCCAGATCCGCCACGGTCAGGCAGAGATGGCGGTCCGCCGCCATCTGCTCCTCACGGCCCGGCGCGTCCGGCGACAGGTGGATCTCCGCGGCGCCGACCCGCAGCCAGGCGCCCTGGCTGCGCCGGCCCTGCGGCTTCGGCAGCCGCTCCAGCCCCAGCGTCTCGGCATAGAAGCGCACCGTCTCGGCCTCCAGCTCGGCCGGGAAGGTCAGGTTGACGTGGTGTAGGGCGAGGATCGTCACGAACGTCTCAGCAGCGGGGCGAAGGCGGCCAGCACCGCGGCGTAGACGTCGCGCTTGAACGGCACGATCTCCGCCAGCACCTGGTCCGGCTCCGACCAGCGCCAGGCGTTGAACTCCGGATGCTCGGTCCCGAGGTCGATGTCGCTGTCCTCGCCCAGGAAGCGCAGCGCCACCCAGCGCTGCTCCTGGCCGCGGTAGCGTCCGCCCCAGACCTTGCCGACCAGGTGGTCGGGCAGGTCGTAGCGCACCGTCTCCGGCGCCTCGGCGAGAAACTCGGCCCGGTCGGTGCCGATCTCCTCCTTCAGCTCGCGCAGCGCGGCCTCTCGCACCGTCTCGCCGGGGTCGATGCCGCCCTGCGGCATCTGCCACCCGTCCGGGGTGTCGCGGCGGCGCCCCACGAAGACGCGGCCGTCGCGGTCGAGCAGCATGATGCCGACGCAGGGCCGATAGGGCAGGTCGTCCTTTGGCTTCGCCGGCATCGCCGTGGCGGCGGGCGTCAGCCCGCCTGCCCCTTCTGGAACAGCGCCAGGCCGCGCAGCAGGTCGAGCGCCCGCGACAGCTGGTAGTCGACATCCGCCGGCTTGTTGGCGTCGGCGGCGCCGTCGGAGGGCGGCGACACCGCCTTGTCCTGGCCCGGGGTTGCCGGCTTGTCGACATCGGCGCCACTGCCCGGCGGCGGCGTCGGGGCCTTCTGGTCGGCGCCGCCCTGGCCCGGCACGCTCTCCCTGTTGTCGTTGTTCAGCGCGCCCTTCAGGTCGGCCTCGCGATAGCCGCGCATCTGCGCGATCTCCTCGATCCGGGCCTGCTGCACCTCGATGTCGGGGGTGATGCCGAGCTGCTGGATCGACTTGCCGGACGGGGTGTAGTAGCGCGCCGTGGTCAGCCGCATCGCGCCGTGGCCCGGCAGCGGGATGATGGTCTGCACCGAGCCCTTGCCGAAGCTCTGCGTCCCCATCAGCACCGCGCGGTGATGGTCCTGCAGCGCGCCGGCCACGATCTCGGACGCCGAGGCGGAGCCGCCATTGATCAGCACCACCACCGGCAGCCCTTCGGCCAGGTCGCCCGGGGTGGCGTTGTAGCGCTGCGCCTGGTCGGCCTTGCGCGACCGGGTCGAGACGATCTCGCCCTTGTCGAGGAAGGCGTCGGCGACGGCGATCGCCTGGTCCAGGAGCCCGCCCGGGTCGTTGCGCAGGTCGAGGACATAGCCCTGCAGCTTGTCGCCGAGCTTCTTCTTGATGTCCGCGACGCCGCGCTTCAGCCCGTCCTCGGTGCGCTCGGTGAAGCTGGTGATGCGGATGTAGCCGATGTCGCCCTCGGTCCGCCAGCGCACCGATTCCACCGGGATGGTGGCGCGCGCCAGTGTCACGTCGAAGGGCTCGCCCTCGCCGCGGCGGATGGTGATGGTGATGTTGCTGCCCACCGGGCCGCGCATCTTGTCCACCGCCTCGCTGAGGCTCATGTTGACGATCGGCTTGCCGTCGATGGCGATGATCAGGTCGCCGGCCTGGACCCCGGCCCGGGCGGCGGGCGTGTCGTCGATCGGCGACACCACCTTCACCACCCCGTTCTCCATCGTCACCTCGATCCCGAGGCCGCCGAAGCTGCCGCGGGTCTGGGACTGCATGTCCTGGAACTCGTCGGTGTTCAGGAAGTTGGAGTGCGGGTCCAGCGAGGTCAGCATGCCGTTGATGGCGGCCTCGATCAGCTGCTTGTCGCTGACCTGCTCGACATATTCCGCGCGCACCCGCTCGAACACCTCGCCGAACAGATCGAGCTGCTTGTAGGTGTCGGTGGCGTCGTCGCTGGTCGCGGCCCTCTCGGGCGCCTTGTCCTGCGCCCAGCCCTGGAAGGTCAGGGTATGCCCGCCGACGAAGGCCAGGCCCACCAGGGCCCCGATCGCGACGGCGTTCAGATGCTTCTTCATGCTTGCCCTCGCTGGCGGCCGGGCCGCCAAGCGCTCGAGTCAATCGGCCGGCCGGCCGTCTCCGCAATCAGGGGACGGCCGGCCAGGGTGGACGCCAATCGATGATATCTGCCGGCTTTCGGCGGGATCAAGTTACCAGAGGCTCATAAATGCGGCGGTAGGTCACATCGGCGCCGTTTCCGGGGCGCCGATCAGGCTGCGCCCGGTCATCTGCTCCGGCTGCGGCAGGCCCATCAGCGACAGCAGGGTCGGCGCCACATCGGCCAGCTTGCCGTCATGCAGGCCGCGGCGCGGCCCCCCTGTCTCGGATTCGGGCGCGTTGACCAGGATCACCGGCACCTTGTTCAGCGTGTGGGCGGTGTGCGGGCCGCCGGTTTGCGGGTCGCGCATCAGCTCGGCATTGCCATGGTCGGCGGTGACGATCATGGCGCCGCCCTGGCGCCGCACCGCCGCCTCGACCTTGCCGAGGCAGGTGTCGACCGTCTCGCAGGCCTTGATCGCCGCCGCCAGCACGCCGCTGTGGCCGACCATGTCCGGATTGGCGAAATTGACCACGACCAGGTCGTATTTGCCGGAATCGATCGCCGCCACCAGCTTCTCGCACACCTCCGGCGCCGACATCTCCGGCTTCAGATCGTAGGTCGCGACCTTGGGGGAGGGCACCAGGATCCGGTCCTCACCGGGAAACTGCCGCTCCTCGCCGCCGTTGAAGAAGAAGGTGACGTGCGGGTACTTCTCGGTCTCGGCGGTGCGCAGCTGCGTCTTGCCGGCCGCGGCCACCACCTCGCCCAGGCCCCTGTCGATCGATTTCGGCGGGAAGACCGCCGACATCAGCCCGTTCAGCAGCTCGGAATACTCGACCATGCCGCAGGCATCGGCGAAGCGGATCGGGGTGCGGGCGAAGCCGTCGAAGGCCGGGTCCAGCAGCGCCTGCAGGATCTCGCGCACCCGGTCGGCCCGGAAATTGGCGCACAGCACGCCGTCGCCGTCCTTCATGCCGGCATAGTCGCCGATCACGGTCGGCAGGATGAACTCGTCGCCGGTCTCCGCCCGGTAGGCGGCCTCGACCGCCGCGACGGCATCGGATGCCGTCTCGCCCTTGGCCCCAGCGACGGCGCGATAGGCCTTCTCCACCCGTTCCCAGCGCTTGTCGCGGTCCATGGCATAGTAGCGGCCGTCGACCGTGGCGATGCGGGTGTCCGGCAGACCCTCGATGTCCTTGAGGAAGCGGCGGAGATAGTCGGCGCCGGCCTGCGGCGGGGTGTCGCGGCCGTCGGTGAAGGCGTGGATCGCGACCGGCACGCCGGCGCCCGCGACGATCCGGGCCAGCGCCACCATGTGGTCCTGATGGGCGTGGACGCCGCCGGGGGACAGGAGGCCCATGAGATGGCAGGTGCCGCCGGAGGCCTTGAGCGCCGCGATGTGCTTCCGCAGCGCCTCGGCCTTGGCCAGCGAGCCGTCGGCGATGGCGTTGAAGATCATCTGCAGGTCCTGGAACACCACCCGGCCGGCGCCGAGATTCATGTGCCCGACCTCGGAATTGCCGATCTGGCCGGCCGGCAGGCCGACCGCCTCGCCACTGGCCTCGAGGAAGGCGTGCGGCTCCTCCGCCCACAGCCGGTCGAAATTCGGCGTGCGGGCCAGGCGCACGGCGTTGTCCGCCTCATCCTCGCGCCAGCCCCAGCCGTCGAGGACGCACAGGACGACAGGACGGGGCGGGGTCGTGGCTGCTGCGCTCATCACGTGTCCTTTCTCGGAAGCCGCCCTTCATGTATCGGTTGATGCTGCCAACACAAGGGGGCACTGACATGGGCGATAGAACGGCGCCCGTCCGCGGCCGATGGCCGGTGGCGGCGTTGGTCCTTGCCGGATACGGCGGGTTGATGGCCAGCGCGGCCGCAGACGCGGCCGATCCGGTCGATCACTGGCAGCAGCTGGTGCGCGCCAATGTCGCCCGCTATGTCTGCGGCGCCGCCCCGCGCGATGCGCAGCGGCAGGTCCGCTTCGCCTACGCCATGAGCGACGCCCGGCTCCTGGCCGTCGCGGCGCTGGCCAAGCGCGCGAACGCGCCGACGAGCGATCCGGGGGTGCTGGCCGATATCGACCGCCGCCGGGCCGAGCAGGAGAAGGCGGTGCGTGATGTGGTTGCAAAACGCGGCTGCCGCGATCCGCAGATCATGGATCTGATCGGCCTCGCCGATCGTTCGTCCACCTGACATGCGCGACCGAACCGCACCGGGGAGCGGCCGATGGCTGCTGGCGATCCTGCTCCTGGCCGGCCCGTTGCTCGCCGGCTGCGGCGGTGGCCCGGTGGCTGGCGCCGCCCACGACACGGCCGACCCGGTCGACCGCTGGCAGGCGGTGCTGCGCGCCAACGCGGCGCGCTATGTCTGCGGCGCGCCGCTGGCGGAGGGGCGGGAGGCCCGGCTCGCCGACCTCATGGTCGAGGCCCAGCGCCAGGCGACCGAGGCGCTGGCGAAGCGGGAGGACACGACTGCCAGCGACCCGGAGGTGCTGGGCGACATCGCCGCCCGCCGCACCCTGCAGGAGCGGGTGGTGCGCGACGCGGTCGCAGAGCGCGGCTGCGGCGATGCACAGATCATGGATCTGATCGCCCTCGCCGATCGTTTGTCCGCCGGTCAGGGCTGACCCGACCTGAAACGATGACGGAGAAAGCGATGCGCATCAGGCGCTTCGGATCGGCTGCGGCCGTCGCGGCACTCGCCCTCGGGGCCTGCGTGCCGCAGCAGCCCTATTACACTCCGGAGCCGGCGCCGGTCTCGCCGCAGCCGGGCCATGCCGGCGACGCGCTGCAGCGCTACGACGCCATGGTCCGGGCCGAGACCGCCGCCCGGTCCTGCCGGGTGCGGCTCGATCCGCTGCAGGAGCAGCGCTTCGCGGCCGTGCTGTCGCAGGCGGAAGCCGAGGCGGCGGGGCAGCTCGCCAACGCCCCCGGCGCGCCCGCGAGCCAGTCCGCGGTCTGGCAGGAACTCGGCGCCCGCCGCGCGGCGAACGAACAGGACGCGGCCAGCCTGGCCCGGCAGCGAGGCTGCCGCTCCGGCCCGGTCGAGGAACTGATCGGCGCCTACCGCAACTTCGCGGCGATGGGGTAGGCCGGCGACGACCACGTGAGGGCGGCGCCCTCACGCCCGGTGATACGGGTGCCCGCTCAGAATGGTCTGGGCGCGATAGATCTGCTCCGCCAGCATTGCCCGGGCCAGCATGTGCGGCCAGGTGAGGCGGCCGAAGCATAGCAGCAGGTCGGCGCGGTCGCGCACCGCATCGTCATGGCCGTCGGCGCCGCCGATCAGGAACGCAAGGTCGCCGCGGCCCTCGTCGCGCCAGCGGCCGAGAAGACGGGCGAAGCCCTCGCTGTCGAGGTCGCGGCCGCGCTCGTCCAGCGCCACCACGGCGGCCCCGGCCGGCACCGCGGCCAGGAGGAGCGCGGCTTCCTCACGCTTCAGGGCGGGTCCGGACAGGCCCTTGCGGGCCTCGACCTCGCGCAGGGTCAGCGGCCAGGCGGACCGGCCGGCATAGTCGTCGAACAGGTCGCGCAACGGCCCCGGCCGGGCGCGGCCGACCGCGGCGATGGTCAGCCGCATGGCGGGGCCGTCCGTGCGGGCTCAGGCCGTGCCGGCGATGCGGGTCACCCGCTCGGCGTCGTCGGCCCACATCTTCTCGAGCGCGTAGAAATCACGCACCTCGGGCCGGAACAGATGGATCACCACGTCGCCGGCGTCGATCAGCACCCAGTCGCCCCGCGCCTGGCCTTCCACCTGAAGCGGTCCGGGGGCCAGCGGCTTCAGCTTTTCCAGCAGATGCTCGGCCATGGCAGCGACCTGGCGCGAGGAGCGGCCGGAAGCGATGACCAGGCTGTCGGCGATGGAGGAACGGCCGGTGAGGTCGATCACGACCACATCTTCGGCCTTGTCGTCGTCGAGCGACGTCAAAGTGGTCTCGAGCAGCGGCCGGGCGAGGCTGGCGGCGAGGCCCGGCGGAAGACGCCCGGCTTCGGCCTGGGGCGTCACGGTGTTCGGTCGTATGGCGTTCACCTCAAGGTTGTGCGGTGGACACGACGCGGCTGAGCCGCGGCGCCGGCAGGGTTGGTGCGAAGCTGCCGCGCGGCCCTCAGCGCCGTGGCCGAGGCCGGGTGACGCTTCGCCAGGAAAAACACCCAGGCCGGTGCGGCCGTTCCGGCCAGCGCCCGGGTGTGGTCCTGGTCGATCCGCGCCCGCGCGAACCGCTGCGCCGCCAATCCCGACAACGCCCTTAGAGAATAGGAAGGACGGTCGTAGACGGCAACCGGCATGGTCTCGAAGATTTTCGTCCAGCGCTGCCAATGGCGGATCTGCGCCAGATTGTCGGCGCCCATCAGCCAGACGAACTCGGTCCGCGGGAACCGGGCGGTCAGCGCCTTCAGCGTGTCGGCGGTGAAGCGGGTGCCGAGCTCGGCCTCGATCCCGGTGACGACGATGCGCGGATGGCGGGCGGCCCGATGGGCGGAGTCGATCCGGTCGGCAAAGGGCGCCATGCCGTCGGTCGGCTTCAGCGGGTTCTGCGGCGACACCAGCCACCACACGGCGTCCAGGCCCAGCCGCTTCATCGCCTCCAGGCTGATGTGCCGATGCCCGGCATGGGCCGGGTTGAACGACCCGCCGAGCAGCCCGACGCGGCAGCCGTCCCAGATCCGGCCGTGCCGGGGATTGGGCGGGGTCAGCATGGCGGGAGCCTGCCCGTGGAATGAACTGCGGCTGCATTATCCATCCTCCCCCTCCCCTCGCGGGAGGGGGTAGGGGGAGGGGGCTGTCGAAGCCCGAGCAGATGGCTCGAAACCTGTGAATGCCTGAAGGCGACCGCCCGCCGGCTCATGCGGCGACATACCCCTTCCCCTACCCCCTCCCGCAAGGGGAGGGGGAGAGTGGATGGCAGGGCCATGAAAGTGGTCGGATGCTGCAATCGAGAACGGTCCCGCCGGCTCTCAGGGTCGCGTCTGGCCGGTGCCGCGGACGAGGTACTTGTAGCTCGTCAGCTGCTCGGTGCCGACCGGGCCGCGGGCGTGCAGCCGGCCGGTGGCGATGCCGATCTCGGCGCCCATGCCGAACTCGCCGCCATCGGCGAACTGGGTCGAGGCGTTGACCAGCACGATGGCGCTGTCGACCCGGGCCAGGAACGCCTCGGCCGCCGCCTCGTCATGGGTGACGATGCTGTCGGTGTGGTGGCTGCCGTGCAGGTTGATGTGCTCGACCGCGGCGTCCAGCCCGTCGACCGTCTTCACCGACAGGATGGCGTCGAGATACTCGGTGTCCCAGTCGTCGTCGGAGGCGGCGACCACCCGCGGGTCGATCGCCTGGACCACGGTGTCGCCGCGGATCTCGCAACCGGCCTCGATCAGATCGTCCAGGATCGGCCGCAGCATCGACCCGGCGACGCTGCGGTCGATCAGCAGCGTCTCGGTCGCGCCGCAGACGCCGGTGCGGCGCATCTTGGCATTGTAGACGACACGCCGCGCCATCTCCGGGTCGGCGGCCTCGTGCACATAGGTGTGGCAGATGCCGTTCAGGTGCCACAGCACCGGAATGCGGCTGTCCGACGCCACCCGGGCGGTCAGCGACTTGCCGCCGCGCGGGATCACCACGTCGACGAATTCGGTCAGACCGAGAAGCTCGCCGACCGCGGCGCGGTCGCGGGTCGGCACCAGCTGCACCGCGCTGCGCGGCAGGCCGGCCTTCTTCAGCCCGTGGCCGACCGCGGCGGCGATGGCGGTGGAGCTGGCGAAGCTCTCCGAACCGCAGCGCAGGATGCAGGCATTGCCGGATTTCAGGCACAGCGCGGCGGCGTCGGCGGTGACGTTGGGCCGGCTCTCGAAGATCACGCCGATGACGCCGAGCGGCACCCGCACCCGCTGGATGCGCAGCCCGTTCGGCTGGGTCCAGTCGGCCAGCACGCCGCCGATCGGATCGGGCAGGGCGGCCACCGCCTCCAGCCCCTGGGCGATCGCCTCGATCCGCTTCTCGTCCAGCGCCAGCCGGTCGAGGAAGGATCCGGCGACGCCGTTCTGCCGGGCGAGATCCATGTCCTCGGCATTGGCCGCCAGGATCAGCGCCCGGTCGTCGCGGATCGCCGCCGCCGCCGCCGTCAGCGCCGCATCCTTCTGCGGTCGCGGCGCCAGGGCCAGCGCGGCGGCGGCGCTGCGCGCGGCAGCGCCCAGGCGGCGCATCAGCTCGGCGGTGGTCTCGGTCTCGTCCAACAAGGCGCTCATCACGGAGTCTTTCAAACGCGATGCCGCAGCTTAGCCCGCATTTCCCACACTCCCTATACCCTGCGTCGCCTTGCGGCGAGACGGATGCGGGGGCGGGACGCGAAGAGCGTAGCGGCACTACGGTCGAGCGGCCCGCCCCCGCAGGCGGCCGCCGCAAGGCGACCCTTCGGGCCGACGTCCCAGGCCGGCAGGGTGCGTCGCCGCGCTTGCCCGATGTGCCGCATCGCGCGGCGCGCGGCTCCTGCCCTGCCGGCCTGGGACGTCGGCGCAGGGCATAGGGAGTGTGAGAAATGCGGGCTGGCGCAGAGTTCCGCCGGTTTCACCGCGCTTCGACCGCAAGGGCGTTATGCCCGTCATGACTGCGATCCTCGGACGGGCCGCGGAACTCGGCCAGATTCAGCGCGGTGTTGATCACCCCGATATGGCTGAAGGCCTGGGGGAAGTTGCCGAGCTGGCGCCGCGCGATCGGGTCGTATTCCTCGGCCAGGAGTCCGACATCGTTGGCCAGGCCGAGCAGCCTTTCGTAAAGGGCGGTCGCCCGGTCGGCGGCGCCGATCATGGCCAGCGCATCGGCCAGCCAGAAGCTGCAGACCAGGAAGGTGCCTTCCTCGCCGGCCAGGCCGTCGACCCCGGATTCGGTCTCGTAGCGCCGGACCAGCCCGTCCACGGTCAGCTCGCGCTCGATCGCCCTGACCGTGCCGATCACCCGCGGATCGTCGGGCGGCAGGAAACCCACCATGGGGATCTGCAGCAGCGCCGCGTCCAGCAGCTCCGACCCGTAGGACTGGACAAAGCTGTTGCGATGTTCGGAGAAGCCCTTGGCGCAGACCTCGGCATGGATGCGGTCGCGCAGCGCGCGCCAGGCCCGGATCGGCCCCTCCAGCCCGAACTGCTCGACCGCCTTGATCGAGCGGTCGAAGGCGACCCAGGCCATCACCTTGCTGTGCACGAAATGCCGCCGCGGGCCGCGGATCTCCCACAGCCCTTCATCCGGCTTGTCCCACATCTTCTCGAGATAGCCGAGCAGCACCCGCTGCACCCGCCAGGCGTCGTGCGGGTGGGTCAGGTGCTTCTTGCGGGCGACATGGATCGCATCCAGGAGCTCGCCATAGACATCGAGCTGCAGCTGGGCATGGGCGCCGTTGCCGACCCTGACCGGCTTGCTGCCCTCATAGCCGGCCAGCCAGGGGATCTCCAGCTCGGTCAGCCGGCGCTCGCCGGCCAGCCCGTACATGATCTGCAGCTGCTCCGGCCGTCCCGCTGCGGCCCGGCGCAGCCAGTCGCGCCAGGCCGCCGCCTCCTCGGTGAAGCCGGCGCCGAGCAGGGCGTAGAGGGTCAGGGTCGCGTCCCGGATCCAGCAGTAGCGGTAGTCCCAGTTGCGCTCGCCGCCCAGCTCCTCGGGCAGAGAGGTGGTGGCCGCGGCGACGATGCCGCCGGTCGGGGCGTAGGTCAGGGCCTTGAGGGTGAGGGCGGAACGCAGCACCGCGTCGCGATAGGGGCCGTCATAAGTGCAGTGATGCGCCCAGCCCTTCCACCAGGTCTCGGTGTCGATCAGGGAGCGGAACGGGTCGATCACCCCCGGCTCCGGCAGGTGCGACGGATACCAGGTCAGGATGAAGGGCAGGCGGTCTCCGGCCTCGACGGTGAAGTCGCCGACCGTCTTCATCGCTTCGCCGTGCAGCGCCACCGGCGACCGGAAGCGCAGCCCGTTCGGCCCGGCGATGGCGACGATGCCGTCCGGCCGGTGCCGCACCCAAGGCACGATCCGGCCGTAGTCGAAGCGGAACGCCGCCTCCAGCCGCATCGGCACGGATCCCTCGCGGCCCTCGACCAGCCGGATGATCGAGATCTCGTCCTCGCGGTGCGGCAGCGGCATGAAGTCGATCACCGCCACCGTGCCGGTGTCGGTCTCGAACTCGGTCTCCAGCACCAGCGTGTTGCCGCGGTAGCGGCGGCGGGTCCGGGCGGTGAGGTGATCGTCCGGCGCGATCTGCCAATGACCGTTCTCGACGTCGCCGAGCAGCCGGGCGAAGCAGGATTCGGAATCGAAGCGCGGCAGGCACAGCCAGTCGATCGACCCGTCGCGCCCGACCAGCGCGGCCGTGCGGCAGTTGCCGATGATGGCGTAGTCCTCGATCCGTGCGGCCGGGCCCTTGAACCGTCCCTCGGTGGGCACCTTCGGCTGCTTGCCGGTGGCGAGGCCTTCCGCGCCGTCGGCGGCCGGGGTGGGGACTGCGTCCGGATGCCCTGTCAGTGACGCCATGTCGATCTCCGCTGTGTCGTCATGCCGGGGAAGGTAGGAAGGGCCGGTTTGTTCCTCTGCGCTCAAGCTTGGTGCCGCGACGGAACGCCGCGCGCCGGGCCGCATGCGATGCCTCGGATCACCATAGCGGTTCGGGCCGCGTTGTCGAATAATGCGCTGATTCAAACCAGTCGTGCCGTATGCGCAATCGTCTCTCTTTTATTGCAGCTTTTCATGTTGTCTTTGCAGAAGCAGGCCCCAATCTTCTGATTATGAAGGCGTTGCGCATCCTGGCCCTGATCGCGGCCATTCTCGCGACGCCGTGCGGGACCCTCTCGGCGGCGGACACGCCGACTCGCACCGATGCTCTCCTCGACCAGCTCCGGACCGCCGCCGACGCTGCGGAGGCGCGGCGGCTGGAGCGTGAGATCTGGACCCTGTGGCTGACCTATGAGGGTGCCGATCCGCTGGTGCCGGACCTGCTGCGGCGCGGCAATGCCGCCCTGCTGCAGCGCGACTATGCGGTGGCGGAGGCCGCCTTCACCGGCGTGGTCGAGCGGGCGCCGGAGTTCGCCGAGGGCTGGGACCGCCGGGCGGTGGCGCGGTTCCTGCGCGGCGACTGCGACGGCGCGATCCGGGACATCGAGCGCACCCTCGCGCTGCAGCCGCGGCATTTCGGGGCGCTGTTCGGCCTAGGCCTGTGCCGGACCATGCAGGGCAACCACCAGGCCGCGCTCGACGCCTTCGAACGGGTGCTGGCGCTCGACCCGCACTACGCCCCGGCCCAGAGCCAGGCGGCGCTGATGCGCAAGTACCTCGCCGGCTATCCGCTCTGAGAGCCCGTTTGATAATGCTACTGGCGCGGCCGTCTGATGGCGGTTTCTGCGCTTCCGGTGCTCACGGACTTCATGTCCGCTGCGCTCCGGTTCTCGAAACCGCCACCAGCCGACTCACGCCAGCGCATTCTCAAACGGGCTCTGATCCGGTCCGCCTCTTGCCGGACAGCCCGGGCGCGCCGACATCCAATCCATGCGCCGCATCCTCGCCCTGCTGCTGTCGGCTGCCCTGTTCGCCTGGATCGTCCCGGCCACGGCGCAGGACAAGGCTGCGCGGCTGGATGCGCTATTCGCCCGGCTGCAGACGGCGACGCCGGAGGAAGAGCCGGCGCTGCAGGTCGAGATCTGGCGCCTCTGGTTCACCTATGACGGCGCCGACAGCGAAGTCCCGGCGCTGATGGAGCGCGGCCGTACAGCGATGCAGGCGCAGGACTACGCGGTGGCCGAGGCCGCCTTCGCCGCGGTGATCGAGCGCGACCCGACCTACGCCGAAGGCTGGAACCGGCGGGCCACGGTGCGCTATCTGCGCGGCGATATCCGCGGCTCGATCGCCGATATCGACCAGGTGCTGGCGCGCGAGCCGCGCCATTTCGGCGCGCTGTCGGGCCTCGGCCTGTGCCGGATCGCGCTCGGCGACATCAAGGGCGCGATCGAAGCCTATGAGCGGGTGCTGGCGATCGACCCCCAGATGGCCACGGCCCGGGCTCAACTCGAACAGTTGAAGAAGATTCAGGCCGGAGAGCCGACCTAGCCGTCCTGGGTCAGCATGTCGAGGACCGGGCAGGACGGCGTCACGTCCCCTGAGCATTTCTCCACAGTGTTCGACAGGATGGCTTCGAGCCGGCGGAGGTCCGAGATCTTGGCGCGGACCGCGTCGAGATGGGCCAGGGTGAGGGCCCTGACTTGTGCGCAGGAGGCCTGCGCCGGCTCGGCCAGGGACAGGAGCGCCTTGACCTCCCCGGTGCCGAAGCCGAGCTCCCGCGCCCTTCGGATGAACGACAGCCGGCGCACGTGCTCGGCGCCGTAAATCCGATACCCGCTTGCGGTCCGGGCCGGCGGCGGCATCAGGCCGATGCGCTCGTAGTAGCGCACGGTCTCCAGATGGATCCCCGCCGCAACTGCCAACGCTCCGACCGTCAGCCCCTTCGTCGATGCCATCGCGATCTCGCTTGAGTCCGTATCAGCTACGGGGTTCAGGATGCGCCTGTCTCGCGAGGAAATCGATCATGGGCAACCACAAATCCTCTGCTGCTCACGTCAGCGCGAGTCCTCACGCCGTGGCGACACGCAAGGATGCCGGCGTCCTGGCGACTCTCGGCGCCGCCGCGGGACTCGGGGCGATCGCGGCGTCCTCGTGCTGCATCCTCCCCTTGACCCTGGTTTGGCTCGGCGCCGGGACGGCGGCGTTCTCCGTGCTGGAGGCGCTTGTCCCCTGGCGCCTGCCTCTGCTCGCGGCGAGCGCCACCGGTGTCGCCGCGGGCTGGCTGGTCTGGTGGGTCCGCTGGCGCCGCTGCAAGACCGACTCCGCCTGCGCCGTGACCCGCCGATCGTGGATCCCTCCGAGCGTCCTGGTCCTCGCCTCTCTCATCGTCGCTGTGGCGATCGGCTGGAACCACCTCGAACTCCCGCTGCTCAGCCTGGTACGGCCGACATGATCCGGCTCACCTCCACCATCACCTGCCCGCTCTGCGGCCACAGGGCCGACGAGACCATGCCAACCGACGCCTGCCAGTTCTTCTATGACTGCAAAGGCTGCGGCGCCCTGCTTCGGCCGAAGCCGGGGGATTGCTGCGTGTTCTGCTCCTACGGCACCACGTCCTGCCCGCCGGTCCAGGCCGCGCGGGCCGGAGGCGTGTCCTGCTGCGGGGCCGGAGATGGCTGAAGGATGCGGCAACTGCCCCGATCGGCGCGCCGGGGACTGGGCCGGCGATTGGCTCAGCCTGGCCGCGCTCTGGGGCCTTCCCGTCGGCGGCATGCTGGCCGCCTGGCTCCTGGCGGATCCCGCGCCGCGCGCGGTCGTCTGGGTCGCAATGCTCGTCTGGATGGGAGGCGCCTGCGTCGCCAATGCGCGCCGATGCGGCCGCACCCATTGCCGATTCACCGGCCCGTTCTTCCTGGTGATGGCCGGGCTGGTCGCGGCCTATGGGACAGGCGGGTTGCCGATCGGCCCATGGGGCTGGTCCATCCTTGCCGGCGTCACGCTGATCGGCAACGCCACCCTATGGTGGGGAAGCGAGCGGCTGCTGGGCCGTTTCGTTCACTGAGGCGACCTCGGGACTTGGACGTCCGCCCGCTGCCGGGAGAGGACGCCCCGGCCGTTCCACGCGGCGATCCGACGCGACCGGGTTCAATCGGATGCTGGCGTCCCCACATCGGAAAAGTTCGTGCCGCAACCGGAGGTCGAGCCCCATGTCGATCCGCCCCATCTTCGGCGACGGGCAGATCCGGGCCTGCGAGGATGCCACGGTCCAGCTGCACCGGGCCGCGTGGCTTGACTCCCGGGTGCTGTTCGACCACCGGCGCTGGGTCTGCCGCGAAGTCGAGATGCGCTGGACCGCGCCCCGGCACCTGCTGGTCCTGACCGATGCGGGCCGGACCGCCGGCACCCGCGTCCAGGCCGATGGCAGGCTTCTCTTCGACGGCTCCGACCGGCCGGGCGTCTTCACCTTCGTCCCGGCCGGGGCCGAGCGGGCCGGCGTCTATCGCGACGCCGATCTCCGCTATTCCGCCTTGTGGATCGATCCCGTCTGGGATGGCGCGGAGCGCCTGGCCGCCCTGCCGATCCTGGTGAACCGCAGCGATGCGGTGATCGCCACGCTGATGGGATCGCTGCAGGCGGAGATCGCGCTCGGCTGCCGGCCCGACGCGGCCTATGTCGAACATCTCGTGGCCCTCATGGGCCTCCGCCTCGCGGCGCTGGACCGGACACCGCCACCGACCCCGCGGCACGGGCCGCTCGGCCGCCGCGTCCTGGCGCGGGTCCGGGATTATGTCGACGCCCACATCGCCGAGGACATCTCGCTGGCCGGCATGGCCGCGGCCGCCGGCATGGGGGCGGACAGCTTCGCCCGCCGCTTCAAGGCCGCGACCGGCACGGCACCTTATGCCTTCGTGCTGGAGGAGCGCATCCGCCGGGCCGAGGCGCTGCTGCGCGACACGGCCGTTCCGCTCGGGACCGTCGCCGTGCGCCTCGGCTTCTCGAGCCAGAGCCATTTCACCGCCACCTTCCGGCGCCTTCGGGGCGTCACGCCTCGGGCCTACAGGATGCGGATTCTTCCCGAATCCTGACAGTCCGGCCGGTTTCCTGACAGCAGCCCGACGCCGGCACCCCCACTTCCGGGGCGTCGGCGAGGATCGGCTTCGGCCGTCTCGCCCCGCAACCGGGGATGCTCATGGCCGAACTCGATGGCAATACCGGACCGACGCGCCGCTCCGTGCTGGAGGCCGGCGCCGCAACCAGCCTGATCTTCGCCGCCGCGCCCGTCGCGGCGCAGTCGCCGGAGCCCGCTCCGATCCGGACCATGGCGGTGCGACTCTCGATCAACGGGCAGGAGCGGGCGGTCGAGCTGGACACGCGGACGACGCTGCTCGACGCGCTGCGCAACACCCTCGGCCTCACCGGGTCGAAGAAGGGCTGCGACCACGGCCAGTGCGGCGCCTGCACGGTGCTGGTGAACGGCCGGCGGATCAACGCCTGCCTGACCCTCGCGGTGATGCATGAGGGCGACGAGATCACCACCATAGAAGGGCTGGCCCAAGGCGACTCGCTGCACCCGATCCAGGCGGCCTTCGTCGCCCGCGACGCGTTCCAGTGCGGCTACTGCACGCCGGGGCAGATCTGCTCCGCCATCGGCATGCTGCGCGAGGCCGAGGCCGGCTGGCCCAGCCACGCCAGCGCCGATGTCGCTGCATCCGGTCCCTTGACCGACGCCGAGATCCGCGAGCGGATGAGCGGCAACATCTGCCGCTGCGCCGCCTACCCCAACATCGTCGCAGCGATCCGCGACGTGGCGGAGGCCTGAGATGCAGCCCTTCACCTATGAGCGCGCGACAGATGAGCGAGAGGCGGCGGCTGCCGTCGCCGCCCGACCGGGCGCCCGCTTCATCGCCGGCGGCACCAACCTGCTCGACCTGATGAAGCTCGGGGTCGAGCGGCCGACCCATCTCGTCGACATCAGCCGGCTGCCGCTTGACCGGATCGAGCCGACGCCGGAAGGGGGCCTGCGGATCGGGGCGCAGGTGCGGAACGGCGACCTCGGCGCCGACCGGACGGTGCGGCAGCGCTATCCGGTGCTGGCGCAGGCGCTGCTGGCCGGGGCTTCCGGCCAGATCCGCAACAAGGCCTCGACCGGCGGCAACCTGCTGCAGCGCACCCGCTGTCCGTATTTCCAGGATCTCTCCGTGCCCTGCAACAAGCGCAGCCCCGGCTCCGGCTGCGCCGCGCTGGGCGGCTTCAACCGCATGCACGCGGTGCTCGGGGCCGGCGAGGACTGCATCGCCGTCCATCCCTCCGACATGGCCGTGGCCCTCGCCGCGCTCGACGCCCGGATCGAGACCGTGCGCCCGGACGGCGGGACGCGCAGCATCCCGGTCGGCGAGCTGCACCGGCCGCCCGCGACCACCCCGGATGTCGAGACCGCGCTCGGCCCCGGCGAGATGATCACGGCCGTGGTCCTGCCCCCGCCGCCGGCGGGCCGGCAGATCTACCGCAAGGTGCGGGACCGCGCCTCCTACGCCTTCGCCCTGGTCTCGGTCGCCGCCATCGTCGACGCCGCGGGCGGCCGCATCCGCGACGCCCGCATCGCCCTCGGCGGGGTGGCGCCGAAGCCCTGGCGCGCCGGGGAGGCGGAACGGCTTCTGGCCGGCGCCGCCGCGGCAGAGCGCAGCTACCGGGATGCCTCGGCGGCCGCCCTGGCCGACGCGCAGGGCCGCCCCGGCAACGAGTTCAAGATCCAACTGGCCCAACGGACGCTGCGGCACACTTTGGCCGCGGCTGTCGAGCGGGCGTGAGGGACGCATGGCGAAGGATGCTGCGGCGAACGGCGCCGTGATCGGGAAGCCGGTCGACCGGATCGACGGTCCCCTCAAGGTCACCGGGCGGGCGACCTATGCCTATGAGCACATGCCGAGCGACCGGCCGGCCTACGGGGTCATCCTGGGCGCGACCATCGCCAAGGGCCGGATCGTCGCGATCGACACGGCGGAGGCGGAGCGGGCGCCGGGCGTGCTGCATGTGATGACGCATCGCAACGCCCCGCCCCAGGCCGATTTCGGCCCGCCGGTGACCCCGACCGTGCCGGAGGTGTTCACCCGCGCCCGGCCCATGCTGGCGGACAACCGGGTGCACTATCACGACCAGCCGGTGGCGCTGGTGGTGGCCGAGAGCTTCGAGGCCGCCCGCGCCGCCGCCGGCCTGATCCGGGTCCGCATCGAGGAGGAACCCGGCGCCTATGAGATCGCCCACCGCTTGGCCGAGGCCTATGCGCCGCAGCGCACCAATGCCGGGATGCAGACCGACAGCGCCGTCGGCGATTTCGAGGGCGCTTTCGCCGCCGCTCCGGTGAAGGTCGAGGCCCTGTACCGGACGCCTTACGAGCACCACAACCCGATGGAGCCGCACGCCACGCTGGCGGTGTGGTCCGGGGAGGCGGTGACGATCTGGACCGGGGCCCAGACCCTGGCGAATTTCCGCGCCGGCATCGCCAACACGCTTGGCATCCCGCCGGAGAACGTCCGGATCGTCAGCCCCTTCACCGGCGGCGGCTTCGGCGCGAAGCTGATCGCGCATGCCGACACGGTGCTGGCCGCCCTGGCCGCGCGGATTCTGCGGCGACCGGTCAAGATCGCCCTGACCCGACAGCAGATGTTCGGCAATGCCGGGCATCGGGCGGAGATGATGCATCTGGTCCGCCTGGGCGCGGACCGGGATGGGCGGCTGACCGCGCTCGGCCACGACGTCTGCTCGGCCACCGCCCGGATCGAGGAGTTCTGCGAGCAGACGGCGGTCGTCACCCGGTCGCTCTACGCCGCCCCGAACCGGCTGACCCGGCACCGGCTGGTGCCGGTCGACCTCCGCCGCGGGGAGTGGATGCGCTCGCCCGGCGAGGCGCCGGGGCTGCTGGCCTTCGAATGCGCGATGGACGAGCTGGCGGAGCGGCTCGGGATCGACCCGATCGAGCTGCGCATCCGCAACGAGCCCGCCCAGGATCCCGAGCGCGGCGTGCCCTTCGCCAGCCGCAACCTGGTCGGCTGCCTGCGCGAGGGGGCGCGCCGCTTCGGCTGGGAGCGCCGCAGCGCCGCGCCGGGGCAGGTCCGCGACGGCCGCAAGCTGATCGGCATGGGCGTGGCGGCGGCGATCCGCCCCAACTACATCGGCGCCGCGACCGCCCGGGTGGCGATCGACGCCCGCGCCCGGGTGACGGCGCGGCTGGACATGACCGACATCGGCACCGGCACCTACACGATCCTGGCCCAGATCGCGGCCGAGCGGCTGGGCGTGCCGCTCTCGGCGGTGACGGTGGAGCTCGGCGACAGCCGGTTCCCGCGCACCGCCGGCTCCGGCGGCTCCTGGGGCGCGGCCAGCGCCGGCTCCGCCGTCCATCAGGCCTGCCTGGCCTTGCGGGCGAAGATTGCGGAGGCCGCGGGAACCGGCGACGGCACGCCGTCGGCGGATCTCCTCGCCCGCATCGCCCGGGACGGGCTCGAAGCCGAGGGTGCGTCCACCCCGATGACCGCGAACCCGGACTACAAGGCGTTCTCCCAGCACTCCTTCGGCGCGCAATTCGCCGAGGTCGCGGTCGATATCGACACCGGCGAGGTCCGGCTGCGCCGCATGCTGGCGGTGATCGACGCCGGCCGCCTGCTCAACGCCAAGACCGCGCGGTCGCAGGTCATCGGCGGCATGACCTGGGGCCTCGGCGCGGCGCTGATGGAGGAGACGCATCTCGACCCGCGGCACGGCCGCTTCGTCAACCGCGATCTCGCGGAATACCACGTCCCGGTCCATGCCGACGTGCCGGAGCTCGAGGTCGTGTTCCTGGAGCAGCCGGACGAACGCGCGAACCCGCTCGGCTCCAAGGGCATCGGCGAGCTCGGCGTCTGCGGCGCCGGGGCGGCGGTGGCCAACGCCGTGCACAACGCCACCGGCGTGCGGGTGCGTGATTTCCCGATCACGCTCGACAAGCTGCTGCCCGGCCTGCCGCTCGCGGATGTGTGAGGACCCGATCATGACGGATGAACGACTGACGCGACGGCGGATGCTGGGCGGGCTGGCGGCCGGCGCGGCCCTGGCGGCACCGGATCCCGGCCGGGCCCAGCCCCGCATCGCCGGAACGGCCCTCGCCAACGGCGCCTATGCCCATAATGTCGAGATCGTCGGCTACTCCGACCTCGACCACCGGCCCGCCTTCAAGATGGCGATCCGCGAGGTGGCGGGTCGCTGGTATCTCCACAGCGGCCATTTCTGGCACCGGGGCTGGAGCATCGTCGACGTCACCGACCCGGCCCAGCCCAGGGTGGCGCGCTTCGTCGAGCATCCGGGCGCGAATACCTGGACGCTGCAGGTCGACCTGCACGGCGACATCATGATCACGGCGCTGGAGAAGCCCTTCGCCAATTTCGGCGGCGATCCGGACGCGCCCTTCGACGAAGGCGTCGTGATCTGGGATATCGCCGACCCGCTGGCGCCGCGCCGGCTCGGCCAGTACCGCACCGGCGGCACCGGCACCCACCGCAACCTCTATGCCGGCGGGTCCTACATGCATGTCGCCGCCGGCATGCCGGGCTATCGCGGCAACATCTACCTGATCGTCGACATCTCCGACCCCGCCCGCCCGTGCGAGGCCGGGCGGTGGTGGGTGCCGGGCCAGCATGAGGCGGGCGGGGAGGCGGCCCCGACCCGCGTCGCCGCCGAGACCGGGCCGCATGCCGGCGGCCATTGCCGCTGCGGCGTGTTCTGCGCCGGATCGGGCGAGGACGTGTCGCTGCACGGGCCGCCCACCGTCGTCGGCGACACCGCGTATCTGCCCTACGGCGCGGCCGGCGTGGTGATCCTCGACATCAGCGACGTGTCCCGGCCGCGGCAGATCGGCGGCCTGTCCTTCAGCCCGCCCTTCCATTCCCGCTTCGGCGTGCACGGTGTGCTGCCAATCCCCGAACGGGGCATCGCCTTCGCCAATTCCGAGAACGTCACCTATGAGCGCGGGCCGGCGCACCACGCCTCGATCCTCGACATCTCCAATTCGGGCGAGCCGTTCCTGCTGTCCCTGTTCCCGGAGCCGATCCCGCCGGCGGAGGCGCCTTATGACGATTTCACCACGCGGGGCGGCTGGCGTGGGCCGCACAACATGAACCACCACCAGCACCACCCGGACGTGCAAAAGCAGGGCGACCTGTTCTACCTCGCCCATTTCAACGCCGGGCTTCGGATCTACGACGTCTCGAACACCCGGCTGCCGCGCGAGGTCGGCTTCTTCATCCCGCCGGAGCCGGCGCGGCGCTACGGGCCGATGCCGGAGGGCAAGCTGGTGGTGCAGACCGAGGATGTCCTCGTCGACCGGCGCGGCTTCATCTACATCACCGACAAGAACCAGGGGCTGTGGATCCTCCGGTACACCGGACCGGAGCCGGGGAGCGGTTAAGAGCAGCGGCCTTGATCCTCGTCATCGCGAGGCGCGCAGCGCCCCCTTAAGTTCAGAGGGGGCGATCCAGGGGCCAGGACCACTGGATGGCCACGCCCCTTCGGGGCTCGCCATGACGGGGCAATATTTCGGGTCGCTGAACGAGACCGTCAGTGAATCGTGCCGGCCGGCCTGGGCGGGGCGGCGGTGATCTCGCGCGTCGGGCCGGCCTGGTGGTGCACCAGACGCCAGCCTTCGGGCTCGCGGTGGAACAGGTTGGTGGCCGCCAGCCGGTTGTCGCCGATCTTCTCGATGCACAGCACCACGGCGGTGTCGCCGTAATCCAGCACCCGCACCGCCTCGGCCGTGATCCGCGGCGGGTCGCGCAGGATCGTCTCCCAGCTCTTCATCACCGCCTCGCGCCCCGCCAGCACCGGCCAGCCGGGATGGATGCAGGCGATCGGCTGACGGCGCGACCACAATGCTGCCATGGCGGCCGCATCGCCCCGCGCCAGGGCGGCGTAGAAGACCTGGTTGGCGGCGAGGGGCGAGTCGGTCAGCAACGGGCGATCAGTCCTCGATCCAGGCGATACGCAGCACATTGGTGTTGCCCGGGGTTCCGAACGGCACGCCGGCCGTCACCACCAGGCGCTGGCCGGGGGCGCCGATGCCGTCATGCCGGGCCAGGCGGCAGGCCTTGCCGACCATCTCGGTGAAGTTGTTGACATCCTCGGTGTGCACCGCGTGCACGCCCCAGCACAGCCCCATGCGGCGGGCGGTCTGCAGGTTCGAGGTCAGGCACAGGATCGGCACCTCCGGCCGTTCGCGCGCCGCGCGCAGCGTGGTCGAGCCCGAGGTGGTGTAGGTCGCGATCGCCACCGCGCCGATGGTGTGCGCCACCTGCCGTGCCGCGGCGGTGATGGCGTCGGCCGTGGTGTTCTCCGGGTCGTAGTGCACCGCGTCGAGGATGGTGCGGTAGATCGGGTCCTTCTCCACTCGCTTGGCGATGCGGTCCATCATCGTCACCGCCTCGACCGGGTATTCGCCCGAGGCGGTCTCGGCCGACAGCATCACCGCATCGGCGCCGTCGAACACGGCGGTGGCGACGTCGGAGGCCTCGGCCCGGGTCGGGGTCGGGGACGCGATCATGCTCTCCAGCATCTGCGTCGCCACGATCACCGGCTTACCGGCCTGGCGCGAGGCGCGGATGATCCGCTTCTGCAGCGACGGCACGTCCTCGGCCGGCATCTCGACGCCGAGATCGCCGCGGGCGACCATCACCGCGTCGGTCAGCTCGACCAGCTCGTCCAGATGCTGGATCGCCGCCGGCTTCTCCAGCTTCACGATCACCTGCGCCCGGCCGGCGATCAGCCGGCGCGCCTCGGCGATATCCTCCGGCCGCTGCACGAAGGACAGCGCCACCCAGTCGACGTCGATGTCGAGGGCGAAGCGCAGGTCGTCGCGGTCCTTGTCGGTCAGCGGCGACAGCGGCAGCACCGCATTCGGCACGTTGACGCCCTTACGGTCGGACAGGCGCGAGCCCGCCTCGACCACGGTGTCGGCGAAGTCCGGGCCGCAGTCGACCACCTTGAGGCGCACCTTGCCGTCGTCGAGCAGCAGGATCTGCCCGGGCTCGATCGCGGCGAAGATCTCGGGATGCGGCAGGGTCACGCCGGCAGCGTCGCCCGGGCGCTCCTTGAGCGACAGGCGGAAGCTCTGGCCTTCGGTCAGCCGCACCGGGCCCTCGGCGAAGGTGCCGAGGCGCAGCTTCGGCCCCTGCAGGTCGGCCATCACCGCGATCGGGTGATCGAACTCCCGCTCCACCTCGCGGATCAGGGCGAGGCGCGCGGCGTGGTCCTCCTGCTTGCCGTGGCTGAAGTTCAGCCGGAAGACGTCGACGCCGGCCTGGAACAGCCCGCGGATCGCCTCGGCCGAACTGCTGGCGGGGCCCAGCGTGGCGACGATCTTGGTCTGGCGCGTGCGGCGGAACGACGGGCGCTTCTTGGGCATGGCTGAACTCCCGGGTCTCGTGTCGGCGTGGCAAGGCCGGGCATGATGGGCCCGTCCCCCGATCCGATCGCGCCGACGGGCGGCAAGAAATCACATCCGCGGCCCTTCGCCAACGTCGAATGTGCGCGGAGCTTCCGATGTTACGTGGACTTAATATTTCGCTGTGGCCCCGATCCGGGCGGAAATGCCCAGCTCCGGAGCCGGTGTTGCGGATCAGACACGCAGCTCGTTTTGCCGCCGCAGCACCGCGGTCGCGGCCTCCAGGTCGCCAGCGCGCACCAGCAGGTAGTCAGTGTCATAGGTCGAGATCGCGAAGATGCTGATGCCGGCTTCGGCCAGCGGCGCCGCGAGTCGGGCCAGGATGCCGGTCAAGGCGAAGTCCAGCGGCCCCTCGACCTTGACGCCGCGCCAGCCGCGCTCGGCCTGCACGTCCGCGGGCACCCGGGCCTCCGGGCACACCACCGACAGCTCGTCGCGGGTGCGGCTGACGGTGACGAAGGGGTCGGACCAATCGACCCAGCCGGGCAGCGGCGCCGCGGCCGGCAGCCGGGCCACGGCCAGCGTCTCCGGCAGCAGGCTGAGGGTGAGGCGGGTCTCGGCCATGCGATCAGGCTCTCCGGGCCAGCAGGATGCCGGCCAGCACCAGGGCGCCGCCCAGGCCCTGGGCCGGGCCCAGCGGCTCGGCCAGGACGATCCAGGCCAGCGCCGCCGCGGCCACCGGCTGGATCAGCAGGGTGAGGGAGGAGAAGGCCGGAGGCAACCACGCCAGCGCATAGGTGATCAGGCTCTGGCCGGCGACCTGCGAGACCCAGGACAGGCCGAGCAGCACGGCCCAGCCGTAAAGGGTCGGCGGCAGGAACGACGGCTCCATCAGCAGCGCCAGCGGCAGCGTCGCTGCGGCGGCGACGGCGCTGGTCCACAGCATCACCGTGGCGACGGAGAAGCGGTCGCGCAGCCGGCCGACCGACAGGATGTAGCCGCCGTAGAACACGGCGGCGAGCGCGGCCAGGGCGTCGCCGGCCAGCCTGCCGTCGCCGAAGCCGCCGCCCTTCAAAACGATCACGCCGGCGACCGCCACGGCCAGGCCGGCGGCGAAAATCGGCCGGATCGGGGTGCGGAACAGGACGAAGGCGCCGAGGGTGACGAAGATCGGCGCCAGATTGGCCAGCAGCGTAGCGTTGGCGACCGAGGTGATGGCCAGCGCCCAGTGCCAGGCCACGAGGTCGGCGGCGATGAACAGGCCGGGCAGGGCCAGGGTGAGGCAGTCGGCCAGGTTCCGCGGCCGCGCCGCGTGGCCCCGCGCCCGCTCCGCCCGGTACCACAGCAGCAGGATCGGCAGGGCCAGGGCCACGCGCCAGACCGCCGTCGCGATCGGCCCCACCTCCGACAGGCGCACGAAGATCGGCGAGCTGCCGATCGCCAGCCCGCCCAGGATCAGGGCGGGCAGCGCCAGGCGCTGGGCGGGGGAGGGGGACAGGACGGCGTCGCTCATGGTGGCCGGGAGCTTATCTGCGGCGCCGGGCGCCGCACCATGCATCGGCGCGCAGGGGAGACCGGCGCGCCGCGCGGGCCGGTGCTATCATCAAACCGTCACGCCGCCGCGGCAGGATGCGCGCGCCGCATCCGGGGGATTCGCCATGCATCGTTTCGCCGCCCTGGCCGCCGGGATCGTCCTGGCCGCCGTCACCGCCGCCACCGCCGCCTCGGCCGGGCCGGACGATCTGGCCCGGCGCATCGAGGGGCTGTCGCGCTCGACCCAGTGGCGGCTGGTCGAGACCATCAAGGTGCCGTTCGATACCGAGCATCCGCAGGGCTTCGCCCGGGTCGGCGACGCGCTCTTCGTCTCCTCGGTCGAGATCACCGTGCCGACCAAGCGCTACGCCCAGCCGCAGGACGGTTATGACCGCGACACCGGCCAGGGCGTCGGCCATCTGTTCAAGCTCGACGACCAGGGCCGGCAGATCGGCCACATCACGCTCGGCGAGGGCTCGATCTACCACCCGGGCGGCATCGACTATGACGGGCGCTGGCTGTGGGTGCCGGTCGCGGAATACCGGCCGAACAGCCGGTCGATCCTGTACCGGGTCGACCCGCAGACGCTGGAGGCGGTCGCGGTCGGCCGCGTCGACGACCATATCGGCGGGCTGGTGCACGACACCGACCACAACACGCTGCACGGCGTCAGCTGGGGCTCGCGCCGCTTCTACACCTGGCGCCTGGACACGGAGGGCAAGGTCGACACGGCCGCCGCGCCGACCCGCACGCTGAACCCCGAGCACTATCTCGACTATCAGGACTGCGCCTATCTGCCGGTCGGCCGCGCCATCTGCACCGGCATCACCGAGTTCCGCCGCACGCCGGATTCGCCGGTCTTCGGCCTGGGCGGGATCGAGATCGTCGACCTCGCCGCCGGCCGGCCGACCTTCCAGGTGCCGGTGCTGCTGTGGACTGAGGACGGCACCGCCATCACCCGCAACCCGGTGCTGGTCGAGGCCACCGCCTCCGGCCTGCGCCTGACCGCGATGCCGGAGGACGACCGATCGCGGATCTTCGTCTACGAGACGCCCTGACTTTTTTGGAGGGCGATGTCGGGGCCGCCCTGGCGGCGGCGTCCTTGGGCCATAGCATCACGGCGGCTGCATGCCGCCGGCCCAGGGATGGAGCCCGACATGCTGAAGACGATCCTTTCCGGTGTTCTCGCGGCCGCGGCTCTCGTCGCCGCGCCCGCCGCCGCCCAGGCGCAGGCGTCGGCCGCGCCGCTTCGCAGCGGCCATGCCGAGGCCGGCGGCATCGGCTACTACTACGAGGTCCGCGGCCAGGGAGAGCCGCTGCTGCTTCTGCATGGCGGCCTCGGCTCGATCGACATGTTCGCGCCGCTGCTGCCGAGGCTGACGGAGACGCGGCAGGTCATCGCCGTCGACCTGCAGGGCCACGGCCGCACACCGCTGGGCGACCGGCCAATCGATCTTATGGCGATGGGCGCCGACATGGCGGCGATCCTGCGCCAGCTCGGATACGACAAGGTCGACGTGCTGGGCTATTCGATGGGCGGCG
Source organism: Inquilinus limosus (assembly GCF_051487185.1). Lineage (GTDB taxonomy): Bacteria > Pseudomonadota > Alphaproteobacteria > DSM-16000 > Inquilinaceae > Inquilinus > Inquilinus limosus_F. The sequence goes on from NZ_JAHVDK010000015.1 coordinate 39,639, forward strand.
GCGTCGGGTTCCAGCTCGCGGTCCAGAATCCGGAGATGGTGCGCCGCCTGGCCCTCGTCTCGGCCGGCTATGCGCGGGACGGCTTCTATCCGGAGATGCTGCCGCAGCAAGCCGCGGTCGGTGCCGGCATGGCCGAGATGATGAAGGACACGCCGATGTACAAGTCGTACGTCGCGGTGGCGCCCAATCCGGGCGACTTCCCGCGGCTGCTCGAAGCCATGGGCGCGCTGATGCGCAAGCCTTACGACTGGTCGGCGGATGTGCCGAAGCTGACCATGCCGGTGATGCTGGTCTATGGCGACAGCGACATGTACCGGCCGGAGCATGTGGTGAAGTTCTACCAGTTGCTCGGCGGCGGGCTGCGCGACGCCGGCTGGCAGCGCGAGCACATGTCGCGGAACCGCCTCGCCATCCTGCCCGGCCTGACGCATTACGACATCTTCCTGGCGCCGCAGCTGGTGGAGACGGTGCTGCCCTTCCTGAACGGGGAGAGCCGCACCGCCGACTGGGCGGACCAGGCAGGGAAGTGACGCGGGGCCTCGAGTCAGTGGTCGCCGCCGCCCCGCCGCGGCACCACCAGCTCGACCGTCCTGTCGACGACCTTGTGGGTCGGATCGGCGAGCTCGACCATGGGATGTCCTTTGTGTAGCGGGGTGGAGGGGTGAAGGCCGGTCAGAACCGGTCCGCGTCGATCACCGCCTGGGCGAAGGCCTGCGGGGCCTCCTGAGGCAGGTTGTGGCCGATGCCGCCGGTCAGCGTCCGGTGCTCGTACCGGCCCGAGAACTTGCTGCGGTAGGCGGCAGGCTCCAGATGCGGCGCGCCGTTGGCGTCGCCTTCCAGGGTGATGGTCGGCACGCCGATCACCGGCGCCTCGGCCAGCCGGCGCTCAAGGTCGTAGCGCGCCTCCCCTTCGGCCAGGCCCAGCCGCCAGCGGTAGTTGTGGACCACGATGTCGACATGGTCCGGGTTGTCGAAGGCCGCGGCGCTGCGGTCGAAGGTGGCGTCGTCGAAGCGCCATTGCGGCGAGGCGATCTCCCAGATGAGCCGCGAGAAGTCGCGCCGGTTCTGGCTGTAGCCCTCGCGGCCACGCTCGGTGGCGAAGTAGAACTGGTACCACCACTGGAGCTCGGCCTTCGGCGGCAGCGGGCGCCGGCCGGCGGCGACGCTGCTGATCAGATAGCCGCTGACCGAGACCAGTGCCTGGCAGCGCTCCGGCCACAGCGCCGCGACGATGCAGGCGGTGCGCGCGCCCCAGTCGAAGCCGGCGAGGATCGCCTTCGGGATCTTCAGCGCGTCCATCAGGGCGATGACGTCGGCGGTCAGCGCGGCCGGCTCGCCGTTGCGGACCGTCGCATCCGACAGGAAGCGCGTGGTTCCGTAGCCGCGCAGATATGGCACGATCACCCGATATCCGGCGGCCGCCAGCAGCGGCGTGACCTCGGCGAAGCTGTGGATGTCGTAGGGCCAGCCGTGCAGCAGCAGGACCGGCGGGCCGTCGGTGGGACCGGCCTCGACGTATCCGACGTTGAGGTCGCCGGCGTCGATCTGTTTCAGCGGGCCGAAGGAAGCGCCGGGCTTTGCCGGAACCGCGCCCGTCGGGCCGGATTGCGCGGCCGCGGGCCCGATCGAGATGAACGGGGCCGCGGCCAGGGTCATCAGCGCGCTGCCGAAGAGGCGGCGCTGGCGGTCGATGTCTTCGGGCATGCGTCTTTCCTGCGGGATGGGAAAGGTCGGTGGGGTTTGCAGGAAATACTCGATTCATATCCGATTAAATAGTTCGGTAGTTATATAGGTGAAACTAGCCCAATGTATCAGCCTTACTATTCACTCGCATACGATTTGTATTGGAGAAGGCGTGCTGACCCCATGCTCGCGAGGCCGCGGACGAGTCCACGGCCCGGGCGAGAAGCCGTCCCTGGAAGCGAGCGCACCGATCCCCGAAGGCGGCGCGGCGGACGCGGCGGCGGGGCCTACGGCATGAACTGCCCGCCGTTGATCTCCACCATCTGGCCGGTGACGTAGCCGCTGGCGGCGTCGGAGGCGAGATAGAGGAAGGCGGCGGCGCATTCCTCGGCGGTGCCCAGGCGGTTCATCGGGATCGTCGCCTGCATCGCCGCCAGCTGCTCCGGCGTCGAGAAGCGCTCGTGGAACGGGGTGGTGATGACGCCGGGCGAGATGGCGTTGACCCGGATGTTGTCCTTCGCCAGCTCCTTGGCCCAGCCGCGGGTGGCGACGGCGACGAAGCCCTTCGACGCCGCATAGATCACCGAGCCGGTGCCGCCGCCGTGCCGCGCGGCGATCGAGCTGAGATTGATGATCGACCCGCCGCCGCCCTGCCGGCGCATCTGCGCGACGCCCTCGCGCATGAAGCGGACGACGTGGCGGACATTGAGGTCCAGCACCGCGTCGACGAAGTCGTCGCTGTACTCCGCGATCGGCACCCGCTTGACCAGGGCGCCGGCGTTGTTGACCAGCACGTCCAGCCGGCCGAAGGCGGCGACGGTCTGCTCGACCAAGCGCTGCGCCGTCTCGGGCTTGGTCACGTCGCCGGGGGCCAGGATCGCCTCGCCGCCGGCGGTCTTGATGTCGGCGACGACGGCCTCGGCCGCCTCGCGGCTGGCATTGTAGTTGACCGCCACCTTGGCGCGGTTCTGGCCGAAGGCACGGGCCGCGGCGGCGCCGATGCCGGTGCTGGATCCGGTGATCAGAACAGCCTTGCCGGCGAGATCCGGGAAGACGGGCAGGGCGGACAGGTCTGGGCTGGTCATCGGAACGCCTCTCGCTCAGGGAAGGGCGAGCACTATGTCAGACGAAACCGCAGCGTGCATCCACGTTGGGCGGTGCGACGCAATTGCTCGGAAGGGAGACGCGGACAGATCGGTCCTTACGCCTGATGCCGTATGGATTGCGTATAATAATGATGTTATATTGCAGGGAATTTGGGAATTTTATTGGTTTATTGCTATTGGCCGGGGAGCTTTCCGACGGATCTCCCCTGTTGCATTTGGGGAGAATTGCGATGGCTGAGGGGGAGGCCGCAAAGCCGATATTTGAGATCGGTCTGGCCCTGGCAGGGGCGATATCAGCTGGAGCCTACTCGGCAGGCGTCCTCGACTTCCTGTTCCAGGCCCTGGACCGCTGGGAGCAGGCGAAGAAGACGCAGCCTGACGACGTGCCGAATCACTCCGTCTGCATCAAGGTCGTCGCGGGGGCGTCAGCCGGGGCGATCACTGGCGCGCTGGGCATGGCCGCGCTGGCCGGCGGTCTGCGCCCGCCCGCGGGTCCGGGCCAGCGGCCGGTCGCCTACACCCTGCCTGCGCTCCATGATGCCTGGGTGGTGATGCCCGACCTCGCCTCGCCGACCGGGGGCGCGGACCTGCTGTCGATCAGCGACTTGCAGAACCAGACGCAGCCGATCTCATCGATCCTGAACTCGGCCATCCTCCGCGACATCGCGGATCGAGCCCTGCGACTGCCGGCCGGGACACCGGCCGTCGGCAACCTGCCTTATATCGGGGCACCGCTGCACATGTATCTGATGGTGTCCAACATGCGCGGCGTGCCCTACACCGTCACGTTCAAGGGCCAGGCCAATCAGGGACATGGCATGCTGTCCCATGGCGACCGCCTGCACTACATCCTGGACGGGTTGGGCGCAGGGACAGCGCCGAACAACTGGTGCGCCGCGGACCCGGCGATCACCCTCGGCATCAAGACGTTGCCCTCCGGTGCCGCGGCCATGCCGAACGGCTGGCGCGACTATGCGGAGGCGGCGCTGGCGTCCGCGGCTTTCCCGATCGGCCTGGCCTCGCGTGAGATCGATTCCGACGCTGATTCATACAATGGACGGCAATGGCCTGCGCTGCAGGGGGTGCAGGGGGCGAGCATCAAGCCGAGCTGGCCTGCATCCTGGAATGTCGGGCCGGGCTATCACTTCAGATACCTGACGATCGATGGCGGCCTGATCGACAACGAACCCTTTGAATACGCCCATCAGGGGCTGCTTCCGAACAACGCGACGGCGAATCCGCGCGCAGGGAACACGGCGGTCCGGGCCGTCGTGATGATCGACCCGTTCCCCGAGCCGCCGGCCCTCGGCCCCGAGGCGGCAGCGCTCGACGGCTCGCTGCGCAATGTCGCGATGTCGCTGTTCCCGGTTCTGAAGAATCAAGCCCGGTTCAAGCTCCGGGAACTGGTGTTGGCGCTGGACGAGACCGTCTATAGCCGCTGGTTGATCGCACCCCGCCGCGGCGATGATGGCAAAGTGGAGCGCTATGCCATCGCGACCGGGCTGCTCGGCGGGTTCGGCGGCTTCGCTGACCAGTCCTTCCGTGACCACGACTACCAGCTTGGCCGGCGGAACTGCCAGAAGTTCCTGCGGGACGTCTTCACCGTCGGTGCCCAGAATCCGATCATGCAGACATGGAGCCCAACCGCGCTTGGCAATCCGGCGTTTTCGTCCCTCGGCGCCGCCGGGCCGGAATACTGCATCATCCCGCTGGTGGGAGACGCCGCCGAGCCCATCAGCCTGCCGCCTTGGCCGCAAATCCCCCAAACCCGGCTGGCGACCCTGGAACGGCGGATCGCCGAACGGGCATCGATGCTCGTGCCGGGAGTCATCCGTCGGCAGATCAAGACCCCGCATATCCGTCTGGCACTGCGGACGCTGTGGAGCTTGAAGGGGGCGTCGCAACTGGCGGATTTCATCCATTGGACAGTGTTGTCGGACCTAGTAAGGCGCGACCAGATCGTTATGCCGTGGTCGCTGACGGACGATGAACGGCAGGTCTATGCCGAATTGGCCGCACCGAAATACGATTACCGCACCATCGCCGGCCTGGTGGTTTCGACGGGCCTTACCGACGCAGCTGTGGCAGGCGCCCTCGTCGGTTTGGCGGCGAAACAGAAGGGGCTGATCTGGCAAGGAAAGGTCCGGGACAGGGACGGCGAGAAGAACGGCTATGCCCTGAGCGAACGCCGACCAGGATGGTTCAGCCGCAACGCGCCGTGGGTCTTCGGCGAACCCAGTGTCGGATGACGGCCATGATCGCAACGCTTCTCGGGCTGATCCTGGTCTTCCTGATCCTGAGCGTGATCTGCTCCGCCATCCAGGAATTGATCGCGAATCTGCTGTCGTTGCGGGCGAGATCGCTTGAGGCGGTCCTGGCAAGCATGCTGGACGACCGCGAACGGACAAAGCTGGTCGACCGACTCTACAGCCATCCGCTGATCCGTGGCCTTTCCCCCACCGGACGTCCGTCCTATATCCCGCCGACGCTGTTCGGTGCCGCCGTCCAGGATATCGTCGCTGGCGAGGGTGTCATGCGCGCCGCGCAGACCGTCCCGGCGCTGACCATCCTTTGGCAGCAGGCCGGCGGCGATATCGCGGCGTTCCGGGGGTCGGTCGAAGAATGGTTCGACGACTGCATGGAGCGGGCGTCAGGTTGGTACAAGCGCCGAGCGCAATGGATGATGCTGGCCTTGGGCATGATCCTGGCCGTATCCCTGAATATCGACACGCCGAGGATCGCTTATGAGCTCATGCGCCTGTCCCCGGCGGATCAGCAGGCGATCATCGCCCGTGCCGAGAGTATCGCTGCCGGGCAGAAACTGCCCGATCCATCGTTGCAGGTGCTGGAGGGACTGACGATTCCCTTCGGCTGGAGCCAGCCTGGATTCTCGATCGGCGGCTCCTTGCCGAGGGGCTCGTTGGATTGGGGGGCTGCCTGGAGCGCCGCCATCCTGGGATGGGCTTTGACGGCCGTCGCCGTCTCCTGGGGCTCACAGTTCTGGTTCGATCTCCTGATCCGCTTCGTCAACATCCGCGCCGCCGGCCGCAAGCCAAAGGTCGATAAGAAGGATCAGTAGACGCCATCCCGATGTCCAGGCGACCGGCGAGACGGCAGCGTCGGAAAGGCTGGGTTCGGCAGGGAACCGGGATCGTTCACAATTCCATTTCGTGTGATCCGGCCCTAGGCTGCCGGCAAATGACTCTCATCGGACCCGACGATCCGCCGCCCTTCGAGCTGGTGAACCCCGACGGCAAGGCCTGCGCCCTGCTGGTCGCCGACCATGCCGGCCGGGCCTTCCCCAAATCCCTCGGCACCCTCGGGGTGGATCCGGGGGTGCTCGACCGCCACGTCGCCTACGACATCGGCATCGACGCCTTCGCCCGCCGCCTGGCCGAGCGGCTGGATGCGCCGCTGCTGCTGCACCGCTACTCCCGCCTGATCCTCGATCCGAACCGGCAGCTCGACGACCCGACCTCGATCTGCGCCATCAGCGACGGCGTTATCGTGCCCGGCAACGCGAAGCTGACGCGGGAAGAGGAGGCCGCCCGGGCTGACACTTTCTTCCACCCCTATCACGAAGCGATCGCCGAGCAGCTGGACCGCATGGAGGCGCGCTGCCCGGCCCCGGCGCTCTTGTCGCTGCACAGCTTCACGCCGGTGATGCGTGGCTTCGCCCGGCCCTGGCATGTCGGGGTGCTATGGCGCGACGACGGCCGCATCCCGCTGCCGCTGATGGAGGCGCTGCGCCGCGACCCGGAGATCACGGTCGGCGACAACCAACCCTATTCCGGCCGCAACGAGCATGGCTACACCATCCATCACCATGCCGAGCCGCGCGGCCTGCCGCATGTGCTGATCGAGATGCGGCAGGACCTGATCGCGGCCGAGGCGGATGCCGCGGCCTGGGCCGACCGGATGGCCGGGATCTTCGCCCCGATCCTGGCCGACCAAACGCTGTACCAGCCGCTGCAGGCGGTCGCATGACAGAGCCCGCTCTCACCCTCGGCATCGAGGAGGAGTATCTGCTGGTCGACCCGGCCAGCCGCGACCTGGTGGCCGACCCGCCGCCGGACCTCGTCGAGGCGCTGGAGAACCGGCACGAGGGCGCCGTCGCCCGCGAGTTCTTCCGTTGCCAGGTCGAGGTCGGCACCCCGGTCTGCCGCAGCATCGCCGAGGCGCGGACCGAGCTGACCCGCCTGCGCCGCTCGGTGATCGAGGAGGTGGAGCGGCACGGCCTGGCCCTGATCGCCGCCTCGACCCATCCCTTCGGCACCTGGCGGCCGCAGAAGCACACCGACCGCAGCCGCTACGACCAGCTGGCGCGCGACCTCGGCGTGCCGGTGCGGCGCCTGCTGATCTGCGGCACCCATGTCCATGCCGGGATCGAGGACCCGAATCTGCGCATCGACCTGATGCGGCAGGTCCGGTACTTCCTGCCGCATCTGCTGTCGCTCAGCACCTCCTCGCCGTTCTGGCAGGGCACCGACACCAAGCTGAAATCCTACCGCCTCGCCGTGTTCTCCGAGCTGCCGCGCACCGGCATGCCGGAGGAGTTCCAGAGCTATGGCGAGTACGAGGCGACGCTGGCCGCGCTGGTCCAGGCCGGGGTGATCGAGGATGGCAGCAAGATCTGGTGGGACATCCGCCCCTCCGCCCGCTTCCCGACGCTGGAGATGCGGGTCACCGATGTCTGCACCCGGGTCGAGGACGGGCTGACCGTCGCCGCCCTCTACCAGTGCCTGCTGCGCATGCTGTGGCGGCTTCGGGCCCAGAACATCGCCTGGCGCCGCTACCGCAGCGTGCTGATCGAGGAGAACCGCTGGCGCGCGATGCGCTACGGCTTCGAGGAGGGGCTGATCGACTGGGGCAAGGGCAAGCTCGTGCCCTATGCCGAGCTGCTGGAGGAGGTGCTGGTGCTGATCGCCGAGGATGCAGCGGCACTGGGCTGCGAGGCCGAGGTGATCCAGGCGCGCGACATCCTGGCCCGCGGCACCTCGGCCCACCGCCAGCTCGCCACATATTATGAGGCGCTGGCCCAGGGCGCCGACGAGGCCGAGGCGCTCCGCCGCGTCGTCGACCGGCTGATCCTGGAGACCAAGGAGGGGCTGTCGGGCGAAGTACCGCAGCACCCCCGTGCCGCCGCATCCTGAGTTCCGGAACCCGTGGACACCACTATGACCGAGATTGACGCCAAGACCCGCACCGAGTTGGAGGCCGCCGCCTTCCGCACCCTGGTCGAGCATCTGCGCCAGCGCACCGACGTGCAGAACATCGACCTGATGAACCTGGCCGGCTTCTGCCGCAACTGCCTGTCGCGCTGGTACCGCGAGGCGGCGGAGCAGCGCGGCATCCCTCTGCCGGACGCCGAGGCGCGTGAGATCATCTACGGCGAGCCGTACGAGAGCTGGAAGGCCAAGCACCAGAAGGAGGCGTCGGCCGAGCAGCAGAAGGGGTTCGCGGCCTCGCACAAACACTGACGCCGGCGAGCCTTTCGTCGGCTTTTCACAACCCGTCATCGCGAGGAGCGAAGCGACGTGGCGATCCAGGGGCCGGTGCCGCTGGATGGCCACGCCCCTTCGGGGCTCGCCATGACGACGGGGACAATGGCCGAATCAGACCGGGAAACAGCGGTCGCCGCCAGCCGGAATCCCGCGGCCGCGCTGGGCTGGGACAGCCCGCTTGCCGCCCCGGCGTGGCCGCTTTATGGTCCCGCGCCCTGAACGGACCATTCCCTTTGAAGGACCAGCCATGTCGGATGTCGGTGGTATCGCCGCGGATCGCCTGAAGTCGTTCATCGAGCGCATCGAGCGGCTCGAGGAGGAGAAGGCGGGAATCGCGGGCGACATCAAGGATGTCTATGCCGAAGCCAAGGGCACCGGCTTCGACGTCAAGATCATCCGCCAGATCATCCGCCTGCGGAAGATGGAGCAGGACGACCGCCGCGAGCAGGAGGAGCTGCTCGACCTCTATAAGCAGGCCCTCGGCATGTTGGAGTGAGAGCCCGTTTCGGAACTCTGGGCGGGCGCCGCGAAGCGCCCCTCCCATAATCCCCGGGCCGTATCGCCCGGCTATGCTGATTCGATCTCGGCCAGGATCCAGCGCCTGAAGGCCTGCATCGACGCCGTCTCCGTGCGCGATTTCAGGCGCGTCAGCCAGTAGCTGCCCGCGGGCGCCGCGATGTCGAAGGGCTGGACGATCCGTCCCGACTCGATCTCGTCGGCGAACATGGCGACCGGGACCAGCGCCACCCCGACGCCCTGCGCCGCCGCCTCCACCAGGGTCAGCGAGGAATCGAACATCCAGCCGCGGAGCTTCGGCGGCTCGATGCCGGCTGCCCGGAACCAGATGCTCCACTCGTCGACCCGGTAGGACCGCAGCAGCTGCTCGTTGACGAGGTCCGCCGGGCCGCGAAGACGTTCGCGGAGCGCCGGCGCGCAGACCGGCGACAGCGGCGCGGTCGTCAGGCGCAGCGCATCGGTGCCGTGCCAGGCGCCGTCGCCGAACCGGATGAAGTAGTCCAAGCCGTCGGCGAGAAACTCGGCCCGGTTGTTGTTCGTCTTGATGCGCAGATCCACCGAGGGATTCTGCTGCTTGAAGCTCTGCAGCCGCCGCAGCAGCCAGCCGGTCGCGAAGGTCGCGACCACGCCCACGGTCAGGATATCGTGGAAATTGCCTTCCTCGAGTTGGCTCAGGGTGGCGCTCATGCGGCGGAAAGCATCGGTCAGCACCGGCAGCAGCGCCTGTCCCTCGTCGGTCAGGGCGAGGCCCCGCGGCAGGCGTTCGAACAGGGTCACGCCCAGCGTCTCCTCCAGCGCCTTGACCTGATGGCTGATGGCGGTCTGCGTGACCCGCAGCTCCAGGCCCGCGCGGGTGAAGCTGCCGAGTCGGGCGGATGCCTCGAAGGCCCGCAAGGCGTTGAGCGGCATCTGCGAGACATCCATCGGCTCACCCGCCTGAGGCCAACCTTGGCTCATGTCTAAGCGGAGTATTCCTCGTTTGGCTAGGGGCATCGCGTCCGCCTATTCAGAGGGCGAGCGGCGGCCGGCGAGTCCGGCGCCGTTCCGGACAGGGCCCGTCCGGCAGCCACCCGAATCATGGAGACAGCATTGACGATCATGGTATCGCGCCGGCTGGCGCTGGCCGGTTCTCTGCTCGCGGTCCCCGCGCTGGCCTCTCTCCCATCGACGGCGCGGGCGCAGGCCGGCCGGGACGCCGAGGCCCGGCTCGCCGAACTCGAACGCGCACAGGGCGCCCGCCTGGGCGTCGCCGTCCTCGATCTCGCCACCGGGGCGCGCACTGCATATCGGGCCGACGAGCGCTTCCTGCTGTGCAGCACCTTCAAGGCGCTGGCGGCGGCCTTCGTCCTCGCCCGCGTCGACCAGAAGAAGGAGCAGCTCGACCGGCGGGTCGTGTTCTCGCGAAAGGATCTCGTGGCCACCGGGCCGTCGGTGATCGAACACCGCGTCGGCGGAGCCGGAATCACGATGGCGGAGCTGTGCGACGCGGCCGTGACCTACAGCGACAACACCGCCGGCAACCTCCTGCTCGCCAGCTTCGGCGGGCCGTCGGCGCTGACCGCATTTCTGCGGTCCCTCGGCGACGACATCTCCCGGCTGGATCGGATCGAGCCGGAGCTGAACGCCTATGCCGGGCCGGGCGACCCTCGCGACACCACGACGCCGGCGGCGGTGCTGGAGACGCTGCGCAAGCTCCTCTTCGGCGATGCGCTGTCCAGGCGCTCGCGCGACCAGCTGGCCGCCTGGCTGATCACCAACAAGACGGGTGACACCAGGCTGCGGGCCGGGTTCCCGGCGGACTGGTTGGTCGGCGACAAGACCGGAACCGGCGGCAACAAGGAGAAAAGCACCAACGATGTCGCCATCGCCTGGCCGCCGGGACGGGGGGCGGTCATCGTCACCGCCTATTGCGAGCTGCCGTCGGCGTCGTTCGAGCAGCGGAACGCGGTGATCGCCGAGATCGGGCGGATCGTCTCGCAGGCCTGAGCCGGACGGGGCGCCGCCACGGCGGCGCCCTATCTCACCGTCTCGATTGCCGAGGAACCGCCCATGCGACCGATTCGGGACATCCTGTCCGACGCCGACCTCGACGAGGTGGTGCGGCGCTGCGAGCTGCGCTGGCGCGCCGTGGAGCAGGGGCTGCGCGAGGACGAGATCGCCGTGCTGCTCACGCTCGGCCTCGACCGGGCGGAGGCACGGCTCCGGACTCTTCACCCGTGCAAGGGCGCGGGGAACGGCCCGGACTGATGGCGTCCACCGTCCCGCCGGTCCATCCTGTCTTCCGCTCGGAGTGGTGCGGGCTGCTGTCTATTTTCAAAGCGATTGCTTTTCTAATTCACCGGATATAGCAAGAAGTGACTTGCAAAAAGGGGGCGGGCCATGGAGGAAACGATCGACGGGCGGTGGGGCGAGCTGCTGACCCGGCGCTATGCCGCCACGGTCGCCACCCTGTGTCTGGGTGTGGCGCTTTACGCGCTCAACGCCTTCCTGGTTTCGACCTCGCTGCCCACTGCGGTGGTCGAGCTCGGCGGCGTCGGGCTGATCAGCTGGGCCTTCACCGTCTTCCTCGTTGCCGCCATCGTCGGCGGCGCCGCCTCGGCGATGCTGAAGCAGCGGCTTGGCACCCGTCCGACGCTGCTGCTGGCGGCGCTGGCCTTCCTGGCCGGCACGCTGGTCTGCGGCTTCGCCACATCGATGCCGATGGTGCTGGTCGGCCGCCTGTTCCAGGGCGCGGGGGAAGGGGTGATCGCTGCGGTCTGCTACGCGCTGATCCCCGAGATGTTCCCGTCGCGCCTGATCCCCAAGGTGTTCGGGGCCGAGGCCATCGTCTGGGCCGCCGCGGCCTTCGGCGGGCCGCTGCTCTCCGGCGTTCTGACCGAGACAGTGTCCTGGCGCGCCGCCTTCCTGGTCAACGTGCCGGCGATCCTGGTCTTCGCCGCACTGGTCGCCGTGGTGGTGCCGCCCGACCCGGGCACGCGGACCGGTGCCGGGGTGCCGATCGGGCGCCTGTTCGGCTGCGCCCTCGGCATCATGCTGGTCTCGATCGCCGGCATCGTGCCGCAGAGCTGGCAGGCGGCGTTGTGCGTCGCCGCGGCGCTTCTGGTGCTGGCCGCGGTGGTGCTGGCCGACCGGCGCAGCCGCGACCGGCTGTTCCCGTCCGACGCCTTCACCTTCCGGTCGACCGTCGGCGCTGGGCTCTGGGTGGTGCTGCTGATGCCGGTGGCCCAGGCCGCGACCACGGTCTATCTCAACATCACCATCCAGCATCTCTGGGGCTATGGCCCGACCATGGCCGGCTATGTCAGCGCCCTGATGGCGCTGTCCTGGAGCGGCTCGGCCGTTCTGGTCGCCGGCATCGTCCGGCCGGAGGCGCAGCGTCGGCTGATCCGGCTCGGGCCATTCCTGCTCGCCCTCGGCCTGCTCGGGGTGATGGCGGCGGTGGCGACGGGCCGGCCCTGGCTGCTGATGCTGTGCCAGGTGCTGATCGGCGCCGGCTTCGGCATCTCCTGGGCCTTCCTCAGCCAAGCGGTGATGGAGGCGGCGCGGCCAGGCGAGCGCGATGCCGCCTCCGCCCTGCTGCCGACGCTGCAGTCCGGCGGCTACGCCATCGGCGCCGCGGTGGCCGGGCTGATCGCCAACGAGGCCGGCATGGCTGTGGCGCTGACCCCCGAGGCGATCATCCCCGCCGCCAGCTGGGTGTTCGGCATCGCCGCGCTGCTCGGCACGCTGGGCTTCCTCGCCAGCTTTGGAGTTCGCCCGGGCGGGCGGTGAGGCGGTTTCGCGCCTCCCTTTACCGTCATTGCGAGCGCAGCGAAGCAATCCACCGGGCAGTTCGTGCGGGACGATGGATTGCTTCGTCGGCTTCGCCTCCTCGCAATGACGGTGAGGGGAGAGGTCGACTCGACTCCCCGCACGCCGCGCCGGTACCGTTCCCTGGAGACAGGCGGAACGGGAGAACGGCGATGCTGGCGAGTTCGATCCTGGCGTTTCTCGGGGTGTCGGCGCTGGTCATCGTCACGCCCGGCCCCGACACCGCGGTCACGGTGCGCAACGCCCTCCTCGGCGGCCGCGCCGGCGGTGTCTTCACCGCCCTCGGCGTTTCGGTCGGCCAGGCGATCTGGGCCTTCGCCACCAGCCTCGGCATCGTCGCCCTGCTGGTGGCGTCCGAGCCGCTGTTCCTGGCGGTGAAATATGCCGGTGCCGCCTACCTCGTCTGGCTCGGCCTGCATGCCCTGCGCGCAGCGTGGCGGGCGGACAGGGCGGGCGATCCCGCAGCCGCAGCGCGGCCGGCCCGGCGCCTCGGCCGCGGTGCGGCGTTCCGCCAGGGGCTGGTCAGCGATCTCGGCAACCCGAAGATGGCGGTGTTCTTCGCCAGCCTGCTGCCGCAATTCGTGCCGGCGGGCCAGCCGGCCTTCACCGCCTTCCTCGCCCTCGGCCTGGTGTTCAGCCTGATGACCTTCGCCTGGCTCGCCGCCTATGCCGTCGCTGTGGCCAAGGCCGGCGACGTGCTGCGCCGGCCGCGGATCCGCCGCGCCATCGAGGGCGTCACCGGCGCCCTGCTGGTCGCGCTCGGTCTGCGGATCGCGGCGGAACAGCGCTGACGGTTACTGCGCCGTGGCGCCGGAAGCCTCGACGATCGGCTTATACTTCGCCGTCTCGGTCTTGATGTAGGCCGCGAACTCCTCGGCGGTGCTGCCGATCGGCTGGGCGCCCAGGGCCTCGACCCGCGCCCGGATCTCCGGCAGGCGCATGATCCGCTGCGCCTCGGCGCTCAACTTCGCGACGATGGCGGGCGGCGTGCCGGCCGGCGCCAGGATGCCCTGCCAGGAGGTGATGTCGAAGCCCGGGATGAACTCCGCCACCGTCGGCACGTCCGGCAGCACCTTGGCCCGTTGCAGCCCGGTCACCGCCAGGGGGCGGACGGTGCCGGCCTTGGCCTGCTCCACCGCGGTCGGGATGTTGTCGAAGATCATGTCGACATGGCCGGCGACGACGTCGCCCAGCGCCTGGGCGCTGCCCTTGTAGGGCACATGGGTCATGCGCGAGCCGATCTGCTGTTCGAAGGCGGCGGCGGCGAGGTGGATCGAGGTGCCAAAGCCGGAGGAGGCGTAGCTGTAGCGGTCCGGCTCGGCCTTCAGCAGCGCGATCAGCTCCGGCACCGATTTCGCCGGGAAGGACGGGTTGACCACCAGCAGGTTCGGCAGGGTCGCGGACAGGGAGACCGGCGCGAAGTCCTTCACCGGATCATACGCCAGGTCCTTGTAGACCCACGGGTTGATCGCATGGGTGCTGACCGTGGCCATGCCGAGCGTGTAGCCGTCCGGTTCGGCCTTGGCCACGAGCTCGGCGCCGATGGCGCCGCCGGCGCCCGGCTTGTTCTCGACGACAAAGGGCTGGCCGAAGGTCTTGCTCATCTCATCGGCCAGCAGGCGACCGAACAAGTCGGTGTTCCCGCCGGGGGCGAAGGGCACGATGATGGTGACCGGCCGGTTCGGATAGCTTGCCGCCAGGTCCTGGGCGGAGGCCCGGCCAGCGGGCAGGAAGGCGGAGATCAGGGCCAGGCCGGCGCACAGGGCCAGCCGCAAGGCTATCTTGGACATGGTTTCCCCCTTCGATGATGGCGGCCTCGGGCACGGGTCCGCTTCCGCCTCCCACTATGCCAAAGGACCTCCATCCTGGCACGCGGGGCGGGCCGGCCTGTCGCAACGAGGCCGCGGTGTCGTCTTCCGGACAGTTCCGGTCGTCGGCGACGCAGCGCCGGAGCCCCGGCACCACCATCTTCTCCACCAGCGCCGGTGATGGCGCCGTGCCCATGGAGGACGGTGGATGCTGGGATTCGATCGGTCGGCCGCCAAGGTTGTCTCGCTCCCGACGCCGAAGACGGCGGTCGTCGACCTGTTCCGCGATCTGTCGATCGAGACCGCGCCCGGCATCGCCACCAAGACCGCCAGCTACGGCGCCCATCTTCCGGCCGGCACCCGCGTCTATGTCACCATGCTGCCGGGCGCCGATCTCGGCGAGATCGTGCAGACCGCGGCGCGGCTGCGCGGCGAGGGGCTGGTGCCGGTGCCGCACATCGCCGCCCGCAGCCTGGCGAGCCGGGCCCAGCTCGACAACTATCTCCGCCGCCTCGCCGGCGAGGCCGGGGTCGACCAGGCGCTGGTGATCGGCGGCGGCGTCTCCACCCCCGTCGGCCCGTTCGACCGCACCATGCAGGTGCTGGAGACGGGCCTGCTGCAGCAGCACGGCATCAAGACCATCGGCGTCGCCGGCCATCCCGAAGGCAGCAAGGACATCCCGGCGGAGGAGATCGCCCGGGCCGTGGCCGAGAAGAACGCCTATGCCAAGGCGACCGGCACGGACATGTACATCGCCACCCAGTTCTGCTTCGACGCCGAGGCGATCATCGCCTGGGACCGCGACCTGCGCCGCGCCGGCAACGAACTGCCAATCCATCTCGGCCTGGCCGGTCCGGCCAAGCTGAAGAGCCTGATCCACTACGCCGCGATGTGCGGCGTCGGCCCGTCGATGCGGTTCCTGACCCGCCAGGCGATGAACATCGCCAAGCTGGCCTCGGTCTCGGTGCCGGACCGGCTGCTGGCCGCGCTGGCCGATTACCGCGCCAAGGATCCGGCCTGCGGCCTCGCCCAGCTGCACCTCTTCGCCTTCGGCGGGCTGGAGCGCTCGGCCCGCTGGGTCAAGGCGATGCAGGAGGGCCGCTTCACCCTCGACGGCCGCGGCGGCTTCGCCATGGACGAGGCTCTGGACTGAGGCCGTCGAACGCCAAGTTTGCTCGGCGACGCGGTTCCCCCTCACCCTCCCATTCGCTGCCGCGAATGGGCCCCTCCCTCTCCCCGAGGAGAGGGGACTAGGAACCGCAGCCCCTTCACCTCTCCTTGGGGAGAGGTCGAAATCGCGTCAGCGATTTCGGGTGAGGGGGCGGCACCGGCCTTTCCGTTGATCGCCCCTAAACCGGCGCGGCCAGCTCCGCCGCGCCGCGTGCCGCGGCGTCTCCCTCCGGCCCCGACAACCTGAGCACCCGGGTCGAGAGCTTCTCCGCCAGGGCGAGGTCGTGGGTGACCAGGAGCACGCCCAGCCCGGTCTCGGCCACCACCTCGAGCAGCAGCTCCACCACCTCCTGCTGGCTCACCGGGTCGAGGCGCGAGGTTGCCTCGTCCGCGAACAGGAACACCGGGTCCAGCAGCAGTGCCCGCAGCAGGGCGAAGCGCTGCAGCTCGCCGCCCGAGACCTGGCCCGGCAGGCGGTCGAGCAGCCCGTCCGAGAGGCGCAGCCGCGCCATCAGCCGCTCCACCCGGTCCCAGGGCTGGCGGTGCAGCCGGGCCAGGTCGCGCAGACCCCGGCGGATCGGCTGATGCGGCGCGAAGGCGGCGGGCGGGTCCTGGTACAGCTTCTGGAACCTGAGCCGCGGCTGGCCGCCGGGCCGCTCGACCGTGCCGCTGTCGGGCGCGGCCAGGCCGAGCAGGATGTTGCCGAGCGTGGTCTTGCCGCAGCCGCTGGGGCCGACCACGGCGACGATCTCGCCCGCCCGCACCTCGAGATCGATCCCCGCGAACAGCCGGCGGCCGCCGAAGGCCTTGCCAAGGCCGCGGCCACGCAGGACCGGCCCACCCGAGGACCGTGGCGCCCGGTCCGGCCAGCCCTGCGGGTCGGCGGCCAGCAGCGCCCGGCTGTAGGCGTGGTCTGGCGCCCGCAGCACCGTCTCCGCCAGGCCGGATTCGACGATCCGCCCGTCCAGCATGACGCCGACGGTCCCGCCCAGCGCCCGGGCGACCGCGATGTCGTGGGTGATGGTGAGCAGCAGGCGGCCGGCCTCCGCCTCGCGCTTCAGCCGCGCCACGACGCCGTCGCGGAGCTGCGCGTCGAGGCCCTTGGTCGGCTCATCGGCGATCAGCAGCGGGCTGCCGCCGGCATGGGCGATGGCGATCGCCGCGCGCTGGGCCATGCCGCCCGAGATCTGGAACGGGTAGAGCGCCTCGGCGCGGCCGAGCCCGACCTCCGCCAGATGCTCGCGGCCGCGGGCCTCGCTCTCCGCCCGGGGGCGCCGGTGCACGAAGCGGTGCACCTCCGCCACCTGGGCGCCGACCCGCATCGTCGGGTCGAGGGCGAGCCAAGGCTCCTGCGGCAGCAGCGAGATCGCGCGGCCCCAGAGCGCCCGCCGCTCCGCCGGCGGCAGGGCGAGCAGGTCGGCGCCGCCGAGGCGGATCGAGCCCGACGCGTGCAGCCCGGTCGGCAGGGTGCCCATGATCGCCTGGGCGACCAGCGACTTGCCCGAGCCGCTTTCGCCCAGCAGGGTCATCGGCCGGCCGGGGCGCAGCGACAAGTCGACCCCGGCGACGAGAGGGCCGGCGGCCGAGACGATGCCGAGGCCGGCGATGGAGAGGCCATGGTCGGGGGCGTTCATCGGGAGTCCCTCTGCGCGACGAGCTGCAAGCCGAGGACGAGCAGCACGATCAGGCCGGCGGGCAGCAGCACATGCAGCGGCGCCTCGGCGTAGTAGGGCAGGAGCTCGACGATCATGCTGCCGAGCTCCGGCGTCGGCGGCTGCAGGCCGACGCTGATCGCGCTGAGGGTCGAGATGGCGATGATCGCCGTCGCCATGGCGAAGGCCGCGAGCGTCCCGATCAGCGGCGCGATCACCGGCAGGACGTGGCGGCGCAGCACATAGAAGGGGCCGAAGCCGAGCAGGGTCGCCGCCTCGACATGCGGCTGCTTCAGCACGGTTGCCGCCGTGGCGCGGGTGACGCGATAGAACTCGACCCACAGCGTCAGCGCGAGGCCGAGATAGAGCGGCCCGAAATTGCCGGGGGCGAAGGCCAGCAGCAGCAGGACCAGCATCAGCCCGGGCAGAGCCAGGACGACGGTCGAGGCGAGGTCAGCCAGCCGCTCCACCCAGCCGCCGCGCCAGGCGGCGGCGAGGCCGAGCAGCACGCCGGGCACGGCCGCCGTCGCCATGGTCAGGACGGCCATGCCGCAGGACAACCGGGCCCCATGGGCCAGCCGGGCCAGCAGGCTGCGCCCGTAATGGTCGGCGCCGAGCAGGTAATCGCCACCGACCGGCGCCAGGCTGGCGCCCAGATCCTGCGCGGCGGGATCTGCCTCCACCAGCCAGGGCCCGAGGACGGCAAAGGCGCCGAGCGCGAGGAGCAGCCCGCCGCCCAGGGCACGCGCGGCCCCGAGGCGCGGAGACGGGGAGGGCAGGGCCAGTGTCATCGCGTGGTCCTCGGGCGCGGGTCGAGCGAGGCGGTGGCGGCGTCGACCGCGGCGGTGATGGCGACGAAGATCAGCCCCATGACCAGGGCCGTGCCCTGCACCATGGGAACGTCGCGCTCGATGATGGCGTGGACCAGGGCGTGACCGATGCCGGGATAGGCGAAGATCGATTCGACCACGACGACGCCCTCGACCAGGTAAATCGCCTGCAGGCCGAGATAGGAGACGACGGGGATCGCCGCGTTGCGCAGGCCGTGGCGGCGCACCACCACCGCCTCCGGCAGCCCCTTATGCCGGGCGAAGGCGAAGAAGGGGGTCGCCGCCACGCCGGCGACCGCATCCCGCGTCACCCGGCTCGACACGGCGGCGAGGCCGAGGCCGAGAGTCAGCGCCGGCAGGGCGAGCTCCCGCCAGGTGCCGAAGCCGGCCGGCGGCAGCCAGCCGAGCCGGATGGCGAAGACCAGCATCAGGATCAGGCCCAGCACGAAGGGCGGCAGCGCGCGCAGGATGATGGATCCGGCCAGCCCGAGCCGGTCGACCCAGCCCTGCGGCCGCAGGCCGGCGGCGACGCCGATCGCGGGGCCGATCAGCAGCGACAGCCCCAGCGCCGCGGCGGCGAGCCACAGGGAGTAGCCGAGCTGGACCTCCAGCTCTTCGACCACGGGCGCGCCGGTGACGAGGGATCGCCCGAGGTCCAGCCGGGCCAGGTCGGCGATCCAGTCGGCGAACTGGGCGGGCCAGGGCCGGTCGAGGCCAAGCTCGGCCCGCACCTTCTCCGCCGCCTGCGCGTTCATGGCGTCGGGGCCGTAGCGGCCGGCGGCGATCCGCATCGCCGGATCGCCGGGCAGGACGCGCATCAGCACGAAGCACAGGGCGCCGACGACCAGCGCCACCAGGGCAGCCTGGCCCAGCCTGGGGAGAAGAAGCCGTCCCATCGCGTCGCCCTTAGTCCGCCCAGCGAATCGAGGCGAGGCGGTAATTCACCTCCAGCGGGTCGATCTCCACGCCGGTGATACGCTTGTTGGCGACGATCGCGAGCTCCGACCAGGTGACCGGGATGCCCGGCAGCTGGTCCTGCAGGATCTCGGCGGCGCGCCGGCGCAGCGGCTGCTGCCGGTCCGGGTCGCTCGTCGTCATCAGCTGCCCGACGATGTCCAGCAGCTCCGGATCGGACCAGCCCATCGCGCCCCAGTCGCCGCCTTTTGGCCCGTAGTCCTGCGTCAGCGCCCCGATCGGGTCGGGAACGACGGAGTAGAGGCGCGAGATCAGGCCGATCTCCAGCGTGCCGTCCTGGTGCCGGCTGACGATCTCCGAGCTGTTGCCGACCGACACCTTGAGGTCGATGCCGACCTCCTTCAGCTGCGCCTGCAGCGCGGTGGCGATCGGCGGCAGCTCCGGCCAGTTGGCGTAGGTGACGAGGGTCGGGCTGAAGCGCCGGCCGTCCTGCTCGAGGATGCCGTCGCTGCCGGGCGTCCAGCCGGCCTCGGCCAGGAGGCGCCGCGCCTCCTCGAGGTCGCGCCGCAGCGGCGCCAGGTCGGGTACGTGCCAGCCGGCGAGGCCGGGCGGGAACAGCTGGGTCGCCGCCAGCTCGGGGTTGCGCAGGATCGCCTTGGCGATGCCGGCGCGGTCGATGGCGAGGCTCAGCGCCCGCCGTTCCCGGACGTCATCGAAGAAGGGCGAGGCCGCGTTCAGCTTCAGGAGGCGCGTCCGGGGGATGGTCGCGGCGCGCACGTCGAGATCGGGATCGCGCTTCAGCCGCGCCACCGAGACGGGCAGCATGGAGAAGGCGAGGTCGGCCTCGCCGCTCTCGGCCATCAGCGCCCGGGTCTCGCCCTGGCCGACGGCGAGATATTCCACCTCCCGGATGCCCGGCTCGCCGCCCCACCAGCCGCCGGCTTCCTCGAGCTCGAGCTTCAGCGGCGGCGTCAGCGCCTTCACCCGGTACGGGCCGGAGCCGATGATCCGCGTGACCCGGCCGGCCTCGTCGTAGGAGGCCGGGGCCAGGACGATCGTGCTGTAGTTCACCAGGAAGGCGGGCAGGGCGGCGAAGGGGCGCTCTAGCTGGACGACGACGTCGGCGCCGTCATGGGCGATCTCGGCGATCGGAACCTGGGACAGGGGGCCGGCCCCGGCGCGGGCGCGGCGCAGGCTCGCCGCCGCCGCCTCGGCGGTGACGGGCGTGCCGTCGTGGAAGACGGCGCCGCCCCGGATCCGGAAGCGCCAGGTCAGCCCGTCATCGGCGGCGGACCAGGACTCGGCCAGGGCCGGGGTGAGGGTGCCCATGGGATCGGCCGTGACCAGGGTCTCGGCCACCTGCATGCGGCTGAAGATGTAGCCCGACTGCGCCGGGTCGATGCCGGCGATCTCCCAGGGCCCGACCACCTTGAGCGGCCGGTCCTGCGCCGAAGCGATCCCGGCCCAGAGGCCGAACGCCAGCCCGGCCGCGGCGAGAACACGCGCGATCCGCATCCCCCTTCTCCGAAATGTTATATCTTAACGATTTCTGGAGAAGGCCGAGGCAAAGGTCAACAGCGGGATACTCTTCGTCATTGCGAGCGCAGCGAAGCAATCCATCGGGCCGCTCGAACCGGCGGCATGGATTGCTTCGTCGGCTTCGCCTCCTCGCAATGACGGTGAGGGGAAGGCGTTCCGAAAGGGTTTCGCAAGCCGCCTCAGGCGGCCACGGCCTCGGAGACGATCTCGCCCAGCGGCGGCACGGCGTGCGCCAGTTCCTCGACCACGGCGCGGGTGACCTTCGGCAGCTCCGGGATTTCCAGGATCACCGGCACGCCGCCATGCTTCTCGATCGCGGCGCGGTTGCCGGCATTGAGGGGGCCGTTCATCACCACTCCGGCGATCGGGATCTTGCGGTGGCGCAGCGCCTCGATGGTCAGGAGGGTGTGATTGATCGTGCCGCGGCCGCTGCGCGCCACCACGATGGTGGGGTAGCGCCACACCCCCAGCAGGTCGATCGCTAGGGTCGAGCAGTCCAGCGGCACCATCAGCCCGCCGCCCGGCCCCTCGATCAGCAGCGGCCGGGTCGTGAAGGGCGGCGTCAGCGAGGCCGGGTCGATCTCGCTCTCCTCCAGCGCCGCGGCGGCGACCGGGGCCAGCGGCGCCTGGAAGGCGTAACGCGGCGCGTGCAGCCGGTCGGCCGACAGGCCGGTCAGGGCCGCGATGGTGGCGATGTCGCCCGGCTTTTCGGCCAGGCCGGTCTGCACCGGCTTCCAGTAGTCGGCGTCCCAGGCGGCGGCCAGGCAGGCGCAGGCGAGGGTCTTGCCGACACCGGTGTCGGTGCCGGTCACATAGAATCGAGTCATGGGGTGCTGAGGGGCTCTGCGACGAGGCGGTCGGCGGCCGAAAGGGCCTGCCAGGTCCGGTCTACGGGCATTCGGATCCGGGATGCCGTTACGCGAAGTCGCGGACTATGCACAGATCGGTCCTCCGAAGCGAGTCCCCAGTTACCGCAGCGCAGCAAAGCTGGAATGCGTCGTCAAGCGGGGACCTTCTGTCGCGCCGGCCTTTCCGGCATCGGCACCCCGCGCAGGATGGCATTCGCCCGCTCCTCGCGCGGCGACCGGCCGTAGAGCTGGCGGTAGCATTTCGAGAAATGCGAGGCCGAGACGAAGCCGCAGGCCAGCGCCAGATCGACGATCGGCAGATCGCTCTGGTTGATCAGGTGCTGCGCTCGCTCCAGCCGCAACTCGAGATAATAATGCGCCGGGCTGTGGCCGAGCTGCTTGCGGAACAGCCGCTCCAACTGCCGGCGCGACAGGCCGACATGGGCCGCCAGCTCTTCCTGCGGCAGCGGCTCGGCGATGTTCGCCTCCATCAGCTCGATCGCCGCGACCAGCTTCGGGTTATGCACGCCGAGCCGGGCGCGCAGCGGCAGGCGCTGGCGATCGTGCGGGCTGCGGATGCGGTCGACCAGGCACTGCTCCGATACCTTGGTCGCTAGGTCGCGGCCCTGTCGGATCGCGATCAGGTGCAGCATCATGTCGATCGCCGCGGTGCCGCCGGAGCAGGTGTAGCGGTTGCGGTCGACCTCGAACAGGTCGCTCGACACCGGGATCTCGGGGAAGGTCTCGGCGAAGCCCGGCAGGTTCTCCCAGTGGATGGCGCAGCGATAGCCGGCCAGAAGGCCAGCCCGGGCCAGGAGATGCGAGCCGGTGCACAGCGCGCCGATGCCCACCCCCTGCCGCTCCGCCCGCCGCAGCCAGGCGAAGACCTCGTCGTCGCGGTAGCGCTCGATGCCGAGGCCGGAGCAGGCGAAGATCATGTCGAGCGGCTTGGACACGCCGGCCTGGCGGCTGAGCTCGGCCAGCGAGGTGTCGACGCCGACGCTGATGCCGTTGCTGGCCTTCACCGCCTGGCCGTCCTTCGACAGCACCATCCAGCGGTACAGCGGCTTGCCCGCCATGCGGTTGGCGATGCGCAGCGGCTCGACCGCCGAGGTGAAGGCGATCATCGAGAACTGCGGAATCAGCAGGAACCCGATGGTCTCGGTGTCGAAGGCTGGATCCTGGCCCATGTATGACTGCCTCCCGGCGGGCGTTTGCGCCCTGTTGAACGAATCGGTAGCACGGGTCGCAAATTCGACAAAGAGGCTGGTTGCGACGGCTGGGGGCTGGCGAGATCCGCGCCGCGCATGGCTGGCGCCGGGAGTCGCAGCGAGGCCGGACCACGTCGCCGCAGACGCGGTCCCGTGCCGGATGCTATGGGACGATCGGCGCAAAACAGCCTGGGGAGCGGACCTATGGGGGCACCGTCGGATATCGAGATCGCGCGCGCGGCGACGCTGCAGCCGATCGCCGAGGTCGGCGCGAAGCTCGGCATCCCCTCGGACGCCCTCTATCCCTACGGCCCGCACATCGCCAAGCTGACGCCCGGCTTCGTCGACGGGCTCGACGGCCGGCCCGACGGCAAGCTGATCCTGGTCACCGCCATCACCCCGACCCCGGCGGGGGAGGGGAAGACCACCACCACTGTCGGGCTCGGCGATGGGCTGAACCGGATCGGCCGCAAGACCGCGATCTGCCTGCGTGAGCCCTCGCTCGGCCCCTGCTTCGGGGTCAAGGGCGGCGCCGCCGGCGGCGGCCGCGCCCAGGTGGTGCCGATGGAGCAGATCAACCTGCACTTCACCGGCGACTTCCACGCCATCGGCAGCGCCCACAACCTGCTGGCGGCTCTGCTGGACAACCACATCTACTGGGGCAACGCGCTCGACATCGACAGCCGCCGGGTGACCTGGCGCCGGGTGATGGACATGAACGACCGAGCGCTGCGCTCGACCGTCACCGGCCTCGGCGGCACCGCCAACGGTTTCCCGCGCGAGGACGGCTTCGACATCACCGTGGCGTCGGAGGTGATGGCGATCTTCTGCCTGTCGAAGAGCCTGCAGGATCTGGAGCAGCGGTTGGGCCGGATCATCGTCGGCCAGACCCGCGACCGCCGGCCGGTGACGGCGAAGGACCTGAAGGCGGACGGGCCGATGACCGTGCTGCTGAAGGACGCCTTCATGCCGAACCTGGTGCAGACGCTGGAGAACAACCCGGCCTTCGTCCATGGCGGGCCGTTCGCCAACATCGCCCATGGCTGCAACTCGGTGATCGCGACGAAGACGGCGCTGAAGCTGGCCGACTACGTCGTCACCGAGGCCGGCTTCGGCGCCGATCTCGGGGCCGAGAAATTCTTCGACATCAAATGCCGCAAGGCCGGGCTGAAGCCGGCGGTGGCGGTGATCGTCGCCACCGTGCGGGCGCTGAAGATGCATGGCGGCGTGGCCAAGGAGGATCTCGGGCAGGAGAATGTGGCGGCGCTGCGGAAGGGCCTGGCCAATCTCGGCCGCCACATCCGCAATGTCGGCCAGTTCGGGGTGCCCGCCCTGGTCGCGGTCAACCGCTTCGTCGCCGACACCGAGGCCGAGCTGCAGGTGGTGCGTAACTACTGCGCCGAGCACGGGGTCGAGGCCCAGATCTGCAGCCATTGGTCGGACGGCAGCGCCGGAACCGAGGAGCTGGCGCGCAAGGTCGCGGATCTGGCCGAGGACGGTCACTCCCAGTTCCGCACGCTCTACGACGACGACCTGCCGCTGTGGGAGAAGATGCGGACGATCGCGACCTCGCTGTACGGCGCCGACGACATCATCGCCGACAAGCGGGTGCGCGACCAGTTCGCCCAGCTCCAGAAGGGCGGCTACGGCCATTTCCCGATCTGCGTCGCCAAGACCCAGTACAGCTTCTCCACCGACCCGGCGCTGAAGGGCGCACCGTCGCACCATGTGGTGCCGGTGCGCGAGCTGCGCCTGTCCGCAGGGGCGGAGTTCCTGGTGGCGATCTGCGGCGAGATCATGACCATGCCCGGCCTGCCGAAGACGCCGGCGGCCAACAACATCCGGCTGGACGGGGATGGGCGGGTGGAGGGGCTATTTTAAATTTTTTAACTCAACGAGATTGCTGTGTGTAATTAGCAAGCCGAATGTGGCCGGCGCGATGATGACGATCGCCGGCGGACGGCAAAGGACGATCCGCGCGGGAAAGGAGCATATGAATAAAATCCTGGGGGCTCTTTGGTGCGTGCTTGCTGCGTTGTTGACGGGCTTCTGGTCTCCCGTCACTCAAGCAAAGGAGTTCAGCGAATTCGATCTTCAAATTATCGATGTTGCGAACAAGTACACTGCTGCCGCTATCTCTGCCAAGCTCTGCGGCCACTATCGCTTCGAAGATAAAGCCGAGGAAGCGAGATTCAACAGCAACTTAGGATTGTCTCGAATCTACGTAGCGCGTATTTTCGTGGAGAATTTCCCTGGAATTCCACAGGACAAGCTGATCGCACGTGCTGAGCAGATGGACCGGAAGCTCAATAGAGACATCGGAAGGTTCCATGCCGAAAAAGGCTGCTCTCATGAACTCATCGTCGTTTTCCTGAAATGGTTCTCACAACTTAAGAAGCTTCCCCAGATGCCCTATCCGGAATCGGACATCGAATTCGATGCCTTCAGGACGATGGCGTCCAGTTGGTTGGAACAAAACAGGGCGGCAACGTTGTAGTTGTCCTGTAGGGCAGGCGCATGCCCCCTCCGCACGGCTGAGGCCCGGCATCGGCGTTTGACCCGGCCGCGGCCGGGCAGGAGAGTGCCTCGCCCGATTCCGAGGACGACCCGATGCTGCTGCACCCCGATCGCCATCTCACCGTCTGCGGCCTGGAGGAGATCGCCGGCTTCCGCGCCGCCGGCGTCACCCATGTGCTGTCGATCGCCGATCCGGGCACCCCGGCCGAGAGCTATTTCGACGGCTTCGCCCCGCATCGCCGCCTCGACCTGCGCTTCCACGACATCATCGATGAGCGGCCCGGCGAGATCGTGCCGGCCCCGCAGCATGTCGCTTCGATCCTGGAGTTCGGCGAGGCGATGGCGCTGGAGGGCGAAAGCCTGCGCCACCTGCTGGTGCATTGCCATATGGGCGTGTCGCGCTCGACCGCGGCGATGCTGATGCTGATCGCCCAGCGCCATCCGGGCGACGAGACGGCGGCGGTGGCGAAGCTGGCGGCGATCCGGCCGCAGGCCTGGCCGAACACGCTGATGATCGAATACGCCGAGGCGGCGCTGGGCACCGGGGGCCGGCTGCGCCAGGCCCTTCTGCCGCAATACCGCCGGGTGGCGGCCGAGCGGCCGGAGCTGATGGCCCTGCTGCGGCAGGTCGGGCGCGAGCGCGAGATCCCGGCCGACTGACGCGGCCGCCACCGATCCGGCCTTGGCGCAGGGCGACGCCTGCGTGTCGCGCTTAAGCTGGCGCCGGCCCGCCCGGCTCTGCACCATGCCCACGCTCACCCCGGACCGGCCATCGGATTGATGTCGCGCTATTCCATTTTCACCCTCGCTCGCAACGCGCTCTCGCACCACGAAGGCTGGCAGAAGGCCTGGCGCTCCCCCGACCCCAAGCCGGCCTATGACGTGGTCATCGTCGGCGGCGGCGGCCACGGCCTGGCCACCGCCTACTACCTGGCGAAGGAGCACGGCGTCACCAATGTCGCGGTGCTGGAGAAGGGCTGGATCGGCGGCGGCAACACCGGCCGCAACACCACCATCGTCCGCTCCAACTACCTCTACGATGCCTCGGCCTTCATCTACGAGCATGCGCTGAAGCTGTGGGAGGGCCTGTCGGCCGACCTCAACTACAACGTCATGTTCAGCCAGCGCGGCGTGATGAACATCTGCCACGACCCGCACGAGGCGCGCGAGCTGAAGCGGCGGCTGCACGCGAACCGGCTGAACGGCATCGACAGCGATTGGCTGGACCGCGAGCAGGTGCTGGAGTTCTGCCCGGTCCTGAACCCCGACCCGACCATCCGCTTCCCGGTCTATGGCGGCACGGTGCAGCGCCGGGCCGGCACGGCGCGGCACGACGCCGTCGCCTGGGGCTATGCCCGCAGCGCCGATGCCCGCGGCGTCGACATCATCCAGAACTGCGAGGTCACCGGCTTCCGGATCGAGCACGGCCGCGTCGTCGGGGTCGAGACCACGCGGGGCTATATCGGCGCCGGCAAGGTCGGGGTGGTGGCGGCCGGCCACAGCTCGGTCCTGGCCAACCTCGCCGGCTTCCGCCTGCCGCTGGAGAGCCATCCGCTGCAGGCGCTGGTGTCGGAGCCGGTGAAGCCGGTCATCGACTGCGTCGTCATGTCGAACGCCGTGCACGCCTATGTCAGCCAGTCCGACAAGGGCGAGCTGGTGATCGGCGCCGGCATCGACGGCTACGTCTCCTATTCCCAGCGCGGCGGCTTCGCGATCATCGAGGAGACGCTGGCGGCGATCGTCGAGATGTTCCCGATCTTCAGCCGCATGCGCATGCTGCGGCAATGGGGCGGCATCGTCGACGTGGCGCCGGACGCCAGCCCGATCATCGGCAAGACCCCGGTCGAGAACCTGTTCATTAATTGCGGCTGGGGGACCGGCGGGTTCAAGGCCACGCCCGGCTCGGGCCATGTCTTCGCCCACACCATCGCCCGCGGCGAGCCGAACGAGATCGCCGCGCCCTTCGCGCTCGACCGCTTCGCCTCCGGCGCGCTGGTGGCTGAGCACGGCGCCGCCGCCGTGGCGCATTGAGGACGCCGCCATGTTCCTGATCGACTGCCCCTGGTGCGGCCCGCGCGACCAACGCGAATTCCGCTGCGGCGGCGAGGCCCATATCCGCCGCCCGACGGCCCCGGCTGAGCTGAGCGATGCGGAATGGGCGGACTACGTCTTCATGCGCTCCAACCCCAAGGGGCTGCATTACGAGCGCTGGGTCCACATCCATGGCTGCCGGCGCTGGTTCAACGTCGCCCGCCACACCGCGACCGACGAGATCCTGGCGGTCTACGGGCCCGGCGAGCCGCCGCCGGCGATCGAGGGCCAGCCCGTCCCCACCCCGTCCGGCGAGCCCGCCCGCGGCACCGCCAACCTGCCGCTGATCGATCCCACGAGCGCTTCCGGTCCTCAGACCCCATGACCCAACGCTACCGCTTGGTCGGCCGCGGCGCCGATATCGATCGCAGCCAGAGCGTCGCCTTCGCCTTCGACGGCAAGTCGTACCGCGGCTATGAGGGCGACACGCTGGCCTCGGCCCTGCTGGCCAACGGCGTGCACCTGCTCGGCCGCAGCTTCAAGTACCACCGGCCGCGCGGCGTGCTCTCGGCCGGGCCGGAGGAGCCGAACGCGCTGGTCCAGCTGGGCCTCGACGCGGCGCGGACCGACCCGAACACCCGCGCCACCCAGGTCGAGGTCTTCGACGGCCTGGCGGCGCGCAGCCAGAACCGCTGGCCGTCGCTGCGCTTCGACCTGAACGCGATCAACGACCTGTTCGCGCCGCTGATCCCGGCCGGCTTCTACTACAAGACCTTCATGTGGCCGCGCTCGCCCAAGGCCTGGATGGTCTATGAGCGGTTCATTCGCAGGGCCGCCGGCCTCGGCGTCTCGCCGCGCCAGCCCGACCCGGACCGCTACGACCACATGAACGCGCATTGCGACGTGCTGGTGGTCGGCGGGGGCATCGCCGGCCTCGGCGCCGCGCTGGCTGCGGCCCGCGCCGGCGCCCGGGTGATCCTGGCCGAGGACCAGCCCCGCTTCGGCGGTTGGCTCAGAGCCGAGCCAACGGCGTCGATCGGCGAGGCGGGCGCGCTCGACTGGGTCGAGGCGACGGTGGCCGAACTGGCGTCGATGCCCGATGTCCGGGTGCTGCCGCGCACCACCGCCTTCGGCTATTACGGCCACAACTGGCTCGGTCTGCTGGAACGGGTGACCGACCATGTCGCGCCGCATGCGGTGCCGGTCGGCACGCCGCGGCAGCGGCTGTGGAAGGTGCGGGCCAAGCAGGTGGTGCTGGCCACCGGCACGATCGAGCGCAGCCTGGTCTTCGCCGAGAACGACCGGCCGGGCATCCTCCTGGCCGGCGCCGCCCGGGCCTATCTGCACCGCTGGGGCGTGAAGGTGGGCGAACGGGTCGTGGTCGCGACCGGCGACGACAGCGCCTATGCCACCGCGCTCGACCTCGCCGCCGCCGGCGTCGCCGTGCCGGCCATCGTCGACATCCGGCCGGACGCGGACGGGCCGCTGGTGCGGGCGGCACGGGCTGCCGGCCTGCCGGTCTATGCCGGCCATGCCGTGGTCGGCACCTCCGGGCGCCTTCGGGTGCAGGAGGTGCGGCTGATGCCGCTTTCCGCCGACGGCCGGTCGGTGCGGCGCGGCGCCGAGACCACCATCGCCTGCGACGCCGTCGCCATGTCCGGCGGCTGGAACCCGGTGCTGAACCTGCACTCGCAGTCGCGCGGCCGGCTGCGCTGGGACGAGGCGCGGGCCACCTTCATGCCCGGCCAGTCCTTCCAGGCCGAGCGCTCCGCCGGCGGCTGCGCCGGCACCCTGCGCTTCGCCGACGCGCTGCAGGAGGGCCTCGTGGCCGGCGCCGCCGCGGCCTCGGCCGCCGGGCTGACCCCGGTGGCCGTGCCGGTGCCGCCGGTCGAGACCGCGCAGGAGGAGCCGGAGGCCGGCGAGTCCCGTCCGCTCTGGTCGGTGCCGTCGGACCGGCCGGCCGGTGCCGTCCGCGCCTTCGTCGACTTCCAGAACGACGTCACTGCCAAGGACCTGAAGCTGGCGCTGCGCGAGGGCTTCGTTTCGGTCGAGCACGTCAAGCGCTACACCACCACCGGCATGGCGACCGACCAGGGCAAGACCGGCAACGTCAACGCGCTGGGCATCGTGGCGGAGACGATGGGCCGGACGATTCCGGAGATCGGCGTCACCACCTTCCGCCCGCCCTACACCCCGGTCACCTTCGGCGCCATCGCCGGGCGCGGGGTCAAGGCGCTGTACGCCCCGATCCGCCGCACCCCGATGCATGGCTGGGCCGAGAAGCACGGCGCGGTGTTCGAGAATGTCGGCGGCGGCTGGAAGCGCGCCTGGTACTTCCCGAAGCCGGGCGAGGACATGCACACCGCGGTGAATCGCGAGGTCAAGGCCGCACGGACCTCGGTCGGCGTGATGGACGCCACCACCCTCGGCAAGATCGACGTCAAGGGGCCGGACGCGGCGGAGTTCCTGAACCGCGTCTACACCAATGCCTGGTCGAAGCTCGCCATCGGCGGCTGCCGCTACGGGCTGATGTTGGGCGAGGACGGGATGGTCAAGGACGACGGCGTCACCACGCGCCTCGCCGAGGATCATTTCCACATGACCACCACCACCGGCGGCGCCGCCACCATCCTCGCCTGGCTCGAGGAATGGCTGCAGACCGAATGGCCGGACCTGAAGGTGTTCCTGACCTCGGTCACCGAGCAATGGGCGGTCGCCACCATCTCCGGCCCGAAGAGCCGCGAGCTGCTGTCGCGCCTGACTGATCTCGACCTGTCGAACGAGGCCTTCCCGCATCTGACCATGCGCGAGGCCAAGGTGGCCGGGCTGCCGGCGCGGGTGTTCCGCATCTCCTTCACCGGCGAGCTGTCCTACGAGATCAACGTCCCGGCCGCCTATGGCCTGGCGCTGATGGAGGCGATCGAGGCGGCGAGCCAAGGTTCGGGTGGACAAGCAGGGCTGGACCTGACCCCCTACGGCACCGAGGCGATGCATGTGCTGCGCGCCGAGAAGGGCTTCATCATCGCCGGCCAGGAGACGGACGGCACCGTCACCCCCGGCGACCTCGGCATGGACTGGATCGTCGGCAAGAAGAAGCCGGACTTCATCGGCAAGCGCTCGCTCGACCGCGCCGACACGGCGCGGACCGACCGCAAGCAGCTGGTCGGCCTATTGACCGACGACCCGAAGCTGGTGCTGGAGGAGGGGGCGCAGATCGTCGATACGGCGACGCCGGGCGCCCCGCCGGTGCCGATGCTGGGCCATGTGACCTCGAGCTACTGGAGCCCCAACCTCGACCGCTCGATCGCGCTGGCCGTGGTCAAGGGCGGGTCGGGGCGGCTCGACGGCACCGTCCACATCGCCATGCCCGACCGCACCATCCCGGCCAAGGTGGTGAAGCCGGTCTTCGTCGACCCCGAGGGAGCGCGCCTCCATGCCTGACGTCGTGTCCCTTCAGGAAGAGGTCCCGGCCGCGGCGCCGGCCCGGCGCTCGGCGACCGAAGGGCTGGTCCGGCCGCTGGTGGCGCCGGCCAGCCCCGGCATCCGCCTGGCCGAGATCGCGCATGAGGCGAAGCTGAACTTGCGCGGCGACCTCTCCGATCCCGGCTTTGGCGCGGCCATCTCCGGCGCGCTCGGGCTCGACCTGCCGGCCCGCCCGGGCGTCGCCATGGCCGAAGGCGTTGCGGCGCTGTGGCTCGGCCCGACCGAATGGCTGGTGGTCGGCGGGGTGGACCGCGAGGCCGACCTCGCCGCCCGGCTGCAGGGCGCGCTGGCCGGCCGCCACGCCGCCGTCACCAACGTCACCGACAACTGGACGGTGATCGCGCTGGCCGGGCCGAAGGCGCTGGACGTGCTCGCCAAGGGCTGCCCGCTGGACCTGCATCCGCGATCCTTCCCGGTGGGGTCGGTGGCGCAGAGCATGATCGCCCAGGCCGACGTCATCCTGCACCGCACCGACGACGCGGACGGCGCGCCGCGGCTGCGGATCTATGTCCGCCGGTCTTTCGCCCAGTATCTCTGGGACTGGCTGGCCGATGCGGCGCTGGAATACGGGGTCGGCGAGGCCGGGTAGGGCGCCGCGCCCGGGTCATCGGCCTACCCCTTACCCTCCGGGCGCCCCCGTGACCCGCCAGATCACATCGCCGACATCGTCCGCCACCAGCAGCGAGCCGTCCGGGCCGATGGTCACCCCCACCGGCCGTCCGTAGGAGGCGCGCTCGTCGGGCGACAGGAAGCCGGTCAGGATGTCGCGCACGGGACCGACGGGACGTCCGTTGACGAACGGCACGAAGACGACCCTGTAGCCGCTCAGCTTGCTGCGGTTCCAGGAACCGTGCTGTCCGATCGCCATTCCATCGGGGAAGCCGGGCAGCGTGCCGGCCGGAAGCCAGCACAGGCCCAGCGACGCCGTGTGCCCGCCCAACGCGAAGTCCGGGGTGATGGCCGATGCGACCAGCGCCGGGTCCTGCGGCACCCGGTCGTCCACGATCCTGTCCCAATAGCAATAGGGCCAGCCGTAGAAGCCGCCGTCGCGCACCGATGTCAGATAGTCGGGGGGCGTCTCGTCACCCAGCCCGTCGCGCTCGTTCACCACCGTCCAGAGCGATCCCGTCGTCGGCTCCCACGCCATGCCGACAGGATTGCGCAGGCCGGAGGCGAAGATGCGGACCCTGCCGCTCTCGAGGTCCAACTCGTGGATAGCGGCCCGGCCTTCCTCTGCCGCCATCCCGTGTTCCGCGATGTTGCTGAGCGAGCCGACTCCGACATAGAGCTTCCGCCCGTCGGGGCTCGCCAGCAGGCTCCGCGTCCAGTGCCCGCCGCCCTTGAACTCCGCCAGCCTCCGCCCCGCTGCGCTGATGCGGGTGTCTCCGGGCGCGTACGGAAACGCCACCACGCCGTCGGTGTTGCCGACATAGAGCATATCGCCGAGCTGCGCCATGCCGAACGGCTGGTTCAGCCCGTCGAGGAACACCTCGCGGATTTCGGCGACGCCGTCGCCATCGGCATCGCGCAGCAGCGTGATGCGGTTCGGGCTGACCCCCACCGCGGCGGCGCGCTTCATCGTGCTGACCATGGCGTAGTCGAAGACGGACCTGATGCCCCCCGGCGTGCTCAAGGCCTCGGCCACCAGCACGTCGCCATTCGACAGGACATGGATCCAGCGCGGATGCTTCAGGCCGGCCGCGAAAGCGTTCACCTGGAGCCCCGGTGCCGCGACCGGCGTCTGTCCCGCGGCCCATCCCCTTGCGGTCGGCATCTTCAGGGTCGGAATGCTGCCTTGGGGCTTCGCCGGCGGGATGGTCGGCGTGCTGCCGAAGGCCGGCCCCTGCGGGCCGTCGTGCCGGTGCCGCAAATGGATCGCTCCGGCGCCGACCAGCGCGACCACTCGCGCAAAGATGCCGGACAAGCTCATGGCGTTCCCCTGCTTGCGTGAAACCGAGCGGCACGAAGGCGGACTCAAAAGTAGGATGAATTCGCCACCGCTTCAAATGACGGCTCGGCGGATCCGTGATCCCGGTGGACAGGACGGGGCTCCCGGGCGACTCTCTCGCCCGAACGCCGCCGTTTCCGGGCGACGATCCAGAAGCCGGAGGAACGCCCCATGCCCGAGACGAAGACCTATGAGGGCGGCTGCCATTGCGGCGCCGTGCGCTATCGGGTCGAGACCGACCTGGCCCAGGTGATGAGCTGCAACTGCTCGCACTGCCAGAAGCGCGGCCTGATGCTGACCTTCGTGACGCCCGACCGCTTCACCATGGTCTCCGGCGGCGAGAACCTGGTCGACTACCAGTTCAACAAGAAGGTGATCCATCATCTGTTCTGCCCGGGCTGCGGCATCGAATCCTTCGCCCGCGGCCGCAAGCCTGACGGCACCGAGATGGTCGCGGTCAATGTCCGCTGCCTCGACGACATCGATCTCTCGACCCTGAGCCCGATCCCGGTCGACGGCCGGAGCTTCTGAACCCAGAGGTTTCTCCAGCGGGAGCCCCGCCATGAATCTCGCGACCAAGCTGAGGCAGCGCGCCGCCGAGGGCCGTCCCGTCCGGGTCGGCCTCATCGGTGCCGGCAAGTTCGGCTCGATGTTCCTGGCGCAGCTGCGCACCACGACCGGCCTGCATCTGCTGGGCGTGGCCGACCTGTCGGCGGAGCGAGCGCGCAAGGCGATGGCGAACACCGGCTGGGACATCGACGCGGTCCTGGCTTCCTCCTTCGACGACGCGCGCAAGACCGGGCGAACCCACGTCACCGAGGATGCCGAGGCGCTGATCCGCGCCGGCGGGCTGGACGTGGTGGTCGACGCGACCGGCAGCCCGGCCGCCGGCATCCGCCACGCGCTGCTGTCGGCCGAGAACGGCCGCCACATCGTCATGGTGAATGTCGAGGCCGACGTCCTGGCCGGCCCCTATCTGGCCGAGCGGTTCCGCAAGGCCGGCCTGGTCTACAGCCTCGCCTATGGCGACCAGCCGGCGCTGGTCTGCGAGATGGTGGATTGGGCGGAGACCTGCGGCTTCCGGGTGGTGGCCGCCGGCAAGGGCACGAAGTACCTGCCGAGCTATCATCAGTCCACGCCCGATACCGTCTGGGGCCATTTCGGCATCACCGACGAGGAGGCGCGGCTCGGCGGCATGAACCCGCAGATGTTCAACTCCTTCATCGACGGTACGAAATCGGCGATCGAGATGGCGGCGATTTCCAACGCCACGGGGCTGGTGGCGCCGCGCGACGGCCTGCTGTTTCCGCCGGCGGGCGCGCATGACCTTGCCCGGGTGCTGAAGCCGCGCGCGGATGGCGGCATTCTCGAACGTGCCGGCATGGTCGAGGTGGTGACGAGTCTGGAGCGCGACGGCCGGCAGGTCGTCAACGACCTGCGCTGGGGCGTCTATGTCGTGTTCGAGGCCGGCGACGACGACGCCCGCGCCGCCTATACGCGCCGCTGCTTCCGCGAATACAACATCACCATCGATCCGTCGGGCCGCTATGCGGCGCTCTATCGGACGGTCCATTTCATCGGCCTCGAGCTCGGCGTCAGCGTCGCCTCGGCAGCCCTGCGGCACGAGGCGACCGGGAGCCCGACGGCGTTCCGCGCGGATGCGGTCGCCGTCGCCAAGAAGCCGCTCGCCGTCGGCGAGATGCTGGACGGGGAGGGCGGCTATGCGGTCTGGGGCCGGATCATGCGGGCGGAGGATTCGCTGGCGATGGGCGCCCTGCCGATCGGCCTCGCCCACAAGGTCAGGCTGGCGCGGCCGGTTGAAGCCGGGAGCGTGGTGCGCTGGGACGACGTCGTGATCGAGGAGAGCGAGGCGGTGCGCATCCGCCGGGCCATGGAGGCGGAGGTCGGGGCGAGGCGCAACGCCGCGGAGTGATGCCATTCCTCATCGTCATTGCGAGGAGGCGAAGCCGACGAAGCAATCCTGGGGCCACGCCGAACGGCCCTGGATTGCTTCGCTGCGCTCGCAATGACGGCTTCGGGATTTCCATCCTTCCCAAAGCGATCTTCGTCGAGATCTGGCATGCGGCAATTGCGCTTCGGCCCTAATAGTTAGCATCCTAATAAATTCCCATGCCAAGCAACCCCTCCGCCGCGCGGGCCGATTTCGGCTTCCGCCTGTTCCTCGTCGCCCGGCTGTGGCGACGCGAGGTCGACGAGGCGCTGGGCCGCTACGGGCTCAGCGCCGCCACCTGGCAGCCGCTGCTGCACGTCTCCCGGCTGGGTGAGGGCATCCGGCAGCGCGACCTGGCGGAATCGCTCGGCATCGAGGGACCGTCGCTGGTCCGCCTGCTCGACTTGCTCGAGAGCCAGGGGCTGATCGAGCGGCGCGAGGACGAGGCCGATCGCCGCGCCAAGGCTGTCCACCTGACGGCGGACGGCCGGACGCTGGTGGAGGGCATCCAGGGCGTCACCGCGGAAATCCGCGAACGGCTGCTCGCCGGCATCTCCGACGAGGATATGATGCTCTGCCTTGGCCTTCTCGGCCGGATCGAGCGGAACATCGCGGCCGGCCGGCCGCAGCAGGACAGCGGCCGCTAGGCCCTCGGGGGACGCATGGACTGGCCGACTTGGCGCGACGGCGTCTTCTCGCTGCGCACCTTCTGCGCCGCGATGCTCGCCGCCTGGATCTCGCTGCGCCTCAACCTGTCCTCGCCCGGCACGGCGGTGCTGACCGTCTACATCGTGTCGCAGCCGCTGACCGGGATGATGCTGTCGAAGAGCGTCTACCGCGTGCTCGGCACCCTGGCCGGCGGCCTCGCCACGCTGCTCTTCATCGGCCTGTTCGCCCAGGCGCGCGAGCTGTTCGTGCTGGCTGCCGCGCTGTGGTTTGGGGTTTGCATCTATATCTCCGTCCTGCTGCGCGACGCGCCCGCGGCCTATGCGCCGATGCTGGCCGGCTACACCGCGGCGATCATCGGCTTCCCGGTGATCACGGCGCCGACCACGGTGTTCGACACCACGGTGACCCGCTGCACCGAGATCCTGATCGGCATCGGCTGCGCCGGGCTGCTCAGCGCCATCATCCTGCCGCGGCCGGTCGGCCCGATCCTGCAGGACCGGATCGAGGCGGTTCTGGCGGCGACCGCGAAATGGTCGGTCGACATCCTGCGCGGCCAGGGGGAGGAGGCGCCGGGCCAGGCCGACCGCGCCCGGCTGATCGCCGATGCGGTGGCGCTGGAGACGCTGCGCTCCCACGCCGTCTTCGACACAAGGGCGATCCGCCTGGCGAACGACGTGATCCGCCAGCTGCAGGGCCGGCTGTTCATGTTCCTGGCCGTGCTGGTGTCGGTGCAGGACCGGGCCTGGCTGCTGCGCCGCCAGGACCCGGTGCGCTGGCAGGCGATCGCGCCGGCCTTCGAGGCGGTGGCGCGGATCATGGACCGCGCGCTCGGCCCGGCCCAGCCGAAGGACGAGGAAAGCATCGCCGCCGCCCGCCGGCTGATCGAGTCGCTGCAGCCCGGCGCCGAGGAGGTGCGGCAGGGCGGTCCGGCGATGATCGTGCGCATCCTGCTGGACCGGCTGCAGGACCTGCTGTCGCTGCGCGGCGAGTGCCTGGATCTGCGCGACCACATCGCCGCCGGCACGCGGCCGCGCCGCATGGGCCCGGCGCCGTCGATCCGCCGGCACCGCGACCAGGCGGTCGCCCTGATCGCCGGCTTCACCGCCTTCCTCACCCTCGCCATCGGATGCATCTTCTGGATCGAGACGGGCTGGAGCAACGGCGCCTCGGCCGCGACCATGATCGTGATCGCCTGCGGCTTCTTCTCGGCCGCGGACGAGCCGGCGGTGGCGGCGCTCGGCTTCCTCAAGATGACGGCGGTCGCGGTGGTGCTCAGCCTGATCTACGTCACGCTGGTGCTGCCGCGGCTCGACGGCTTCTTCATGCTGGCCGCCGCGCTCGCGCTCTACCTGATCCCGGCCGGGATGCTGATCTCGGCGCCGCGGGTCGGGCTGGCGGCGGTGCCGCTGGTGGTCAACTTCCTGTTCCTGCTGTCGCTCGGCAGCGCGCCCTCGCTCGACTTCGCCGCCTATGTGAACAACGCCCTCGCCGTGCTGGTCGGGATCGCCATCGCCGTGGCGCTGTTCCGCCTCCTGCGGCCGCTCGGCACGCAATGGGCGGCGCGCCGGCTGGTCACCGGGATCATGGACGACCTGGCCAGCCTGGCCGCCGGCGCGTCGCCGCAGCCGGACGAGTTCGCGAGCCGCATGTTCGACCGGATCAACGGCCTGTTCCTGCGTCTGGACCAGGCGTCGCCCGGCGACCGCCCGATCCTGCAGGGCAGCCTCGCCAGCCTGCGCGTCGGCCACAACACCCTGCTGCTGCGCCGGCTCGACGGCCGGCTGCCGGCCCCGGCGGGGGAGGCGGTGACGGCGGCGCTGGCGGGCGTAGCCCGCCATTTCGCCCGCGCCTGGCGTCGGCCGGGAAACAGCGGCCGGGACGCGATGGCGGCGCTGGTCTGGGCCGAGGCGGCGCTGCGGGCATGCGAGCCGGAGGCCGATGTCGTCGCGGCCCAGATCTCCGTCGCCGCGATCCGCATCGCGCTCGAGCACCACGCCGAATTCTTCGCCCTGCCGCAACCCGGCGGCCCGCCGCTGATCCAGGACCTGACTGTGCCGACATGATCAAGGAAATCGACCTCGCCGGCGTCTATCTGTCGCCGATGCTCGGCTACTTCGTGGCCGCGCTGGCGCTCACCGGCATCCTGCGCTTCGGCCTCGGCCGGATCGGCGCCTATCGCTGGATCTGGCATCCGGCGCTGTTCGACCTGTCGCTGCTGCTGATCATCCTGACCACCCTCGTCGTGCTGACGATGTGAGGGGAAGAAGACGACCATGAAACTCGCAACCCTCGCGCTCCGAATCCTCATCACCCTGGTCGTGGCGGCCGGCGCCGCCGTCGCCGGGGTGCTGCTGTGGCAGTACTACATCGACAGCCCCTGGACCCGGGACGCCCGGGTGGCGGCCGAGATCGTGCAGGTGGCGCCCGATGTCTCCGGCGTCGTCGACGACCTGCGCGTGGTCAACAACCAGCGGGTGCAGAAGGGCGACGTGCTGTTCGTGATCGACCCCGACCGCTACGCCCTGGCGGTGCAGCGGGCCCAGGCGGCGCTCGACAGCCAGCGGGCGCAGACCGAGGAGCTGGTGCTGGAGGCTGAGCGCCGCGCCAGGCTCGGCAGCAACGCGATCTCGATCGAGGCCCGGCAGCAGGCCGAGGCCGCAGCCCAGGCGGCACGCGCGGCGGTGGAGCAGGACGAGGCGGCGCTGGCGACGGCCAAGCTGGACCTGGAGCGGACGACGGTGCGGTCGCCGGTCAACGGCTACGTCTCGACCCTGATCCTGCGGCAGGGCGCCTATGCCACCGCGGGCAAGCAGGTGATGGCGATCGTCGACGCCGACAGCTTCCATCTCCGCGGCTATTTCGAGGAGACGAAGATCCCGCGCATCCGGCCGGATGACAAGGTCGAGATCCGGCTGATGGGCGTGTCGACGCCGCTTCAGGGCCATGTCGAGAGCATCGACCGCGCCATCGCCGACCGCGAGGTGGCGATCAATTCCACCTACCAGATCGTCGACGTGAACCCGACCTTCAGCTGGGTCCGCCTGGCCCAGCGCATCCCGGTCCGGATCGCCATCGACCAGGTCCCCGACGGCGTGCTGCTGGCCTCGGGCATGACCGCCACGGTCGAGGTGCTGCCGGCGGAGGAGGCGGAGAAAGCGGCGGCGAGGTAAGATTGTTCGCGACCGACTATCATTGCTTATACAAATTCTGATATAATTGAGGTCAAATTGGTCACGCCGATTGTCTTCCTGGGAGACTCGCTGGATCGCATTCGGGAGTTTCCCGAGACGGCGCGGCGCGAGGCCGGTGTCGAACTGCGTCAGATCCAGCTTGGGTTGGACCCCTCGGACTGGAAACCGATGAAGACGATCGGCCTCGGTGTTCGGGAAGTCCGGATTCGGGACAAGGCCGGAGCATTTCGGGTGATCTACTTAGTGAAGCGGGGCGATGCGGTCTACGTGCTCCACGCGTTCCAGAAGAAGACGCAGCAAACCGCAAAGAAGGACCTGGATTTGGCTGCCGCACGGTTCCGGCAGATTTGATGAGGCTGGTTATGGAACGTCAGAGCTTCGAGAACGTGTGGGATGCGTTGGAGGACACACCGGCCGAGGCCGCGAATATGACGATGCGGTCCGATCTGCTGATTGCGCTCCGCCAGCGGGTGCAGAGCTGGAACGTCACTCAGGCCGAAGCTGCCCGCCGGCTTCAGATCACGCAGCCCCGCCTGAACGACCTTCTGCGCGGCCGGATCAACAATTTCAGCCTGGACGCGCTCATCAATCTCGCGGGCCGGGCCGGGCTGACCGTTCGCCTCGACATTACCGAAGCGGCCTGATCAGGGCGCCTACTCCGCCGCCTGCTCCTCCTCGCCCAGGAAGCCGCCGGACTGGCGGCGCCACAGGGCGGCGTAGTGGCCGTTGGCCTTCAGCAGCTCGTCATGCGAGCCGACCTCGACGATGCGGCCGCGGTCGAGGATCACCAGCCGGTCCATGCGGGCGATGGTCGACAGGCGGTGGGCGATGGCGATCACAGTTTTGCCCTGCATCAGGCTCTCGAGCTGCTCCTGGATCGCCGCCTCGACCTCGGAATCGAGCGCCGAGGTCGCCTCGTCCAGCACCAGGATCGGCGCGTTCTTCAGCACCACGCGGGCGATGGCGATGCGCTGGCGCTGGCCGCCGGACAGCTTCACCCCGCGCTCGCCGACATGGGCCTCATAGCCGCGCCGGCCGCGCCAGTCCTCGAGGTCGAGGATGAAGTCGTGGGCGTGCGCCTGCTTCGCCGCCGCGATCACCTCCTCATGTGTCGCCGAGGGCCGGCCGTAGTTCAGGTTCTCGAAGATCGAGCGGTGCAGCAGCGAGGTGTCTTGTGTGACGACCGAGATCTGCTCGCGCAGGCTCTCCTGCGTCACCCCGGCGATGTCCTGGCCGTCGATCAGGATGCGGCCGCGCTCCAGGTCGAAGAAGCGCAGCAGCAGGTTGACCAGGGTCGACTTGCCGGCGCCGGAGCGGCCGACCAGGCCGATCTTCTCGCCGGGGCGGATGTCGAGGTTCAGATTCTCGATCACCCCGCCCGGCCGGCCGTAGTTGAAGCTGACATGGTCGAAGCGGATTGCGCCCTTGGTCACCTTCAGCCGCTTGGCGTCCGGCTTGTCGACCAGGCGCAGCGGCTTGGCGATCGAGATCATGCCCTCCTGCACCACGCCGATATTCTCGAAGATCGTAGTCACCTGCTGCGCCACCCAGCCGGCCATGTTGACGATCTGCCAGGTCAGCGGCAGCACCATGGCCACGGCGCCTAGCGCCACCATCCCCTGGCGCCACAACAGGATGGCGATGGTGGCGGTCGACACCACCAAGAGGGCGTTGGTGGTGGACAGGCACAGGTTGAACAGGGTGATCAGCCGCAGCTGGCCGCGGAAAATCGTGGTGTGGCCGTCCACCGCCTCGCGGACGTAGTCGTCCTCCTCCCTCGCCCGGGCGAACAGCTTCACTGTCAGGATGTTGGTGTAGCTGTCGACGATCCGGCCGGTCAGCAGCGACCGCGCCTCCGACATCTCGAGCGAGCGCTGCTTCAGCCGCGGCACGAAATAGCTGAGCAGGCCGATATAGATCGCAAACCAGCCGACGGCCGGCAGCGCCAGCCACAGATCGGCGCTGGCCATCAACACCAGCGCGCTGGTGCCGTAGACCGTGAGGTACCAGACCGCGGCGATCGACATCACCGTGCTCTCGCGCAGCGCCACCCCGGTCTGCATCACCCGGTTGGCGATGCGGCCGGCGAAGTCGTTCTGGAAGAAGGTCCAGCTCTGCCGCACGATGTGCCAGTGGCTCTGCCACCGGATCAGGTTGGTGAAGCCGCAGGCGATGATCTGGTTGATCACCAGCGCCTGCAGGAACAGGACGGCCGGCCGACCCAGCAGGATCACCGCCGCCATGCCCGCCAGCAGCGGCCAGTGCTCCGCCAGCAGCGACTCGGGCGCGGTGGTGCTGAGCAGCGTGACCACCCGGCCGATGAAGACCGGGATCAGCGAATCGAGCAGCGCGACGGCGAGGCCGACGGCCAGCAGCGCCAGGTAGTACCAGCGCACCTGGCGCAGAAAGAACCAGTAGAAGCGCAGCAGCTTGGCCGGTGGCTGGCCAGGCATGCCCCTGGCGGTCGGGGACACGCGGGCCTCGAAGAAGCGGAACATGACGGGGCTTTCGGCGGCATTCCTGGGCAGGCTCATAGCCTGCGCCGGTAATGCGGCGTCGAAAAGGCCCGACATCTTCGACGCAGGAATTCGCTCCGCGCGGGTCTCGCGACATCTTCTGCCTGTACGCCTTGTCGGCGGCGGCGAGGGGCCGAGACCCCTCGCCCTGGGCTCAGGCCCGGCCCAGCGCGGCGACGACCGTGTCGATCGATGTCCGGCCCTGGCGT
Organism: Inquilinus limosus; assembly: GCF_051487185.1. Classification (GTDB taxonomy): domain Bacteria; phylum Pseudomonadota; class Alphaproteobacteria; order DSM-16000; family Inquilinaceae; genus Inquilinus; species Inquilinus limosus_F. The sequence goes on from NZ_JAHVDK010000015.1 coordinate 80,746, forward strand.
CGTTCGGCGGCCGGATCGCTGGCGAAGTCGATATGGCCGCTGTTGATGCCGCGCATCATCTCGATGAAGCCGGCCAGCGTGCGCGCCGAGAAGCCGCTCTGCGACAGGGCCTCGGGCCAGCCCGCTTCCGGGACGGCGACGGCCTGCACGGGCTTGCCGAGCGCCCGGCCGAAGGCGGCGGCGACATCGTTCGGCGACACCGCGGCGGGTCCCTCCAGGGCGATCGTGCGGTGACCGGCCCAGCCCTCGCGCAGGACCTCCGCGGCGACGCGGCCGATATCGGCGGTGGCCACCATCGGAATCGCCCGGTCGAGCGGCGCCAGCAGGCTCGGCAGCACGCCTTCGGCGGCGGCGAGGCCGGCCACCTCGGCCCAGTTCTCCATGAAATAGGCGGCGCGGATGAAGGTCGCCGGCAGGCCGATCCCGGCCAGCCGCTGTTCGAGCGTCCGGTTGGTGGCGATCATCCCGGTTCCGCTCGGCCGGTCCGAGCCGACCGAGGACAGGACCACGAGCCTCGGCAGGCGGGCGGCGACGGCCGCCTCGGCGATCGCGTCCGCCACGGCCGCGGCGTCGCCGAAGGGATCCTCCGCCCCATAGCCGGGCGGGTTCAGCAGATAGGCGCCGCGGGCGCCGGAGAGGGCGGCGGTCAGAGTTCCGGCGTCGCGGAGATCGGCGATCGCGACCTCGGCACCCTGCTGCACCCAGGGGCCGGCCTTGGCAGCGTCGCGAACGACGACGCGGACGGGCTCTCCCGCCTCGATCAGGGCCCGGGCGGCTGCAGCCCCCGTGTTCCCGCTCACACCGGCGACGACAAACATGGCTTTCTCCTGCATTGGCCCGCCCACGATCGGGTCGGTGCTGAGGAGATGCGGCGAGGGTCGCCATATCGAAAATGCATGGGTATGATCTTCTCCATGCACGAAGTGGATCTGGCTGGAGTCGACCTCAACCTCCTGAAGCTGCTCGACGCGCTGCTGCGGGAGCGCAGCGTCACCCGGGCCGGGCTGCGGCTCGGCCTCAGCCAGCCGGCCGCCAGCCGGGCTCTCGGCCGGTTGCGCCGCCTGCTGGCCGACCGGATCGTGGTCCGGACGCCGAAGGGGCTGGAGCTGACGCCGCGGGCCGCTGCCCTGGCCGAACCGGTGGCGCGGCTGTTGGAGAGCGCCCGAGCGATCGTGGCGCCGGCGGACTTCGACCCGGCGACGGCGCGCGGCCGCGTCACCATCGCGGGCGTCGACTACACGACCCTGCTCGTGATGCCCGCCCTGGTGTCACGGCTGTCGCGCCTGGCGCCGGGGCTCGATCTGGAGATCCCGCCCCTGGCCGGCGACCATGTGGAGCTGATCGCCGCGGATGCCGCCGATCTGGCGCTCGGCGTCTATGACACTCTGCCGGCCGGATTCTTCCGCCGGGCGCTCTACGACGAGGACCTGGTCTGCGCGGTCCGCCGTGGCCATCCCGTGGTCGCGGAGGGGCTGACGCTGGAACGCTTCGCCGGCCTGTCGCATCTGCTGGTGATCGTCACCGGCCGGGGCGAGGCGCCGGTCGACGTGGCGCTGGCCCGGCACGGGCTGACCCGGCGGGTGGCGATGCGGCTGCCGCATTTCATCGCCGCGCCGATGCTGGTGGCGGAGAGCGACATGATCCTGTCGCTGCCGCGCCGATTGGCGCGCCGCGTCGCCGCCACGGCGCCGATCGAGATTCTGGAGCTGCCGCTGGAGATCGGACCTCTCACCGTGTCGATGATCTGGCACGAGCGGCGGCAGGACGACCCGGCCCATGCCTGGCTGCGCCGGCAGCTGGCGGAAGCGGCGCGCGAGGCCGCCCGCAACTGACCGCCGGCGCCGCCTCAGGCTGGGGGCGGTTCAGGGTCGAGCTGATACAGCCAGGTCTCGGTCAGCGGCTTGCCGTCCAGGCGCAGGAACATCCGCAGCTCGACCGGATCGCCGCCGTCGACCGCGAGATCGAAGGCGGCGCGCCAGACATTGCCGTTCGGCACCGGCTCGCTGAACGGCCGCTGGATGGTGCCGCGCGAGGCGGTCGCCACCACCTCCGGGAACACGCCGTAGGGGATCCGGCGCATCACCGCCGGGTTGTCGAACTCGGCGGCGATCTTGTAGATGCCGGGCGGACGCGGCTTGCCCGGCTCGCCGCCGCGGCCGATCCGGGTGGCGATGGTGCGGGCGATGTCCTGGTCGGGATAGGGCTCGTCCGCCAGCCAGTGCAGCCGGTACTTCAGATCGTGGCGGTCGGCGGCCGCCGCATCGCCCTCCGGCACCCAGAAGGCGACGATGTTGTCGTGGATCTCGTCGTCGGTCGGGATCTCGACCAGCTGGATCGCGCCGCGGCCGAAGGGCTGCAGCGGCTCGACCCACAGGCTCGGGCGCCGGTCGTAGAACACGCCGTCGAGATAGTGGTCGAAGTTGCGGTCGCGCTGCAGCAGGCCGAAGCCGCGCGGGTTTTCGCCGGCGAAGCTCGACACCGTGATCGCGCGCGGGTTGTTCAGCGGGCGCCAGACCCGCTCGCCATCGGCGGTCCAGATCGCCAGGCCGTCCGAATCATGCACCTCCGGCCGCCAGTCCAGCGTCCGGCCGCGGCCGTATTCGCCGTACCAGAACATCGAGGTCAGCGGCGTCAGGCCCAGGCGGAACACCGGCTTGCGCAGGAACAGCGACGCCTCGACCTCCATCACCACGCCCTCGGCCCGGTGCAGCGTGAAGCGGTAGGCGCCGCTGATGCTGGGCCCGTCCAGCACGGCGCAGACCACCGCCGGCTGCGCCGGGTCCGGCGCCTCGGCGATGAAGAACTGGGTGAAGATCGGGAACTCCTCCGGCTTGCCGGGGGCGAAGACATCGACCGCGACGCCGCGCGCCGACAGCCCGTACTGGCCGAGCGCGCCGATCGCCCGGAAATAGGAGGCGCCGAGGAAGGCGACCCAGTCCTGGGTGCGCCAGTCGTCGCGCCCGCGCCATTCCTGCAGGCGGAAGCCGGCGAAGCCGGAATCGGCCGGCAGCCTGCGGGCCGGGCTGTCCGCCGGCATGTCGAAATAGCCCGGCTGGTACAGGATCTCGCGGGCGCTGCCGCCGCCGACCAGATACATCTGGACCGAGTCGCCGAAATAGCGGCCGAGATGGAAGAAGCTGGCCGGATAGGCACCGCTGCCGTCGGCGAAGGGGGCGAGGTCGGTCTTGAACCTGATCTGGCCGTGGGCATCGTAGTCGATCGCCCGGACGATGTCCGGCGCCGGCTTATAGGGCGGCTGGTAGGGCTGCGCCGCCAGGGCCTGGGCCCGGGCAACCAGCGCCTCGTAGGAGAAGGGCGCCGCCGGGCCGAGGGCCAGCCCCTGCTGCTGCGCCGCGGCGTCGCGCGCCGCGGTTGGCAGCCCGGCCAACAGCGCGGCCGATCCGGCGGCGCGGAGCAGGGTGCGGCGATGAAGCCGGGTGGTGATCATGCATCCTCCCTGGCCGGGGCGATCCCGCCGATCCGGCAATAACCTTACGTCCCGCCGCTGGCAAGGCGCGAACGGGCTTTGACCGCGGCCGCGCAGCGTCGTGAGATGGCGCCGGACGGGAAAGGGGAGGACCGAATGAGCCTGGTGCCGGTGATCGATCTGGCGCCCGCGGCGGCGGGAGAGGCGGGACGGCGGCAGGTGTCCGCGGCGGTGGCGGCGGCCTGCGAGCGGGTCGGCTTCCTGGTGGTGACCGGCCACGGCGTGCCGGCTACGGTCATCGGCCGGGCCTGGGCCGCGGCCCGCGCATTCTTCGACCTGCCCGAGGCGGCGAAGCGGACTGTGGTGATGCCGCGCCCCGGCTATCCCTACGGCTATTCGCCGGTGGCGGGGGAGAGTCTGGCGCGGTCGCTCGGCGACCGGCGGCCGCCGGACCTGAAGGAGAGCTTCTCGATCGGCCCGGCCGACCTGGTGCCGCCGCCGGACTCGGAGGAGGCGGTCGCCTTCGCCTGGGCTGCCAATCTCTGGCCGGCCGAGCCGCCCGCCTTTCGCGACGCCATGCTGACCTATTACCGGGAACTGTCCGGCCTGGCCGGCCGGCTGATGCGCCTCTTCGCCCTGGGTCTCGGCCTGACGGAGAGCTTCTTCGACGATCGGATCGACCGGGCGATCAGCGCGCTGCGCCTGCTCAACTACCCGGACCAGCCGGTGCCGCCGCAGCCGGGGCAGCTCCGCGCCGGCGCCCACACCGACTACGGCTCGCTCACCATCCTGCTGCCGCAGGACGCGCCGGGCGGACTCGAGGTGCTGGGGCCAGATGGCGCCTGGCACGCTGTGCCGACCGTGCCGGGCGGCTTCGTGATCAATCTCGGTGACCTGATGGCGCGCTGGACCAACGACCGCTGGCGGTCGACCCTGCACCGCGTCGTCAACCCGCCGCCGGATGCGGCGGGCTCGACCCGGCGCCAGTCGATCGCCTTCTTCCACCAGCCGAACTGGGATGCGGAGATCGCCTGCCTGCCGACCTGCCTCGCGCCGGGCGAGACGCCCAGATACCCGCCGGTCCTGTCCGGCCCTCACCTGGCCGCGAAGTTCCGCTCGACCGTGACGCTGCCGGCAGCCTAGGAGTCGTCAGAAATCCGAGCAGCGGCCGTTCACGTCCCAGTCGCCGTAGCGGGTCGGCTCCGGGCCCTTCGGGCCGCCGATCTCGCCGGGCTTCTGCGGCACGATCTCGACCGGCGCGCCAGTGCGCGGGTCTATGCGCTCGGCCAACTCCTGGGGCGACAGGGGCCTGGCGGTGGTGGTCTCGGTCTCGCTCATCCTCCCGATATGGCGAGGTCCCGCCGCCGAGTCCAGGCTTGATCGAAGCGGCGCCGGGGCCATTTCATCCGGGACGAGACTACGGAGGAACCGATGTCGGGCTACATCCGCACGGCGATGCTGCTGGCGGCCCTCACCGCGCTGTTCATGGCGGCGGGCTGGCTGCTGGGCGGGCAGGGCGGAATGATGATCGCGCTTCTGGTGGCGCTGGGCATGAACCTGTTCGCCTACTGGAACGCCGACAAGATGGTGCTGCGCATGCACAATGCGCATGAGGTCGACGCCCGCACCGCGCCCGACTTCTACAACCTCATCGCCCAGCTGGCGGAACAGGCGCGGCTGCCGATGCCGCGGGTCTATCTGATCGACGCGGACCAGCCGAACGCCTTCGCCACCGGCCGCAACCCGCAGAACGCCGCGGTCGCCGCCACCACCGGCCTCCTGCGCCGGCTATCGGCGGAGGAGGTGGCGGGCGTGATGGCGCATGAGCTGGCGCATGTCCGCAACCGCGACACGCTGATCATGACGATCACCGCGACCATCGCCGGCGCGCTGTCGATGCTGGCCAATTTCGGCCTGTTCTTCGGCGGCGGCGACAACCGCAACAACCCGCTCGGCTTCATCGGCGTGATCCTGACCGTGGTGCTGGCGCCGATCGCCGCCATGCTGGTGCAGATGGCGATCAGCCGCTCGCGGGAATACGAGGCCGACCGGATCGGGGCCGAAATCTGCGGGCGGCCGCTGTGGCTGGCCTCGGCGCTGGAAAAGATCGAAGCCTTTGCCAAGCGGATCGACTACGGTGCGGCGGAGCGGAACCCCGCCACCGCCCATATGTTCATCATCAATCCGCTCCACGCCCATGCGGTCGACAGCCTGTTCTCGACACACCCCTCGACCGCGAACCGCGTCGCCGCCCTGCGGCAGATGGCGGGCATGGCCCAGGCCGGCGGGCCGTGGGGGTGAGACCTTCTCTCCAGGTCTCCCCCACCTCGTCTTTCAACGTCATTCCCGCGAAAGCGGGAATCTCTTTCCGGTCCATGCACGACGAGATCCCCGCTTTCGCGGGGATGACGGATCAGGGAATGGGTTCCCGACTCCGCTGAGGGGGAGCCATCCGTGACCGCCGAGGCCGCCACCCCGCCCGCCGCCTCGCGGGCCGCGATCTTCGGCTGGTGCCTCTACGACTGGGCGATGAGCGCCTTCAACACGGTCATCGGCACCTTCGTCTTCTCGGTCTATTTCACCAAAGGCATCGTCGGCGACGCCGACCGCGGCGCGGCACTGTGGGGCGTTGCGACCGGCAGCGCCGGCGTCGCCATCGCCTTGCTCAGCCCGGTGCTGGGCGCGGTCGCCGATCACGGCGGCCGGCGCAAGGCCTGGCTTGCCGCCTGCGTCGCCGCGGCCGTGGTGCCGACGGCGCTGCTCTGGTTCGCGGCGCCGGACCCGTCCTGGATCGTGCCGACGATGGTGCTGGTCGGCCTTGCTGCCGTCGCCTTCGAGCTGTCCTACGTCTTCTACAACGCCCTGCTGATCGACGTGGCGCCGCCCGGGATGCTCGGCCGCGTCTCCGGCTGGGGCTGGGGCCTCGGCTATTTCGGCGGGCTGCTGTGCCTCGTCATCGCCTTGTTCGGACTGATCGGCTTCGGAGACGCGGCGCCGCTGCTGCCGCTGCCGGCGGTGGAGTCGGCCGGCCCGCGCGCCACCGGGCCGCTGGTGGCGCTGTGGTGGACGGTCTTCGCCCTGCCGCTGCTGCTGCTGGTCGGCGAGCGGCCAGGCGGCGCCCCGATCCGGGCCGCGATCCGCCGCGGCTTGGCCGATCTCTGGCGCACACTGAAGTCGCTGCCGGGGCAGGGCAACCTGGTGCGGTTCCTGATCGGCAGCGCGATCTACCGCGAAGGCTTCAACATGCTGTTCGCCTTCGGCGGCATCTACGCCGCCGGCGCGCTGGGGCTCGATTTCGGCCAGCTGGTGCTGTTCGCGATCGGCCTCAACGTCACCTCCGGCCTCGGTTCGGTGCTGTTCGCCTGGGTCGACGACGCGATCGGGTCGAAGCCGACGATCCTGATCGCGATCGTCGGGCTCGTCGTCCTCGGCGTGCCGATCATCCTGGTCACCGACCCTGTCTGGTTCATCGGCCTGGCCCTGGTGCTGGGCCTGTTCCTCGGGCCGGCGCAGGCGGCCAGCCGCACCCTGATGGGCCGCCTCGCCCCCATGGGCGGCGAGGCCGAGGCCTATGGCCTCTACGGCCTGACCGGCCGCGCCACCGGCTTCATCGGTCCCTGGCTGTTCGCCGCCGCCACCGCCGCCTTTGCCACCCAACGCGCCGGCATGGCGGCGGTCGTCGCCCTGTTCGCGCTCGGGGGGCTGATCGTGGCGACGGTGCGGGAACCCAAGCGGGGCTAAGGCTACCTCCATTTGGGACGTTGCGGTGGCATCATGATCGAACCGCGTCGGGAGGGGAGGCGATGGGCATGATGGCGGTGTGCAGGACGGATCTGGCTACGCTGGTCCTCACTCTCGGAGTGTCACTGCAGGCTCTCTGCCAGATCCCGGCGGCCACGGCCGCCGACAGCGTGATGGAGACGATCGACCAGATCCGGATCGGCGTGCCGACTCAGAAGCGGCGATACCTCCTGGCCAAGGACCTTCCGACGATGGTGGCCGAAGCCGATCGGCGAGTTTCCGGGAAATCCGAACAGGGGCTGGTCTGAATGCGTTGGCCTGCTGTAGCGGGCCAAGCACGGCAGGTCCGGAGGTGACCTCACGTCGTTAGGCTTCTCTTGTTGTCATGCCCGGGCTTGACCCGGGCATCCAGAGACTGTCGACATCTTCTGGATTGCCGGGGCAAGCCCGGCAATGACAGTAAAAAGGCAATCAGTTCAAAAAGAGCGGCACTGTCTTAATGCCGGAAATGCCGGCGGCCGGTGAACACCATGGCGATCCCGGCCTGGTCGGCGGCCTCGATCACCTCGCGGTCGCGCATCGACCCGCCGGGCTGGATCACCGCCGTGGCCCCGGCCTCGACCAAAGCGAGAAGACCGTCGGCGAAGGGGAAGAAGGCTTCCGACGCCGCCACCGAGCCAGCGATGCGCGAGCCGGTCTCGCCCGCGGCCTTGGCGGCTTCCGCCGCCTTCGACACCGCGATCTTGACGCTGTCCACCCGGCTCATCTGCCCGGCGCCGATGCCGACCGTGGCGCGGCCTTTGGCGAAGACGATGGCGTTGGACCGGACATGCTTCGCCACCTGGGTGGCGAACAGCAGGTCCTCGACCTGCTGCGGGGTCGGCGCCTTGCGGGTGACCAGCTTCAATTCCGACGCCTCCGGCGCCGCGTCGTCGCGGGTCTGGGTCAGGAAACCGCCCGCGACGCTGCGCAGGATGCGGCGGCGCTGCTTCGGGTCCTGCAGCCCGCCGGTCTTCAGCACCCGCAGATTGGCCTTGGTGGCGAACAGGGAAGCGGCCTCCGGCTCGACATCCGGCGCGATCACCACCTCGGCGAACAGCGCGGTGATCGCCTGCGCCGTGGCGCCGTCGATCGGCCGGTTGGCGGCGATGATGCCGCCGAAGGCGCTGACCGGGTCGCAGGCCAGCGCCTTGGCATAGGCCTCGGCCAGCGTGGCGGCAATGGCGACGCCGCAGGGGTTGGCGTGCTTGACGATGACGATCGCGGGCTCGGTGAACTCCGACACCGCCTCGAAGGCCGCATCGGCGTCGAGGATGTTGTTGTAGCTCAGCTCCTTGCCCTGGATCTGCTCGGCGGTGGCCGGTCCCGGTACCGCCGGGCCGCTCAGATACAGGGCGGCGGCCTGGTGCGGGTTCTCGCCGTAGCGCAGCGTCTCCGCCAGCTTGCCGGACAGCGACAGGCGCGGCGGGAAGGTCTCGCCCTCGACCTCGGCGAACCAGGCGGCAATCGCCGCGTCATAGGCGGCGGTGCGGGCGAAGGCGGCGGCGGCCAGGCGGCGGCGGGTCGGGCCCAGCGTGCCGCCATTGGCCGCGATCTCCAGGCGCAGCGGCTCATAGTCGACCGGCGAGGTGACGACCGCGACGAAGGCATGGTTCTTGGCCGCGGCGCGGGTCATAGCCGGGCCGCCGATGTCGATGTTCTCGATGGCGTCGTCGAAGCCGGCACCGCGCGCGATCGTCGCCTCGAACGGGTACAGGTTCGAGACCAGCAGGTCGATCGGCGCGATGCCGTAATCGGTCATGGCCTCGAGATGCTCGTCGCTGTCGCGCCGGGCCAGCAGGCCGCCATGGATCTTCGGGTGCAGGGTCTTGACCCGCCCGTCCATGATCTCGGGGAAGCCGGTATGGGCCGAGACCTCCTTGATCGGGATGCCGGCCTCGGCCAGCGCCTTGGCCGAGCCGCCGGTCGACAGGATCTCGACCCCGCGCTCGGCCAGGAAGCGGGCGAATTCGACGATGCCGGTCTTGTCGGAGACGGAGATCAGCGCACGGCGGATCGGCAGGGCGGCTTCGGTCATGGGAGGGCTCCCCGGGGCAGACGTGGCGCCCGTCTTTAGACCCGGACGGGTAGGTTGTCGACTGTCTAGGCGGATGCGGCGCCGCCGCGCTCCGGATCGCCGAACCGGCTCTCCAGCCAACGCACGGCGAAATCCACCATCTCCGCCGCCGGGACCAGGACCGCGGTTGCCGCACCAATGGTGCCGCGCACGCCCCGGCCTTTGGCCAGGAAATCCTCGACCACGGTCGCGAAATAGCCGTCCGGCAGCCCGTCGACGACGGGGTCGGAGGTGTCGAACTCCTCGAACCGGCGCCAGACCGTCCGGCCTTCGACCAGGATCGGCGCCTCGTAGCGCACCACCCGCTTGCCGGGGATCCGGGCCAGGTGCTCGGCATGGTGCAGGAGGCTCATGGCGTCGAGCGGGGCGCCGAGCATCAGGATCTTGCCGTGGGCCTGCACCAGCTTGGCGAAGGGCGAGCGCTCGCCATAGCCGTAGTCGAGGGCGTGGTCGGCCGTGAACCACTCGGCCCGGCCGCCGACGGCGGCGAAGGAGGCGCCGGGGTTGGCGCTGCGCCTGGCGCCCGGCCGGGTGCGGACCAACTCGGCGATGGCGCCGTTGAAGCGGCGGGCGCGGGACGAAGCCGGATCGAAGGGCGGGATGTCGTCGCGCAGCTCCGCCGGGATGGTGCCGTCCTCGTCCAGCAGGTCGTGGTAGTCGTCGCTCCAGTCGGTGTAGACCAGGATCGTGCCGCCCGGGCCGATCGCGTCTTGCAGGGCGTCGATCAGCGCATCGGGGCCGCCGAGGATCCGGCCGACCGAGCGCAGCCCGGCATGGACCATCACCGAATCGTCCGGGCCGAGGCCGATCTCGCGAAGCTGCGCGGCCAGCGTCCGCCGGGTGTGGATCTCAGCCGGCAACCGCGACCTCCGCCGATCCTAAGCCAGCCGCCGTTCGCGGCGCAGAATCCACTGCACGCCGGTGCTCTCCGTCCCGACCTCGCCCCAGATCACCACCTGGGTGGTCTTGCGGCGCTCGGTGCCGCGGCCGAGATAGATGCCTTCCTCCAGCGCCACCTCGCCGCCATAGCCGCGCAGCCGCCAGCCGTCGCCGCTGGGCAGGCGGATGATCACCGAGCTGCCGCCCTGCACCGGCGACAGCTGCAGCGCCGGGTGCAGGTGGAAGCGGATGGCGAAGGGCAGGCCGCGCGCGGCATCGGTCTCGGCGAACAGGATATCCTCGCCGCGCAGCTCGTCGCCGGAGGCCGACAGCTCCAGCCGGCGGCGATGGATCAGCCCCAGCGCCTCGCGATAGCCATCGTGCCAAGCGTCGATCAGCACCGAATGCGGCGTCTCCTGCCGGTCGACCTCGATGCTGCGCGGCCGCTTGCCGATGCCGGCGTCGCGCAGGATCTCGGCCGAATCGCGGCCGGCGACGCAAAGCGTGGAATGGGCCGGCGTGCCGCGCAGGGCGGTGTGCCAGGCGCTGTCCTCGGCGCTGCCGCGGCCGGGCCAGGCGCCGCAATTGACGATCATGCGCTCGCGCCCGACCGACAGCTCGAAAGAGAGCAGCCCGGCATGGGCGCCGTCGTCGACGCCGGCCGGCGGCGGCGCGCCGACATCCAGCAGCAGCAGGGTGCGGCCGGCCATCGCCCGCTCGAAGCCGCTGTGCCGCGCGCTCTTCGGCGCCCTGCCCTTGGAATCGGCCTGGGCCAGCACGGCGTCGATCAGCACCGGCTCGCCCTCCTGCGAATCGTTGAACAGGGCGAAGCCGCCGTCGCCGTGGCGGTACAGGCGCAGCGCCGGCGCCATCCGGTCGATCGCCAGATGCAGCGCGTCCGGCACATGCGCCTGGGCGGCGCGGAAGGCGGCGCGGATGTCGATCAGATGGCGCAGCACCGTCAGGTGGATCGCCGGGTTGCGCTGGATGTGCCCGCCATCGGGCAGGATCTGGCGCGGCAGGCACTTGCCGAGGATGCGCTGCGCCAGGTCCAGCCGCGGCCGGCCCTGGGGCAGGGCGACGGCCCCGTAGACCAGGCCGCGCACGGTCTGGATCTGGCGCGGGTCCATCGGGTCGCCGTCGGCGACGCGGGTCAGGTGGCGCAGCTGCCGCGACAGGCTGGCGAAGACCCGGGCCCGGAAATCGTCATCGGCGCTGGCGCAGAAGAAGTCGTGGGCGCCGAGCCAGCTGGCGATGCGCTGGCCCAGGATGTCCGGCTGCCATGTCAGCGGGTGCCAGCGGTCGTAGCGTTCGATCCAATGGTCGATCAGCCGCCGCGCCTGGCGCCGGGCCTGGTCGCCGCCCGCGGCGCGCAGGTCGCGCAGCCATTCGAAGCCGTGCAGTGCCTCGATGAAGGCGGGGGCGGCGCCGAACGGCTCCCACGGCGCGGCGGCCGCCGCCTCATAGGTCTGGCCGCCCAGCCGGTACTGGCCGGCGATCAGGGCGGCGCCGCGCTCGGCGTCGCCCGGCCAGGGATCGGGCGGCACCATCAAGAGGTCGCGCGGCCCCTTGCGCCCCAGCGCCACCGAGTAGAGCGGGTTCGAATAGGCGAACCGCGCCAGTTGGTCCTGGACGCTGCGGGTTATGGCGCGCGGATCCCGCATCGCTCAGCTTTTGCCGCGGAGGGCGGCGAGGTTGGCGGCGTAGGCCTTGGGCCCGCCGCGGAAGGCGGCGGTGCCGGCGACCAGCGTGTCGGCACCGGCGGCGATCACCCGCGGCGCGGTTTCCGGCGTGATGCCGCCATCGACCTCGAGGCGCACGTCGCGGCCGCTCTTGTCGATCATGGCGCGCAGCCGGGCGATCTTGTCGAGCTGGCTTTCGATGAAGCTCTGCCCGCCGAAGCCGGGATTGACCGTCATCACCAGCACCAGGTCGATGTCGCCCAGCAGCTCCTCGACCATGGCGACCGGCGTGCCGGGGCTCAGCACCACGCCCGGCGACTTGCCGAGCGAGCGGATCAGCTGGACGGTGCGGTGCGGGTGCGGCCCGGCCTCGGGGTGGAAGCTGATGCGGTCCGCCCCGGCCTCGGCGAAGGCCGGGATGTAGGGATCGGCCGGGCCGATCATCAGATGCGTGTCGAAGGGCAGGGCCGACCATGGGCGCAGCGCCTTCACCACGCTGGGGCCGAAGGTGATGTTGGGCACGAAATGCCCGTCCATGACGTCGAGGTGCAGCCAGTCGGCCTCGGCCTCGGTCATGGCACGGGCCTCCTCCCCCAGGCGGGCGAAATCGGCGGAGAGAATCGAGGGAGCGATCAGGACCGGCTTGACCATGATCGTCCTCATAACAACTGGCCGACCGCGTCACAACCGTGACGAAGCCGACAGTGACGAAGGACCGGCCGGGGCGTCGCGACGCCCCGGCCGCCCCCTGCGGGTTTTACTTCGCCTTGGCCAGGAACTCCTGAACGTTGTCCGGGGTCACCGTGTCGAGGCCGACATAGGTGATCTCGTCCACCTTCTCGCCCTTCTTCAGCTTCTGCAGGATCTCCATCGCCAGCGCGCCCATCTGGTAGGGCTGCTGGCCGATCAGGCCGTTGGCGTAGCCGTCGCGCAGCAGCTCCAGCTCCGACTTCAGCGTGTCGGCCGAGACCAGCACGACTTCCTTCGACGCCAGCTTGGCCTTGATCGGCTCGGCGAAGTTGCGGAAGGCGTCGGGCACGAACAGCGGCCAGCCGCCGACCGGCAGCAGCGCATCGATATCGGGATGCGCGGTCAGCGTGTCCTGCAGCTGCTGCACCGCCAGCGCCGCGTCGTCGTTGCAGTAGAGCGGCGAGCCTTCGACCTGGGTCCAGCCGGAACCCAGCCCGTCGATCACACCACGCACGCGGTCATTCAGATTGGCCGCGGCCGGACCGCCCGAGACCAGGGCGAAGGTGCCGCCGCTGGGCTTCAGCTTGGCGGCCATCTCGCCGATCGCCTTGCCCATGGCGTAGTTGTCGGTGCCGACGAAGGCCTGGCGCTTGGAGCCCGGCGCGTCGGCGTCGAAGGTGATGGTCGGGATGCCGGCCTCGACCGCCTGGTTGATGACGTTGGTCATGGCGTCGACATCGGCGACCGAGATCGCCAGCCCGTCGATGCCCTGGGTGATCAGGTCCTGCACGATCTGCGCCTCGCTGGCCGGCTCGTGCTCGACCGGGCCGATATAGACGCATTCGACGCCCAGCTTCTTGCCGGCGTCCATGCAGCCGTCGCGCGACAGGTCGAAATAGGGGTTGTTCATGGCCTTGGGCACCAGGGCGAAGCGCAGCTTGTCCTGCGCATTCGCGCCGCCCGCCAGGGCCAGGACCGCGCCGAGCGCCGCCGCGGCCAAAAGAAGCTTCTTCATAATGATCGTCCTCCCCTTGTTGAACTCGTTGCCGGTGCGGCGGCTCAGGCCGCCCGCCTGGACCGGATGCGGTCCAGCAGCACCGCCAGGATGATGAACACGCCGACGAAGAAATCCTGCCAATAGGGCTGCACGCCGCTCAGGATCAGACCGTTGCGGATCACCTCGATCAGCGCCGCGCCGGTGACGGCGCCGAGCGGCCCGCCGATGCCGCCGGTCAGGTTGGCGCCGCCGATCACCGAGGCGGCGATCACCCGCAGCTCGTACCCGACCGCGGTGTTGGCGGGGGCGGAGCCGAGCCAGGCCAGCAGCAGCACGCCGGTGAAGCCGGCGAGCGCGCTGCAGAACACATAGACCGAGATCTTGACCCGCTCGACCGGCACGCCGGTCAGCGCCGCCGCCTTCTCGTTGCCGCCGATGGCGAAGACGTGCCGGCCCCACTGCATGTGCCGCAGCAGGAACCAGATCATCACCCCCAGCACCGCCATGTAGAACAGCGACGGCGGCAGGATGCCGAAGATCGGGTCGTTGCCCAGCGTCCGGAACAGGTCCTTGGCCGGCCCGGCGGTGGGCGAGCCGCGGCCCTGGGTGACGACATAGACCAGGCTGCGGCAGACGCTGAGCATGCCGAGCGTGGTGACGAAGGGCGACAGGCCCAGCCGCGCGATCAACAGGCCGTTGACCAGCCCGACCACGCCGCCGACGGCGACGCCGGCCAGCACGCCGAAGGTGAGAGCCAGGCCAGGCCAGTCGACGAACAGCGGCCAGTCGGCGGTCCAGGTCATCGCCAGGCTGGTGGCCACGGCGCCGAGCGCCATCACCGACCCGACCGACAGGTCGATGCCGGCCAGGATGATCACCAGCGTCTGCCCCAGCGCCGCGATGGCGATGTAGGAGAAGTTCTGGGCGACGTTCTGCAGGTTGCGCTCGGTCAGGAACTTGTCCGAGGCGATGGTCATGACCACCATCAGGATCACCAGCGCCGCCAGGACGTAGGTGATCTGGGACGACATGATCCGGTGCAGCGGGCCCTGCCGCCGGATATTGTCGAAATTCATCGTCACCGTGGCCATCACGCCGCCTCCAGCGCGCCGGTGATCAGTCCCGTCACCTCCTCGGGCGAGCTGGCGGCGATGCGCTTGTCGGCGACCTTGCGGCCGCGGCGCATCACGATCACCCGGTCGCAGACCTCGAAGACGTCGGGCATGCGGTGGCTGATCAGGATCACGGCGATGCCGCTGTCGCGCAGGCGGCGGATCAGCTCCAGCACCTCATGCACCTGGCGCACGCTGATCGCCGCGGTCGGCTCGTCCATCAGGATCAGCTTGGCGTTGGCCAGGCGGGTGCGGGCGATGGCCACGGCCTGGCGCTGGCCGCCCGACATCAACCGCACCAGGTCGCCGGCGCGGGTCTCCGACTTCAGCTCGGCGAACAGCTCCTGCGCCCGCCGGTTCATGGCGCCGTGGTCCAGCCGCTGCAGCGGCCAGACGCCCTTCTTCAGCTCGCGGCCGAGGAAGACATTGGCGGCGGCGGTCAGGTTATCGGCCAGGGCGAGGTCCTGATAGACCACCTCGATGCCGGCCTCGCGGGCGTCCACCGGCTTGTGGAAATGCACCGGTTTTCCCTCCAGCAGCATCTCGCCGGAGGTCGGCGGGAAGTTGCCGGCCATGACCTTGACCAGAGTGGACTTGCCGGCGCCGTTGTCGCCCATCAGCCCGACCACCTCGCCGGGTTCGATCGACCAGCTGACGCCAGTCAGGGCATGAATCGCCCCGAAATGCTTGGCAATATCACGCAGCTCCAGAAGCGCCATCCGCGCCGCTCCTCCCCTGGTCCGGTAACCCGGTCTCGTTCGGGCGGCACTGTGAAAGAGAGCGTGGCAGAGCGCAATTGTTTTTGTCTGATTATTGGCTAAAGAGCCTGGACTCACGACCGCCGCTTCAGCCGGGCGATGTGGAAGCCGTCCAGGCCGCCGAGATCGGCCCAGTGGCAGGGCAGGGCGCGGACGTCGCCGGCGGGCGTCAGTAGCTCGGTCGACCCGCCCAGCTCCCACGCCGCCACCGGCAGGCGGGCCAGGCGGTCGTCCTCCGCCAGCAGCCGGTCGATCTGCACCTCGCCCTCCTCGGGCAGCAGCGAACAGGTGCACCAGATCAGGATCCCACCCGGCCGCACCAGCTCGACCGCACGGCGCAGCATGCGCGCCTGCGCCGCTGCCAGCTTGGCCACGTCCTCCGGCCCCTTCAGCCGGGGCACGTCGGGGTGCCGTCGGATGGTGCCGGTGGCGCTGCAGGGCGCGTCCAGCAGCACGCCGTCATAGGGGGCGGCGCCGGTAAAGGTCTCGGCATCCGCAGTGTGCAGCTCAGCGGCGAGGCCGAGTCGTTCCAGATTCTCCGCCACCCGCTTCAACCGGCGGCTGGAGCGGTCGATCGCCGTGACCGTGGCGCCGGCGGCGGCCAGCTGCGCCGTCTTGCCGCCGGGCGCGGCGCAGAGGTCGAGGATGCGCCGGCCTTCGACCGGGCCGAACAGCTTGGCGGGCAGGGCGGCCGCGGCGTCCTGCACCCACCAGGCGCCCTCGGTGAAGCCTGGCAGCTCCGGCACCATGCCCCCGGCCTCGCGCCGCAGCGTCCCGGTCGGCAGGATGCGGGCGTCGAGCTGGCCGGCCCAGAGCTCGGGATCGGCCTTGATCGAGAGGTCGAGCGGCGCCTCGTGCAGATGCGCCTCGGCGATGGCGGCGGCGGTGGCCTCGCCATAGGCGTCGGCCAGGCGCGACCACAGCCAGTCCGGCGTGTTCAGCCGGGCCGCGTCCTGGCCGGCCAGCAAGGCCGGGCCGTCCTCGGCCAGCCGGCGCAGCACGGCGTTGACCAGCCCCTTCATGCCGGCGAAGCCGGTCACGCCGGCCAGCTCGACCGAGGTGTCGACCGCGGCGTGGGACGGGGTTGCCAGGAACAGCCTCTGGGCCAGGCCCAGGCGCAGCACGTCGCGCACGATGGCGGCGCCGCGCGGCAGCGGCGTCTTCAGCGCGCCGTCGATCAGCGCATCGATCTGGCCGAGGCGCCGCAGCGTCGTGGTCAGGAGCAGGCGGGTGAAGGCGCGGTCCCGCGGTTCCATGCCCTGCAGGGCGAGATGAGAGTCGAGCGCCTCGTCGATCGGGCGCCGCTGCGCCAGCACGGCCCGCAGCAATTCGACGGCCGCCTTGCGCGTGGCCAATCCGGTGTCGGTCATGTGCGGGATGTAGACCATCGGAACCGGCCGGGCCAGTGTGTCGATTGGATGAAGCATCGATCCGGCGCTTCCGCGATCGGCTTGGCCGCGCCATGCTGGGGCGTACCAGGGAGATGACGCCGATGCCGCCGGACGACACCGCCACCCGCCGCCTCCATCTCGAGGACCTCGAGGTCGGGCAACGTTTCGGCTCGGGGACCGTCACGGTCACGGCCGAGGCGATCAAGGCCTTCGCCCGGGAGTTCGACCCGCAGCCCTTCCACCTCGATGAGGAGGCGGCGCGCACCACGTTCTTCGGCGGTCTCGCCGCCAGCGGCTGGCACACCGCGGCCCTGACCATGAAGCTGCTGGTCGGCAGCCCCTATCAGCCGGCCGGCGGGCTGATCGGCGGCGGCACCGACGAGATGCGCTGGCCGCGGCCGGTGCGCCCGGGCGACGTGCTGCGGGTGGAGAGCGAGATTCTGGAGATCCGGCCGTCCCAATCGCGTCCCGACCGCGGCCTGGTCAAGACCCGGATCACCACCCTCAACCAGGCGGGCGAGCCGGTGCAGGTCATGGTCGCGAACATGGTCGTGCCGCGCCGGCCGGCCTGATTCCGTGGAAGGGGAGTCCAAATGCCGCGCGCGACATCCCTGGCCACCATCGGCCTGATCCTCGCGACGTCTTTCGGAAACGCCGCGGCGGAGACGCCCCCCGGTTGGACGGTCGCCAAACCCTATCCGGACAATCCGTTGCAGACCGCGACCCTGGCCGGCACGGCCAAGGTCGGCGACCGCGCCTTGCCGGCCCAGTTGACCATCGGCTGTCGCCCCGATGCGGACATGACGACCAGCCTCGCGATCCCGCGGGCGCTGGGATTCGACACCGATCCTTTCGAGGGGCCCGGCGGCATCGGTGAACGCCAGAGGCGGCTGACCATCGCGCTCGCAGGCGATCGCTCGGCGCCGCGTCACGTCTCCGGCTGGTGGGGCGAGGACGAGGTGTTCACCTTCGGCTTTTCCTTGTCGAGGGAGGACGCCGAACGCTGGCTGTCGCAGCCGGGGCGGGGGCTGGCGGCCGAGATTCGTCCGCCCGATGCGGGCAAGCCCGCGCTGGCGTTCACCTTCCGGCTGCCGGACGATGCCGCGGGGCTGAAGCAGGTGGTCGGGCCCTGCGGCGTGCGGTAGCGCGTCAGCCGACCAGGCGGGCCACCAGTGGCGGCAGCTCGCGGATGCTGTCCAGAGTGTGGAAGCCGGGCGGCGCGATCTCGGGCCGGCTCACCGCCTCATGCGCCCAGGTGATGTGATAGGGGATGTGCACCGCCTGGCCGCCGAGGTCGAGCACCGGCAGGATGTCCGAGCGCATCGAGTTGCCGATCATCAGGAACCGCTCCGGCGGGGTGCCGCTGCGCTCCAGGATCCGGCGGTAGGTCGGCTCGTCCTTCTCGGCCACGATCTCGACCCGCTCGAAGCGGTCGGCGAGGCCGGAGCGGGCGACCTTGCTCTCCTGATGGAACAGGTCGCCCTTGGTGATCACGATCAGCCGCAGGCGCCCGGACTCGGCCTCCGGCGCCAGCGCGTCCAGCGTCTCGACCACGCCGTCGATCAGCTCGACCGGATGCTCCATCATCGCCTTGCCGAGGTCGAGGATGGCCCGGATCTCGGCGGCGCCGATGCGGCCGCCGGTGATGTCGATCGCGGTCTCGATCATCGATAAGGTGAAGCCCTTCACGCCGTAGCCGAAGATCGCGAGGTTGCGCGCCTCGGTCTCGAGCAGGGTGCGCTCGAGCGTCTCGGCGTCGGCCCAGGGCGCCAGCAAGGCGAACACCTTGGCATGCGTCTCCTCGAACACGGATTCGCTGTGCCACAGCGTGTCGTCGGCGTCGAAGGCGACGGTCAGGGGAGCGGGCATCGCGATCGTCAGCTCCGGCGGGCGGCGAAGCCGGTGATCGACTCGGCCAGCGCGTGCAGGGCGAAGCCGAGGAACAAGAGGCCGGAGGCGCGGACGAACCAGATCTCGTGCCGGCGGTAGAAGCCGCGCACCGCCGAGGCGCCGGCGACGCCGACCAGGATGACATAGGCGCCGACGGCGCCGAGGCAGGCGGCGGCGACCAGCGCCGGCAAGGCCGACCAGGACAGGCTGGTGGCATAGCTGGTGAGAAGGGCGGTGAAGGTCGCGACCGCCACCGGATAGCCCTTCGGGTTGGTAACGCCGAACACCAGGCCCCGCAGCAGCGGCTGCCGCACCGACGTGTCGATCGTTCCGTCGGAGCCGCGGCGCACGGTCAAGGCGGACCAGCCGAGCCACAGCAGATAGGCGCCGCAGATCAGCCCGAGCGCGTCGAACACCGCCGGGCCGATCACCTGGGCGCCGATGATCGCGGTCAGCGCCAGCGACGACCACAGCGCGTCGCCGACCAGATGGCCGCACAGGAAGGTGGCGCCGGCCCGCCGCCCCTGGCCGGCGGAGATGCCGAACAGGGCCAGCACCGCCGGCCCCGGCGAGATGCCGTAGGCAAAGCCGGCGAGGCCGGAGGCCAGAAGCAGGGTCCCGTTCACGAGTCCTCCGGGGATGACAGGGCTGCGGTCGCAACCGTCGTCAAAATCCGCCATAAGGGATGCCCAGGGCAAGCCCAGCGAAGCGAGCGAGGACGAGATGGACCAGGCGGAGATCCTGAAGCGCTTCGACGCCGAGATGCGGCGGGCCCCGGTCCCGGCCGACCCGGCCTATCGGGTCGAGCGGCTGGACGAAGTGACACGCTTCGTCGGCCCCGGCCTCGAGGCGCACGACAATTGCGTGCTGTGGAGCCGGCTGGATGCCGCCTCGGCGGATGCCGTGATCGCGCGCGAGGCCGCCTTCTTCGCCGGCCAGGGCCGGGCGGTGGAGTGGAAGCTGTACGGCCATGACACGCCGGCCGATCTCGGCCGCCGCCTGCAGGCCGCCGGCTTCGTGCCGGAGGAGTCGGAGACTCTGATGGTGCTCGACCTCGACGGCCCGCTGCCGCCGCCGGTCGAGCCGGAGGGCGTGACGATCGAACGGGTGGTCGACCCGGTGCGCTTCGGCGCCATCGACGACCTGATGGCCGCGGTCTACGGCGCCGACGAGGACTGGCGGTCGGAGGTGCTGGGGGCGGAGATCGCGGCGGCGCCGGACCGGCTGTCGGTCTATCTCGCCATGGTCGATGGCCACTGCGTCTCGGCCGGCTGGATCCGGTTCCATCCGGGCACAGCCTTCGCGGATCTGTGGGGCGGCGCCACCCGGCCGCATTGGCGCGGCCGCGGCATCTACCGCGCCCTGGTGGCGAAGCGGGCCGCCGAGGCCAAGGCCCGGGGCTTCCGCTTCCTCACCGTCGACGCCTCCCCCGAAAGCCGACCGATCCTGGAGCGGCTCGGCTTCCGGGCCCTGACCACGACGACGCCGTATGTGCGGGAGGCCGGAGTCTGACGGTTCGGTGCGACCAGAAAGGAATCGTCATGGCGAGCGAAGCGTGGCCATCCAGTCTTTTAGCCGCCGCTCCTAGTGGCGAGAGGCTGGATGGCCACGCCCCTTCGGGGCTCGCCATGACGTGTTTTGGTTGAAGCAGCGAACCCGGGCTGGCGGGACTTGTATCCCGACTTGATCTAGAGAGCAGGCCCATGTCCCCGAACCGTCATGGCGAGCGAAGCGTGGCCATCCAGTCTTTCAGCCGCCGCTCACAGTGGCGACAGACTGGATGGCCACGCCCCTTCGGGGCCCACGATGACGGCTTGAGTTTTCCGCAGCCCGCTCAGCCCCGGCCGATATAGGGCATGTTCGTCGCCATCACGGTGACGAACTGGACGTTGGCGTCGAGCGGCAGGGACGCCATCATCAGCACGGTGCTGGCGACATGGGCCGCGTCCATCAGCGGCTCCGGCTTGATCGAGCCGTCGGCCTGCGGCACGCCCTTGGCCATCTTCGACGCCATGTCGGTGGCGGCGTTGCCGATGTCGACCTGGCCGCAGGCGATGCCGTACTTCCGGCCATCCAGCGAGGTCGACCGGGTCAGGCCGGTGATGGCGTGCTTGGTCGCGGTGTAGGGGGCGGAGTTCGGCCGCGGCACATGCGCCGAGATCGAGCCGTTGTTGATGATCCGGCCGCCCTGCGGATCCTGGTCCTTCATGATCCGGAACGCCTCCTGGGTACACAGGAACGGGCCGGTCAGGTTGGTGTCGACCACCGCCTTCCACTGCTCGAAGGTCAACTCCTCCAGCGGCACGCCGGGGGCGCTGACGCCGGCGTTGTTGAACAGCACGTCCAAGCGGCCGAAGCGGTTCTTGGCGGCATCGAACAGGGCGCGGACGCTCTTCGGGTCGGTGACGTCGGTCGGCACCGCGAGCGCCTGGTCGGCGGCCGCGCCGGCCAGCCGGATCGTCTCCTCCAGCGCGTCCTGCCGCCGGCCGGCCAGCACCACCTTGTAGCCGTCCTTCAGGAAGGCCAGCGTCACCGCCCGGCCGACGCCCGACCCGGCCCCCGTCACCAGCGCCACCTTGCTTGCCATCTGCGTCTCTCCCGTATCGATCCCGGGGTCGGCAGCATCCGCCCCGCGTCCAGACGGACCCTAGCGATTATGTCCGACTTAGTCAGCCGGATTGCGCAGCGAGGCGGCGGACCGCCACCTCAGACCGCCGCCTGCAGCTCCTCCATGCCGTCGGCGACCGAGGCCAGCACGCTCTTCACCACGAAGATCTGGCCCAGCTTGCGGGCCACGGCCTCCCATTCCGGGCAGGCGTCGCGGCGGAGGGCGATGGTCACCCGCATCTCCTCGCCCTGGCGTTCGGCCGAGACCTGGTCGGGCACGATATCGCGCAGGCAGAACGGCTCGAGCAGGCGGGGCAGCAGGTTGGTGTCGGCCAGGCCGACCACGTGAAAGACGACCTGCGCATCGTCGCGGGTCATGGTCATCGTCTTCTCCCGGGGAAACGCGAACAGCAGCGGCGAGACCCCGGGGGAGCCGGCGCGGCCGGCCCGGGGCCTAGTGGCTAATTCGCAGGGAGCGCATGGTGACCATGACTCATGGTTAGCCGCTGGACCTCGGATTGGCAAGCCTGCGGACGCCGGGCAGCGTCGCTCATGGGCCGCCCGGTAGGAAAAGACACCGGGCATCGATTGACTCTCCGGGCCGCCACTCTATGAATCCTCGCTCCACAAGAACAGCGTGGCCGGCCAGCGGCCGCGCCTCGGCGGTGAGGAAGGGACCATGAAGTCTCGCGGCAGGGTGCGGGGTGCCGTGCCGGCGGCGCTGCTGGCGGTCGTGCTGGCCTGGGCCGGATCGGCCGCGGCGCAGGCGATACCGGCCCGGCCGGAGGCGGGCAGCTTCCGCTTGGGAATCCAGCCTTGGCTGGGTTACGGGCTCTGGCATGTCGCGGCGGCGAAGGGGCTGTTCCAGGCCGAGGGCCTGCCGGACGTCGAGATCGTGACCTTCGCCGAGGACCGCGAGATCAACGCGGCGCTGGCCGAGGGCCGGCTCGACGGCGCCGGCGTCTCCACCCATACCGCCCTGATGCTGGCGGCGGCGGGAACGCCGATCCGGATCGTCGCGCTGCTCGACGTCAGCATGACCGCCGATGCCATCATCGCCGGCCCGGGGATCGAGACGATCGCCGACCTCAAGGGCAGGGAGGTGGCCTATGAAGAGGGCAGCACCAGCCACATGCTGCTCAGCAACGCCCTGGCCCGGAACGGCATGAGCATCGCCGACATCACCTCCGTGGCGATGCCGGCCCTGGACGCCGCCGCCGCCGTGACCGTGGATCGCACCCCGGCAGCGGTGAGCTACGAGCCCTACCTCTCCCTGGCGCGGCTGGTCGACCCGACGGTCCGGCTGCTGTACACGGCGGCCGAGGAGCCCGGCCTGATCTCCGATGTCTTCATCGTGCGCGAGGAGGTGGCGGCCCGGCGCCCGGGCCAGGTCGCGGCGCTGCTGCGCGCCTGGCAGGCGGCGCATGACGACTACGAGAAGAACAGGGCGGACGACCGCGCCATCATCGCCAGGGCGGTGAAGGCGGCGCCGGGGCAGCTGTCGACCGCCTTCGACGGCGTCACCTTCTACTCCCTGGCGGACAACAAGGCCCAGCTCACCGGCGCCTTCGCCCGGCATGTCATCGCCGATGTGGAGAAGGCGGCCCAGGCCGCGGGGCTGCTGCGGGGCGAGGTCGACGCCGCCGGGCTGATCGACCCGCGCTTCGTCGCCGCCGTCGCTCCATAACCGGCCGTTGTCGTCGGCCGGCCGCAGGCGGGGTTCGATCCTTGCAGGATCAGTGCAGGGTGATGTCGGTGTCCAGCATCTCCACCTGCGCGACGCCCATCTCGGCGCCGACGCGCATATTGGCGGTCGCCCGCTCGATCAGGTGCGTGACGCCTTCGGCGTCGACCGCGGCGGCGATCATCTGCCCGGTCAGGAAGGCCAGGGCGCCGATCAGCGCACCGCTGAGGGCATGGGGATCACCGCCGACGTCGGCGGCATAATCCTCGGACCGCTCGCCGATCAGCGCGAGAAGATCGCTGTGGATCTGTTGGGTCAGGGGACCGATGGTGTCCATGTCCATCCTCCTCGGCGGCGTTCCGGGCAGGGCCGGCGGCGCCGGCTATCGGGTCAATAGCGCCCGGGCAAAGCCGGTTCCGGCCGCGGCTGCGGCATCCGGCCTCTGTTCTGCAGGAAGAATTCGGGGTGTTGCCGCTTTGTTCGGAACGTGTCGGGCGCTATGCTAGGCCATACCTATCGCGTCGGCCGGCGAGCCCGATGCACGGGACACGGAAGGCCATCGGCCGCGGGGGAGGGCCATGTTCAGCCACATCACGGTGGGCACCAACGACATCGACCGGGCCAAGCAGTTCTACGATCAGGTGCTGGCGGCGATCGGGCTGCGCTGCCAGCTCGACGACCGGGTCGCCGGCTGGTTGTGCTATGTGCCGGAGGGCGACAGCGGCCCGGAATTCCTGATCTGCCGCCCGATCAACGGCGAGAAGGCGACCTTCGGCAACGGCGTCACCATCGGCTTCAACGTGCGCGAGCGGACGCAGGTCGACGCCTTCCACCAGGCGGCGCTGGCCGCAGGCGGCGCCGATGAAGGCACGCCCGGCGTCCGGCCGCACTATCATCCGAACTACTACGGCGCCTATGTCCGGGACCCGGACGGCAACAAGCTGTGCTGCGTCTGCCACCGGGCGGATGCGCCGGGGCTGTTCCCGTAGCCTGATTGCGCCGATCTCACTTCTCCGTCATGGCGAGGACCCCGGCCTTGAACCGGGGGACGTGGCCATTCAGGGGCCGGTGCCGCTGGATGGCCACGCCCCTTCGAGGCTCGCCATGACGTGTCTTGGTTGAAGTAATGAACCCGGGCTGGCGGGACCTGTATCCCGACCTGATCTAGAGAGCAGGCCCATATCCCCGAACCGTCATGGCGAGCGAAGCGTGGCCATCCAGTCCCGCGGCCGGAGCAGACCCAACCATCCCGGATGGCCACGCCCCTTCGGGCTCGCCATAGCGGCTAAGAAGTCGCGTCGTCGGTGTCTAGGCCGGCCGCTCCGCGATCGAATCGACGCGGTCCGGGTAGAAGGCGAGGTGGTCCCTGATCGCGGCGACGGCTTCGTAGGGCGCCTCGTAGCTCCACACCGCGTTCGTGGCCCGCTCCCCGCCGGCCGGAATGCTGTAATAGGCGGCGTCGCCCTTGTAGGGGCAGTGCGAGGCGTGGTCGGTGCGCTGTAGTGCGGCCATGTCCACGTCCTGGCGCGGGATGTACTGCACCGGCGGGTAGGACGCCTCGCGCAGCGTCAGCGCGTTGCGGCTGTCGGCGACGACCCGGCCGGCGGCCGTGACCACGACCCGGCCCGGATTCGGCGTGATCGTGATCGGGTGGTCGGGTCCGGGGATCTTCCTCGGCTTCTCGCTCATGGCGTGCGGCCTCTGGTTGCTGTGTCCGGAACCACCGATGTGGGGCCCGGGCGGCAGCGAGGGAAGGGGCGGTCAGAACTTGCCGTGGCGGAGATAGGCTTCCTGCGGCGAGACGCCTTCCAGGATCGCCTTCCGCACCAGGTTCTCCTGCTGCATCACCGCCTCGACCCGGCCCACCGCCTCCTCGGCCAGGGCCTCGGGGATGACGACGATGCCGTCGATATCGGCCACCACCCAATCGCCGGTGGCGATCCGCACCTGGCCGATGGTGATCGGCTCGCCATAGGCCTCCGGCACCCAGGCGGCGACGATGTCGCGCGGGGTGCGGAAGCGGGCGAAGACCGGGAAGCCCAGCTTGCGGATGAAGGCGTTGTCGCGCGACCCGCCGTCGACGATATAGCCGCGCACGCCGCGCGACTGCAACGCCTCGGCCGACAGCTCGCCCATCAGCGCCCGCACATCGTCCTGCGGTTGGCAGATCGCGACATGGTCCGCCGGCACGACGGTCAGCAGCTCGGTCCAGGCCAGCAGGCTGCGATGCGCATCGACGGTGTCGTCCGGCCGGCCGCGGATGGTGAAGACGCGGCCGGAGATGCGGGTGTCCGGATCGATCGCGACGATGGTCCGCGGCAGCACGCAATTGGCATGGCCCAGGTCGCGCAGCACGTCGTAGACGGCCCCGGAATAGCAGGCCTCCAGCCGGGCGGTCAGGTCGGTCATGGTGCGGTCCTCCCTTCGCGACGCTATCTCGATCCGACAGGCCTGCGCCACCCCCTCACCCGAAATCGCTGGCGCGATTTCGACCTCTCCCCGAGGAGAGGTGAAGGGGCAGCACCTCCATCCCTCTCCTTGGGGGAGGGGGAGGCCGGCCTTTCCGTCACGCCGCCACCGGCGGCAGCCAGCCCTGGGCCTCGCGCCAGTCCTTGGGCAGGCCGGCGAAACGGTCCAGCCGCATCGACGACAGGTCGGCGAAGCTGCAGGCGCCGTCGACGATCAGGTCGCGGATGGCGTGGCCGCTGGCGGGCGACAGGCCGAAGCCGACGCTCGACATGGTGGCGACGATGGCGTTGTCGAAGCCCGGCATCCGGTCGATCACCGCGCGCCCGTCCGGCGTGTTCTCGATCACCCCGGACCAGCTGCGGATCATCCGCACATGGGCCGCCTTCGGGAACAGCTCCATCAGCCGCCGGCCGATGTTGCGCAGGAGGGGACTGGACGGCTTCGGCGGCGTCGAGAGGTCGACCGGCGGCAGCCATTCATGCGGGCCGCCGCCATAGACCAGGTTGCCGCGCAGCGTCTGCCTTCCGTAGAGGCCGTTGCCGTCGACCCCGCTCATCGGCATCGGCGGCAGCGGCTCGGTCACGATCATCTCGGCCCGGCCGGAGGCCAGCGGCAGGTCGATGCCCAGCATCCCGGCCAGGAGGCCGGTCTGCGGGCCGGCGGCGATCACCACATGGTCGCAGCCGAAATCGCCGCGGTCGGTGCGGACCCGGGTCACCTTGCCGCCGGCGGTGTCGAAGCCGGTGACCGTACAATGCTGCAGGACGCGGCCGCCATGGTCCTGCAGCGCCCAGGCATAGGCCTGGGAGGTGCGCTGCGGGTTGGCGTGGCCGCCATAGTTCAGCAGGTAGCCGCGCTCGACAGTGTCGCCGACCAGCGGCGCCAGCTCGCGGATCTGCCGGCCGTCCAACGTCTCGTAGCCGAAGCCCTGCTTCTCGCCCATCCGGGCCCAGCCGAGCATGAACTCGACGTCGGAGTCGTGCAGGACGATCTTCAGACGGCGCGGCTGGTGCTCGGTCGGATAGCCCAGCAGCTCGTCCATCTGCGGCCACAGCCGCTGCTCCTCGGGGAACAGCGGGCTCTGCGGATGGGTGCAGCCGCCGCCGTTGCGGCCCGAGGCCTCCCAGCCGACGATGCCCTTCTCCAGCACCAGCACGTCGACGCCGCTGCGGGCCAGCCACCAGCCGGCGCTCAGCCCCGTGACGCCGCCGCCGATGATGACGACCGAGGCGCCCGTCTTCTCCGTCTCCGCCATGATCCGCCCTCCGCCTCAGCCCTGCTTCGCCTCGCCGGTGGGGATCTCCCACCAGGGCATCCACTGGCTCTCGATGCCGAACCAGGAATCCCATTCCTGCCGCACCACCTCGGCCTCGTCCTGCGGCCACAGCACCTTCAGCGGCAGCGGCCGCACCGGCGGGCGGTAGCTGGCCAGCGGCACCTGGCCGACATCGATGCGGGAGGCCAGGGCCAGCAGCATCGCCACCTGCTCGCGGCAGCGGCGGCCCTGGCACAGCCCCATGCCGGCGCGGGTCAGGCGCTTGACCTGGTCCTGGTTGACCGGCCCGTCCTCCAAGAGGGTGGCCAGCGACCGCGTGCCCATCTTGTTCGATTTGCGCTCGAGGTAGCGGGGCGGGCTGACATCCAGCAGCTCGCCGCGGCTGACCTCCTCGCACTGGCAGACCAGCACGTCGAGGCCGCCGGTGTTGAGCAGCGCCTTCAGCCAGATCATCCGGAGGTCGCCCTGGCCTTTGACCGGCTGCGCCAGCCCGGCGCGGGCCGCCGCCACCTCGGCCTCGGTCGCCTTGCCCAGCGACGCGGCCGCGGCGATCGCCGCCACCCGGCCCTCCTGCCGCGCCACAGCGGCGTCGACCGACTTGGCGGCATGGATGCCGGCGCAGTCACCGACCGCATAGGCGAAGGGCAGGGCGGTGCGGCCGTCCGCCTCGGTCACCGGCACATGGCCGCCGCGGTCCGGGTCGTGCACCAGCCTGGCGTCCAAGGCCGCCAGCAGCTCGATATTCGGCACGGTGCCGATGCCGAGCGCGATGGTGTCGCAGGCGATGTCCCTCTCGCTGCCCGCGACAGGCGACAGCTGGCCGTCGACCCGCACCAGCGTCGCCGTGGTCACGCCCTCGACCCCGCCCGTCGCCGCCTTGATCACATGGCCGGTCAGGATCGGCACCCCATGGGCCTGCACCGCGTCGACCAGCGCCGCGGGGCCGACCGGTTCGGCCGTCACCTCGACGAGGCCGGCGACCTCCAGCCCGCGGCCCAGCGCCGTCAGGGCCAAGTCCAGCGCCTCGGCGCCGGTGCCGAGGATCAAGAGGCGCCGTCCGGCGAAGGCGTCGTAGTTGGCGATCAGCCGGTGCGCCGCGGTCACGCCCACCACCCCAGGCAGGTCCCAGCCCGGGAAGGACATGCCGAGGTCGCGCCGCCCGGCGGCCACCACCACTTTGTCGAAGCCGACCAGCCAGGACCGCTCCGCATCGGCCAGGCCGGCGACCGCCCCCGGCATCCACTGCACCCCCGGCCCGTTGGCGAACAGGCCCCAGACCGTGGTCTGCAGCATCACCTCGACGCCCTTGTCGAACAGCTCGGCCAGTTCCGGCGACGCTTCCAGGAACGGCTCCAGCAGGCGGGCCGGCGTGTTCACCGCCGCGGTGGCGCGGCCGCCGAAATGCAGCGGCACATCCATGCCGATCAGGGCTCCGTCGACCGGGTTCTCGTCGACCAGCAGCACCTCCAGCCCGCGCGCCGCCGCCTCCGCCGCTGCAGCGATGCCGGCCGGGCCGGCGCCGATGACGAGAAGCTGGACATGGCGTTCGACCGCCGGGGTCTTCCCGGCGACCGATTTCGGGTCGATCGGTGGACTAGCGCGCATTTCTCACACTCCCTGTACCCTGCGTCGCCTTGCGGT
The DNA here is from genome assembly GCF_051487185.1 of Inquilinus limosus. GTDB lineage: Bacteria > Pseudomonadota > Alphaproteobacteria > DSM-16000 > Inquilinaceae > Inquilinus > Inquilinus limosus_F. Next base: position 109,106 of record NZ_JAHVDK010000015.1, read on the forward strand.
GAGTCGAATGAGGGCGCGGGCCGCGAAGAGCGTATCGGGTCATACGGTCGAGCGGCCCGCGCCCGCAGGCGGCCGCCGCAAGACGACCCTCCGGGCCGTCGCCCCATGCCGGCAGGGGGCGTCGAGCGGCTTGCCCGATGTGCCGCATCGCGCTGCGCCGCTCTCCTGCCCTGCCGGCATGGGGCGACGGCGCAGGGCACAGGGAGTGTGAGAAATACGGGCTAACCATGATGGCTCGTTCTCCGACGCGGCGTCCGGGCCGGCTCCCCTCTTGCCTTGCAGGGCGTCGCCCGCTGCGGGCATACAGGATGGGGTCGGCATCTGGCTGGTGACGCAAGGCTACCGCCGGCACCGATCGAGGACCGACGCATTGGCGACAACGAAGAACAGCAGAGCGACGGCGGAAGCCGGAAACGGGCGCCGGACGCTCAGCCGGGAAGACTGGGTGCGCGCCGCCTTGAAGGTGCTGGAGAAGGGCGGCGTCGCCGCCATCAAGGTCGACCGGCTGGCGAAGTCGCTGAAGGTGACGCGCGGCAGCTTCTATTTCCACTTCGGCGGCCGCAAGGACCTGCTGGCGGCGCTGCTGGAGGAGTGGCGCCGCCGCAACTGCGCCCCGTTCGAGGCGCTGGAGGGCCGCGACGACCTGACGGGGACAGCGCTGTTCCGCGCCTTCCGCAACGTCTGGGTCGACGAGAACCCGTTCAGCCCGGCGCTCGACATGGCGGTGCGCGACTGGGGCCGCGCGGCGAAGGAGGTGGCCCGGGCGGTGCAGGAGGCCGACCAGTTCCGCATGGGCCTGCTGCGCCGCGCCTTCGGGCAGATGGGCTATTCCCCGGACGAGGTCGAGATCCGCGCCCGGATCAGCTATTTCCACCAGATCGGCTACTACGCCATCCCCTTCCGCGAACCGCGGCCGGAGCGGCTGCGCTACGTGCCGATCTATGACGACGTGTTGACCGGACGACCGTTCAGGGAATCGGAGCCATGCTGACGATCTGGGGCCGGCGCAACGCCTTCAATGTGCAGAAGGTGATGTGGCTGGTGGGCGAGCTCGGCCTGCCGCATGAGCACATCCCGGCCGGCGGCAGCTTCGGCGGGCTGGACGACCCGGCCTTCCGCGCCAGGAATCCGCACGGCCGGGTGCCGGTGATCGACGACGGCAGCACGGTGGTGTGGGAATCGCACAGCATCCTGCGCTATCTCGCGGCCAGGCACGGCCGGTTCTGGCCCGCCGATCCGGCGGAACGGTCGCTGTCCGACCGCTGGATGGACTGGTCGCTGGCGACGCTGCAGCGCGACTTCATGGACTTGTTCTGGGGCTATTGGCGCACGCCGGAGGGCGAGCGCAACCGGGATCTGATCGCCCGCAAGCAGGAGGCCTGCGCCGCGCATTTCCGGCTTCTCGACGATCACTTGGCCGGCCGGCCCTTCCTCGCGGGCGGGGAATTCGGCCTGGCCGACATCCCGGCCGGCACCACCCTCTACCGCTATTTCGAGATGGGGCTGGAGACGCCGCCGGTGCCGAATGTCCGCGCCTGGTACCGTCGCCTGTCCGACCGGCCGGCCTATCGCGAGCATGTGATGATGCCCTTCGACGACATGTTCGGCCGGCTGGCCTATTAGTCCGTCTGCGGTTCCAGGAAGGCGGCGATCTCGGCGATCATCGCATCCCGGCCGCGCCCCGGGCGGTCGAGATGCACGAAATGGGTGGCGCCGGGCAGGGTGACGCTGCGCACGCCCGCGGACCGCATCGCGTCATGGGCGAAGGCGGCCATGTCCTCCGGCCGGCTCCAGAAATCGCGCTCGGCGCGGATCAGCAGGATCGGCGCGGTGATCGAGCCGGCATCGAACAGTCGACGGCCGCCCGCCTGATGGAAGCTGTCCTCCATCGCCCCGGCGGGGGCGCGGAAGGCCGGCGGGTTCCGCTCGGCCGAAGCCGGGTCGCTGGCCAGCGCCGCCCGGGCATAGGCCTCGGCCACCGCCGGGTCGCGCCAGCCCGCCTTGTCCTCGGCCGGGATCGACTCGTCCCAGGCCGGGAACAGCGCCGCGGCGGTGGTCGGCCGGTAGCCGCCGAGCTTCGGGCTCGGCCGGTCCGGATGCTCCGGATCGGCCGACTGCGTACCGGGACCCAGGGTCGGATGCCGGTCGGCGCCACCATAGAGCGCGTTCAGCACGACCAGATGGCCGACCTGCTCGGGCCAGAGCGAGGCGTACCAGGCGGCCCACATGCCGCCGGTGGCCCAGCCGAGCAGGGCCGCCTTGTCCGCGCCGGTGCGCTCCGTGGCGGCGCGCACCACGGCGTCGATGTCGCGCACCACCTCATGGCCGCGCGACAGCGGCCGGCTCTCGGCCGCCGGCCGGTCCATCGCCGCCGGCCGGTCCGACCCGCCATAGCCGCGGGCGTCCATGACGAAGATCCTGCGGCCCAGACGTTCGGCCAGGTCCCCGGCCAGCGACCCGCCGGGCACGTCGAGATCGAAGGACCCGATCCCCGGCACCCGGGCGCCATGGATCAGGATGATCGGCTCGCCCGCGCCGCCGGCGCCGGGCCTGACCTCGCGGACGCGAATGCCGACCCCGTCCGCGGTGGTCACGCGGAACTCCTCGCGGACGAGATCGGGGGTCGCGGCGGCCGGACCCGCGGCGAGGGCGGCGGCCAAAAGAGCGGCCCTGGAAGCGCGCAGCACAGGCATCGGTTCCTCCGGATCGGTGCTCCGGCTTGTTTGGGGCAGCCCGTCTGATCGATCAAATATCGCTTCTGCTCGCTTTGATACGCCTCAGGTATCAGCGGATGCCGTCCGGCTGCACCGTCAGCAGATTGGCGTCGCGCGTCAGCAGCCAGCGCCCGTCCGGCTGCTTGCGCAGGATGGTCAGGGTCCAGCCGGCGCGTCGCACCAGCTGGCCGACCGGCGGCGTGACGGTGATGTCGATATAGGCACGGAGATAGGCCCAGTCGCCCAGCACCTGCAGCTCGCGGATCTCGCTCCGGCCATCGATCCGCATCTCGGACTGGCCGGCGGAGGCTGCGGCGAAGGCCTCCTTGCCGAAGGGCTCGCGGCCCGGGACCATGAAGACGGCGTCGTCCGACATCAGGCTCAGCACCGTCGCCACGTCGCCGGCCTTGCTGGCCTCCATCCAGGTCTCGACCAGGTTCCGGATCGCGCGCTCGTCATCCGTCATCGCAGGCCTCGTGGGGCAGTTGCGGGACGGAAGCAATCTAGCCGGAACCGGTCGCCAAACCAGCCTGCCTAGGATCCGACCCGCCGGACCCGGAACTCGGCCAAGAGGCGCCAGTCGCGCTCGCCGTCGGGCGAGCGTTCGGCCCGCCAGACAAAGCTGTCCGGGGTGATCTCGCGGAAGCTCCAGCGGATCGTGGCGCCGCTCTCGTCCTTGCCCAGCTGGACGATGTCGCGGCCCTCGGCCCGGCCGATCTGCCGCGTGTAGTACTGCTTCAGCGGGTCGTTCCACAGGATGTGCCAGGCGTCGATGCCGGGATCGTAGATACGCAGCGTGGTGCCGAAGAAGACGCCGGGCAGGATCCAGACATCCTGGATCGCGCGGCCGTCCAAGGCCCAGCCGAAATGGATCTCGCCCCGGCCGGGCGTCGCGGTGCCGTCCTCGGCGAACAGCTTGGTGTCCATCTCCCAATCGCCGATCAGCCAGCCATACAGGCCCATCTTCTCGGCCCGGTCCGGCGCCGGGCCGTCGGCGAACAAGGCGTCTTTCAGGGAAGCGAAGGTGGTCACGAGGGCTCTCCCGATCTGTGGTCAGCCCTGGATAGGACGGGGCGGGCGGTCCCGCTTGGAGAAAATTGCGGTGTCGGCGCAGCAGATTTTGGGCTTACGGTGCCAGGCCGATTGGTCCCCTTCCTCTTTCATTTCTACGAGGGGCACGATGGACGACCACCAGTTTGGCGTGTTTCTCGCTCGCGCCGTGCAGGAACTCAACGAGAAGCAGAAGCGGCTCCAAACCGAGTACCGGCTGGGGTCATTTGCCCGCTGGTGGTTCGATCAGCAGACCGCAACGCTTCAGTTCTTCGACGAGAATGACCGTCTGGGTCTGCAGACAGAGTTCGTCGATATTGGAAGCTTTTCGGTTCGAGCAGGGACTTGGCAGTGGGCGTGGGCCAACAGCTCGGTTCTTCCTGCGGTAAGGCAGCGGTCGAGCGAGCTGAAGAAACTCAGTTCGTTGACCGGAATGGATGTTTTTGTCGAGGAGGAGGCCTTCGCCGTCTCCGAGGAAATGGCGTGGGAATTGGCGGCAATTTCCGTAATGCATCTCGATGCTGTCGGCTGTTACCGAGCCCCTTCATCGAATGGCACCCTGAATATGTTTCTGGCGCTGATGAGGATCAGATCCGTGAATTGACGGTTCTGAGCTTCTGGTGGACAGAGCAGGCCGCGCAAGGTCGGGTTGATTCCCTACTTCAGCCGCACCGCCCGCGGCGATTCCTGGGGCGGGGGCGGGCGGTGCAGCAGGGCGGGGTCGATCCGGGCGCCGAATTCCAGCGTGCCGTCGGCCAAAGCGCCGAGGGCGAACTCGGCATAGGACACCGGGATCAGCAGGTCGAAGCCATCGGCGCCGGCGCGCTGCAGATGCACCCGCACATGCTCCAGCCGGGCGGTGGCGAAATCGCCCTCGGCCAGCATGTCCGGATGCAGGTCGATCGCCGCCAGCTTGGCCAGCAGGTCGCGCGATCGCGTCCCGTCGAGGCGCAGCCCGACATAGCCGCCGGTGCAAGGCACCGCGGCGACGCCCTCCGGCAGGCCGGGCAGCGCCGCGCCGGCCTCGGCGATCAGCAGCCGGCGCCAGGGGGCGACCGGCCACAGCCGCAGCCCGCCTGTGACCAGCGCGGCTCCGGCCTCTACGACGGCAGCGCCGAACAGGCTGCGCTCCCAGCCCGCCAGGGCGGCGGCGGAGTCCGTGCCCCAGGCCGCGAGCTGCAGGATCGCCGTGGGGCGCCAGGGGCGCAGGGTCAGGCCGTCGGCATCGATGGTCGAGAGGGCCGCGAGCGGGTTCGGCAGGGCGGAAACGTTAGCCACGGACGCGCTCTCCCTTCGGGTCGTAGAAGCAGGGCTCGGTCACCCGCACCTTGACGTGGGTGCCGCGCAACGGGTCGGTGACGAAGATCGTGCCGCCCATCCGCTCCCGGCTGCGAGCCAGGAGGCCGAGGGCGATCGGCTGCCCGGTCACCGGGCTGGTGCAGGAGGAGGTGATGTGCCCCTGGGTCGGCTCGTTCTCGCGGAACATGCCGCCCTCGACCAGATGCGCCCCGGCCATCAGCGGCTCGCCCTCCTCGGAGACCAGCCCGACCAGCCGCGGCCGGTCCGGATCGGCCAGCCCCTCGCGCTGCGCCAGCGGCTTGCCGACATAGGCGCCGTCGCGCTTGGCGAAGCGCTCATGCGCCAGGTCGGCCAGCGTGGTCTGGCCATTGATCTCGGCGCCGGTCAGGAAGCCCTTCTCGATCCGCAGCAGGTCCAGCGCCTCGAGGCCGAAGCGCTCCAACCCCAGCGGCACGCCGGCCGCGACCAGCCTGCGCCACAGCTCCGGCGCGTGCTGCGCCTCGACATGCAGCTCGTAGCCCAGCTCGCCGGTAAAGCTGACGCGCAGGATGCGGATCGGCAGCCCGTCCGCCACCACGTCCCTGACCGCCATGAAGGGCAGGGCCTCGTTCGACACGTCGGCGGCATCGCCAATCAGGCGCTCCAGCACCGCCCGCGCCTGCGGCCCGGTCAGCGCGACGGCGCCCCAGGCCTCGGTCACCTCGGTCACGGCGACGCGGAGATTCGGCCAGTCCACCTCGGTCAGCCGCTCCATCATCCGCACCACGTCATGCGCCTTGGCGGTGGTGGTGGTGACGTAGAAGCGGTCCTCCGCCAGCCGGGTCACGGTGCCGTCGTCCAGCACGATGCCGTCGTCGCGCAGCATGATGCCGTAACGCGAGCGGCCGACCGGCAGCGTCTCGATCCGGTTGACGTAGAGCCGCTCCAGGAAGGCGGCGGCGTCGGGGCCCTGGACATCGACCTTGCCCAGGGTCGAGACGTCGAAGATGCCGACCCGGGAGCGGACGTGCCGGGCCTCGCGCAGCGCCGCCTGGCCCAGGCTCTCGCCCGGCCGGGGATAGTAGTGCGGCCGCAGCCAGCCGCCGGAGCGCACGAAGATGGCGCCGTCGGCGCGGTGGATCGCGTCGAAGGGCGTCCGCCTGGAGGGAACGATGTGCCAGCCGATCGACCGGCCGACGATGGCGCCGAAGGCCACCGGCGTGTAGGGCGGCCGGAAGGTCGGCGCCGCCAGCTCGCCGGCGCGCAGATGCCGCGCCTCGGCCAGGATGCCGAGCGCCGGGCCGTTCGCGGTCTTGCCCTGGTCGGTCGCCATGCCGAGCGTGGTGTAGCGCTTCATGTGCTCGGGCGACGAATAGCCTTCGCGCGCGGCCAGCCGGATGTCGGCGGCGGTGACGTCGTTCTGGAAATCGACGAAGGCCTTGCCCGTGACCTGTGGATCCGCGACGACGGGAGCGGAGGCCGGGGCAAGGGCGGGGCGCTGAAGGACCGCGGTCTCGCTTGCGTGACCTCTCCCGCGGGGCGGGAGAGGTCGGACATCCGCCAGGATGTCCGGGTGAGGGCTGGCACCGGCGGCGGGAAGGCCCTCACCCGGAGCCGCTGGCGCGGCTCCGACCTCTCCCGCAAGCGGGAGAGGCAGCGCGCCAACACTTCGATGACGACCCCCGGTTAGGCGTGCCGCCCGGCGCCCGACCGCCAGACCCTCGGCGATCGCCGCTTCGGTCGAGGCGCGGCCGGCGCAGGCGCCGGCGGCCAGCAGAGGGCCGTCCAGCTCCGGCAGCACGAAGCCGCCGAGCCGTCCCTCCAGGCGCGGGCGGATGCCGCGCTGGCTCAGCAGATGGGTGGTCGGCATCCAGCCGCCGGACATGGCGACAGTGTCGCAGTCGATGGTGAGGGACTTGCCCTCGCCATCCGTCCGGCCGATGCGGGCGCCCTCGACGCCCAGCCGGCCCCTGGCGCCGCGCACAGTCGCCCCGGCATGGACCGGGATGCCGGCGGCGCGCAGCTCCTCCGTCAGCGGTCCGGCGGGATCGCGGCGCGAATCCACCAGCCCGGCGATCTCGACGCCCTGCCGTTTCAGCGCCAGGGCGGTCCGCGCCGCGCCGTCGCCGATCCCGGCCACCAGCACCCGCCTGCCCGGCGCCACGCCATAGCGATGGGCGTAGCGGCGCGTCGCATTCGCCAGCATCACCCCGGGCCGGTCGTTGTTCGGGAAGACCAACGGCTGCTCGATCGCCCCGGCCGCGACCACCATGGCGGCGGCGCGGATGATCCAGAAGCGCTGACGCGGCAGATGCGGCGGCGGCATGGGCAGATGGTCGGCGACGCGCTCGATCAGCCCGACCGTGCCGTGGTCGTAGATCCCGAAGGCGGTGCCGCGCGGCACCAGGGTGACGCGGTCGCCGAAGCCCTGCAGCGCCGCCAGCCGTTCCGCCACCCAGTCCACGGCCGGCCGGCCTTCGACCGGCTGGTCCTCGGCCAGCAGGGCGCCGCCGAAGCGGTCGTTCTCGTCGCACAGGATGACGCGGGCGCCGGCCTCGGCCGCTGCCAGGGCGGCGCTCAGCCCCGCCGGGCCGGCGCCCACCACCAGCACGTCGCAGAACGCATGACGCCGCTCGTAGCGGTCCGGGTCGGGCTCCTGCGGCGCACGGCCCAGCCCTGCGGCGCGGCGGATGATCCGCTCATAGACCGGCTCCCAGGCCGAAGCCGGCCACATGAAGGTCTTGTAGTAGAAGCCGGCCGGGAAGATCGGGGCCAGCAGGCCGTTGACCACGCCCAGCGCGTCGAAGGCCAGTGACGGCCAGCGGTTCTGGCTCTGCGCCACCAGGCCGTCATAGAGCTCGACCATGGTGGCGCGGGTGTTCGGCTCGTGCCGCGCGCCGGTGCGCAGCTCGACCAGCGCGTTCGGCTCCTCCGACCCGGCGGAAAGGATGCCGCGCGGCCGGTGGTACTTGAAGCTGCGGCCGACGAGCCGGACGCCATTGGCCAGCAGGGCCGACGCCAGCGTGTCGCCCGGATGGCCATCGTAGCGCCGCCCGTCGAAGGTGAAGCCGAGCCGCCGCGACCGGTCGATCAGCCCGCCCCGGGCCAGGCGATGCGAGGTCATCGTCCGGCCTCCGGCGCAGGACGGCGAAACGGCTCCGCCGCCGTGATCTCATGGGTCAGCGTGTCGCGCGTGACCAGGATCCAGGACCGGCAGCCATAATTGTGCTGCCACAGCTCGCGATGCGCGCCGCGCGGGTTGTCGTGACGGTAGACATGGTCGAACCAGGGCCCGACCGCGGTCTCCTCATGCGGCGGGCGCGGCGTGTCGGCATCGCCGCCGTAGAAGAACTCGGACAGGTCGCGCGGGCCGCACCAGGGGCAGGGGATTCGCATATCGTCTGCTCCTCAGTGCCGGTTCGCGATCGGCCCGACGCCGTTCTCGTCGATGATCCGGCCGCGCTCGAACCGGTCGAGGGCGAAGGGCCGGTTCAGCTCGTGCGGCTCGCCATGGGCGATGGTGTGGGCGCAGACCCAGCCGGAGCCGGGGATGGCTTTGAAGCCGCCGTAGCACCAGCCCATGTTCAGATAGAGCCCGTCGATCGGCGCCAGGCCGATGATCGGGCTGCCGTCCATCGACATGTCCATCACCCCCGCCCAGTGCCGCAGGATGCGGGTGCGCGACAGGTTCGGCATCAGCGCGATGGCGGCGGTGGCGACATCCTCGACAACCGGCAGGTTGCCGCGCTGGGCGTAGGAGTTGTAGCCATCCAGGTCGCCGCCGAAGACCAGACCGCCCTTGTCGGACTGGCTGATGTAGAAATGGCCGCTGCCGGACCAGGAGAAGACCTGGTTCACGACCGGCTTCAGCCCCTCGCCGACGAAGGCCTGCAGCAGATGGCTCTCGATCGGCAGCTTGAGGCCGAGCTTGCGCGTGAGGGTGGAGGAGGAGCCGGCGGTGGCGAGGCAGACCCGGTCGGCCGAGATCGGGCCCTTGGCCGTCATCACCCCGGTGACGCGCTCGCCCTCGCGCAGGAAGCCCAGAACCTCGCAATCCTCGATGATGTCGACGCCGAGATTGCTGGCGGCGCGGGCGTAGCCCCAGGCCACCGCGTCGTGCCGGGCGGTGCCGGCGCGGCCCTGGCGCATGCCGCCATAGATCGGAAACAGCGCGTTGTCGGAATAGTCGAGATTCGGCGCGATCCGGCGCAGATCGTCAGGCTCCAGCCATTCGGCGTCGATGCCGGCCAGGCGCATGCCGTTGCCGCGGCGGCGCAGCGCCATCGCCCCGGCCAGCGACGTCGCCAGGAAGATCGAGCTGCGGGCCGAGAACATGACGTTGTAGTTCAGCTCCTCACTGAGCCCGTGCCACAGCTTCAGCGACCATTCGTAGAAGTGCTGGTTGTCCGGCAACAGGTAGTTGGAGCGGACGATGGTGGTGTTGCGGCCGACATTGCCGCCGCCGATCCAGCCGCGCTCGACCAGCGCCACATTGGTGATGCCGTGGTTGCGGGCCAGGTAATAGGCGGTGGACAGGCCGTGCCCGCCGCCGCCGACGATGACGACGTCGTAGCTCTTCTTCGGCGTCGCCTTGCGCCAGGCCGGCTCCCAGCCGCGATGGCCGCCCAGCGCCTTCCGCGCCAGCGCCAGGAAGGAATAACGCTGCATCCGTCCGCCCCGCCTCCGCCGGTCCACCCCGGCGCCTCCCGTTCCTGGCTGTACAGTACATCACTGTATGTTCAGGGGAAGGGGGATGTTGGTCGCGATATCGAGGTGGCACAATTTCGCTCCAATTCGGAGTCACCGTCGCCTCTGGCCGATCGGGGGTCGGCAGGAGAGACGATACGATGACCGGTACCATGGCCGGTGTTCTGAAGCCCGGCCTCTGGCGTGTCGGCGGGATCGGCGCCCTGGCGCTCCTGGTCGCCTGCGGCCCGACCCCGTCGGAGATGCAGCTCAACTACGCGTCGCAGCGCTGCGCCTATGGCGACCCCTATGCCTGCAACTCTCTCGGCCCGCTGTCCTACCAGGCGCAGATCGAGCGGCAGCAGCAGGACACCAATACGGCTCTGGCCGTCGGCGCGCTGGCGCTGGGCGGGCTCGTCATCGGCGCCGCCATCGCCGATGACGATGACGACGGCTGGCGCCGCCGCCGGCATTGGCGGCACGACCGCTGGCGCTATCGACACCGCTACTGGTGACCCCCCGGGCTGATCGCGCGCCCGCCGCGCGCTGCGGTGCCCGCCTTCAGCGCGCTGTGGCCGCGACCGCGCCGAGGGTGCGGTCCAGGGCGCGCTCGAAGCCGGCCAGGGTGTCGGCCAGGCAGCCTTCGTCATGCGCCTCGCAGACGAACCAGGGCTCGCGCGAATCCGGCTCGCACAGCACGCCCTCCTCGTGCAGCTCTCGGGCCAGCGCGTCGTAGAAGTGGAAGTCGGATCGTCGCCAGTCGCGGAAGTCGCGCGGCGGCGCCGGCGCGAAGAACAGCCCGGCCATCGACGGGTGTCCGGCGAAGCAGTGGACCACGCCGCGGGCCTTGAGGATGCGCGTGATTCCGGCCTGCAGCCGGCGGCCATAGGCGGCGATTGTCTCCAGCGCCGGGGTCTCGTCCAGGATCTCCAGCGTCTTCTCGGCCGCGGCCAGCGCCACCGGATGGGCGGTGTAGGTGCCGCCATGGGCAACGCCGCGGCCGAACCGGCGCATGATGTCCGCGCGGCCGCCGATGGCGGCGATCGGATAGCCGTTGGCCATGGCCTTGGCCAGGGTGACGATGTCGGCCCGGACGTCCATCAGCTCCTGCGCCCCGCCACGCGCGACGCGGAAGCCCGACTTCACCTCGTCGACGATCAGCAGCACGCCGTGGCGGTCGCACAGCTCGCGCGCGGCGCGGACATAGGCGGCATCGGCGGTGATGCCGCAGCAATTGCCCATGATCGGCTCGATCAGCATCGCCGCGATCTCGTGCGACCGGCGGCGCAGCAGGTCCTCCAGCCGGTCGGCGTCGTTCATCGGCGTCAGGTGCAGAAGCGGCCGAACCGCCTGCGGCACGCCCTCGGAATAGGGCACGACCGGCGGCTCCTCGCCGGGTCGGTCCGGGTCCCACCGGTCCAGCGCCACGCGCCACATGGCGGCGTCGAACAGCCCGTGATAGCTGCCCTCGACCAGCACGTAGCCCTCCTTGCCGGTCGCGGCGCGGGCCAGGCGCAGCGCCGCCATCACCGCCTCGGTGCCGGAGTTGGAGAAGCGCACCAGCTCCGCCGCCGGCATCATCCTCGCGATGCGCTCGGCGACCGCGAGCTCGCGCTCGGTCGAGAGGGCGAAGACGCCGCCGACAGCCATGCCCTGCCGCGCCGCCTCGTCCACCCGCGGGTCGGCATAGCCCAGGATCGCCGGGCCGTAGCCGAGCCGGTAATCGACATAGCAGTTGTCGTCGAGATCCCAGATCCGGCCGCCGTGACCCCGCTTCACATAGATGGTCCGATCGTCGCCCCAGTAGCGGAAATTCGAGGCGACGCCGAGGGGCAGCCGGGCGGACGCCCGGCGGAAATGCGCGTGGCTGCGCGACAGGTCGCGGGTCATGGCGTAGGCCTCTCGTCGGTCGATGGTTCGCTGCCGCGGGATCGGTGCCCAGCATGCCGCCGCAACCACCGACCTGTCCAGGATGTTGAATGAACGTTCAACAAGAAATCAGCTGGACGGCCCCTTCGGAATCTTTCCGCTTCCGAGGGCGGATGCTAGGCTTTCCGGCGGGTTGGACGGGGGTGCCGATGGCGGAAGAAGGGGCTGCGCGCAACCCGAACCGGGGTCGGCGCCAGCCGAAGGAGACGCGGCGGCAGGAGCTGATCGAGGCGACGATCGACGCCATCGCCCGGCACGGCTACGAGGAGACGACGATGGCCGTGGTCGCGGACCGCGCCGGCCTGTCGCGCGGCATCGTCAACTTCCATTTCGAGAGCAAGGAAAAGCTGTTGGTCGAGACGCTGCGGTCCCTCGCCGAAGAGTATCGCGCCCATTGGCGCCGTGCCCTGCACGCGGCGGGGCCGACCGCGGCCGAGAAGCTGTGGGCGCTGGTCCTGGCCGATTTCGACCGGACGATCTGCAGCCCGCGCAAGATCGCCGCTTGGTGCGCCTTCTGGGGCGAGGCCAGGACACGGCCACAGTACCGCGCCCTGTGCAGCGCCAACGACCAGGACTATCACCTGGCCCTGCTCAACCTGTGCCGGGAACTGGCGGCGGAGGCGCAGTCGCCGGCTCTCCTGGCCCGCGGCCTGAGCGGGCTACTGGAGGGGCTGTGGCTGCATCTGATGATGGGGCCGAAGGAGTTCGGCCGCGAGGAGGCCCACGCCTGCGCCGTGGAGATGCTGGTCTCGATCTTTCCCCGGCATTTCGACCGGGACGGCCCGATCCGGCCTTGAGTGGCGCAAGTTGCAAAAAGAACACCACGATTGCCATGTGATTGGGCCGAAGGAACGCAGCTCTTCCTGGTCCCGTTGCGTCTCCGTTGCGGCCTCGATTCGGGTCGCTTGATAGATCGGAGGACGTGAGATGCGTTCTTTCTGCGCCGCATTCGCCCTGGCCGGCCTGTCGTTGCTGGCGGTGGGCTGCACGGTGAATAACCCTCCGGCCGAGCGGACGGCCGCGACCACCGTGGTCACCCAGCCGCCGCCGGCGACCGTCGTCACACAGCCGGCGCCGGCAGCGGTCGTCACCCAGCCGGGGACGGTCGTCACCACGCCGAACACGACCTATGTCATGCCGCGTCCCAGCACCACAGTGGTGACGCCGGCCTACTGAGGCCGGTCCGCACGGCGGCCCGCGGCTGCGGCCGCCAGGGCGCCGACGCCCGCTTCCTGGGCCGCCGTGCCGACCCTCTCCCCGTTCGCCGGGGAACGGGGCGCCGCATCGTCCTGTTGCTTCTGAGCGCGGCGTGGACACACGCCGCTTCACGGAATGGGAGGATCGGTCATGCGCTCCATGACCCTTGTCGTCGCCTTGCTTGGGCTGCCGATCCTGGCCGCCTGCACGGTGAACAACCCGCCGCCGGAGAGGCCGACCACCGTGGTGACTCAGCCGCAGCCGTCGGCGACGGTGGTGACCCCGCCGCCGCGCACCACCGTGGTGACCCCGTCCTACTGACGGCGGCCGGCGGCGAGGCGCGCCTCACAGGTGGCGCGTCTCCGCCGGCGGTGAGTCCCAGCGGTCGGCGCGTCCGTCCTCGTACCGGACCGGCGCCTCGGCCAGTTCCTCGGTCGTCGCGTCGTCGAGGCAGGCGACGTTGACGGCGTAGAAGGTGCCGCCCAGCTCTTCCATATGGCCACGGCCGAACGGCTTGATGCCGCAGCGGCGGCAGAACAGGTGATGGATGGTGCCGCCGGCAGCACCGTTGAACTGATAGTCCGACAGCGCCTCTTCCCCTTGCAGCAGGCGGAAGTCGGGCGCCGGGGCGATCGCTTTCCAGAACCGCCCCTTGGTGCAGATCGAGCAGTTGCAGCGGCTGGTGCCGGCCGCCAGGTCGATCTCGCATTCGAACCGCACGGTGCCGCAATGGCAGCTGCCGTGATAGGTGCGCTTCATCGCTTCCTCCCTCGGATTGGTCAGAGCTGCGCCAGATAGGGTGGCAGCCGGTCGAAGCATTCCTCCCAGCCGCCGCGATGGCTGTCGCGGCTTTCCGCCGACCGGAAGCCGGTCTGGCGGAAGGTCATCTCGGTCTTGCCGTCGCGCTCGGTGAAGGTGACGGCGATCAGCATCTGCTCCGCCTCGTCCTCCTCCCAGGCGAAGGTGAAGACCAGCCGCTCCGGCGGCGCCACCTCCCGATAGACCCCTGCCATGCCGTAGCTCTTGCCCTCGGGCGAGGTGATGACGGCGCGCCAGGCGCCGCCCGGCCGGACGTCGAGCCGCACCCCGGAGGCGGAGAAATCCTTCGGTCCCAGCCAGCGCACCAGGTGCTCGGGCTCTGTCCAGGCCTTGAAGACGAGGCTGCGCGGCGCGTCGAACAGGCGGGTGATGACCAGCGTCGGCCCCGTCTCCGGGTCGGCGCCGGCGCTGTCATTGCGTCCGGTCATCATCGGGCTCCTTGCCTTGCAGTTGGCGCAGATAGTCGTCCAGCCGGTCGAAGCCGGCGTCCCAGAAGGGGCGATAGCGCTCGACCCAGTCGGCGATGTCTTTCAGCGGCCCGGCTCGCAGCCGGCAGGGCCGCCACTGCGCCGCGCGGCCGCGCTCCACCAGCCCCGCCCGCTCAAGCACCTTGAGGTGCTTGGACACGGCGGTAAGGCTCATGGCAAAGGGGGCACCGAGCTCGGTGACCGAGGCCTCGCCCTGGGCCAGCCGCGCCAGGATGGCCCGGCGGGTCGGGTCGGCGAGGGCCGCGAGGGTCTGGCTGAGGGGATCGATCGGCATGTTCTGAACCGATTGGTTGATCAACCATATGGTTCAATACGGCCGACAGCCTGAATGTGTCAAGTCGGCCGGAGCTGGTCGTCGGCAGAGCGTAGGCACCAACGCGGATACAGGAACAGAAGCGAATGGCTGTGTGGCGAGGGATGCCGTCTCGCTTCGCTCATTGCCAGCAAATGGCGGCGCGGTTACCAAGCTGTGATCAATGAAAGCGTGAGCCATGGTCACAGGGATAGCGATGCTGATGACGGGGCTGGTCCTCCTCGGCATCGTGCACGAGCTTGGGCACTTGGCCGGCGCCTGGGTCACCGGCCTGCCGGTGAGGAGCATCACCTTCGGCTCGGGCTTGCCGTGGCACCGTTGGCGTCTCGGAGCGATCTGGCTGATCGTCCGGCGAGTCCCATTCGGCGGCATGGTCAGTCTGTATCCGACATTTCACAGGCGCTCCGGGGCCGAAGCCCTGTTTCTTTTGGGCGGTGTCCTAGGGAACATTGCCGTCTTTGCGCTTACGGCGGCTCTGGACGAAGCCGGTCTGATCCCATCGCCGCTCCGCGACCCGGTGGGAACGATAGCGGCCGTGCAACTGCTGGCTCTTCTCAACCTGGTGCCTGTGCGGACCCGCCTTGGCGAGACGGACGGAAGGCAGCTGCTGAAGTTGATCGGCCGTTTATGGCGCAAGGCCCCGGGATCGCCCGTCATGGATGTCTATCGGCAGGTGACATCCCGCTACGCGGCCGATCCGACCCGTCCTGCTGCGCCATCGGCGGCGGCCGGACGGGTGCTGTATCACGTCCTCTGGCAGGAGCAGCTCCAGGATGGCCTCTCGGCCGAGGAATCCGTCGCCGCCGTCCTGGCGCTGCTGGCACGGTCGGACCTGACACAGGAAGAGCGCCTGGCGCTGCTCGACCGGCTGATCTGCGACGGCCTGGCGACCGAAAGCAAGGCAGACCTGGCCCGTCTGGACGAGTGGTCTCGGCGGGCACTGGATCTGGGCCCAAATATTGCGACGGTGAGGGGCAGCCGGGGCGCCGTCCTGATCCGGCTCGGCCGATACGCGGAAGGCAAGGCGTTGCTGGAAAGCGATCGTGGCGATGATCATGACACCGGCTTCCGACATTTGTTCATTGCCAAGGCGATGCTCGGCCTCGGCGACCGGGAAGCGGCAGCTGCCGCGCTGCCGTCAGTCCGGCAGCATCTGAATGGGACAGTTCCCGGCTACATGCAGACACTGCTTTGCCAGTTCGAGGCCGAGCTGCTTGCGACGGCGGCAGGGAAACCGGGGATGCCGAATTCCGGCTGATAGTGGTCAGTCACCGGCCTGTATGCGCGCCGCTAGGGCCTGGTGGCGCCGCATCAGGCCGGGCAGGTCCAGGCCGGAGATGACGCCCTGCTGCACGCGCCAACGGCCGCCGACCATGACGAAATCGGCCCTGTAGGCGCCGCACAGCACCAGCGCCGCCAGCGGGTCGCCATGGCCGGCGAAGCGCAGCTCGTCCAGAGCGAACAGGGCGAGGTCGGCCTGCTTCCCCGGCGCGATGACGCCGAGATCCGGCCGGCCGAGGCAGGCGGCGGAGCCGGCGGTGGCCCAGCGCAGCGCGTCGCTGTGGCTGATCCTTGTGACGCCGTAATGGTGCCGCTGCAGCAGGAAGGCGGCGCGCACCTCCTGGATCAGGTTCGAGCCATCATTGGAGGCGGAGCCGTCGACGCCGAGGCCGACCGCCATCCCGGCCTGTTCCATGCCGTGCACCAGGCAGTGGCCGGAGCCCAGCACCTGGTTCGAGCAGGGGCAATGCGTCACCGCGGTGCCGGCCCGGGCCAGGCGGGCGATCTCGGCCCCGGTGAAGTGGATGCCGTGCGCCAGCCAGGTGCGGGGCCCCAGCCAGCCGCATTCCTCCAGATAGTCGAGCGGCCGGCAGCCGAACTTGTCCTGGCAGAAGCGGTTCTCGTCCTCGGTTTCGGCCAGATGGGTGTGCAGCCGCACGTTGTGGCGCTCGGCCAGCGCCGCCGTGCGCCGCATCAGCGAGCCGGTGACGGAGAAGGGCGAGCAGGGGGCCAGTGCGATCTGGATCATCGCCCCATCGCCGGCCTCGTGATGCGCCGCGATTAGCCGCTCGCTGTCGGCCAGGATGGTGTCCTCGTCCTGCACGACACTGTCCGGCGGCAGGCCGCCGTCGCGCACCGACAGGTTCATCGAGCCGCGGGTCAGCACGGCGCGGATCCCGAGCGAGCGCGCCACCTCGACCTCGATGTCGATCGCGTGCTCCAGCCCCGCCGGGAAGACATAGTGGTGGTCCGTGGTGGTGGTGCAGCCGGACAGCAGCAGCTCCGCCATCGCCACCGTCACGGCGCTGCGCAGCGCCTCCGGGTCCAGCCGGGCCCAGATGGGGTAGAGGGCCTGCAGCCAGGGGAACAGCTCGCGGTCCAGCGCCGCCGGCAGGGCGCGGGTCAGGGTCTGATAGAAGTGGTGGTGGGTGTTGATCAGCCCCGGCAGGACGACGTGGGCGCCGGCGTCGAACACGCTGTCGACCGGCGCCGCGGGCTCCCGCCCCGCCGGCACCAGCTCGGCGATCCGGCCGTCCCCGACCACCACGCCGCGTTCGGCGCCCTCCGCCAGGATCGCCAGCGGGTCCCTGATCCACAGCCGCATCGCACGCCTCCCGTCCCGTCTGCCGGCAACCTAGCACCGGGCGGCGGGCACGGGAGGGGCGGGGTGGTTTGAAAGTGCTTCAAACGCGGAGCGTCACGCCGCGTCCTGCCGCGCGGCCGCCGGGCCGGCGATCTCGAAATCGGCCTGGCGCTCCAGCACCTTGAGGATGGCGGAATGGTCCCAGGCGGCGCCGCCCTGGGCGATGGCGGCGTGCAGCAGTTGCTGCGTCGCCGCGGTGTTCGGCAGCGGCACGCTCAAGGACCGGGCGCCGTCCAGCGCCAGGGCCAGGTCCTTCTGGTGCAGGGCGATGCGGAAGCCGGGCGCGAAGTTGCGCTGGATCATGCGCTCGCCATGCACCTCGAGGATGCGCGAGGCGGCGAAGCCGCCCATCAGCGCCTGCCGCACCCGGGCCGGGTCGGCCCCGGCTTTGGCGGCGAACAGCAGAGCCTCGGCCACCGCCTCGATGGTCAGCGCGACGATGATCTGGTTGGCGACCTTGGTGGTCTGGCCGTCGCCGTTGTCGCCGACGAGGGTGATGTTCTTGCCCATCGCCTCGAACAGCGGCTTCACGCGGTCGAAGGCGGCCTGCGGTCCCCCGACCATGATGGTCAGGCTGGCGGCCTTGGCGCCGACCTCGCCACCCGAGACCGGGGCGTCGAGATAGTCGCAACCCAGCGCGTTGACCTTCTCGGCGAAGCCCTTGGTCGCGATCGGCGAGATCGAGCTCATGTCGACCACCACCTTGCCGGGCGACAGCCCCTCGGCGACGCCACCGGGGCCGAACAGCGCCGCCTCCACATGCGGCGTGTCGGGCACCATGGTGATGACGATCTCGGCCCGGCGCGCCGCCTCCGCGGCGGAGGACGCGGCGATGCCGCCCTGGACGGCCAACTCCTCCGGCACGCCGGTGATGTCGTAAAGGAACAGGCTGTGGCCGGCGGTGATCAGGTGCCCGGCCATGGGCCGGCCCATGATGCCGAGGCCGATGAAGGCGACGTTCATGACGAACTCCTGTGATGGGGGAGGAGAAGCGGTGGGGCCGGAGCCGCCCTCTCACCCGAAATCGCTGTGCGATTTCGACCTCTCCCCAGGGGAGAGGTGTGACGAAGCGCCGTTCCTTCCCCTCTCCTCGGGGAGAGGGAGGGGCCCGACGCCGCAGGCGGCGGGAAGGTGAGGGGGAATGGCTCAGGCCGCCACGGTGGCCTTGGCGCGGTACGGAGCGAACCAGCCGAGGCCGGCTTCGGTGCCAGCCTGCGGCACGTATTCGGCGCCGACCCAGCCGGCATAGCCGAGCGCGTCGAGCAGGCGGAACAGGAAGGGGTAGTGGATCTCGCCGGTGCCCGGCTCGTGCCGTCCGGGATTGTCGGCGACCTGGATGTGGCCGATGCGGGAGATCAGCGCCTGCAGCGTCGGCCCCAGGTCTCCCTCCATGATCTGCATGTGGTAGATGTCGTATTGCAGCCGGGTGTTGGGCGCCTCGACCGCGTCGAGCAAATCGAGCGTCTGCTGCGAGCCGCTGAGGAAGAAGCCCGGGATGTCGCGGGTGTTGATCGGCTCGACCAGCAGGTCGATGCCGGCTTCGCCCAACGCCCTCGCGGCGAAGCGCAGATTGTCGACCAGCGTGTCGCCCAGCACCGTCTCGGGCACGCCCTCCGGCCGCTTGCCGGCCAGGCAGTTGAGCTGGCGGCAGCCCAGCGCCCGGGCGTAGTCGATGGCCTGGCCGACCCCGTCCTGGAACTCGCCCTTGCGGTCGGGCATGCAGGCGATGCCGCGCTCGCCCTTGGCCCAGTCGCCGGCCGGCAGGTTGTGCAGCACTTGGGTCAGGCCGTGGCGCTGCAGCCGCTCGGCCAGCTCCTCCTTCGGATAGGGGTAGGGGAACAGATACTCGACCCCGGCGAAGCCGGCCTCGGCGGCGCGGCCGAAGCGGTCGAGGAAGGGATGCTCGTTGAAGAGCATCGTCAGATTGGCGGCGAAGCGCGGCATGGTTGTCTCCCAGCTCAGACGGTTTCCGGCTCGCGGGCCTCGGCGGGGGCGAGGTCGATGATCTCCTCGAACTCGGTGATCCGGTCGATCTCCGGCCCCATGGCGATGTTGGTCACCCGCTCGGTGATGATCTCGACCAGCACCGGCAGGCTGGCCTGGGTGGCGCGGGTGCGCGCCCATTGCAGCGCCGGGGCGATCTCCTCCGGGTCGAACACCCGGCGGGCGATGCAGCCGAAGGCCTCCGCCGCCTTGATGTGGTCGACGCCGTAGTCGCCGATCTCCGGCGCGTTGATGTTCTTGAACGAGAGCTGGACCTCGTAATCCATGTTGTAGCCGCGCTCCGCCTGGCGGATCAGGCCGAGATAGGCGTTGTTCAGCACCACTAGCACGAAGGGGATGCGGTACTGCGCGGCCACCGCCAGCTCCTCGATCAGGAACTGCAGGGAGTAGTCGCCGACGATGCCGACCACCTCGGCCGACGGATCGGCCAGCTTGGCGCCGGTGCAGGCCGAGACCTCCCAGCCCAGCGGCCCGGCCTGGCCGCAGACGATGTAGTTGCGCGGCTTATAAACCTTCTGGAATTGGCCGGAGGCGATCTGGTACAGGCCGATCGCGGTGACGAAGCGGGCGTCGCGGCCGAAGACCTCGTTGATCTCCTGGAACGCCCGCTGCGGCTTGATCGGCACATTGTCGAAGTCGGTCCGGCGCAGCATGGTGCGCTTGCGCTCCTGCACCGAGGCGACCCAGCTCTCACGCTTCGGCAGGCGGCGGCCGCGGGCTTCGGCGATCAGCGCCTGCAGCGCCAGCTTCGCATCCGAGACGATGCCGAGATCGGGGCAGAACACCCGGCCGATCTGGGTCGGCTCGATGTCGACATGGATGAACTTGCGGCCCTTGGTGTAGACGTCGGTCGATCCGGTGTGCCGGTTGGCCCAGCGGTTGCCGATGCCCAGCACCAGGTCGCTCTGCAGGAAGGTGGCGTTGCCGTAGCGATGCTGCGTCTGCAGCCCGACCATGCCGGCGTTCAGCGGATGGTCGTCCGGGATCGTGCCCCAGCCCATCAGCGTCGGCACCACCGGCACGCCCGTCAGCTCGGCGAACTCGACCAGCAGGTCCGAGGCCTCGGCGTTGATGATGCCGCCGCCGGCGACGATCAGCGGCTTCTCCGCTGCCAGCAGCATGTCGACGGCGCGGGCGATGGCGGCGGGGCTCGGCGCCGGGCGGTGCACCGGCAGCGGCGCGTCGGCCTCGGGATCATAGTCGATGATCTCCTTCTGCACGTCGATCGGCAGGTCGATATGCACCGGGCCGGGGCGGTCGGAGCGCATGATCTGGAAGGCACGGCGGAACACCCAGGGCACCTGGGCGCCTTCCATCACCGTGACCGACCATTTGGTCACCGGCCGGGCGATCGCGGCGATGTCGACCGCCTGGAAATCCTCCTTGTGCAGCTTGGCGCGCGGCGCCTGGCCGGTGATGCACAGGATCGGGATCGAATCCGCGATGGCGGAGTAGAGGCCGGTGATCATGTTGGTGCCGGCGGGGCCGGAGGTGCCGATGCAGACGCCGATCGCCCCGGCGCGGGCCCGGGTGTAGCCCTCAGCGGCATGGGTGCCGCCCTCCTCGTGCCGCACCAGCACATGGCGGATGCCGCTGTCCTTCAGCGCCTCATAGAAGGGCAGGATCGCCGCGCCGGGCACGCCGAACGCCACCTCCACGCCTTCGCTGCGCAGCACATGCACCGCCGCTTCCATCGCCGTCATCTTGGGCATCGGGCCCTCCCGTTCGAAGGTTCTGGGGCGATGGTGGCGGGCGGGGCGGGGTCGATCCAGCGTCGGCCTGAAACATTCCAGGGCGCGAAAATCGGCCGGTAGGATCGGTCTTTTTCACCTGGTGGAAGGCCGGGAGTGGGTCGTACCCATCCCCTTTCTGTCATGCCCGGGCTTGACCCGGGCATCCAGAGAGCGTCGACATCTTCTGAATTGCCGGGTCAAGCCCGGCAATGACAATCTAGAGAGGGCTGACCTTGGGAGCAGAGCCGGATCATGCCGAAAGTCACCCTCTCTGACCTGCAGGCCGACATCACCGGCCACCTCGACCGCGTCGAAGCCGACCACATGGAACTGGTCGTGATCCGGCCGGGTCACGAGCCGATGGTCATTGTCCCACTGGCCGAGCTGAAATCCCTGCGTGAAACCGCTTACCTTCTCAGCTCACCCGCGAACGCGGCTCACCTGCGTCGTTCCATCGCTGAACTGGATCGCTGACACGCGCCTCAGTGCGGCCGGCCGCCGAGCTGCAGCGTGACCTTCTCCGCCGCCTGACGCACCAGCATGCCGATCTGGCGGATGCGGTCGTCGCCCATGCGCTCGCGCGGGGCGGAGATCGACAGGGCCGCCACCGGGCGGCCGCTGTGGTCGAGGATCGGGGCGGCGACGCAGCGCACGCCCGCGAGATGCTCCTCATCGTCGACGGCGTAGCCGGAGCGGCGGGCGCGGGTGATCTGGTCGCGCAGGGTCGGCAGGTCCGCCACCGTCTTCTCGGTCAGCCGCGTCAGGGCCAAGGCGGGCAGGGTGCGCGACAGCACCGGGTCCGGCTTGGCCGACAGGAGGGCCTTGCCGACGCCGGAGCCGTGTACCGGGAGCGGCGTCGATCCGGGCAGGCTGGCGCCCGGGTCGCCGAGCTGGTGCAGGTAGAGCACGGTGCCGCGCTCCTCCACCGCCAGATTCACGGTCTCGTGGCACAGGCCGAACAGGGTGCGCATCGGCGGGTCGGCCAGGCGGCGCAGCCCCATGCCGTCGGCATAGGCGAGGCCGGAGAGGAAGGCCTGCAGCCCCACCGTCCAGCGCCGCGTCGCCGGGTCGAAGCGCACGTAATGCGCCTCCTCCAGCGTGGTCAGCAGGCGGTGGGCGGTGGGGGCGGACAGGCCGGTGGCGCGGGCCAGCTCGGTCAGGCTCATGCCCTCGGCCCGGCCGGCCACGGTGTCGAGCAGGCGCAGGGCGCGGAGGAGGGAGCGGACCTGCCCGGTCTTCGGCTCGTCGATGGAGAACTCGTCGCGGTCGATCTCGGCCATGGCGCTCCTGACTGGACGCTCACGCCGGTGACCGGCTTCGCGTTCCCTCCCGTTCGTGCACGCGGCGGCCCTGGACATAGGTCGCCTTCACCGACCGATCATCGCCCAAAGTCATGAGGATGAACAGTTCCTCTTCGACGTCGCCGTCCACCGCCTCCATCCGGTGCGCCATGGCGGCGGTGGCGCGGGCGTCCAGCACCACCAGGTCGGCGAAGCGGCCGGGCGCGATGACGCCGATCTCCTGCTCCAGGCCCAGCGCCTCGGCATTGCCGGCGGTGACCAGATGGAAGGCCTCCAGCGCCGAGAGGTTGGTGCCCTGCAGCTGCTGCACCTTGTAGCCCTCGCCGAGCGTGCGCAGCATCGAATAGCTGGTGCCGCCGCCGACATCGGTCGCCACCGCGATCCGGATCGGCGGGTCGCGCCGCGCCAGCTCGCGCCCCTGTAACTCACGTAGGGGGAACAGGCCGCTGCCGATGAACAGGTTCGAGGTCGGGCAGAACACCGCGACCGAGCCGGTCTCGGCCATGCGCTGCCGCTCGCGCTCTTCGAGATGGATGCAGTGGCCGAACAGGGTCTTGGGGCCCAACAGGCCGTAGCGGTCGTAGACGTCGAGATAATCGCGGCTGTCCGGGAACAGCTCCTTGACCGTCTCGATCTCCTTTCGGTTCTCGGCGATATGGGTCTGGACATAGGCGTCCGGGAACTCGCGGGCCAGGGCGCCAGCCGTCTCCAGCTGCGCCTCGGTCGAGGTGATGGCGAAGCGCGGGGTGATGGCATAGCGCTGGCGGCCACGCCCATGCCAGCGCTGCAGCAGGCGCTTGCTGTCGTCGTAGGAGGACTGGGCGGTGTCCAGCAGGGCGGGCGGCGCGTGCCGGTCCATCATCACCTTGCCGGCGATCATGGCGGTGCCCAGCCGCTCGGACTCCGCGAAGAAGGCCTCGGCCGACTGCGGGTGGACCGAGCCGTAGACCGCGGCCGTCGTGGTGCCGTTGGCCAGCAGCTCGGCCAGGAACCATTGCGCCTGGCGCTCGGCAAAATCCGGGTCAGCGTAACGCTGCTCGGCGACGAAGGTGTATTTCTGCAGCCATTCCAGCAGCTGCGCGCCGTAAGAGGCGATGACCTGGGTCTGCGGGAAGTGCAGATGCGCGTCGATGAAGCCGGGCAGGATCAAATCGTCCGGATAGTGGTCGACCACGGTGCCGGCCGGCAGCGTCGGCAGGATCTCGGCCGCCGGGCCGACACGGATGATCCGGCCGCCCTCGACGACCACGACCCCGTCCGGGAGGTAGTGGTAGCTGGCGGCGTCGCCGACGCCCTTTGGGGCGGCGAGAAAGCTCAGCAGGCGGCCGCGCAAAGCGGTGGTGGCGGTCATCGCAAGGCTCCTGTTACTGGACGGCCCGGTCGGGATCGGCCGTCCAGCGCCCCAGGAGCTCGCGCTCCTCGGGGGTGATCTGGCTGACATTGGCCGGCGGCATGGCATGGGTCAGCACCGCCTGCAAGCGGATCAGCTCCGCATGGCGCCGGATCTCCTCCGGCGAATCCAGCAGCACGCCGCGCGGCGCCTCGTGGATGCCCTCCCAGCCCGGCATGGTGGAATGGCACATGCTGCAGCGGGAGACGACGATGTCGGTCACCTGGGCGAAGGAGACCGGCTTCGGGTCCGCCGCCGCGGCCGTCTGCACCGGGGCGGGAGGCTCGACGCCGATCCAGGGCTTGGTCTCGGTCGCCACTTCGTGCTCGCGCGGCGGCGGCAGGGTCGACAGCCAGATGATCGCCGCCATGCCCGCGGCCGCCACCGCCCAGGTCCACCACGGCGTCGGCTTGCCGGCGTGGCGCGAGTTGAAGAAGTGCCGGATCACCCCGCCCATCACCAGGACGATCGCCGTCATCACCCAGGCATAGTGCGACCCGAAGGCCAGCGGGTAATGGTTGCTGAGCATCAGGAACAGGACCGGCAGGGTCAGGTAGTTGTTGTGCAGCGACCGCTGCTTGGCCTGCTTGCCGAGCTTCGGATCGGGCGACCGGCCCGCGAGCAGCGCATCGACCACCTTGCGCTGGTTCGGGATGATGACGAAGAAGACGTTCGCCACCATCATGGTGCCGATCAGCGCGCCCATCTGCAGCATGGCGCCGCGGCCGCTGAACACTTGGCTGAAGCCCCAGGCCGCCGCGACCAGCACGACGAAGCCGGCTCCCGCCAGCTTGACGTCGCTCTCGCCCAGCGGCGACTTGCACAGGAGGTCGTAGGCCAGCCAGCCGAGGGCCAGGCTGACCACGCTGATCGCGATCGCCTCCTTCGGTGAGAACAGCGACACCTGCGGGTCGATCAGGAACAGGTCGGCGCCGCGGTAGTAGAGGACGCAGAGCAGGAAGAAGCCGCTGATCCAGGTGGAGTAGGCCTCCCATTTGAACCAGGTCAGCTCCTTCGGCAGCCGGTCCGGTGCCACCAGATACTTGACCATGTTGTAGAAGCCGCCGCCATGGATCTGCCAGGCCTCGCCGCCCGCGCCGGGCGGCAGGTCCTCGCGCTTCTGCAGGCTGAGGTCGAGGGCGACGAAGTAGAAGGACGAGCCGATCCAGGCGATGGCGGTGATCACGTGCACCCAGCGGGCCACGAAGTTGATCCATTCCCAGATGATCGGCTCCATGCCGTCGCCTCCGCCATCCTGGCTGATTGTCCGTTCGAGCCAGCCTAATGAACAGGACCGCGGCTGGGGAAGCGATGCGGCCGCGCAGCACTTTCAAAAGAAACGCTATAATCCCGCCCGGCGGATGCGCCAGACTCGCTTCCAGGAACAGGGAGTTCATCGCGGATTGGCGCTGCTGGAGAACATGCGGGTGTTCGTGCGCGTGGTCGAGCTCGGCAGCCTGTCGGCGGCCGGCCGGCAGGTGCGCATGTCGCCGGCCGTGGTCAGCCACCGCATCCAGCAGCTGGAGCAGCATCTCGGCGTGCGCCTGCTGAACCGCACCACGCGCCAGGTGCAGACGACCGAGCACGGCCAGACCTTCTACCGCCACTGCCTGGTGGTGCTGGACGCGGTGGAGCGGGCGGAGACCAGCGTCGCCACCACCAGCGGCGTGCCGTCCGGCAGCCTGCGGGTGACGGCGCCGCTCGGCTTCGGCCGTCGCATCCTGGCGCCGCTGGTGCCGCAGTTCCATGAGCTCTATCCCCGGGTCGAGGTCCGGCTGCGCCTGTCCGACCATCTGCTCGACCTGCTGGGCGAGGCGGTGGACCTGGCGATCCGAATGGCGGAGATGCGGGATTCCAGCTTCGTGCTGCGCAAGATCGCCGATTGCCGGCGGGTGCTGTGCGCGGCGCCGGCCTATCTGGAGGCCCAGGGCACGCCGAAGTCGCCCGAGGAGCTGATGGGCCACAACTGCCTGCTGCTGCGCTTCCCCGGGTCGCGGCAGTACCAGTGGACGCTGGAGGGCAGGGACGGGCCGTCCAAGGTGCCGGTGCGCGGCAGCTTCGACGCCGATGACGGCGACGTGCTGACGCAATGGGCGCTGGACGGCCGCGGCATCGTCATGAAACCGGTGTGGGAGGTCGCGGAGCATCTGCGCAGCGGCGCGCTGCAGGTGGTGCTGCCCGACCATCCGCCCGAGCCGGTGGTGCTGGCGGTGCTGTACCCGCATCGCAGCTTCCTGCCGGCCAAGGTGCGGGTGTTCTCGGATTATCTGGTGGAGCGCACACGGGCACTGCTCAGTGCCGATCTCGCGCTCTGATCGCATCCACGAGCCGGGCCGCTGCCCGGTCGACATCCGCCTCCGTGGTGTCGCGGCCCAGGCCGAAGCGCAGGCTGCCATGGGCTTCTTCCGGCGACAGGCCGATGGCGCGCAGCACATGCGATGGTCCCGGGCTGCCGGTGGAGCAGGCGGAGCCAGTGGACAGCGCCAAGTCCGGCAGGTCGAGCAGCAGGTCGGCGGCGTCCATTCCCGGCAGGCTGACATTGAGGCAGCCGGGTAGGCCGTGCTCGGCGGAGCCGTTGCGGCGGATGTCCGGCAGTTCCTGCCGCAGTGCCGCGAACAGCCGCTCGCGCAGGGCGGTCAGGTGCAGCGCATCGGCCGACCGACGCTGGCGGGCGAGACGGCAGGCGGCACCCAGCCCGACGCAGAGCGCGGTCGGCAGGGTGCCGGCGCGGCGCCCCTCCTGCTGGCCGCCGCCGAGGAGGAGGGGCCGCAGCGCCGTGCCCTCGCGCATGAACAGGGCGCCGATTCCCATTGGGCCGTACAGCTTGTGCCCCGACAGGCTGAGGAAGGCGAGGTCGAGGGCGCGGACGTCGACCGTGCCGGTCGACAGGATCTGCACCGCGTCGCTGTGCAGCAACGCACCGGCCTCGCGGCAGATCCGGGCCGCCTCCGCCAGCGGCTGGATCGTGCCGATCTCGTTGTTGGCGGCCATCAGCGAGACCAGGGCCGGGCCGCCGGCCAGCAGCGTCTTCAGGACGTCGAGATCGGCGGTGCCGTCATGCCCGACCGGCAGGGTCGCGGTGCGATGCCCGCGCGCCGCCAACTCGGGCAGGCAGGCCAGCACGCTCGGGTGCTCGATCGCCGAGGCGATCACCGGCCAGCCCGCGGGCACGCCGCCCAGCAGGGCCAGGTTGTTGGCCTCGGTGGCGCCGCTGGTGAACAGGATCTCGCCCGGCCGGGCGCCGATCAGCGCCGCCACCTCGGCCCGCGCCGCCTCGATCGCCTCGGCCGCCCGCCAGCCGGGCCGGTGCCGGGCGGCATGCGGATTGCCGACCGCGGCGGGGTCGAGCCAGGGCCGCATCGCCTCGAACACCTCGGGATCCAGCGGCGTGGAGGCGAGGTGGTCGAGATAGAGGGGGGCGGCGGTCATTGAGCGCCCGGCCCGTAGGTTGGGTTCTCGGATGCGAACCCAACAGCGGACCTACAGATCAAACGGGAGCCATGTTGGGTTCGCTGACCGCGAACCCAACCTACGGATAATGGCGCCTCAGGCCTCCACGCCCTCGACATACCAATTCATCTTGGCGATCTCTGCATCGCTCAGGGCCTTGCCCTCGGGCACGACCAGCTCGCCCTTCTGGTTCTTGATCGGGCCGGCGAAGGGGTTGAGCGTGCCGGCAATGATGTCGGCCTTGGTCTTCTCGGCGGCGGTCACGACATCGGCCGGGATGGATTCGTTGTAGGGCGCCAGCGTGACCATGCCCTCCTTGAATCCGTGCCAGACGCTGGAGGTCTTCCAGGTGCCGTCCAGCACCGCCTGGACGCGCTCGATATAGTACTTGCCCCAGCTGTCGACGATCGCGGTCAGCTGCGCCTTGGGCGCGAAGTTGCGCATGTCCGAGGCCTGGCCGAAGGCATGGATGCCGCGGGCCTCAGCCACCTGGATCGCGGCCGGGCTGTCGGTGTGCTGGCACAGGATGTCGGCGCCGCCGTCGACCAGCGCCTTGGCCGCGTCGCTCTCCTTGCCCGGGTCGTACCAGCTGTTGACCCAGATCACCTTCACCTTCATGTCCGGGCGGATCTTCCGCGCCGCCAGGGTGTAGGCGTTGATGCCCATCACCACCTCGGGGATCGGCACCGAGCCGATATAGCCGGTGATGCCGGCCTTGGTCATGTGCCCGGCGATGGTGCCGCACACCGCGCGGCCCTCATGGAAGCGGGCGTTATAGGTACTGACATTCGGCGCCGTCTGGTAGCCGGTGGCGTGCTCGAACTTGACCTTCGGGAACTGCTTCGCCACCCGGATCGTCGGGTTCATATAGCCGAAGGAGGTGGTGAAGATCAGCTCGTTGCCAGCCTGGGCCAGCTGGCGCAGCACGCGCTCCGCATCCGGGCCTTCCGGCACGCTCTCGACGTAGCTGGTCTTCACCTTGTCGCCGAAATGCGCGTCGATCTCGCGGCGGGCCAGGTCGTGGCCGTGGGTCCAGCCGTAGTCGCCGATCGGCCCGATATAGATGAAGCCGACCTTCAGCGGCTCCGCCGCCCAGATCCGTCCGGGCAGGATCGTCGTCGCCAGGGTGGCCGCGGAACCCGCCAGAACCGACCGGCGGGAAAAGCGCATCGACATGAAGTCCTCCTTGTTGTGATTCGTATGATGATAGCGATCCGTGGCTCAGACGGAAGGGCGGAACGGCCTGCCCAGCGCCGCCGGCGCCTGCAGCCGGCCGCGCCATGGGCCGGCCGCGATGATCACCAGCACCGCGATGGTGGCGAGGTAGGGCAGCATGGTGAAGACCTGCGCCGGCACCTCGATGCCGCCGATGCCCTGGGCGTGCAGCTGCAGGATGGTGACGCCACCGAACAGATAGGCGCCGAGGAACACGCGCCACGGCCGCCAGGAGCCGAACACCACCAGCGCCAGCGCGATCCAGCCGCGGCCCGCGGTCATGTTCTCGATCCACAGCGGCGTGTAGGACATCGACAGGAAGGCGCCGGCCAGCCCGGCCATGGCGCCGCCGAACAGGCAGGCGAGATAGCGCACCAGGATCACCGGATGGCCAATCGAATGCGCCGATTCGGCGGATTCGCCGACCGCGCGCAGGATCAGCCCGGCGCGGCTGCGCTTCAGGAACCAGGCGACGCCGATGGTCATGGCGACCGACAGGTAGACCAGCGCGTCCTGGCCGAACAGCAGGGGGCCGACGACCGGCAGCCCGGTCAGGACCGGCAGCGACAGCTTCGGCAGCGGCGCGATCGGATGGCCGACGAAGGCGGTGCCGATCAGCGCGCTCAAGCCCACGCCGAAGATGGTCAGGGCCAGGCCCGTCGCGACCTGGTTGGCCATCAAGGTCAGGGTCAGGACGGCGAAGATCAACGCCATCGCCGTGCCGGCCAGGGCGGCGGCGAGGATGCCCAGCGCCGGCTGGCCGGTGGTCAAGGTGACGGCGAAGCCGGTGACCGCGCCGATCAGCATCATGCCCTCGACGCCGAGGTTGAGCACGCCGGAGCGTTCGACCACCAGTTCGCCCGTGGCGGCGAGGAGGAGGGGGGTGGCAGCGGTGATCACCGTCGCGGCGATGAGAACCAGGATATCCATCACGACACCGTCATGGGCTTGGGCACGGGCTTGGCCTGGCCGGCGGTCCAGCGCAGGCGGTAGCGGACCAGCACGTCGGCGGCCAGCAGGTAGAACAGCAGCATGCCCTGGAACACGCCGGTCGCCGCCGTCGGCAGCCCGGCGGAAACCTGGGCGTTCTCACCGCCGATATAGGACAGGGCCATGACCAGCCCGGCGGCGACGATGCCGATCGGGTGCAGCCGGCCGAGGAAGGCGACGATAATGGCGGTGAAGCCGTAGCCGGGGGTCAGCTGCGGGATCAGCTGGCCGATCGGCCCCGCGGCCTCGAAGGTGCCGGCCAGGCCGGCCAGCGCGCCGGACAGCAGCAGGCTGAACCAGGTCACGCGCTTGCGGCTGAAGCCGGCGAAGCGGGCCGCGGCCGGGGCCTGGCCGACCACCTGGATCTGGAAGCCGAACACGGTGCGGCCCATCAGGAACCAGGCGGCGACCGCGGCCAGCAGCGCCGCCGCGACGCCGAGATGCAGCCGCGTGCCTTCGACCAGGATCGGCAGCAGTGCCGCGTCGGTAAACATCCGGGTCTGCGGGAAATTGTAGCCGTCCGGGTCCTTCCACGGCCCGAATACCAGGATCCCCAGCATCAGCGAGGCGACGTAGGTCAGCATCAGGCTGGTCAGGATCTCGCTGACGTCGAAGCGGGTTTTCAGGAAGGCCGGGATCGCGGCATAGGCCAAGCCGCCCAGCGCCCCGGCGACGCACATCGCCGGCAGGATCCACCAGCCCTCCTCGCCCCAGAAGGCGAGCGCGACGGCCCCGGCGGCGATGGCGCCCATGATCAGCTGGCCCTCCGCCCCGATGTTCCAGACATTGGCGCGGAAGCCGATGGCGAGGCCGGTGGCGATCAGGATCAGCGGCGCCGCCTTCACCCCCAGCTCGGTCCAGCCGTAGAAGCTCTCGACCGGGGCGATCAGGAACTGGAACAGCGTCTCGGCCGGGTCGAGGCCGAGGGCCAGGAACAGCAGATAGCCGCTGGCGACGGTCAGGGCGATGGCGATCAGCGGCGTCAGCCAGACCATGGCGCGGGACGGTTCCCGCCGGGCTTCGATCCTAAGCGACATGGATGGCGTGCTCCTTCTCTTCGGCCGCGGCCGGCTCGGCGCCGTGCAGTCCGCCCATCAGCAGGCCGATCTCGGCGACCGAGATGTCGTGCGTCGGCCGGGCCTCGGACAGGCGGCCGAGATTGATCACCGCGAGGCGATCGGTGATCTGCAGCAGCTCGTCGAGATCCTGCGAGATCACCACCACCGCGGCGCCGTTCTGGGCCAGGGTCATCAGCGCCTGGTGGATCGCGGTGGCGGCGCCTGCGTCGACGCCCCAGGTCGGCTGCGACACGATGAAGATCTCGGGCGTCTGCAGCACCTCGCGCCCGACCACGTATTTCTGCAGGTTGCCGCCGGACAGGCTGCCGGCGGCCGCCTCCGCACCGCGAGTCTTGACCCCGAACTCGTGGATCACCCGCTCGGCGTATCGGCGCGCCAGGCCGGCGCGGATCAGTCCGCCGGGCGCCAGCTTCATGCGGTTGCGGGCGCTCAGCAGGGTGTTGGCGGCCAAGCTCATCTCCGGCACCGCGGCGTGGCCGTTGCGCTCCTCCGGCACGCTGCACAGGCCGCGCAGGCGGCGCTGCTCCGCGCTCATCTGCCCGACCGGCCTGCCGCCGATGCGGATGGCGCCGGCCGGCCGGACCCGGCGTTCGCCGGACAGCGCCTGCAGCAGCTCGTTCTGGCCGTTGCCGGCGATGCCGGCGATGCCCAGGATCTCGCCGGCGCCGACAGTGAAGCGGATCTCCTTCAGCGCGGTGCCAAAGGGGCCGTCGGCCGGCAGGCTCAGCCCCTCCACCACCAGCCGCGGCTCGGACGCGTCGCGTGCGCCGCGGCGGGACAGGGTGCGCAGCTCCGCCCCGATCATCATCTGCGCCATGCTGCGGGCGGTCTCGACCGCCGGGTCGCAGGACCCGACGACCTTGCCGGCGCGCATGATCGTGGCCCGGCTACATAGCGCCTTGATCTCGTGCAGCTTGTGGCTGATGTAGAGGATCGAGCAGCCCTCCGAGGCCAGGCGGCGCAGCGTCTCGAACAGCCGCTCCACCTCCTGCGGCGTCAGGACCGAGGTCGGCTCGTCCATGATCAGCAGCTTCGGGTCCTGCAGCAGGCAGCGTACGATCTCGACCCGCTGGCGTTCGCCGACCGACAGGGTGTGGATCTCGCGATGGGGATCGAGCGGCAGGCCGTAGGCCGCGGAGACCTCGCGGATCCGCTTGGCCAGGACGCGCCGATCGGGCGGGGCCTCGAGGCCGAGGGCGATGTTCTCGGCCACGGTCAGCGCCTCGAACAGCGAGAAATGCTGGAACACCATGCCGATGCCGAGGCGGCGGGCGTCGTGCGGGCTGGCGGGACGGACCGGCTGCCCGTTCCACAGGATCTCGCCGGCATCGGGCTGCAGCAGCCCGTAGATGGATTTGACCAGCGTCGACTTGCCGGCGCCGTTCTCGCCGAGCAGCGCGTGGATCTCGCCGGGCTGGACGGAAAAGCTTACGCCGTCGTTCGCGACGAGGCTCGCGAAGCTCTTGGTGATGCCGCGGAGTTCGATCCGCGCGGGGCCGGCCCCCGGGTTGCGGTCCATGCAGCCTCCTGTTCTGGAGCCGCCCCCGCCGCCGGTTTGTCGGCGAGGGCAGGCCTGTCCTTAGCCTTGGCGAAGGCGACGAGCAATTCCGCCGCGACCATGGCGGCGATGACGGACGGGCGCTTGTCCCGCCCGAGGCCCGCCCCGATCGGGCAGGTCAGGAATCCGGCGCGCCGCGGGTCGTTGCCGCGGGCCCGGAACCAGCGCTCGAAGCGCTCGCGCTTGGTGGCCGACCCGATCAGCCCGACATAGGCGGCGTCGTCGCGGCGCAGAGCCGCTTCGGTGACCTCGAAATCCAGGGCGTGGCTGTGGGTCATGACGAGGTAGGCGGCGCCGGGCGGTGCCTCGGCGATCGCGTCCAGCGGTGTCGGGGTCAGCCGCCGGGTGATGGTCTCCGGGATCTCGGCCGGGAATTCGTCGGCCCGGCCGTCGATCCATTGGATCTTCAGAGGCAGGGGCGCCAGGGCGCGGGCCAGGGCCTTGCCGACATGGCCGGCGCCGAAGATCAGGACGCTGGGGCGTGTCGCTGCCTCATTCGCCTCCTCGGCCTCGATCCGGGCCAGGGTGGCGCCGTCGGCCAGCTCCAGTTCGATCACCACGAAGCCGCCGCAGCACTGGCCGATGGCGGGGCCGAGCGGGATCTCGACCCGTTTCGACCGCTCCTTGGCAATAATCAATGCCCGGGCGGCGGCAATCGCGTCCCACTCCATCCGTCCGCCACCGATGGTGCCGCGGCTGCGGGAGGCGGTGACCAGCATGTGCACCCCGGCCTCGCGCGGGGTGGAGCCGCGGGCCTCCGTCAGCGTCACCAGCACCGTCGGCTCGCCGTCGCCGAGCCACAGCCGCAGGGTGGGGGCGAGGGGGGTCATGGGGCGTCTCCCGTCACCACAGCCCGTAGGCGCTCCACCGCGTCCAGCACCTTCTCCGGCGTCGCCGGCGGGTCGAGGCGCGGGCAGATCCTGTGGTCGGCGACGCTGGCGACGGCGTCGGAGATGGCGTGCAGCACTGAGACGCCGAGCATCAACGGCGGCTCGCCCACCGCCTTGGAGCGGTAGATCGTCTCCTCATGGTTCCGCGTGTCGGCCAGCCGGACGTTGAAGATCTTCGGCCGGTCGCTGGCCACCGGGATCTTGTAGGTGGAGGGCGCATGGGTCCTGAGGCGGCCCTTGTCGTCCCACCACAGCTCCTCCATCGTCAGCCAGCCGGCGCCCTGGACGAAGCCGCCCTCGACCTGGCCGCGGTCGATCGCCGGGTTCAGGGACCGGCCGGCGTCGTGCAGGATGTCGACGCGGTCGAGGCGGTATTCGCCGGTCAGCGTGTCGACCGTGACCTCGCTGACCGCGGCGCCATAGGCGAAGTAGTAGAAGGGCCGGCCGCGGCCGGCGGCGCGGTCCCAGTGGATCTTCGGGGTCTTGTAGAAGCCGGCGGCCGAAAGCTGCACCCGGCCGAAATAGGCGGCGCGCACCAGCTCCGCGAACGGCACCTCCTGGTCGCCGATCCGCACCGCGTTGCGGCGGAACATGACCTGATCCGGCTTCACCTGCCAGCGCTCGGCGGCGAAGGCGATCAGCCGCTCCTTGATCGTGCGTACTGCGGCCTGCGCCGCCATGCCGTTCAGGTCGGCGCCAGAGGAGGCGGCGGTGGCCGAGGTGTTCGGCACCTTGCCAGTGGTGGTGGCGGTGATGTGGATGCGGCCGATATCGACCTGGAATTCCTCGGCCACGACCTGAGCAACTTTGACATACAGGCCCTGGCCCATCTCGGTGCCGCCGTGGTTCAGATGGATCGACCCGTCCTTGTAGACATGCACCAGCGCGCCGGCCTGGTTGTAGGCCGTCAAGGTGAAGGAGATGCCGAACTTCACCGGCGTCAGCGCCAGGCCGCGCTTGAGGAAGCGGCTGGTCTTGTTCCAGGCGCGGATCTCCTGCCGCCGGGCCCAGTAGTCGCTGTCGCGCTCCAGCTCCGCCACCAGCTCGTGGACGATGTTGTCCTCGACCGTCTGGTGGTACGGCGTGACGTTGCGGTCCTCGGTGCCGTAGAAGTTCAGCTTGCGGATCTCGAGCGGATCCTTGCCGACGGCGAAGGCGATCTCCTCGATCAGGCGCTCACCCGCAACCAGCCCCTGCGGCCCGCCGAAGCCGCGGAAGGCGGTGTTCGACTGGGTGTTGGTCTTCAGCGGCAGCGAGGACAGCTGCACCGCCGGGTAGTAATAGGCGTTGTCGGCGTGAAACAGGGCGCGGTCGGTGACCGGCCCGGACAGGTCGGCCGACCAGCCGCAGCGCGCCGCCAGCAGCATCTCGACCCCCTCGATCCGGCCCTCCGCGTCGAAGCCGACCGAATAGTCGACCTCGAAATCGTGGCGCTTGCCGGTGATGACCATGTCGTCGTCGCGGTCCGGCCGCAGCTTGGCGGCGCGGCCGGTGGCCTTGGCCACCAGGGCGGCCGCGGCGGCGAACAGGTTGGCCTGGGTCTCCTTGCCGCCGAAGCCGCCGCCCATGCGCCGCACCTCGACCGTCACCGCGCCGTCGGGCACGCCAAGGACGCTGGCGACGATGTGCTGCACCTCGCTCGGATGCTGGGTCGAGGAATGGACGGTGACGTCGCCGTCCTCGCCCGGCAGGGCCAGCGCCGCCTGGCTCTCCAGATAGAAATGCTCCTGCCCGCCGATCCGCATCCGGCCGTCGATGCGCCGCGGCGCCGCCGCGATCGCGGCCTTCGCGTCGCCGCGCTTCAGCGTCATCGGCGTGGTCACCAGCGTACCGGCGCCGCGGGCGACCTCGTAATCCAGGACCGGCGCCAGCTCCTCATAATCGATCACGGCCAGGCGGGCGGCGCGGCGGGCCTGGTCGCGGGTCTCGGCGGCCACGGCGAAGATCGGCTGGCCGACATGCTGCACTAGGTCGGTCGCGAACAGGGGCTCGTCGCCCAGATGGCTGCAGCCGATGTCGTTCTCGCCGGGAACATCCGCGGCGGTGAAGACGCGCACCACGCCGGGCACGGCGCGGACCGGACCCAGGTCGATCGACCGGATCCGGGCATGGGCCTTCTCGCTCAGCCCCAGGCAGACATGAAGAAGGCCCGCCGGCTCCGGGATATCGTCGATATAGACGGCTTCGCCGCTGACATGCTTGTGGGCGCTGTCGTGCCGGCGCGGGTCGTGCACCGAGCCCTCGATGCGGTCGGCCGCGGTCTGAGCTTGGGCCTGGGAGAGGGTGGTGTCAGGCATGGGCCAGGCTCCGCTCGCCGACCAGGCGGGTTTCCGCTGTGGGATCGGCGGTTTCGGCGTGCAGCTTCAAGAGCAGGTTGGCGGCGACCCGCGCGCGGTAGCCGGCGCTGGCGCGCCAGTCGGTCAGGGGCGTGAAGTCGCGAGCGAGCGCCGACATGGCGGCGCGCACCGTCGCCTCGGTCCACGGTTTGCCGGTCAGCGCCGCCTCGGTCTCCGCCGCTCGCTTCGGGATGCCGGCCATGCCGCCATAGGCGATGCGGATCTCGGCGACTTTACCGTCCTCCACCCGCAGCCGGAAGGCGCCGCAGACGGCGGATATGTCCTGGTCGAAGCGCTTGCTGATCTTGTAGGCGCGGAACCGGTCGCCGGGCCGCAGCTTCGGCAGCAGGATGCTCTCGACGAATTCGCCCGGCCGTCGGTCCTGCTTGCCATAGGCGATGAAGAACTCCTCCAGCGGCAGCAACCGGCGCTCCTCGCCACGGCGCAGCACCAGGGTGGCACCGGCGGCGATCAGGGCGGGCGGCGTGTCGCCGATCGGAGAGCCGTTGGCGATGTTGCCGCCGATCGTGCCGACGGCGCGCACCTGCTCCGCCCCGAGGCGGCGGATCAGCTCGCCGAAATCGGGGTAGGCGGCGCCGAGCGGCCCGATCGCCTCGGCATAGGTGGTGGCGGCGCCGATCTCGAAGCCGTCCGCGGTCTCGCGGATGCCACGCAGGTCGCGCACCCGGCCGGTGTAGATGACGGCGGGCAGCACCCGCAGCTGCTTGGTGACCCAGAGTCCGACATCCGTCGCGCCCGAGACGATGCAGGCGTCCGGATGCTCCAGCAGGAGCGAGGCGAGCGCGGCTTTCGAGGCCGGGGCGTAGAAGCGGCGCGTGCCGTCGCCGACCCCGACCGTTTCGTCATCCTCCAGCGCTGCGAGGCGCTTCGCGATCTCCGCCTCGGCCGCGGCGAAGCGGTCGGCCTCGGGGGCGCCCAGCTCGTACATCCGCCGGCCGGCGGCGACGATCGGGGCATAGCCGGTGCAGCGGCACAGATTGCCGGCCAGGGCGTCGTCGATCCGGTCCTCGGTCGGCGCCGGATCGTTGCGGTACAGGGCGAACAGCGCCATGACGAAGCCGGGGGTGCAGAAGCCGCATTGCGAGCCGTGGCAGTCGACCATCGCCTGCTGCACCGGGTGCAGCGCCCCGTCGGCGCCCTTCAGATGCTCCACGGTCAGCAGCTGGCAGCCGTCCAGCGTCGCCAGGAAGCGGATGCAGGCATTGACCGGCTCGTAACGCATGCGGTCGCCGTCGCGGCGGCCGACCACCATGGTGCAGGCGCCGCAATCGCCCTCGGCGCAGCCCTCCTTGGTGCCGGTCTTGCGCTCCTCGACCCGCAGCCAGTCCAGCACGGTCAGGGTCGGGTCGACCGTGCGGATCTCGCGCAGCTCGTCGCCGAAGAGGAAACGGACGGTGTCCCGCATGATGGCCTCAGCTGCCGCGATAGGTGGAGTAGGACCAGGGCGAGATCAACAGCGGCACGTGGTAGTGCTGGTCGGCATGGGCGATGCCGAAGCGGATCGGCACCTGGTCCAGGAAGGGCGGGTCGGCCGGGGTGGCGCCGCCACCCCCGGACAGGACGCGGAAATAGGCGCCGACGGCGAAGACCAGCTCATAGGTGCCGGGCCGGAACTCGTCGCCGGCCAGAAGCGGCGCCTCGCAGCGGCCGTCGGCATTGGTGCGGGTCTCGGTCAGCAGCGTCCGGCGGTCGCCGTCGAGGCGGTAGAGCGCCACGCCGATGCCCATGCCCGGCCGGCCATGCGCGGTGTCGAGCACATGCGTGGTCAGTCGCCCCCGGTGGGATGCCCCATGATGGGATGCCGTGTTCTCGGCCATCCTGCCTCTCCGTGTTGCCGGCGCCTTGGCGGTCCCTGGCGGTCCGGCGCGCCACCGGGCATTATCGCCCTGTTTCGGTCGTGGCGCGCTTGTTGTTTGCATAATGTTTCACGCCGGGACCCGCCGGGCTCAACGGGTGTTCGGCGGAAAGACTTTCAACGCAATCGCAAAAGTGGATGCCGGCCGGGCCGGTATCCTATGTCCGGGATCACGCGTGCGAGGGGAGGCGAGAGCCGGTGTCCGTCTATCCGAGAAATCTCGTCGGCTACGGCCCGAACCCGCCGAAGGCCGACTGGCCGGGCGGGGCGCGGCTGGCGCTGCAGTTCGTCCTCAACTACGAGGAGGGCGGCGAGAACTGCATCCTGCATGGCGACGCGGCTTCCGAGAGCTTCCTGTCCGAGATCGTCAACGCCCAGCCGCTGCCGGGCGTGCGCCACATCTCGATGGAATCCCTCTACGACTACGGCGCCCGGGTCGGCGTCTGGCGGATTCTCAGGCTGTTCGACCGCAAGCAGATCCCGCTGACCATCTACGCCGTCGCCATGGCGGCGGAGCGGAACCCGCAGGTGATCCGCGCCATGGTCGAGGCCGGGCACGAGATCGCCAGCCACGGCTATCGCTGGATCAACTATCAGTATGTCGGCGAGGACACCGAGCGCGAGCATATCCGCAAGGCGGTCGAGATCCTGGAGCAGGTGTCGGGCCAGAGGCCGCTGGGCTGGTACACCGGCCGCACCAGCCCGAACACCCGGCGGCTGGTGGCCGAGCATGGCGGCTTCCTCTACGATGCCGACGCCTATGACGACGACCTGCCGTACTGGGAGCTGGTCGAGGGCAGGCCGCAGCTGATCGTGCCTTATACGCTGGATGCCAACGACATGCGCTTCGCCGCGGTGCAGGGCTTCAACTCCGGCGACCAGTTCTACGCCTATCTCAAGGACAGCTTCGACGCGCTGTACCAGGAGGGGGCGGAGACGCCGCGGATGATGTCGGTCGGCCTGCATTGCCGCCTGGTCGGCCGGCCGGGCCGGATCATGGCGCTGGAGCGGTTCCTCGATTACG
This sequence comes from Inquilinus limosus, assembly GCF_051487185.1. Lineage (GTDB taxonomy): Bacteria > Pseudomonadota > Alphaproteobacteria > DSM-16000 > Inquilinaceae > Inquilinus > Inquilinus limosus_F. The sequence continues at coordinate 147,070 of NZ_JAHVDK010000015.1, forward strand.
CGAAGCAGCATGACGGCGTGTGGTTCTGCCGCCGTATCGAGATCGCCCGCCACTGGAGGGAGAAGCATCCGTATGGCGGGGGCGGATCATGACCTCCCCGCGCCCCAGCACCATGGACCGCGACCTGTTCACCGTCCGCTTCGGCGGCGTGTTCGAGCATTCGCCCTGGATCGCCGAGGCAGCCTGGGAGGCCGGGCTGAGCCATGAGCAGGACACCGCCGAAGGGCTGCATGCCGCGCTCTGCGCGGTGTTCCGCGCCGCCGACCACGACCGGCAGCTTCAGGTGCTGTGCGCCCATCCCGACCTGGCCGGCCGGCTGGCCGTGGCCGGCGAGCTCACCGCCAGCTCCAGCGCCGAGCAGGCCAGCGCCGGGCTCGATCGCTGCACGCCGGAGGAGTTCGCCCGGTTCCAGGAGCTCAACGCCCGCTATGTCGAGCGCTTCGGCTTCCCCTTCATCATGGCGGTGAAGGGCCGCAGCCGGGCCGAGATCCTGGCCGCCTTCGAGCGCCGGATCGACAACCCGCGCGACATCGAATTCGCCACGGCCATGGCCGAGGTGGAGAAGATCGCCCTCCTGCGACTGAAGGATTTGCTGCCGTGAGCCTCGGGACAGCTCCGACCAAGAACACCCTCGCCTACGGCCCCGCGCTGATGGAACGGCTGGACGCGCTGGCCCGCTTCAGCGAGGAGCCGGACCGGCTGACCCGCACCTTCCTGTCGCCGGCGCACCGGCAGGCGGCGGACCAGGTCCTGGCCTGGATGCGCGAAGCCGGCATGGCCGCGCGGACCGACGCCGCCGGCAATGTCGTCGGCCGCTATGAGGGCGACCGGCCGGGCCTGCCGGCGCTGCTGCTCGGCTCGCACATCGACACGGTGCGCGACGCCGGGAAATACGACGGCAATCTCGGCGTGCTCGCGGCTGTGGCCGTGGTTGACGAACTGCACCGGCGCGGCGAGCGGCTGCCCTTCGCCATCGAGGTGCTGGGCTTCGGCGACGAGGAAGGCGTGCGCTTCCCAGTCACCCTGACCGGCAGCAACACCGTCGCCGGCACGGTCGACCCTGCGGTGGCCGACGCGCTGGACGATGACGGCCTGCGTCTGGGTGACCTGCTGCGCGAGTTCGGCGGCGACCCGGACAGGCTCAAGGCCGAGGCCCGGCGGCCCGAGGACGTGCTCGGTTATGTCGAACTGCATATCGAGCAGGGGCCGGTGCTGGAGGCCGAAGGGTTGCCGCTCGGTGTCGTCACCGCGATCAACGGCGCCGCCCGCTACAACGCCACGGTCCGCGGCATGGCCGGCCATGCCGGCACGGTGCCGATGGACCTGCGCCGCGACGCGCTGGCCGCCGCCGCCTCCATGGTCCTGGCGATCGAGCGCTGCGCCCAGGGCCGGCGTGAGGTGGTGGCGACGGTCGGCCGGCTGGAGGTGCAGCCCGACGCGGTCAACGTCATCCCGGGCGCGGTGCGCTTCACCATCGACATCCGGGCGCCGGACGACGCCGACCGCCTGGCCGCGATGGCCGAGATGACGGCGGCGCTGGAGGGCATCGCCCGCGGCCGCGGCGTCGAGCTGACGCTGGACCGCTACTACGACGCCGATGCCGTGCGCTGCGACCCGGCGCTGATGGAGCGGCTGGAGACGGCGATCCGCCGGCACGGCCTGCCGGCCCGGCGCCTGCCCAGCGGTGCCGGCCACGACGCCATGGCCATGGCGTCGCTGACCCCGGTCGGCATGCTGTTCCTGCGCTGCCGCGGCGGCATCAGCCACAACCCGGCCGAATCCATCACCGTCGAGGATGCGGACCTCGCCGTCCGCGTCCTGCTCGATTTTCTCCACCAGTACGATCCTGCCTGACACGAAAGCCTTTGGGATGACCGACAGCATCGATACCGCCATCCGCAGCTACCTCCATGGTGCCCGCGAGCAGCAGGCCCGGTTCCTGGCGGAGCTGGTCAAGGTCCCGTCCGACAACCCGCCAGGCGACTGCGAGCCGCATGCGAAGCGGACGGCGGAGCTGCTGCGCGAGCTGGGCTTCGAGGTCGAGGTGCATCCGGTGGCGGCGGAGCTGGCGCGGGCGCATGGCATGATCAGCGCCAGCAACCTGATCGTCCGCCGCCGCTTCGGCGACGGGCCGGTGATTGCCCTGAACGCCCATGGCGACGTGGTCGCGCCCGGCGAGGGCTGGACCCACGACCCCTACGGCGCGGAGGTGGTCGACGGCTGGATGTATGGCCGCGGCGTCGCCGTCTCCAAATCCGATATCGCCAGCTACGCCTTCGCCCTGAAGGCGCTGGAGCAGGCGGGGCAGCTGACCCGCGGCACGGTCGAGCTGCACGTGACCTATGACGAGGAGTCGGGCGGCGAGATCGGGCCGAAGCTGATCCTGGAGCAGGGGCTGTCGAAGCCGGACTACGCCATCGCCGCTGCCTTCAGCTATGCGGTGGTGACGGCGCACAATGGCTGCCTGCACCTCGAGGTCGAGGTCCGCGGCAAGTCGGCCCATGCCGCGCTGCCATCCACCGGCATCGACGCGCTGGAGGCGGCGACGCCGATCCTGGCGAGGCTCTACGAGCACCGCAGGATCTATCCCACGACGGTGTCGAAGGTGACCGGCATCGGCTCGCCGCAGCTGACGATCGGGCTGATCGAGGGCGGCATCAACACCAATGTCGTGCCCGACCGGGTGGCGTTCCGCCTCGACCGCCGGCTGATCCCGGAGGAGAACGGCGCCGCGGTGGAGGCGGAGCTGCGCGGCGTGATCGAGGATGCGGCCAAGGCCTTCCCGAAGGCCACCGTCACCGTCCGCCGCATCCTCCTGGCCGAGCCGCTGTCGCCGCCGCCGGGCACCGACCGGCTGGCCGGGGCGATCCGCCGCCGTGCCGCCGCGGTGTTGGGGGAGGAGGTCCCGGTCAAGGGCGTGCCGCTCTACACCGACGCCCGACACTACGCCGCGGCCGGCGTGCCGATCGCCCTCTACGGCGCCGGCCCTCGCACCATCGAGGACGCCAACGCCCACCGCGCCAACGAACGGCTGAAGCTGGACGACCTGTACAAGGCGACCGAGATCGTCGCCCTGGCGGTGCGGGATCTGCTGGTGGAGGGCTGAGTCAAAAAGGGCCGGGCGATCGCCCGGCCCTTGTGCCTTGCATCGGTGGTCTTTGAGATCGACTCCTGGCCCCTACACCGTCATGGCGAGCCCCGAAGGGGCGTGGCCATCCAGGGCGGCTCGCACCGGCCCTGGATGGCCACGGCGCTGCGCGCCTCGCCATGACGGGAAAAGGCAGAAGCGTCGATCTCAAAGGCCGCTGGCATAAGGGGCGAACCCCGCCCCCCTCAAACTGTCATGCCCGGGCTTGACCCGGGCATCCAGAGGGCGTCGACATCTTCTGGACTGCCGGGTCAGGCCCGGCAATGACAGTGGGAAAACAGTGCCTTACATCGCCGGCAGATGCGGCCAGACCTCCAGCGCGCCGCGCCAGATCATGTCGAGCGCGACATAGAGGATGATCGCCAGGCCGACATAGGCGATCCACCGGTGCCGGTTCAGCAGCCGGGCGATGAAGGAGGCGGCGAAGCCCATCAGCGCGATCGACAGCGCCAGGCCGAACACCAGGATGGCCGGGTGCTCGCGCGCCGCACCGGCCACCGCCAGCACGTTGTCCAGCGACATCGAGACGTCGGCGATCACGATCTGCCAAGCGGCCTGGGCGAAGGTCTTGCGCGGCGCGCCGTTGCCGTTCTCGTCGTGGCCGGCCAGCGCCTCCTCGGCCTGATGCTCTTCCTTGGCCGAATGGCGCAGCTCGCGCCACATCTTCCAGCACACCCAGAGCAGCAGCACGCCGCCGGCCAGCAGCAGGCCGACGATGGCCAGCAGCTGCGTCGTCACCAGGGCGAACATGATGCGCAGCAGGGTGGCGGCGCCGATGCCGATCAGAATGGCCTTGCCGCGCTGTTCCTTGGGCAGCCCGGCCGCGGCCAGGCCGATGACAATGGCGTTGTCGCCGGCCAGCACCAGATCGATCATGATGACCTGGAGGAAGGCCGCCAGCGCCTCGCCCGTCAGCAATTCTTCCATGCGAAAACCGTCCTCTTCGTCGCGAAGAGCGGCCTGCATGCCATCCCGGAGGAGCGGGTCAGGGGATCGGCAGTCGGGCCACTCCGTGGGAGTCTCCAGTCCGACATCGCAGATCCGAAGGAGCTGCCAGAGGGGCCCGGCCTGGTGGCGCCGATATAGCGACAAGGACTCGCCCGCTCAAGCGCCTCGATGTGAGCTGCCGGATCTGTCGCGCGGGAGAGGCGGAGGGTGTGGCGAAACGGTCACATGAGCCGGGCTTTCAAGACCGGCCTATTTCGCGAACTCCTGATATTGCGGCAGGTCGTCGGCGATGGTGAACCACGGCGCCTTGGAGCCAACGAAGATATGCGCGGTCGGGCGGATGGACGGATCGTCGACCAAGGTGCCCATGGCGACATGGACATAGGCGCCGTCGCGCACGACCGAATAGAGCAGCGAGCCGCAGACCCGGCAATGCGTGTTGTTGGCGGTCTCGTCGCCGTAGATCATCAGCTTGTCCGCGCCCTCCGTGACGGCCAGCTTGCCGCGCTCGATCCCGGCGAAGGGCTTGAAGGCCGATCCCGTCGTCCGCCGGCAGTTCGAGCAATGGCAGTTCTGGGCATAGAGGAAGGCATCGGCCACGGCGTAGTGGACGGCGCCGCAATAGCATTTGCCGGTAAGCACGCGCGCACTCTCGGTCATGAGCCTTCCCTCCGACGGTATTGGTTCGGCCAGCGTATCGCTCCGCGCACCGCCTTGACAGCCCGGTGTCGGCGGCGCTCTGTTCCCGCGCAGAGCCCAAGGGAGACGCCCATGCCTGACCTTCGAGCCGTTGCCGACACGGCCGCCAGGAACATCCACCGCAACCCGGGCACGGCGCTGGAGCTGGACTGGGTCGAGGCGGCGCGGGTCAATCTCAGCGCCGCCGAGCGCCGGGCCGCCACCCTGACCACTCGCCGCACGGTGAAGAAGGAATACCAGGCCGCCTGGCTGGTGAAGGCGATCACCTGCATGGACCTGACCACACTGGCCGGCGACGACACGCCGGGCCGGGTGCAGCGCCTCTGCGCCAAGGCCCGGCACCCGCTGCGCGACGACCTGGCCGAGGCGCTGGGCCTGGCCGACCGGCCGCCCACCGTCGGCGCCGTCTGCGTCTACCCGACCATGGTCGGCACCGCGGTGAAGGCGCTGGCCGGCAGCGGCATCCCGGTCGCCTCCGTCGCCACCGGCTTCCCGGCCGGGCTGACGCCGCTGCCGCAGCGTCTGGCCGAGATCCGCTATGCGGTGGAGGAGGGGGCGGCCGAGATCGACATCGTCATCCACCGCGCCCAGGTGCTGAACCGGGAGTGGTCCGCCCTCTACGACGAGGTGCGGGCGATGCGCGAGGCCTGCGGCGATGCGCATCTGAAGACCATCCTGGCGACCGGCGACCTGAAGACCCTGCGCAATGTCGAGGCCGCCAGCCTGGTCTGCATGATGGCGGGGGCGGACTTCATCAAGACCTCGACCGGCAAGGAGGACCTCAACGCCACCCTGCCGGTCAGCCTGGTGATGGTCCGCGCCATCCGCGACTACGAGGCCCGCACCGGCATGCGCGTCGGCTTCAAGCCGGCCGGTGGCCTGCGCACCGCCAAGGACGCGATCGCCTGGCTGATCCTGATGAAGGAGGAGCTGGGCCGGCCCTGGCTGGAGCCGGATCTGTTCCGGATCGGCGCCTCCTCGCTGCTCGCCGATGTCGAGCGCCAGATCGAGCATTTCGTCACCGGCCGCTACTCGGCCGGCCACCGCCACGCCGCCGCTTGAGGAGCGCTGCCATGCCCCGGATCGCGGAGATTCTCGACACCATGGATTACGGCCCGGCGCCGGAGGACAGCGGCATCGCCCGCGATTGGCTGGCGCGGCACGAGGCGGGCTTCGGCCATTTCATCGACGGCAGGTTCGTCGCCCCGGCCGAGGGCGGCCGGTTCGAGGTGCTGAACCCGGCCACAGGCAAGCCGCTGGCGCAGGTGGCGCAGGGCACGGCCAAGGATGTCGACGCCGCGGTCAAGGCCGCGCGCCGGGCGCAGAAGGGCTGGGCGGCGCTGCCGGGCCATGAGCGCGCCCGCCACCTCTACGCCCTGGCCCGCCACGTCCAGCGCCGAGAGCGGCTGCTCTCCGTGATCGAGACCATGGACAACGGCAAGCCGATCCGCGAGAGCCGGGACATCGACATCCCGCTGGTGGCGAGGCACTTCTACCACCATGCCGGCTGGGCCTCGCTGATCGAGACCGAGTTCCCCGGCTATCGCCCGGTCGGCGTCTGCGGCCAGATCATCCCCTGGAACTTCCCCCTCCTGATGCTGGCCTGGAAAGTGGCGCCGGCGCTCGCCGCCGGGAACACGGTGGTGCTGAAGCCGGCCGAGTTCACCCCGCTGACCGCGCTGCTCTTCGCCGAGATCGCGCAGGAGGCGGGGCTGCCGCCGGGCGTGCTGAACATCGTCACCGGCGACGGCGACACCGGCGCCCTGCTTGTCGAGCATCCGGACGTCGACAAGATCGCCTTCACCGGCTCGACCGAGGTCGGCCGCAAGATCCGCGAGGCGACCGCCGGCTCGGGCAAGAAGCTGTCGCTGGAGCTGGGCGGCAAGTCGCCCTTCATCGTGTTCGACGACGCCGATCTCGACGCCGCGGTCGAGGGTGTGGTGGATTCGATCTGGTTCAACCAGGGCCAGGTCTGTTGCGCCGGCTCGCGCCTCTTGGTGCAAGAGAGCGTGGCCGACCGCCTGTACGACAAGCTGAAGCGCCGGATGGCGACGCTGCGGGTGGGCGACCCGCTCGACAAGTCGACCGACATGGGGCCGCTCGTGGCCCAGGTGCAGCTCGAGCGCGTCAAGCACTACGTCGAGCTGGGCAAGAAGGAGGGCGGTGCCTGCTGGCAGGATGCGGCGACCCTGCCGAAGGGCGGGCTCTACTTCCCGCCGACTCTCTTTACCGAGGTTGAGCCCGCGGCGACCATGGCGCAGGAGGAGATCTTCGGCCCGGTGCTGTCGGCCTCGACCTTCCGCACCCCGGACGAGGCGGTGGCGCTGGCCAACAACTCGCGCTACGGCCTGGCGTCCTCGGTTTGGTCGGAGACAGTGAACCAGGCGCTGCACGTCGCGGCCCGGCTGAAGGCCGGCGTGGTCTGGATCAACTGCGCCAATTCCTTCGACGCCGCGGTCGGCTTCGGCGGCTATCGTGAGAGCGGCTTCGGCCGCGAGGGCGGCCGGGAAGGGATGTACGAATACCTGGTGCCGGGCTGGGAGAAGGATGCGCCGGCGCTGAAGCCCTCGGCCGCGGCGCCTCTGGCGGCGGTGCCGCTGGGCGGCGATCACGACCTGCCCTCGATCGACCGCACCGCCAAGCTCTATGTCGGCGGCAAGCAGGCGCGGCCGGATGGCGGCTACAGCTACAGCATCCTGGATCCGAAGGGCCGGGTGCTGGGCCAGGCCGGCCTCGGCAACCGCAAGGACATCCGCAACGCGGTCGAGGCGGCGCACAAGGCTACCGGCTGGGGCGGCCTGGCCGGGCACAACCGCGCCCAGGTGCTGTACTACCTGGCCGAGAACCTGGCCGCGCGGTCCGAGGAGTTCACCCGCCGGATCGCCGCCATGACCGGCGCCTCGGCCAAGGCCGCTGCGGCGGAGGTCGAGGCCGCGGTGCGGCGGATCTTCTTCTATGCCGGCTTCGCCGACAAATATGACGGCCAGGTGCACGACGCCCGGGCCCGCCAGGTGACTCTGGCGATGAACGAGCCCTGGGGCGTGATGGGCATCCTGTGCCCGGACGAGGCGCCGCTGCTCGGCTTCGTCTCGCTGGTGGTGCCGGCGATCGCCATGGGCAACCGCGTGGTCGCCGTGCCCTCGCCGCGCCACCCGCTGGCCGCGACCGACCTTTACCAGGTGCTCGACACCTCCGACGTGCCGGACGGGGTGGTCAACATCGTCACCGGCGAGCGCGATGCGCTGGCGAAGACCCTGGCCGAGCATGACGACGTCGCCGCCCTCTGGTATGTCGGCCCGGCCGAAGGTGGGGCGGCGGTGGAGAAGGCCAGCGCCGGCAACCTCAAGGCCACCTGGACCAACCAGGGCCGTCGCCGCGACTGGCTGTCCGACACCGAAGGGCAGGGCCGCGAATACCTGCGCCGCGCCACCCAGGTGAAGAACATCTGGTTGCCTTACGGGGAGTAGGGCTGACGCCGATATCGGGACGCGCTACCCCTTTTTCTGTCATTGCCGGGCTTGACCCGGCAATCCAGAAGATGTCGAGACCCTCTGGATGCCCAGGGCAAGCCCGGGCATGACAGTGAGGGGTGGCTGACGTCCTGCCGGCACTAAGGGCGAGGAGGGGCGATGTCCGACATCTGGGCCATGCCATCGGGCTTTCCCGACCTCCTGCCGGGTGAGGTCCATGTCTGGCGGCTCCCGACCGAGCGCGACCCGCGGGCCGGACTCGCCGTGCTGTCGGCGGAGGAGCGGGCGCGCGCCGACCGGTTCCGGACCGATCTGCTGCGGGCCCGCTATGTCGCCACCCATGCGGCGCTGCGGCTGCTGCTCGGCCGCGCCCTCGGCAGGCCGGCGCGGACGCTGCGCTTCGGCCAGAACGCCTGGGGCAAGCCCGAGCTGGCGGAAGGCGGGCTCCGCTTCAACCTCTCGCACAGCGGCCCCTGGGCGCTGGTGGCGCTGGCCCCTGACATCGAGGTCGGCGTCGATGTCGAGGCGGTGCGGCACCCGCCGCCGCTGGAGGTCGCCGGCATAGCCTATTCGGCGGCGGAGCGGGCGGCCCTCGCCGCGCTCTCCGACCAGGCCCTGACCGCCGCCTTCTACGCGGTCTGGACCCGCAAGGAGGCATTGTCCAAGGGGCTCGGCCGCGGCTTCTCCTTCGATTTCACCGGCTTCAGCGTCAGCGCCGACCCGGCGGAGCGGATCAGCCGCCCGGCGCTGCCGCCGGACCTGGCAGACGCGGCGGACTGGCATCTGCACGACCTGCCGCCGCTCGACGGGGCGGCGGCGGCGCTGGCCGTCCCGGCCGCCGGCGTCGGCATCGCGGCCTGGCGGTTCGAGCCGGGTCTGTGGGGATTGTGATCGGATCGAAGGGAAGGAGGCTCGGATGCTGGACCATGTGACGATCAGGGTCGGCGATCTCGACCGGTCGAAGGCCTTCTACGACCAGCTGCTGGCGGCGCTCGGCATCGCCCGCCTCTATGCCGATGGCGAGACCTTCGCCGGCTACGGCGTCGGCCGCAGGGCCTTCTTCTGGATCGGCCTGCATCACGGCGCCGTCACCGGCACCCATGTCGCCTTCGCGGCGCCGGACCGGGCGACGGTGGACCGCTTCCACGCGGCCGGGCTGGCCGCCGGCGGCCGCGACAACGGTGTGCCGGGGCTGCGGCCGCACTATCATCCGGACTACTACGGCGCCTTCATCCTCGACCCCGACGGCCACAACGTCGAGGCGGTCTGCCGCGAGGCGCCCTGACGGGCTGGCTCAGGTCGCCAGGAAGCCGCCGTCGACCGGCACGATGGCGCCGTTCATCATCGCCGAGGCGTCGCTCAGCAGGTACAGGATCACCTCGGCGACGTCGTCCGGCTGGGCGAAGCGGCCGAGCGGGATGCGGCCCAGCATCGGGCCGGACTTGGCTGGGTCGCTCCAGGCCTTCACCGCCATCGGCGTCAGCGTCACCACCGGGTTGACGCTGTTGGTGCGGATGCCGTGCGGCCCCAGCTCCACCGCCATCACCCGGGTGATCTCGTCGAGCGCGCCCTTGGAGGCGCAATAGGCGGTGTGGTCCGTCAGGCCGATCATGGAGGACACGCTCGACACGTTGACGATGGCGCCCTTCGCGCCGCGGCGGATCAGGTCGCGCGCCACCACCTGGGCCACGATCATCGGCGCCCGGGCGTTCACCGCCATGATCTGATCGAAAGTCTCGACCGTGGTGTCGAGGAAGGATTCCAGCGTGGTCGTGCCGGCGCAGTTCACCAGGGCGTCCACCGGCAGCGCCTCGGCCGCCGCCCGCCGCGTGGCCTCGGCGTCGCCCAGGTCGACCGCGATGGTGCGGCAGCCGATCTCCCGCTCCAGGCTGGCCAGGTCCTCGGGGCTGCGGGTGGCGGCGATCACCTCAGCGCCGCGCCGGTGCAGCATCACTGCCGTCGCGCGGCCGATGCCCTTACCGGCGCCGGTCACCAGCACCCGCCGCCCGGCGAAATCCCGCCCGTCCATGCCGTCCTCCCTATCCTCGAATGGTGTCGCCACCCTATATCAGGGTCGGGACGCCGGCGCCTCCCCGTGACGCCGGCCGAGGAGATCGATAATGCCCGAACCCTATCCCGTGACCCGCAACGACGAGGAATGGCGCCGCATCCTCACGCCGGAGCAGTACCGGATCATGCGGCAGCACGGCACCGAGCCGCCGGGGAGCTGCAGCCTGCTGACCGAGCACCGGCCCGGCGCCTTCTGCTGCGCCGGCTGCGGCAGCAAACTGTTCGAGTCGAAGTTGAAGTTCGAGAGCGGCACCGGCTGGCCCAGCTTCAACGACCCGGTGCCGGGCGCGGTCGAGACCACGGTCGACCGCAGCTGGGGCATGGTCCGCATCGAGGTGCATTGCGCCACCTGCGGCAGCCATCTCGGCCATGTCTTCGAGGACGGCCCGCCGCCCAGCGGGCTGCGCTACTGCATCAACGGCGTGGCGCTGGACTTCCAGCCGGAATAAACCGCGAGCGCGAGGGCCGAGCTACTTTCGAAAGCGGTCCCGCGACCCCCAAAATCGCACAATTTGGGAAGGAACCGTGCAGCCCTCTCTTCCCGTTGCACGTGCAATCGGGAGGCAAGGAGACGGGCTATGGAACATCGTGAGGAGACGACCACGCTCATCTCCGGCGACAAGGTCGCCGGGACGGATGTCTACAACGCCGCGGGCGAGCGCCTCGGCGAGATCCACGACGTGATGATCGACAAGGTGTCCGGGCAGGTCGCCTATGCCGTGATGTCGTTCGGCGGCTTTCTCGGCATCGGCGAGAAATATCACCCGCTGCCCTGGTCGGCGCTGGACTACGACACCGACAAGGGCGGCTACGTCGTGAACCTGTCGCGCGAACAGCTCGAAGGGGCGCCGACCTATGGTGAAGAGGCCCCGCCTCGCTGGAACCGCGAGTACGAGCGGGACATCCACGACTACTACGGCATCAGCCCCTACTGGACGGGTTCGCTGCCGCGCTGACGACGCGGCTGATTCCGGAGGCCGCCATGCCCGAACGGGTCGTCGATGTGTTCGACGAGAACGGTGTCTTTGTGACGAGCTACACCGTCTCCCTGGTCGGTTCGAGCGACGCGCCGGATGAGGAGTATGAGCGCGAAGCTCTTCGAATGGCCGCCTTCGACGCGGCCGTTCCAGCCGATCGGCTCGCTTCATTGAAGGCGAAGGTACGGCAATAACCTCGCTGTCAGCGAAGCTGGCGGGAAGCGGGCCCGGCAGCTTCCGGGCGATCAGTCGTGTCTATTCATCTGGAAACAATGGTTTAGCCGGAGGACACACCATGAGGTGGACCTTTATCGTCTCGGCTGCGGCGTGTTTGGCGTTTAGCCCGCCCGCCTTGGCCGACTGCGCCCAGGACGTCAATCAGCTCGAGGCGCAGTTCAAGCAGATGGAGGCCCAGAGCGGACAGCCACAGGCGAGCCCCCATCAGACCCAGACGCTCCAGGGCACGCAGCCCCAGGAGGGGACCTCAGGCACCATGCCGAGTACCGGGAGCGCACCTAGCGCCGCCTCGAGCGAGCATCAGCGAGAGGCGCTCAAAGGCGCCGCCCAGGAATCCCCGCAGGAGCAATTCGCGATCCATCTCCAGAATGCGCGCCAGCTGGCGCAGAGCGGAGATGAGAGCGGATGCATGGCGCAGGTCGAGGCCGCGCGCAAGCTGCTCGGCACTCGCTGACAGGATATTTCTCTAGAGCGTCGGTCGGGGAGCGGACCGTTGAGGGCCGCTCCCCGGAAACCTACGGCGGACCTTGTGGATCAGCAGCGCCCGAGTTGCCGGCAATCCGTCAGACCGCCGACGGCAGCCCCGCCGAGCCCGCCGATGATCGCGCCGGTCCCGACATTACCGCCGGTGATCGCGGCCGTGCCGGCGCCGGCGCCGGCGCCGATCGCCCCGCCCGAGAGCGCCCGGGTGCCAGGGTCTCGGCCGCACGCCGCCAAGGACAGCGCCGCTGCCAGGATGAGCATAGCTGGTTTCAACATGGCCATCTCCGTACCTGTATCGCACCTCAGAGTCGGAAACGGTGCGGATCGCTAGGCCGTTCCCATTCACGGCGGCAGCGGGCAGGGGGCGGGGTTACGCAAAACGCGGGAATAATTTTCCGGCCGGGGTTGATGGTCGGCGGGCTTCCTCACACCCCGATCGCGGCTTTCACCTTGGCGGCGGTCAGCGGCAGGTCGCGCAGCCGTCGGCCCGTGGCGTCGGCGATCGCATTGGCCAGCGCGGCGCTGGCCGGGCCCTGGCCGGTCTCGCCGCAGCCCAGGAAGGGCTCGCCCGGCCGATCGATGATGCGGACCTCGACGCTGTCCGGCACGGCGCTGAAGCGCAGGATCGGGTAGGTCGACCAGTCGACCGAGGTGATCCGTCTGCGGTCGAAGCCGACGCTCTCATACAGCGTCCAGCTCATCGACTGCAGCACGGCGCCCTCGATCTGGTTGCGCACGCCGTCCGGGTTGACCACCTGGCCGGTGTCGACCGCGGCGACGACGCGCGGCACGCGCACCGCCCCGGTCTCGCGCTCGACCGCGACCTCGGCGGCCACCGCGCAATAGGCGGCCAGGTTCTTGTAGCGGGCGAAGCCGAAGCCGCGGCCATGGCCGGCGCCGACAGGACGGCCGCGGTCCCAGCCGAAGGCCTCGGCGGCAGCGGCAATCACGTCGCGGGCGCGCGGGTCCTCCAGGTGCTGCAGCCGGAAGGCGACCGGGTCGGCGCCGGCGGCCAGCGCCAGCTCGTCCATGAAGCTCTCGATCGCGAACACGTTCATCTGCGCGCCCAGCGAGCGCAGGGCGGAGATCCGGAGCGGCATGTCCGGCAGGAAATGATGCACCACCCGCGCATTGGCGAGGGCGTAGAGCGGGATGGCGTTGCGGTCGCCGCCGCCCTCCGGCTGCGGCAGCGGCCTCGGCGCCGGCGCCGGGAAGGGCTTGGCCAGCTGCCGGGCGGCCAGCAGGCTGCCGGCCGGCCCGGGGCGGGTGGAATGGGTGTTGCTCCAGACCTCGTAGCTCCAGTCGGCGATGCGGCCGGCAGTGTCCAGCGTGGCGCGGGTCTTGGCCACCATCGCCGGGCCGAAAGGCTCCCAGGCGTGCTCCTGCTCGCGCATCCACTGCACCCGCACCGGGCGACCGGGCAGGGCGACGGCCAGCAGGGCGGCATCGGCCGCGGCGTCATCGGCGCCGTTGTGGCCGTAGCAGCCGGACCCCTCGACATGGATGCAGCGCACCGTCTCCGGCGGCCGGCCCAGCATCTCGGCGATCGCCCTGCGGTCGGGATAGACGCCCTGGGTGTGGGTCCAGACCGTCAGCAGGCCGTCCGCCTCCTGCTGCGCCACGGCGCAGGACGGGCCGATCGAGCCGTGCAGCAGATAGGGCCGGGAATAGCTGGCCTCGAGCACCTTGTCGGAGGTCGGGGCCACGGCGTCGTGCCGGTCGAGGATCGGGAAATCCCGGGCCGGCAGCGCCAGCAGCGCCTCCGGCAGCCGGGCCTGGTCGGGCAGCGCCGCCTGCTCCTGCCACTGCGCGGCCGCGGCCAGCATCCGCATCGCCTTGATCGCCTGGAACTCCTGCTCCGCCACCACCGCCAGGAAATCGCCGTCCCGCACCACCTTCACCACCCCGGGCAGGGCCTCGACCGCGCCGCTGTCCACCGCGGCCAGGCGGGCGCCATAGCCGGGCGGCCGCACCACCCGGGCGTGCAGCATGCCGGGCAGGCGCAGATCCTGGACGTAGGCGCCGCCGCCGGTCACCTTGGCCGGGATGTCGATCCGCGGCACCGGTTGGCCCATCACCCGGAAGGCGGCGGGATCGGTCAGCTTCGACTCGGGCCGGGCCTCGACATGCAGCGACAGGCCGGACGCGACGAGGCCGCCGAAAGAGCGGCGGTTGCCGCCGGGCGCCAGCACCTGGCCGCCCTCGATCCGCAGCTGGTCGGCCGGCACGCCCATCTGCCGCGCCGCCTCGCCCAGCAGGATCTCGCGAACCTGGGCGGCGGCGTTGCGGATGGCGGTGCCGCTGTCCTGCATCGAATGGCTGCCGGCGGTGTAGCCCTCATTGGCGGTCCGGCCGGTATCGGCGGCGACCACAGTCAGCGCGTTGAAGGGCAGGCCCAGCTCCTCGGCCGCGATCTGCTGCAGCGCGGTGGCGATGCCCTGGCCCAGCTCGGCCTTGCCAGTGAAGACGCTGACCGCGCCTCTGGGGTCGACCTGGATCCAGGAATCGAGGAAGGGCGCGTCCGCCAGGCTGCCGGGCAGTTCGCCGGCAAGCTGCGGCGTCTCGGCCGCCTGCTGGGCGCGGGCGGCGGGGCCCAGGGCGAAGCTGACGATCACGCCGCCGGCGCCCTGCAGCAGGCCGCGCCGCGACAGGGCGAGGGATGGGCCGGCGCTCACAGCACCGTCTCCCGGTCGGCCGGGCCCTGGGGCTCGGCCGCCGCGCTGCGCATCGTCGCGGCGGCGCGGCGGATGGCCCGCAGCACGCGCATATGGGTGCCGCAGCGGCAGAGATGCCCCTCCAGATGGCGGCGGATCTCGGCGTCCGAGGGGGTCAGGGTCTTCCGCAGCAGGGCATGCGCCTGCATCATCATGCCCGGGATGCAGTAGCCGCACTGCGCCGCCTGCTCCTCGATGAAGGCGCGCTGCAGCGGGCCGGGGGCGTCCTCGGTGCCCAGCCCCTCCAGCGTCGTGATCTCCTTGTTCTCCACCAGCAGGATCGGGACGACGCAGGAGAACACGGCCTCGCCGTTGACCAGCACGGTGCAGGATCCGCACTGGCCCAGGCCGCAGCCGTATTTCGCGGCGTTGAGCTGCAGCTCGCCGCGCAGCACGTAGAGCAGCGGCGTGTCGGGATCGGCGGAGACGGCGTGCGTGCGGCCGTTGACCTTGAGCTCGATCATGACCTCTCCCTACCGGTTGGCGGCCGCCCCAGCGGCGACCTCGCTGTCCTTCGCGGCCCGGATGGTGGCCTCCGCACCGGTCCAGGCCGGCTTGCCGCTGAAGCGGCCGCGCAGATAACCGACCAGCGTCGCCAACTGCCGGTCCGACAGGGCGGCGGCGAAGCCCGGCATGATCGGGGCCTGCGTGCCGTTCCTTGCCGGCACGCCATTGCGGATGATGCGGATCAGGTTGGCCGGGCTGTCGGCGGTGATGGCGGAGCTGAGCCTGAGATCGAGGCCGCCGAAGGGGGAGGCCCGACCGCTCTCATGACAGCTGGCGCAGGTGGCGGCGTAGATCGCGGCGCCCGGGTCCTGCGCCGGGTCGGCGACGGCGATGGTCTGGCTGCCCGCCGATTGCGGCCGGGTGCCGGGACCGGCCGGGGCCGCGGCGGCGGCCGCCAGGGCCTCGCCCCGCTTGCGGACCTCGGCGTCGGGCAGCCCCGTCACCGCGGCGACATAGACCGCGATCGCCCGCACATCCTCCTCCGGCACCGTCGCGAGGTTGTCGGCCACCGGCGCCATCGGCCCCTGCGCCGTCCCGTGCAGACCGTGCCAGCCGTCACGCAGATAGTGGAACAGCGATTCCTCGGTCCAGGGCACCGGCGCCGGTGCCCCGCTGCCGATCGGCACGGCGTGCCAGCCTTCGCTTTCGCCGCCGGCGAAGCGCCGGTTGGTCCGCTCGGCGCCGAGCAGGTTGCGCGGCGTGTGGCAGGCGCCGCAATGGGCCAGCCCCTCGGCCAGATAGGCGCCGCGGTTCCACACGGCGTCATGCGCCGGGTCGGGCCGATAGGGTCCTTCCTCCAGGAACAGCAGCTTCCAGCCGGCCAGCACGACGCGCAGGTTCAGCGGGAAGGGCAGATCATTCGGCGGCGCCCGGGCCGGCACCGGCTGGCGCGTCATCAGGAAGGCGTAGATCGCCCGGTTGTCCTCATCGGTCACCAGGGTGAAGTGGTCGTAGGGGAAGGCCGGGTAGAGATGCCGGCCCTGGCGGTCGACGCCTTCGCGCATCGCCCGCCGGAACGCCGCCTCCGACCAGCGCCCGATGCCCGTGTTGGGATCGGGGGTGATGTTGGTGCTGTGGATCGTGCCGAAGGGCGTCGGCAGCGGCAGGCCGCCGGCGAAGGGGCGGCCGCCCGGGGTGGTGTGGCAGGTGCCGCAATTGCCGATCGCGGCCAGATCGGCGCCCTTGCGGACCAGCGCCGGGTCGAAGCTCGCCGCCGCCGGCGGGTCGACCGGGTCGATCGGCGGGCGCCAGGCGTAAGCGGCCAGGCCCGCCGTCCCGCCCACGATCAGCAGCACCCCGACTCCGAGAGCGATGCGGCCGGCGCCCAGCAGCCCCATGAGATCCGTCCGTCCCTTGCCCGCCGGCCGGTCCTCTCAGAGACCGTTTGGAAATGCGCTGGCGTGAGTCGGCTGGCGGTGGTTTCGAGAACCGGCGCGCAGCGGACGTTTGGGTCCGTGAGCACCGGAAGCGGAGAAACCGCCGTCAGACGGCCGCGCCAGTAGCATTTACGAACGGTCTCTCATGGGCTTTCAGCCGGCGCATTCCTGACTATGCAATGGTCGGACAAGACGGCCGTCCTGGCGAGTGGCGATTTGTCGCCGCGAGACGAGCCGGGGCGGCCGCTCAGTTCGCCGCCTGCGCCGCGACCAGCACCGGGTCGGCGCGGTAGTCGTCCGGGAACAGGCGGTGCAGAGCCTCGATCTTCGGCAGGTCGTGGATCGCGATATAGGGGTTGGCCGGGTTCCGGGCCAGGAAATCCTGGTGGTAGTCCTCCGCCGGGTAGAAGGCCCGGCCCCGCTCGATTCTGGTTGCGATCTCGGCGTCGAACGCCCCGGCCCGGTTCAGCTGGTCGATATAGGCCCTGGCGATCCGCTCCTGCTCCGGATCCGCCGGGAAGATCGCCGAGCGGTATTGCGGGCCGATGTCGGGCCCCTGGCGGTCCAGCTGGGTCGGGTCGTGCGCCACCGAGAAATAGATCTGCAGGATGCGGCCATAGCTGATCCGGCGCGGATCGAAGGTGATCTTCACCGATTCGGCATGGCCGGTGCCGCCGCTGCTCACCAATTCGTACCGCGCGGCGCCGGCCTCGCCGCCGGCATAGCCGGAGACGGCGCTGGTGACGCCCTCGACGTGCTGGAACACGCCCTGCACGCCCCAGAAGCAGCCGCCGGCCAGCACCGCGGTCTCCGAGGTCGTGCCGGGGGCGACGGTCTCGTCGACCGCGGGCGGCGGCACCAGCCGCGCCTCCTCGGCGGAGGATCCGGTCACCGCCAGCCCGGCGGCGACCGCGAGCAGGGAGAGGGCGCCGGCGAGGGCCGGCAGGGAAGGGAAGCGCTTGGACGTCACGATCCGGATCTCCCGTTCGGGCCTGCAGGGGCCCCGACACCCGGTTCGCCGAAGTCGGCCGTCGGGTTACGGGGTGCGGAGGCCGATTGCCTCTCCCGCTTGCGAGACCGTTTCAGGACTCAGCCGTTCGTGTCGACCTATGCCTTTAATCCTCCCCCTCCCCTTGCGGGAGGGGACAGGGGGAGGGGTCTGCGCGCGTCTGCGCGCGAATGAGCAGAGGACAGGCCTCGCAGCGATAGCCGGATCGCCGAAGTCCGGGCCGGTCCTGGCATCGGAAACCCCCTCCCGCGAGGGAAGGGGGACTCATTTTCTGGCGTGAGCGGCCCGCGCCCTCTCCCTACACCCATTTCATCGAGCTGTCGTAGCCGCCCCGCCGCAGCCCCTCGACGGCATAGCGCAGGGCGTCGACGGCGTGGTTCTCGCGGTCCTCCAGCTCGGACAGGATCGCGCCGGTCTTCGGGTCGGTGCGGTAGCTGTAGAGGGCCAGCTCGTCGATCAGGTGGCGGCAGCGCGGATGCACCAGGATGTCGTGCGCCTTCAGGAACTCGATCCCGTCCTCCACCGACCCCGCCCCCTTGGTCGATCCCGTGATGTTGCCGAAGCCGTTGCGCTTCATGTAGCTGATCGTCTCCGGCCGGGCGCTGTCGGCGATGATCGGGCCGCGCCGCGCCCCCGGCACGGTGTCGAACAGGGCCGGCGTGCGGTCGATCTCGCAGCCGACGCGATAGGCCTCGTGATCGACGAACAGCGTCCGCCCCTGCACGAAGCAGCGCACCAGCACGGTCGGGTCGCGGGCGAAGCCCCAGTCGGCGCCGAACAGGAAGCGGGCGTCGGGCGGCGTCTCGAACGCCTCCACCTTCCAGTTCTTGAACACCCGCGCCTCGCTGACCCGGCGATACCCGCCCAGCCAGACATGCTGGTGCTTCTCCGGGTCGCGCTGCCGGTCCCACTCCATCTCCGCCTTCAGCACCTCCGGGAAATGCGGGTTGTCGGACCAGTTCACCGGCACCAGGACGGAATCGGGCGGCGGCGGGCCGCCGCGGAACAGCGCGTCGACCGGGTCCTCCGGCCGCACCGGGTTCCAGGAGAACCACAGCTCCGACCCCGGCTTGCGGATGGTCGGGCGCAAGAGGTCCAGGCTGCGGATCGACAGGGCCTGCGCCTCCTCGACCCAGGCGATGTCGTAGCCCTCCAGCGACTTGATCGACTCCGCCGTGTGGTTCTGCATGCCCTGGAAGATGATCCGGCCGCCGCGCGGCGCCAGGATGCGGTCGGCCTGCACCCGGAAGGCCGGGCCGAGGCCCAGGGCCTGGATCTTGTCCTCGATCAGCCGCTTGACCGACTGGTCGAGCGACCGCTGCACCTCGCGGATGCACACCGCCCGCACCGGCGCCGCCTCGACGCAGCGCCGCACCAGCAGCTCGGCGAAGACATGCGACTTGCCGGAGCCGCGCCCGCCGTGGGCGCCCTTGTAGCGCGACCGCTCCAGCAACGGCACGAAGGCGGGCGCCAGGTCGGGCGGGGGCAGGGCGGCCGGCGTCTCGCCCGGCGCGTCGTCCGCCCCGTCCAGCTCCTGGCGGACGTCCCGATACGCCTGGTCCAGCCGCCGCAGCTCGGCCGCGGCGCGGCCGGTGGCGGCGCCGGGGACCAGCCGGGCTTCGGCCGCGCCGGTCAGCCGGCGGATCCGCTCCGGCAGGGGCTCGCCCCGTCGCCGCCGCCCGGCCACCGCCGCCAGGCACAGGATCAGGATCCGGGGCCTTGTCGGCATGGCCCATGTCCTGGCGTTGCCGCGGCGCTGCCCGGCGAAGCCGATCCAGCCCGGCTTGCGCCTCGTCACACCCCTCCGCATGTCGACCTCGCACGAAAAAACCCGCCGCGGCGGGGCCGGGCGGGCGCAGTTGTCTGACTGTGCCTGAACTATGCCGCGTGATGCGGCATCACGTCAAGAACAAATAGCGAACATAGGATTGGGGCGAGTGTCCACATGCGGCTCTTTGCGATACCTCTGGAGGCTGCTCCGGTCCCCTCTGCCGACATTTGGGGGGCCATCGAGGCTCCTCCGGACCGGATCTTCCCATCGCGTAAGCGAGCCTCTAAACCGGACCTCATTCGAGGTCTGCGCCGGGGCGATCGCTGATCCAGCGCGATCTGACAGTGTTTCCGGTATTTACGTCCTTATGCTTAGCCTTTCGCGATCCAAGTGGCTTCGCCCCTACGAAATGAGTCCGGATAACTTTCCTAGAGTTACGATTGTTGTTCCAATTGAGGTGGCCGCTGAGCCAATTCCTGCAATCTGCGACGCTGCCGCCTCGACCTTCTTAAGTGTAATAATCGCCTTTGTTATCTTGTCGGGCGATGGATCGATCTGCGCGGCCCTAACGTGTTCCAGAGCTTCTTCCTTGATATTTGGCGTGCATCCTGATTCGTGTACGCCGCGGATTGCCTTCGCTAGCTCACCTTGAATCGCCTCGACCGTTTTCGACTCGTAGTGAATCTGTGTTGCGGCCGAATTACTCGCATTCCCACCAATCGCAAAAGCGCCGGCTTGGACGCCGCCATTTATCGTCGTGTTGTTACTCACGATAATTTCTCCCCTAAAAAGGTCGCTGGAACCATCATAGGATATTCGCATAAGCCTGAGATATAGGGTCGTTCGAGCAGCAAGACCTTCCATTCTCCTGCGAAGGAGTGAATTCTTGCCCTCGCTCTCATATCGCTCTACTATACATTGCTCGTAATTATAGCACTTGTCGGAATGCCGCACCATGTGGTCTAATAGTGATTGGCTTACCTCGCTATCTTCCTCGTTGATGTACCAATCCAACACTACCGCTTCCAAGCCGTCAAAATACGTGTCCTTCAACCCTATCGCGAGTCCAAGCCGTACTTCGGCATCGGTGTCTCCGGCGCCATTCGCAATGTAGTCCTGATACTTCACAGCAGAAGGAGTGTGCATAGCCACCGCACGATACATCCAACCTCGAACGTTGCCGGGCCGAGATTCAACAGAAGATATCGGGATCCCAAGATCGTCGACTGTCAGATTATCGTTCTCGGCTACCGCCCACACTGTGTATTGAGCTACAATAGGATCATCGTGAGCGCCAAGGGCTTTGACGATATCTGCGTTGCCGTGCCTTGGATGAAATAGATTGGCTGGTGCCCGATCTAGGCCTACCACGATCAGCCCCAATTTAAGAGTATCAGCTGAAGCAGCCTCGAGATTAATGGGTAACGATCGCAAATCGAGTGCTTGTGGCGGAACGTGCTGCAGTGCGGCGAGCGTCCTCATTTGCGGATCAAAAATATCTAAGGCATCGATAACTTTGGTCGCTTCCGGTTCCATGCGATATAGCGCCGCGATGGCCGCGGCCGCAGTTTGTGGCTGATCATGGTATTCCTTTAAAATTCCAAGCACACACTCTTGGCTTAAGCTCGCGGTGCCACAACGAGCAAGAGCGTTGAGAGCCCATCTTCGGAGCTTCTCATCGCCTTTTCGAGTATATAGGATGCCAACAATAGATTGTTCGACACCGATCTGATCGTGTTTCGCAAGGCGATGGCCACTCCTATACAATTTACACAAATATTGGAGCGCGCGCTTAGTGCGACCGTGATCCTTCGTATCCAGCTGGGATCTTACATAAGCGACCCCCGGGGCTGGGATTATGATGGGCGGACGAGTCAATTCTTGCCTCAGTATCATATCGGGCGATTATTGAATTTTGTTAAATTCTCCGTGCATTAAGACGCAACGCGACCAAGGATCAAAATCATCGATGTTGTTTACGGGAGTTTTCATGTCCAACCAGGACACATCATTCAAGGATAGCCGACGCCTCTCAGGATGGAACCAGTCTGGGCATCTAAACGAAATTACGGCGAGAAGATCGCTTTGGCCGCGCTCATGCTCCACCCAGATGAAGTTTGTAAGAGATGCCTGCGATTGGGTGGCTTCTGAGGAGTGCCTTACTACAGGTACATCGAGATCCATCTTTGCAGCGTTTACACCTGATTCGACGATCCCTAAATCCTCAATATTGAAAAGGGTACTTTGTTCTCGGCTTACTAAGGTGGAAAATCCCACTGACCGGCGGGACATAAATGTATCTCTATCGTCCCGGTACCGCCCGAGCCTGTACGTGAGAACTTCGCAATCTCGACGGACTGCCACAAAGGACCACAAAAATACGCTGTCGGGTCGCTGATCTTTAGGATCATCGTAGCGATACCGGTTTTTATGGAGCAGTCTCAACACGCGCTCGGGTGAAATTGGACTGTCAGACGTAGCGATCCCGGCCAAGTCGTCGACGCTGAGCGCCAACGCCGGCCCTCGTAGCAGCTCGCGCACTCGACGTCGGACGGCTATCGGCTGGCGGAACTCCTCGGGGATAGTATTATCATCAAGAAACTCGCGCAGGAAGAATCGCCCCGGCATCGTTCGAAAGAATAAGCTTTCTTCTCTGTGAGCGATGATGTCTTCGCTGAGCCGAGCTCCGAGAGTTTTATGCTGCGTCTTGCCATACAGATGAGCGGGTACGCAACCATGCCGATAGGCCGCCGCCAAAATTGCACGCGAACTAAGAGGCCGCCTCTCGGCCCGCAGAATTGTCGCCGCGATTTCGAGGTAGGTATCCAACGAGTGTTCCAGGGGCGCTGGCGAGGGCCATTAGGCTAGCTTTGTGGTGTACGTTTTTCAAGGCGATGCCCGTCACTCTCGTTCTCCGCATCCCGGTTGCAAAGGCAGAGTAGGCGGCTGTGTCGTTGGCGGCGGTGTCGGGCCGTCTTGGCGGTTTAGCGGACGTCAATGCAGCGCAATTTGCTCCACATAGCAGTTCAGGAGGCAGCGAGGCGGTCCTCAACTTCAGTCACGAACCGGGACGGGTTGAACTTCCCGAAGATTAGATGGACTTCGTGCCGCGCCCGGGTGAAACCGACATAGAAGAGACGACGAGCCTCGCGGATGTCGTTCTCCGAGGGGTTGTTGCGCGGGATCCGACCCTCTTCCATGCCGAACAGGATGACGACGTCGAACTCACGACCTTTTGCACTGTGGAGCGTCGAGAGGTTGATGCGGCCGAGGCCGGTACCGATGCCGGCGAACTCGCCGAGCAGCAGGTCATCGACGTCACCCATCGGGCCGAGTCGGGCGATGAAGCCATCCAGGGTAGCCAGCTCATCATCGAGCGACCGGGCCGGGGTGATCCGCGGCTTGATGATGTCGATTCGAAGCGCGGCCAGCCAGTCGTGTAGACCGAGCATGTCGTCACGTCGATCCCAGAGCGCGGCGATCAGGTCGCGCTGGAAGGCGATCCGGTCCTCATCGCTGGTCAGCGTTTCGTGGAACAGGCGCGCGCCTTCGCTGACGACGTGGCTAATGCGGGGTTGCCCCGACCGCCATCCACCGCAGCACCACATGGCGCATTGCTCGAGCCACCGCATCAATCGGCTTCCACGCGGATAGAGAGCGTTGCCGTCGGTGCGGATGACTGAATAGCCTTTAGCAGCTGCGGCGTTCGCCACCTCGTCCCCGAGGAATGCCGCCGGGTAAAGGACAGCGATCTCGCCGAGGTTGACATTGGGCAGCCGCTCACGGATCTCCGGGATCAGCTCCTCGATCAATAGCCGCGCCTGTCCGGCATAGCCGGCAGTGCAGGGGTGAAAATAGATCGTGCCTTCATGCGCATTGTCTGGGGCGCGGTAGCCGCGCGTCTCGCCGAGCGCGTATTCCGAGGCTGTCACGATCCTCGACCCGCAGCGATAGTTGAGGCCGAGCTGTACTGTCTCGACATCGTCGCGTTCGGACAAACGACGGAGCAGTTCCGGGTGCGCACCCGTGAAACCGTAGATCGACTGGTCAACATCGCCGACCGCGAACAGGCGCATACCGGCGCTGAAGCAGAGCCCCATCACCATGCGGTGCAGAGCGACACCAAGGTCCTGATACTCGTCGACGGCGAGGATCGGATACTTGGCCACAAGCGCCTTTTGCAACCATGGGTTCTGCGCGAGCGCGCGAACCGCGAGCAGCGGCATATCGTCGAAATCGATCAGGCCGAGCTTGCGCAGCTCGGCTTCATAGGCTTCGACGAGCCTGAACAGAGTCGGATCGGCCGTCTTCCATTCCGGCCTGGTTCGATCGAGAAAACGGCGGCGATAGCGATCCATGCGCAGGCGCCAGCCTTGCGGGTTCTCAGGACCACCGACCGCCTTCGTGAAGGCTCGCTCAAGTGCGCCGCGGGCTTGCTGCTGGGTGGCGACGGTGAACTCGTCGGGCAGGTTCAAACGTGCAGCTTTCGCGTAGGGCAGGAGGATCTGTGTTAGCGAGAAGGAATGAACGGTACCGACAAACACGCGGCCGCTCGGCGCGATGCCGAGCGCATCGAGCCGGGTCTCCAACTCGCGGGCGCATTCGTTGTTGTAGGTGATGCAGGCAATGCCACGCGGCTCCTCGACATTTTCGTTGAGCATGCGTGCGAGCTTGACGGTCAGCGTCTTGGTCTTGCCGCTGCCGGGGCCGGCGAGCAGCACGCAGTGGCCGGTGGACTCATACGCCTGCCATTGTCTGTCGTTGAGCCGCAGGTCCTCTGCCGCCCGAAGATAGAGGGCGCGGTTAGACAAGGCCGATCACATAGTTGATTGCATCGGTAATATAGCTTGGCACAGACTTGCCCGGAACACGGGTGGCAAGCCGCTGGGCGAAGCGGCCCTTTCCCATCTGTTCGATCATCTTGAGAAGGATGTCCCGGTTGACCGTGTCGGGATCGGTTTCCCACGCAGTGAGTAGATTCTTGCGCTGCTGGCTGAAATTGTGCTCGCGCAGCGTCGCGATCATCTCAGTGGCATAGTCGCCGCCGAACAACTCGATCTCGAGTGTGTCCGAGTTTACGAAGATGCCGAACTCTTCGCATCTTTCGATTGACTCGTCATGGGTCCCCAGATCTTGGATCGCGTCGATGAGGTCATTGGTATTGTCGCCGCCGCGTGCCTTGTCGATGATGCTGACCAGCCCGAGCGCCCGATTGTAGGCGCGTGGCACGCCGTCGACTTCGTCATAGTCGGTGATCACCGAGAACGGGATGCCGAGGGCGCAGAGCAGCTTCACATAGGGCTGGAAATTGGTCCCGGCGATCGAGCAGACCGAGATGCCATGCTCATCGAGCGAGACTCCCAGCTCTTCCGCAAAGGCTGGGATCAGGAAGCGCTCGGCGTCTCCTTCGATAAGAATGACGCCGCGAGCAAACACCATCTCGGCGCGGGTCACGTCAAGGTAACGGGTGAGGTCCTCGGTTTCAGCGTCGGTCAAGTCGGCCTCCGCAGTCGAGTAGCCCCTGGTTCCTGCGCCTGTCTCGACACGAAGCAGCAGCAGCGAGGCAAGAGGCGCAACGCTCGCGATATGCGGCGAATGCGTTGTAAGGATGACCGAGAGCGGACTGATCTCCGCTGCACCCTTTTCGGCTTCACCAGCGCCACCGCCGTCGACGATCGTCTCGAAAAGGTGCTTGTAGACGAGGCGTTGCAGGTGTGGGTGAAGGTGCGCCTCCGGCTCCTCGATCGCGAGCAACGAATGGTCGCGCTTGTTGTTGTTGATGAGACGCTGGAGGTCGAGCAGCTTCAGTGTGAGGAAGATCAGATTGGCGGAGCCGAGGCTCGCATCGGCAATGCCGCGCCGCCCTGCGTCGATCAGCAGGCGGATCTGGCGATTGATGCGGGTTGCGTCGGTTGCGGAGAAGCCGAGCGAGGGCCGGACGTCCTGCTTGGTCCCGCTCATCGCCAGGAACAACTCGGCGATGCTGGTCTCGAGCTTCTTCATCTCGTCGAACTCGATCACCGCCTCGGTCGCCGAGGCAATCTTCTCGCCAATCGCCGCAAGTTCGTCCTTGTCGATGCCAATGAACGCTTCCTCAACCAGCGGCCGCAGTGGTGATCGACGCCAGGCAGCAAGATCACCCTCGGCATCACGCAGGGCCGGCAGCAGGTCCATGGTGATGCGGCGGCGCAGGTCATGCCCGAACCGCTTAGCTTCGTTCTCGCCGCCGAAGCAGACGAAGGCGAAATCGTCATCGCTTGCCGGAGCGCGCTCAAGCCCGGTCTGTGCCCGCAGCTGATAGGTGAGCCGGACGGTGTCGGGATCATCGTCGAGTCGGTAGTCGGTGAGGACTGCGAGGACATCTAGATCGTCGTCGAAATCTTTGATCTCAACCGAGATTGTGATCTTGGTGGTCGCGTCAATCGCGCCGAGCCCGTCCCAGAAGTCGGCGAGGCCGAGTTGCCGGCTGCTATCGGGCAACGAAGGGTCGAAGATTAGCCGCAGGCCGAAGAGCAGATTGCTTTTACCGACCCGGTTCTCGCCGACGATTACGACGTTGCCGCCGAGAGCCACGTCAAGGTCACAGAAGTTACGGAAGTTCTCGATTTTGATTCGCGACAAATACATGACGCCCCCACATCATCCGCATCTCCTACCTATACATGAATACCGCTGGCAGCGGCACGAACCGGTTCTGATCGGAGCCGATTTCCTATCACCGGCGGCACTGGTGCCGGTGCGCTGTCTGGAAGCAGCGGCCCCGTTGTCCGGAAGCGCGCGGCTGGCGACGCTACGCGGGGCCTGCGGGGTGGAGACGATCCAGCCTGCCGTCGAGCCGGCATTGGATCGATGTAAACACATTGTGCAATTGTATTAATCTGCGATCCTGTTCATGATACGTTCCATGGACAAGGCGCAGACCGATCCGGCCCCGGAGGCCCCGGCCGCTCCGCAGGAGGAGCGGGCGGCGGATCTGCGCGTGCTGGCGGAGCTGGTCGAGATCCAGATGTCGATCGCCCGGGCGACGCAGCAGGAGGCGCTGCAGGCGCCGCAGCCCGGCGTCGACTACTGCCAGCGGATCGCCACCGCCTCGCGCGCCGTGCGGCTGA
>NZ_JAHVDK010000016.1:0-173302 GCF_051487185.1 Inquilinus limosus
CTACAGCACGAAGTCTGCCGCGGTGAGCGCGTGGTCGGAGATGACGTTGATGGCGAAGTCCGGGATCTTGTCGCCGTTGGCGTCGGCATAGACCACCTGGATCGCCCCCGCCGTAACCACCCGCAGCTCGCCGGCCTGGCGGGTGAAGTCCCCGGTGCCAAAGGTGAAGCCAGTGTCGCCATTGGCCGAGTTGCCGTCCGCATCGATCGCCGACAGGTCGATCCTGTCGCCGACCGAGAAATCCCGGATCGCGTCCTTGCCGAGGCCCGAGACCGCGCTGTCGGACAGGGCGGTGTAGACAAAGCGGTCGTTGCCGGCGCCGCCCTTCAGCGCGTCGCCGTTGCCGCCGCCGGTGAGCACGTCGTCGCCGGCCATGCCCCACAGGGTGTTGGCGTTGGCGTCGCCGGTCAGCGTGTCGGCCTGGGCCGAGCCCATCACCTGCTCGATACCGGTCAGCGTGTCGCCCTGGGCGTCGCCGCCCGAGGTCGCGCCGGTCGCCAGGTTGACCGACACCCCGGCGGCGGAGCCGGCGTAGCTCGCCGTGTCGATGCCGGCCCCGCCGGCCAGCGTGTCGGCCCCGCCATTCCCTTCGAGGATGTCGTTGCCCTCGCCGCCGTCGATGGTCGTTCTCGCTGCCGGCATCGACGCTGTCGTTGCCGGTGCCGCCATGGACGGTGTCGACCCCGGCACCGCCGACGAGGCGATCGGCGCCGTCACCGCCATCGAGGCTGTCGTTGCCGCCCTCGCCCGAGAGCACGTCGTCGCCGCCATTGCCCGCGAGCGTGTCGTTGCCGAGCTCGCCGCCGATGATGTTGCGGGTGTTGTTGCCGGTCAGCTGGTCGTCATGGCTCGACCCGTACAGGTTCTCAATGCCGGTCAGCGTGTCGCCCGCGGCATCACCGCCCGAAGCGGTGCCGGCCATCAGGTTGACCACAACCGCCGCGCCGGAGCCCTGGTAATTGGCGAAGTCGAGGCCGTTGCCGCCGTCGAGCACATCGGCCCCGGCCCCGCCGCGGAGCGTGTCGTCGCCGGCTCCGCCATCAAGGACGTTGGCCGCGGCGGAGCCGTACAACCGGTCGCCGAAGCCGGAGCCGATGAGATTCTCGATGCCGGTGAGCGTGTCGCCCTGGGCCTCGCCGCCCGAGCCGCTGCCCGTCACGAGGTTGACCGTGACGCCGGCGGTCGAGGTGGCATAGGTCGCCGTATCGGCGCCCGCGCCGCCGTTCAACGCATCGGCGCCGGCGCCGCCGTCGAGCAGGTCGTTGCCGCCGGCGCCGGTGAGGGCGTTGAATCCGGCATTGCCGGTCAGGACGTCGGCGAGGTTCGAGCCGCTGACGCCCTCGACGGCGTTGAAGGTGTCGCCCTCGGCATCGCCGCCGGTCGCGGTGTTGGTCGCGAGGCTGACCGTGACGGCCGCTGTGGAGGCGGTATAGTCGGCCGTGTCGGTGCCGGTCCCGCCCCGCAGAGCGTCCGCGCCGCCGCGGCCCGAGAGCACGTCGTCACCGGCGCCACCGATCAGGACATTCACCCCGGCATCGCCGTTGAGCAGGTCGGCGAAGGCCGAGCCGGTGAGGTTCTCGATGCTGCTGAAGGTGTCGCCCTGGGCATCGCCGCCCGTCGCGTTGAAAGTCGAGAGGCTGACCGTGACGCCGGCGGCGGAGGTGACATAGGTCACCGTGTCGGTGCCCGCACCGCCGATTAGCGCGTCGGCCCCGGCGCCGCCCTGGAGCGCGTCGTCGCCGTTGCCGCCGGTCAGCACATTGGCCGCGGCGCTACCGACCAGGGTGTCGTTGAAGGCCGAGCCGGTGAGGTTCTCGATCGTGTTCAGCGCATCGCCCTGGGCGAAGCCGCCGGTGTTGACGTCGGTCAGCAGGTTGATGCTCACCGCCGCGGTGGACGCGGCATAGGTCGCCGTGTCGATGCCAGCACTGCCGTTCAGCACGTCGGCCCCGGCGCCGCCGTCGAGCAGGTCGTTGCCGCCGCCGCCCGTGAGGGTGTTGGCGCCGCCGCTGCCAGTCAGCACGTCATCAAAGTTGGAGCCGGTGACGTTCTCGATGCTGTTGAAGGTGTCGCCCTGGGCCTCGCCGCCGGATGCGGCCCCGGTGCCCAGGTTGACGGTCACCGCGGCGCTGGACTGGGCATAACCGGCGGTGTCGGTGCCGGCGCCGCCGTTCAGCACGTCGCCGAGCACCCCGCCCTCAAGATAGTCGTTGCCGTTGCCGCCGCTCAGCGTGTCGGTGCCACTGCCGCCGATGCCGCTGAAATTGTCGCCGTAGAGCTGGTCGTTGCCGTCGAGGCCGTTGAGCGTGTCGTTGCCGCCGCCCCCGGCCAGGATGGTGTCGACGGACTGATTGGCGGTCTGGGTGTCGTTGAAGCCGGTGCCCAGGACCCACTCGATGCCCATGATGGTCACGCCCCCGGTCACGGTCCCGGCGAGCAGGTTGACGGTGAGGCCCGAGCCCCAGACGCGGCCGTCGAAGATATCGGCGCTGCCGGCGCCGCCGTCCAACGTGTCGGCGCCGCCGCTGATCTGGATGTAGTCGTTGCCGGCGCCGCCGCGGACGACGTTGACACCGCCGTCGCCGGCGAGCTGGTCGTTGAAATTGCTGCCGATCAGGTTCTCGAAGCCGCTCATGCTGTCGCCCTGCGCCTCGCCGAAGGCGCCGACGGCGTTCAGGGCCAGCCCGACGCCCGCGGCGGCGTTGACGAAGGAGAGCGTGTCGATGCCGGCGCCGCCGCTCAGGACATCTTGGCCCGCGCCTCCCGAGATGATGTCGTTGCCGCCGAGGCCGCTGAGCGTGTCGTTGCCGCCGCCGCCATTGATGATGTCGATGCCGTCCGGGTTGGCCGCATCGCCCGGATTGGTCCCGGTCAGGGTGTCGGCGCCGGCGGTGCCGTTCAGGGTCTGGGTCACGGATCTTCCTCCTGAGTCGGGCGCTGCCGGTCCCAGGGGAACGGCGGGGCTAAAATGCGCCCCGGTCGGCTAGAGCCTGAAAATATGAAAGATCTAGCAGAAGTCCTGCATATCCCGTCAGGCGAAAATCTCGCCAGCAAGGATTCAACTTGCCGGCGCATCCCGACAGGGAGGCCGGGCCGGTAACCACAAATGGCGAAGTTCCGCCCGAAAGGGCCGCCCGGCCGCTCCGGGCGGCCGGGCCGCACGATCCGTCAGAGCAGGAAGTCGCTCGCCGTCAGGGCATGGTCGGAGATGACGTTGATGGCGAAGTCGGGGGCCTTGTCGCCGTTGGCGTCGGCATAGACCACCTGGATCGCCCCCACCGTCACCACCCGCAGCTCGCCGGCCTGACGGGTGAAGTCGCCGGTGCCGAAGCTGAAGGCGGTGTCGCCATTGGCCGCGTTGCCGTCGGCATCGATCGCGGACAGGTCGATCCGGTCGCCGGTCGAGAAGTCGGTGATCCCGTCCTTGCCGAGGCCCGAGACCGCGCTGTCGGACAGGGCGGTGTAGACGAAGCGTTCGTTGCCGGCGCCGCCCTTCAGCGCGTCGCCGCCGCCGCCGCCGCTGAGCACGTCGTCGCCGGCCATGCCCCACAGGGTGTTGGCGTTGGCGTCGCCGGTCAGCGTGTCGGCTTGGGCCGAGCCCATCACCTGCTCGATGCCGGTCAGCGTGTCGCCCAGGGCGTCACCGCCCGACAGCGCTCCGGTCGCCAGATTGACCGCCACCCCGGCGGCGGAGCCGGCATAGCTGGCCGTGTCGATGCCGGCGCCGCCGGTCAGCGCGTCGGCCCCGCCATTCCCCTCGAGGATGTCGTTGCCGTCTCCGCCGTCGATCTGGTCGTCGCCGGCGCCGCCATAGACATTGTCATGGCCGGCCTCGCCGAAGACCTGGTCGTTCTCGCCGCCGGCATCGACGCTGTCGTTGCCGTTGCCGCCATGGACGGTATCGACCCCGGCGCCGCCGATCAGCCGGTCGGCGCCGACGCCGCCGTCGAGGCTGTCGTTGCCGCCCTCGCCCGACAGGGAATCATCGCCACCATTGCCGGCGATGCTGTCGTTGCCATTCCCGCCGCCGATGATGTTGCGGACGTCGCTGCCGGTGAGCTGGTCGTCGAGGCTCGACCCATACAGGTTCTCGATACCCGTCAGGGTGTCGCCTTGAGCGTCGCCGCCGGAGGCGATGCCGGCCAGCAGGTTGACGGCCACCGCCGCGACCGAACCCCGGTAGCTCGCGAAGTCCGACCCGGCACCGCCGTTGAGCGTGTCGGCCCTGGCCCCACCGTGCAGGAAATCATCGCCCGCCCCGCCGCTCAGCGCATTGGCGCCGTCATTGCCGAACAGCCGGTCGGCGAAGGCCGACCCGACGAGGTTCTCGATGCCGGACAGCGTGTCGCCCTCGGCGTCGCCGCCCGAGGCGGTGTTGGCGGCCAGGTCGATCGTCACGCCGACGGCCGAGGCGTCGTAATAGACCGTGTCGATGCCCGTGCCGCCATTGATGGCGTCGGCGCCGCCATAGGCGTTGATCTGGTCGTTGCCGTTGCCGCCGCCGACGACGTCGCTCCCCGCGCCGGAGCGGATCGTGTCGTCGCCGTCGCCGCCGGTGAGCGAGTTGGCGCCGCCGTCGCCGATCAGGGTGTCGTTGAAGGCCGAGCCGACGAGGTTCTCGACGCCCGCCAGCGTGTCGCCCTGGGCATCGCCGCCCGCGCCGGTGCCGCTGGCCAAGTTGGCGGTCACCCCGACGGTCGAGTTGTTGTACCACGCCGTGTCGATGCCGGCGCCGCCGATCAGGGCGTCCGCGCCGGCTTCCCCGGCCATGGCATCATTGCCGGCGCCGCCGTCGATCCTGTTGGCGCCGGCATTGCCGATCAGGTTGTCGGCAAGGCCGGAGCCGACGACGTTCTCGATCCCGTCCAAGGTGTCGCCCTGGGCGTCGCCGCCCGCGCCGGTGCCGTTTCGGAGGTCGATCGACACGGCGGCGGTCGAGTTGTTGTACCAGGCCGTGTCGATGCCGGCACCGCCGATCAGGGCGTCCGCACCGGCTTCTCCGGCCATGGCATCGTCGCCGGCGCTGCCCTCGATCCGGTTGTTGCCGGCATTGCCGATCAGGTTGTCGGCGAGGTCGGAGCCGATGACGTTCTCGATCCCGGTCAGCGTGTCGCCCTGGGCGTCGCCACCCGAGGCGCCGCCGTTTCGCAGGTCGATCGAAACGGCGGCGGCGGACCCGGCGTAGCTGGCCGTGTCGATGCCGGCGCCGCCGTTGAGGGCATCGGCCCCGGCGCCGCCGCGGAGCGTGTCGTCGCCACCGCCGCCGGCGAGCGAATTGGCGCCGCCGTCGCCGATCAGAGTGTCGTTGAAGGCCGAGCCGATGAGGTTCTCGATGCCCGACAGCGTGTCGCCCTGGGCGTCGCCGCCCGTGCCGGTGCCGGTGGCTAGGTTGACGAGCACCCCGATGGTCGAACCGTCGTAATAGACCGTGTCGATGCCCGCGCCTCCATTGATGACGTCGGCGCCGCCATAGGCGTTGATCGCGTCGTTGCCGTTGCCGCCGCTGACGACGTCGTTCCCCGCGCCGGAGCGGATCGTGTCGTTGCCGTCGCCGCCGCTGAGCGAGTTGGCGCCGGCGTCGCCGATCAGGGTATCGTTGAAGGCCGAGCCGACGACGTTCTCGACATTCTGGAAGGTGTCGCCTTGGGCGTCGCCGCCGAAGCCCTGGCCGGTGGCCAGGTCAACGGTCACCGCCGCGGTGTCGTAATAGACCGTATCAATGCCGGCGCCGCCGTTGATGGCGTCGGCACCGCCATAGCTGGCGATCTGGTCGTCGCCGCCGCCGCCGTCGATCGCATTGGCCCCGGCATCGCCGCGCAGGGTGTCGGCGAAGGCCGAGCCGATCAGGTTCTCGATGCCGGTCAGCGTATCGCCCTGGGCGTCGCCACCCGAATTCCCGCCGAAGGTGAGGTCGGCGGTGACCCCGGCGTTCGACTGGGCATAGCTCGCCGTGTCGGTGCCGGCGCCGCCGTTCAGTGTGTCTGCCCCGGCGCCGCCATCGAGCAGATCGTTGCCGTTGCCGCCGTCCAGCACGTTGACCACGCCGTTGCCGAACAGGATGTCGTTGAAGGCCGAGCCGGTGACGTTCTCGATGTTGGCCAGCGTGTCGCCCTGGGCGATGTTGCCCAGGCCGCTGCCGAGGGCTAGGTTGACGGCGACCCCGCCGGTCGCCTGGGCATAGGTCACCTGGTCGGTACCGTTGCCGCCGTCCAGCGCGTCGGCTCCGGCGCCGCCGTCGAGCAGGTCGTTGCCCTCATAGCCGAAGAGGCTGTTGGCCACGGCACTGCCGGTCAGAACGTCGGCGAAGCCCGAGCCGTTGACGTTCTCGATGTCGATCAGCGTGTCGCCCTGGGCCTCGCCGCCGGATGCGGCCCCGGTGGCCAGGTTGATGGCCACCGCAGCGCCGGAACCGTAGTAGTTGATGCTGTCGACCCCGGCGCCGCCGTTCAGCACGTCGCCGAACTGGCCGCCTTCGAGAACGTCGCTGCCGGCCCCGCCGTTCAGCGTGTCGGCGCCACCGGTGACGACGGCGCCGGCGAAGTTGTCGCCGTACAGGGCGTCATCGCCATTGGCGCCGTTGAGCGTGTCGGCGCCGCCGAACCCGGCCAGCGTGGTGCCGATGTTCAGGTTGGCGGTCTGGATGTCGTTGAAGCCCGTGCCCAGGACCAGCTCGAAGCCGGAGAAGGTGCAGCCCGCGGTCCCGCCCTGCCCGATCCCTGTGCTCAGGTTGACGTCGATGGCCGCGCCGTAGACGCGGCCGTCGAGGATGTCGTAGCCGTCGCCGGCGATCATCGTGTCGGCGCCGCCGCTGAGCTGGATGTAGTCGTTGCCGCCGGCGGTATCGATCACGTTGTTTCCGCCGTCGCCGGCGATCTGGTCGCCGAAGGCGGTGCCGGTCACATTCTCGAAGCCGCTCATGATGTCGCCCACGGCTTCGCCCGCGGCGCCGAAGGCGTTCAAGGCCAGCCCGACGCCCGCGGTGGCATTGGCGAAGCTGAGCGTGTCGATGCCGTCGCCGCCATTCATGGTGTCGGCGCCCAGGCCGCCCTGGATGGTGTCGTTGCCGGCCAGGCCGTTCAACGCGTCATCGCCCGCGCCGCCATTGATGATGTCGATGCCGTCCGGGTTGGCCGGATTGCCCGGATCGGTCCCGGTGAGAGTGTCATTGCCGGCGGTGCCGTTGAGGGTCTGGGTCACGGAATGTCCTCCACTGTCGGGTCGGCGCCGCACTTCTTGCGGGAGCGGCCGAGCGTCGAATGCGCCCCTCGGGACCGGGGCAGATCGCAGTGGACGGGATTTATCAGACGTTGCGCATACCTGGTTAGGTCCAGATCGGACAACTCCATGGGTCCAGATGCGGCTCCGATGAGTCCAGATGACCGGAATCGATGAGTCCAGATTGCGCCGGTCGGCGAAATAAGATCTTATTCAAGCCGTGGGCGTTGCTGTGGGGGGCGCGTGGCGGCCGACGATATCCTGTGGCGGCAGTTGCTGACGCTGTCGCGCCGGCCGGACCTGACCCTGCAGGCCCAGCTGCGGGGCGCCATCGCCCAGGCGGTGCTGGACCGGCGGCTGCCGCCGGGCACCGAGCTGCCGTCGTCGCGCCGGCTATCCGAGATCCTGGACATCAGCCGCAACACCGTGATCCTGGCCTATGACCAGCTGACCCAGGAAGGCTTCATCACGGCGCACAGCCGGTCGCGGCACATGGTCCATCCGGCGGCGCTGGAGAATGCGGCGCGGGCGGCGGGGACGCGGCCCGACCCGCCGGTGCGGCGGCCGGACTGGACCGGGCGGCTGGTGAGCCGCCCGTCCCGCACCCGGCACGTGACCAAGCCGCTCGACTGGTACAATTACCGCTTCCCCTTCGTCTACGGCCAGCCGGACCCGACCCTGTTCCCGATCGCGGAATGGCGCGAGGTGGTGCAGCTGACGCTGCGCTCCGTCGCCATCCGCGACTGGGCCGGCGACCATGTCGACGCCGACGACCCGCTGCTGATCGAGCAGCTGCAGAAGCGGGTGCTGCCGCGCCGCGGCATCTGGGTGTCGCCGGAGCAGATCCTGGTCACGTTCGGGGCGCAGCAGGCGCTGTACCTGGCCGCCGCCCTGCTGCTGGGGCCGGAGAGGACGGCCGGGATCGAGCAGCCCGGCTATCCCGATATCCGCAACCTGTGCCGGCAGTTCGGCGCGCGGATCGTCGGGCTGCCGATGGACCGTCACGGGCTGAAGCCGAGCGGCAGCCTGGCCGGATGCGACATGCTGTTCGTGCAGCCGAGTCACCAGAACCCGACCACCGTGACCATGCCGCTGGCGCGCCGGCAGGAGCTGCTGCAGGCGGCGGCGGTGCACGACCTAGTGATCGTGGAGGACGACTACGACAGCGAGCTGACCTTCGTCGGCGAGGCCAACCCGGCGCTCAAGGCGCTCGACCGCGACGACCGGGTGATCTATGTCGGCAGCGTGTCGAAGACCTTGGCCCCGGGGCTGCGGCTGGGCTTCATGGTGGCGGCGCCGGAGTTCATCGCCGAGGCCCGGGCGATGCGGCGGCTGATCGCGCGGCACCCGCCGGCCAACAACCAGCGCGCGGTGGCGCTGTTCCTGCAGCTCGGCCACCACGACGCCGCGATCAAGCGGCTGATCGCCGCCTATCGCGAGCGTGTCGCCGCGATCGGGGAAGGACTGCGCACCCATCTGCCCGAATTCGAGTTCCGGCTGCCGGCCGGCGGCTCCGCCCTCTGGGCCGAGGGGCCGGCTGACGTGTCGATGAACGCCGTCGCCGCCGCGGCCGCGCCGCAGGGCCTGCTGTTCGACCCCGGCGCCGTGTTCTTCGACCACCCGGTGCCGCCGGAAAACGTGGTCCGCCTCGGCTATTCCGCCATCCCGGTCGACCGCATCGAGCCCGGCATCCAGCTGATGGCGCGGCTGGTCCGCGCCCAGCGGCACGGCGGCCGGCAGGCGGGGTGACCGGTTCCGCTAGGCCGGGAACAGCTCCGGCAGCATCGTCCGCGCGATCGGACGGAGGCGCATAGCCTCGGCTTCGTCGATCCAGCGGTAGGGGCGGCGCAGTCGCGTGCCGACCGGGCCCCAGCCGCCGATCGCCGCCAGCAGCTTGTCGAGCGCCGCGTTCGAATAGCCGTGCAGGCTCCGGAACGGCACGATGTGTTGGTCCATGAAGCGGCAGATCCGGCGCTCCAGGTCGAGGGCGGCTTCGATGGCGACCGCCATCCGGTCAGTCCAGGCCTGCGCCCCCGCCGGGCTGAGGCAGGCGACGTTGGAGAAGGCGCCGGCGGCGACGCCGTGCTCCATGCCGGTGGCGAGGTGATGGCCCGGGACGAACAGCGCGGTGCCGGACAGATGCTGCTTCGCCACCGCGTACCAGGCGTCATCGCCATCCGCCAGCTTGATGCCGGCCACCGCCGGCACCGCCCGGACCAGCCGGCCGAGCTCCTCCGGCGCCAGGACGCGCTTGGCATGCGGCGGGTTGTAGAGGATCAGCGGCACCGGGCCGGCGGCCTCCGCCATCAGCGCCAGGAAGTCGACCGCCTCCGGCTCGGTCACCGGCCACCAGTCCGGCAGCACCACCTGGATCGCTGCCGGCCCGAGATCCCGCGCCAGCCGCACCCGCTCCCGCGCCAGGCTCGGGTCCGGCTGGCAGGCGCCGATCACGAAGGGCACGCCGCGGGCCCGACATCTCTCGGCGAGCAGCGTCTGGATCGCGGCGTATTCCCGTTCGGTCTGGTTGTGGAACTCGCCCGCCGTGCCGTTCGAATAGATGCCGTCGACCCGCGCCGCGATCAGCAGGTCGATCTCCTCGGCCAGGCGGCCGAAATCGATGCTGTCGTCATCCGCGATCGGCAGCAGCAGCGTCGCCCAGTTGCCGCGCAGCACGGCCTTCGTCCCGGTCATTGGCTGACGTCCTGTCTGATGCACGCCTTGAAATGCCCCGGCTCCACCTCCTCCAGTGGCGGGACCACCCGGGCACAGGCGTCGATCGCGTGGGGACAGCGGGTGCGGAACACGCAGCCCGAGGGCGGGTTGGCCGGGCTCGGGATGTCGCCCTTCAGGATCTGACGCTGGCGCGGCCGGTCGGGGTCCGGCTCTGGGATCGCCGACAGCAGCGCCCGCGTGTAAGGGTGCTTCGGCGCGGCGTAGAGCCGCTCGCTCGGCGCGATCTCCATGATGCGGCCGAGATAAAGCACGATCACCCGGTCGCAGATGAACTCCACGACGGCGAGGTCGTGGGAGATGAACAGCATGGTCAGGCCGAGCCGCAGCTGCAGGTCGCGCAGCAGGTTGATGATCTGCGCCTGCACCGAGACGTCGAGCGCCGAGACCGGTTCGTCGGCGACCAGGAACTCCGGCTCCAGCGCCAGGGCCCGGGCGATGCCGATGCGCTGGCGCTGTCCGCCGGAGAATTCATGGGCGTAGCGCTCGACCGCATCCGGCGGCAACTCGACCGCCTGCAGCGCCGCTCGCGCCCTGTCCAGCCGCTCGCGCCTTGTACCGATGCCCTGGATGGCGAGGCCCTCGGTCAGGATCTCGCCGATCGTCATGCGCGGCGACAGGCTGGCGAACGGGTCCTGGAAGATGTACTGCATCCGCCGCCGCTGCCGGCGCATCTCGGCGCGCGACAGCCTGGTCAGGTCCAGGCCGTCGAAGACGACCTCCCCGGCGGTCGGTTCGATCAGCCGCAGCACCGAACGGCCGATCGTGGTCTTGCCCGAGCCGGATTCACCGACGAGGCCGACCACCTCGCCGCGGTTGACGTCGAAATTGATGTCGTCGAGCGCGCGCACCAGCGGGCCGCGGCCGAAGGCGCCGGGGCCGAAATGCTTGGCCAGGCCGCGGACGGCGAGAAGCGGATCGGCCATGGTCAGAGCTCCTGCCAACGGATGCAGCGGCTGAAGTGGCCCGGGGCGACCTCGGCCGGCGCCGGCACGGCCGCGCGGCAGGCCTCGACCGCATGCGGGCAGCGCCCGGCGAAGGCGCAGCCGGGCGGCATGGCGGCGAGGCTGGGCACCGTGCCGGGGATGGTGGCCAGCTTGGCGCCCGCCGCCTTCAGCCGCGTCGCCTCGCCCAGCTTCGGCACCGAGGCCAGCAGGCCGATCGTGTAGGGGTGGCGCGGATGCCGGAACACCTCGCGCACCGGCCCGGTCTCGACGATCCGGCCGGCATACATCACCGCCACGCGGTGGGCGATCTCGGCGACGACGCCGAGGTTGTGGGTCACGAACAGCACCCCCATGCCGCGCTGGTCTTGCAGTGTCCTGAAGAGGTCGAGGATCTGCGCCTGGATGGTGACGTCGAGCGCCGTCGTCGGCTCGTCGGCCAGCAGCAGCGTCGGATCGCAGGCCAGCGCCATGGCGATGGTGGCGCGCTGGCGCATGCCGCCCGACAGCTCGTGCGGATACTGCCCGGCCCGGCGCTTCGGGTCGGGGATGCCGACGCTGTCGAGCAGATCGACCGCCGCGGCCCAGGCCGATTTTCGGTCGCGGCCGAGATGGATCCGGATCGGCTCCGCAATCTGGTCGCCGATCGTGTAGACCGGGTTGAGGCTCGTCATCGGCTCCTGGAACACCATGCCGATGTCGTTGCCCCGGATCCGCCGCCGCGCCTCCCCGTCCAGCGTCACGAGATCCCGCTCCTGCCCGTCCTTGCCGCGGAAGCGGATCGATCCCTCGGCCACGCGCCCGGCCTTGGCCGGCAGCAGGCCCATGATGGAGAGGCTCGTCACCGACTTGCCCGAGCCGGACTCGCCGACCAGCGCGACGGTCTCCGCCGCGCCGATGGCGAGGTCGAGATCCGCCACCGCGGTCACCTCGCGCCCGCGGATGCGGAACACGGTCCGCAGCCCGCTGACATCGAGGATCGGGTGCTGAGCCTCCGCCATCTTTCCTCTCAGGCCAGTAGGCCGGTCGCCTTCAGGATCGCCTCGACCTTGGCGGCCTCGGCGTCGTTCAGCGCCCGCTGCGGCCGGGCCATGACGTTGGTCTCGATGATGCCGAGGCGGCGCATCGCGGTCTTGAAGCCGCCAACGCCGGCCGAGCCGGCGCTGGTGCGCGGCAGGCTGACCCAGACGATCTCGAACAGGCGGCACAGCCGCTCCTGCTCCTTGCGCGCCGCCGTCCAGTCGCCCTTGCGGCACAGATCGTAGAGGCGGACATAGCCGTGCGGGTCGACATTGGCGAGGCCGGGCACGATGCCGTGCGCGCCCGCAGCAAGGGCGGAATCGCAGACGATCTCCGACCCCGTCATCATCGCGACTTCCGGCTTGTCGGCGAGGTCCATCAGGGCGAAGCGGAAATTGCCGTCGTCGCCGCTCGAATCCTTGAGGCCGGCGATGGTGCCCTCGCGGGCCAGCGTCACCACGCTGGCGCGGTCGAGCTTGACGTGGACGCAGACCGGGATGTCGTAGGCGATGACCGGGAGGTCGATGCCGTCGCGCACATAGCGGAAATGGTCGGCGACCTCCGGCGCGCTGGTACGGGTATAGAACGGCGCCGTCACCACCGCCGCGTCGACGCCGATCGACTGTGCGACTTTGGCGTGGCCGATGACGCGGTCGGTGGTCGGGTCGATCACCCCGGCCAGGACGGGCACGCGGCCATTCGCGACCTTGACCGCATGCTCCAGGATCCGCCGCCGCGTCGCCTCGTCGTGGAACACCACCTCGCTGGTCGAGCCGAGCACGAACAGGCCGTGCACGCCGCCGTCGATCAGGTGCTCGAGTACGCGGGTGAAGGACGGGTAGTCGACCTGGAAATCCGCGGTCAGCGGGGTGACGACGGGCGGGACGACGCCGTGGAAGGCTGGGGCTGGTGCCATGATGGGCTTTTTCTCGCGGCTCAGTTGAGTTCGGATCGGGGGTCGAAGGCGTCGCGCAGGCCGTCGCCGACGAAGTTGATGGCGAGCACGGTGATCACGAGGGCCGCGCCCGGGAACAGCCATTGCCAGGGGTACTGCTCCAGCACCACGGTGCTGCGCGCGGCGTTCAGCATGTTGCCCCAGCTCGCCTCCGGCGGCGGCACGCCGAGGCCGAGGAAGGACAGGCCGGCTTCGAGCAGAATGGCGGCGGCGATCTGCAGCGTGGCGTAGACGACGAGGATGTCGATCGAGTTCGGCAGCCCGTGCCGCCACAGGAGATGGCCGAGGCCGGCGCCCATGCCGCGCGCGGCGACGACGAAGTCGCGCTCGCGCAGCTCCATCAGCCGGGCCCGCACCATGCGCGCCAGCACCGGCCAGGACAGCAGCGAGATGACGATGATGGTCGGCACGATACCGGCGCCGGTGATCGAGGCCAGGACCAGCAGCGAGATCACCGGCGGCAGGGTCATGGCAAGGTCGACGAAGCGCATGATCGCGGCATCGGCGAAGCGGCCGGCCATGGCCGAGACCGCGCCGATCAGGAAGCCGACCACCACCGAGATCGCGACCGAGACGACGGCGACCAGCAGCGAGATGCGCCCGCCCTGCAGCACCCGGGCCAGGATGTCGCGGCCGACGCCGTCGGTGCCAAGCCAATGCGCCGCGCTGGGTCCCTTGTTGAGCGCGAGCAGGTCGATGTCGTTCGGCTTGTGGCCGAGGATCAGCGGATAGGCGACGATCAGGACCAGCATCGGCACCAGGATGGCGATGCCGGCCAGCGCCGCGCCATTGGCCGCGAAGCGCCAGAAGGCGCGGGCCAGCGGGCCGTTGCCGCCGCGCCGGCGGGAGAGGTCGACGACCGCCATGTCAGGTCACCTGGATCCGCGGGTCGATCGCCGCATAGGCGATGTCGGTGAGGAGGTTGGCGACGATCACGCAGGCGCCGACCACGAGCGTCGCGCCCATGATCACCGGGTAGTCGCGGGTCTCGACCGCATTGACGAGCAGCAGACCCATGCCCGGCCAGTTGAAGACGCTTTCGAGGAAGATCGCCCCGCCGACGGCGATGCCGATGGTCGAGCCGATCAGGGTGACGACCGGCAGCAGCGCGTTGCGTAGCGCGTGCTTGATGATCACCCAGAACTCCTTGACCCCCTTGGCGCGGGCCGAGCGGACATAGTCCTGGTTCAGCACCTCCAAGAGCGAGGCGCGCATGTAGCGCATGATCAGCGCGGCATGGCCGATCGAGAGCAGCAGCGCCGGCAGGATCAGATGGCTGAGGAGGTCGCCGAGGGAGAACGGTGCGCCGGGAGTCAGCATGCCGCCGGACGGTGCCCAGCGGAGCAGCACGGAGAAGACGTAGAGGCCGACCAGCGCGGTTAGGAAGGCCGGGCTGGAGATGCCGAGGAAGGCGGCGACGGACAGGCCGACATCCGTCGCCGAGTTGCGCCGCACGGCGCCGACGATGCCGGCGCCGATCCCGATGACGATAGCGATCGCGAGGCCGGTGACCATCAGCAGCAGGGTCGGGCCGATCCGCTCGGCGACCAGGCCCAGCACCGTCTCGCCGTTGCGCTGGAGCGAGAAGCCGAGATCGCCACGCAGCGCACCGCCGAGCCAGGCCAGGTACTGCACCGGCAGCGGCTGGTCGAGGCCGAGACGGGCGCGCACTGCCGCCATCTCCTCCTGCGACATCGCCACATTCGGGTTGATGTAGGCGTCGATCGGGTCGCCGGGCGCGAGCCGCAGCAGGATGAAGATCAGCAGGCTGAGGGCGACCAGCATGCCGATCCCGACCGCGAGGCGACGAAGGCAATAGTTCAGCATGGCGTTCCCTGGCAGGGCGGTGCAGCCTTGCCGGCCGCACTGCCCTGCCCTTCGGATGACCTCAACCGCCGATCGCCCATTTTTCCGGATGAGACTCGAAGGGGCCGCCTGCCGGGGCCGGGGTCCAGACGAAGTCCTTCAGCTTGCTGGAGGCGACGCCGTAGCGCTTGGCCACCCACATGGTGGCCCAGGGCAGGTTGGCGTTCATCGCCTTGCAGACCGCCTGGTAGCGTTCCGTCCGCTTGGCATCGTCGGTCTCGTTCATCGCGGCGTCGAAGGCGGATGTGACCTCCGGCATGCGGATGCGCAGGAAGTTGGCGCCGGCCGGCGGGATCTGCTTCTCGTTCAGGCCGATGTTGATGGCGCTCGGGTCCGGGCCGTTCTGCAGCCCGGCGTAGACCATCGGGAACTGCGACCAGTCCGGGTTCTGGGCGTAGATCGTGGCGTTGTAGGTCGGCGTGTCGACCGCCCGCGGCACCACATTGATGCCGACCTGGGCCAGCATCGCCTGCACCGCCGCCAGCACATTCGCCGCCAGTGGGGTGTTGTAATAGGTCAGCAGCGGGATCGGCTTGCTGCCGTTGATCTGGTCCCAGCCGGCCTCGGCCAGCAGCTGCTTCGCCTTCTCCGGATCATAGGCGTAGGTGTCGATGTCCGAAGGCAGCAGCCGGTCGGCGACATAGCCGCAATTGGCGATCTCGGCGGCGCCCTTGTACAGGCTCTGGACGATCGCCTCGCGGTTGATCGCGTGCATCACCGCCTGGCGCACGCGCACATCCTTCCACAGCGGGACCTCCTGGTTGAAGCCGAGATAGTTCACCACGAAGGAATTGCCTTCGATCACCTTGAAGGCGTCGTTGCCCTGGAAGGTCGCGACGTCGTCGGCCTCGACATAGCTGAAGCTGATCTCGCCGGAGCGCAGCGCCGCCACGGCCGCGGCGGTGTTGGCGAAGTAGCGGTTGATGATCCGGTCGGTGACCGGCTTGCCGCCGCGATAGTCGGCATTGGCGACCAGCTCGACATACTGGTCGGTCACGTAGCGCGAGAACTTGTAGGGGCCGGTGCCGATCGGCGATTTCGACCACCATTCGTGCTTGGCGAGCGAATTCGCCGGAATGTCCTTGAGCGCGTGCTGCGGCAGCATCATCAGCTGGGTCAGCGTGGCCAGCAGCCCCGCATTCGGCGTGGACAGCTTCAGCACCGCCGTGTGCGCGTCCGGCGTCTCGACCGAGGTGATGGCGCCGAGGCGCGCAGCGAAGACCGTGCCGGTGGCGCCGTTCTTCGCCGTCTCGATGGTGAATTTCACATCGGCCGAGGTGAAGGGCTGGCCGTCATGCCATTTCGTGTCGGCCAGCTTGAAGGTGTATTGAAGCTTGTCGGCGCTGACCTCGTAGCTTGTAGCCAGATCACCGGTGATCGTCTCGAGCTTGGCGTCGTAGATCACCAGCGGCTCGAAATAGAGGCTGAGCCAGGTGAAGCCGCCGGTCGCGGCGAGCGGGTTGAAGTTGCCCTGGAAGCCGCCCGGGCCGACATCGAACCCGCCGGTGATCGTCGAAGGCTCCTGCGCCAGGGCGGGCGCCGTGCCGCCCGGCGTTCCCGCCAGCATCGCGGCGGCGAGCGCCAGCGCGGATGCCACCATCCCGAATTTCATCGTTTCCTCCCTATTTGGATTCAGCTTTGTGCTTTCGCGTCCTTGCGGGTCGCGAGGAGACGGGCGATGCCGTCATAGTGCTGGTCGAGCCGGCTGCGGGCGGCCGCCACGTCGCGCGCCGCGACCGCGGCGTAGATGTCGTAGTGATCCCGCCAGGTGGCCATCGGGTCGAGATTGGCCAGGTTCACGAAGTCGGAGGCCTTGTAGAAGGCCTTCCAGAACACATCGATCAGGCTGGTCAGCATCCGGTTGTTCTGGCAGCGGAACAGCAGGAAATGGAACTCCTGGTCCTCCTCGGCGAAGCTCTCGTTCCGCTCGGCCCTCTGCCGCATGCGCTCGACCGTGTCCTTCAGCGCGGCGAGATCATCTTCGCCGATCAGCTGGATGGTCTTGCCGATCAGGCCGACCTCCAGCACGCGCCGGATCTCCAGCACCTCCTCGACCTCGCGCAGCGCGCCGCCCAGGCCATAGGCCAGATTGGCCAGCAGCGGCTCGAACGAGAACGCCTTCACGAACACGCCGATGCCGCGCCGCGTCTCCAGGATGCCGAGCGATTCCAGCCCCTTGATCGCCTCGCGCACGGAGTTGCGGCTGACGCCGAGCTGCTGCGCCAGGTCGTTTTCCGGCGGCAGCGCCGCACCGGGACCGAGATTGTTGTCGTCGATATAGCTCTTCAAGCTCTCCTGCACCGACACATGGAGCAGCGGCGGCCGGGCGAGCGGCTTGATCTCCTTCATCATCGACACCGACCTTCCGCCTCACCGTCCCATCGAACTTGCCAGATGCTTGCCGACTTGTAGGATATCTGTCAAGTCGATCAGATGGAGGAAGCGATGGCCCGAGTGGCGCTGGCAGGGGTCGGGCATTGGCATGCGCGCATGCATCTGGAGGCCGCCCGTGCGGCCGGCGCGGAAGTCGTGGCCGCCTGGGACGAAGAGCTTGCGACGGCGCGGAGCTTTGCCGCCGATCACCGGGTGCCTTCCTGCGCCACGGTCGAGGCGCTGATCGCGGCAAGGCCCGACCTGACCGTGGTCATGGGCCGCCCCGACCGGGTGCCGGATCTGGCCCTCGCCTGCATGGACGCCGGCCTGCCGATCGTGCTGGAGAAACCGGCAGCGGTCTCGACGGCTGCCCTCGAGCCGGTGGCCGAGCAGGCGCGCCGCAAGGACCTCTTTGCCGCCGTGCCGCTGCCGAACCGCTGCGGTCCGATCTGGCGGGAGATGGAGGATCTGCAACGCGCCGGCCGTCTCGGGCCGGTCTCGCACGCCCAGTTCCGCATCGTGAACGGCCCGCCGGAGCGCTACCGGCTGGACGGGGTGCCTTGGGTCCTCGACCCGGCCATCGGCGGCGGCGGGGCGCTGCGCAACCTCGGCATCCACGGCATCGACGCCGCGCTGGCCCTGGCCGGCGGCGCCGACCTCGCCGTCGTCTCGGCCGCCATCGACCGCCGCCTCTACGGCGAGGCGGTCGAGGAGTATGCGGTTGTCACCCTGCGGGCGCCGGACGGCATGATCGCGACGGTCGAGGCCGGCTACACCTATGCCTCGATGGCGCCGGGCGGCGACTTCGAATGGCGGGTATCGGCCCGCAACGCCTATCTCCTCGACCGCGGCGACAG
Source organism: Inquilinus limosus (assembly GCF_051487185.1). Taxonomy (GTDB): domain Bacteria; phylum Pseudomonadota; class Alphaproteobacteria; order DSM-16000; family Inquilinaceae; genus Inquilinus; species Inquilinus limosus_F. The sequence goes on from NZ_JAHVDK010000016.1 coordinate 17,961, forward strand.
CTGCCGCGTCGCCACGCTCGACGACGGCCGGGCGCGCGACCTCACCCCGATCCTGCCGGCGGACCGGTACAAGGCCTTCATGGCCGACACGCTGGACCGCCTCGCCCGCGGCGCGGCCCCGTGGGTCGGGATCGCGGACTATCTGCAGGCCATGCGCCTGATCGACCGGGCTTACGAGGAGGCCGCAGCATGATCGGCATCGGCATCATCGGCGCCGGCTATTTCGGTGCGATCCACGCGCGGGCCATTGCCGCCGTGCCGGGCGCGCGTGTCGCGGCGGTCTGCCGCCAGGACATCGACGCCGCCCGGGCCTTCGCGCGGGAGCACGGCGGCAATGCCCATGCCCATTGGCAGGCGCTGCTCCACGACCCGTCAGTCGACGCGGTGCTGATCGCCACGCCGCACCATCTCCACGCCGGGATGGCGATCACCGCGGCGCAAGCGGGCAAGCACATCCTGCTGGAAAAGCCGATGGCGCCGACCGTCGCCGAATGCGACGCGATCAACGCCGCGGTGGCCGAGGCCGGCGTCCATCTGATGGTCGGCCACATCATGCATTTCGCCTTGCCCTGCCTCGCCGCCCGGGAGATCGTCGCGGGCGGCGGCATCGGCCGCCCGGTCCTCGGCAGCAGCTGGCTGATCAAGCTGTGGATGGAGGCGAACCGCCAGCCCTGGCACCTGTCGCCGAAGACCGGCGGCGGCATGCTGCTGACCGCCGGGATCCACGCGCTCGACCGGCTGGTCTGGCTGATGGATGGCCCGGTGGCGGCAGTCTCGGCCATGGCCGGGACCCATTTCCATGACCAGGAGGCCGACGACACCGCGCTGATGCTGCTGCGCTTCGCCGACGGCCGGATCGGCCAGGTGGCGAGCGTCGGCTATCGCGACGGCGGCGTCGGCTTCGCCATGGACCTGATCTGCGAGGCCGGGACCCTGCGCCTCGATTTCGACCAGGGCGTCGCGATCGGCCGGGGCGGTGTCTGGACCCCGGTCCCGCACTCGATCGAGCCGGACTGGATGCAGCGCGCGGTCGAGCGCGAATGGCGGGCGATGCTCGGCCTGATCCAGGGCGATGCGCCGAACCCGGCGGATGGCGGCTACGCCCGTCATCTCATCGCCTGCATCGAGGCGGCCATGCAGGCCGAGCGATCCCGCAGCGAGGTCGCCCTGGCGTCGCCGGCCGCCTATGAGGCGGCTGGAGCCTGATCGGATCTGGCGCCACGCCGGCCGGCGCGCCACGCATCCAGCGAGAGGCGCCCGGCACCGCGCGCCCAGAGGATCAGGAACGCGCCGGCCAGGGCCAGATCCTTCTCGAAATGGATCAGTTGGTTGCGGTCGCCGAACCGGGTGTGGAAGACGATGGCGGCAACGATGCAGAACGCCGCCAGGCCGATGGCAGCGAGGCGCGCGTGCCAGCCGGCGATCACCAGCAGCCCGGCGCCGAGCTCCACGGCGATGGCCGCGGGCAGCAGCTGCGGCGGCATGCCGAACGCGCTCATATAGGCGGCCGCTGCGTCGTAGGCGCCGAGCTTGCCGAAGCCCTCCAGCACGAACAGCAGCCCCAGCAACGCGCGGCCGGCGAGCTCGCCGCCATCCCGCAGGCCTCGCCGGCTCGTCACTGCGACTTCGCCGTTGCCTGTTCGATCGCCTGCTGCAGATCCGCCAGCTCCTCGCAGCCCTGCGGGCACAGCGCCTTCAGCCTGGCCTCGTTCTCGCGGGCCCTGGCGACATCGCCGAGCTGCAGGTAGAGCTCGCCGGAATATTCGAGCGCGCCCTTGTGGTCGGGATCGAATTCCAGGGCCTTCCGGTAGAAGGTCATCGCCGCCCCGGTGTCGCCGCTCTTGCGCAGGCTGAACCCCATCAGGTTGTAGACATCGGCGTGCTGGACGCCGTCGTCGATCAGGGCGTTGAGATCGGCGATGGCGCCGCGGTAGTCGGCGGCCTCGATCTTGTCGCGGATGCCGTCGAGGTCCGGTGCGTCGGTCGAAAAGTGTCTGTCGACCGCCAGCGCCGGCGATACGGCAGCGGCCAGCAGGGTGGCGAACACGAGCGGGCGCAGGGCTTTCATCGTCGGCTCCCGTCAGGCGACCGTGTCCGGGATGAAGGCGTAGGCGGCGCCGTCCTTGGCGAAGCGGCCGGAGCCGGGGAACGGGAAATGCGCGCCGCAGACCCGCATCTCGTCGGCAATCACGCGGTCGAGCAGCGCCCGGCGGGTCTGGACCGCCAGCGGACCGTCCTGGTCATAGGCGCCCCGCCATTCCGGATGCGGCGCCAGCAGGGCCGGCACATAGGCCGTGTCGTTCGAGATCAGCAGCTGCTCCGATCCCGAGGACAGCAGGAAGGCGGAGTGGCCGGGGGTATGGCCCGGCGCCTTCACCAGACGGATGCCCGGCGCGACCTCCCTCTCCTCCTCCACCAGGGTGAAGTTCTTCCAGGTCGGGAAGACGGCGTTGATGCGCTGGCCCAGCGGCCGGCGCGCCTCCGGCAGCTTCTCGACGCGCCCGGGCTCGGTCCACCACCTGTATTCGGCGGCGCTCACCACCAGCTCGGCATCGGGGAAGACCGGCTTGTTGGTGCCCTTCTCCATCAGCCCGGAGATGTGATCCGGGTGGAAATGCGAAATCAGGATGGTGCCGACCTTGGCGGGATCGATGCCGGCCGCCGCCATGGGGCCGAGCACGCCCTGCGCGGTCGGCTGCCATTGCCCGCCCGAACCAGAGTCCACCATGACGTGCCGGCCGTCGATGGTGAGCACGACCACGGTCAGGGGAATCGTGACGTGGTCCGTCGGCAGCCCTGCCTTGCCGAGCGCCTGCTTCGTCTCCTCGACCGAGGCGTTCTTGATGAAGGCGCGGTCATGCGGCTTCGCCCACATCCCATCATAAAGGGCCGTCACCTCGACCGAGCCCACCTTGTATTTGTGAAAGCCTGTTTGCGGCGCAGCCGGCGCCTGGGCGAAGGCGGCCGGGACGGCGAGCTTCCCGCCGAGCCCGAAGGCCGCGGCGAGGGCTGAGGACAGCACGAAGTCACGACGGGACGGACCGGGCATCCGATCTCTCCATGGATGAGGGGAGCACCTGCCGAGGAGATCCAGCAGGGGCCGCGTTTATTCCCGATGCACATCGGCGGGAATAAACCGGGGCCGGGCGGGATCGAATATCTGAGGTGCCCCGGCAAATTGGCCTAAGCTGACCGCATGACCGCGCCTCGCGATTTCCAGCGGCTGTCGCTTCCGCATATGGATGCCGCCTACAACCTCGCCTATTGGCTGCTGCGGGACCGCGACGACGCCCAGGACGTGGTGCAGGACGCCTATCTGCGCGCCTTCCGCGCCTATGACGGGCTGGCCGGCGACGACATCAAGCCGTGGCTGCTGACCATCGTGCGCAACGTCGCCTATCGCTGGCTGTCGGCGCGGAAGCGGACCGCCAATGTGATCTCCCTCGACGGCGTGCTGCCGCGCCGCGACGACGAGGACGACCGCGGGCTCGACGTGGCGAGCGAGGATCCCTCCGCCGAGGAGATGCTGCTGAGCCGGGCCGAGCAGACGCTGGTGCGCGGCGCCCTGGCGGAGCTGCCGCCGATCTTCCGGGAGGTGATCGTCCTCAGGGAATTCGAGGGCATGACCTATCAGCAGATCGCCAGCGTGACGGACGTTCCGATCGGTACCGTGATGTCGCGCCTGGCCCGTGCCCGCGACCAGCTGCGGGATCGCTTGCGGCAGCTGCTCGCGCAGGAGAGCCGCAATGCGCTGTGATCAGGCCCGCGACCGGATCGCCCTCCTGGTCGACGGCGAGCTGCCGCCCGGCGAGCGCGATGCGGTGTCGGCGCACGCCGCGGACTGCCCGGACTGCGCCCGCATCCGCGACGAGCTGCTGCGGCTGCGCAATCACCTACAGCAGGCCCGCGAGCCGGCACCGCCGAAGCTGCTGGACCGGATGTCGGCACGGCTGGCGATGGAGGCGGAAGAGACCGAGCCCGGCTTCCGCCGCACCTTCGCCGACCGCGTCGTGCAGGGCCTGTCCCCGTATCTGCGCCGGGCCGCGGTCATCCTGCTGGCCTGCGTCCTCTCGATCGCAGGCACCGCCTGGTGGATGCAGCGGAGCGGGGAGGAGGCCGCCGTCTCCCGCGACGTGCTCGCCGCCCATGTCCGCTCGCTGCTGCAGGATGATCCGGTCCAGGTCGCGTCGGCCGACACCCACACCGTCAAGCCGTGGTTCGCGGGGCGGCTGGACTACGCGCCCGTGGTCAAGGACCTGTCGGGCGAAGGCTTCCGGCTGGTCGGCGGTCGGCTCGACTATGTCGACGGCCAGCGCGTCGCGGCGTTGGTCTACCGGCGGCGCCTGCACCAGATCACCGTCTTCGTCTGGCCGTCGGACAGTCGAGCGGCCGCGCCCGTTTCGGCCAGGGTCGCCGGCTACAACCTGCTCGGCTGGAGCCGGGCGGGCATGGCGTACTGGGCCGTGTCCGACCTCAACGAGGGCGAGCTGCGCGAGCTTCAAAGCCTGCTCTGACCGGCCGGCTCACTTGATGTCGCCATGGTCGAGACCGGGCCAGTTCGTATTGGCCCGGGCGATATAGCCCTTGGTGTCCTTCAGCCACATCTCGCGGACGCCGAGGTCGTAGTTGAGATAGAGGCGCCCGTCGACGATCGACCAGGCCTCGGGCTCGACCTTCACCAGATAGCCCTGGGACGTGCCATAGGCGCAGAAGCCGCCAAAGGCCGGCAGGTATTTCTGCGGATCGCTCTCGAACAGCGCCTTGTTCTCGGCGCTGGCGAACCACCAGGTGGCGCCGTTGCGCTGGACCGCGAATTCAGGCTTGCCCTGCCGCGGCGCGCCCTCGCGGAAGTAGGCGACCGGATCGTAGCCGCGGATCGCGACATGGTCGGTCGAGCCCAAGGTGTTGACCGGGCGCGGCGCCTCCGCCCAGGCGGCCGGCATCGCAGGCGCGATGCAGACCAGGGCGGCCAGCGCCAGCACGGTTCGACGGATCATGACAGGCTCCTTTCGTGGTTGCGGATCGGGGGGTCACTGGGCCAGCAGCGCCGTCGCGCGCTGCCGGGCCAGCTCCTGCTCCAGGTCGTGGATGCGCCGGTCCTGGGGGGCCAGTCCGGGACCGGCCCCGCCCTTGAACCAGGCGACGGCATAAGCGACCGCGACCAGTGCGGCGAAGCCGGCCAGGTTCGCGGCGGCGACGGCGAACGGGTCGCGGCCGGTATGGTCCAGCGCCATGCCCAGCAGCTGGGCCGCGACCATGCCGGAGACGAAGACCGCGAGCGTCTGCTGTCCGACCTTGGAGACGACGGCGACCACCGGCCCGTGCAGCCGCCGGCCGCCGGGCCCGGCCAGCTGCATCGCCAGGACGGCCAGCGCCAGGAAATGCACCAGGCGCAGCAGGCCGAAATGGGTCTTGTCGGTCAGCGGCATCAGCGCCTGCGCCCAGAAGCCGAAGAAGGGCGAGGCCTCGATGATGCGGTACCAGGCGAAGGGCACGGTCGCCAGGACGACGACCAGGGCGAGGATCGTCAGGCCGCGGCCGGGTCCCGGCGCCGGCAGCGTGCCGCGCATCAGGAAGAAGCCGAGATAGAACAGCAGCTGCCAGCCGAAGGGGTTGAAGAACCAGACACGGTCCGACCAGGGCTCGGCCGGCAAGTCCAGGAGATGCGCCTGGGCCAGGCCCCACAGCGCCGCCATCAGGACTATGGGCAGCGCCCGGTGCAGCCGCTCGGCCAGGATCATCGCCGGCATCATGGCCAGGATGACCAGGTACATCGGCAGGATGTCGAAATAGTTCGGCACATAGGCCAGAGCCAGGAACTGCGGCAGCAGGGCCGCGGGATCGGCGAAGAAATGCGGCAGGTTCAGCGCGACGATGTAGCTTTCGCCGCTGCCCGGCCGGATGCCGGCCGCCGCGACCAGCGCGGCGACGACGACGAAGACTGCGACATGGATCCAGTAGATCTGCCAGACCCGGCGGGCGACGCGGCCGGTGCCGCGGGCGAAGCCGTCGCGGTCGAACACCCGACCGAAGGCGATGGCCGAAGCCATGCCGGACAGGAACACGAACATCTCGGTCGCGTCGGAGAAGCCGAACCGCGCCGGGATCCACAGGATCCACGGGTTCTCCGGAATGTGCGCGATCAGGATGATCAGCATCCCGAGGCCGCGGAAGACGTCGAGCCGCGGGTCGCGCCGGGGCTTGGCCGCCGCGACGGAGAGTGCCGCCGGCGCCGGCGGCTCAGAAGGCCTGGTGATATGCATCGGCGTCGAACCTGCAGGCGATCAGGGTGAAGCGGTCGCGGTCCCGGGCGGCGGCCAACTCCTCCGCCAGCGCTGCGGCACTGGTGACGGTGCGGCCATGGCCGCCGAAGCCGGCGGCGACCGCGGCGAAATCGGTCGGGCCGAGCCCGACGCCATGCGGCGCCAGCCCGGCTGAATTCTGCTTCAGGGCGATCAGGGCCAGGCTCCGGTCCTGGAACAGCACGATAGTGATCGGCAGGCCGAGGTCGCGCAGGGTGGCGAACTCACCGATCCCCATCTCCAGCCCGCCGTCGCCCATCACGGCGACGACGCGGCGCGACGGGTCGGCGACCTTGGCGCCGATCGCCAGCGGCAGCGCCGCGGCCATGGTGCAGAAGCCGGCCGACTGCAGCAGCGATAGCGGCCGCCGCGCGATCCATTTCTGCGACAGCAGGATGCGGTGGGCGCCGGAATCGACGGTGACGAGGTCACCATCATTCACCGCCCGGTTCAGGGTCTCGATGATGGCGTGCGGCCCCCAGCCGCCGCGGCCGGCGAAGCGTTCCTCCAGCTGCATCCGGGCCGCGGTCGGTTCGCCATCCGGCCAGGTTGTGCCGGGATCGATCGCCTCGGCCAGGGCCGCGACAGCGGTCGCCGGATCCGCGAGCAGACGCGTCCCGGCGTGATGCATGGCGTGGTCAGCCGGCGCGGCGGTGATCTCGACGATCCGGTCCGGATCGGAGGTGGGATCGAGCCAGCCGAGCCGCATCTCGATCGGGTCGTAGCCGACGAAGAGCAGGAGGTCGGCCTGATGGAACAGGCGCAGCAGGATCGCGTCGGCGGCCGGCGACAGGCCGGCCCCGCCCAGCGCCAGAGGATGATCCTCCGGCACCAGGCCTTTGGCCTTGTAGGTGGTGACCACCGGCGCGCCTAGCCGCTCAGCCAGGCGCAGCAGCGCCGGGCCGGCGCCGGCCCGCGCCGCCTCGAAACCGGCCAGGATCAGCGGCCGCCGCGCCCGCGACAGGCGGCCAGCCAGCGCCGCGACCATCGGGTCCCGCGGGCCGATCGCCGGGCGCAGCACCGCCGGCGGGGCGACCACGCGCGGCGCCAGGTCGGGTATGGCCGCGACCGAAGGCGACAGGTCGAGATGCACCGGCCCCATCGGCTCCGCCAGCGCCAAGGCCAGAGCCCGGGCCACGGTCGGGCCGGCGCTCTCCGGCTCGACCTCGAAGCTGGCCTTGACCAGCGGCCGCAGCAGGGCCGCGTGGTCGATCACCTGATGGGTGTAGCGGGCCCGGGTGGGCCGGTCGACGATGCCGGAGATCACCACCAGCGGCACATGCTCCTGCGCCGCGTCGGCGATGCCGTTGACCGCATTCGCCAGCCCCGGGCCGACGGTCGCCACCAAAAGGCCGGGCGTGGCCGTGGTCACCGAGGCGCCGGCGGCCATGATCGCCGCCGCCGTCTCGTGCCGCGCCAGGTGGAAGCGGATGCCCGCCGCCTCCAGCCCGTCGATCAGGGTCACGACCTCGCCTCCCGGCATGCCGAAGGCGTGACGGACTCCATGGGCGTACAGGGTGGCGGCGATCGTATCGGCGACGCGGGTCATCACAGCGAGCTTTCAGCGGTTTGGGACTCGCGGAACCGTACGACATAGGCGACGACCAGGCCGAACAGGACGTGGCCGACCAGCGAGGCCCAGGCCAGTGGGATGAAGCCCAGGAAGGCCGGCAGCCCGGCGAAGACATGGGCCATGACGTACAGGGCGAAGACCCACAGCCCGATGCCGAAGCCGATGCCGGTCAGCACCAGCGGCAGCTTCGGCAGGATCGCGCGCTGCAGCGGCCGGGCGATGAACAGATAGCCGATCGGATAGAACACGATGCCGACGATGGCGTGGATCAGCTCCGCTGCCGTCCAGCTCTGAAACCCGAAGACGGACTGCACCAGGGCCGCCGGCTCCAGCGGACCGCCGACCAGGAACGGGGTGATGCCGCGGGCCCAGACCTCCCAGGTCAGGTCGGCGGCGATGCCGGCCAGAAGGATGGTCGGGACGAGGCGGCCGGTCAGCGCCGGGAACAATGGCGCGGTGGTGGCCTGGGTCTGAATCTGAGTCATGGTCATGATCGTGGTCTCCGTTCAGGGAAGGTCAGCGGAAAGCCCGCAGCCGGGCGGTGGACAGGGTGCGGCCGTCGACGGCCGCGATCAGGCGGTCCTCGGCCTTCAGCCGGCGGCGGGCGGCACGGATCTCCCGCAGCGCCTCGCCGTCGCCGCGCCGGGCGGCGGCCTCGGCCAGGGCCAGGACGAACAGGTCGCGCTGGGCATTGCTGCCGCCGAGCCCCGGCAGGGCGGCGGCGAGACGGTCGAGCCCTCCCCGCTCCGCCCCCATTCCGGCGATGGCGCGGGCCAGCGGCAGGCCGATCCCGGCCGCGACCCGGGCCTGGTCGCCGTCGCCCTGGGCGCGCACCTGCAGCGCCATCACCAACTCCGCCGCCGCCGGCCGGTCGCCCAGTGCGATCAATGCGATCAGCGTGTGCAGCGCGGCAAAGACCAGGGTGGTGTCGGCCCGACGCTTCCGCGCGATCTCGGCCAGGTCGGCCCAGCGGTGGCCGACATCGACGCCGAGGCGCTCCAGCCGCCACAGCAGCGAGACCGCATTGGCCATGTCGCGGAAGTCGTCGGTCGGGATCGGCCGCACCTCCTGGTCGTAGAGTCGCAGCACGCGCTCATGGTCGCCGCGATCGAGATGCAGCAGCGCCAGGTGCCAGGCCAGGTGGAAGCTGAAGTTGTTGCAGCGGGACCAGCGGTCGCGGCTGCCCTCCAGCCAGGCGATGCCGGCCTTGGTGTCGCCGCGCATCTCATGGACATGGGACACGGCGTGCAGGCCCCAGGCGTCGTCCGGCTCCAGCGCCACCGCCTGCCGGCCATAGGCCTCGGCAGCGGCGTAGGCGCCGTGCTCCTCGACCGCGAAGGCGTGGCAGCCCAGGAGGAAGCCGGCGGCGGGCAAGTGGGCCGACCACACCGCCATCATCCGGTGCGAGGCCGCCAGCATGCCCTCGGCGTCTCCCAGCATGAAGCGCAGCGCATGCGCGATCTTGAAGGGCAGGAAGGTCGCCGGCCGGTCGGCGAAGCTTCGGTCGAGGCTGTCGGCGGCCTGGGCGAAACGGTCCTCGACGGCGAGGCCGAGGGCCTCGACCAGAGCGCGCTCGTCGGCGGTGCCGCCATCCTTCGCCGCCAGGGCCCGCCGGGCCGCCGCCAGCGCCTCCCGCGCCGGGCGTGCCAGCTCCTCGCGCGCCAGGATCAGGTTGGCGAAGCCCTTCAGCGCCAGTGCCGGCACATGGTCCGGATCGGCGTCGAGCGCCCGCCCGATCGCGACGCCGGTCGAGGGCCGATGCGCCGCGAGGCCGTGCACCGCCTCTTCGAAAGCGGTAGTGGCCGCGGCATTGGCGGAGCTGGTCGACAGGTCGTAGTGATCTCTCGGCATGACGGATCCTTTCTCGCCCGTTGGGGCAAGGCTCGGCCGTGGCGTCGATCGCGCGACGCGGCGGCGGTCCGAATTGTGAGAGGCCGGCTGGTGCGCTCCGGCCGCGGAGGCTCAGCCGTTCGTGACGGCGATGCCCGGCGGGGCGAACAGGAGCAGAGGATAATTCATGGCGGGTTCCGCAGAAGAGGCTCGCCGCAATGGGCTTGTGACGACTTCTTCGGCGTCGGTGCGGCTGCTATTACAGCGCCGGCAGAATTTTTTCGAACTCCTCCGGAACCGGCCGGCCCGCTGTAACGAATCCGAACGCGGAGCCGTATGAGGTGATGACGCGTGACTGACCCGTCGCGGGAGGAAGAATGGGCGACATGGATGCGGGCCGCGATTTCCGGCGACGCCGGGGCCTACCGCCTGTTCCTGCAGGCGGTGACGCCGCATCTGCGCGCCATGGCCCGGCGGCGCGGTACCCTGTTCGGCACCTCCGGCAGCGATGCCGAGGACATCGTCCAGGAAGTGCTGCTGGCGATCCATCTCAAGCGCGCCTCCTGGGATCCGGCGCGGCCGATCGGCCCCTGGATCTCGACCATCGTGCGCAACAAGATGATCGACGCGCTGCGCCGGCGCGGCCGTCATGTCGACGTGCCGATCGAGGACGTGATCGACACGCTGGAGGCCGAGCCGGCGGCGGACGGGCTGGAGCGGCGCGATGTCGACCGCCTGCTGTCGCGGCTGCAGGACCGGCAGCGCGAGATCGTGCGCTCGATCTCGGTCGAGGGCGCCGGCGTGCGCGAGACCGCCGGCCGGCTCGGCATGACCGAGGGCGCCGTGCGCGTGGCGTTGCACCGCGCCTTGAAGATGCTGGCCGCTTTGTATCGGAGTGACCCGGAGTGAGGACCGACGATCTGATCACCGCCTTGGCGCAGGACGCCCCCGTCCGCTGGCCGCTCGGCCGCGCGGTGGCGGCGGCGATGGCCGGCGGCGCGGTCGTGGCCGGTGCCATCTTCTTCGTCGGCGTCGGCATCCGGCCGGATGTGATGCAGGCGATCGAGACCGTCCGCTACTTGTTCAAGTTCGTCGTCACCCTGGCGCTGGCCGTCACCGCCACCGGGCTGATCCTGCATCTGGCCCGGCCGGGTGTGCCCTTGGGCGCCTGGCGCTGGGCGCTGCTGGCCGCGCCGGTCCTGCTGGCCGTCTCGGTCGCGGCGGAGATGATGGCGATGCCGATGTCGACCTGGGGCGCACGGTGGATCGGCGAAAATGCGCGCTATTGCATGATCGTCATCCCGCTGATGGCGCTCGGGCCGCTGGCCCTGCTGCTGCTCGCCCTGCGCCAGGGCGCGCCGCGGCGGCCCGGCATCGCGGGTGCGGTCGCCGGGCTGGTGGCCAGCGGCATCTCCGCGACCTTCTACGCCGCGCACTGCCCGGACGACAGCCCGCTCTTCGTCGCCACCTGGTACACGCTGGCGACCGGGATCGTGGTGCTGATCGGCACCCTGGCGGGCCGGCGCTGGCTGCGCTGGTAAGCCGGGCACAGCATCGCCGTCCCGGCGTTCAGAATTCGATCAGCACGCTCTTCTGGCGCAGATTGGCCTCGACCGCCTGGCGCCCGAGATCCTTGCCGATGCCGGAGCGCTTGTAGCCGCCGGTCGGCAGGATGAAGTCCGCGGTGCGGCCGTAGCGGTTGACCCAGACGGTGCCGGCCTGCAGCCGGCGCACCGCCCGCAGCGCGCGGCCGAGATCCGCGGTGTGGACGCCGGCCGCCAAGCCGTAGTCGGGATGGTCGGCCAGCGCCAGCCCCTCCTCCTCGTCGTCGAAGGCCTGGACCGTCAGCACCGGGCCGAAGATCTCCTCCCGCACCGCCGGCATGTCCTGGGTGACGTCGGTCAGGATCGTCGGCTCGTAGAAGGCGCCGTCCTGGATCGCGGCCAGGCGCCGGCCGCCGACCAAGGCTCGGGCGCCCGCGGCCAGGGAGCGGCGGACGATGCCGTCGATCCGGTCGGCCTGCGGGGTCGAGATGATCGGCGAGAAGCTGGTGTCCTCGCGCCAGGTCGGGCCCGGCCGCACCTCGGCGAACAGGGTCGTGAGCCTGTCGACCATCTCGTCCCGCAGCCGGCGCTGCACGATCAGGCGCGAGCCGGCGACGCAGACCTGCCCGGCATTGCCGAGGATCGAGGCCGCGATCTGGCGGGCCGTCCGGTCCGGGCTGGGCGTGTCGGCGAAGACCAGCTGCGGGCTCTTGCCGCCCAGCTCCAGCGTCACCGGCTTCGCCCCGCTGGCGGCGCTGGCCGCCATGATCGCGGCGCCGGTCCGGGTCGAGCCGGTGAAGGAGATCTTGCCGACCAGCGGATGGCGGCACAGCGCGTCGCCGGTGACGGCGCCGGTGCCCTGGACCACGTTGAAGATGCCGGGCGGCACGCCGGCCTCGACCGCCAGCTGCGCCAGCCGCACGGTCGAGAACGGCGTCAGCTCCGACGGCTTCAGCACCACGGCGTTGCCGGCGGCCAGCGCCGGCCCGGCCTTCCACGACGCCATGCTGAGCGGGAAGTTCCAGGGCGTGATCGCGGCGACGACGCCATAGGGCTCGGAGATGACGAGGCCGAGATTGTCGCTGCGGGTGGCGGCGACCTCCCCGCCCAGCTTGTCGGCGTATTCGGCGAAGAAGCGGAAGCCTTCGGCGGTCGAGGCCACGTCGAAGGACAGGGCCTGGGCGATCGGCCGGGTCGAGCCGAGCGCCTCGAGCCGCCCCAGCTCCTCCGCCCTTGCGTCGATCAGATCGGCGAAGCGCCGCAGCACCCGGGCCCGCTCGCGCGGCGGGCGGCTGGCCCAGTCGGTCCGGCGCTGGGCCTCGGCCGCGTTCGTCACCGCCCGGTCGACCAGATCGGCGGAGGCGACCGGCAGGTCGGCATAGAGAGCGCTGTCGGAGGGACGCCGGACGCCGATCGTCTCACCCTCTCCCGTGACGAGGGCGCCGTCGATGAAGTGCCCGGCGGGGACGGCGACGGCGGCGGGATCGAAATCGAGCATGATCAGTATCCCGCGGCCCAGCGGGCGAGGTCGGTTGCGCTCTCGGCGCCGTCGAACATGGCGATGATGCGCTCGCCCAGCAGCGGGCCGAACTTGAACATCTGCCCGTCGCAATTGGTGACGACGAGGCCGCGGCCGGCCTTGTCGAGCCTGAAGCGGCGCGACGGGTCGAGGACGTAGTAGCCGACCTGGATGCGGGTCGGGCGGTAGTCCGCGGCGTCCCGGAGATAGGGCCGGAACGGCGCCAGGATCGTCTCGCCCTCGGTGGCGAGATCCGAGCCGAAGCCGTCGACCTCCGGCCGGGCGCGGCGGCGATGCGGGCCGTGGCCGAATTTGAGGCCGGCGCCGCGGCGGTCCGGCAGGGTGTAGCCGGCATGGTCGCCGAGGGTGACGATGGCCGGGGCGTCGCGCCAGGTCTGCGCGAAGCGCGCCGGCGGCTCGATGTAGCAGAGGCCCTGCCGCCAGGTGGCCGCGTCGCCGTAGCGCTCCGGCATCAGCGCCGGCAGCCAGGCGCCGGCGGCGATCACCAGCATGTCGCCCTCGACCGTGCTGCCGTCGGCGCGGATGGCGACGCCGCGCTCCTGGTCCACGCGGGCGATGCGGCAGCCGCCTTCGACCACGGCCCCGTGCTCGGCGATCCAGCGCGCCAGCTCGGTGACGATGCGGCCGGCGAAGAGCGGCCCGCCCGGCGAGGCGGTGACGCCCCAGGCGCCCTCGGGCAGCTGCAGATGCGGGCACAGCCGCTCCACGCCATCGCGGTCCAGCACCTCGTGCCGAATGCCGAGCTCGCGGAAGGCCTCCAGCGTCTTGGCGGCGTAGTCGCCGGCCTCCAGCGAGATCGAGATCGCGCTGGTGTCCTCGAACTCTTCGCTGCCGATGTCGTCCCAGACGCGCGACCAGGCCTCGAAAGCCGGCGCCACCATGCGGGTGTAGCCGAGCGCTGCGCCGTAGTGGTAGCGGATCATCCGGTGCCGGTCGTAGGAGGCGCTGTGCGGGTTCGGCACCTCGCCCTGCTCCAGCAGATGGACGTCATGTCCGCGCTTCAGCGCCGCCCGCGCCACGGACAGACCGACGATACCGGCACCGATGATGACGACACGAGCCATAGGGATGCGCCCTGTTTCCGCTGAGACTGCGACCAAGGCTAGACCGGCCGTGGTGGCAGATGCTGCCATGAATGCTGCCCGCTTTGGTGCATCCGCATGGTCTGTGATCGGCTTTTCGGGCGATCGTGCCGGGCCGGGCGGGGCAAGCTGCCGGAACCGCAGCCCGACCGTTCCTGCAAAGAGAATCCGGTGATGCCACACGACACCCCTCCCCCGACCTTGCGCCCGATGGCGGAGCAGGACCTGCCGGCGCTGCACGCTTTGACCGTGGAGGTCGGCTGGGCGCACCGGCCGGAGGACTGGCGCTTGGTGTACGAGGTCGGCGACGGCGTCGTGGCCTGCGACGGCGCCGGTCGGGTGATCGGTTCCGCCCTATGGTGGCCGTTCGGAGAGCATTTCGGCACGGTCGGCATGATTATCGTCTCGCCGCGGCTGCAGGCGAAGGGCACCGGGCGGCGGATGATGCGCTGGCTGTTCGACCGGGCCGGCGACCGCGCGCTGCAGCTGAACGCCACACCGGCGGGGCTGCGGCTGTACCGCTCCGAAGGATTTCGGGAGATCGGCCGGATCCATCAGCATCAGGGCACAGTGCAGCCGGTGCCAACCGCTGCCGCAGCCGGGCGGGTCCGGCCGCTCGCCGCCGAGGACTGGCCGCAGATCCGGGCACTCGACAAGGAGGCGTGTGGCGCCGACCGGTCGGCCGCGCTGGACGCCCTCGCCGCCCGCTCGGTCGGCACCGGCTATGAGACGGATGGCGAGCTGGTCGGCTTCAGCCTCTGCCGCCCCTTCGGCCGCGGCCATGTCGTCGGCCCGATCGTCGCGCCGGACGAGGCCGCCGCCATCGCCCTGCTGCAGCCGCATCTGGAGGAGCATGCCGGTCGGTTCCTGCGGGTGGACACGCCGGACGACGGCGCCTTCGCCGACCGCCTCGCGGCCGCCGGCCTCGCCCGGGTCGACACGGTCGTGACCATGCTTCGCGGCGACCGGCCGGCGCGGCAGCCTGCGGTCCGAACCTTCGGGCTGATCAACCAGGCCCTGGGCTGACCATGGGCCGCCCGACGCTGCTGTACAAATCCGACCCGGTCCGCGGTGCGGTCTGGGACCGGGTGTTCCGGGAGGAGGCGCCGGACATCAGGCTCGAGGTCTGGTCGCCCGACGCGCCGCCGTCGGACGCGGCCTATTTGGTGGCCTGGACCCCGCCCGAGGATCTGGAGCGGTCGGTGCCGAAGCTGGAGGTGCTGTTCGGCCTGGGCGCTGGAGTCGACCATCTGAACCTCGACCGCCTGCCGCCGCGGGTCCAGCTGGTCCGCATGGTCGATCCGGACCTCACCCGGTCCATGGTCGAATACGTCCTTTACGCCGCGCTCGCCTTGCATCGGGATATCCCCGCCTATCTCGCCGATCAGCGGGAGGGGCGCTGGGCTCCACGCCTGGTGCGGCGCGCCGCCGACCGCACGGTCGGGGTGATGGGGCTGGGCGTGCTCGGCCGCGCCGCGGCCGAGGCGTTGCGCGACCTGGGCTTCGCCATGCGCGGCTGGAGCGCGTCGGAGAAGTCGCTTCCGGGCGTGACCTGCTTTGCCGGCGCGGCCGGACTGCCGGACTTCCTACAGGGCTGCGAGATCCTGGTCTGCCTGCTGCCGCTGACCGACGCCACCCGCGGCATTCTGAACGCCAAGGTCTTCTCGGCCCTGCCGGCCGGGGCCGGGCTGGTCAATGTTGGCCGCGGCGGACATATGGTGGAGGCCGACCTGCTGGCCGCGCTGGACAGCGGACACATTTCGGCCGCGATGCTCGACGTGCTGGCGGCCGAGCCGCCCGCCCCCGACCACCCGCTGCTGCGGCACCCGAAGGTGATGCTGACCCCGCATATCGCCAGCGCCACCCATCCGGAGTCGGCGGCCCGCCAGGTGATCCGCGCGATCCGCCGGCACCGGGACGGGCTGCCGCTGGAGAACGTCGTCGACCGCCGGCAGGCATATTGAACTCCCTTTCCGTCCCCTACCTCTCGGTTTGAAAGCCGTCATGGCGAGGCGCGCAGCGCCGTGGCCATCCAGGGGGCCGGGTTCACTGGATGGCCACGCCCCTTCGGGGCTCGCCATGACGGTTCAATGGTCGTCGGCCCGCCCTCTCACCCGAACAGGCTCATCAGCGGCTGCTCCATCTTCCGGATCGGCGTCTTGATCACGATGTAGCTGAAGTATTTCGAGATCCCGACCGGGCGCTCCAGCAGTCCCTCCATGACCTCCTGGTAGTGCGACAGGCTGCGGGTGACGAATTTCACCAGATAGTCATAGCCGCCGCTGACGAGGTGGCATTCCATCACCTCGTCCAGGCCGCGCATCGCCGCCTCGAAGCGGGTGAAATAGGGCATCGTCTGGTCGGCGAGCGTGATCTCGGTGAAGACGGTGACGGTCTCGCCCAGCTTGGCGAGGTTGAGATGGGCGCCATAGCCGGTGATGTAGCCCGCCTGCTCCAGCCGCTTGACCCGCAAGAGGCAGGGGCTGGTCGACAGCCCGACCGCATCCGCCAGGTTGACATTCGTCATCCGGCCCTGGCGCTGCAGCTGCACCAGGATCTTCATGTCGATCTGATCCAACCGGTTGCCTGACGGGTTCACGATCTGCTCCTCGACTCCTAGGCGGCCGCGTCGGTCTTGCCCTGCCGCACGGCGTTGGCCTTGTGCAAGGTTCGGACGGGGTCGCCGAAATGGCGGTCCAGCTCCTTCAGCGCCGCCTCGGCATCCTCGCCGCCGACGAGGTCGGCCAGCAGCTGATGTTCCTCGATCAGCGCCTTGTTGCCGCGATAGCCGCCCATCAGCTTGTGCAGGCACAGCATGGTCTCGGCCTGCAGCGTGGCGTAGCCGCGGGACAGCCGGTGGCTGCCGGCGGCGTCGACCATCTCGCGGTGGAACTCCAGGTCCAGCTCGGCCGTGCGCGGCCAGTCCCCGCGCCGGACGGCGGCCTCCATCTGCCGGGCGATGGCCTTCAGCCTCTTCGCCAGGGCGGCCCGGCCGGGCAGGCCCATCACCCGCCGCAGGGCGGCGAGCTCCAGCGACCTGCGCACGAAATAGATGTCCTGCAGGTCCTCCTCGCTCAGCTCCGGCACGAAGACGCCGCGATGCGGCTCGCTGCGCAGCAGCCCTTCCTGGATCAGCCGCTGCAGCGCCTCGCGCACCGGCCCCCGGCTGACGCCGAAGCTGGCCGCGAGCTCCATCTCGTTGAGCTGGGAGCCGAGCGGAAAGGTGCCGTCGAGGATCGAGGCGCGGATCTGCTCGCTGACCTGGCCCGAGAGGGTGGTGCGCTTCAGCTGCTTCACCCTCCCGCCGGAACCGTTCGCCTGTGCCATGCGCTCGCCCCTTCCGTGATTGTCGCCCCGGCCGCTCAATGCAGGACGTCCTGCAACCGATAGTAGGCGCCCACCAGGGGCAGGAACCAGGGGGGCCCGAAATGGCCGGGGACGGCCGGCCAGTCGAGGTCCCGGAAGATATTCGTCTCCGGTCGGCCGCTCATCACCTCGGCCATCACCGCGCCCATATGGGTCGCCATCTGCGTGCCGTGGCCGCTGTAACCCATCGAGTAATACAGGCCATCGTGAATGCCGGCCCGCGGCAGCCGGTCGGCGGTCATGTCGACGATCCCGCCCCAGCAATAGTCGATCCGAACCTCGCCGAGCTGCGGGAAGACCCGGTGCAGAGCTCGTCGCAAGACCTTGCCGCTCTTGGCGTCGGACAGCGGGTTGGAGACGGCGAAGCGCGCCCGTCCGCCGAACAGCAGCCGGTTGTCGCCGAGGATGCGGAAATAGGTGCCGACATTCTTCGAATCCGTCGCCATCCGGCGCGTCGGCATCAGCTCGTCCACCACCGCCTGCGGCAGCGTCTCGGTGACGATCACGAAACTGCCGATCGGGATGATGCGGCGCCGGAACCAGGCGAAGGGGCCGGCACGCGACGGCCCGGTTGCGAGCAGCACCTGCGAGGCGGTGAGGCGGCCGCGGGGCGTCACCACCTCATGGGCATGGCCGTTCAGCCGCTTCAGTGCCGAGACCGGCGCGTCCTCGAAGATCGCGGCGCCCCGGGCCACCGCCGCCTCGGCCAGACCCCTGGAGAACCGGCCCATATGCATGCCGGCGCTCTTCCTGTAGACGAGCCCGCCGTGGAACCGGTCCGACCCGATCTCCGCCCGCAGATCGGCGGCCGGGACCAGGGCGGTGTCGGCGTCGACCTCGCGCGCCAGCACCTCCTGCGCCCGCTTCAGCTTGTCGAAATGCTCCGGCTTGGCGGCAAGCTTGATCTTGCCGGTGCGGCGGAAATCGCAATCGATCCCCTCCTCCCGCACCAGGCGTTCGACCGTGTCCACGGCCGCGTCATAGGCCCGGTACAGCAGCCGGGCCCGGTCGAGGCCGAGGCGAGCCGCCACGCCCTGGAAATCGACGGCGAGGCCGTTGTTGCACTGGCCGCCGTTCCGGCCGGAGGCGCCGGCACCGACCTTGCCGGCCTCCAGCACCGCCACGCAGGCGCCGCGCTTGGCCAGCGCCAGCGCCGCCGAGAGCCCGGTGAAGCCGGCGCCGACAATGGCCACGTCGACCTTGCCTTCGACCGGCCCGGCGGCCGCGCCCTGGAAGGGCGTCACGGAATCCATCCAGTAGGAAGCCAGCTTCATGATCGATCCTGATCGCGCGCTCGGGTCAGCGCTCGTCGCGGCGGCGACGCTCTAGTTCGATCACGTTCTTCGTAGGATTGTCAACAATCATAACATCGATTGGGCCGTCAGCCGCTCGATCATGGTGACACCCGAGGCCAGCTCCACCCTGGTGATGAACTCGTCCGGCTTGTGCGCGCGGTCGATGTCGCCCGGCCCGCAGACGACGGCCGGCACGCCGGCCTGTTGATACAGCCCGGCCTCGGTGCCGAAGCTGACCGCGGCCTGCCGCGGCTGCTCCGAAATCGCCTCGGCCAGCGCCGCGAGCGGATGGTCGTCGGCGAGGTCGAGCGCCGGATAGAGGCTGAGCGTCTCGCTCTCGACCGCGACCGACCGCCCCTCCGCCCGCATCGCCGCGACTCGCGCCTCGGCGAAGCGTGCGATCGGCTCCCAGAGCTCGGCCGGGTCGGTGCCCGGGATGGCGCGGGCCTCGAGATCGAAGACGCATTCGGCCGGGACGATGTTGACGCCGGTGCCGCCGCCCACGACGCCGACCTGCAGGGTCGAGACCGGGGGCGCGAATCGGTCGTCGAACGGGCCTTCAGCCTCGAGTCGCCGGGCCTCGTCCCGCACCTTGACGATCAGCTCCGCCGCCAGATGGATGGCGTTGTCCGCCAGGTCCGGCCGTGAGGAATGGCCGGCGCGGCCGCGCACGCGCACCCGCCGGGCGATCTTGCCCTTGTGCCGCAGCACCGGGCGCAGCCCGGTCGGCTCGCCGACGATGCAGCCGAGCGGCGGGGCACACAGCCGCGGCAGCCGGTCGATCATGTGCCGCACCCCGACGCAGCCGACCTCCTCGTCATAGGACAGGGCGATGTGCACCGGCCGCGGCAGCCGGGCGGCGATGAGCGCCGGCACGGAGGCAAGCACGCAGGCGACGAAGCCCTTCATGTCCACCGCGCCGCGGCCGAACAGGCGGTCGCCATCGCGGCGCAGGGTGAAGGGATGGCCGGTCCAGCCCTCCGGCGCCGCCGGCACGACATCGAGATGCGCCGACAGGATCATGCCCGGCACCTCCGCCGGACCGATGGTGGCGAACAGGTTGGACCGATCGCCCTCCGGCCCCGGCAGCACCGTGGCCGCCACGCCGTGTTCGGCGAGACAGGCACGGACGTAGTCGACAATCGCGCCGTTCGCGGTGCGGCAGACGGAGGGAATCGCCACCAGATCCGCCAGAATCTCCTCGACCGTCTTCATCCCGCTCCTCCTGTCATGGCCCCGCCATCCTGCCCCGCCGCGCCCCGGCGGACGCGCCGAAGGACGGCGGTGGATCGGCACGTCGTGCCATCGGAGCCGCCGCAAACGGCATGATCGCCCTGCCCTGTGGCGCACAGACGGCTGGCCGTGCGGCCCGCCCCTTCTAGGATGGCACGATCGCAGACCTGGGAACGACCGAGGCACGGCATGGCCCTGAGACCGAAATACGTCACCTTCGACTGCTACGGCACGCTGATCTATTTCGAAATGGCGCCCGCCGCCCGCCGGATCTATGCCGATCGGGTCGACGTCGCGCAGATGGACGCCTTCTGCACCGATTTCTCTTCCTACCGCCTGGACGAGGTGCTGGGCGCCTGGAAGCCCTATGTCGAGGTGGTGCGTAACGCCCTCGAACGCTGCTGCAAGCTGTGGCGGGTGGAGTTCCGGGAGACGGATGCGGAAGCGATCTACGCCGCGATCCCGAGCTGGGGTCCGCATCCCGACGTGCCGGAAGCGCTGGCCAAGGTCGCGGCGCATGTCCCGCTGGTCATCCTGTCCAATTCGATGACCGACCTGATCCCGCACAGCGTGGCCAAGCTCGGCGCTCCGTTCCACGCCGTCTTCACCGCGCAGGAGGCGCAGGCGTACAAGCCGCGCATGCGCGCCTTCGAATACATGTTCGACCAGCTCGGCTGCGGGCCGGAGGACGTGCTGCACTGCTCCTCCAGCTTCCGCTACGATCTGATGACCGCGCACGACCTGCGGATCACCCACAAGGCCTTCGTGAATCGCGGGCACGAGCCGCCGAACCCCTATTACGGCTATCACGAGATCAAGGACATCCGTGGCCTGCCCGGCCTGCTCGGGCTGTAGCCACCACTCGGCGGCGGCGCATCTTCACCATTAAGATTGTTGACAATCTTACGATCACCGCCATCATACCCGGAACAGCGACAACGGCGCGGCGGCCCGGACGGGCCGCCCAGGCGACGCGGCATACCGCGCACCGAAACGGTCGGCCATCAGACCAACCAGGGGGCTCGGGATCTCTGATCCCGCACAACAGAGGGACGGCGGCATGACGAAGATCAGCGATTTCGAAGCAATGCGCCCCGCCGAGCGCCGGCGCGTGCTGGACGCGCTGCGCGGCGGCGCCACCCGGCGCGAGGTGCTGGGCATGCTCGGCATGGCCGGGATGGGTCTCGCCGCCGGCGGGTCGGTGTTCGCCCACGCCAGCCGGGCGCTGGCGGACACGCCGAAGCGCGGCGGCAGCATCCGCGTCGCCGGCTACACCAGCTCGACCGCCGACACCCTGGACCCGGCCAAGCAGACAGCGTCGACCGACTATGTCCGCTGCAACCTGTTCTACAACAAGCTGACCCGGATCGACGAAGCCGGCGAGCCGCAGATGGAGCTGGCCGAGGCGATCGACAACGACAAGGCGACGGTCTGGACCATCAAGCTTCGCCGCGGCGTCACCTTCCACGACGGCAAGACCCTGACCGCCGACGACGTCGTCTATTCCCTGAAGCGGCATCTCGACCCGGAGGTCGGCAGCAAGGCCAAGGCCCTGGCTTCCGCGATCGAGGAGATCACCGCGACCGGCCCGAACGAGATTCGCATCAAGCTGTCGAGCCCGAACGCCGATTTCCCGGTGATCCTGGGCACGAGCCATTTCCATATCGTCAAGGACGGCACCAAGGACTTCACCACCGCGGTCGGCACCGGCCCGTTCAAGTGCCAGGAGTTCTCGCCCGGCGTCCGCTCTGTCGCCGTGCGCAACGAGGGCTACTGGCGGGATGGCCCCTGGCTCGACCAGATCGAGTTCTTCGGGCTGGCCGACGAGAGCGCGCGGGTCAACGCCCTCTTGTCCGGCGACGTGCAGCTGGCCTCGACCATCAATCCGCGCTCGGTCAAGCAGCTGCAGGACACCGGCGCCTTCGGCATCCTGGACACGAGGGCCGGCAACTACACCAACCTGATTATGCGGCTGGACCAAGCGCCGGGCAGCACCCCGGATTTCATCCTCGGCATGAAGTGCCTGATCAACCGCGAGCAGATCCGCTCCGCGATCTATCGCGGCTATGCCGAGATCGCCAACGACCATCCGATCCCGTCCTCGAACCGCTTCTACGCCAAGGACATCCCGCAGCGGGCCTTCGACCCGGACCAGGCGAAGTTCCACTTCCAGAAGGCCGGGGTGCTGGGCACGACCGTGCCGGTCGTCGCCTCTCCCGCCGCCGACAATTCGGTGGAGATGGCGGTGCTGCTGCAGCAGGAGGCGCAGAAGATCGGCCTGACGCTGGACGTGCAGCGCGTGCCCTCGGACGGCTATTGGTCGAACTACTGGATGAAGTCGCCGGTCGGCTTCGGCAACATCAATCCGCGACCGACCGCCGACCTGCTGCTGACGCTGTTCTACAAATCCGACGCCCCCTGGAACGAGTCCGGCTGGAAGGACGAGAAGTTCGACCAGCTGCTGGTCGCCGCCCGGGCCGAGACCGACGAGGACAAGCGCCGGCAGATGTATCACGACCTGCAGGTGATGGTGCGCGACGGGTCCGGCGTGGCCATCCCGACCTTCATCAGCAACATCGACGCCTACACCAGCACGCTGAAGGGGCTGAAGCCGATGCCGACGGGCGCCCTGATGGGCTACGGCTTCGGCGAGTATGTCTGGCTGGACAGCTAGCGCCGGCATTCGGGATGCCTGTTTCACAGATCCTTGGGCGCATTCCGGTTGCCTCTCCCGCTTGCGGGAGAGGTCGGAGACGCGAAGCGGCTCCGGGTGAGGGGATTTTGTCGAGGCCTGGACCAGCCCTCACCCGGACATCCTGGCGGATGTCCGACCTCTCCCGCGTCCGGCGGGAGAGGCAAACCAAGGCCATGGGCGTGTCAGCCAATCGTTCTCCGGGGGCCGGGCGATGAACGCGCAGATCGCGAAGCTGATCGGAGGGCGACTGGTCGTCGCGGCGCTGACCCTGCTGTTCGTCGCCGTGGTGGTGTTCGTTGCCACCCAGCTGCTGCCGGGCGACGTGGCGCAGGCGATCCTGGGCCAGAGCGCGACGCCGGAGGCCGTGGCGGGCTTGCGCACGGCGCTGGGCCTCGACCAGCCGGCGGCGCAGCGCTTCCTCCACTGGCTCGGCGGGATGCTGACCGGCGACCCGGGCGTGTCGCTGGTCAGCCGCCAGCCGATCGGCCCGCTGATCGGCACCCGCCTCGCCAGCTCGCTGCTGCTCGCCGCCATCGTCGCCGCGGTCGCGGTGCCGCTGGCGCTCGCGATCGGCATCACCTCCGCCGTCTGGCGCGGGTCGCTGTACGACCGGGTGGTGGCCACCGCCACCATCTCGGTCGTGGCGGTGCCGGAGTTCCTGGTCGCCACCCTGGCCGTGCTGGTCTTCGCCGTGCATCTGCACTGGCTGCCGGCGCTCTCCTTCGTCTCCGCCAACGCCTCGCCGCTGCAGTTCCTGCGCGCCGTAGCCATGCCGGTGCTGAGCCTGACTTTCGTGGTGACGGCGCAGATGGCGCGGATGACCCGCGCCGCGGTGATCGAGACGCTGCGGTCGCCCTATGTCGAGATGGCGGCGCTGAAAGGCGCGAGCCCGGCGCGCATCGTGCTGCGCCACGCTTTGCCCAACGCGGTCGGCGCTATCGCCAACGCGGTCGCGCTCAGCCTGTCCTACCTCCTCGGCGGCGTGATCATCGTCGAGACCATCTTCAACTATCCGGGCATCGCCAAGCTGATGGTCGACAGCGTCGCCATGCGCGACATGCCGGTGGTGCAGTCCTGCGCCATGGTGTTCTGCGCCGTCTACCTGCTGCTGGTCACCGCCGCCGACATCGCGGCGATCCTGTCCAACCCGAAGCTGCGCCGCCGATGACCCAGCCCGCCCTCGATAACATCGAGCCGCTTCCCCGGCGCAAGCCGCGCCGGCTGCGCCTGTCTGCTCCCGGCGTGATCGGCGCGGCGATCGTGATGGCCTGTATCGCTGTCGCGGCCTTCGGGTCGGCCCTCGCCCCCTATGACGCGGGGGCGGTGGTCGACTACGAGGTGTTCAAGCCGATCAGCGCGGCTTTCCCGCTGGGGACCGACTATCTCGGCCGCGACATGCTGAGCCGCATCCTGCTCGGCGCCCGCTACACGGTCGGCATCGCCGGCCTCGCCACCCTGTTGGCCTGCGGCGCCGGCGTCTGCCTCGGCCTGTTCGCCGCTGCCATTGGTGGCTGGACCGACGCGCTGCTGAGCCGGACGCTCGACGCCCTGACCTCGATCCCGAGCAAGATGCTGGCGCTGGTGCTGGTGGCCGGGCTCGGCTCCTCCACCCCGATCCTGGTGCTGACGCTGGCCTTCATCTACCTGCCGGGCTGCTTCCGCATCACCCGCGCGCTCGGCGTCAACATCGCCGCGGAGGATTTCGTCCTGGCGGCCCGGGCCCGCGGCGAGCGCACCGGCTATGTCATGCTGCAGGAGGTGCTGCCCAACATGATCGGCCCGATCCTGGCGGATTTCGGCCTGCGCTTCGTCTTCGTCGTGCTGCTGCTGAGCAGCCTCAGCTTCCTCGGCCTCGGCGTGCAGCCGCCGAACGCCGACTGGGGGTCGCTGGTGCGCGAGAACATCTCGGGGCTGAGCGAGGGCGCGCCGGCGGTAATCATGCCGGCCCTCGCTATCGCGGTGCTGACCATTGGCGTCAACCTGCTGATCGACAGCCTGCCCGGCCGCCGCCGGGACGCGGGAGGGCACTGAGATGACGGCGACGGTCGAGGTCTCCGGGCTGCGCGTCACGGCCCGCACCGAGGAAGGCGGCGAGGCCGTGATCGTCGACGATGTCGGCTTCACCATCCGCCAGGGCGAGGTGATGGCGCTGATCGGCGAATCCGGCTCCGGCAAGACCACGATCGCCTTGGCGACGCTGGGCTATAGCCGGGCCGGCTGCCGCATCGTCGGAGGCTCGGTCAACGTCTTCGGCCGCGAGATCCTGGCGCTCGACCGCAAGACCCTGCGCGGCCTGCGCGGCCGCCAGATCGCCTATATCGCCCAGAGCGCGGCGGCGGCCTTCAACCCGTCGCGCCGTATCATGGCGCAGGTGATCGAGAGCGCGCTGATCCACGGCACCATGACCGCGGAGGCGGCCCGCCGGAAGGCCTGCCAGCTGTTCCGCGAGCTGGCCCTGCCCGACCCCGACGGCATCGGCGACCGCTATCCGCACCAGGTCTCGGGCGGACAGCTGCAGCGGCTGATGGCGGCCATGGCGCTGATCAACGACCCCGAGCTGGTCATTTTCGACGAGCCGACCACAGCGCTGGACGTCACCACTCAGATCGAGGTGCTGCGCGCCTTCAAGGCCGTGATCCGCACCCGGAAGACGACCGGCATCTACGTCTCGCACGACCTCGCCGTCGTCGCCCAGATCGCCGACCGGATCGCGGTGCTGCGCCATGGCCGGCTGCGCGAGACCGGGCCGACCGAGCGGCTGGTGACGGCGCCGGAGGACGGCTACACCCGCCAGCTCATCGCCGCCGCCACGCCGGTGCGACGGACCGCTGGCGAAGAGCCGACGCCGGCCGAGGCCGTGCCGCTGCTGCGGGTCGAGGGGCTGCTCGCCGGCTTCGGCGCGGTGCGTCCCGGCTCCCTGCCGCCGGTCGTCGCGCTGCAGGATATCGACCTCTTGATCCGGCGCGGCCGCACCCTCGGCGCGATCGGCGAATCCGGCAGCGGCAAGAGCACCCTGGCGCGGGTGATCGCCGGCCTCTTGCCGGCGGCGCGCGGCCGCATCCTGCTGGACGGCGAAGCGCTGCCGGCGACCCTGGGCGGCCGCAGCCGCGACCAGCTGCGCCGTGTCCAGATCGTGTTCCAGAACGCCGACACCGCGCTGAACCCGGCCCGGACGGTGGAGCAGATCATCGCCCGGCCGCTGGCCTTCTATCACGCCCAGGGCGACCGCCAGCGCCGGCAGCGGCTGCACCGCCTGCTCGACCTCGTGCGCCTGCCCGCGGCGATCGCCGACCGCCTGCCGGGCGAGCTGTCCGGCGGGCAGAAGCAGCGCGTCAATCTGGCCCGGGCGCTGGCGGCCGACCCCGAGTTGATCCTGTGCGACGAAGTCACCTCCGCCCTCGACACCGTGGTCGGTGAGGCGGTGCTGGACCTGCTGATGGAGCTGCAGCGCGAGCTCGGCGTCTCCCTCATGTTCATCAGCCACGACCTCGGCGTCGTCCGCTCGATCAGCCATGAGGTGCTGGTGCTGCGCCGCGGCCGGACCGTCGAGGCCGGGCCGACCGAGCAGGTGCTGCGCGCCCCGCAGGCGGCCTATACCGGCCTCCTGCTCGCCTCGGTGCCGGAGCTGCGCACCGGTTGGCTGGACGAAGTCGACGCCCGCGCCGTCTCCGCCGCCTGACCACGCCGACAAGGCCTCAGCCGATATCTCGGCCGTGTAACCGACGGTTCTGCTCGGAACGAACGTGAGGGGCGGTATTGCCGCTTCCGGATTCGCGGCTTGCACGGAGAGGAGAGCCCCATGACCCGTCTCACGGCCAAGGACTTTCAGCCCGAATTGCTCGAACTCTACGACTACTATGTCCATGGCAGGATCACGAAGCGCGAGTTCCTCGACCGCGCCGGCACATTCGCGGTCGCCGGGCTGAGCGCGGCGGCCATCCTGGCATCGCTGAGCCCGAATTACGCGCTGGCGCAGCAGGTCGAGTTCACCGATCCCGACATCGTCCCGGAATACATCACCTATCCGTCGCCCAAAGGGCACGGCGAGGTGCGCGGCTATCTGGTCCGTCCCGCCAAGGCCTCGGGCCGGGTGCCGGGCGTGGTTGTCGTCCACGAGAACCGGGGCCTCAACCCCTATATCGAGGACGTGGCGCGGCGCCTGGCCAAGGCCGGCTTCGTCGCGCTCGCCCCCGACGGGCTGAGCTCGGTCGGCGGCTATCCCGGCAACGACGACAAGGGACGCGAGCTGCAGCAGAAGGTCGATCCCACAAAGCTGATGAACGACTTCTTCGCCGCGGTCGAGTTCCTGATGCAGAGCGAGCTGACGACCGGAAAGGTCGGCATCATCGGCTTCTGCTATGGCGGCGGCGTCGCCAATGCCGCGGCCGTCGCCTATCCGGAGCTGGCTGCCGCCGTGCCGTTCTACGGCCGGCAGCCGAAACCGGAGGACGTGCAGCGGATCAAGGCGCCGCTGCTGCTGCACTACGCCGAGACGGATGCCAACATCAATGCCGGCTGGCCCGCCTACGAAGCCGCGCTCAAGTCATCGAACAAGACCTACGAGGCCTACATCTATCCGGGGACCAATCACGGCTTCCACAACGACTCCACACCGCGCTACGACGAGGCGGCCGCCAAGCTGGCCTGGGATCGGACGGTTGCTTGGCTCAAGCGCTATCTCGCCTGATGTCCTTGCGGCGCGCCCGCCGCGGATCGCCGGCGGCGTGGCGCGCTCCCGCTCAAGCAGAGGCGCGGCGGACCAGCCGCCACGGCACGTCGAAGATCGTCGGGGCCTCGCCCTCGCGGCCGGTGACGAGGCCGATCAGATGATCGGCGAGGCGGTCGTAGCGGGTGGTCTCGGGGCCGATCGTCGTCAGCGCCGGATGGCCGAACTCGCCCTCCTCGATGTTGCCGCAGCCGATCACCGCGATGTCGCCGGGCACGGAGAGGCCGATCTCTTCGAAGGCGTGGATAGCGGTGACGGCGGCGAGGTCGGATTCGGCGAACAGCGCCGTCGGCCGTTCCGGCAGTGACGCCAGCGCCTTGGCGTTGGCGAAGGCGGCCTTGCGCGCCTCGGCGCCGCCGACCAGGAGCTCCGGCCGCAGCGGCAGCTTCCGCGTGGCGAGGAAGCGGCGATAGGCGGCGAGCCGGCTGCCCTCCGCCGCCTTCTCGTGCAGCATATAGGCGATGCGGCGGTGGCCGGCCTCGTAGAGATGGTCGAGCGCCACCCCGACCGCCTCGGCCGTGTGCTGGCGGACGACGGAGAAGCCGGCCGGCTCCACCGACGGGTGGAAGACCACCGCGGGCCGACCGGCGGCCGCGAGGCGGTCGGCGAACTGCACGACCTCGGCTTCGGACAGGTGCTGCCAGTCGGCGATGACGCCATCGGCCAGGCCGCTCTCGATCTCGCGCACGATCCGGTCCACGCGCTCGGGCGTGTCGCCGGCCGCGATGATGGTGGAGAAGCCGCTCGCCGCCGCCGTGGACTGGACGTCCTGGGCGATGCGGTCGCTGAAGGGCACGCCGAGGCGCGGCAGCAGAAGGCAGATCCGCTCGGCCTGCCGCCGGCGGAGCTGCCGGGCCGTGCGGTTCTGGACGTAGTTGAGCTCCGCCACGGCGTCGAGGATGCGCTGGCGCGCCTCCTGACCGACGAATCTCAGCCGCCTGGCGTCGCCGCTCAGGAAATAGGAGACGGCGGCCGTCGACACCCCGGCGCGACGGGCGACGTCGGCCATGGTCGGCGCCCTCTTCCGTTCGGAACTGCTCTCGTCCATTGCCTCGGCGGTCTGGAGCGGGCGGGCGTCCCTCAGCCCTCGCTCACCAGACCTTCATGCCAATTTCTGTTTTCGACGGGAAGAATCTCGGGCGGCCTCTCCCCGGCCTCCTCGATCAGGGCGAGGAGGCGGCCCCGCAGCGCCGCCCGCGTCTCGGCATGGGCGGGCGCGGCGACGAGGTTACGGAGCTCGTTCGGGTCTTCCTCGAGGTCATAGAGCCGCGCCTCGGCGTAGAGGTCGCTCGCCGGATCGTTCCAGCCGTCCCCGCCCGGCGCCTCGACCTCGTATTTCCAGCGGCGGGTGCGCAGGGCGCGGCCGACATGGTGCTCGCTGATCTGGACGAAGATCTCTTCGCGCGAGGCCTCCCCTCCCCGGATCGCGCCGAGGATCGAGCGGCCCTGCATCGTCCCGGGAATGGCGATCCCGGCGGCGTCGAGCAGGGTCGGCGGCAGGTCGATCAGGCTCACCAGCCCCTCGAAGGCGCCGACATCCGCGAAGCCCGGGCCGTGGAACAGCGTCGGCACCCGGATCGACGCCTCGTGGCAGGAGCGCTTGTACTCGTTGTTGCGGGTCTTGAAGTGGCAGCCATGGTCGGAGGTGAAGAGGATGATCGTGTCCTCCAGAAGGCCCAGGCTGTACAGCGCCTCGACCAGCCGGCCGAACGCCTCGTCAAGGCGCGCGACCATGCCGAGATAGCCGGGGAAATGCGCCGCCGTGCTGCCGCCGAGCGCCGCGAGGTCGCCGGGGACGGCGAGCTTCCGGCGGATCCGCTCCTCGTAGCCGAGCGGGGCCGGGTAGTTGTCCGTCTGGTTCTGGTGGTGCGGCTCGAGGAAGGAGAGGAAGAGGAAGAACGGCGCCTCCTTCGGCGCCGCGATGTAGCGGATCGCCGCGTCGGTCAGCGCGTCCACGCGATAGCCGGGCAGCTTCACCGGTCTGCCGTGATTGTCATGGACGACCGTGTCGAAGGGGCCGGAGGTGAACTCCAGGATGTTGGAGGCGAGCCAGTGGAGGTAGCCGCCGCGCTCCCCGGGCGTCACCGGCTCGGCCGAGCCCAGATGCCATTTGCCGATATAGGCGGTGTCGTAGCCGGCGGCGGCGAAGTGATGCGCCAGAGTCTTCTCCCCCTGCGGCAGCGGGATGCCGTTCCGGTAGCAGCCGGTCGCGGTCGCGTAGCGCCCCGTCTGCAGGACCGAGCGGGCAGGACCGCAGACCGGCTGACAGGTGAAGGAGTTGGCGACGAAGGTGCCGGTCCGGGCCAGGCGGTCGAAATTCGGCGTCAGCTCCAGCGGATTGCCATGGGCGCCGACCGTGTCCCAGCGCTGCTGATCGGTGAAGAAGACGATGACGTTCGGGCGGATCATGAAGTGTGGGGCTCCGGACAGGTCATTTCATGCCCGCCAGCATCACGCTGCGGACGAAGTAGCGCTGGGTGAAGAGGAACAGGAGCAGGCTGGGCACGAACAGGATGACCCCGCCCGTCGCCGTCATGTTCCACTGGGTGAAGAATTCCTGGTTGAAGAGGGTGAGCCCCGTCGTGATCGGCCGCATCTCGGTGGTGTTCACCGCCACCAGCGGCCAGAGAAACTCGTTCCACTGGAAGACGAAGGTGAGGAGCGCCAGGGTGGCCAGCGCCGGCCGCACCTGCGGCAGCACGATCCGCCAATAGACGCCGATCTCCGAGCAGCCGTCGATCCGCGCCGCGTCGATCAGCTCGTCCGGGATCGGGCGCATGAACTGCCGCATCAGGAAGATGCCGTAGGCACTCATGGCGAAGGGCACGATCAGGCCCTGATAGGTGTTGAGCCAGCCCATCCGCGCGGTCAGCACGTAGAGCGGGATCATGCGGATGAAGAAGGGGATCATCAGCGTCGACAGCACCGCGACGAACAGCACGCGCTTGCCCGGGAACTCCAGCTTGGCGAAGACGTAGCCGGCGAGCGGATCGAAGATCAGGTGCAGCAGCGTGATCCCGCCCGCGATGACGACGCTGTTCAGCACGAACCGGGCGAAGGGCGCCTTCTGCCAGATATGGACGTAGTTCGTGAGCTGCAGCGTGTCCGGAAGCAGGATCGGCACGCCGCTGAAGATGTCGGCGTCGCTCTGCAGCGAGAGGGACAGCATGTAGAGGAACGGAAAGATGCAGAGCGCCGCCGCGAGCAGCAGCAGGAGATAGCCGAAGGCCATGTCCCTGTGTGTCATGGCGGCCCTCAATAGCTGACGTCCCGGTTGAACAGCCGGAACTGGACGAAGGTGACCGCCAGGATCAGCAGGAACATCAGGAAGGCGAGCGCCGAGGCGTAGCCGATGTTGAGCTCGAAGAAGGCCGCCTCGAAGACGTGGAGGCTGAACAGCCGCGTCGCATCCGCTGGCCCGCCCTTGGTGATGAGATAGGCCGGCGCCAGCTCTTGGAACTGGGAAATCATGCAGACAACGGCGATGAACAGCGTCGTCGGCGTCAGCAGCGGCCAGGTCACGTGCCGGAACCGCTGGCCGGGCGTCGCGCCGTCGATCGCGGCGGCGTCGTAGAAGTCGGTCGGGATCGACTGCAGGGCCGCGAGATAGATCAGCATCGCGTAGCCGACATCCTTCCAGACCGCGATGGCGATCAGCGTCGGCAGCGCGGTCGCGGGCTCGGTCAGCCAGCTCTGCGTCGGCAAACCGAGATCCGCGAGGAGGCCGTTCAGGATGCCGGTATAGGGATCGAGGATCGCCTGCCACATCAGCGCGACGATCACGAAGGAGATGATGTAGGGGAAGAAGATGATCGCCCGGAACACCGTCCGCCCGGGCAGCGGCTTGTTGAGGAGCAGCGCCAGGCCGAGGCCGATGGCGGTGCTCGCGGCCGTCACCCCCACGGCGAAGGCCAGGGTCACGAAGAGCGAGTGCCGGACCCGATCGTCACCGAGCGCCGAGGTGTAGTTGGCGAGGCCGGCGAAGCGGCTGTCGCCGATCAGCGGCTGGCCGCTGTACAGGCTGGCCCAGAATTCGAGCGCGATCGGATAGAAGAAATAGACGCTGAAGTAGAGGATCGCCGGCGACAGCAGGAGATAGGCCGCGATCGTATGGCGCGCCCGCCGCGTCAGGCGACGGCGCGACCGACTGAGCCCCAGCCAGGGCGCCGCCGCCGTGCCGACGCCCGCCGGCATCGGCCTAGTGGCCCGCCAGGATGGCATTGGCCTCGGCCGCGAATTTCGGCATGGCCTCGGCCGCCGGCACCTCGTTGTAGACGATGTCCTCCAGCGCGCTCTGCAGCAGCTTGTCGATCCGCGCGTGCTTGCCGGTGAGGCGGAGCTCGGCGGTCACGTCCTTGGCGTAGGGAAGGCATTTGGCGAAGCTGCCGATCACCGGGTCGCCCAGCACCTCCGGGTTCTCCGCCCAGGATTTGCGCGGCATGGTCATGCCGGCTTCCTTGGTCGCGGCGAGCTCGGTCTCGAGCGCGACCAGACGCTTCAGCAGATCCCAGGCCTCTTTCGGATGTTTGGCGTCCTTCGGGATCATCAGGCTGACGCCGCCGGCGAAGGTCGCCTGCACCTTGTTCTTCAGCGACGGCGCGACCGCCCATTGGAGCCGCGGATTGCCGGAGCGGATCGGCTTCACGTCCCATGGGCCGGTGACGATCATGGCGACCCGGTTGGCGGTGAACAGCTTCTGCGGCCCCTCGTAATCCGCGCCCGCGACCGGCTTGGTCGCCGCCTTGTCCTTGTGGATCAGGTCGGCCAGGAACTGGATCGCCTCGATCGCCTCCGGGCTGTCGAGCGTGACCTTGTTCGTCGTCGGGTCGTAGTAGCGGACGCCGTTCTGCAGGAACCAGGACCAGTAGTAGCCGATGCTGGGATTGGGCGCGAAGCCGAAGCGGCCGCCGGACGCGGTCGCCTTGGCGACGGCCCGGAACTCCTCCCAGGTCGCGGGCGGCGCGTCGAAGCCCGCCGCCTTCAGCATGTCGACATTGTAGACCAACGTCGCGCAGGTCAGGTGGATCTGGACGCCGTAGACCTGGTCGCCGAGCTTGTTCCGCTCGACCGCATAGGGCTGCCAGTCCGCGGGAAAGCCCATCGCCTGACCGTCCGCGGCGACGAAGTCGTTGAGGGGCGTGAGCAGGCCCTGCTGCCCGAATTCCTGTACCCAGCCGCCGGGCTCGGCGACCAGGTCCGGCGGGTTCTTGGCCGAGAAATCCGCGACCAGCTTGGTGCGCATGTCGGGCCACTGGAACTTCTCCCAGCGCACCGTCCAGCCGGGATGATCGGTCTCGAATTTCTTGATCACGTCGGCATAGGCCTGATAGGCGTGGCCGGCGTTCCAATAGAGCGTCAGCGTCTCGGCCCCCGCCGCGGTCGCCGCCAGGACACCCAGCCCGGCGCCGACGACGAGCGCACTCGTCCTCCACCAGCTCATCCGTCTCCTCCCTAATTGGAGATCCGCCTTCTTGCTCCGAGGCAGCTTTATTAATCGATTAATATGACGGATCGCGAAAGAGCGTCAAGGCGCGACTGGCCGGCGCCGGTCTTGATCGGCGCGCCGCGGCGCTATGGTACTGTGCCGGTCCGGCGAGCATCGGCCGCTCGATTCCGACCGCGACGAGTGGAGGAGCAGCGCCCATGACGACCCTCGACATCGACCATCTGCGCTCCTGGATCGGCCGCGAGGAGGTGGCGGAGGACATCGTCACCGCCGATCTCGTCCGCAAGTTCCGGGCGATGCTCGATCTCCCGGCCGATCCGCCGCGGACCGGGGACGTCGCCCCGCGCCTCCTGCATTTCTGCCTGGCCCAGCCCGCCGCGCCGACCGCCGCGCTCGGCCCCGACGGCCATCCGCAGCGTGGCGGATTCCTGCCGCCGGTCCCGCTGCCGCGCCGGATGTGGGCGGGCGGCAGGGTGACCTTCCACGATGACCTTCGAGTCGGCGACAGCGTGCGGCGCATCTCCCGCATCGCCGATGTCGCGGCCAAGGAAGGCCGCACCGGCCTGCTCTGCTTCGTCACGGTCGACCACGCCATCGAGGCGCACGGCCGGCCCGTGCTGCGGGAACGGCAGGACATCGTCTATCGCGGCCTCGACGGCGGGGCGAAGACGGCGCCTGCCCCAGCAGAGCCCGGCCGCCACCGCCGCCGCATCGAGCCCTCCCCGCCCCTGCTCTTCCGCTACTCCGCCCTGACCTTCAACGGGCACCGCATCCACTACGACCGCCGCTACGTCACCGAGGTCGAAGGCTATCCCGGCCTGATCGTCCACGGGCCGCTGCAGGCGACGCTGCTGTTCAACTTCGCGGCGGAGCTGCGCGGCGCGCCGCCGACACGCTTCGCCTTCCGCAGCCTGTCGCCGCTGTTCGACGACGATGCTTTCCTCCTGCATGCCAGCGAAGACGGCGACGGGCTGAAGCTGTGGTCGGCCCGGGAGAACGGGCCGGTCGCGATGGCGGCGGAGGCCGGCTGGGCATGACGGCACCACCGGCACAGAGCATCGGGAGCGGATCGGCCGGCGGCCGATCCGCGATCCCTCACCAGCAGACGAAGCCGCCGTCGACGATCAGGTCGATGCCGGTGCAGAAGGACGAGGCGGCGCTGGCCAGGAACACCGCAGGCCCCACCAGCTCGTCCACCGTCGCCATCCGGCCCATCGGCGTGTCGCGCTCGAAGATCTTGCGCTGCTCCGCCACCTCGGGCCGCAGGTTCATCGGCGTCAGCGTGTAGCCGGGGCTGATCGCGTTCACCCGCAGGCAGCGATCGGCCCATTCCATCGCCAGGCTCTTGGTCAGGTGGATCACCCCGGCCTTGGAGGTGTTGTAATGCGCCTGCAGCAGGCCGCGGTTGACGATCGAGCCCGACATCGAGGCGATGTTGACGATCGAGCCGCGGCGGCGCGGCAGCATCACCCGCGCCTCCGCCTGGGCCGAGAGGAAGACGCCGGTCAGGTTGATATCCAGCATGCGCTGCCACTGCGCCTCCGGCAGATCCTCCGCCGCCGTGGCGTTGGCGATACCGGCGCAGTTCAGCGCGACCGAGAGCGCCCCGAGCTGGGTTTCGACCGCGTCCACCGCGCGGGCCAGGTCGGCCGCCTGGGTCACGTCGCCGGCCAGGGTCAGCGCCCGGCGGCCCAGCGCCCGGATCCGCCCGGCGGTGTCGGCGAGGCCGGCCTCCGACGCCGGCAGGTCGAAACAGGCGACATCGGCGCCGGCCTCGGCCAGGCCGATCGCGATGCGCTGGCCGATGCCGCTGCCGGCGCCGGTGACGAAGGCGATCTGATCATCGAGCCGGAAGAGCTGCACGTGGTCCTCTTGGTTCAGCGGGTTGCGAGTTCCATCACCGAGACGCGGTTGGCCTGGTCGCGGTCGAGGATTCCCTGGTTGCGGCCACGGGCCAGCACCATCACCCGGTGCGACAGGCCCAGCACCTCGTCGAGGTCGGAGCTGACGACGACCACCGCCATGCCGGAAGCGGCGAGGCCGGCGATCACGTCGTAGATCGCGGCCCGGGCGCCGACATCGATGCCGCGGGTCGGCTCGTCGAGGATGAAGACCCTGGGCTCGCGCGCGATCCATTTCGCGATCACGACCTTCTGCTGGTTGCCGCCGGAGAGATTCCCGGCGCGCTGGCCCGGCGCGCCTTTCACCCCCATCCGCGCGATCAGTTCGGCGGCGAAGCCGCGCACCCGCGCCGGGCTGATCCAGCCGCCAGGCGCGATGCGGTCGAAATTGGCATAAGCGATGTTGTCGGCGATCGAGTGATCCAGCACCACGCCCTGCAGCTTGCGGTCCTCCGGCACCAGCATGACGCCGGCACGGATTGCGTCGGACGGGCCGCGCAGGTCGACCGGCCGGCCGTCCACCGCCACACGGCCGGAAGCGATGGGGTCGGCGCCGACGATGCCGCGCACCAGCTCGGTCCGCCCGGCGCCGACGATGCCGGCGATGCCGAACACCTCGCCCGCGCGCACGGTGAAGCTGATGTCGCGGAAGCCGCCATCGGCGGCGGTGAGGCCCGAGACCTCGAGCCGCGTCCGCTCCTCCGGCACGGACACGGCCGGGAACATCCGGTCGACGCTGCGCCCGACCATCTGCTCGACCAGCGTCTTCACTGGCACCTGCGCCGTCTCGTGGGTGGCGACCAGCCGCCCGTCGCGCAGCACCGCGATGCGGTCGGCGATGCGGGCGATCTCGTCGAGGCGATGGCTGATATAGATGAAGGAGACGCCGTCGCGCTTCAGCCGCTCGATCTGTTGGAACAGCCGCTCCGTCTCCTCGCCACCCAGCGCCGCGGTCGGCTCGTCCAGGATCAGGAGGCGCGAGTTGAGCGTCAGGGCCTTGGCGATCTCGACCTGCTGCTGCGCCGCCACCCGCAGCTCGCGGACCAGCTTCGTCGGGGCGATGTCGAGGCCGAGGCGATGCAACTGCTCGCCAGCCCGGCGGTTCATCTCCGCCCGGTCGATCCGGCCGCCCTTGGTCGGCAGCCGGCCGACGAAGACATTCTCCGCGATCGTCAGCTCCGGCAGCAGCTTCATCTCCTGATGGATCAGGCCGATGCCGGCGGCGATCGCCTCTCCGGGCCGCGTTGGAGCGTAGGGCCGGCCCTGCCAGGTCATGCGGCCGGCGCTGGGCGGCACCAGGCCGGAGATGACCGAGGACAGGGTCGACTTGCCGGCGCCGTTCTCGCCCAGGAGGGCCAGCACCTCGCCCGGCCGGATGTCGAGATCGACATCCTGCAGCACGGTGATGCCGCCATAGGCCTTGCCGATGCCGCGGATGGAGAACCCCTCCGGACTCTCCGCCGCGGCGGCGCGAACGGTCGCCGGGGCCGCCATCAGGGGTGCTTCTCGATGAAGCCGGCGACGTTGTCCTTGGTGGTCAGCGTCGCCTGCTGCAGCTGCTCGGCCGGGACCTTCTTGCCGTCGGCCAGCTCGAGCGCCGACTGCAGCGCCAGCCGGCCCATCTGCTGGGTGGTCTGGGTCATGGTCGCGTCCAGCGTGCCGGCCTGCACCGCCTTGAGGCCGGCGACATCGCCGTCGAAGCCGAAGATCCAGGCCTTGTGGTCGAGATTGGCGACCTTCACCGCCTGGGCGGCCCCCAGAGCCAGCGCGTCGGCCCGGCCGAAGAAGACCGAGATGGTCGGGTCGCGCTGCAGCATATCCTGGGCGATGTTGAAGCCCTCATCCTGCATCCACATGGTGCTGGCCTGCTTGGCCACCATCTTCAGCCCCGGGCACTTGGCCAGCGCCTCGTTGAAGCCCTTGTCGCGGTCCTGCTCCGGCGTGGTGCCGAGCTGGCCCTGGATGATGGCGACATTGCCCTGGCCGCCTGTCACCTTGCAGACGTGCTCGCCCAGCGTGCGGGCGGCGGCGACGCTGTCGGTAGCGATGAAGGTGTCGCCCGGCGCGTCGGCCGGGTTGCGGTCGACCGCGACCACCGGTATGCCGGCGGCCTTGGCCGCCTTCACCGGGACGCTGGCGGCGGTGGCGCCGGCCGGGATGTAGATCAGCGCGTCGATCTGCTGCGTGATCAGGTCCTGGATCTGGCTGACCTGGGTGGCGGAATCGCCCTTGGCGTCGACGGTGACGACCTTGATCCCCTGTTCCTGGGCCGCGGCCTCGACCGACTGCTTGATCTGATTGAAGAAGTCGGCCTGCAGGTTGGCGACGGCCAGGCCGATCACCTTGTCCTCGGCCCAGGCGCTGGAGCCGAGGGCGGTGCCGGCCAACAGCGCCAGGGCGGCGACGGCGATACGGGTCTTCATGGGTCGGTCCTCTCCTGTTGCGACGGTCGTCCCGTCTTTGTGATCCCGGTCAGCGGTTGCGCCGGCCGAGGGTGTCGAAGGTGACGGCGGCGGCGATCACGAGGCCGATCACCACCTGCTGCACGAAGGGCGAGACGCCGAGCAGGTTCAGGCCGTTGCGCAGCACGCCGATGATCAGGACGCCGACCACCGTGCCGCCGATGCTGCCGACGCCGCCCGACAGGCTGGCGCCGCCGATCACGACCGCGGCGATGGTGTCGAGCTCGTAGCCGAGGCCGGCGCTGGGCTGGGACGAGTCGAGCCGCGCCGCCAGCGCCATGCCTGCGATGCCGGCCAACGCCCCGGCCGCGGCATAGACCGCGATCGTCACCCGGCCGACATGGATGCCGGCCAGGCGCGCCACCTCGCGGCTGCCGCCGATGGCGTAGAGATTGCGGCCGCTGGGCCGGAAGGTCAGGTACAGCCAGCTCGCCGCGACCAGCACCAGGAACAGCGCCACAGTCAGCGACAGGAAGCCGAAATGGCGGATGATGGCGAGCGAGGTGAACCAGTCGGGGTAGCCGACGATCTGGGTGCCGTCGGTCAGGATGTTGGCCAGGCCGCGCGCCACCGACATCATGGTCAGGGTGGCGATGAAGGCGGGCAGCCGCGCCAGCGTGATCAGCAGGCCCGAGGCCAAGCCGCACAGCGCGCCGGCGCCGATGCCCAGCAGCAGGGCCAGCGCCATCGGCAGCTCCATGTCGCGCGCCAGCCAGCCCATCACCATCATCGACAGCGCCAGGACCGAGCCGACCGACAGGTCGATGCCGCCGATCACGATCACCGCGGTCATGCCGATGGCGAGGATGCCGAGCACCGTGACCTGGTCGAGCACGTTCAGCGCGTTGCGGACCGACAGGAAATGGTCCGAGGCGAAGGAGAAGATCACGCACAGCAGGACCAGGCCGATCAGCGGGCCCTGGGCGCCGCTGGTCAGGCTGATCCGCGGCAGGATCGTCCTGGGGGCCGGTTGGTCGATGCGCGCTTCCATCCCTGTCGTCCTCTTGCTGTTCACGAGGCGGGGCGGCTCAGCGCCCCGCCGCCTCCGGCGGCACCGCGCCCGAGGCGCGCCGCACCGCCCGCCGCCAGCCGTCCCGCGCCGCCCGGCGCCGGTCGGCCGGCATCGCCGGGGCGAAGCCGTGGCGCTCCCGCGGCAGCGCCGCGAGGTCGCCCCAGGACCAGATCCCGGCGCCGAGGCCGGCCAGATGCGCCGCGCCGAGCGCCGAGAGCTCGGCCGTATCCGACCGCAGCACCTCGCAGCCGGCGAGATCGGCCAGGGCCTGCATCAGCACCGGGTTGCGGGTCGGGCCGCCGTCGACATGAAGCGTCCGGACCTGGCCGACGCTGCGGTCGATGGCCTCGACCACGTCTGCGATCTGGTGCGGGATCGATTCCAGCGCCGCGCGGGCGACCGCGGCGCGTCCGGTGCCGAGGGTGAAGCCAGCCAGGAGGCCGACCGCGTTCAGGTCCCACCAGGGTGCGCCGAGCCCGTTGAATCCCGGCACCAGGAACACGCCGTCGCCGGAGGCATTCGCCGCCAGATCCGCCAGCTCCTGGGTCGACAGGCCCAGCAGCTCCGCCGCCCAGCGCAGCGTCGACCCGGCGGAGCGGATATTGCCTTCGGCGGCCAGCGCCGGCCCGTCGACCGACCAGGCGATGGTCAGGCACAGGCCGGGATCGAGCGTATCGGCGCGGTCGATCAGCGCCATGACCGAGGAGCCGGTGCCCATCGTCGCCTTGATCTGGCCGGGAACGAAGGCGCCGTGGGCGAACAGCGCGGCATGGGAATCGCCCAGCACCGCCGCGACCGGCACGCCGTCCGGCAGCGGGTCGAGGCCACGGACGGACGGGAACGGCCCAATCGAGGACACCACCCGCGGCAGCGCCGCCTCGAGCACGCCGAACAAGTCCATCAGATCGGGGTCCCAGGCGGCGCGGCAGACGTCCAGCAGCTGGGTGCGCGAGGCGTTGCCGGCCTCGGTCACCGCCTCGCCGCCGAAGCGGCTGAGCAGCCAGGCGTCGACGGTGCCGAGGCAGATATCCCCGGACTTCGCGCGGATGCGGTCCGGGTCGAGGCTGTCGAGCAGCCACTTCGCCTTGGCCGCCGAGAACATCGGGTCGAGCGGCAGGCCGCTGCGCTCGCGCGCCAGCCGCTCGGAATCGGGCGAGCGCAGCGCCTCGCACAGCGCGCCGGTGCGCTGGTCCTGCCAGCTGATCAGCGGCGACAGCGCCTCGCCGGTCCGGCGGTCCCACATCAGCAGGGATTCGCGCTGGGTGCTGAAGCCGACCGCGGCGACCGCCTTCGGATCCTGCCCCTCCAGGCAGGCGGCCACGGCCGCGCGGACGCTGTCCCAGATCGCCATCGGATCCTGCTCGACCCAGCCGGGCCGGGGATGCATCTCGCCCAAGGGCGCCGCGCCGCGCGCCGCCACCACGCCCGCGGCATCGACCAGCAGCGCCTTGGTGGAGCTGGTGCCCTGGTCGATGGCGAGGAGCAGCGGCGCCGGCATGGCTCAGCCCACCAGCTCGCGGGCAGCGGCGGCGATGCCGGCCGGGTTCAGCCCGAAATGATCCAGCAGGAAGGCGGTGTCGCCGGTCGGGGCGAAGCCGGTGACGCCGAGGATGCGCATCGGCACCGGATGCGCCTGCGACACGACCTCGGCCACGGCACCGCCCAGGCCGCCCTGCACCACCGCCTCCTCGACGGTGACGATGCGGCCGGTCTCGGCCGCCGCGCGCAGCAACGGCTCGGGGTCCAGCGGCTTGAGTGTGGCGACGTTCAGCACGCGGGCCTCAACCCCCTCCCCCGCCAGAAGCTCCGCCGCCGCCAGCGCCCGCGACACCATGGTGCCGGTCGCCACCAGCGTGACGTCGCCGCCGTCGCGCAGCTGCTGTGTCGCGCCCTCGCCGAACGCGGCGCCGGGTGGCGTCACCTCCGGCACCGGGAAGCGGCCGATGCGCAGGAAGACCGGGCGGCCGGCGCCCGCGGCCCAGCGCACTGCCGCGCGGGTCTGGGCCGGGTCGGCCGGCACCATCACCGTCAGCTCCGGAATCGCCCGGGTCCAGGCCAGATCCTCGATCGAATGATGGGTCGGCCCCAGCTCGCCATAGGCCATGCCCGGGCTCATACCGCACAGCACCATGTGGTGGTGGCTGTAGGCCGCATCGGCCTTGATCTGCTCCAGCGCCCGACCGGTCAGGAAGGGCGAGGCGGCGCAGACGAAGGGCACGAACCCGCCATTGGCCAGGCCGGCGGCGACCCCGACCATGGCCTGCTCGGCGATGCCGACATTGACCAGCCGGTCGGGGAATTCGGCGGCGAAGGCGGTGAGGTTGCTGGAGCCGACGGAGTCGTTGCACACGGCGACGATACGGCGGTCGGTCCGCGCCAGCTCGATCAGCGTCTCGGCGAAGGCCTTGCGGCAGTCGAAGGTGCCGGCCTGGACGACGATATCGGCGCTCATCCCGCCACCTCCGCCAGCGCCTGCTCGATCTGCGCCGGCGTCGGCACCTTGTGGTGCCACTCCACCCGGTCCTCCATGAAGGACACGCCCTTGCCTTTGATCGTGCGGGCGATGACGCAGCGCGGCTTGCCCGCCGGTGCCGCAGTGAAGGCCGACCACAGGGCGGCGTGATCGTGGCCGTCCAGCTCGACCACCTCCCAGCCGAAGGCGCGCCATTTGTCGGCCAGAGGCTCCAGCCGGTTGGTGTCCTCGGTGCGGGCGCCCTGCTGCAGCCGGTTGCGGTCGACAATGGCGGTCAGATTGTCGAGGCCGCGATGGCCGGCGGACATCGCCGCCTCCCAGTTGCTGCCCTCCTGCAGCTCGCCGTCGCCGAGCACGACGAAGGTGCGCCAGGGGGCGCCGGCCAGCCGCGCCGCGACGGCGCAGCCGACGCCGATCGGCAGGCCGTGGCCGAGCGGGCCGGTGTTCGCCTCCACCCCCGGCACCTTGCGCCGGTTCGGGTGGCCGTTCAGCACCGAGAGCGGCGCCATGAAGCTGCCGAGCAGATCCGCCGGGATGAAGCCGCGCAGCGCCAGCGTGCTGTAGAGCGCAGCGGCGCAGTGGCCCTTGCTGAGGATGAGGCGGTCGCGGTCGGGCCGGGCCGGATCGGCAGGATCGAGGTCGAGCACGCCGAAGAACAGCGTCGCCAGGATGTCGGTCACCGACAGGTCGCCGCCGACATGGCCGAGGCCGGCCTGGCCGATCATGCGCAGGACCGAGGCGCGGATCTCCGCCGCCGCCCCGGCCAGGAGGCGCGCCCGCTCGGCCCCGTCCGCCGCGGCGATCCGCGCCGCGTCGGGGACAGCGTCGATGGCGAATGGGGGCTTGGGGTCGAGCACCGCTCCTCCGGTTTGAATAATTATTCATAGTTAGATTTAAATTCATGCTAGCCATGAGTCGGAACCGCGTCAAGCCGATCGGCTCGACGGCGCGTCCTCGAGGCACCAGAGTGGAGGGTTGGGAGGAAATTCTGGGATATGGCGATGATAGCGCGCAGCTTCCGCTTGACCGGACGTCGGACAGCGTCTGAATAATCAAATTACTATGCATAAACTTTCGAATCAGCCGATCGCGCAACCCACCGTCAAGGCAGCGCACCGATGAGCCGCGTCAACGAGCTTCGCCTGATCACCCGGGTGGCGCAGATGTATTACGTCGACGGGCTGAAGCAGTCCGACATCTCGCAGCGGCTGCACATCTCGCAGGCCACGATCTCTCGCCTGCTGAAGCGGGCCGAAGAGGAATCGATCGTCCGGATCACGATCAACGCGCCGCGCGGCACCTATGTCGACCTGGAGACCGGATTGCGCGACCGCTTCGGCCTGACCGAGGCGATCGTCGCCGAATGCGGCGAGGACCGCGAGGAATCGATCCTGGCCGGCATCGGCGACGCCGCGGCGCATTTCCTGGAGACCACGCTGGATCAGGGCGAGGTGATCGGCATCTCGTCCTGGAGCGCGTCGTTGCTGCGCATGGTCGATGCCGTCAACCCGCTGAAGCGGGTGGCGGCGGATCGGGTGGTGCAGATGCTGGGCGGCATGGGCAACCCCGCGGTGCAGGGCCACGCCACACACCTGACCACCCGGCTCGCTCAGCTCACCGGGTCGCAGCCCCAGCTCCTCCCCGCCCCCGGCGTCGCCGGGTCGGCCTCGGCCAAGCGGGCGCTGCTGGCCGACCCCTATGTGCGGGCGACGATGGAGCAGTGGCGGCGCATCACCCTGGCGCTGGTCGGCATCGGCGCGGTCGAGCCGTCGAAGATGCTGGCCAACAGCGGCAACGTCTTCACCGGCGAGGAGCTGGAGGCGGTAGGCAGGGCCGGCGGCGTCGGCGACATCTGCCTGCGCTTCTTCGGCGCCTATGGCGCGCCGGTCCAGACGCCGCTGGACGACCGGGTGATCTCGATGTCGCTGGACGAGATCCGTGCCGTCCCCCGCGTCGTCGGCGTCGCCGGCGGCGCCCGCAAGGTGGCGGCGATCCGCGGCGCCCTCCTCGGCCGGCACATCAACATCCTGATCACCGACCGCTTCACGGCGGAAAAGCTGCTGGCCCAGTCCGACAGCGACTTCGCCCGCTGAGTTTCCTCAAGAAAAAACCAATTCGGGAGAGAGCCCATGCCCCGCTTCACCGACAAGACCGTCGTCATCACCGGCGCCAGCCGCGGCATCGGCGCCGCCATCGCCCGCCGCTTCGCCGCCGAGGGCGCGTCCGTGCTGCTGGCCGCCAACGAGCCCGCCGTGGCCGAGACCGCGGCCCGGATCGAGGCGGATGGCGGCCGCACCGCGTCCTTCATCGCCGACGTCACCGACCCGGCCCAGGTCGCGGCCCTCTACGACGAGGCGGAACGGCGCTTCGGTACGGTCGACATCTCGATCCAGAACGCCGGCGTCATCACCATCGCCCGGATCGAGGACATGACCGAGGCGGAATGGGACAAGGTTCTGGCGGTCAACACCAAGGGCGTCTTCCTGTGCTGCCAGGAGGCGATCCGCCGGATGCGCAAGCACGGCCGCGGCGGCCGGCTGATCAACACCGCCTCCGGCCAGGCGCGGCAGGGCTTCATCTTCACGCCGCACTATGCCGCCTCGAAATTCGGCGTGGTCGGGGTGACCCAGAGCCTGGCCAAGGAGGTGGCGAAGGAAGGCATCACCGTGAACGCCTTCTGCCCCGGCATCATCGACACCGACATGTGGGCCTACAACGACACCGCCTGGGGCAAGCTGCTGGGCGACTACAAGCCGGGCGAGCTGATGGCGGAATGGGTGCGCGGTATCCCGATGGGCCGCGCCGGCACGGGCGAAGACGTGGCCGGCCTGGTCGCCTTCCTGGCCAGCGACGACGCCGCCTATATCACTGGCCAGACCATCAATGTCGATGGCGGCCTGATCATGTCGTAGCGGCGAACGGCAGGCAGCAGTTCCGGCGGAGAGGCCGAAGGCCACGTCGCCGCCCCACACTCGGCCGAGATCCCTGCGGCAGGTCAATCCGCGCCGCGGGCTGCATCTTCGAGTTGCTCCCGCACGGCCTGGGCAAAGCTTCGGGGGACGAACAGTTCGAACGCATCCGGCGCGTCCCTGACCAGCAGGATCGGAACCCGATGGATCGAGGTCTGCGCCGCCCGGGACGGCGACAGGGCCGGCGCGTCCCAGTCGAGCGCGACGCAGCGGGCGAGAACATCCCGGGCCGTGTGCCCGAACAGCCGAAACCGCCGCCGGCCATGGCTCAGCGAGACCAACGCCGCGTCGGCCATTCCGGTCGGCCCGCAGGTTCCGGACGGCGCATCGTCGACGAGCCACAGCCGCGCCGGGGCGATCCGGATCGCACGCCGCACGCCGCGTTGTACCGTCTCGCCGACCACCCGCGGCATCGGGAGGCCGCAGAGGCCGGCCAGGCGGTCCTCGACCGAAGACTTAGAACCGGGCCAGCAATCGATCTGGGTCAGAGACCAGCCCGTCATCTCCGCAAGCGCGACGGGCCCGGTGTCCAGGTCCTCAGCCATGGAGCCGCTTCCCTTCGGGATCGAGGAACACCAGGGAGACGATGCGCGCCCGCACGGTCTCGCCCTTGACCGGATGGGCCGCGATCACCTCCGCCCCCTGCTCCGCCCGGTCGGCAGCGAAGAGGCCGAGGGCGACCCAGGCCCCGAGGGTTGGGCTGTAGGTCACAGACGTGACCCGGCCCCGGCCGTGGCCGCTGATCGGGTCGTCGGGCGCGAAGAGCACCGCCCCGCCGCGCAGGCGCTTGCCGGCCTCGAGGCACATCAGTCCCACGAGCCGCGGCCGCGTCGGGGCACGAAGCGCTTCCCGCTGCCGCAGCACGGCCCCGACAAAGGCGTTCCGCTTGCCGATCATCCGCCCGAGCCCGAGATCATCGAGCGTCGTCCGGCCGTCGATCTCCGGGCCGGCGACATGCCCCTTCTCGATACGCAGCGCGCCCAGCGCCTCGACTCCGTAGGGCTTCAGCCCGAACGCCTCGCCGGCGGCGAGCAGCCGGCGCCAGGTCGCTTCCCCCTCGGCCGCGCCGACATAGACCTCATAGGCGCGCTCGCCGGAATAGCTGAGGCGCAGGATCCGCAGCGGCTGGCCATCGAGCTCGGTGTCGAGGGCGCCCAGATGGGGCAGAGCCTCGTTCGAGACGTCGATCCCCGGGAAGGCCGCGGCCA
This sequence comes from Inquilinus limosus, assembly GCF_051487185.1. GTDB lineage: Bacteria > Pseudomonadota > Alphaproteobacteria > DSM-16000 > Inquilinaceae > Inquilinus > Inquilinus limosus_F. The sequence continues at coordinate 62,618 of NZ_JAHVDK010000016.1, forward strand.
GGATCTCCCGGCTTCGTGGGCCGGCCACCGACATGCCCGCCCATTCATCGGTGACGGAGGTGACGGAGACACGCAGATCGGTCCACGCGGTGTCGAGCAGGAATTCGAGCCAGGACAGCACGTCGGCGGCCTTGGCGGTCGAGGTGGTCACGAAATAGCGGTCCGGCCCGATCCGGGTGACGGTCCCGTCGTCGAGCACGATGCCGTCGTCGCGCAGCATCACGCCATAGCGGGCCTTGCCGACAGCGAGGGAGGCGAAGCCGTTGGCATAGACCCGGTCGAGCAGCACGGCCGCATCCGGGCCCTGCAGGTCGATCTTGCCGAGCGTCGAGATGTCCACCAGGCCCGCGGCCTCCCGGACCGCCCGCATCTCGGCGACATAGGCCTCGTTCACGTCGCGGCCGGAGGCGCGGTAATACCAGGGCCGCAGCCACAGCCCGACCTCGAGCATCTTGGCGCCGTTGGCGACGTGCCAGTCGTGCATAGGCGTGCGCCGGATCGGGCGGAAGTGGTGGCCGACGTTCCGCCCGGCCAGCGCGCCGATGGCGACGGGCGTGTAGGGCGGACGGAAGGTCGTCGTGCCCACCGCCGGGACCGCGGCTCCGCGCAGCCCCGCCATCAGCGCGATGGCGTTGAGATTGCTGGTCTTGCCCTGGTCGGTCCCCATGCCGAGGGTGGTGTAGCGCTTCAGATGCTCGACCGACTCGTAGCCCTCGCGATGCGCCAGCTTGATGTCCTGCGTCGTGACGTCGTTCTGCAGATCGACGAAGGCTTTCCCTGGAGCGGGCGGCAGCGCCCGCGCGGCAGCGGACGGCGGAATTTCGGCCAGGTCCAGGCTCGGCGGCGCCGCCGGCCGGCCGGGGCTGCCGCAGAAGGCGGCGGCCTCGGCGCCGGCCCGATGGCCGTCCTCAACGGCGCCGCGGGCGGAGACGGTGCCGATCACGGCGCCTGCCCCGAACTGCGCCGCCCCGAACGGGCCGGGGACGAAGGCGCCGATGTCCTCGCGATACACTGGCTTCACGCCGAGATGCGAGGTCAGATGGATGGCGGGCGACCAGCCGCCCGAGGCGCAGACGAGATCGCAGGCCATGTCGGCGCGGGCACCGTCCGGGCCGAGCAGCGTCGCCCCGCGGACGGCGAGCGTGCCGCGGAGGTTGGCGATCCGGGTGCCCGGCCGGACCTCGACCCGGTCGTGGCGCGCCGCGTCGAGCAGGTCTCGCCCGATCTCCGGGCGGACATCGGCGACGGTCACGGCCGCTCCGGCCCGGGCGAGATCGAGTGCGGTCGCGTAGCCGCCGTCATGGTCCGTCGCCACGACGACGCGCCGGCCGGGAAGAACGGCGAAGCGGTTGAGATAGGTGCGCGCGGCGGAGGCCAGCAACACCCCCGGCCGGTCGTTGTCGGGAAAGACGAGCGGCCGCTCCAGCGCGCCGGTGGCGAACACCGCCGCCTTCGCCCGCAGCAGGATGAGGCTCTGCCGAGCCCGGCCGGAGGCGGGATCGGGACGCTCATGGTCATGACGCTCCACCAGCCCGAAGGTCATCCCGTCATAGAGGCCGAACGCGGTCGTCCGCGTGGCGATCGTGACGTTCGGCATTTCCCGGAGGACGCCGGCGATCTCGGCCAGCCAGGCGGCGGCCGGCCCGTCCACGGGCTCGGACAGCAGCGAGCCGCCGAGCAGAAAATCCTGCTCGACCAGCATCACCCGGGCGCCGGCGCAGCCTGCGGTGAACGCGGCCGAGAGTCCGGCCGGGCCGCCGCCGATCACCACCACATCGGTAAAGGCGTGGCGGACATCGTAGAGGTCCGGGTCTGGCGCGGTGGCGGCCCGGCCGAGACCCGCCGCCTTGCGGATGAAATGCTCGTAGACCCGCCACGCCCGGCGCGTCGGCCCCATGAAGGTCTTGTAGTAGAAGCCCGCCGCGAGCAGCGGGCCGAACAGGCCGTTGACCGACTGGAGGTCGAAGGCGAGCGATGGCCAGCGGTTCTGGCTGTCCGCCACCAGCCCGTCCACGAGCTCGACCGTCGTCATCGGGACGTTCGGTTCGCGCCGCGCCCCCAACCCGAGCGTGGCGAGCGCGTTCGGCTCCTCCGGCCCGGCGGTGGTGACGCCGCGCGGGCGATGGTACTTGAAGCTGCGCCCGACCAGCCATACCCCATTCGCCAGCAACGCCGAGGCCAACGTATCGCCATGCAGCCCGGTCAGCTTCCGACCGTCGAAGGTGAACGCGATCGGTCGGCTGCGGTCGATGCGGCCGCCCTCGGCAAGCCTGTGGTCACGCGGGGTCATGCCTGGAGTTCCTCGGCCCGGACGTCCCTGGCCTGGAGGTCCTGGGCCCGAAGCTCCCTGGCAAGGGACACGGAAGTAATGACGTGGCTCGTCGTGTCGCGCGCGACGACCAGCCACTGCCGGCAGCCCATGACGTGTTGCCAGTATTCGCGATGAATGCCCTTGGGATTGGCCCGGACGAAGACATAGGCGTACCAGGCCTCGAAATCCTGATCGTCGGGGGCGGGGCGGGCCACGGACGCGTCGCCGCCATAGCGGAACTCGTCATGGTCGCGCGGCCCGCAGCAGGGGCAGTCGATGCGAAGCATGGGAACCCTATTGCAGCCAGGCGTATGGACCGGCGCCGGCTTCGTCGATCGTCCATCCGGTGCGAAAGCGGTCGAGGGTATAGGCGGCGCTCAGGGGGTGCGGCTCGCCCGTCGCGAGGGTGTGGGCGAAGCACCAGCCCGAGGCGGGCGTCGCCTTGAAGCCGCCATAGCACCAGCCGCCGTTGAGATGAAGCCCGTCGACCGGCGTCGGGGAGATGATCGGGCTGGCATCCGGCGTCATATCCATCACGCCACCCCAGTGCCGCAGCAGACGCAGGCGGGAGATGCAGGGCATCAGCGCGACCGCGGCCTCGGCGACGTCGCGCACGGCCGCGAGGGTGCCGCGCTGGGCGTAGGAGTTGAAGCCGTCGAGGCCGCCGCCGAAGACGAGGCCGCCCTTGTCGGACTGGCTGATGTAGAAATGGTCGGCCCCATAGGCGACGACATGCTGGACCAGCGGCTTCAGGGGTTCGGTGACGAAGGCCTGCAGAACGTGGCTCTCGATCGGCAGGTCGAGCCCCGCCTTGGCGCCGAGCACGCTGGTATGCCCCGCAACGGCGAGCCCCACCCTGCCGGCATGGATGGTCCCGCGCGTCGTCACCACGCCGGTGATGCGCCCGCCGTCGCGGACGAAATCCGTGACCTCGCAGCCCTGGATGATGTCGACGCCGTGCCTATCGGCGGCGCGGGCATAGCCCCAGGCCACGGCGTCGTGCCGCGCCGTCCCCGCCCGCCCCTGGAAGATGCCGCCCGCGATCGGGAACCGCGCGGTGTCGGAGAAGTCGAGATAGGGGGTCAGGCGGCGCACCTCGTCGCGGTCGAGGATCTCCGCGTCGATGCCGTTCAGCCGCATGATGTTGGCGCGATGGCTGAAGGCGTCGAGCTGGTCCGCCGAATGGGCCAGGACCAGTTGGCCGCGCTGGGAGAACATCACGTTGAAGTTCAGCGCCTGCGACAGCCCCTCCCAGAGCTGCATGGAGAATTCGTAGAACTGGGTGTTGCCGTCGAGCAGATAGTTCGAGCGCACGATCGTGGTGTTCCGTCCGACATTGCCGCCGCCGATCCAGCCCTTCTCCAGCACCGCGACGTTCCGGATGCCGTGGTTCTCGGCGAGGTAGAAGGCCGTGGCCAGGCCGTGGCCGCCCCCGCCGACGATGACCACGTCGTAGGAGCGCTTCGGCTCCGGCGCGCGCCACGCCCGGCCCCAGCCCTTATGGCCGGAGAGGGCGTGGCGCAGGAGCGAGACGGCCGAGTAGCGCTGCATCAGCGCACCGTCACGCCGGTCGGCGTGCGGGTCAGCACCTCGGGCCCGTCGGGGCCGAGAAGGACGGTGTCGGAGACGAAGAAGTCGCCGCGCCCGGTCCCCATCAGCCAGGACAGGACGTGGAAGCTCATACCGGACTTGAGTACGATGTCGCTGTCATGGCGCAGGCCGGTGACCTTATTGCCGCCGGTCCAGCTCGGCGGGAAGCCGATGCCGACCATGTAGCCGCAATGGTGCCGGCGGTAGTGGGACAGGCCGGCGCGGTCGACCACGCCCTGCCAGGCCGCGTAGACGTCCCGGAACAGCGCCCCCTCCCGCATCGCCTCGAGCACCGCGGCGAACGCATCCTGGGTGGCGGCCGCCATCTCGCGCGCCTCCTTCGGCGCACGGCCGACATGGACCAGGCGCCCGAGCGGCGCGTGGAAGCGCGCGACGCAGCCCGTCAGTTCCAGGAACACGGCGTCGCCTTCGCCGAACCTGTCATCGGTCCAGGTCGTGTGCTCTTCGCCGAGTCGCCGGGTGGAGCGGATGAAGGGCCCGAAACCTGGGAAGGTGCCGCCGGCCTCGATCATGGCGCGCTCGCATTCCGCCGCGACGTGCCGCTCGCTGGCGCCGATGCGGATGGCCTCGACCGCCGCGGCGGCTCCGGCGTCGGACACCCTGGCCGCCGCGCGCATGAAGGCCTGCTCGGCGGGGCTCTTGACCATCCTGGTGTCGTCGACCAGGCCGGACGCGTCGATCCATTTGGAGTTCGGCAGTCGATGCTGCAGCGCCTGCGCCAGGCCGTGGGGCAGCCCCGAGGACCAGGCCTCGATCCCGATCGTTCGCGGCGGCCGCGAGGCCAGCGCCCGCCCTACTCCGTCCGCGGCCGTCTCGTTGTCCTGATGCCCCTCGAAGCGGGCGTTGCGCACTTGGTTGGCGATCGTCACCCGCTCCATCGCACGGGTGACGAGGACGAGATCCCCCTCCGCCGGAACGATCAGGACATGCGGGGCGAAGTACCCCCAGTGGTCGAGGCCCACGAGATAGAAGATGTTCTCCGGAGCGGACACCAGGAGCGTGTCGATGCCGCGCGCCGCCATGGCGCGCCGGACGGCGGCAAGCCTGCGGCCGAACTCCTCATCGTCGAAATAGGGCGCGGCCAGCGGCCCGGGATGGATGTCGTCGTCGACCATGGTGTTCCGACCGATGTCTGGGTGGCCACGCGCCGCGGGACCCGCCGCGCCAGTTGTGTACATCAATGGTCGAATGACAGGGCGGTTCGCCGAGAAAGTCAAGGTTATGCGCATTTTTGGAAGCATATATGTGTACATCTATTGATCGCCGGGCAAATTTTTGCGAGGCTTCCTTAACTGCGGGTCCGACAATCCGGCCCCATGACGTCCGGAGCCCGGCCACGCAGCGGTGAGGCAGAGAGGACGGGAGAACGAGAATGACGATGTGGGTCATGTCGCGGCGCGCCACGCTCGCCTTGGGCGTCGGGCTCGCAATGCTTGCCGGCGTCGGTTCGGCGATGGCGGAAACCACGCTCGAGCGGGCGAAGGCCCAGGGCTACATTCGCGTCGGCTTCGCCAACGAGGCGCCCTACGGCTACGCCACACCCGACGGCGTGCTGACCGGCGAGTCGCCCGAGGTGGTGAAGGCTGTGCTGAAGAAGATGGGCATCAACCAGGTGGACGGCGTCCTCACCGAGTTCGGCTCGCTCATCCCCGGCCTGCAGGCGGGCCGCTTCGACATCATCGCCGCGGGCATGTTCATCACGCCGAAGCGCTGCCAGCAGGTGCAGTGGTCGGAGCCGACCTACGGCATCGGCCAGGCCTTTCTGGTCCCCAAGGGCAATCCCAAGGGCATCAAAGACTACGAGTCCATCGCCAAGGACTCCGACCTGAAGCTCGCCGTCATGTCGGGGGCCGTGGAGTCCGGATACGCCAAGGACGCGGGCATCGATCAAACTCAGCTCGTCCTGCTGCCCGACCAGTCGAGCCTGGTGAAGGCCGTCCAGGCCGGCCGGGCCGACGCCGCCGCCCTGACGGCGCTGTCGATCGCCGACATGGCCAAGAAGAACGACGGCGTGGAATCCACCCCGCCCTTCGGCACGGTCGCGGGCCAATCGGTGGTCGGCCATGGCGGCGTCGCCTTCCGCAAGGACGACAAGGATCTCTACGAGGCGTTCAACGCCGAGCTGAAGACCTTCATCGGCAGCCCGGAGCACATCGCCCTGGTGACGCCGTTCGGCTTCGGCGAGGGCTTCCTGCCGACGAAGACGACGGCGGAGCTCTGCGCCGGCAACTGAGCCGGCGCGAGCCCGGCGCCGCCCGGGCCCATATCCCGAGGGGAGGCACGATGGGCGTCCGCTCCATGACCGTCTGCGCGATCCTGGCCTTCGTCGCCGGCCTGGTCGTCGCCAGCTTCGCCGATTTCAAGATCTTCCTGCCCGGCCTGCTCGAAGGCGGATTCATGACAATCGCGATCACGGCAGGCGCGGCCGTGCTCGCGGTCGTCTGCGCCTTCGTCGCGGCGATGGCCAAGATGTACGCCCCCTGGCCGCTGCGCTGGCTGGCGATCGCCTATATCGAGATCTTCCGGGGCACCTCGGCCCTGGTCCAGCTGTTCTGGCTGTTCTTCGTCCTGCCGCAGTTCGGCGTCACCCTCGAGCCCGTCACGGTCGCGATCCTGGCCCTCGGCCTGAACATCGGCGCCTATGGCTCCGAGGTCGTGCGCGGCGCGGTGCGGTCGATCCCGCGCGGCCAGTGGGAGGCCACGACTGCCCTCAACATGTCGCGCCTCCAGGCCTTGCGCGACATCATCCTGCCGCAGGCGCTGGTCGCCATGGTCCCGCCGTGGTGCAACCTGTTCATTGAGCTCCTGAAGTCGACCGCGCTGGTGTCGCTGATCACGATCTCCGACCTGGCGTTCAAGGCGCAGCAGATGAACGCGACCACCTATCGCACGGTGGAGATCTTCTCGATCGTCCTCGTCATGTATCTGGCGATCGCTCTCCTGATCACGATCGCCATGCACGGGCTCGAAGGCGTTGCGGCCCGTGGCACGAGCCGCGGGAGGCCGCAATGATGTTCTGGGACTGGGATTTCACCCAGGAGATCCTGCCGCTTCTGATCAGAGCCTCCTTGATCACGGTTCAGGCCACCGTCCTCGGCTTCGTCATCGCCGCCATCCTCGGCCTCGCCTTCGCCATTGGCCGGATGTACGGCCCACGATGGCTGGCGGTGCCCCTGACCGGGTTCATCGAGGGCGTGCGCTCCACGCCGCTCCTGATCCAGATCTTCTTCATCTACTTCGTGCTGCCGCAGTTCGGCCTCGCCCTCGACGCGATGACGGCCGGGGTCCTGGCGCTCGGGCTGCACTACGCGACCTATTGCTCGGAGGTCTACCGCGCCGGCCTGGCCAATGTCGCGCGCGGCCAATGGGAGGCGTCGACCGCCCTCAACCTCTCCCCCTTCCACACCTTCCGCGACATCATCATCCCCCAGGCGATCCCGCCCGTGGTCCCGGCGCTCGGCAACTACTTGATCGCCCTATTCAAGGACACGCCGCTCCTCTCCGCCATCGCGGTGCTGGAGCTGATGCAGACCGCCAAGATCATCGGCTCCGAGAACTTCCGCTACACCGAGCCGATCACCATCGTCGGCATCATCTTCCTGATCTTCAGCCTGGTCGCGGCGGTTCTCGTGCGCCTGGTCGAAACCTGGCTCAACCGACGGATCACCCACACATGACCGCGCAAACGACTGCGACGACCAGCAACGAGCCGATGGTGCGCTTCGACCATGTGACGAAGAGCTACGGCCCCTTGGTCGTCCTCGACGAGCTCTGCCTGGACGTCGCCCCGGGGGAGAAGGTGGCGATCATCGGCCCGTCGGGATCGGGCAAGACCACCGTCCTGCGGATGCTGATGACCCTGGAGCAAATCAATGGCGGCGTCATCTATGTGGACGGCGAGCCGCTGACCAGCATGCCGCGGAACGGCAAGCTGGTTCCGGCCGACAGCCGCCACCTGCGGCGCATGCGCGGCAAGATCGGCATGGTGTTCCAGCACTTCAACCTGTTCCCGCATATGACGGCGCTGAAGAACTGTACCCAGGCGCCCTGCACCGTGCTCGGCCTGCCAAGGGCCGAGGCCGAGGCACGGGCCAAGGATCTGCTCGAGATGGTCGGCCTCAGCGACAAGCTGAACCATTATCCGTCGCAGCTCTCCGGCGGCCAGCAGCAGCGGGTCGCGATCGCCCGAGCGCTTGCCATGCGGCCCAAGGTGATGCTCTTTGACGAGGTCACCTCCGCCCTCGATCCGGAGCTGGTGGGAGAAGTCTTGAACGTCATTCGCAAGCTGGGGGCCGAGCTCGACCTGACGATGCTGATGGTCACGCACCAGATGGGCTTCGCCAAGGAGTTCGCCGACCGGGTCTGTTTCTTCCACAGCGGCCGGATCTGTGAGCAGGGCCCGCCGGAAAAGATCTTCGGCTCTCCCGAGAACGAGAGGACCAGGCAGTTCCTGCGCGCCGTGCTGGAAGCCGTCTGATGCCCGACGAGTCGCAGCCGCGGGAGCCGGAGGGGAAGTTGTCGGCGAAGGAGCGCTTCGAGCGCGTCTACCGCATCCTCCGCGACCGCATCTGCCTCCTGGACTATCCGCCGGGAACCCGGCTTTCGGAGGAGGAGCTGGCCGAGGAGTTCCAGACCAGCCGGACCCCCATCCGCCGCGTCCTGGCGAGGCTGGAGTCGGAAGGCCTGGTCGAGCCCCGTCACGGCGTCGGCACGATCGTGACCGATGTCGAGATCGAGGATCTGGCCCAGGTCTATCGCCTCAGGACGGAGCTCGCTTTGCTGATCGGGCGCCTGTCGCCACTTCCCTGGACGGCAGAGGACCTCGACCGGGTCCGCTCGCTGATCGCCCAATGCGACCTCGATCACCACGCCACCGACCGCCGGGCCTATGCGCGCCTCAACATGGATTTCTTCATGGCGCTGAGCTCGATGACCGGGAACCAGCCGCTGCGCGAGATCAACGAGCGTCTCTACTTCCAGGTCGTGCGCGTCGTGCTGAAGCTGATGCCGAAGCTCGGCCTCGCCGAGGAGATCGCCGCCTTCCGCCGCGAGATGGAGGAGGTGCTGGCGGCGGCCGAGATCGGCGACCTCGAGGCGATCGGCCACATCCGGCGCGCCCATATCTCCATGAGCTTCACCCGCATGATGCGCTACGCGGAGCGGGCGCTGGCGGCGCCGAAGGCTGGCCAAGGATAGCCGGGCCCGAGGCCGGGTCGGTCACATCGCCGCGCCGCACCCACCTCCGGGGCGGCGGATGCGCCTCGTCAACTTGTCATCTTCTTCGCAGGGCAGCACCGACAACCAATTGATCTGGAACGCCTTGTGGTGCACAGTTCGGATTGAAATTGTAAGATGTCAGCCCTTCCGAATGCTCGATACGCGACAGCCGTCGGCGCGCCCGCAGCTGGCCATCATCGCCGATGATCTCACCGGCGCTCTCGACGCGGCGGCGCCCTTCGCCGGGAGGGGGCTGGCGACCATCGTCGTGGCCGACCTCGCCGATCTCGGGCCGGCCCTGGCGGAAGCGCCCGACATCCTCTCCGTCTCGACTCAGAGCCGCGAGCTTGCGCCGGACGCGGCGGCAGAGAGGGTGGCGCGGGTGGCGGGCGCCCTGCCCGCGGGCCTTCGGCTGTTCAAGAAGATCGACTCCCGGCTGAAGGGCAATATCGAAGCCGAATTGTCGGCCCTGCCTGCCGAACGGCTGCTGGTGCTCCCGGCCATTCCGGAATTCGGCCGCATCGTGCGGGACGGATCGCTTTCCGGCTTCGGCGTCGATACGCCCATCCCGGTCGCGGCGGCGCTCGGCCGGCACGCCGGCCGGTCGACGGTGCCGGACACGCTGAGCGGGGAGGACATGGCGGGCGCGCTCGCCGCCGCCGACGGAGCGCTGCTGGTCGGCGCCCGCGGCCTGGCCGAGGCCCTGGCCGGCATGCTTTCCGACACGCTGGTGGCCTGCGCCGTCCCGCCGGGCATGCGCCTGAGCATGGTCGTCGGCTCGCGCGATCCGATCACGCTGGCCCAGGTGAACGCCCTGCGCGAGGGCCATTCCGGCCTGTGCTATATTCCGGCGCCCAACGGCGATGCGCCCGCGCATTCCGTCTGGGAAGAGGCCGGGCGCCTCACCCTGCTGCAGGCAGTACCGGGCGATGCGCCCGCGACGGGCGAGGCGGTGGTGTCGGCGCTGGCCGAGAGCCTCTGCCGCACCTGCCTGAACGGTCGCACCATGCTGCTGCTCACCGGCGGCGCCACCGCCGCCAAGGTGCTGGCGCGGCTGGGCATCGGCCGGGTGCGGCTGTCGGGCGAGGTCCTGCCGGGCATGCCGCTGGCACGGGCCGGCGGGTTCGTGCTGATCACCAAATCCGGCGGCTTCGGCTCCACCGAGGCCTTGAAGCTGATCGCCGATGCGGTCTGCGGCGGGTGAGGGATGGCGATGGCGGCTCAGGAACAGAAACTCGCGCCTCGCAAGCGGCTCGCGGACCTCGTCTTCGAGAGGATGCTGCGGTCGATCAAGTCCGGCGCCTATGAGGCGGATGAGCGCCTGCCGACGGAGCATGAGCTGGCCGCCGAATTCCAGGTGTCGCGCCCGGTGGTGCGCGATGCGCTGAAGCGGCTGCGCGACCAGGGCTTCGTCTATTCGCGCCAGGGGTCGGGCAGCTTCGTGCGCCGCTTCGGCCTCAAGGAGCCGCTCGGCTTCGGGCAGGTGGAGAACATCTCGCATCTGCAGCAGTGCTACGAGTTCCGCCTGACGCTGGAGCCGGAGGCCGCCGCCCAGGCGGCGGAGCGCCACGACGCCCAGTCGCTGCAGGCCATCCAGGACGCGCTGGAGCTGATGCGGGATGCGACCAACCGGCACCGGCACCGCGAGGATGCCGATTACATGTTCCATCTCGCCATCGCCCGGGCGTCCCGGAACCAGTATTTCGCCAAGGCTATGGAAGCGCTGAAGGACCACATCGCCGTGGGCATGCAATTCCACGGCCTCTCGCTGAAGCTGACCGCACACGGGCTGCGCGAGGTGTTCGAGGAGCACAACGCCATCTTCGAGGCGATCCGCGACCGCAAGCCCGATTTGGCGCGGGCGCAGATGCGCAGCCATCTCAGCGGCTCGCGCGACCGCCTGTTCGAAGGCCGGCGGCACCCCGCCGACCCGGTCGCCTCCGCCGGCGAATAGGCGGCTACATCGCCGCCCGATAGACGCCGAGCACGTCGGCGACGCTCATCTCGCGCGGATTGTTGTCCATCAGGCGCCGGATCGCATGCGCTTCCTCGGCCCAGCCGGGCAGGTCCTCCGCCCGGGCGCCGTGGCGGGCGAGCCGCATCTCGACCCCGAGATCACGGCAGAAGGCATGGGCCGACGCCAGGACCGTCTCGGGATCCTGCGCGGGGGCGAGTCCGAGCGCGGCGAGGATCTCGGCCGTCTTGTCCGGCCGCGCGGGCGCGTTGAAGGCCAGCACATGCGGGAAGATGATCGCGTTGGCCAGGCCGTGCGCCAGGCCCAGCCGCGTGCCCAGCGGATAGGCCAGCGCGTGGCCGGCCGCAGTGTTGACCGGCCCGAGGCAGAGCCCGCCGTAATAGGAGGCGAGCATCATGCCGGCCCGGGCCTCGGTGTCCGCGCCGTTCGCGACCGCGCGCGGGAGATATTCGCCGATCAGGCGCATCCCCATCCGGGCATAGGAGTCGATCAGGTCGTGCGCCTTGATGTTGGTGAAGGCCTCGACGCAATGGGCCAGCGCGTCGACGCCGGTCGCCGCGGTGACCGCGGGCGGCACGGAATGGGTGAGCTCCGGATCCAGGATCGCGATGTCGGCCAGCATGTGCGGGCTCTCGACCGCCAGCTTCGACCGGGTCGCCACGTCGGTGACCAGGGCGCGGATGCCGGCCTCCGACCCGGTGCCGGAGGTGGTGGCCACCTGCGCCAGCCGGGTGCGGCGGCCCTGCACGCGGTTGGGGCCAACGACGTCCCGCAGCGTCTGATCACTGTCCCAGAGCACGGCGACGAGCTTCGCCACATCCATCACTGACCCGCCGCCGAGCCCGACGATCAGCTCCGGCTTCGCCTCGCGCGCGGTGGCGAGCGCGGCGTCCAGCTCCGCCGTCTCGGGCTCGGCCCGCACGTCCGCGAACACCGTCACCGGGCTGTCGAGCGCCAGCCGGTCGACGAAGCCCCGCGTGTGCTCGGCGGCGAGGACGAGGATGCGCCGGCAGCCCGACGCCCATTCCCCCAGCCGGCGGGCCGCCCCGGCGCCGATCTCGAGCCGCTTCGGCTGGTGGAGCGTGATCGCCCGTGCCATCCCCTGCATCGCCTGCCCCTTCACTCCGCTTCCAGCCGGGCCATCCGCGCCCAGACGTCCTCGCGCTCCTCCGGCGTCAGCTCCACCAGCGGCGGGCGCACCTGCAGCCAGCCGCCGCCGCCCCGGCGGCGGGCGAGCATCGCCTTCACGGTCGGCAGCTGGACATAGGCGTTGGTCAGCTCGCGCCAGCGCACGATCCGCTCCTGCGCCGCGGCGACGGCCGCCGCCTGCTCGGGCGAATTCCAATGCTCGAACACGAAGCGCAGGTCGGCCGCGATCAGGTTGGAGCTCGCGGTGATGCACCCTGCCCCGCCCGCCTCGAGCACCGGCAGCATCAGCGGGTCCGCGCCGGCCATGACGCCGAAGCCCGGGAAGGCGCGGATCATCGCCTGCATGTTGCCGAGGTCGCCGGAGCTGTCCTTGATGCCGCAGACGATGCCGGGGAACGCCTCGCGCAGCCGGGCGATCACCACGTGGGGAATGCCGACGCCGGACACCTGCGGGATGTGGTAGAGGATCACGCGCAGGCGGTCGCTTCCGACCGCCTCGATGACGCCGGCGAAGGCGCGGAACAGCCCCTCCTCGCCGACGCCCTTGTAGTAGAAGGGCGGCAGCAGCAGCACCGCCCGGACGCCGGCCCGGCAGGCGTGGCGCGTCAGCGCGATCGTGTCGGTGACCGCGGTTTGGGCCGTCCCCGGCAGCAGCCAGGCGGGATCGACGCCGGCCTCGATGATCCTGTCCAGCACCGCCATGCGCTCGGACAGGCCGAGCGAATTGGCTTCGCCGGTGGTGCCGAGCAGCGCGACGCCATGGCACCCCTCTTCGATCAGCGCCCGGCAATGGGCCGCGAAGACGGCGTGATCGACGCTGCCGTCGGCGTTGAACGGCGTGGCGGCGGCGCAGAAGACGCCGCGGATCTCAGGCTCGGTCGAAGCGGTCATGCCGGCTTCCCGGCGACCAGGCGCCGCGCATAGGCGATAGCCGCGTTCATGTTGACGTGCTTGGCCTGGCCCGTGCCGGCGATGTCGAAGGCGGTGCCGTGGTCGACCGAGGTCCGGTCGATCGGCAGGCCGATCGAGACGTTTACCGCCGTGTCGAAGGCGGTGAGCTTGATCGGGATGTGCCCCTGGTCGTGATACTGCGCCACCACCAGGTCGAACTCGCCGGAATAGGCGCGGTAGTAGACGGTGTCGGCCGGGATCGGGCCGCGGACATCCATCCCCTCGGCCCGGGCAGCTTCCACGGCGGGGGCGATCAGGCGGTCGTCCTCGTCCCCGAACAGGCCGTTCTCGCCGCAATGCGGATTGAGCCCGGCGACGGCGATGCGCGGCGCCGGATAGCCGAGCCGCTTCAGATGGCCGTCGCCGGCGCGGATGGTGGCCAGCACCCGCTCCGGCGCCACCCGATCGATGGCGCCGCGCAGCGACACATGGGTCGAGACATGGATCACCTTCAGCCGGTCCGACGCCAGCAGCATGAAGGCGGACTTCGTGCCGGTCAGCGCCGCCAGCATGCCGGTATGGCCGTCATAGTGATGGCCGGCCGCGTTCAGCGCTTCCTTGTTGATCGGGGCCGTGACGATGCAGCCGATGCGGCCGGCCTCGGCCGCGCGCACCGCCGCCTCGATGAACCGGAAGGCGGCCGCGCCAGCCGCGGGGCTCAGCTTGCCCCAGGGCAGCGGCGCCCCCTCGACCGGGATGTCCTCGACGATGCCGTCGAGGTCGACCGCGACGCCCACGGCCTTCGCCGCCGCCTCGAGTGTCGGCCGGTTGCCGAAGATCCGGGTGCGCGCCCTGTCCTCGGCGCTCATCTCGGCCACCGCCTTGACGGTGATCTCGGGGCCGACCCCGGCCGGGTCGCCCATGGTGATGCCGATGATCTGGCTCATGCTCCGTATCCGTCGATCCAGCCGGGGGCGAGCCGCACGTATTTGATCGCCCGCCGGTGATAGGTGAAGGCGAGATGGAGCGCGCCGTCCGGGCCCTCCAGCAGGGAAGGATAGGACAGCTCGCCGTTCCGGCCGTCGAGCGAATTGTTGGTGAGGCAGGTCCCCTCCCCGTCCTCGACGACGCGCCGCAGCGGGAATGTCAGGCCGCCATCCTCCGAGACGCAGAGGGACAGCGGCGCGCGTGGCACGCCCCAGACCGGCGCGCAGCCGCCCTCCGCGTCGGGGCGCGCATCGCCCTCCCCGAGCTCGTCATAGAGCGACCGGCGCCGGGCCTGCGAGGTGGCGGCCGAGGACGGGTTGCACAGCAGCGCCACGCGGCCGTCGGACAGGCGGATAGCGCTGATCGAGGAGTTGTTGTTCGGAACGTCCGTGGGCTGCGGCGCCGACCATGTCCGCCCGCCATCCATGCTTTCAGAACGGTGCACGAAATCCGCCTGCCGGCGGCGGTAGAAGGCGGCCAGGCACCCGCCCTCGAGCGGCACGATCGTCATGTGCACCGAGCCGACCGAGCCCGGCACCTCGGTGAGTGTCCAGCTCTCGCCCCGGTCGCGGCTGACGGCGACCGCAGAGGTGTCGTGGCTGCCGGTCCAGCGCCGGCCGGGCACGCCGATGCAGCGGAAGACCGGCATCATCCAGGCGCCGTCGTCGCGGATGACGATCGGCGCCCGCACGAAGCTGCCGCGCGGCAGGTCGAGCTCGCGCGCCGTCCCGGCGGAGACCTGCCCGCCCGCGACGTCGAGCGCGCGCCAGCGCAGCAGGCATTCATCCTGGTTGCCCGCGGGCTGTGCGGTGTGGACCAGGCACACGCCGCCATCCGGATCGACGAAGATCACCGGGTTCTGCTCCGACCGCGCGGGATCGTCGCTCATCCGCCGCGCGGCGCTCCATTGCGCGGCACCGGGCGCCAAGGTCGAAACATGAATCGAGATGTCCGACGCGCCCTCGATCGTGCCGCCGAACCAGGCGCAGGCGAGCGTGCCGTCCGGCAGGAAGGCCAGGAAGGCGGCATGGTTCTGCACGACAGGCGACGGCAGGAAGGCCTCGTGCCGCCCCGCCGGGCCGGGAGCGACGACGCCCGTCATGCGCATGGCAATCTCGTCGGGGCTCAACCGCTCCTCCGCCCACATCCAGGATGCCGCACGATGCTGGCCCATCCGATAGTTGTCAAGTTGTATCGACGCGGAAAACGACCATCCGACACGTCGGAATCCGATAAATTTCCTTGTTTTTCATATAATTAAAAGTTCAATCGGAACCGGTATCGAGCGATCATTGGACTCGATATTGACAACAATAGGCGAGAGATCCATAGTCCTGGCAACAGGGAGGCGGACCAAGGAGACCAAAAGTGTTGCCCAGATTTCCGCTGATCGGCGCCGCGCTCGCGGCGCTGTCCATCGGCCCGGCGCTCGCGCAGACCAAGACCGATGTCACCATCGTGCTGGGCGAGGATGTCGACCTCGTCGAGCCCTGCATGGCGACGCGCTCCAATATCGGCCGCATCATCCTCGAGAACGTCTCGGAGACGCTGACCGAGTTGGATGTCGGCGGCGGCAAGGGCTTGGTGCCGCGGCTGGCGGAGAGCTGGGAGGCGGTCAACGACAAGACCTGGCGCTTCCATCTGCGCCAGGGCGTGAAATTCTCCGACGGTTCGGCCTTCGACGCCAGCGACGTCAAGCACTCGATCGAGCGCGCGATGAGCGACAAGATCAGCTGCGAGACGCCACGCTATTTCGGCGGCATGACGGTCTCGGCCCAGGTGGTGGACGACCATACCATCGACATCACCGCCGACCCCGCCCAGCCGATCCTGCCGCTTTTGATGTCGCTGGTGACCATCGTGCCGTCGGAGACGCCGGTCGAGTTCACGCGCAAGCCGGTCGGCACCGGCCCCTATGTGCTGTCGGAATGGACGCCTGGGCAGAGGCTCGTCCTCGAACGCCGCGACGGCTACTGGGGCAAGGAGCCGGCCGTGACCAAGGCGACCTATGTGTTCCGTCCGGATTCCGCGGTCCGGGCGGCGATGGTGGAAACGGGCGAAGCCGACATCGCCCCCTCGATCTCGGAGCAGGATGCCACCAACCCGGCGACCGACTTCTCCTATCTGAATTCGGAGACCTTCTATCTGCGCCTCGACCATTCCATGGCGCCGCTCAACGACAAGCGCGTGCGCCAGGCCCTGAACATGGCGGTGGACCGCGAGGCCTTCATCGGCACGGTCCTGCCGAAGGGGACGGAGCTGGCGACCGCCATCGTCCCGCCCACGACGCTGGGCTGGAACAAGGACGTCAAGGTGCCGGCCTATGATCCGGACGGGGCGAAGGCCCTGCTGGCCCAGGCACGCGCCGATGGCGTTCCGGTCGACACCAAGCTGGAGCTGGTCGGCCGCACCAACAACTTCCCGAACGTCACGGAGGTGATGGAGGCGCTGCTCGACATGCTGAAGAGCGCGGGCTTCACCGTCGACCTGAAGATGTACGAGGTCGCGGAGTTCGAGGGCCTCTACTCCAAGCCCTATCCCGAAGGCCGCGCGCCGCAGCTCGTCGCCGCGCAGCACGACAACGCCAAGGGCGATCCGGTCTTCTCGATGTACTTCAAGTACCACTCGAAGGGCCGGCAGTCGGGCATGAGCGACCCGAAGGCCGACGAGCTGATCGAGAAGGCCAGCGCCGCCTCGGGCGAGGAGCGCGCGAAGCTCTGGTCCGAGCTCTTCGCCTATCTTCACGACGACGTGGTGGCGGACGTGCTGCTGTTCCACATGGTCAGCTTCGCCCGCGTGAACGAGCGGATCGACTTCAAGCCGACCATCGCCACGAACTCGCAGCTGCAGCTGTCCGAGATCGGCTTCAAGTAAGCATCCGCATGCGGAGGGCGGATCGGGCATGTTGAGACTCGTGAGGCAGCGCACGCTGGCAAGCCTGATCTCGCTCCTCGGCCTGATCGTGCTGGTCTTCTTCCTGTCGCGGCTGACCGGCGACCCGACCTCGCTGTTCCTGCCGATCGACGCGACGCAGGAGATGCGGGACCAGTTCCGCCAGATCCACGGCCTGGACGACCCGCTGCTGGTCCAGTTCGGCCGCTATCTCGGCGATCTCGTGCATCTCGATTTCGGCGAGTCCATCCGCAAGGCGCGGCCGGCCATCGACGTGGTGCTGGAGGCCTTCGTCTGGACGCTGCAGCTCGCCCTCATCACCATGGCCCTCGTCATGGCGGCGGCGGTGGTGGTCGGATCGCTCGCGGCCTTCCGCATCGGCGGCTTCTTCGACCGCCTCGCCTCCACCATCTCCCTCGTCGCCGCGGCAGCGCCCGACTTCTGGATCGCGATTGTCGCCATCGTCCTCTTCTCGATCAATCTCGGCTGGCTGCCCACCTCCGGAACCGGCACCCCGTGGCACTGGATTCTCCCCATCGCCGTGCTCTTCATCCGGCCCTTCGGCCTCTTGGTGCAGGTGGTACGCGGCTCGATGCTGTCCGCCCTCACCTCCGCCTATGTGAAGACGGCGCGCGCCAAGGGCGTGCGGACGGCCTCCATCATCTTCGTCCACGCGCTCCGCAACGCCGTGCTGCCGGTGATCACGGTGATGGGCGACCAGGCGGCGGCGCTGCTCAACGGCGCGGTCGTGGTCGAAACCATCTTCGGCTTCCCCGGCGTCGGCAAGCTGATGATCGACGCCATCCTGCAGCGCGACTTCAACGTCATCCTGGCCGCCATCACGGTCACGGCGGTGGCCATTTTCCTCATGAACCTGCTGATCGACCTCGCCTATGCCGTCCTCGATCCGCGCATCCGGCAGTAGCCCCGTGACCGAGGCCCCCACAAGAGCGGCCGCCGATCCTGGCCCGGACGCGTGGTCGTTCGGGCGAATCCTGCGCATGCTGTGGCGGGACAAGCTGGCCTGCGCCGCGGCCGTCGTCCTCCTGGTGGTCGTGCTCTGCGCGAT
This sequence comes from Inquilinus limosus, assembly GCF_051487185.1. Lineage (GTDB taxonomy): Bacteria > Pseudomonadota > Alphaproteobacteria > DSM-16000 > Inquilinaceae > Inquilinus > Inquilinus limosus_F. The sequence continues at coordinate 80,720 of NZ_JAHVDK010000016.1, forward strand.
CCTGGGGCCGCATTTCCTGGCCGAGGCCGCCTCCCAGCAGAATCTGCGCGGCCGGAACGCCCCGCCCTTCTCGCTCGACCGCGGGTGGCTCTTCGTGCTCGGGGCCGACGCGCTCGGCCGGCCGCTGCTCGCGCGCATCGTCGTGGCGGCGCAGAACACGCTGGCGGTCGCGGCGGGCGCGGTGCTCTGCTCGGCCGTGGCGGGCGCAGCGCTGGGGCTGATCGCCGGCGCCGCGGGCCGGCGCACCAGCCAGGTGATCATGCGGCTGGCCGACGTGATCATGGCCTTCCCGTCGCTCCTCCTGGCCGTGGTCGTGCTCTACGTCCTGGCGCCCTCGATCGCCAATCTCGTCATCGTGCTCGCGATCACCCGCATCCCGGTATATCTGCGCACCACGCGGGCCGAGGTGCTGGAGATCCGCGAGCGCATGTTCGTGCAGGCCGCGAAGGTCATGGGCGCCTCCCCCCGGCGGATCGTCCTGCGCCACATCCTGCCGATCGTGCTGCCGACGCTGCTGACCATCGCGACGCTCGATTTCGCCTTCGTGATGCTGGCGGAATCCTCGCTCTCCTTCCTCGGCATCGGCATCCAGCCGCCGGAGATCACCTGGGGGCTGATGGTCAGCCAGGGGCGGGAATATCTCCGTAACGCGTGGTGGCTGGCCTTCTGGCCGGGCCTAGCCATCATTCTCACCACGCTGTCCCTGAACCTGTTGTCGAACTGGCTGCGCGTGGCCCTCGACCCCGTCCAGCGCTGGCGGCTCGAAGCGAGGGCAGGCAGGAATGGCTGAGCATCTGCTCGAAATCCGCAATCTCGCCGTCCGCTTCCACACCGCGGGCGGCGTCGTGGAGGCCGTCAAGGGCATCAGCTGGCATCTCGACCGCGGCGAGACGCTGGCCATCCTGGGCGAGAGCGGCTCCGGGAAATCGGTCTCGGCCGCGGCGATCCTGGACCTGATCGACCGGCCGCCGGGGGAGATCACCAGCGGCGAGATCCTGTTCGACGGCCGGGATCTCCTGAAGCTTTTGGCCGAGGAACGGCGCCGGATCAACGGCCGGCGCATCGCCATGATTTTCCAGGACCCGCTGAGCCACCTGAACCCGGTCTACAGCGTCGGCTGGCAGATCGTGGAGGCGATGACGGCCCATGGCGAGCCGAAGGAGGCCGCCCACCGCCGGGCGCTGGAGCTCGTCCGCCGGGTCGGGATTCCCGATCCGGAAACGGCCCTGCGCAAATACCCGCACCAGTTCTCCGGCGGCCAGCGCCAGCGGCTGATGATCGCCATGGCGCTGTCGCTGAAGCCCGATGTGCTGATCGCCGACGAGCCCACCACCGCGCTCGACGTCACCGTGCAGGCGGAGGTGCTGGCGCTGCTGGAGGAGCTGCAGCAGGAGACCGGCATGGGCCTGCTCCTGATCACCCATGACCTCGGCGTGGTCGCCGAGGTCGCCGACCGCGTCGTGGTGATGAATGCGGGCGAGATCGTCGAGACCGGCAGCGCGATGGAGGTCTACCACGACCCACGCCACCCCTATACGCGCCGGCTGATCGGCTCGGCGCCTGGCAAGGGGAGGATGCATGACGAGCCGGCGGCCGGGACGCCGCTGCTCGCGGTCGACGGCATCGCCAAATCCTATGGCAGCTACCGGGCGCTCGACGGCGTGTCCTTCCAGCTGCATCGCGGCGAGACGCTGGCCATCGTCGGCGAAAGCGGCTCCGGCAAGTCGACGCTCGCCCGGGTGCTGCTGCAGCTCGACAAACCTAGCGGCGGGCGGGCCCTGTGGAAGGACCGGGACCTCTTCGCCATGCCGGCGAAGGAGCTGTTCGGCTTGCGGCGCCAGATGCAGATGGTGTTCCAGGACCCGACCCAGTCACTGAACCCGCGCATGACGGTCCACGATCTGATCGCCGAGGCCTGGGCGATCCATCCCGACATCCTGCCGAAGGCGCGATGGCGCGACCGCGTGGCGGAGCTGCTGCTGCAGGTCGGGCTGTCCCCCGATCACGCCCGACGCTATCCGCACCAGTTCTCCGGCGGTCAGCGGCAGCGCATCGCCATCGCCCGCGCTCTGGCCCTGGAGCCGGAGCTGATCGTCTGCGACGAGGCCGTCTCCGCGCTCGACGTCTCGGTCCAGGCGCAGGTCATCGCGCTGCTCGACCGGCTGCGGCAGGAGCTCGGCATCGCCTTCATCTTCATCGCTCACGACCTGCCCGTGGTGCGGGACTTCGCCGATCGCGTCATCGTCATGCGGGCGGGCCGCATCATCGAAAGCGGCACCGTGCGCGAGATCTTCGAGACGCCGCGCGAGCTCTATACGAGGGCGCTGCTGGCGGCGGGGCTCGATCCCGACCCGCGGGTGCAGGCTGCCCGACGCGAGGAGCGGCAACGGCTTCTGGCATCGTAGCGGGTCAGGGGCCCGGGCCGCCGCCCTCCTTGATCCGGAGGAAATAGTCGGGCGCGCCCATCTGGCCGCCCTTCAACGCGATCTCCAGCCCGGCCAGGGCCGGGTCGTCGCCATGCGCCCGGAACAGCGCCGCCCCGGGGACGGTCGGGGCCAGCGCCGTCAGGGCATGGATGCCGAGGACGGCAGCGCCGTATCCCGAGGTGTCGCCACCGGCGATGATGCCGCGCTTCAGCCTCGCCTTGTGCAGAACCTCCTTGAGCGCGGTGCCGAGCCCGGTGCCGATGCGCTCATTGACCGCGGCCGGATCGGCACCGGAGGCGGCGAGCGCCTGGTTCAGCGCCGCGACCGCCGGGTCGTCCGGGCCGCGCGCGGTGAAGAGCAGAGGGTCGCGCCCGGCGCCGATCGCGGCCAGCGCCGCCTCGACCGCTCGCCCGATCTCGCCGGCCCAGGCCGCGGCGTCGACGGCCAGGCGGGCGTCGACCGGGACCGGTTGGAAGCCGCGCTCCAGCGCATGCGCGATCTGGGCGGCGGTCTGCGGCGCGCATGAGCCGGAGACGACGGCGATGCGCGCGACCGCCCCGGCGCTCGGCGCCGGCGGGGACGGCGCGATCAGCCCCGCCCGGCGCCAATAGGCCAGCAGCGCATATTCCAGCCCCTGCGAGCCGATCGCGAACAGCCGCTTGCCGCGGTTCCGCCAGATCAGGCCGCCCACCGCGGCGAGATCGGCTTCGTCCACCACGTCGAAGGCGACAATCTCGGCGCCTGCAGCGATCTCCCGCTCCAGCGCCGCCTCGCCGCGGCCGCAGCGGAGGTCTGTCAGGTCGACAAGACCGAAGGATCTGTCGGTCTGCTGCGCCAGATGCCGCCGCACATCGGCCTCGTGCATCGGCGTCACCGGATGGCGGCTCATCGTCGGGTGCCGGTCGAGGCGATGCACCGCGCCCCCGAACGCGGCGAACAGGTTGCCGAAGCACTGCCAGCGCCCGATCGCCGGTGCCGCGACCACGAAGGGATGCCAGGAGCCGCCCAGCACCGGCACGGCGAGGTCGACGGCCTTGCCGATCGAGCCGACGTTGGGCGCGGAATCGAGGGTCGAGCAGATCTTGTACTGCGCGATCGGCGCGCCGAGCCCGGCCAGGGCTTCGAAGGCCGGCGGCAGATGCCGCTCCATCCAGGCCGGGTCCTTCGACCGCGCCACCCCGGCGATGCCGATGCCGCGATAGCCGGCGAAGGCGGCGAGTCGCTGCGGCGTCGGGATGTCGAGGAACAGCACGGAGGGCACGCCGCCGAAGGTCAGCACCTCCATGACCGCGGCAGCGCCGGTGAAGTCGTCGCCATACCAGGAGATGAGCGGGCCGTCGGGGAGGGAGGAGGTCATGCGAGGGGTCCCTGCCCGGTCGGATGCAGGCACCGCGAAGGGCTGAAACGAGATCTAAGGGAAAGCAAATGAGTCCCCCCTCACCTCGCGGGAGGGGGGTAGGGGGAGGGGGTTCCCGCGGCCAGATCCGGCCCTGGAATGCGGCGAACCGACATGGAATCGGGGCGGGTCGAAAGGGCATTCGCGCGCGGACGCGCGCAGACCCCTCCCCCTGCCCCCCTCCCGCAAGGGGAGGGGGGACTAAAATGGAAATGGGCCAGTCCGAAAGGATCTCTCATCCCTTGTACGCCTCCAGCGCCTGGGCCAGGGCCGGGCGGGCGCGGGCATAGTCCGCCAGCGGAACGCCGTCGACCGCCGCCTCCCAGGCCTCGCGCAGGGCGGCGACGCCGGCCGCCGGGCCGTCGGGATGGGCCATGATCCCGCCGCCGGCGGCGAAGATCAGGTCGGTGGAGCCCAGCGCCTGCCAGGTGCCCGGCGCCTGCCGCACCGTCTGGCCGGAGGAGAAGACCGGCATGATCGGGCAGGGCTTGTCCGGGAACAGCGGCGCCAGGCAGGCCCGCGCCGAGGCGATGACGCTCTCGTCCTCCTCCGAGAACTTGTTGGCCAGGCCGTTGACATGGATGTGGTCGGCCCCGGCCAGCCGCCAGACCTTGTGCCAGGCGGTGAAGCTGAAGCCGAGCAGCGGGTGGCGGGACAGATACCCCCAGCCGTTGCGATGGGCGTGGATCGGCAGCGCGCTGTGGCGGCCGAGCGCGATCATGCCGGCGAGCCCGACCGAGTTGACGCTGGCCATCACGCAGGTGCCGCCGAGCGCATGCACGAGGTCGTGCCGGCGCCGCATCTCGTCGAGGTCGCCGGTCAGGTTGAAGGCGAACATCACCTTCCGCCCCTTCCGCTCGGCGACCTCGTTGACCACGCGCATCACGGCGCGGGCGCGCGCCTCGAACGGGCAGGCCGGGCCTTCGGCCTGCAGCTCGTCATCCTTGATGAAGTCGATCTCGGCCTCGGCCAGGGTGCGCACCAGATCCGCCGTCTCCTCCGGCCCGAGGCCGACGCTGGGCTTGACGATAGTGCCGATCAGCGGCCGGCCCTCGACGCCCGCCAGGCGCCGCGTGCCGGCGATGCCGAAGCGCGGCCCCGCATAGGCCACGGCGAAGGCCGGCGGCAGGCGGATATCGAGCAGCTTCAGGCCCGAGAACTGCTTCAGCTCGAACAGGTTGCCGGCCACCGTCGCCATCAGGTTCGGCAGCGACGGCCCGAAATTGGCGAGCGGCCAGGACAGCGTGACCCGCGCCCGGACGACCGGCCCCGTCCCACCCCCACCGGGCAGCGACGGTGCCGGGACCTCACCGACCACCTCCAGTGCCTCGACCCGCGCCGCCGACCGCTCCTTCAGCGCCGGCGTCTCGCCCGGCACCGCCACGAAGGTGCCGGAGGACTGCTCGCCCGCCATCGCCTCGGCCGCCGCCCGCGGGTCATAGGCGGTCTCGATCAGGTAGTCGGCTTCGACGCGCTCCATTCCCTGCCCTCTCGGCTCGGTCAGCGATGAATCATGCTGATTGACTCATCATACCAGTTGTCATACTCGTCTCGGCAAGGAACTGACAAGAGAGGGCGTCCGATGACGTCGATCGCGCTGTTCGGGGCTGGCGGCAAGATGGGCTTCCGGCTGTCCAGCAACCTGAAGCGGTCGTCCTTCGACGTCCGCCATGTCGAGGTCGGCGAGGCCGGGCGGGTCCAGCTCAAATCCGCGCTCGGCATCGACTGCGTCCCGGCCGAGGCGGCGCTGAACGGCGCTGACGTGGTCATCCTCGCGGTCCCGGACACGCTGATCGGCAAGGTCGCCGCCGGGATCGAATCCCGGCTCAAGCCCGGCACCATGGTGGTCGCGCTGGACGCCGCCGCCCCCTTCGCCGGCCACCTGCCGAAGCGCGACGACCTGACCTACTTCATCACCCATCCCTGCCATCCGCCGATCTTCAACGACGAGACGGAAATGGCGGCGAAGACCGACTATTTCGGCGGCATCGCGGCGAAGCAGCACATCGTCTCCGCCCTGATGCAGGGGCCGGAGGAGGCCTATGCGCTCGGCGAGGAGATCGCCAAGGTGATCTGGGCGCCGGTGATGCGCTCGCACCGCGTCACGGTCGAGCAGATGGCGCTGCTGGAGCCCGGCCTGTCGGAGACCGTCTGCGCCACCCTCCTGGTGGTGATGCGCGAGGCGATGGACGAGGTGGTGGCGCGCGGCGTGACCTACGACGCGGCGCGCGACTTCCTGCTCGGCCATCTCAACGTCCTGGCCTCCGCCATCTTCGACGAGCGCGAGGGCGTGTTCTCCGACGCCTGCAACAAGGCGATCGAGTTCGGCAAGCCGGCGCTGATGCGGCCGGACTGGAAGCGGGTGTTCGAGCCGGAGGAGATCGCGGCCAGCATCCGACGCATCACCTGAGGCCGGGCGCAAAGCGGCCTGAACCGCGCGCCCGGCAAGACAACGACATCATCGGGGAGGAAAGACCATGCGTTTCACCAAGGCGCTTCTCGCGGCCGGCATCGCCGGCACCCTGGCCCTCGGCTTCAGCGTCGCCGCGCAGGCGGCGGACCTGATCGCCATCATCACCCCGTCGCACGACAACCCCTTCTTCAAGGCGGAGGCCGAGGGCGCCCAGAAGCGGGCCCAGGCACTGGGCTACGACACCATCGTCCTGGTCCATGACGACGACGCCAACAAGCAGATGGAGCGGATCGACACCGCCATCGCCCGCGGCGCCAAGGCGATCATCCTGGACAATGCCGGGGCCGACGCCACGGTGGCGGCGGTGCAGAAGGCGAAGGATGCCGGCATCCCGTCCTTCCTGATCGACCGCGAGATCAATGTCACCGGCGTCGCCGTCTCGCAGATCGTGTCGAACAACTACCAGGGCGCCCAGCTGGGCGCGCAGGAGTTCGTGCGGCTGATGGGCGAGAAGGGCAAATATGCCGAGCTGGTCGGCCGCGAGGCCGACACCAATGCCGGCATCCGCTCGCAGGGCTATCACGACGTGATCGACGATTATCCCGAGATGGAGATGGTCGCCCGCCAGTCGGCCAATTGGAGCCAGACCGAGGCCTTCGCCAAGATGGAGTCGATCCTGCAGGCCCATCCCGACATCAAGGGCGTGATCTCCGGCAACGACACCATGGCGATGGGCGCCTGGGCGGCGCTGACCGCCGCCGGCCGCACCGACGTCATCCTGGTCGGCTTCGACGGCAGCAACGACGTGCGGGATTCGATCCGGCAGGGCGGGATCAAGGCCACCGTGCTGCAGCCGGCCTACCGCCAGGCCGAGCTGGCGGTCGAGCAGGCCGACCAGTACCTGAAGACCGGCAAGACCGGCCAGCCCGAGAAGCAGCTGATGGACTGCCTGCTGATCACGCCGGAGAACGCCGGCAAGCTGGAAACCTTCGCGATGAAGTGACGGGCGGTCAAGGCAGGAGCTGCCACCGATGGCAGGAAATATCGGCCGATTTCCAACTCCGTCATGGCGAGGAGCGAAGCGACGTGGCCATCCAGGGGCCAGTGCGAGCGGCCCTGGATGGCCACGCCCCTGCGGGGCTCGCCATGACGGATCAATGTCTCGTGCCGTTGGCCTAGTATCTCGTGCCCTTGGCCTGACGGTCGCGATCCTGGCCGCCGGCCTGCCGCTGGCCGCCTGCAAGCTCGTGAAGAACGAGCCGCAGGTGGCCTCGGCGGCCGCGACCGGCAGCGTCGCGACCCCCTTCGACAACCCGGCCTTCGACCCGGAGAAGACGGTCGAGGAGATCTGGCAGCCGAAGCTGCTGCCCTATCTGAAGGCCAAGGCCGGCCCCTTCGCCGAGGTGCGGCAGGCGGTGCAGGGCAGCCCGGACGAGGCCGGGAAGCGCTTCGGCTACCGGGCGGTGGAGAGCATGCCCTGGACCGTGGCGGCGACGGTCGAAGGCAAGATCACGGCGGTCAACACTGGCACCCGCGCGGCCGCGATCGACGTCGATGCGGATGGCGACGGTGCGGCCGACCTGACCGTGCAGATCGGACCGGTGTTCAGGGGCACGGCGCTGCGCGACAGCCTCGACTTCATCTCCTTCAACAGCTTCGCCAACCAGATCGAGTACGCCAAGTTCGGCAAGGCGCTGAATGCGCATATCTACGATGCCACGCTGGCCGCCCTGCCCCGGGACAAGTTGGTGGGGCAGAAGGTGACGCTGCTGGGCGTCTTCACCCTCGACGACCCGAAGGCGAAGCCGCTGGTCACCCCGGCCGAGCTGAGCCTGGAGGCGGTGCCGTGACGGCGGAGGCGCCGGCGCTGCAGGTCGAGGGGGTGACCAAGGTCTATCCCGGCACGGTGGCGCTGAAGGGCGTCGATTTCACCGTGCATCGCGGCGCGGTCAACGTCCTGGTCGGCGAGAACGGCGCCGGCAAGTCGACGCTGATGAAGATCATCGCCGGGGTCGAGCAGCCGACCGAGGGCCGCATCCTGGTCGACGGCCGGCCTGTGGTGCTGCACAGCCCGCAGGACGCCGCGCGGCACGGCATCGGCATCGTGTTTCAGGAGCTGAACCTCTGCGCCAACCTGTCGGTGGCGGAGAACGTCTTCATGGCGCGCGAGCTCAAGGGCGGGCTGCGCGGCATCGACCATCGCGAGCAGAACCGGCGGGCGGCCGCGCTGCTGCGGCGGCTGGAACACGACATCGACCCGCGCACCCTGGTCGGCGACCTCGGCATCGGCCAGCAGCAGATCGTCGAGATCGCCAAGGCGCTGGCGCAGGACGCCCGCATCCTGATCATGGACGAGCCGACCTCGGCCCTCAGCGCCGCCGAGGTCGAAATCCTGTTCCGGGTGATCGCCGAGCTGAAGGCCCAGGGCGTCGCCATCGTCTACATCTCGCACCGGCTGGAGGAGCTGGTGCGGATCGGCGACTTCATCACCGTGCTGCGCGACGGCCGCATCACCGGCCATGAGCGGATGGGCCAGATCGACGTGCCCTGGATCGTGCGGCAGATGGTCGGCTCCGCCATGAAGGATTTCGCAGCGGCGGACGGCCGCGAGTTGGGGCCGGAGGTGTTCCGGGTCGAGGCGATCTGCCTGCCGCGGGAGTCCGGCGGCTACGCCGTCGACCATGTCTCGCTGTCGCTGCGGGCGGGTGAGATCCTCGGCCTCTACGGGTTGATGGGCGCCGGGCGGACCGAGCTGTTCGACTGCATCATGGGCCGCCACCCCTTCGCCCGCGGCACGATCTATCTCGACGGCGAGCGGGTGACGGCGCGCGACGTGACCGGGCGGATCCGCCGCGGCCTCGCCATCATCCCGGAGGACCGGCAGCGCGACGGGCTGGTGCCGATCCTGTCGGTGGCCGAGAACCTGACGCTGTCCAGCCTGCGGCGCTTCCTGCGCGGCTTCCACATCCGCCGGTCGGCGGAGGCCGAGGCGGCGCGGCGGTCGATCCGCGAGCTGGCGATCAAGGTCTCGGATCCGGCGATCGAGGTCAGCGCCCTTTCGGGCGGCAACCAGCAGAAGGTGGTGATCGGCAAGGCGCTGATGACCGGCCCCCGGGTGCTGCTGATGGACGAGCCCAGCCGCGGCATCGATGTCGGCGCCAAGGCCGAGATCTTCCGGGTGATGCGCGACCTGGCGGCCCAGGGGCTCGGCATCCTGTTCGCGACATCGGACCTCGAAGAGGTGATGGCGCTGTCGGACCGGATCGCAGTGATGAGCAACGGAAGGCTGGTCGAGATCTTCGACCGCGCCACGGCGACCGAGGACCGCGTCGTCGCGGCCTCGGCCGCCGGGCACGGGCCGGACAAGATCCTCAGGGAGGAGGCGCACGCATGATGGCAGCGGACAAGGCCGCCGGGCGGGAGGGCTGGAGCGGCGACGCCATCGCCCTGCATCTGATGAAGCTGCGCACCTTCATCGCGCTGTTCGCGGTGGTGATCGTGTTCTCCGCCATAGCGCCCAACTTCCTCAGCACCGCCAACCTGATCCTGATGTCGAAGCATGTGGCGCTGAACGCCTTCCTGGCGATCGGCATGACCTTCGTCATCATCACCGGCGGCATCGACCTGTCGGTCGGCTCGATCGTCGGGCTGTGCGGCATGGTGGCGGGCGGGCTGATCCTGCACGGCATCGACCTGTCGGTCCTCGGCTTCGGCTACACGCTCTACTTCAACGTGCCGGAGATCATGCTGATCACCCTCGCCCTCGGCGTGCTGATCGGCGCCATCAACGGCCTCCTGATCACCAGGCTGAAGGTGGCGCCCTTCATCGCCACGCTCGGCACGCTCTACGTCGCCCGCGGCGCGGCGCTGCTGCTGTCGGACGGGGCCACCTTCCCCAACCTGATGGGCAAGGAGGAATACGGCACCACCGGCTTCGCGACGCTCGGCGCCGGCACGCTGCTGGGCCTGCCGCTGACCATCTGGCTCCTGATCCTGGTCGCCGCCGGGGCCGCCTATCTCGCCGCCCGCACGCCGCTGGGCCGGCACATCTTCGCCGTCGGCGGCAATGAGCGCGCCTCGGGCCTGTCCGGCGTCCGGGTCAACCGGGTGAAGATGTTCGTCTACATGTTCTCCGGCTTCTGCGCCGCGCTGGTGGGGCTGATCATCTCGTCGCAGCTGATGGCCTCGCACCCGGCGACGGGCGAGACCTTCGAGCTGAACGCCATCGCCGCGGCGGTGCTGGGCGGCACCTCGATGTCCGGCGGCCGCGGCACGATCGGCGGCACCATCATCGGCGCCTTCGTCATCGGCATCCTGTCGGACGGCCTCGTGATGATGGGCGTCAGCTCCTTCTGGCAGACCGTGATCAAGGGCCTCGTGATCATCGCCGCGGTGGTGGTCGACCAGGCGCAGCGCCGGCTGCAGCAGCGCGTCGTGCTGCGCCGCATGGCGCGGGAGGGCTGAGCGATGCTGCGCGGAGCCCTGATCGGCTGCGGCTTCTTTGCCGTCAACCAGCTGCACGCCTGGCGCGATGTCGAGGGCGCGGAGATCACGGCGCTGTGCGACCGCGACCCGGCCCGGCTGGAGAAAGCCGGCCGCGATTTCGGCATCGCCCGGCTCTACGCCGATGCCGAAGAGATGCTGGCACGCGAGAAGCCGGACTTCGTCGACATCGTCACCACCGTGCCGAGCCATCGGCCGCTGGTCGAGCTGGCCGCGCGGCACTGTGTGCCGGCGATCTGCCAGAAGCCCTTCGCCGCCACGCTGGACGACGCCCGCGCCATGGTCGCGGCCTGCGAGGCGGCCGGCGTGCCGCTGATGGTGCATGAGAATTTCCGCTGGCAGACGCCGATCCAGGCGGTGCGCAGGATCATCGACTCCGGTCGGATCGGCGAGGTGTTCTGGGGCCGCGTCTCCTTCCGCTCGGCCTATGACGTGTTCTCGGGCCAGCCCTATCTCGCGGAGGGCGATCGCTTCATCATCGAGGATCTCGGCATCCACATCCTCGACATCGCCCGCTTCCTGTTCGGCGACGCCACCCGCCTGACCGCCCGGACCCGGCGGGTCAATCCGGCGATCCGTGGCGAGGATGTCGCGACCATGCTGCTGGACCATGAGAGCGGCGTCACCTCGGTCGTCGACTGCTCCTACGCCACGCGGCTGGAGACCGAGCCTTTCCCCGAGACGCTGGTCGAGGTCGACGGCAGCGACGGCACGATCCGCCTGGGCCAGGGCTACCGGATGGTGGTGACCGGCCGCGACGGCAGCGAGACGCTCGACGTCTCGCCCCGGCTGCTGCCCTGGGCCAGCCGCCCCTGGCACAACATCCAGGAGAGCGTCGCCGCGATCCAGCAGCACTGGGTCGGCTGCCTGCGCGCCGGGCAGGAGCCCGCGACCTCCGGCCGCGACAACCTCAAGACCCTCGCCCTGGTCGAGGCCGCCTATCGCAGCGCCGGGACCGGGCTGGCCGTCGATCTCGCGGAGTTGGCATTACCGGCCGCCCCACCGCCTTCCTGAAGGCTCTCCGCGGCTGAGGCGCGCGGGCGAGAAACGGGATCGCGATGCCGAGGGGCTAGGCGTGGAACAGCTCGCTCACGGACTCGCCCGCGTGGATCCGGCGCATCGCCTCGGCCAGGGCGGGAGCGATGGAGAGGACCACGAGCTTGGGATGGCGCTCGGCGCCGTCCACCGGAATGGTGTTGGTGCAGACGATCTCCAGCACATCGTCCTGGGCGCCAAGCCGCTCCAGCGCGCCGCCGCAGAAGAGGCCGTGCGTGCAGGCCACGCGGATCGACCGCGCGCCCTGGCGGCGGAGATGGCCCAGCAGCTCCAGCACCGTGCTGCCCTTGGCGATCTCGTCGTCGATGACGATGACGTCCTTGCCGCGCACCTCGCCGATGACGGTGCTGATCTCGACGCGGTCGTTTTCGTAGCGCTGCTTGGCGCCCATGGCGACGCCGGCGCCCAGCAGGCGCGCGAAGGCGGAGGCCTCCTTCGCATAGCCGAGGTCCGGCGAAACCACGACGGCGTTGGAAAGATCGTACCGGCGGAAGTGGCCGGCGAGCTCGCCGAGGGCATGGAGATGGTCCACCGGCACGCTGAAGAAGCCGTGAACCTGGGGCGAGTGCAAGGCGACCGTGAGGACCCGGTCGGCCCCCGCCGCGGTCAGCAGATCCGCCACCAGCCGGCCGCCGATCGAGATGCGCGGCGCGTCCTTCTTGTCCGATCGGGCATAGGCGTAGTGCGGCACGACCACGGTGATCCGCGAGGCCGAAGCGCCGCGGGCTGCGTTGATCATCAGAAGCAGCTCGACCAGATGCTCCTGGACCGGAGGATTGAGCGGCTGGACCAGGAAGACGTCGCGTTCACGGCAATTCGCCTGCAGCTGGACCTGGAGGCAGTCATTGGCGAAGCGCTGCACCCTGGACGGCAGGAGCGGAACGCCCAGTGCGGCGCAGATCTCCGCCGCCAGGGCGGGATGCGCGGTTCCGGAGAAGACAGCTAGATCCGCCATTGGTCCCCCTGGACGCCCGGGTCTTCGGAACGGCGCCAAGCTAGAGGCGGCGAATGGCCTTGTCCACGGCCGGACTCTGCCTCCGGACGCGCATCGGCGATGCTGGAAAAGCACAGGCTCGGAGCGGCTCATGACGCTATCCATCAGATCTTATCGACCGGCCGACCTCGGCCCCTGATCGCGATCTTTCTTCGACTCAGAGCGGCCTCAAGGGCGTCGCGGTTGCGGATCAGCCAGGCGACGCTGCGCGTCTGCCAGGCGATGCCCCAGACGCGCGGCGCATGCTCGGTCTCGGGCGTGATCCGCTGCTCGATCACCTCGTTCGCGGCGCTCCGGGCGGCGAATTCGATGATCCTGTCGCCGAGGCGCCGCCGGTCGTGGGCCGGCAGCCCGTAGGCATCCGCAAAGATGCGCACCTGCCTCATGCGGTGCCCGGCTTCGGGCAGGCCGTTCATCTCGGCGACATCGTCGTCGTAGAGCTGGGCGTTGTTCCAGGCCGCCATGGCGATCTCGGTCAGCCGGTCGACAGGGCCTGCCGCCTCCCAGTCGATCAGCGCCATGGGCCTGCCGTCCCGCGAGACGATGTTCCAGGGCGCCGCATCGCAGTGCCCGATGATGTCGGGCGAGCCGACCTCCCGGCCGAACCAAGGGCGCCAGATCGCGTCCCTCGACGGTCGGAAGGATGCCGTCGCGTCGTGCAGCCGCCGGATCAGGCGGCCGAGCTCGTGAATGGCTTCGTCCGTCCAGGGCGCCGGGTTGATGATGTCGCCATCGAGGTAGGTCAGGATCTCCCGGCCCTGCTCGTCGAAACCGTCTCCCACCACGCGGGGTGCTGCCGCGAAACCTACCTCTTGTAGATGGCGCAGCAGGGAGTGGACCGAGCGGCTCCACGGGCCTGCGTCCCGGATGACCACCCCGCCGCGTCGGGCGACAGCGGTTCTCCCGCCGCCGGTGAGCGGTGTCGTCTCGGTGTCCTTGGTCATGGGCGGGCTGAGGGGACAGCGTCAGCGTCGGCCGGCGGTGCGGGTCTGCGCCCCGGCCACCTGATATTGATCGGGCGCGCTCGGAAACAGCACCGCCAGTCTCTGCTCGGCGGTCGTCCAGGCCCGAACGTGATAGCGCCGCAGGAGGACGACGTTCATTGCGAAGATCGTGATGCCCAGAACCACGGGCGCAGTGACGGTCGAGCCGGCGACCGCCTTCACGACCACCCCTGCGAAGACGCCGGCGATGGCCCCGGCGATGACGCTCACCAAGCCCGCCGTGCTCATGAAGGATTGCCAGCGCGACGGCTCGAGGGACTTGTCGGTCAGGACCGCCTGATCGTCGTCATGCGTGGAATGGATCAGGTACTTTTCCATCAATGGCGCGATCTCGACGTAGTAGTGGCGGATTCGCGCGATACCGCGCGCGTGCACCATGTCTTCGATCGCGACCTGGACCGCCCGCACGAAGGTAACGATGCCGATGAAATAGAGACAGGGCAGCAGGATCAGGCTGAACAAGACGAATGGCTGGCCCATCTGCGTGACCTGCGCCACGAAAGCGAGGGCGATCGTCGCGCTCGAGACCGACGTCAGGAACAGATTGGCGCGCTGGTTCGCCTCCTGGATCGTGGCTGCCCGGGCAGTCTGCAGCGCGAAATGCTCGGTCGTCATGAATTGCAGCATGCGCTGCCCGGTCTCACCTTGTCCCGGCTCCGGCATGACAGCCTCCTTGGCGCGCCGATCTGTCATCGCTCTGCCGCAGTGGTCGGCATGGCAGCGGAATCAAGGTGCCTACGCTCCGAGACGGATCGTCAGCCTCTGGTTGGGAAACGGCCCGTGCCCTTGCCAGTTCCATGGCCACAGCACACCAGAACCGGAAGCTAGGGAATCTCGTAAAGCGTCAGCTCGTTTGCGATACCGCGCAGCGTGTGGCGTTGGGCGACCGGCTCGATTCCGCTGGTCTGCAGCAGTTTCGCGGTATCGGAATCCCTCACGACCGGTTCCGTCGCGAAGATGGCGCGTGAATTCACCAGAGTCTGGACGCGGGCGGCGATGTTGACGGTCTGGCCGAAATAATCCTGCCGCTCGTTGAGTGTGACCGCGAGGCACGGCCCTTCGTGGATGCCGATCTTGAGCACCAGGTCTTCGCCTGCGTGCGCGTCATTGAGGTGCCCCATGGCGTCGCGCATGCGCAGCGCGGCGGCCACGGCGCGATCGGGTGTCGGGAATGTGGCCATCACGGCGTCGCCGATGGTCTTGACCACGGCGCCGGCCTCGGCCGCGACGATCTCGTGCAGCACGCGGAAATGGGCGCGCACCAGGTCGAACGCAGCCAGGTCGCCGACGCGCTCATACAGCGCCGTCGACCCTTTGAGATCGGTGAACAGGAAGGTCATGCTCGTGATCTTGAGCCGCTGGTCGACGTCCAGCGTGTCGGTCCGGTAGATGTCGCGGAACGTCTGGTTCGTGAGCAGGCGCTTTGCCGTCAGGAAAGGCTTGCGCCGGCCGAGGAGTTCGTGCAGCGCGGGCCCGGCGATCCAGACCCCCGCCAGCACCCGACGATTGGTGCGGTTCTCGACGGAGAGGCGCAGCGGCCCGGGCCGCAGCGAGACGGTTTCGTTCGGCCGATGCACCGGATCGATGATGAAGGAGAGCGTCTGGCGATCGCGCGTGGGCTCGCCCTTCACGTCGAGGAACTGCGTCGCATGGCTCACGGGGTCGCAGACGATGAGGAACTCCGCCGGGAGCTGCAGCGACAGGAGCGCCTTTTCGCCGGCCGGCAGTTCGACGAGATCGAGCGTGATGTCCTCGATCAACTGCTCGAAATTCGGCGGCAGATCGACGCCGGATCCCCAGAACACCTGGCGGCAATACTCCACCGGCGGCAGCGTGTCGGGGTCGTGCGCTCCGATCCGGCGCACCCGCGGGCTCACGGTAAAGGCCACCTCCACCATCTCGTCGAGCGTAGGTTCGTAACCCGCGGCACAGAGAGCGCAGTTGTACTCGTCCCGGTTCAGGGTCTTCAGCGTGGTGTTGGCGTCCAGAACGCCGCCGCAGCCGGGACAGAGCACGTTCCAGGACAGCTCGAACAGCCCGAGGCGTGCGGCGTGCAGGAACACCGCGATGACGCGTTCGACGTCGATCCCGGTCTGAGCCGCGAAGTCGAAGACGTTGACGCGGCAGAGCGCGCGGTCCGGTCCCTCTTGTACCAGCCGCTCCACCGCCGCCGCAGCTTCCCCGTCGGCAGCTTGCCGAAGGGCCGCGAACAGGGCCTGAACCTCGCTCATGCCTCGACTTTACGCCAAATCGAAGAAGACGCCAAAGCGGTGCGCCGTCCCTACCCGTGATGCGCGTACAGCACCGCGGACCGGTCGAGGTGGCGGACCATCGCCGCCTCCGCCGCATCCGGGTCGTGCCGGCGGATGTGGTCGAGGATCTCCCGGTGCTCGGACAGGGTGACGTTCTCCTTCCCCGTCCAGATCAGCATCTCGGTGTGGTATTCGCGCAGCCAGCTCAGCATCGCCTCGCTGACCGCCTCGAAGATCGGGTTGCCCGAGATCGCCGCGATCTGGGTGTGGAAGCGCATGTCGGCGGCGATGAAGGCGCCGGGGTCGTCGAGCTTGCCGCTCTGCTCCCGCAGCGTCTCCTCCAGCCGGGCGATGTCCTCTTCCGTCGCCCTTTCCGCCGCCTCGCGCACCATGCCGCGCTCGAAGAAGCGGCGCGCCTGCTTCAGATGCTCGAGGCTGTCCGGCGAGGCGGAGAGCAGGATATGGGCGGAGAGGTCGACCTGCTGGATGATCGACTTGGCCGTCAGCTGCCGCACGCGGGCGCGCTCGCCGTGGCTGATCGTGATCAGCCCCATATTGGCCAGCGCCTGCATCGCCTCGCGGATCGCCGGCCGCCCGACCCCGAACCGGTCCATCAGGTCCCGCTCCGACGGCATGGCGTCGCCCGGCGCCAGCTCGCCATTGGTGATCATCGCCCTGAGGCGATCGAAGACCTCGTGCCACAGCTTCCTGCGGACGATGGGCTCGACAGAATCCCGCACCTGATGAGACCTCCTGCGTCAGCCGCGCGATGCCGCGGCCCGGATAGGGTATGGCGCGCTCATCATACCATCCGGACCGGCCGCCATCACTGCGGTCAGCCGAAGGCGGCGAACTCCTGCTCGCCGCGGGCGAAGCGGGCGAGCTTGGCGAAGAAGTCCTCAAGGATCCAGCGCCCATCGATCGAATGATACAGCTTGATCGGCCGGTGGGCGCCGGTGTGGACATAATGCATCCGGTCGCTGAACTCCGGCGCCGGCACCCATTCCGAGATCCCGCCGTTCGGGTTGAGGATCACCGACAAAGCGGGCGTGTCACCGAGCGAGCGGTGCTCGATCGGGCCGGCATGGGCCTTCAGATTCCATTCCACTAGCTGGTCGACCAGGTATTTGCCAATCGGCCCTTTGTCGTAGACCCGCTCGTACAGCTCGGCATAGCCGACCGCCATCATCCGGTAGACGGTCATCGGAATCTGCCAGAGCTGGACCTTCGACCGCATCACCACATTGGCGGCGTGGATGTCGTTGGACAGGTTGTATTCCCGGCCGCCGGTCGGCCACGGCCCGCCGCCGATCCAGACCACGACGACGTTGCGCTCGTTCAGCTTCGGCTCCATCAGCAGCGCCGAGGCCATGTCGGTGAGCGGCCCGAGGAAGGCGACGTAGAGCGGCCGCGGGTCGTCCTTCATCGCCTCCTCGACGATGAGATGGGCGCCGGCGGACGGCACCGGCGTCCGCTCGTCCGGCATGGCCCCCTCGGCGCCGTCGGCGACCCGCACCCGGCCGGAGAGGTCCATCAGCTCCAGTAGCTTGATCACCTCGTCATGGCTGTCCTTGAGGCTGGTCTTCGACTTCAGCGACCCGAAATGCGCCGGGATGATGCCGTGGAAATCGAAGCTCGGCGTCAGCAGCGCATGGACGATGGCGTACTGGTCGTCCGCCTCGTTCTTGGCGTCGGTGTTCAGGATCAGGCGGGCCTTCTTCTCCGGGGGCAGCAATTGTCGGTTCCTTTCGCTGGCGCGCTCACTTCACCGCCCCGGCCATGCCGTGGACGAAGTAGCGCTGGAAGAACAGGTAGAGCAGGAGCAAGGGCGAGATCGTGATCAGCTGGCCGGCCGCGAGCAGATCATAGGCGGTCGAGAATTCGGTGCTGAACTGCACCACCCCGAGCGGCAGGGTGCGCTGCGCCTCGGTGCGGATGAAGATCTGGGCCAGGATGAACTCGTTCCAGGTGGCGATGCCGTCGAGGATCAGCAGCGAGACGACCGCCGGGGTGGCGAGCGGCATCACCACCCGCCGGTACACGCCCCACCAGGTGCAGCCGTCGATCCGCGCCGCCTCGATCATCTCCGCCGGGATCGAGCGGAAGAAGCCGCGCAGCACCAGGATGCCGAGCGGCAGGCCGAAGCCGAGATAGAGGAAGAACAGCCCGGGCAGGCTGTCGATCAGGTTCAGCCGCTGGTACAGCAGGGTCAGCGGCACCAGCGTCATCTGCATCGGCACGATCAGGCCGAGCACGAAGACGGTGAAGACGATGCCGCCGCCGCGCATCTTCATCTTGGTCAGGGCGAAAGCGGCGAGCGAGCAGATGAAGACCCCGGCCGGGACCTTCAGCACGGTCAGCACCAGCGAATTCCAGAAATAGGTCTTGATACCGATCGCCCAGGCCTTGGCGAAATTGCCGAATTCGAGCGACTGCGGCAGGGCGAAGGCGCCGTTCTGGGCGAAGTCGCCCGCGCTCTTCAGCGCCGTGAAGACCAGGATGATCAGCGGCGCGGTCCAGACCATCCCGCCGATCGCGAGCGCGGCGTAGAAGCCGAGCGACCCGAAGCGCAGGCGGAAAGGCCGGACTGCCGTGCCGGCGAAGGAAACGGCGGCGTCCGTCATCGGCTGCGCACCATGTGCCGGGTGTAGGGCACGGCGAAGACCAGGGTCAGCAGGAACAGGATGACGGCGATGGCTGTGCCCAGCCCGACCTCGTTGTGGTTGTAGGTCAGGAAATACATCCAGCTGCCCAGCACCTGGGTGCGGTTCGCCGGGCCGCCATAGGTCATGACGTAGATGATGTCGTAGACCTTCAGCGAGTTGATCGCGGTGATCGCGACCACCACCATGGTGGTCTCGCGCAGCAGCGGGAAGGTGACGTACCAGAAGCGCTGGAACCGGCCGGCGCCATCGATGCGCGCGGCGTCCAGCACCTCCTTGGGGATAGTCTGCAGCCCGGCCAGGAACAGCAGCATCGGCAGGCCGGCATTGTGCCAGGCGGCCGCGACGAAGACGGAGTAGAGCGCGATCTTCGGATCGGACAGCCAGTTGCGCTCCAGCCCGGTGAGGCCGAGCGCCTCCAGCAGCTGGTTCAGAAGGCCGAGGCTGGGGTGGTACATCCAGCTCCAGATCAGCCCGACGATGCTCATCGACAGGATCGCGGGGAAGTAGAAGACGCTGCGGAAGAAGGCGCTGCCCCGGAACCGTCCGTCGAGCGCCAGCGCCAGGGCGAGGCCGATGCCGGTCGGGACGACGAGCGACAGCAGGCTCCACGCCACGTTGTTCTTGAGCGCGATCCAGAACACCCGGTTGCGCGTGAACAGCTCGACATAGTTGCCGAGCCCGGCCCAGACCTTGTCCGGCGAGACGCCGTCCCAGCGGAACAGGCTGAGCCAGGTCGAGTAGGTCATCGGATAGACCAGCACGACCATGAAGATCAGCGCGGCCGGGGCCAGGAACAGCCAGGGCGCCGCCACCTCGTCCACGAATTTGCGCGACAGCCGTCTCGTCTGCAGGCCGGCCTCTGCCATGCCGCGGATCTCCTGCTGGTGTGGGTCACACCGACGAGCCCGTGATCGGACTCATCCTCTCCTGCAAGAGAACCGTCATTGCGAGGAGGCGAAGCCGACGAAGCAATCCATGCATCCGCTCCTGCGGCTCTGGATTGCTTCCCCCGGCTTTCGCCGGGGTCGCAATGACGATCCTTTCATGAGTCAGTTGCTGGCGCGGGTCTTGGACCGCTCGATCGCCTCCTGTACCTGGGCCGCCGCCTCCTCCGGCGTCATCAGGTCGAGCAGAACCGAATCCTGGGCCTCGAAATAGGCGGCGACGACATCCTGCGGCAGGCCCTGGTCGGTCAGGCGGTAGAAGCCGATCTCACCCTGGGTCCACTGCGACCATTGCCGCTGGATCGGCAGGTCCTCGGCCGGAAGGATGTTCTTGGTGGCGCTGGGGTAGCCGACCGCCTGCGCCGTCACCGGCGCGATCTCCGGCCGCACGACGTAGCTGGCGAAAAGCAGGGCGGCCTTGCGGACGTCCTCGGAGGATTTCGCATTGACCTGGATCTGCGACGGCGACCCCGGCACCCGCTTCGGGCTCCGATCGGTCGGCAGCGGGAAGGTGCCGTAATCGGCCGGCGACTTGCCCTCGCGCATGATCCGGCTGAGCTCGAGGCTCGGCGTGTCGAACACCATTGCCGCCTGGTCGTTGTAGAGCAGCGGCATATTGGTGGCCGGGTCGACATTGAGGAACCCGTCCGGGAAATAGCCCTTGTCGGCCCATTCCTTCAGCTTGGCGAAGGACTGGATGACCGGCTCGGACTCCCAGGACTCCTTCATGTCCAGCAGCGCATCGTGCCCCTCCGGCCCGGCGTAATGCTCCAGGAAGAAATCGAAGAAGCGCATCGTCATCCAGCTGAACTTGCCGCCGATCGAGAACGGCGTGACGCCGTTCGCCTTCAGCGTCTCGGCGACTTTCTCGAGATCGGTGAAGCTCTGCGGCGGCTGCAGTCCGTACTTCTCGAACAGCGCTTTCCTGTAGATGAAGCCGAAGGGCCCGATCTTGTTCGGGATGCCGTAGAGGTCGGCGCCGTCGCGGGTGATGGCCAGCGCCGCCGGCGTCACATGCGCCTCGACCCCGAGCGCCGCCAGCAGCTCCGGCGTCAGCTTCACAGTGTGCCCGCCGCGATTGTAAGGCGAGGCCAGCGACCCGCCCCAATTCCACCAGGCGTCCGGCAGCTTGCCCGAGGCGGCGGCCACGCGCAGCGCCTGCTTCAGCTCGTCCGTGCCGAATTTGGTGAAATGCACCGTGACGGTCGGATAGTCGGCCTGGAAGCGTTCGATCACGAGCGGCCAGTTGTGCGAGGCGAGGCCGAAGAACTCGATCGTGACCGGCTTGGCCGGCGCTTCCTGGCCCCAGCCGGGAACGGCGAAGAACGCCGCCGTCAGCATCGCTGCGCCCGCGACCATGGATCGACGCGTCAGAGCCTGCATTTCGCCCTCCCCCGGCGATGGAGACGTTGCGGTCGTCTTATGTCCGGCGGTTCGGCCCGCCCGTGGTTATCGGCATTATGGTGTGCTGGTATGATGAGTCAACCAGCGATTATGCCGGTTTGCGCGATCCCGGATTCGCCCTCAGAAGACAAGGCCCCGCGGGCATCGCCCGTGGGGCCTCGGCTCAAATGCGGCTCAGGAGTATGTCGGTCCGTTGCGGAGGTGGTGTCTGCCGCACCTCACCGCGCGGCCGGCGCCACGTTGCGGACCGCATAGACCTCGGGAAACAGGCGGTCCTTGAGGTGGGGCGCGGCCGGCGCCGTGTCTTCCAGCAGCTTGTCCACCGTCGCGTAGTTCTTGTCGTAGACCCAGGGCCGGCGGGGAAGCTCGCGGTCGTTCAGCCAATACGGGCTCCAATCCGCGGTCGTCTCGATCAGCTCGCGGGCGAAATCGGGGCCGTATTCCAGGGCGCCGTCGATGACGACATCGACATAGGACTGCAGCAGCGGGTAGTCGGCCGAGGGCGGCTGCAGGCCTTCGCCGGGCGTGCCGTCCTTTCCGACCGAGACATAGACCCAGATCTTTCCGTCGGGGGGCACCTGCTCCCAGGACACCGCCTCGATCGCGTCGCGCGGCACTTCCATGCGCTTGTAGCCGGCCTCGCGCTGATCGAAGAGAGCCATATCGTCGCCTTCGACCGGATAGAGCACCCCATTGATCGTCATCGCCTGCTCGTCGGCGTTCGGCTTGCGCAACCCGAGGGCGGTGAAACCGGATTTCGCGCGGTCGACCCAGGCCCGGACATAGCCGAAGGAGGCCGAGACCCGCACCGGAAGCGCG
The DNA here is from genome assembly GCF_051487185.1 of Inquilinus limosus. GTDB lineage: Bacteria > Pseudomonadota > Alphaproteobacteria > DSM-16000 > Inquilinaceae > Inquilinus > Inquilinus limosus_F. The sequence goes on from NZ_JAHVDK010000016.1 coordinate 102,597, forward strand.
TCGATCGGCTTGGTCGCGGTGGAATTGCGGGACGTCGTGTTGATCAGCGATCCGTAGCCGAAGATGAAGTTCTGCGGCTGGCCGGGCAGCTTCTTCCCCCACCACTCCGCCGCCCCGGCTCCGGATGCCGTCGCAGCCAGCATGAGCGCGGCGAGTCCGGAGATCATCAGGTGTCTGCGATCCATGGTGTCTCATCCCCCATCCAAGTTGTCCGTCAGCCGGGTCGAGCGGGGGTTGTGTCGACCTCCGCGACCTCGATCACCGACTGTACCCATTCCTCGTGAAATCAATTGCCGTCGAGGACCGATCAACAAAACCTTCGAAATCTATAAAGACCAGACCAAGCCCGCAGCAAGGCGATTCCGCCCGCTAAAGATCACGATTCATTTTCGATACCGGAAAAATTAAAGAATAAATCGACTCGATATTTGCGAATATCGGCCGAGAAATCATGGCAGGCGCGGGATAGAACTCGGCCGACACCGCCGGCGTTGCCCTGCATGCCCTGCCCGGGCCGCGGCGATGATCGGCGTTCGCAGCTTGTAGTGAAATGGCGAGTCGTGACGGAGGATGACAAAACCTGCGTCTCTGTCGCGACGCCCGCTCGCGCCGCGATCCTGCGGCGGAGCGGTTCATCCCGTCAAAGGTCGACCGTCGGCCGCGAGAAATATCGTTCCGACGTCCGGACCGGTTCGGAGGGCGAGGGCTGCACGCGGCGCGCGGCGCAGGTGATCTTGGCGACCAGCTGGCGCTTCATCTCGTCGATCCGCAACCCGCAGAGGTCTTCCGGGCTGTGATTGTCGTTGGCCTGAGGCCGAGGCTTGGTCATGGCGTCATCGTAATTCGATCAAAGAATGATGCCAGCTTGGCATCGGAGAGGCGGATCCTCCAGCGAAAAGCGGCGCCGGCCGGCACAGATTGCGGGATCTTGACGGATACGGCCGGTATGGGATTGATCGACAGGCAGCGCCGCGCCTGCCCCGGATAAGGTACCAGCCGTGCCGGACAACCCCTATCAGGCTCGCCGTCGCGAGGTGATCCACCGCACTCCTGCCACGACAGTGAGCCGCGTGGTCCTCGAGGACGGCCGGCCGGTGATCCTGAAGGAGGGGCTCGGCGAGCCGGCGGTCGGGCTGTTCGACCAGCTGCGGCGCGAATACGAGATTCTGTCGCGCTTCGAATCCGGCTTCGTCGTGCGTCCGCTCGGATTGCAGCCGGACGGCCCGGAGGGACCAGTCCTGGTGCTGGAGGACATCGGCGGAATCACCCTGTCCGACTGGACCGCCGCCGCCCCGCCGGATCTGGCGCACCGGATCGCGATCGCGGAGACCCTGGCGCTCGGTCTGGCCCATGTGCATGAGCGCGGGGTGCTACACGGCGACCTGTCCGCCCACAACATCGTGATCAATCCGGCCGACAACCGGGTCAACTACATCGATTTCGGCGGAGCCGTGGTGCTGGGTCGCGGCGATTCCGTTCCGGCCGAGGCCCTGCCGGCGGTCGAGGACCTGACCACCGTCGCCCCCGAGCGCACCGGCCGGATGAACCGGCCGGTCGATCATCGCGCGGATCTCTATTCGCTCGGCGCGGTCCTGTATCAGCTGTTCGCCGGCCGTCCGCCGTTCGTCGGCGCGGAACGCCTGGATCTGCTGCACGCCCATCTCGCCCAGCGCCCGGTGCCGCTGGACACGCTGCTGCCGGAATTTCCGCCGGTGCTGGCGGAGATCGTGACGACGTTGCTGATGAAGGACGCGACGGCGCGGTATCACAGTGCGGCGGATCTGGCGGCGGATCTGGGGCGCTGCCGTGCCGGCTTCGAACCCGCAGGGGCGGCGGGCGGGCGCATCACCGCCTTCGCCGTCACGGCCGGCGACGCCTTCGGCGATTCGATCCTGTACGGCCGGGACGCCCCGCTGGCCGCGCTGCAGGAGGAATTCGAGACGGCACGGGCCGGCCGCAGCAGCGCGGTGCTGGTCACCGGGGCCCCTGGCATCGGCAAGACCGTGCTGGCGGCCGCGATTCGCGATCGCGTGGCCCAGGCCGGCGGCCGCTTCGCCGCGGGTAAGTTCGAGCAGCAGCGCGACGTGCCCTATCTCGGCCTCGCCCAGGCCTTCGCCGGGCTGGTCCGCAGCGTGCTGACCGAGCCCGACGCGATGGTCGCGGCCTGGCGCACCGCGCTGCTGGACCGGCTGGGCCGCAGCGCGAGCGCGCTGGCCGAGCTGGTGCCCGGCCTCGACCGGCTGATCGGGCCGCAGCCCCCGGCCGTGATGCTGGCCCCGGCGGAGGCCGGACGCCGGCTGGCGCAGGCGGTGCGCGAGCTGGTCGCCGTCTTCGCCGCGCCGGACCGCCCGCTGGTGCTGCTGCTGGACGATCTGCAATGGGCTGATGCCGCGAGCCTGGAACTGCTCGGCCCGATCTGCGCCGCCGCGCCCAAGGGCGGGCTGCTGCTGATCGGCACCTGCCGCGGCGGCGCGGCCGACCTCGAAACCGCGCTGCAGGACACGCTCGACACGCAGCTCGGCGGGCTGCGCCGCATCGACCTGCAGCCGCTGACGCCGGAGGATATCGAGGCCATGCTGGTCGCCGCCTATCGCGGCCGGCCGGACCAGGCGGCCAGGGCCGCCGCCCTGGTGCACGCCAAGACCCTGGGCAACCCGCTGTTCGCGCGCCAGCTTCTCGGCCATCTGCGCGAGAGCGGGGCCATCGGCCCCTCCGGCGACTGGGATCTGGAGCGCATCGCGGCGGTGGAAGCGACCGACAACGTGGTCGGCTTCCTGGCCGACCGCATCGGCCATCTGCCGGCGCAGCTGCAGCGCGTGATGGCCACCAGCGCCTGCATCGGCATGCAGGTCGAAGCGGAGGTGCTCGGCGCCGTCCTCGGCCTCGACGTCCCGGCGCTGCGCCCGATCCTGGACGACGCCGTGCTGGAAGGATTGATGGTCGCCCGCGACGGCGGTGTCGGCTTCGCCCATGACCGGATCCGCGAGGCCGCCTACCGGCTGACGCCCGACCCCGCGGCGCTGCATCGCCGCATCGCCCTGGTGCTGCTGGAGCGGACCGCGTCCGACCAACTGCCGGCGGCCGCCTTCACCATCGCCCGACACCTGAATGCGGCGGGCGACCTGGACGACGACCCGGCGCTGCGGGCCCGCTGCGCCGAGATCAACCTGATCGCGGCCCGGCAGGCGCGGGCTGCGGCCGCCTTCGGCCCCGCCCGCGACTATGCCGAGACCGGGCTGAGCCTGGCCGATCCCGGCTTGTGGGAGACCCGCTACGACGACATCGCCGAAGCGGCGCTGCTGCTGGCCGAGTGCCGGATGCTGACCCAGGACCACGTCGCCTTCGACCGGGAGGTCGAGGCGCTGGCCGCGCGGCTCAGGGACGACGAGCACCGGCTGCAGCTGGCCATGCTGCAGCTGGTGTCGCTCGATGCGCGCCTGCTGGAGAAGGAGGCGATCGAGGTCGGACGCCGGGGGCTGCGCCTGGTCGGGATCGAGCTGCCGGTGACGGTGGAGCAGCAGCGCGAGGCCGTGGCCGCGGAATTCGCCGAGTTCCAGCGGCTGATGGCCGGGCGCCCGGCCGAGGCGCTGCTGGACCTGCCTCCCCTGCGCGACCGGCGCCTGGCCGCGGCGATGCAGATCCTGTTCCGCCTGGCCCCCGATGCCCACAACACGCTGCAGCCGGAGTTGTACGCGCTGATGGCGCTGCGCAACGCCAATCTGATGCTGCGGCACGGCAGTGACGCGCTGGCGCCCGGGATCATCGTCACCCTGGCTCTGACCCTGCGGGGAATGACGGGTGACAGCGCGGCGGCGGACGCCTTCGCCCGGACCGCCATTACCCTCGACGCGCGGCTTGGCCATCCGCTGACGGCCAGCGTGACCTTCGTCTACACCTATTTTCTGCGGCACTGGCTGCACCCGCTGGAGGGCGCGCTGCAGCTCAATCTCGACGGCATCCGGGCCGGCTTCGAGATGGGCGACATCCAGTTCGGCTCCTACCATGCCGCCGCCTACGTGATCCACCTGCTCGGCAGCGGCGGCGCGCTGGCCGAGGTGGCCCGCATCGGGGAGGAGCATCTCCGGCTGATCGGCGAGCGGAACCGGACGGCGGCCGAGCATTGCCGGATGCAGATCGATTTCGCCGCGGCGCTGATGGGCCGGACCGCGGCGCCGACCAGCCTGGCCCGCGACCGGGTGCGGAGCCAATCGGAAGAAGATGCCCATCTTGGGACGCTGGATCTCGTCGCGCGCGGCAACTACCTGATCCGGCGGCTGCAGCTTGCCCTGGTGTTCCGGGATCTCGGCGCGGCCCGCCGCCTGATCGGCCCGACCGCGGCGCATCTGCCTGCCGTCGCCGGCGTCGCGGCCGAGGCCGACGGCGTCGCCTTCCTGCTGCTGGCGGCCCTGGCGGATGGCGGCGACCGAGGTGAGGATTTCGCGGCGCGGCGCGAAAGGCTGCGCGGCTGGAGCGAGCTGAACCCGCACAATTTCGGCGCCATGCACGGCCTGGCCGAGGCGGAGCTGGCGCGGGCCGATGGGCGAACCGGCGACGCGCTTCGCCTCTACGGCGATGCCATCCATCGGGCCGAGGCCGCCAAGCAGACCCATTACGCCGCGCTGGCGAACGAATATGCCGGGCGCTTCTGCCTGGACCTGGGCAACGACGTCGCCGGGATGGCCCATCTGCGCGAGGCGGCGACGCTGTACGGCTATTGGGGAGCCGCCGCCAAGGTGGCCGCGCTGGAGCAGGAATTCCCGCGGCTGGCGGCGCGGTCGCGCGCCGGCCGCGCCTCGCTGCGCGAGGCCGGCAGCCCCTCCGGCGAGGATGACATCGATTTCCGGGCCGTGCTGCGGGCCGCGCATTCGATCTCACGCGAGATCGACCTGCGCCAGCTGGTGCAGCGGGTGCTCGGCGCGATCCAGGACAGCGCCGGCGCGTCCTACGGCGTCCTGGTCCTGCGGCGCGACGACGGCCTGCATGTCGAGGCGATTGGGCGCGACCGGGAGGTCTCGGTCCTCGCCGCCGGGGACTCCGGGCGCTTGGAGGACAGCGATGCCGTGCCCCAATCGGTCCTGTCCTATGTGCTGCGCACGCGCGAGGCCCTGGTGCTGGACAACGCCCAGCATTCGCCCGAGTTCTTGCGGGATCCCTACATCCGCGCCCATGGCGTCGCCTCGATCCTGTGCGCCCCGCTGGACGAGCGCGGCCAGGTCGACGGGCTGATCTACCTCGAGAACAACCTGGCCGCCGGGGTTTTCAGCCCCCGCCGTCTGGAGGTCGTGCAGGTCCTGGCGGCGCAGGCGGCGATCGCCTTGGCGAACGCCCGGCTGTTCACCGCCCTCGACGGCGCGCGCACGGACCTGCTGCGGGCGAATGAAGGACTCGAGCAGAAGGTGAGCGAGCGCACCGCGGAACTCGACACGGCCCGCAAACGCGCCGTGGCCAAGGAGCGGGAGGCCCGCCGGGCCCGGCGGGCCGCCGAGATCGCCAACCAAGCGAAATCACGCTTCCTGGCGGTCGTCAGCCACGAGATCCGGACGCCGATGAACGGCGTGCTCGGGATGCTCCAGATCCTCGATCGCGCCCCCTTGCCCGAGGAGCAGCGCCGCTATCTGGAGATCGCCGAGGAATCGGGCAAATCCCTGCTCGATCTGATCGATGGGATCCTGGACTACGCCCGGCTGGAGAACAGCCAGGAGGCGCTGGATCTGCACGATTTCGACCTGCGCCGGCTGGTGACCGACGCGGTCGAACTGATCCGTCCGCAGGTCGCGGCCAAGGGGCTGGCGCTGACCCTCGCCGTCGACGCGCCGCCGGAGGCGGTTCTGCGCAGCGATTCCCGCCGCCTCAGCCGCGTGCTGATCAACCTGCTGAGCAACGCCGTCAAGTTCACCTCGGAGGGCGGCATCAGCGTGACGGTCAGGCTCGATCCGATGGCAGGGGCGATGCCGCGGTCGACGCTGCATGTGGCGGTGAAGGACAGCGGGATCGGCATCGCCCCGGAGATGCACGAGCGGATCTTCGGCGACTTCATCCAGGCCGATTCATCGATTGCCCGGCGCTATGGCGGCACCGGGCTGGGCCTGGCGATCTGCCGGCGGATCGTCGACCTTCTGGGCGGCACGCTGGCGGTCGACAGCACCCCGGGCGCCGGCAGCACATTCCGCCTGTCCGTGCCGGTAACGCCTGGCACAACGCGGTCGGCAGCCCCCGCGCCGATCGAGGCCGGCCCGGCGCTCTCAGTCCTGGTCGTGGACGATGACCCGATCAACCGGGCCGTGGCCGCCGGGCTGCTGGGCCGGCTGGGCCACCGCGTGACCCTCGCCGACGGCGGTCAGGCCGCGATCGAGGCGGCGGCGGCCGGCGACTTCGACGTCGTGATGATGGACCTGCACATGCCCGGCATGGACGGGCTCGAGGCGACGCGGCGGATCCGGGCGCTGCCGGGCGACCGCAAGCCGCCCCAGATCCTGGCGCTGACCGCGGATCTGACCGACGGCAGCCGGCAACGCTGCGCCCTGGCGGGCATCGAGCGCATCCTGGGCAAGCCGCTGCAGCTGGCCGTGCTGCAGCGCATGCTGTCGGCCATATCCGAAGCCCGCTCGCCGGTGGAGCCGCCGGCGGCATCGGCCGATCCGACGGCCCTGGTCGACCGGGAATTTTATGCCGAGCGCCACGAGATCCTGGGGACCGGCGAATTGGCGCGGCTTGCCCTGATGTTCCACCGGGTATCGCGGCCGATGATCCTCGCCATCCACACGGCGGCCACGGCCGGCGACCGTCGCGGCCTGGCCCGCCTGGCCCACCGCCTCAGCAGCTCCGCCGGCGCGCTCGGCCTGGCCCACCTCGCCCGGCACGCCGCCACGATCGAAGCCTGCGCGAACCAGGACGTACCGATCGACGGCCTGGCGGACATGGCGGCCGAGCTGGCCCCGCTCCGCCGGATGTCGATCGCAGCCCTGATGGCGGAGATGCGGCGGTCGGCGGCTCAGCCGTGGGCATCGGTGCGAACGCCCAGCTTGTAGCCGACCCCGGTCACGGTGACGATCACCGGCGGTCCGCCGGCCGGGGTCTGCAGCTTGCGGCGCAGCCTGGCGACCAGCGCGTCGACGGTGCGGTCGCCGACCTCGGTGTCGCGGTTGCTGACCACCTCGACCAGATAGTCGCGGCTGAGCGGCCGGCCATTGGCCTGAACCAGCGCGGCCAGCAGATCGAATTCGCCGCGCGTCACGCGCACCGGGGTGCCGTCCCGGGTCGTCAGCTCGCGCCGTGTCTGGTCCAGAAGCCAGGCGTCGAAGCTGACCACGGAGTTGTGGCGCGCGGCATCACGCTCCAGCCCGCGGCGGCGCAGCAGCGCCCGCGACCTGGCCAGCAATTCGCGCAGCTTGACCGGCTTGGTCACATAGTCGTCGCCGGCCAACTCGAGCCCGACGACGCGGTCGATCTCGCTGTCCCTCTGGGTGACGAAGATAATCCCGACCGCGCTCGTCGCCCGGATCTCGCGGGCGAGGTCGAAGCCGTCGCCGTCCGGCAGCTGGATGTCGATGAACAGCAGGTCGGCGGGGCTGCGCTTCATGGCCCGCCGGCATTCGGCGCCGGTCGCGGCCTCCTCCACCTCGAAACCTTGCTCGGCGAAATAGCGCGCGATCATCGAGCGCGTGACCGGATCGTCCTCCACCACGATCAGGCGATACCGCCTTCCGGCGCCACCCGTCATGTACGGCGTCCCGTGCTCATCAGAATATAGTCCTACTCGCCTGCTGCCCTTCCTCGCCGCCGCAGCGTCGCCGATGCATGCGAACAGCCGTTCAAATCCGGTTTACATCCCACACCGCCCTGCATGCTACACGAGTCGGCAGGATTCGGCATCCGATGGTGTCGCCACGACAGTAAAACATCGGGTGGAACAGGAATTCCCAGCGTTTTTTCTAAAATCCTTTTGAGCAGGGCATTTCGTCCCGGCCCCGCTCGACCCGCGAGGAGGCGCGCATGTCCGAACAGCAGAGCACCTACCCGCATGTTCCCATCGCCGAAATGCTGCAGCGGATCCGGCGGGACAATGCCGGGCACGGCGCCAAGCATGTCGTGATCCTGGGCGCCGGCATCGCCGGCCTGGTCGCCGCCTACGAGCTGCAGCAGCTCGGCCACGGCGTCACCATCCTCGAAGGCAGCGAGCGCATCGGCGGCCGCATCCTGACCCACCACTTCAAGGACGGCAGCTACAACGAGCTGGGGGCGATGCGCGTCCCGCAGGCGCACGATTATACCCATTACTACATCGACCGCGCCGGCCTGTCCGGCCGGCTGATCCCGTTCGTGAACAGCGTCCCGCAGAACTTCCTCGACATCCACGACGTGATCTGCCGCCTGAGCGAAAGCCGCAGCCGCATCTATCCGCGCTACGGCCTGCCGGAGACGCCGCCCTCGCCCGCCGGCGCCTATCCGCAGGATCCCGGCGGCGCCATCTTCGGCTGGGTGCAGGCCAACGCCATCGCCACCCTCACCGCCGAGGAGCAGGACAGCCTGTTCCGGGGCGAGCTGACGACCGACCGGCTGCGCACTCTCGACAGCCTGTCGCTCGGCGCCTTTCTCGACACCGTGCTGCCGCAGCCGGTGAAGCAGTTGGTCGGCGCCTATACCAGCCTCGCCGTCTGGTTCGACAAGGCTGTGACGATGTTCATCCGCGACACCATCGTCGGCACCGGCAACAACCTGACCACGCTGCATGGCGGCATGAGCCAGCTGCCCGACACGCTGGCGGCGATGCTGCGCCCGGGCACCGTGCTGCTGCAGCACGAGGTCACCCGCATCAGCCTGACCTCCGAGACCAGCGTCGAGATCGGCTATACCGGGCCGGAGGGGCCGCAGACGCTGACCGCGGATTACGTGCTGTGCACCCTGCCCTTCGGCGTCATGCGCCGGATGGAGCTGGACGGCTTCAGCTACCGCAAGCGCCTGTCGATCAGCCAGATGGCCTATGCCGCCTCGACCAAGGTCATCCTCGACTGCCGCGAGCGGTTCTGGCAGTCGCGCTACGGCATCTATGGCGGCGGCTCGATCTCCGACGGGCTGCAGCGCCAGACCTATTATCCGATGGATCATCTGCAGGTCGAACGCGGCCCGCTGCGGCCGGCGCCCTGGTCCAGCCCGCACACCGGCCCGGCGCATGACGAGCGCACCTCGCCCGCGCCGCATGCCGATGCCTCGCTGCCGGGGGCGCTGCTCGGCGCCTATTGCTGGGGCTCCGACGCGCTGCGCCTCGGGCTGATGGATCCGGACGCCCGGGTCGATGCGGTGCGCCGCGGCGTCGCCCGGTTCCATCCGGAGATCCTGGATGACGACATGGTCGTCGATGCCGCGGCGATCTGCTGGCAGTCGCACAAATGGTCGGCCGGCGCCTTCGCCTTCCTGCTGCCGGGGCAGCTCGGCTCGATCTTCCTCGACTGCAAGCGGCCGGAGGGCCGGCTGTTCTTCGCCGGCGAGCACTGCTCCCTGGACCAGGCCTGGATCCAGGGCGCGCTGATCGCCGCGCTCGAGGCGGTCGACCAGATCGTGAGCATCTGAGAGGCAATCCATCCGTCCAGAGGGAGTGACGACCATGAGCGCAGGGCCTGACGGCGTGATCGATTGCGCGATCATCGGCGGCGGCATGGGCGGCGTGTACAGCGCCTGGCGGCTCGCCACCGCCCCGGACTCGCGGATCCCGGCGGCGGGCATCCACCTGTTCGAGATGAGCGACCGGATCGGCGGCCGGCTCGACACCGTCCGTCTGCCCGGCATGCCGCATGTGCCGGCCGAGCTGGGCGGGATGCGGATCATGACGTCCCAACCCATCGTCATGTGGTTGGTCGGGCGGTTGGGCTTCGAGACGGTCAAATTTCCGATGGGCGGGCCCCAGAACCTGGCCTATCTGCGCGGCCACCGCTTCCATGTCGGCCAGTATTCCGACCCCTCGGTGGTGCCGTACTGGCTGACGGATGAGGAGCGCGGCAAGTCGCCGTCGCAGCTGGTGGTGCAGGCGATCGAGGCGATCATGCCCGGCGCCACGAAGATGACCAATGCGGAGCTGCGCGCCGCCTGCGCCGCCGCCACGCTGAACGGCTTCCCGCTGCGCCAGCACGGCTTCTGGCAGGTGCTGCTGAGTCAGCTGAGCGTCGAGGCCTACAACCTCGCCCTCGCCGGCGGAGGCTTCAACACGGTGCTGACCAACTGGAACGCCGCCGAGGCCATCCCCTGGTACATGGAGGACTGGTCGATACCAGCCAACCAGACCCCGTATGTCCATCTGCCCGAGGGCTACGAGGCCCTGCCCTGGCGCCTGCGCGACGAGTTCGCGGCCGCCGGCGGCCGCGTCCGTCTGCGGCAGGAGCTGATCGCCTTCACCCGGCGGCAGGACGGGCTCTACACCCTGACCTTCCACGACCATGACGCCGGGCGCGACCATGTCGCCCTGGCCCGCCGCCTGATCCTGGCGATGCCGCGGCGGTCGCTGGACCGCATCGCCGAGCATCCGCTGGACCGGGCCGGGCCGAGCGAGTTCTTCGCCAAGCCGGGGGTGGCGAAGCTGCTGGCCACCGTCACCGGCCATGCCCTGTACAAATTCGCCCTGGCCTATCCGCACCCCTGGTGGCATGCGCTGGGCCTGCATTCGGGCGATTCCGTCACCGACCTGCCGCTGCGCCAGATCTACTATTTCGAGACCGAGGGCAAGTTGGGCGGCGACCCGCGGAACAGCAATTCGCTGCTGGTCGCCGCCTACACCGACGGCATCTCGGTCGACTACTGGGAGGGGGTGCGTCACAGCGGCCCCCGCTTTGGCGGCCGGCCCAATCCCTTCGTCACGGGAGCGGAGGCGAGGCTCCCCGACATCTACGACGTCAGCGCGCTGATGGTGGCCGAGGCGCACCGCCAGCTGATCGAGGTGCACGGGGTGGAGAAGGCGCCGGAACCCTATGCCGCCGCCTTTCGCGACTGGGGCGACGATCCCTATGGCGGCGGCTGGCATTCCTGGAACATCGGCGTCGACACCGCGGCGGTGATGCCCCGCATCGTCAAGCCGGTCGCCGACGAGGAGGTCTATATCTGCGGCGAATCCTATTCGACCTATCAGGGCTGGGTCGAAGGCGCGCTGCAGACCGCCGAGATGATGCTGACCGAGCATTTCGGCCTCGCCGCCCCGGTCGACGGGCTCGCCTCCGCCGCCTGACCTCCCGCCCCTTCTCCCCCGTTCCGAGAGATCCCGCGCATGCTGCAGCAGAGCACGACCTATTACCGCACAGTGACCGACCGGACCGTATCGCAGCTGCTGCTCGACTACCTGAAGCTTGAGAATGTCCGCTACCTCTTCGGCATCCCCGGCGGCGGCATCATGTATCTGCTGAACGAGCTGCGGCTGCGCGAGGACGAGTTCACTTACGTCGTCTGCCGGCACGAGACCGGCGCCGCCTACATGGCGGACGGGCTGCACCGGGTGACCGGGGGGCTGGGCGTGGTCCTGGCCACCACCGGGCCCGGCGCGGTCAACGCCCTGACCGGGGCGATGAACGCGCAGGCCGACCACTCGGCCGTGCTGACCATCACCGGCGAGGTGGCCGAGAGCTATTTCGGCAAGGGCTATCTGCAGCAGGGCATCGACGGCACGCTCAACGTCGACGCCGTCTACCAGGCCTCGGTGCAGTACAGCGCCATGATCGCCAGCCCGGACGATCTCGGCACGCTGTTCACCCAGGCGCTGCGCGACGCGCTGTCGATCCCGTTCCGCGCCACCCATATCAGTCTGCCGGTCGACGTCTCGAACCAGACGCCGAGCGGGCCGGTCGCCTTCCCGGCGAGCTGGGAGAACTACCGCACCGTGCCGAAGGCCAGCGACCGGGCCCGCACCGGCCGCGCCCTCGACCTGCTGCTGGCGGCGAAGCGGCCGCTGATCATGCTCGGCAACGGCAACCGCTTCGCCCTGCAGGGCGAGCGGCGCGACCGCTTCATCGCCTTCGTCGAGCGCTTCGGCATTCCGGTGATGACCTCGCCCGACGGCAAGGCGCTGTTCCCGGAGAACCATCCGCTGTCGCTCCGCAACTACGGCATGGCCGGCTGCATCTGGCCCAGCCTCTATCTCGCGGCCGCAGGGGGCGGCCCGGCTTATGACGCGCTGATGGTGATGGGGTCGGTGCTGGGCAATCTCGCCACCAGCAACTGGAACCCGGCCCTGCTGCCGCAAGGGCCGCTCATCCAGGTCGATGCCGACCAGTCGGTGATCGGCCGCGTCTTCCCGATCGAGCTCGGTATCGTCAGCGAGCTCGGCCAGTTCATCGACGATCTGTGCGACCTGGCGGAGCAGCGCCGGCCCGACGAGGCCGCGGTGGCGGAGCGAAAGGACTACATCCGCTGGCTCAAGGACCACCACGCCCCCTGGTACGATCCGGAGAAGCGCGATTCCCTGGCCAACCCGGTCCTGCCGCAATCGGCGATGCGCGTGATCAACGAGGTGGTGCCGCCCGGCAGCCACATCTTCATCGACTGCGCCAACTGCGTCGGCTGGTCGCTGAACTATCTGGCGCTCGACCCGCCGACCCAGATCCATCTGTCGCTCGACACCGGACCGCTCGGCTTCGGCGTCTGCGCGGTGGTCGGCGGCAAGCTTGGCGCCCCGGACCGGACCTGCATCGCGATCACCGGCGACGGCGCCTTCCTGATGCATGGCAGCGAGGTGTCGACCGCCGTGCGCTACGGCGTCGGCGCCATCTGGATTGTCATGGACAACAACGATCTGGCCATGGTCAGCCAGGGCAACGCGCATTTCTTCCCGAAGCCGCCGAAGCCGTCCTGGACCGACTACTACAAGCTCGGCGCCCCGGACCTGGTGTCCTTCGCGACCGGGCTGGGCGCCATGACCTACACGGTGCACGACCCGCAGGGGCTGCGCGCCGCCCTGACCAAGGCGATCGGCCAGGCCGAGCTGTACCGGCGACCGCAGGTGATCGTGCTCGAGATCGATCGGGCGGAGGTGCCGCCCTACTACCGCAACCCGCTGCAGCCCGGCGATCTCCCGCGGGAGGACGCGTGAATGGCTGACAACACCGCCCGCATCAGGGGCGTCGGCTTCGCGGTGCCGGAGCAGGTCCGGACCAACGATGCGCCGATCTTCGACTGGATCAAGGCGCACAACCCGCCCCATTCCGACCTGTTCAAGGGCTTCGACCAGCGCCGGATCCTTCCCCCCGGCGAGACGCTGCTCGGGCTGATGGCGGAGGCCGCCGCCGGCGCTCTGGCCGATGCCGGGCTGGGTGCCGACGACATCGACCTGCTGATCGGCGTCGCCTCGGTCTCCGACTATGTCAGCCCGAACGGGCTGGTGGCGCTGCACCAGACGCTGGGCCTGCCGTCGCGCTGTCAGGTGCTGCCGCTCGGGACCGAGTTCACCATCTTCAATGACGGCCTGGTCCTGGCCGAGGCGCTGATCCGCACCGGCCGCGGCCTGCGCAACGCGCTGGTCGTCTGCGGCTGCAACTGGAGCCGGCATGTCAGCTACCATGAGGCGACCTGCATCGGCGCGGCCGACGGCGCCGGCGCCGCGGTGATGGCGGTGACCGGCGACCAGCAGCGCTTCGCCCTGGTCGATGTCGTGACCGACACCGACACCAGCTATTTCGGCGCCATGCATATGAGCGCCCGGCCCGCCGGCACGATCGATCCGCCGCCGCCCTATCTGGCGGAGAGCTTCACCACCCCGCTGATGTATATCGGCGACGAGGGAGCCGCGTCGTACCGGGAGTACGGCGCCAAGGTCCCGCCGCGGATCGTCGACCGGCTGCTGCGCCGCAACGGCCTGGCGGCCGACGAGATCACGCTGATCGCGCACCAGGCCTCCTCGGTCCTGATCGACGCCTGGGCGGAGGCGATCCGGCCGGGCCAGTACCTGACGACGCTGACCGAATACGCCAACATGACCTCGGCCTCCGTGCCGGTGACGCTGGCGGCGCGCTATGCCGAAATCTCGCGCGACGCTTTGGTGCTGCTGACCATCGGCCTGCAGCAGCAGACCTCCGCGGTGCTGCTGCGCCGCCGCTGCAACAGGGGACAGATCGCCCTCTGACGCTGTAGAGCCGGTCCTCCGATCGGGGAATCCACCCGCCCCGCCGACCGTTAGACGCCTCGTCCGATGCGAATGGCGGTTCATATCCCAGTCACAGGGCCGAACATCGCGGCGCTTATACAGAAGCATAAGCTGATCCGTGCAGTGCTGCGCCAGGCTCCCCGGGGTCTATCGGCGGACCATTGTCGCATGACGAAACCGCACGGGCGGCAGCGACCGCCTGTCGACGGCCGACAGAATGGAGGACTTCATGCACAGCAGAACAGCCCGCGGGAGCGAGCCCGCGCCGGCCGGCTGGTCGGCCCTGTTCGAAGCGATCGAGACCCGCGGCGGCGTCCTCGATGCCTCGAGCGAGATGGTCGGCCCGGACGCGGCAGGCTTTCGTGCCATGTATCTGGACCTCGGCGCGATCCGGGAAACGCTTCGGTCGGCCGATGCCGAGCCGGCGGTCATCACCATCTGCGCCGATGTGCTGAACATCCCCCACCGCCTCGACTGGCGCCTCCAGCGGGCTGCGCTGGTGATCGTGGCGCGCCGGATCCAGTCGGCCGGCTATGCCACCGTGAGCCTCGACTATCGCGACCGCACGGCGGCGAGCCTGACCGTGTTCACCGAGGAGCTGGAGGGCCGGTTCCAGGCGATCGCCGTGACCGCTCCCAACGGACCCCAGCCGGCGGCCTTCATCTTCGACGCCGCCCCCGCGACGGGCGGCGTGCGGATCCATCTGCCGGGCCGCCAGCCCGTCGAGACGCCCCTGGACAGCATGCGGGGCCTGCCGCCGCAAGCGACCGAGATCGTCGAACAGGCGCTTCGGACCGAATTCACCTTCGCCTCGCTGCTGCACGACCAGCGCCCTGACCTGGCGCGGGCGATGCTCGGTTGGATCAAGTCCTGTTCCCGCGGCCTGCCGGGCATGGCCTGGATTGCGGCAGAGCTCGGCAACCCTATGCTCGCGCAGGCCGGCGCAGTCCGCACGCCGTCTTTCCCTCGGCGGCCACCGGAATTGGCGGCGACCCGCTGACGTCGCCCGCCGGGCCGGAGCGGACCAGGATCCGCCCCCTATTCCGCATCCGGCTGCCGGTCGGGCATCGCCCGCTGGAAGGCGTCGAGCGCCAGGCCCGCCTCGAAGATGCGGCGGACCCTCGGATAAGGCGCGAGATATTTCTTCATGGTCTCCTCCCAACCGAACGGCCGGAACCGCCACTTGGGGCCCGGCTGCGCGGATGGAGCGAGCGTATGGCCGGAGCGACGGCGCTCAACGGACGCCGTTGATCAGATTTCATCACCTCATGGGAAAGCCGGGCGGGGGCGGCCGGTGGAGCGGATTCAGGAGAGAAAACTCTGGGCGTCTGCGACCAGCCGGCGCACCAGTTCGCCTGCGGGGATCTCATCCACCGCGGCGGCGCCCTGGCCTGCCCACATCGGTAGGAAATCGGGGCGTATGGTCGTTCCGTCGGCGCTGCGCCCCAGCGGCATCGTCAGGGCCGCCTGGAACGGAAAGTCCAGCACCGGCGCCTCCTCGGCTTCCATTTCGCTGGAGAAGCGGCTGCGAAGGACCCGCGCGGGCCTGCCGGTATAAGCCCGCGTGACGTGAGTGCTCTGATCCGTCGCACCGCGCAACGCGGCCCGGTACGGGGCGGGAACATTGCTTTCGGGGCAGCCGAGAAAGGCCGTGCCGATCTGCACGCCGCTGGCCCCCAGCTTGAACGCCGCCGCGATCCCGCGTCCGTCGAAGATGCCGCCGGCGGCGATGACCGGCACGCGGACCGCATCGGCGACCTGGGGAACGAGAGCCATTGTGCCGACGGACCCGGCGCCGGGATGATCGGTGAAGGTTCCGCGGTGCCCGCCGGCCTCCGCGCCCTGCGCGATGATCGCATCGGCGCCCGCCTCTTCGAGCCAGCGCGCCTCGGCCACCGTCGTGGCCGAGCTCAGGACGGCACAGCCTGCCTGCTTCAACCGGCGCAGCGCATCTTCGCCCGGCAGCCCGAAATGGAAGCTGGCGACCCGCGGCCGAAGCTCGAGGACCAACTCCAGCCGGGCAGGATCGAAGGCCGGGACAGGCGGTTCGCTCGGCTCCGGAGGAGCGCCCAGGCCGAGCTCATCGTAATAGCGCTGAAGTCTCGCGCGCGCCCGGGCCACCGCCGCCCTGTCGAGCGGTGGCGTCGTATGGGCAAAGAAATTGAGGTTGAAGGCGTGGTTGGTGCTGGCCCGCACGGCCGCCACCTGATCGCGCACCATGTCGGGGGGCAGGATTCCGCAGCCGAGTGACCCCAGGGCACCGGCGTTGCAGACGGCCGAGACCAGCTCCGGCGTCGTGACACTCGTCATCGGAGCCTGGATCAGGGGGTGCTCGATGCCCAGGAGTTCCTGAAGATCCCGACGGGGCCACATGCTTCCCCCGCTGCGCTGGACGGCCACAGCACCATTATAGCATGGCCGCGGGCCCGCATGGACGGCCTCCGGCGCTAAGAGACCGGCAGCCCTCGCCGGCAGACGAGGGCTTGCGGCTGCCGTCAGTTCTGCCAGCTGGCGTACCAGAATTCCGGATAGGCCTGGGCCACGGCCGCCGGCTCCAGGGCCGGGACATAGGGCCGGCCATGCTTGCGGGTGATGGAAGCGAGCTCGGCGAGGCGCCCGGCCGCGTCCTTCTGGGCCGCCGCCTTCTTCGCCGGGTCGTGGGTCGAGGCAGCGTCGCGCCAGATCGACCGGCCGGCGAGGAAGCCGGAGGCGCCGGCCCTGCAGGCGATCTCCACCTGGGTGCGGAAATCGGCATAGCCGACGCCGGCCGAAAGGATCACCCAGGGCACGGAGATGCCGTCGTCGAGCCGCCGGCAGGCGTCGAGCGCGGCGGCCCTGCCCTCTTCCGTGCTGACGTCGCCGGGGAACTCGACCTTCAGCACGTCGACGCCGTAGCCGTTCGCCTCATGCGCCGAGGCGACGATGCCCTCGATCCGCTTCGCCTTCCAGGCGGCGCTCGCCGGGTCCTCGCCCGGCAGCGGGTACCAGATCGGCTCCACCACCAGCGGCAGCGACAGGCTGGCGCATTCGGCGGCGAGGCTGCGCACAACCTGGCGCTGATGCTCGGCGACCGCGCTGTCCGGCCGGTAGAACCAGAGCAGCTTGCAGACGTCGACGCCCATCGCCTTCATCTTGCGCGTGCCCCAGCCGGCGCGGAACCGGGTCTCGCGCGCCGCGGCGGCGCCGTTGTAGCCCTCGTCCTCGATGCTCGCCATCAGCCCGACCGAACCCGGCAGGACCCGCGCCGCGATCGCCGGCGCCAGGCCATAGCGCGGGTCGAGCAGGAAGGCGCTGACCTCGGGCGACAGCGCGCGCACCAGCTCGATCTTCGCCGCGACGGTCATGGCGTAGTCGACCTTGTCCGGGTCCGGCGCCAGCAGCTCCTGGAAATCCGACAGGTGATCGAGCGCGCAGATCAGAAAGAAGCCGTCGGCCGAGGCGACACGCTGCAGGCTGCGGATCTTGCCGGGGTCGCGGGCGGCGGGCAGGGAGACCATCGTTCAATCCTCTTCGGTCGATGTCAGGGTGGACAGGATCTCGGGCGGCTGGCCGAGCACGAGCAGGCAGCCGGCCAGGAAGGTGTCGCCGAGGCCGATCGTGGCCGCGGGGCGTTCGAGGTAAGGCGCGGCGCAGGCGACCATGGTCCAGCCGTCGCGGTGGTCCCAGACCGGGAAGGGCAGCGGTGGAAACACGGCGCCGGGCGGGATGCCGTCCGGGTTGGTCGGGATGCCGACCGCGGCGCGGGTCGCGGCCAGGAGGCAGCCGGCCATCAGCGCCTCCAGCTCCGCCTGCGGATCGCCGCGGGTGGCCGCCAGCGCCCAGCCATCGGCATGGACGCAGACGCGCGCGAGGCCGAAGCGGTCGCCGAGGGCACGGGCCTTGGCGCCGGGATCACCGGGGCCGGGCGACAGCGCCTCCAGCTCCGACAGGCTGAGGCCGAAGGAGGTGGCGTGCGGCGTCAGCCCTTCCACCACCCGGTCGCGCAGCGCCGCATGCGGGTAGTCGCCGAGCTCGTGATGGATCAGGGCGAGCCCCGCCGCCCGCCAGGCGTCGGCGAGCTCGGCGGCGGAGCCGACGGAAGCATCGACCGCGTCCGGCGGCAGGGCGTTGAAGCCGGACAGGATCCCTGCCCCGGCCGTCAACGCCACACCGATGCTGGCGAGCCAAAAATCCGGATCGTCGTCCAGTGCCTCGTCGGCGAAGCGCACAATGGTGCGCGACGACCGCCGCGGCATGGCCGGCCCGACCGGGGTGCCGGCGGTGAACTCGAAGATGTAATGCGCCGGCTTGCCGCCCCCGCCGGGCCGTGCCTCGCGGGCGGGAACGATGCGGTCGCCCTCGGCCAGACGGATCCCGGGATGCAGCAGGGCAAGCTGGGCCGGCGTGCGGTCGCCCAGGGCCAGCAGCGCCGGCGCGCCGGCCACGGCCAGCGCCTGCGCCGCCTGGGCGCCGGTGCCGCCGAGGCCGGGGTTGGAACGGAGATGCCGGTCGATCCAGCACGGCCCCTCCGGCCAGTCGACCAGGACCTCGCCGCCGATCCCTTCCGCGGCACGGCGCAGCAGCTCCGCCGCCAGCGCCGCGGCGGGGGTGCCGGGCTCAGCCGCCAGCACCGGCCAGGCACGGTGCAGCGGCAGATAGGCATCGATGCAGGTGCTGAGGCCGCACAGGGTCGGCCGCGCCGTGGCGGCGAGGTGCCGTAGCCGGGTCGACAGGTCGCGATAACGCTGCTCCCACCTCATGCCATTGGCCTTCGAGATCGACTCTTCGGTCCGTTCCCCGTCATGGCGAGCCCCGAAGGGGCGTGGCCATCCAGGGCCACTCGCACCGGCCCCTGGATGGCCACGTCGGCTTCGCCGCCTCGCCATGACGGCTCAATGTTTCGGGAGGCTGGTATCATTCCTTGACCGCCCCCTGGGTCAGCCCGGCGATGATGTGACGCTGGAAGGCCAGCACCAGCAGCACCAGCGGCACCGTCACCACGACTGACGCGGCGGCGATGTCGCCCCAGGGCACGTAGTAGAGGTTGGTGAAGTTGGCGATGCCGACCGGCACCGTCTGCCGGCTGATGTCGGAGGTGAAGGCCAGCGCGAACATGAACTCATTCCACGCCGCGATGAAGCCGAGCAGCCCCGTGGTCACCACCCCGGGCAGCGACATCGGCAGGGTGACGCGGAACAGGATGGTGAGCGGCCCAGCGCCATCCATCCGCGCGGCGTCGTCGATCTCGCGCGGGATGCTGTGGAAGTAGCCGAACAGCACCCAGATCACCAGCGGCAGGCCGAGCGCGACATAGACCACGACCAGCACCGTGTAGGTGTCGAGCAACTCCATCGACGCGGCGAGCAGGTAGAGCGGCGCCACGATCGCGATCTGCGGGAACATCGAGATCGACAGGATCAGGCCGAGGATGCCGAAGCGGCCCCTGATGTCGAGCCGCGCCAAGGCGAAGGCGGCCAGCGCCCCGAGCACGAGGCAGACGACGGTCGTCGCCCCGGCCACGATCACCGAGTTCAGCAGGTAGAGCTGGAACTGCTTGACCGTGAAGATGTTCACGAAATGCTCGAGCGTGGCCGGGATCGGCAGCCAGCTCGGCGTCTCGGCGACCAGCGCCTTGTCCTCCTGCAGCGAGGTGGAGAGCTGCCACAGGAATGGGCCGGCGGACCAGGCGACGATGAACAGGGCGCCGGCATGCAGCAGCACGCCGCGCCAGACCCAGACCGGCAGGCCGAGCAGCCGGCCGCGCATGGCGGAGAGCGGCGTCATCGCTCGGTCTCCCGCAGCTTGCGGATCAGGACGGCGCCGAACACCCCGGCGATCACCACCTCGGTCGCGAACATCGCCGCCGCCATGGCCGAGCCGTAGCCGAACTGCAGCGTCGAGAAGAGGGTCTTGTAGGTCAGGGTCGACAGCGTCTCGGTCGAATCCGCGGGGCCGCCGCCGGTCAGCACATAGACCAGGTCGAAGATGCGGAAAGCGTCGAGCGCCCGGAACAGTGCCGCGATCAGCAGCGTCGGCATCAAGAGCGGCAGCCGCACCCGCCAGAAGGTCGACCACGGCCCGGCGCCGTCGACCAGCGCCGCCTCCAACAGCGAGCGCGGGATCGTCTGCAGCCCAGCGAGTAGCAGCAACGCCATGAAGGGCGTGGTCTTCCAGACGTCGGCGATGATGATGGTGAGGAGCGCCGTGTCGGTCGACCCGTACCAGTTGACGTTCTGGTCGATCAGCCCGGTGACCCGCAGCAGGTGATTGACGATCCCGTTCTGGCCGTCGAACAGCCAGCCGAACATCTTCGAGGTGACGACGGTCGGGATCGCCCAGGGGATCAGCATCGCCGCCCGCACCAGGCCGCGACCGATGAACCATTCGTAGAGGATCAGCGCCATGCCGAGCCCGAGCAGCGTCTCGGCCAGGGTTGAAGTGACCGTGAACTCGACCGTGTGCAGCCAGGCGTTCCAGAAGGTCGGGTCGGCGATCAGGTCCTGGTAGTTGCGCAGGCCGAGGAAGGCGTCGTCGGGCGCGGCCAGCGAGGTGTCGCGGAACGACAGCCAGAGGCCGAGCCCGACCGGATAGACCGAGACCGCGGCCAGGGCGCCGGCCGCCGGCAGCAGCAGGAGCAGGGCCGGGGCCCGGACCGGCCCGAGGCGGGAACGCCCCGGGCCGGCGATGCGATGCGCGATGGAGCCGGTCATCGCCATGCAGGTCATACCCCGACGATGGCGTCGATCCGGGACTTGGCGGCCTCCAGCGCGCCCTTGACGTCGCCGCCCGCCAGCGCCTTCGACACCTCCGACTGCAGCACCAGCGAGACCTGCGGGTATTTCGGCGTCACCGGCCGCGGCGTGGCGCCCAGGAACACCGGCTTCAGCTGGGCCATGAAGGGCTGGGCCTTGGCCAGCTCCGGATGGTCGAACACCGCCTGCCGGGTCGGCGCCAGGCCGAGCTGCAGGGCGAAGCGCAGCTGGGTCTCGGGCGAGGACATCCAGCGCACGAAGTCGAGCGCCGCCTCCTTGTGTTTGGACGAGGCGTTGACGCCGTACTGGTAGCCGCCGAGCGAGGCGGCGCTGGACTTGCCCGGGAAGTGCGGCAGCGGCGCGACGCCGACCTTGCCGACGACGCTGGATTCGCTCGCGTCCTGGGAGATGCCGTAGACATAGGACCAGTTGCGCAGGAACACCGCCTGCCCGGCGGTGAAGGGCCGGCGCGACGGCTCCTCGTCCCAGCTCAAGAGGTCGGGCGGGCTGATCTTGTGGGTGGCGATGGTGTCGTGCATGAACTGCACCGCCTCGACCGCCGCCGGGTCGGCGATGCGCACGGTCTTGCCGTCGGCGTCGAGGATGGCGCCGCCGTTCGAGCCGGTGAAGGAGACGAGGTCGCAGACCAGCACCTCGGCCTGCTTGCCCTGCCACAGGAAGCCCAGCTTGGCCTGGCCGGCGTCGGTGATCTTCTTCGCCGTCTCGACCAGCTCGGGCCAGGTTTCCGGCACCTTGGCCCCGGCCGCTTCCAGCAGGTCGCGCCGGTAGTACAGCATGCCGGAATCGACGAACCAGGGCAGCGCCACCAGCTTGCCCTGCCATTTGCAGCCGGCGACGAGGCCGGGGAAATAGGCGCCGATCTCGCTGGAATCGATATGGTCGTCGAGCGGCAGCGACCAGCCGGCAGCGGCGAATTCGGCGATCCAGATGATGTCCTGGGTGAACACGTCGGGCGCGCCGTTGCGGCGGGCCAGCTGCTGCACCAGCGCCTGATGCACCTCGGTCGAGGCGCTGGGCGGCGGCAGCTCGCGATAGGTGACATGGACCTTGTCCTGCGACGCGTTGTAGGCGTCGACCAGCTGCGCGATCGTCTCCTTGCCGAAGAACTTCGCGCTGGCGAAGGTGATCTCGGTCGCCGCGCGGGCCGGCCGCGACCGGCCCAGGATCGGGGCCGCGGCCCCTGCCCCCAGCGCCACCCCAGACAGCTTCAGAAGATCACGCCGGAACAGGCCGCCGGAGCGCTGCGTCCGGCCAGGGATCTTGGTCATTCCTCCCTCCCATTGATGGAAACGGGAATCTTGCGCTGTTTTATGCGTGTTTATGCGCCTATTCCGATATAGGGCCGCAGCGATCTGGCAGAGTCAAGCAAGTTGTCTTAGACTCGGTGCGGTTTTCTGCGAGGAGCCATGACATCATTCGATCCCGCCGCGGATGCGGCCCTCCCCGCGCGGCGGCGCAACGAGCTGCTGCGCCTGGCCCGCACCCGGGGCCAGGTGACGGTGACGGAGCTGTCCGGTCTGTTCGGGGTTTCGGCCGACACGATCCGGCGTGACCTCGATTTCCTCGAGGGCCGCGGCCTGCTGGCCCGGACCCATGGCGGCGCCGTGCCGGTCGACGTGCTGGTCGGGCGCGATGCGCCCTACGCCCAGCGCATGAACACGCAGATCGATGCAAAACGGCGCATCGCACGGGCCGCTGCCAACCTGATCGGCGACGGCGAGACGCTGATCGTCAATGGCGGCTCGACCACCCGGCTGTTCGCGGCCGAGCTGACGGGCCGGCGCGACCTGACCATCGTCACCAACAATCTCGAGCTGCCGCTGGCCGTGCCGGCGCAGGCGGTGCGCGACATCTACGTCCTCGGCGGCCAGTTCCGGCGCGAATCCCACGTCACCATCGGCCCGCTCGGCTTCGCCGGTGCAGGCGGCATCACCGCCGACACGGCGGTGCTCGGCGTCGGCGGCCTGTCGGCTTCGGCCGGCCTGTCCACGACGCTCCTCGAGGAAGCCGGTCTGATCGCCGCGATGATGGCGGCGGCGCGCCGCACCATGATCCTGGCGGATGCCAGCAAGTTCGGCCATGCCTCCTTCGCCCATATCGCGCCGCTCGACCGGGCGCATGTGCTGGTGACCGACCAGCCGCCGCCCCAGGAGATCGCCGAGCTGCTGGAGCGCGCCCAGGTCGATGTCGTGGTGGCGGGCTGAGGCATGCCCCCCGGCCCCTCGCCGTCATTGCGAGGAGGCGAAGCCGACGAAGCACTCCATCGTCCCGCACGAGCGGCTGCATGGATTGCTTCGCTGCGCTCGCAATGACGGCGCAGCTTGAACCGCCAAACCCTCGCCATCATCGCGAGGCGCGAGCCTCGGACTTGATCCGGGGGCCGTGGCGATCCAGTCTGCCGCCGACCATACCGCCTTAAGGTCACGCAATGTTCATTGCGCAGGTGGTTCGTTGTTGTTCATCATATGTTCCATGAACAAGCCGCACTCCGTCCCCACCCCGCAGCCCGCCGCCCCGGCCCCCGATCGGGCCGAGGCCGAGCAGGCGGCGCGCCTGCTCGACCGGCTGGCCGAGATGGCGATGGAGCAGGCGGAGGCGATGCATCGGGCCACGATGGCCGCCATCAAGGCCGATGATGCCGCCAAGGCCAAGGAGTTCGGGCTGGCCTTCGAGCGCGCCGGCCGCGGTGTCAGCCGCATGCTGGCGCTCAAGCTTCATCTCGCCCGCAAGCGCCAGGAGATGGCGGAAAAGGCCGCTATCCACGCCCGCGACAGCGCCGCGGCGAAGGAGACGCGCCGCCACCGGGTGGCCCGCGCCGTCGCCTGCTCGGTCGCCGCCAACCGCGACCTCCCGGCCGAGACCTGCGAGGCGCAGATCGCCGCGATGTGGAAGCGGCTGGTCGACGACCCGGCGATCGACGCCGACCTCGCCCTTTCCGAGCATTCGCTGGAGGCGATCGTCTTCCACCTCTGCCGCGACATGCGCATCCGTCCCGACCCGGCCTGGCTGGACCCGGACTATTCCGGCGCCGACTGGTTCGGACGGCGGAAGAAGGCGGCCAAGGACGGCGACAAGCCTCCCGTGCCCTGGTGGCCCGAGGACGGACCGGATGCCGGCCGCTACTGGCATCTCGACGCGAGCGACAAGATCCCGGTCCAGGGCTGGTACGACATCGAGACCGGCGAACGGCTCGACCGCGCGCCCTGGCTGCTTAAGCCCGGCGGCGGATGAACGCCGCCCGGACTGTCTCACACACCATAAGAGCCCGATTGTTTTGCCTCTCCCGCCTGCGGGAGAGGTCGGAGGCGCTTGCGCCTCCGGGTGAGGGGGTTTTGTCGAGGCCCGGCCCCGCCCTCACCCGGTCTCGCTGCGCGAGCCCGACCTCTCCCGCCAGGCGGGAGAGGTCACGCGAAGCGGCTTGGCCATCAGCGTCACCAGATTCTGGATCGCCCTGCTCGCCCCCAAGGCATCGCCTCACCCCGCACAGGCGCTGGCCAGGCGCAGCGGCGAGGCCAGCGCCAGCTCGGGCCGGATGCAGGCGCTGTAGTGGCCGTCCCCGACCGCCTGCAGCGGCGGGGCGGCCTCGGCGCAGGCCGGCAGGGCGTAGCGGCAGCGGGTGCGGAACGGGCAGCCCGAGGGCGGCGACAGCGGGCTGGGCAACTCGCCCTTCAACAGGATGCGCTGGCGGCGCAGCGTCGGGTCCGGGATCGGCGCGGCCGACAGCAACGCCTCGGTGTAGGGGTGGCGCGGCGTCTCGAACAGCGCGCGGGCCGGGGCGATCTCGACGATCCGGCCGAGATACATCACCGCCACCCGGTCGCAGATCTGGCCGACCACGGCCAGGTCGTGGCTGATGAACAGGATGGTCAGGTCCAGCCGCCGCTTCACCTCCATCAAAAGGTTGATGATCTGCGCCTGGACCGAGACGTCGAGGGCTGAGACCGGCTCGTCCGCCACCAGCAGCCGGGGCTGGGTGACGAGCGCGCGGGCGATGCCGATGCGCTGGCGCTGGCCTCCGGAGAATTCGTGCGGGAAGCGCTCGGCATGGCTGGCAGAAAGCCCGACCGTCTCAAGCGCCGCCGCCACCCGGGCCGTGCGCTCCGCCGCCGAGGGCGCGGCCTTCTGCACCCGCAGCGGCATGGCGACGATGCGGCCGACGGTCATGCGCGGGTTCAGCGACGCCGCCGGGTCCTGGAACACGAACTGCATCCGCGGCCGGATCGGCTTCAGCTGGCGGCGGCCGAGATGGGTGATGTCGACGCCCTCGAACAGCACGCGCCCGCCGGTCGGCCGCATCAGCCGCAGCAGGGTCCGGCCGAGCGTGCTCTTGCCCGAGCCGGATTCGCCGACGAGCCCCAGCACCTCGCCCTGTCGAACGGTAAAGGAGACGCGGTCGACCGCGCGCACCTGCAGCCGGTCGCGGCCGAACAGCGTGCCGCCGACCGGGAAGGACTTGCTGAGCTCCTGCAGGTCGAGGATGGGCGCGGGTTGTTGTGTCATCATCACGCCCCCGCCTCGATCTCGCGCCACAGATGGCAGCGCACCACCCGGCCGCCGCCGGCCTCTTCCAGCGCCGGCACAGCGGCGTCACAGGCGCCGGGCCGCGCGTGATCGCAGCGTGGGTGGAAGGAGCAGCCGGGCGGCAGGCGGCCGGGGTCCGGGACGCTGCCGGGAATGGCCGGCAGGACGCCGCCGCCGAACTCCAGCCGGTCGATCCGCGGCACCGAGCGCAGGAGGCCCTGGGTGTAGGGCATGCGCGGCCGCCGCAGCAGGCCGACGGCGTCGCCGCGCTCGACGATCCGTCCGGCATACATGACCATGACACTGTCCGCGATCTCGGCCACCACGCCGAGATTGTGGGTGACGAAGATGATCGCCATGCCGGTCTTCGCCTGCAGCGACTTCAACAGGTCGATGATCCCGGCCTGTACGGTGACGTCGAGCGCCGTGGTCGGCTCGTCGGCGATCAGCAGGCTGGGGTCGCAGGCCAGCGCCATGGCGATCATCACGCGCTGGCGCATGCCCCCCGACAGGTGGTGCGGATAGGCGGACAGGCGCCGCCGCGGTTCCGGGATGCCGACCAGCTCCAGCAGCTCCTCCGCCCGGGCCATCGCGTCTCGGCGGCCGAGGCCGCGGTGGTAGGTCACGGCCTCGGCGATCTGGTCGCCGATCCGGTGCACCGGGTTCAGCGAGGTCATCGGCTCCTGGAAGATCATCGCGATCTCGTCGCCGCGCACCGCGCGCATCGCCTCGGCATCGAGCTGCAGCAGGTCGCGGCTGCGGCCGTCGCGCCCGGTGAAGCGGACCGAGCCGGCGATGGTGCAGCGCGGCGCCGGCGGCAGCAGGCGCAGCACGGCCAGGCTGGTGACGCTCTTGCCCGAGCCGGATTCGCCGACCAGCGCCAGGGTCTCGCCGCGCCGGACGGAGAAGGAGACGTCGTTGACCACCGTCACCGCCCCGCCTTCGCCGCGGAAGATGACGGCCAGGTCGCGGACCTCGAGGATCGGGGCGTCCGTCATGACGCCTCCAGCCGGGCGTCGAGGGCGTCGCGCAGCCCGTCGCCGATGAAGTTGAAGCTGGTGACCGCCAGGGTGATCGCGAAGCCCGGAACCAGGGCGAGCCAGGGCGCCGAGGTCAGATACTGCTGGGCGTTGTTCAGCATATTGCCCCAGCTCGCCGTCGGCGGCTGGATGCCGTAGCCGAGGAAGCTGATATAGGCCTCCATCAGGATGGCGCGGGCGACGGTCAGGGTGGCGGCGACGACAATCGGACCGACGGCGTTGCGCAGCAGCTCGTCGACCATGATCCGCGCGTCGGAGGCGCCCATCATCTCCGCCGCCAGGGTGAAGTCGCGCTCGCGCAACGTGCGGATCTGGCTTTCGACCACGCGCGCCACCTCCATCCAGCTGGTTGCGGCGATGATCAGGGTGATGGTCACCGGGTCGGGCTTCAGCAGGGCGGCGAGCGTCAGCAGCAGGAAGACGGCGGGAAAGCACAGCATGGCGTCGACCAGACGCATCAGCACCGCCCCGACCGCCCGGCCGTAATAGCCCGCCACCACCCCGACCGCGGAGCCGACCAGGGTGCTGATCACCATCGCGGCGAAGGCGACGGAAAGCGAGATCCGCCCGGCCATCAGCAGGCGGGCGCAGAGGTCGCGGCCCAGCGGGTCGGTGCCGAACAGGTGCAGCCCGGTCAAAGGCGGCGCGAAGCGCGCGCGCATGTCGATGCGCAGGTCGTCGAAGGGCAGCAGCCAGGGCCCGGCGACGCAGGCCAGGACCAGCAGCAGGATGCAGGCGACGCCGAACATCGCCAGCCTGTGCCGGCGGAACCGGCGCCAGCCGCGGTTCCCGGCCTGCGGGATGGCCTCGGCGACAGCGGCGGCGTTCGGGTCGGCGGCGGCCAAGGTCATCGTCCCCTCCCCTCAATCCAGACGGATGCGCGGATCGGCGATGGCGCACAGAATGTCGGCCAGGAGATTGCCGAGCAGCACCAGCACCGCCGAGAACACCAGAATCCCCATCACCACCGGATAGTCGCGGTAGCCGAGGGAATCGAGGAACAGCCGGCCCATCCCGGGCCAGGTGAACACCGTCTCCGTCACCAGGGCGCCGCCGAGCAAGGTCGGCAGCTCGAGTCCGGCCAGGGTGATCATCGGCAGCAGGGCGTTGCGCAGCGCGTGGCGGATCAGAACCCGCTTCTCCGGCAGGCCCTTGGCGCGGGCGGTGCGGATGTAGTCCTGGTTGATCACATCGATCATCGAGGCACGCATGTAGCGGCTCCAGATCGCCACCTCGACCAGCGCCAGAACCAGAGCCGGCGCGATCAGGTGGTGCAGGAAGTCGAGCAGAGAGCCGTCGCCGACGGTGTACATGTTGCCCGCGGGCAGCCATTGCAGCCGCACCGAGAACACGTAGATCACGACGAGGCCGAACCAGAAGGTCGGGATCGACAGGGCCACCATGGCGCCGACCGTCGCCAGGGTATCGGCGAAGGAGTAGCGCCGGATCGCCCCCATGACGCCGATCCAGACGCCGAGCAGCACCGCGATCAGGATCGCCGTCGCCATCAGCTCGAGCGTGGCGAAGAGATGTGAGCCGATGACGGCGAGCACCGGCTGCTGGTCGCGGTAGGACCGCCCCCAGTCGCCGGTCAGGAGCCGGGTCAGCCATTCCCAGTATTGCAGCGGCAGGGGCCGGTCCAGCCCCATCTCATGCGCGATCTGCGCCAGCCGTTCCTGCGACATGCCGGGGACCAGGGCGAACTGGGCCAGCGGGCCGCCCGGGGTAAGGTGCAGCACGGCGAAGCCGATCATCGACACGAGCAGGAGCAGCAGCAGGCTCTGCATCGCGCGGCCGAGCAGGAATCGGGCCATGGTCGGGCCTCCTCTGTCTCCGGGCGGCCGCCTCCCCTCAGCTCGCCCAGTACCAGATGCGGGCGTTCCAGGCGTTCTCCTGGACATTGACGTTGGGGGTGAAGCCGGTCAGCCCCTTCTTCACACCCTGGACCATGGCGTATTGGAAGATCGGCAGATAGGGCAGGTCGCGACGCGTCAGCTCCTGCATCTTCAGGTAGGCCTGCTTGCGCTTGTCCGTGTCGACCGTGCCGGCCCCCTCGGCCAGCAGCTTGTCGACCTCGGCGCTCTCGTACTGAGTCGTGTTCTGGCCGCCCCCGCCCTTGGCGCCGATCGAGCGGCTGGAGAAATAGTCGGTCGCGTCGGGGTCGGGGCCGACCATGAAGTAGATGCCGACCATCGCCGTCTCGAACTTCGACATCATCCAGTAGTCGCCCCACATCACCGCCGGGGGCAGGTTGTTGATGTTCATCTTCACGCCGATGTCGAGCCAGTTCTGCTGCAACAGCTGCTGCGCCTGCTCGCGCACATGGTTGCCGGCGGTGGTCGAGTTGACGAATTCGAGCCGCACCCCGTTCTTCTCGCGGATGCCGTCTCCGCCCGGGGCCCAGCCGGCGGAGTCGAGGATCTGCTTCGCCTTCTCCGGGTCGTAGCTGTGCTTCGGCAGGTCCGGGTTGAAGGCCCAGGACTGCTTCGGCAGGAAGGATTCCGACGGCGTCGGCAGGCCGTAATAGATGCTGTCGATGATGCTCTGCTTGTCCATGCCATAGTACAGCGCCTCGCGCACCGCCGGGTCCTGGAACACCGGCAGCCCGAGGTTGAAGGCGATGTTCTCGATGAAGGCCTGCGGCACCGGCGTGACCTCGCGGTCGGCCAGGCCCTTGGCCTCCTCGTAGTGATCGGCGGTGATGCCCTGCAGGCCGATATAGTCGATGTCGCCGGTGCTGAACTGGGTGTAGAGGACGGTCAGGTCCGGGATGTATTTGACGACCAGCCGCTCCAGATACGGCCCGTCCAGGTGATAGCCCTCATGCGCGGCGAGGGTGATGTGGTCGCCCGGCACCCGCTCGACCCATTTGAACGGCCCGGTGCCGACCGGCTTGGTGGCGAAGGCCGAGGCGTTCGGGTCGGCCTCCTTCTCCAGCAGGTGCTTCGGCACGATGAAGGTCCAGGACAGGATCGACGGATAGGGCGCGTAGGCCTTTTCCAGCCGCCAGGTCAGCTCGGTCGGGCTGACCACCTTGATGTCGCGCACCAGCTCGTGCCCCGCGCGGCGGCCGGCGCGGAACTTCGGGTTGTTGATCAGGTCGATGGTGAACTTCACGTCCTCGGCTGTGAACGGCGTGCCGTCATGCCATTTGACGTTGTCGCGCAGCTTGATGCGCCAGGTCAGCCCGTCCGCCGAGATGCCGCCATTCTCCAGGGTCGGCACCTCGGCCGCGAGATCGGGGACGAAGTTGCCCTGCGAGTCGACCTGCCACAGCGGACTGAACAGGTTGAAATAGACGGCCTCGTCGACCTCGATGTGCAGCATCAGCGGGTGGAACACCGTCGGTTCCTGCGACAGGCCGATCACGGCCTGGCCCGTTGGCTTCGACGGCGGCCCCGCCGCCCGCGCCGCCTTGACCCAGCCCTGGCCGGGGCCGAGCCAGACCGCCGTACCGGCGGCGAGCCCCGCCGCCAGGAAGCGGCGGCGGCTGGGTTGAGCGAACGGAAGATCCCTGGTCTCATCGGTCATGGTGAAGCTCCCCTATTCGTTGCCTCCAAGGCCTTGCGGGGCGGGTCTTCGCCCGTCTCCCGCGAAGCCGTCCTACACCCCGGCCATCGGCCTGGGCCTCGATCCGTCGGTGAAGCGCGAGAAGCGGAAATCCGTCGGGTCGACGATCGGGCGGGCGCCGGTCGCGAGATCGGCGGCCAGATGACCGGCGCCCGGGCCGATGCCGAAGCCGTGGCCGGAGAAGCCCGTCGCCACCACCAGCCCCGGCACCTCCTCGACAGTCGAAATCACCGGCACCGCGTCGGGCGTGACGTCGATCAGCCCGGCCCATTCCTGCACCACCCGAGCCTCGGCGAAGGCCGGGAACTGCCGGACCAGATCGGCCATCGCCCGGCGGTTGGCCTGACGGTCGGGCTCCGGATCCAGCACCCGCACCTTCTCGTAGGGCGAGGGCTGGTCCAGCGGCACCGGCGCCGCCTCCCGCCATTCCTGCAGAAAGCGGTCGTCGAGCCGGATCTTCAGCGACGACCATTCCATGCGCAGCGCCGGCAGGAAGTCGCTGAAGAAGCGGAAGCTGTCCGGCACCAGCGGGGCGATGTTGGAGTTGCCGTTGGCGATGGTGTAGCCGCCGTCGTGGCGCTTGCGCAGCGCGAACTCCTTCGACCACATCGCGGTCTCCGGCGCGCCGTCGAGCGGCGCCGTCCGCTGCACGCTGGCCCTGACCTTGAGCTGCGGCAGCCGCAGGCCGAGATCCGTCAGGAAGCGCCGCGACCAGGCGCCGCCGGCCACGATCACGGTGTCGCAGGCGATGTGGCCGCGTTCGGTGACTACGCCGGCGATGCGCCCACCGGCGCGGTCGACACCGCGGACCGCGCAGTCGGTCAGGATCACGGCGCCGGCCCGGCGCGCGGCCCGGGCGATGGCGGGGGCGGCGCGCTGCGGCTCGGCCCTGCCGTCGGAGGCGGAGTAGAGCGCCCCCTTCCAACGGCCGCCGGCGCCGGGCATCAGCCGGTCGAACTCGGCGGCGGTGATCAGCCGGGCGTCGAGCTGGTAGGGCCGCGCATGTTCCAGCCAGGCCTCGTATTCGGCGATCTCCTGGTCGGTCTCGACCGCGAACAGGATGCCGCTCTGGCGGAAGCCGGTCTCGGCCTCCACCGTCCGGTTCATGCCCTCCCACAGCCGCATGCTCTCGATGATCAGCGGGATCTCCCGCGGATCGCGCCGGGTCTTGCGGCACCAGCCCCAGTTGCGGCTGGACTGCTCGCCGGCGATGTGGCCCTTCTCGCACAGCGCCACCGAGACGCCGCGCTGCGCCAGGGCCAGGGCGGCGCTGGTGCCGATGATGCCGCCGCCGACGATCACCACATCGACCCGCCGCGGCAGGACGGCATCCGGCTCGACGCTGTCGACCTGCGGCCCCATCAACGCCCTCTCCGCTCGGCGATGACACGCATCGGATTCACCAGCTGTCCTCCAGGGTCGAATTGATCGGGATCTCGGCGATGCTCGCGGTAGCGGGCAGGTCGAGGAGGAAGGCGACGACCCGCGCCACGTCCTGCGGCTGGGTCATGGTCTCGGGCGGCCGGTCGGTCAGCGCCGCGGCCATGTCGGTCGCGACGTAGCCGGGGCAGACCGCGGTGGCGCGTACGCCTTCCTCCCAGCCGGCGTGGCGGATGGCGTGGGTCAGGGCCAACGCCGCGAACTTGCTGACGGCGTAGAGGCCGGAGTCGGCCGACTTCACCCGCTTGCCCGACAGCGAGGCGATGGTGACGACGCGGCCGTGGCCGGAGGCGATGAGATGCGGCCAGGCGGCCCGCACCAGCCGCAGCGGCGACTTGACGTTGACCTGGATCAGGTCGTCGAGATCCGCGTCGTCGGCCGCGATCACCGTCTTCGGGATCATGATGCCGGCATTGGCGATGACGGCATCGATCCGGCCGAACCGCTCGGCCGTGGCTTCGACCCACAGCCTTTCGGAGTCCGAATCGCGGGCGTCGAAGCGGTGGGCCAGGGCGTCGGCGCCGTCGGGCAGGCTCAGGGACGCCGGGTTCCGGGCGCCGAGGCTGAGCCGCCAGCCGGCGCGGGCCAGGGCGGATGCGATCTCGGCCCCGATGCCACGGCTGGCGCCGGAGATTATGGCGACGCGGGCGGTGGCGTCAGCCATGACGGCGCCTCCTGCCTGGGTCGGTCACTCGACCGGCGGTGCCTGCTCGACGTAGCTCGCATAGACTTTGCGCAGAAGGCGCAGCAGGTCGGCCTGCTCCGCCTCGCTCAGGATCGAGAAGAACTCGGCGGATTGCCGGCGGGCGACGGCGCGCACCCTCTCCGCCACCCGCTGCCCCTTCGGCGTCAGGTACAGCTCGCGCGCCCGCCGTTCCTCCGGCGAGATCTTCTGCTCGATCAGCCCGGCCTGCTGCAGCTGGTCGAGCAGCCGGCCCATGGCCGAGCGGTCCTTGAGGATGAAATGCGCCAGCACCGAGGGCCTGATGCCGGGATTGCGGCCGACCAGCAGCAGCGTCGAGATCTTGCCGGTGCCGCCGGCCAGCGACAGCGCCTCCATCTGCTCGTCCAGGTCGCGGCTGACCAGCATGTTGACGGTGCGGACGTAGAAGCTGAGCAGGTCGGTGAAGATGTCGAAGTCGATCTCCGAGAAGTCGATCGTCTTCGGGATCTGCGGGTTGCTCCGCGGGCGGGCGCGCCCATCGCTCGTGGCGGGCATAGCCGTCCTTGGTTTCGGTGGTCTGGTTCAGGTCACAGTTCCGCATGGATCCGGCAAACATGAGGGGAGGTCAGAAGGGCGGCGGGTCGAGGCCGTCGCGCCGGGCGAGGCGCTGGTCGCGGATCCGCGACCAAGCCAGCATGACGCGCGGCATGAAGCTCATGTAGAAGGGAGCCCGCTGCAGCTTCTCGAGCGGCAAGGCGAGGTCCTTCGGCGGCGTTCCCGTCGCCCACTCGGCCAGCACCGTGCCCATCATCGTGCCGGTCGGCACGCCGCGGCCGGAATAGCCGAGCGAGGCGACGATGCCGGGCGCCAGGCCGTAGAGCCGCGGGAAGGTGCGCGGCTGCATGTCCAGCGCCCCGGACCAGCGGTACTGGAACTCGATGTCACCGAGCTGCGGCAGCAGCCATTGCAGCTTCCGGCGCATCAGGTCGCGGGTATAGGTCGGATCGCGGCCACGCCTTCCCTCGACGAAGAGCGAGGTCACCAACCGTCCGTCCTTGTCGTATTTCCAGATCGAGATGTCGCGCCGGCTGTCGACCACGGTGTTGTTGTCCGGCGCGATCGTCCGGCGGACGTTGTCGCCGAGCGGCTGGGTCGCCAGCACGGCGACGCCGAGCCGGGCGAAGCTCTGCTCCAGCCCCGGCCAGAAGCCGTCGGTGTAGGCGCCGGTGCCGCAGACCACCTTGTCGGCGATGACGGCGCCGGTCGGGGTCTCGACCCGCCAGCGCCCGCCCTGCGGGCGGATGGCAGTGGCCGGCGAGCGGGTGAAGACCCGAGCGCCGCGCGACATGGCGGCCCGCGCCAGACCGCGGGCATAGCCGAGCGGGTTGAGATGCCCGCCCTCGGGATGGAACCAGCCGCCGCAGAAGCGCGGCGACCCGGTCAGACGCTGGGCCTCGTCGCGGCCGAGCATCCGGGTGGCCTTGCCGATTGCCGCATAGTCGCGGCAGCGCTGCTCCAGCTTCGCCAGGGCCGAGCTGGCATGGGCGGCATGGATGTAGCCGGTCTGCACCGCCTCGCAGTCGATGCCGTAGCGGCGGATGATGTCGAAGACCAGGTTGGCGGCGTTGGTCTGCCGCTCGATCAGCCGCGAGGCGAAGGGCTCGCCCAGGATCCGCCGGATGGTCGGGATCTCGTGGACGTGGAAGGTCGGAGTGCAATGGCCGGCGTTGCGGCCCGATCCGCCATGGCCGATCTGCTCCGCCTCCAGCACCACTGCGCCGACGCCGCGCTCGCCGAGATGCAGCGCGGTGGACAGGCCGGTGTAGCCCGCGCCGATCACGCAGACCGGCGCGTCGATGGTGCCGTCCAGCGCCGTCGTCTCCGGCGCCGCGGCCGCCGTGGCGAACCACAGCGACGGCTCGAGCGGTGTCTTATGTATCATGTCCTCCTCATCCCGGAAGAACTGACACAATTCCGACGAAAGAACGCAGAATGCCTATCACAGGCACATCATGCCTTCCTTTTCATCATCCGATGATCAGACAGTGCGCAATCGAATGTTCTTCGCCGGACATCGGTCCGGACATTCGATCGTTTCTTGGGAACTGAGATTATGATTGTGATCGTCCATTATGGACGGAGTCAAGCGTCAAGTGGCGCTTCGGCTCGTCCGGAAGGGCGATCGGCGGCTGTGTGACATCGTCGCGGATGCAGGCGAAGCGGTGGCCGGGCGCCGCCTCGCGCGGCGGCGGCACCGCCCCGGCGCAGGCCGGCAGGGCGTGCGGGCAGCGGGTGCGGAAGACGCAGCCCGAGGGCGGGTCGTGCGGGCTCGGCGGCTCGCCCGCCAGGCAGATCCGCTGTGGCCGGCCAGCCATCGCCAGGCGCGGCGCCGCCGACAGCAGCGCCCTGGTGTAGGGGTGGCGGGGCGCGGTGAAGATCGCCGCCACCGGCCCCTCCTCCATCACCCGGCCGAGATAGAGCACCACGACGCGGTCGCACAGATGCCGCACCACCGGCAGGTCGTGGCTGATGAACAGCATGGTCAGGCCGAGCTCGGCCCTGAGCGAGGACAAGAGCGCCATGACCTGGGCCTGGACCGAGACGTCGAGGGCCGAGACCGGCTCGTCCGCCACCAGGAAGTCGGGGTCGGTGGCCAGCGCCCGGGCGATGGCGATGCGCTGGCGCTGGCCGCCGCTGAAGGCATGCGGATAGCGCTCGGCATGCTCCGGCTGCAGCCCGACCTGGACCAGCAGATCGCGCACCCGCCGCCGGCGCGCCGCCGCATCGGCCAGGCGATGGATGCGCAGCCCGTCGGCGATCTGGGCTCCGACCCGGCGCCGCGGGTCGAGGCTGGAGAACGGGTCCTGGAACACTAGTTGCATCCGCCGGCGCAGCCGCCGCAGCGGTTCCCGGCCGAGGCCGGAGAGGTCGGTGCCGTCGAACAGCACCCGCCCGGCGCTGAGCGGCTGCAGGCCGAGCAGCAGCCGGCCGATCGTGCTCTTGCCCGAGCCGCTTTCGCCGACCAGCCCGACCGTCTCGCCGCGCGCCAGCGCCAGGCTGACATCGGTCACCGCCTGCACCGGCCGGCCCAGGCCGAACACGCCGCGCCCGCCGAAGCGGCGGCCGATGCCCTCGGCGACGACCAGAGGCGTCACAGCTCCTTCCAGCGCAGGCATCGCGTCCTCCGGTCCGCCGCGGGTTCGACGAGATGCGGCCGCGCCGCCTCGCAGGCGCCGGCGCGCATCGGGCAGCGCTGGGCGAAGACGCAGCCGGGCGGCAGCGCGTCCGGCGCCGGCACCACGCCGGGGATGCCCTGCGGCGGCGGCCCGTCCTCGCGCGGCGCGCTGGCCAGAAGGGCCGCGGTGTAGGGGTGCAGCGGGGCGCCGAAGACCTCGCGGGTGCGCCCTTCCTCCACCACCTCGCCGGCATACATCACCACCACCCGGTCGGCGATCTCGGACACCACCGGCAGGCTGTGGGTGACGAACAGGAGGGCCATGCCGCTCTGCTGCCGCAGCTCGGCCAGCAGGTCGAGGATCTGCGCCTGGATGGTGACGTCGAGCGCCGTGGTCGGCTCGTCGGCGATCAGGAGCGCCGGGTCGTTGGCGATGGCGATCGCGATCATCACCCGCTGCCGCATGCCGCCCGACAGCTCGTGCGGGAAGGACCGCGCCCGCCGCTCCGGGTCGGGGATGCCGACGCGGCGCAGCAGGGCCACGGCCTCGCTCCAGGCGGCGGCGCCGGAGATCGCGCGATGGGCGCGGATCGCCTCGGCGATCTGGTCGCCGACGCGGTGCACCGGGTTCAGGCTCGACGCCGGGTCCTGGAACACCATCGCCATGCTGCGGCCCCGGCGCTGCCGCACGGCCTCCACGTCGAGCCGGAGCAGGTCCGCCCCCTGCAGCCGCACCGCGCCGCCGCCGATCTGCGCCACCGGCGGCAGCAGCCCCATCACCGCCAGGCTGGTCAGCGACTTGCCGGAGCCGCTCTCGCCCACCACCGCCACGGTCTCGCCGGGGCGGATGCGCAGGGACACGTCGCGAACCGCCGGGATCGGCTGCGGCGTGTCGATCTGGATCGACAAGCGGTCCAGGTCGAGCACCGCGTCGTCTGCCGCCGCGGCCTCCGCCGGACCGGCAACAGTGCGCTGGCGCCGGAACGGCCGGCGCACCAGGGTCTTCGGGTCAAGGAAGTCGCGCAGCCCGTCGCACAAGGCGTTGAGCACCAGGATGGTGAGGACCAGCGCGATGCAGGGCCACAGCAGCAGCAGCGGCGCCTGGGCCATGGTGGCGCGGGCGCCGCCGATCATCACCCCGAGCGACGGCGCCGGCGGCACCACACCGAGGCCGAGGAAGGACAGGCCGGATTCCAGCACCACGGCCGAGGCGGTGGCGAGGCTGAACTGGACCAGGATCGGTCCGGCGACATTCGGCAGGATGGTGCGTGTCATGATCTCGAGCCCGCCCGCCCCCTGGGCCCGCATCGCCTCGACATAGTCCTGCGACCGGGCGGACAGCACCCCGGCATAGGTCACCCGGGTGAAGGCCGGCAGATAGACCAGGGCCAGCACCGGGATCAGGGTCAGCACC
Source organism: Inquilinus limosus (assembly GCF_051487185.1). Taxonomy (GTDB): domain Bacteria; phylum Pseudomonadota; class Alphaproteobacteria; order DSM-16000; family Inquilinaceae; genus Inquilinus; species Inquilinus limosus_F. The sequence goes on from NZ_JAHVDK010000016.1 coordinate 139,286, forward strand.
CCGGGGCCGAGCAGCGTCACCACCAAGAGGGCGAGGAGCAGCGGCGGGAAGCACAGCACCACGTCCATCGAGCGGATCGCCAGCACCTCCGCCACGCCGCGGAGATAGCCGCCGAGGATGCCGAGCGCGGTGCCGAGGACCCCGGCCAGGGCGGCGGCGGCGAGGCCGACGAAGAGCGAGGTCCGGAGCCCCCAGACCAGGCGGGAGAGGACGTCGCGGCCGTATTCGTCCTGGCCCAGCAGATGGGCGGCCGACGGCCCGGCGAAGCGGCTCTTCATCTCCATCGCCAGCGGGTCGGCAAGGCCGAGCAGCGGCGCCGCCGCGGCGATCAGGAGAAGGCCGGCGGTCGCCCCGGCCGCGATCCAGGGAACCCGCCTCATGCCCGGCGCACGCGCGGATCGAGGACTGCGTAGAGGACGTCGACCGCGAGGTTCAGCCCGACGAACAGGATCGAGATCACCAGCACGACGCCGACGACGATCGGATAGTCGCGGGCGTTGACCGCCCCGACCAGCAGCCCCGACAGGCCGGGCCAGTTGAAGACGTATTCGACCAGCACCGTGCCGCCCAGGAGGCTGCCGAGATGCAGCGCCACCACCGTCACCACCGGCATCAGCGCGTTGCGGATGACGTGATGGGTCAGAACCTGCCGGCGGGTCACACCCTTGGCCATGGCGGTGCGGACGAAGTCCTGCGGCATCACCTCCAGCGCCGCGGCACGGGTGACGCGGAAGACGATCGCCGCCAGCCCGACCGCGATGGTGCCGGCCGGCATCAGCAGCAGGATCAGGTGCTGCGCCGGGTTCTGCGCGAAGGGAACATAGCCGCCCGCCGGCACCAATCGCAGCTGCTGGGCGAAGACCATGACCAGCAGCGTGCCGATGACGAAGACCGGCACGGCTTGGGCGAAGCCGGACAGGCCCGAGGCGATGCGGTCGAACCAGCCGCCGGTACGCAGGGCCGCCAGCGTGCCGGCGGGGATGCCGATCAGCAGGCTGATGAAGGCGGCGGCGCCGATCAGCTCCAGCGTGCGCGGCAGCCGGCGCCCGATCTCACGCGCCACCGGGCTGCCGTCGAGCATGGAGAGGCCGAGATCACCCTGCAGCAGGCCCCACAGGCTGTGGGCATATTGTGCCAGCACCGGCCGATCGAGGCCGAGCTGCCGGCGCAGATCCTCGACGATCGCCGGGTCGGGAGCGACCCCGCCCTGGGACAGCAGGGTCTCGGCCGGATCGCCCGGCACCAGATGGATCGCCAGGAAGACGATGCTGGCGACCAGCCAGACCAGCAGCACGGAGACGGCGAGGCGCTTGAGAAACCAGAGCATGATCGCCTCCCTCAGGCGAAGGAGGACTGGTCCAGCGTGCTCGCGGAATAGAAGCTGAGGCCCCCCGGCAGGTTGCGGAAGCCTTGCAGGGCCTTGCGCATGGCGAAGCCCTGGGCGCGGTAGGCCAGCGTCACCATCGGTGCGTGATCGAGCACCAGCTGGTCGGCCTTGGCGTAGATCTCCTTGCGCTTGGCGGTGTCGAACTCGCCCCGCCCCGCCGCCAGCAGCTCGTTCAGCCCGGGCACGGTGATGCCGGTGCTGCGGATGTAGGACGGCGACAGCGAGGAATCGACGAAGGAGGACAGGCTTTCCGGATCCGGGCTCTCCATCGCCGTGCCCATCACCGCGAACTCGTACTGGCCGCGATTGCCCAGGCTGACCCGGGTCGGCCAGTCCGGCATGTTCAGCTCCACCTGGATGCCGAGTTCGGCCAGGTTCTGCTGGATCACCTCGGCCGTGCTCTTGTGCATGCCGTATTGAGCGGTGGACAGGAGCTTGCAGGAGAAGCCGTCGGCCACGCCGGCCTCGGCCAGAAGGGCTTTGGCCTTGTCCTTGTCGTAGCGCCAGCCATGCGCTGCCGCTTCGTCGTAGAAGGGCGTCCCCGGCGCGAAAGGCAGGCCCTCCAACGGCGCGCCGCGGCCGAAGAAGGCGGCCTGCACGATCTCCTCGCGCCGGATGCCCAGCGCCACCGCCTTGCGGATGCGCGGATCGGCGAAGGGGCCGGTCCGGCCGTTGAAGGTCAGGTACATGAAGGGGCCGAGCTGGTTGTCCAGCTTCAGGTTCGGATCGGCCTCGATCGCCTGCATCGACTGCCAGGGGACGTAATCGATCAGGTCGACGTCGCCGGCCTGCAGCGCCGCCACCCGCAGGTTCTCGTCGGGATAGGCGATGATCTTGACCGCCTTCAGCTTCGGCAGGCCCGGCTTGTAGTATTTGTCGAAGGCGACGAGGTCGAGCGAGACGCCGCGGTCCTGCGCCTGCAGCACGAAGGGCCCGGCGCCGACGCCGAGCGGGTCATCGGCGGTCGACTCCTTGGCCACCATCGGCATGTAGTAGTTGGCGAACCAGTGCGGCACGCAGACGGTCGGCTGCTTCATGACCAGGCGCACGGTGCGCTCGTCCGGCGTCTCGACCCGCTCCACCCCCTGCAGCTGGGTGCGCAGATAGGCGGTCGATTTCTCGGCGGCGATCTGCTCGATGTTCCATTGGATGTCGACGGCCGTCACCGGGGCGCCGTTGTGGAAGAAGGCCTCACGCAGATGAAAGGTCCAGGCCTTGTCGCCGTCCGGCTGCCAGTTTTCGGCGAGCTCGCCCTGCAGGCTGCCGTCGGCGGCATAGGACAGCAGGCCGCGATGCAGCAGCGCCGAGACCGATCCTGCCGCGCCGCCGGAATTCACCCAGGGCTGCAGGTTCGGCGGATAGCTGGAGAGGCCGAAGCGCAGCGTGTCCGACGGCGCCTGGCCCCAGGCCGGCAGGCGCAGCGCCGGCAGCACGGCGCCGGCGGCGAGCCCGGAGGCGAGCAATGTGCGACGGGACAAGAGCATGATGACCTCTCCCTGTTTGTTGTCGTGGTCAGAGCGCGGCGCCGTATACCCTCTGCGCCGTCTCCCGGTTGATGCGCCCTTCGGCGAGATCGCGGCGGACCGCCTCGGCCGCGCGCCCGGAGGGCGGGCCGTAGCCGCCGGCGCCAGGCGTGATGATCTCGATGATATCGCCGCGCCTCAGATCGCCGTTGCCGTGGTCGAAGGGCGCGACGCCGGGGCCGAAGACGAAGCCGCCGCGGCCGCCCGGCAGCCCGCCTTCCAATCCCCAGGGGGCGGAGCGCAGGCGCGAGCCGTCGATATGCACGCGGCAGTCGGCCTCGGCCCGGTAGACCCGGCGCAGCCCCATGCCGCCGCGCTGCGTCCCCGGTCCGCCGGAGCCGTCGACCAGCTCGTAGCGCAGCAGGGTCAGCGGGTATTCCAGCTCCAGCGCCTCGGCCGGCAGGTTGGAGGTGTTGGTCATGTGGACATGGACGCCGTCGAGCCCGTCCTTACCCGCCCGGGCGCCGCTGCCGCCGCCGATGGTCTCGAGATAAACCCAGAGTCCGCCGGTCTTCGGGTCGCGACCCATGAAGGTGGCCGAGGCGCAGGACCCGTTGCTGGCCGCGGTCAGCCGCTCCGGCACCGCCTGGGCCAGTGCGCCGTGGATCAGGTCGGCGATGCGCTGGCAGGTCGCCACCCGGCCGTTGACCGCCGCCGGATGGGTGCAGTTCAGTACCGTGCCCTCCGGCGCCGTGACCGTCAGCGGCCGCGCCAGACCGGCATTGGGCAGGATGGTCGGGTCGATCACCGTCTTCACCGCGTAGTAGACGGTCGACAGCAGCGCGGTCCAGACGACGTTGAGGCCGCCGCGCACCTGCGGCGGGCTGTCGAAATGCAGCCGCATCTCGTCGCCGGCCACGGTGATCTCGACCGAGAAGTCGAGCTCGCCGTCCAGCTCCGGATTGTCGAAACGATCGTTGAAACGGTAGGTGCCGTCCGGGATCGCGGCGATGCCGGCGCGCATCTTGCGCTCGGCATAATCCTGCAACGCGGCGCCGGCCGCGAGCACGGTGTCGACGCCGTATTTGGCGCAGAGCGCCGTCATCCGCTGCACGCCCAGCCGGTTGGCCGCCATCTGCGCCCGCAGGTCCGACAGCCGCTCGCGCGGGACCTGGCAGTTCAGCAGCACCAGCTCCTGCACATCGGCTTGCAGCTCGCCGGCGCGGTACAGGCGGATCGGCGGGATCCGGATCCCCTCCTGGTAGATATGGGCGTGGCCGCGATCGGCGAAGTCGGCATGATGGGCGGTGTTGACCGCCCAGGCCACCAGCCGCCCGTCGACGAAGATCGGCTCCGCCAGCACGATGTCGGGCAGATGCGTGCCGCCGCCCTCATAGGCGTCGTTGCCGATAAACACGTCGCCCGGCCGCATCCGGTCGAGCGGGTGGCGCTTCATGATGTGGGGGATGATCCCGATGAAGCTGCCGAGATGCATCGGGATGTGCTCGGCCTGGCACAGCGTGTTGCCGGCGAGGTCGAACAGCGCGGTGGAGCAGTCGCGCCGCTCCTTGATGTTGGTCGAGTAGCTGGCCCGGACCAGCGCCTCCCCCATCTCCTCCGCGATCGAGGCGAAGGCGCTGCCGATGACCTCGACCGTGATCGGGTCGAGCGCGGCCTCGCTGCGCTGCGGGACGGCGACGCTCATCGGACCTCCAGGACCAGGTTGAGATAGGGTTCGACATGGGCCGTCATGCCCGGAAGGATGACGGTGGTGCTGTCCATCTGCTCGACCACGGCCGGGCCGGCGATGCGGTTGCCGGGCTTCAGCCTGGCGCGGTCATAGACCGAGCAGGAGACCCAGCCCCCCGCCTCCGGCAGCCAGACCTCGCGCGCGCCGGTGACCGCGTGGCCCGCTTCCGGCCCGGCATCGGGCTGCGGCTGGAAGCTCGCCTTGGTGACGACGCCCGCGGCCTCGACCCGGAAGGTGACCAGCTGCACCGGCTCGCCGGCGGCGACGAAGCCGTATTGCCGCTCATGCGCCCGGGCGAAGCCGGCGGCCAGGGCTTCCAGCGTCGCCGCGCCGATCGGCCCGTCCGGCAGCGCCACCGGCAGCTCGTAATTCTGGCCGGCGTAGCGCATATCGACCGTGCGCGTGATCCGCCGCGCACCTTGCGGGATCTCCTCCTCCCCGAACCAGGCATCGGCCCGGGCGACGAGGCCGTCGAAGGCGGCCTCGACCGCGGGCAGCGCCGCCGGGTCCAGGGTGGTCAGCCGGGTGGCCGCGAAGTCGGCGCGAAGGTCGGTCAGCAGCAGGCCCATGGCGCAGAGGATGCCCGGCGTCTGCGGCACCAGGATCCGGCCGATGTCGAGCTCCTTGGCCAGTCGGGCGGCGTGCAGCGGGCCGGCGCCGCCGAAGGCCATCAGCGTGTAGTCGCGCGGGTCGTGGCCGCGCTGCACGCTGATGACGCGGATCGCCTTCGCCATATTGGCGGTGACCACGGTCAGGATGCCCTGCGCCGTCTCCATCAGCCCGAGGCCGAGCCGCTGCGCCAGCCGGCCGATCGCGACCTCGGCCAGGTCGCGGCGCACGGCCATGCGGCCGCCAAGGAGCGACACCGGGTTCAGCGTCTGCAGCACGATATTGGCGTCGGTCACCGTCGGCTCGTCATTGCCGTGGCCGTAGCAGACCGGCCCCGGATAGGCCCCGGCGCTGCGCGGCCCGACCTTGAGCAGCCCGCCGCTGTCGACGTAAGCGATCGAGCCGCCCCCCGCCCCGACCGTGTGGATGTCGAGCATCGGCGCCTTGATCGGATAGCCATGCACCATCGCCTCGCCGGCCAGGCGGCACTGGCCGCCGGCAAGTAGCGCGACATCGGTGCTGGTCCCGCCCATGTCGAAGGTGATCAGGTCCGGGAAGCCGGCGACCGCCCCGATCGCCTGGGCCGCGACCACGCCGGTGCTGGGGCCGGACAGGACGGTGCGGACCGGCAGCCGCGCCGCCGTCTCGAAGCTGATGACGCCGCCATTCGACTGGGTCAGCCGCGGCGCGGCCTTGACGCCGATCTCCGCCAGCCGCTTGCCAAGCCGCTCGATATAGCCGCGCATCACCGGGCCGAGATAGGCGTTCACCACGGTGGTCGAGACCCGCTCGTACTCGCGGAACTCCGGCGCCACGCCGTGCGAGGCGCAGGCGAAGGCCTCTGGGAACTCCTCGGCCAGGATGCGCAGCGCCGTCTCCTCGTGCTCGCTGCGGACGAAGCCGTACAGGAAGCTGACCGCCACCGCCTCGACCCCCGCCGCGCGCAGCTCGCGCACCGCCCGGCGCAGCGCCGCCTCGTCCAGCGGGGTCTCGACCGAGCCGTCGTGCCGGATGCGCTCCGGCACATCGATCCGCAGGTCCCGGCTGACCAGCGTCGCCGGCTTGTCGGCCTGCAGGTCGTAGAGGTCCGGGCGCTTCTGGCGGCCGATCTCCAGGAGATCGCGGAAGCCGTCGGTGGTCAGCAGCCCGGTGCGGACGCCGCGGTGCTGGATCAGCGCATTGGTGCCGACCGTGGTGCCATGGCCGAAATAGCCGATCTCGCCCGGCGCGGCGCCGACCCGGGCCGCCCCCTCCTGCACCCCCTGGACGATGCCGCGGGACGGGTCGTCCGGGGTCGAGGAGACCTTCCAGACGTCGAGCCGCCCGCTCTCGTCGTCGAACAGGCAGACGTCGGTGAACGTCCCGCCGGAATCCACGCCAATGCGCCAAGCCATGCGAGGTGACCTCACGAAACCGAAGAACGAGAAACCATCGCGCGCCTCCTAAGCCGCGGCCCTCATGGGGCCCTTGGCGAAGCGCGCGTAGCGGAACGGCGCGGGGTCGACGATCGGCGTGTCGCCGACGACCAGATCGGCCATCAGCCGGCCGGCGCCGGGGCCGATGCCGAAGCCATGGCCGGAGAAGCCGCTGGCGATGAAGAAGCCGGGCACGGCGTCGACCGCGGAGATCACCGGCACCGCATCCGGCGTCACATCGACCAGCCCGGCCCAGCGCTGCTCCACCACCATGCGCTCGAAGGCCGGGAAGGCCCTGACCAGGTTGGCGCGGCCCTCATCGAGGATGCCGTCGTCCGGCACCGGGTCCAGCACCCGCACCTGCTCGAAGGGCGTGGCCTGGTCCAGGGTCCAGCGGCGCGGCAGGCGCCATTCCTCGATAAAGCGGCGGCCGATGCGCAGCCGCAGCTCGTGCCGCTGCTTGCGCAGCGCCGGCAGGAAGTCGAAGAACAGCCGGAAGCTGTCCGGCACGATCGGCGCCAGGTTGGCGTTGCGCTGGGCGATGGTGTAGCCGCCGTCGAGGCGCTTGCGGAAGGCGAAGTTGGAGGCGCCGACCGCCTCCTCCGGCCCGCCCTCCAGCGGTGCGGTGCGCATGACGCAGCTGAGGATCTTCAGCTGCGGGAAGGCCAGGTCCATGTTGCCGCAGAACAGCCGCGACCAGGCGCCGCCGGCCAGCACCACCGTGTGACAGGCGATCGGCCCCGTCTCGGTCACCACGCCGGCGATGCGGCCGGCCTTGGTCTCGACACCCCGGACGGCGCAGCCGGTCAGCACTGCGGCGCCGCGCCGGCGTGCCGCCTCGGCGATCGCGGGGGCGGCCTTCTGCGGCTCGGCCCGCCCGTCGCTCGGGGTGTACAGGGCCGCCGGCCAGCGCCGCGACGCGCCGGGCAGCAGCCGCGCGATCTCGTCGCCGTCGACCAGCCGGGAGTCGAGCTGGAACTGGCGCGCATGCTCCAGCCAGGCCTCGTGCTGGGCGATGTCCTGCGGCGTTTCGCAGAGATAGAGGATGCCGGCCTTGCGGAAGCCGGTCTCGGCCTCGACCCGCGCGTTCATCCCCTCCCACAGGCGCAGGCTTTCGATCGCCAGCGGCAGCTCCGACGGGTCGCGCCCCATCTTGCGGCACCAGCCCCAGTTGCGGCTGGACTGCTCGCCGCCGATGCGGCCCTTCTCGCACAAGGCGACCGACACGCCCTTCTCGGCCAGGAACAGCGCGGTCGAAGCGCCGATGATGCCGCCGCCAACAACGACCACATCGACCCTGGCCGGCAGGGCCGGGTCGGACGCAACCGGATCAACCGGCGGCGACATCAATGCCCGCCCCACCAACGCAGCCACACGCCATGACGCGTCTCCCGACGTCGTGAACCAAGGCCTTCCCCTGTCCGCAGGACAGCCTGCGTGCCGTTTTCCGGCACGAAATCTTCGACCTGCGCTCGAATTCTTGATCCGGCGGTATCCGGCCCGCCCGGTGATCGCGAGATGATGCTAGGCAGCTCCGCTTCGTCATGGAAAATTCATTTATTCGAGCTTTCCATTCCGAAATGGAATGCCGCCTGGCAGGGGCTGCGCATGCACAGGATCAAGATCCGCCATCTCGAGACGCTGATGGTGTTCATGAAGACCGGATCGGTCACCGAATCCGCGGAGATCCTGGGCACGACCCAGCCGAACGCCAGCAAATCCCTGAAGCAGCTGGAGGACTCGATCGGTATCGCGCTATTCCAGCGCAGCGGCGGCCGGCTGCAGCCGACGCCGGAGGCCGAGATCCTGTTCACCCATGCAGCGCGGCTGATGGAGGAGCTGACCTTCTTCGAGACCCTGTCGGCCGACCTGGCGCGGCTGAAGAGCGGCTTCGTCCAGATCGCGACGCTGGCGACCTTCGGCGTGGCCCTGCTGCCGCTGGTGGTCGAAGCCTTCAACGCCCGTCATCCGGACGTCTTCGTCCAGATCGACATCCTCGATTCCGACAAGATCCATTCCTTCGTCAGCCGCGGGAACTACGATCTCGGCCTCGTCCACCATCCGAGCCAGGAGATGGATCTGATGGCCCAGACGCTGCGCACCGGCTCGATGGTCTGCATCATGCCGGCGGCGCATCCGCTGGCGCGACGGGCGGGGATCAGCGCGGCCGATCTGGCCGGCATGCCGCTGATCACCTATCCGAAGACGCTTCCCTTCGGCGCCGTCATCGCCAAGACGCTGGCGGATGAGGGTGTGCAGATCCGCAACCCGCTTTCGGCCAACCACAGCCATGTGGTGCGCAAGCTGGTCGAGCGCGGCCGCGGCCTCGCCCTGGTCGACGAGTTCTCGGTCTGGGATGCGGCCGGGGCCCCCGGCCTCGCGGTCAGGCCCTTCACACCCCGGATTCCGGTCTCGATCGGCCTTATCGTACCGAAGAGGCGCCCGCTTTCGCTGGCCGCGCAGGCGTTCCTCGCGGCGCTTCGGGAGGCGTTGTCGGCGCCTCCGCTGTAGCGGGCTAGCTCGCCGTGAAGTAGGACGCCCGCCGGAGCCGCGTCTGCACGTAGACATGCTCGTGGTGGGTGCCGGGCGCGTAGGACCGGTCGGCCTCGGCCACCGGCACGGCGATGTTGCGCTCGCTGGGATGGCGCGCGACGAAGTCCTCGTCGATGTCGCAGCCGAGGCCCGGCGCGTCGGGCACGGCGATGGAGCCGTCCTCCTGCACCGGATGCGGCACCACGGTCCTCGCCCGGCCCGGCCAGTCGTCGTCGAGGCGCTCCAGGATCAGGGCGTTCGGGATCGCGGCCAGGAGATGCAGCGCCGCATATTCGGCGACGGGGCCGAGCGAGCCGGAATGCGGCGCCATCATGATGTGGTGCGCCTCCGCCATGGCGGCGATCTTCTTCATCTGCGTCAGGCCGCCCGCCCGCCCCGTGTCCGGCTGGATCACGTCGACCAGCTCGCGCTCGATCAGCTCGCGCTCGCCGAAGATGGTCGCCATGCGCTCGCCTGCCGCCAGCGGCACATGGGCCGCGTCGCGGATGCGTTTGTAGCCGTCGAGATTGTCCGGCGCGATCGGATCCTCGATCCAGAGGAGGCTGTAGGGCTCCAGCGCCCGCGCCACCCGCGCCGCGTCAGCGGGCGTCAGCCAGGGCGGCCCGTGCAGGTCGATGGCGATGTCGACCTCGTCGCCCACCGCCTCGCGCAGCATCGCGACCTTGCGCACCGGATCGGCGACGCCGCCGCATTTGATGGTCCTGATGCCGCGTCCCTTCACGGCCACCGCCATCTCGGCCGTGTTCGCGTGGGAGTAGATCGGGATCCGGTCGCGCATCTTGCCGCCGAGCAGGTTCCACACCGGCACGCCGAGCGCCTTGCCCTTGATGTCCCAGAGCGCGACGTCGATGCCGGTCATCGCTCCGGCGCCGACCGTACCGAGCAGCCCGTGCCCCATCATCGCGATCTGCATCTTCTGCCACAGGCGCTCGATATGCGTCGGATCCTCGCCGATCAGGATGCTCTTCAGGTCCTGCACCGCGGTCTCGATCACGCGGGGCCAGCCGGAGCATTCGCCGATGCCGACGATGCCGGCGTCGGTATAGACCTTCACGAATAGCCAGTTGCGGAAGCCGGGGAGCTTGCCCTGCGCCGCCGCGTCGTCGAAACGGCCGTCCGTCGCCCATTTGGCCGGATCCGGCGGGCCGGCCTGCATCAGGAAGGTGCGGATGTCCGTAATCTTCATTGCGCGAGGCTCCGTTCGGCCGGCTCAGTGTAACGGATGCGGTTGTGAATGCTGCGGCGGCGCGGGTCGGGCCGCGGCACGGCGGAGATCAGGGCCCGGGTGTAGTCGTGGCGCGGCGCCTCGCACACCTCCTCGGCGTCGCCGATCTCGACCAGCCGCCCCCGGTACATCACGCCGACGCGGTCGCACATGTAGCGGATGACGCTGATGTCGTGGCTGATGAAGATGTAGGCGAGGCCGAGCTGGTCCTGCAGCCTGAGCAGCAGGTCGAGAACCTGGAAGCGCAGCGAGACGTCGAGCGCCGAGGTCGCCTCGTCGGCGACGACGACGCGGGGGTTGAGCGCGATCGCCCGGGCGATGCCGATGCGCTGGCGCTGGCCGCCGGAGAAGGCGTGCGGATAGCGCTCCCGCCAGGCGGGATCGAGGCCGACCTGGCGCATCAGCCCCGCGACGCGCTCATCGAGGTCCTTCCCCTTGGCGATGCCGTTGACCAGCAAGGGTTCGCCGATGATCTGCGACACCGTCATGCGCGGATTGAGGGAGGAGACCGGGTCCTGGAAGATCATCCGGATCTCGCGCCGGCAGGCCGAGAGCGTCGGCTTGTCGGCCTTGGCCAGATCGACGACGGAGCCGTCGCCGCGGCGGTAGCGGATGGCACCCCCGGTCGGGTCGTGGATGCGCAGCAGGCAGCGCCCCATGGTCGTCTTGCCCGAGCCGGACTCGCCGACGATGCCGAGCGTCTCCCCCGCCCGGACGGCGAGCGAGACGTCCTCGACGGCTTTGACCGCGGCGCTGCCGGTGCCGAAATGCATTTTCAGCCCCTCGACCTCGACGACCGGCGGGCGGTCGGCCGGAAGTTCGGGACGCTTCAGGCGGATCTCGGCCTTGTCCTCGAGCTTCAAGACCGAGCCGATCAGCATCTTGGTGTAGGGGTCCTCCGGCGCGTGGAAGATGCGGTCGGCCGGGCCGCGCTCCATCACCTTGCCCTGGTACATGACAAGGACATCGTCGGCGATCTCGGCGACCACGCCCATGTCGTGGGTGATGAACATGACGCCCATGCCGTACTCGGCCTGCAGCCGCTTGATCAGGTCGAGGATCTCGGCCTGGGTGGTGACGTCCAGCGCTGTGGTCGGCTCGTCGGCGATGAGGAGGAGCGGGTTGCAGGACAGCGCCATGGCGATCATGGCGCGCTGGCGCATGCCGCCCGAAAACTCGAACGTGTAGCGGTCGATCGCCTGCTCCGGGCGGGGAATCTCGACCTGCCGCAGCAACTCGATCGCCCGGGCGCGGGCCGCGGCCCTGCCCATGCCGAGATGCAGGCGCAGCACCTCCGTGATCTGGTCGCCGACCGTGTGGATCGGCGACAGCGACGACATCGGCTCCTGGAAGATCATCGCGATCTCGCGGCCGCGCACCCGGCGGATCGCCCGGCCGCGCGGATGCAGCCTGGCCAGATCGACGCTGGTGCCGTCGGGGCGGTTGAGCACCATCTCGCCCGAGACGATGCGGCCCGGCGCGTCGACGATCTGCAGGATCGAGCGCGCTGTGACGCTCTTGCCCGAGCCGCTCTCGCCGACGACGCAGAGCGTCTTGCCGCGTTCGACCGTGAAGGAGACGCCGTCGACCGCCTTGACCAGGCCGGTCCGCGTCGGAAACTGGGTCACCAGATCGCGCACCGACAGGACGGGCTTCGGGCGGCCGGGGAACGGCACGGGGGCGGCCGGGGATGTCGACATCGGGGCCTCCGCCGTCACTTGTTGTAGGGGTCGGCCGCGTCGCGCAGGCCGTCGCCGAGAAGGTTGAGCGCCATCACCGCCAGGACGACGAAGGCGCCGGGCGCGAACAGCCAGGGCGCGGTCGCGATCGAGCGGATGTTCTGCGCTTCGCGCAGCAGCACGCCCCAGGAGATGGTCGGCGGCTGCAGCCCAAGCCCGAGGAAGGACAGCGCCGTCTCCGCCAGGATCATGGCCGGGATCGCCAGCGTGACCGAGGCGATGATGTGGCTGAGGAAGCTCGGCATCATGTGCCGGAAGATCACCCGCCCCTCGCTGCAGCCGTCGAGGCGGGCTGCGGTGACGAACTCCTCGGTCCTGAGCGACAGGAACCGGCCGCGGACGACGCGGGCGAGCTGCGCCCAGCCGGTCAGCGAGAGGATCACCGTGATCATGAAGTACTGGGTGATCGCCGGCCAGTCCTGCGGCAGCGCCGCGGCCATTGCGAGCCAGATCGGGATCGTCGGCAGGGCCAGGACGAATTCGATCACGCGCTGGATGACGAAGTCCGGCTTGCCGCCGTAATAGCCGGAGATGCCGCCGAGGACGATGCCGATGACAAGCGACAGGAACACGCCGACGAGCCCGACCGACAGCGACACCTGGGCGCCCTGCATGATCCGGCTCCAGACGCAGCGGCCGAGCCGGTCGGTGCCGAACAGGAACAGCGGCTGCTTCGGATCGGCCGAGGCGAGGAGGTGCAGGTCGGTGGTGAACAGGCCGAGGACCGAATATTCGTAGCCGCGCCCGAATAGCGAGACCGCGACCTTGCGCGTCGGGTCCTCCTTGTAGACGGCGGCGAGCGTCTCGGGGTCGCGCGTCAGCTTATGGGGGTGGAAGTAGAGGCCGATATCCAGGCTGCCGTCCTCGGTGCGGTCGAACAGATGGATCGCCTGCGGCGGGTGGAAGGCGGCTCGGGCGTTCTGCCGGCTAGGGTCGTTGACGGCGAAGAACCCGGGCACCGCCGCGATCAGGTAGAGGATCACGACGATCACCAGCGAGGCCATGGCCAGCCGGTGGCGGCGGAAGGCCCACCAGATCAGCTGCCATTGCGAGGCGACGGCGAGCTGGCCGGCGGGCGCGACAGTCGCGATGTCGGTCATGGAACCCCTCCGGCTATTCGAGGCGGATGCGCGGATCGACGAGCGCGAGCAGGATGTCGCTGATCAGCGACCCGATCAGCGTCAGCGCGCAGATCAGCAGCACGAAGGCGCCGGCGAGATACATGTCCTGCGCCATCAGCGACTGCAGCAGGAGGGGCGCCGCCGTCGGCAGGTTGAGCACGATCGCGACCACGATCGAGCCGGAAACGAGGTTGGGCAGCAGCCAGGTGAGCGTGGAGATGAACGGGTTGAGGGCCACACGCACCGGGTACTTCATCAAGAGGCGGAACTCGGACAGGCCCTTGGCGCGCGCCGTGGTGACATAGGGCTTGTGGATCTCGTCCAGCATGTTCGCCCGCATCACCCGGATCAGGCTCGCCGTGCCGGAGACGGCGAGGATCAGGACCGGGATCCAGAGGTGCCGCAGCAGGTCGAGCATCTTGGCGATGCTCCAGGGCGCCTTTTCGTATTCCGGCGAGAACAGCCCGCTGACGTCCTGCCCGAACTCGATGGCGGCGATATACATCAGCACCAGCGCCAGCAGGAAGGACGGGATGGCGAGCCCGGCGAAGCTGATGGTGGTGACGATGTAGTCGCCGATCGAGTATTTGCGGACCGCGGAATACACCCCGATCGGCAGCGCGATCGCCCAGGTCGCGATCAGTGTGGCGAGGGTGAGCACCAGGGTCAGCGCCATCCGCTCCCAGATCAGGTCGCTGACCGGCTGCTGCCATTCGAAGGACAGGCCGAAATCACCGCGGGTGACGATGCCGCCGATCCACTTCGCGTACTGAACCAGCATCGGATCGTTCAGGCCGAAGCGCTCGCGCAACGCGGCGGCTGCGTTCTGATCGACGATCTCGTTGGAGGCGGCGAGCGTCGCGACATAGCTGGTCACGAAGTCGCCGGGCGGCAGCTGGATCAGGACGAAGGCGAGGAAGCTGACCGCGAACAGCGCGGGCACCATCCACAGCAGGCGCTTGGCGATGAATCGGAGCATCCGGGGCTCTCCTCAGATCGGGCGCTGAGCGGCGGAGGAAGACCGGCGAACTGACGCGTCAGCTCGAGAAGAAGAACTGCTGCGGCATGGCCGGGCCGGGATTCGGCCAGGTCCAGGAATCCGGTTCCTTTTCCGGTGCGTTGACGAGGCTGTTCTTGACCACGCCGAAGGTGTTGGCGGCGAGACAGACGCCGACCGTCTCGAAGGCCTCGGCGGTCAGGTCGAAGAGCTGCTTCATGATCGCGCCGCGCTTGTCCAGATCCGCGCTGCCGCGCGCCTCGTCGAACAGCTTCATGCGCTGCTTCTGGCTGTCCGGCGGTTCCTCGCCCGACTGGCCGTTCGAGACGTACCACAGCGTCCAGGGAACGGCGTAGCGCGAGCCCTGCGGATGCTGGGCGAAGAAGTCGCGCGGGTCGAACATCGGGTCGAGGCCGCCCGGGCCCGGCCACACGGCGGCGTCATGGTCGTTGCTGTCGCCGCGCGTGTAGTAGAGGGCGCGCTCGATGGTGTTGACCTTGATGTCGATGCCGATCGCGGCCCAGTGCCGCTTCACCAGTTCCAGCACGTCGACCAGGTCGGGATTCAGGGTCGGGATGACGTCGACGGCGAAGAAGATCTTGCTGCCGTCGGGGTGCAGGCGGAAGCCGTCGCCGCCGGTCTTGTCATAGCCGAGCTTGTCGAGGATGGCGCCCGCCTGATCCGGATCGAACTCGGTGAACTGCCGGGCCAACTTCTCGTGATACCAGGGATGGCTCGGCCGAGGTCCGGTCTGGTAGGGCTCCGACTGGCCGAAATAGACGAGCTCGATGATCTCCTGCCGGTCGATGCCGAGGGACAGCGCCTGGCGGACCTCCTTCCGGCCGAAGAAGGCCCGCATCTTCGGGTCCTTGTGGCACATGTTCAGGTAGATCTGGCACTGCTGCGCCGAGGAGGGCTCGAGTTCGATCAGCCGATATCCGCCCTTCTCCCGGTTCTGCGACAGCGTCGGCTTGTTCTGGAGCTGGCTGATGTGCCGTTCCTGGATGTCGAGCTTGCCGGAGATAGCGTCGAGCAGCAGCGATTCGACATCCTGCGAGATGCCGAAATAGATCTCGTCGATATAGGGCAGCTGGTTGCCCTCGGTGTCGACCTGCCAGAAATAGGGGTTGCGCTTCATCACCACGCGGGTGGCGCCGCCGACATAGGGCTCGGCGATGACCCAGGGGTCGAGGGTCGGCTTCTCGGGATTGCCCCAGCGCGCCGGAATCTCGATGTCGCCGCATTTCGCCCGGAACAGGTCGGTCCAGTTCGACAGCTTGGCCTGCTTCACCAGCTCGTCGACCTTGTCGTTGTATTTGGGATGGAACTGGCTGGCGTAGTGCTTGGCGAACAGCGTCGGGTGCTGCCCCAGCGGGGTCGCCAGCGTCTCGAGATAGGTCGCGTAGGGTGCGGCGAAGGTGAACTTGACCGTCGCGTCGTCGACCTTGGTGACGACGACCGGCTTGCCGGCGATCGAGAGCTGTGAGGGGACCGAGCCGTAAAGCTCGGCGTTCTTGGCGCAGTCCTCGACCGAGAAGACGATGTCGTCCGCGGTGAAGGGATGGCCGTCCGACCATTTCGTCCCTTTGCGGAGATGGAAGACGAATTCGGTCGCGTCGGCGTTGATCTCCCAGCTTTCCGCGAGGTTGGGCAGGGCTTTCGTGAATTCGAGATTCCAACGCACCAGGCCCTGGTTACCGACCATGCGCAGGATGCCATTGTGGTCGGACGACCCGCGCAGGCCGCGATGCAGCGTGCCGCCATAGGTCCCGACCTTGGTCAGGGGCTGCACCACCAGCGGATTGGCCGGCAGCCGCTCGGCCAGCGGCGGCAGCTTGCCGTCCTTCACCAGCTGCGCGAGATCGGGAGCCTCTCCCTTCGCGGCCTGCGCATGGGCGAAGCGGGCCGCGAGCGGCACCGCCGCCACCCCGGCGAGACCCTTCAGAACCGTGCGTCGGGCGAACACGTGCGGCGAGGCGCTGAGCTTGTCGTCCATCCTGGACTCCTCCCCTGTGTGCTGCGTCGGACCGGTTCCGCGAGCGCGCCGATCCGCTTCCTTTGTCGTTCCGGTCTTATTACAAATATTGACAAATAACAACAGGAATGGCCTTGTTCCGGATGTTTTCTGTCGTACGGGGATGCGGCAGCGCAAACAGCGAGAAGAACCGGGCATCCGAGCCGGCGACGGATGAATGCGGCATGCGGGCCAGGTGGGGCTCCGCGGTCATCGATCCTGACAACTTGCCGGTGCGGAGGAGACGGGCATGAGTGGCACGGAGGGCGACGCTGCGATCGGCCTTCTGCCGCGGGACACCGGGTCGCCGGCCCGCCTGAGCGAGGTCGTCTATGACGGCATCGTGTCCCTGATCGCGCATGGCGATTTCGCCCTCAACAGCAGGCTGCCGTCGGAAGCGGAGCTGTCGGCGCGCTTCGGTGCCTCGCGGCCCGTGGTGCGCGAGGCGCTCGGGCGGCTGCGGCAGGATGGCCTCATCGTCTCGCGCCAGGGTTCGGGCTCCTATGTCCGGCAGCAGCCGGATGTGGCGGTGCTGCGCTTCGCCCAGGTCCGCTCGCTGGCCGATGTGCAGCGCTGCTTCGAGTTCCGCGCCGGCCTCGAATCCGTCGCGGCGGCCCTCGCCGCCGAGCGCTGGGAAGCGAACGATCTCAAGGAGATCGAGGACGCGCTCGAAGCGCTCGAGGCCTGTCTCGGCAATGGTGAGCTGGGGGCCGACGAGGACAGGCGCTTCCACGAGGCGGTCGCCCGGGCGACGCGCAACCCGTACCACATCGCCGTGCAGTGCTCGCTGGCCCCGCACATCGCCGTCGGCATGAACATCACCCGGCATCTGAGCCGGATGCGGACGCCGGAGCGGATCCGGGCGGTGCAGGACGAGCACGTCGCGATCGTCGAGGCGATCCGCCGGCGCGATGCCGGGGCCGCGGCCGAGGCCATGCGCCGGCACATCCTCAATGCCCGGCAGCGGATGTTCGAAGGAGTGTGAGAATCTTGATATCGTCCATCCCGTCCGGCGCCGAAGGCGCTGTGCCCTCCTCCGCCAAGTCGATCGTGCTCACCGGCGGCTCGGGCAATGTCGGCCGGGTGCTGCGCCGGGCGCTGGCCGGCCGCATCGCAGCGGTGCGCATCATCGACATCGCCGATCCCGGCCCGCTGGCGGAGCACGAGCGCTGGACGCCGGCCGACATCACCGATCTCGCGGCGCTCACCGCCGCCGTCGAGGGCGCCGACGCCATCGTCCATTTCGCCGGCTATCCGAACGAGCGGGCGGTCGAGGATATCCTGCGGGTGAACGTGCTCGGCACCCACAATGTCTACGAGGCGGCACGGCGCACCGGCATCGGCCGCGTCGTGCTGGCGTCGAGCAACCACGTGACCGGCTTCTATCCGCGCGATGCCCGCGTCGGCGTCGAGGACCAGATGCGCCCCGACGGGCTCTACGGGCTCAGCAAGTGCTGGGGCGAGCTCGAGGCCGGCGTGTTCTTCGAGAAGGCCGGCATCCGCACCCTCGCGATCCGCATCGGCAATGCCGGCGAGCGGCCGGTCGACGCTCGCGGCCTCGCCATTTGGATCAGCCCGCGCGACCTCGCCCAGCTCGTCCTCATCGGTCTCGAACATCCCGACATCGACTGCACCGCCGTCTACGGCGCCTCGGCCAACGACGCGGCCTGGTGGGACAACTCGGTCGCGACCGCGCTGGGTTACCGACCGCAGGACCGCACCACCGATTTCGCAGCGCCCGAAGCCCACCAGCCCAGGCCCGTGCCCCTGCCGCAGGTGACCGACCATTTCCAGGGCGGCGGGTTCTGCGCCCTGGGCCATGACGGCGTCGTTCGCCGCCGCCGATTGTGGCGAGCCAAGGCATGACCTCGCGCGAAGCGGGGCGACGCGTCTGAGATCCCTGGCGAGCCGTCGCCGACGGGGGACGAGAACTGCGCGCCCTGACGCTATGATCGGCCAGCCTATGCCGCATGCAGCGCCTTCGTCAGCACGACAAAAGAAGGCGACGACAGGGCTCCTCAAATCAAATCGTCTATTTCAATGGAAATTATAGTATTGTTTTGATTTAATTTAATTCAATAGAAATATAGAAGATCTGAGATTTTCTCTATTCACCTTCCGGACGAATCAAATATTAAGAGAAGGAACCAGCCGGAACATGCTTGCCTTGACATTCCCTGCCACCTCGCGGTCAGGACGGTCGGGCGGCGCTTCATCTCGGGAGGCTTTATGTCTACTGCCACCGGTCGAGTCAGGCTACGATGATGCGGTTCGGTGCAGGAAAATGGCATATCGGATGGTGCGCGGCCCTGGTCCTTTCGGGCGTGCTGGCCATCGAATGCGCGGCCCCGGCGCTGGCGCAGATATCCGGGACGCTGCCCCTCCCTCCGGGCGAGGTCGTGTCCGGCCCCGTCTACCGCAGGGATGGTTCTGCCATTTCCTCCGTCACGACCGGAGCCGATGCCAACGCCTATATCTTCAGCACCCCGCCGACCGAATCCTTCGTGAACTCGGCCCCGGCGGCGGTGGTGCGGACCACGGCCGAGACGCAGTATGTCCGCGTCTACACCGAAGGCACCACCCGGGCGGTCGGCGGCTTCATCGCCGGCTCCGACGTCGTGCGCCGGCTGACGGCCGCGGAGATCAAGGACCGGCTCGCCCTGCCCTATCTGCCGGATTCCCTGACCATCGTCCGCGTGCCGGCGGGGACCTGCATCCTGACCGGAACCGGCGCCCCCATTCTGGGTAATTTCCCCGCCAATCCGCCGTCGATCCCGGTCGGCGGCCCCTGGGGCAGCGGCGGCACGGCGCAGTCCCTGCTGATCGGGCGGTCCGACGATCCGAACTGCGCCAATCCGCAGTTCCTGCCGGCCGACGCCTATGCCAACCGGCAGTTGATCGGCGCCAAGGCCCTGGCCTATGGGCCGCGGGCGGGCGGCGGCAATGCCGGTGCGATCGCCGAGGCCCTCGACCGCGCCACGCCGCCGCAGCTCTTCGGCGACATGGACCACGTCTACAACAGCCTCGATCTGCTGAATTACGGCGACCAGGGCCCGCTGCGGTCGGCGCTGCAGCAGCTGAGCGGCGAGGTCTACGCGGATCTGCCATCGGTCGAGATCGCCGGCGCGCAGACGTTCCTGAACGTGCTGCGGCAGCAGATGCGCCAATCCCGAAACAGCGGCGCCGTGCCGGCAGGCGGGATCGCCGCGGCAGGGCCCGGCGAGCCTGGCGCGCCGAACGCCTGGGTCGCCGGCCTGGGCAGCTTCGGCCGGTTGTCGGGCGACGGCGACAGGCACGATGTCGATTTCGACATCGTCGGCGTCGCCGCGGGCTTCGAGCATCGCTTGGACGATGCCCTCGCCGCCGGCGGAGCGCTGGCCTTCTCGACCAGCGGCTTCAACACCCGGAAGCTTTCGGGTGACGGCGATCTCAGCACCGTCTCCCTCGGCCTCTACGCCAGCTATTCGCCCGATGCTTGGTATGTGGATGGCGCGCTGGGCTACGCCCATGGCTGGGGGTCGGTGAGCCGGACGATCTCCTTCCCCGGCATCGACCGCTTCGCTGCCGCCGACGCGGACTCGAACCTGTTCCTGTTCGGTATCGAGGCGGGCTATCGCCTGTCGCTGGGCGACAGCACCGATCTCACGCCTTTCGCGGCGTTTCAGGCCATCGTCGTCGGGCAGGACGAGATCACGGAGAGCGGGGCCGGCGCCGTCAATCTCGAGATCGACGGCCGGACCGTCACCTCGGCCCAGGGCATGCTGGGCGCGGAGCTGGCCCATCGCCTCGACATCGGCCTGGCGGCGCCGCTCGGCCTGTCACTGCGGGCGGCGTGGAGCCACGATGTCGCCGATACGGAGCGTTCCTTCGACGGGCGCTTCGAGGGCTCGGACGCGGCGTTCACCGTGACGGGCGCCCGTGCGCCGCGCGACCTCGCCGTGATCGGCATCGGCGCCACCCTCACGGCGGAAGCGGTGAGCCTGTTCCTGCGTTACGACGGCAGCTTTGCCGACGACTATCGCAGCCAGACCGCCACCGGCGGGTTGCGCGTCAGCTTCTGATCAGCTGGCCCGGCGCAGCGCCGCCACCTGGCGGGCGATGCGCACGAAATCGAGCACCACCGGCGAGGTCTCGCCGGCCGGCCAGGCGATGGCGAGTTCCACCGCTTCGGGCAGCTCGTCGAGCGGCTGGTAGGCCAGCTCCGGCAGCGGCATGTGGGACACCCAGGAGGGCACGATGCTGAGGCCGACCCCGGCGGCGGCGAGGGTGACGATCGAGAGGGTGTGAGAGGCGTCCTGCACCACCATCGGCCGCACCCCGGCCCGGCGGAACGCCTCCAGCACCAGGTTGCTGTAGCTGGCGCCGAGGATCGGCGCATAGCCGATGAAAGGCTGGCCGGAGAAGTCGCGCAGCGAGAGGTCGGGCTTGGCCGCGAGCGGATGCGCCTTCGGCAGCACCGCCACGAAGCCCTCGCTCGACAGCCGCTCCATCTGCATGAAGCCGGCCGCCGTGGTCGGCCGGATGAAGGCGACGTTGATGCCGCCGGCCTCCAGCGTCTTCAACTGCTCGGCCGTGGTGAAGGGCACGACGTCCACCGTGACCGCGGGATAGGTCTCGCGGAACGCCCGGATGATGGCAGGCAGGAACTGCGACAGCGCCAGATGCACGCCGCCGACGACGAGATGGCCGACATGCTCGCCCGAGATCGCCCGGGTGTGGGAGATGGCGCGGTCGAGGCCGCTCAGCACGTCGCGGGCGTGGCGCAGCAGGATCTCGCCGGCCGCGGTCAGCTTGACCCGCCGCGTCGTGCGGTCGAACAGGCGGACGCCGAGCCGCTCCTCGAGTTGCCGGATCTGCTGGCTGAGCGGCGCCTGCGCCATGCCGAGGCGGTCGGCGGCGCGGCCGAAGTGCAGCTCCTCCGCCAGGCAGGCGAAGTAGCTCAGATGCCGCAGCTCGATGCCCCTATTCATACATGTGACATATAAATGGGCTTGTAATTTTGTGATAGATCCCACGGGATCGCTGTGGTCCGCTCATTCCGTCGGCACCCCGGATCGGACCCTTTCTTGCGATCGCGGGCGTCCCCCGAGACAGGCCCTGCCCGCCCCGATGACGGAGAAGGCTGCTGCATGGTGCGCTTCTGGTCGGTGAAAGCTGCGCGGACCCTCCTGACGCTCTGGTTCGTCGTGACCTTCGCCTTCATCGTGCTGCGGGTCTCGGGCGACCCGGTGCAGTCGCTGCTCGGCCCGGATGCCACCGTCGAGGAGATCGCGCAGTTCCGGGAGGCCTGGGGCCTCGACCGGCCGCTGCCCGAGCAGTATCTGCGCTATGTCGTGCAGATGGCGTCGGGCGAGTTCGGCACCTCCTACCGCGACGGCCGGTCGGTGACCGAGATCATCGCCGAGCGCGTGCCCTGGACCCTGCTGCTCGGCCTCTCCGCCTACGCCGTCGCCATCCTGGTCGGCGTCCCGGCCGGCATCGTCGCGGCGCTGCGCCGCGGCTCCGCCCTCGACCGGCTGGTCATGGGCTTCGCCGTCTTCGGCTTCGCCCTGCCGAACTTCTTCCTCGGCATCCTCCTGATCCTGCTGTTCTCCCTGACCCTGCAATGGCTGCCGAGCTCGGGGACGGGGACGATCCTGCACCTGCTGATGCCGGCCGCGACCCTCGGGGTCTACACCGCCGGCACGCTGGCGCGCTTCACCCGCTCGGCGATGCTGGAGGTGCTGGCCAAGCCCTATATGCGCGCCGCGGCGGCTAAGGGCGCGCCGCCCCTTACCCGGATCCTGCGCCATGCCCTGCCCAACGCCGCCATCCCGATCGTCACCATCATCGGGCTCAATCTCGGCGCGCTAGTGGGCGGCGCGGTGGTGGTGGAGACGGTGTTCGCCTGGCCGGGGATCGGCCGCCTCCTGGTCACCGCCGTGACCGCGCGCGACCTCGCCGTGGTGCAGGCGCTGGTGCTGCTGGTCGCCGCCACCATGGTCGCGGCCAATCTCGCGGTCGACCTGCTGTACGGGCTGCTCGACCCGCGCATCCGCGCGGCGCGCTGAGGGCCGGACGATGCGGCGCTTCCCCTGGCTCCTCGCAGCCGCCGCCATCGTCCTGGCGGCGGCGCTGCTGGCCGCCCTGTTCGGCGGCTGGCTGACGCCCTATGGCGTCACCCAGCAGAACCTGCTCGCCCGGCTGAAGCCGCCGGCGTTCCTGGGCGGCGACCCGCGCTACCTGCTCGGCACCGACCGCCTCGGCCGCGACATGGTGGCCCGGCTGGTCGGCGGGCTGCAGATGTCGCTGTCGGTCGCCGTCGCCGGCACGCTGATCGGCGCCGTGGTCGGCAGCGCCCTCGGCTTCATCGCCGCGCATTTCCGCGGCTGGGTCGAGGAGGCGCTGATGACGCTGGTCGACGTCCAGGCCTCCCTGCCCTTCATCCTGATTGCGCTGACCCTACTGGCCTTCTTCGGCAACAGCCTGACGCTGTTCGTCATCCTGATGGGGCTGCATGGCTGGGAGGCCTATGCCCGGCTGGCGCGGGGCGTCGTCCTGTCCGCCGCCAGCCAGCCCTATGCCAAGGCGGTGGTGGCGCTGGGCGCGGCGCCGATGCGCCTCTACCTGCGGCACATCCTGCCGAATGTGGCCAGCGCGCTGATCGTGCAGATCACGCTCAACTTCCCGCAGATCATCCTGCTCGAGACCTCGCTGAGCTTCCTCGGCCTCGGCATCCAGCCGCCGCTGACCAGCCTCGGCCAGATCCTCGGCGACGGCCGCGAATACCTGTCCAGCGCCTGGTGGATCGCGGTCTGGCCCGGCCTCGTGATCTTCGCCGTCACCCTGTCGATGAGCATCGTCGGCGACTGGCTGCGCGACCGGCTCGACCCCATGCTGCGCGGCCGGACCGCCTGATAACCGCAAGAAAACGAACGATGGAGGCTTCGATGTTCACAAGACGCGATCTCGGCAAGCTGGCGCTCGGCGCGGGCGCCGTCTCGCTGGTGGCGCCGCTGCGGCACGGGCGGGCGGCGGACCGGCCGGTGCTGACCATCGCGGTCGACAACCTGTGGCAGACGATGTCGCCGATCAACGGCTTCAGCACAACCTCGAACCGGATCTTCCCGAACTTCTACGACGGGCTGATCGAGCGCGACTACATCTCCGACCCGAACGGCCTGGCGCTGAAACCCAAGCTGGCGACGAAGTGGGAGCAGAACGGCACGGTCTGGACCATCGAGCTGCGCCAGGGCGTGACGTTCCACGACGGCACGGAGATGACGGCCGAGGACGTCGCCTTCACCCTCGGCGCCGACCGGCTGTGGGGCCCGAAGCCGTTCGAGCCGCGCGGCAGGACCTTCACCGCCGGCTTCAAGCGGGTCGAGGCCACCGGCCCGCACACGGTCGAGATCGAAACCGAGACGCCCGATCCCAACGTCCCGGGCAAGCTGACCGGCAATATCGGCCTGGTGGTGCCGAAGAAATACTATCTCGAGGTCGGCGTCGACCGCTTCGGCCAGGCGCCGATCGGCACCGGCCCCTACAAGGTCACCACCTTCCGCTCCGGCGAGGTGATGGTGCTCGACGCCTTCGACGGCTATTGGGGCGATCCGCCGCCGGTGCGGCAGCTGGTGTGGAAGATCGTGCCGGAATTCGCGGCGCGCCTGGCCGGGCTGGTGTCGAAGGAGTTCGACTTCATCGTCAACATCCCGACCGACCAGGAGCCGACGCTGCAGGGCTATTCCGACGTCAAGCTGATCCGGCGCCAGGTCGAGAACTACCCGGCCTTCGCCTTCAACACCCTGCCCGACCCGCCGGACAACCCGCTGGTCGACCCGAAGCTGCGCTACGCCATGGTCCAGGGCGTCAACATGGACGAGATCGTCTCGGCCCTGTTCGGCGACGCCACCTTCCACCCGGCGGTGCCGTTCAACTTCCCGGAATACGGCAAGTTCTACGACCCGAACCTGAAGCCGAAGCTGCCCTATGACCCCGACCGGGCGAAGGCCCTGGTGAAGGAGACCAGCTACGACGGCCAGAAGCTGCGCTGGCACATCACCCGCCAGTTCTATCCGAACTACGAGGCCGCGGCCGAGATCATGGTCGAGCAGTGGCGCGAGATCGGCGTCAATGTCGAGGCCGTGGTGCTGGACAATTTCGAATTGGTCTACCGCCGCCCCTACCACCTGATGAACATGTCGATGAGCTCGGACTTCATCCCGGGCGATCCCTACCAGCCGTTGTGGCTGGACTGGGGTCCAACCTCGACCCGCGCGACCGCAAGCTGGAAGTCCTGGACGCCGACGGAGAAGTTCGTCGAACTCGGCCGTGCCTTCGAGAAGGAGACCGACTTCGAGAAGCGCAAGGCGGCCTATCTGGCGCTGTCGGAGGAGTGGCAGCGGGTCACCCCGGGCTTCTATCTGTGGAAGAGCGTCTACAACTGGGCGCATCGCGCCGACATCCAGTGGACGCCGATCGCCGACAGCGACATGCGCCTGTATGGCGACTACCTCAAGCTGGGCTGAGACGACGCCGATGCCGCTGCGCAAGTACGCCCTGAAGGACATGACCTTCGTCGAGTTCCGCGAGCGTCTGGCCGAGCGCCCGGTCGTCCTGCTGCCCTTCGGCAGCCAGGAGGAGCAGGGCCCGCATGCTCCGATGGGCGACTACATGCTGACCGAGCGGCTGTCGGTGCTGGCGGCGGAGGCGGCGGACGCGATCGCCGCCCCCACCGTCCCCTTCGGCTATGCCGATTTCTTCCGCACCGTGCCGGGCGGCATCCAGCTGCGCGCCGAGACCTTCTCGGCGGTGCTGGAGGACACGGTGACCGCCTTCCTCGACCACGGCGTCGAGCATCTGGTGGTGTTCAACGGCCACAGCTCGAACGCGCCGCTGATCGACCAGACGCTGCGCCGTGTGCGGCGCGAACGTGGCGTGGCGGTGGCGGCGCTGAACATCTGGCGCCTGATCCCGCCGGAGCTGTGGCGCGAGTTGCACGGCGACGCCGCTAGCCGGGCCCGCGGCCATGGCGGCGACCCGCTGACCTCGGTCTATCTGCACCTGTTCCCCGAGCTGATGCGGCCCGACCTGATCCGCCCAGCGACGCCCTCCCGCGCCTTCGGCCTGCCGACCGACGGCGTCGCCGCCGTCAGCTTCGAGGGGCTGCCGGTGCAGGTGCCGCTCGACGTCACCGAGGTCAATCCGGACGGCATGCTGGGCGGCGACCCGACCCTGGCCGACCCCGCGATCGGCGCCCGGATCGTCGAGCACATCACCGGCTTCACCGCGCGCTTCGTCGCCCATTTCCGCCGCTGCGACCCGCGCCGGGTCGAGGTGGCGCCGGCATGACACCCCTTCTCGCCATCGAGGATCTGCGCGTGCCGCTGCCGCCGGCGGCGCAGCGGCCGGATGCCGTCTCCGGCCTGTCGCTGGCGCTCGGCCGCGGCGAGATCCTCTGCGTCGTCGGCGAATCCGGCTCCGGCAAGTCGATGACCGCCCTGGCGGTGATGGGGCTGCTGCCGGCCAACCTGCCGGCGCCGAGCGGACGCGTGCTGTTCGAGGGCCGCGACCTGCTGGCCCTCGGCGAGCGCGAGCGGCGCGACGTCGCCGGCCGCCGCATCGCCATGATCTTCCAGGAGCCGAGCGCCGCCCTGAACCCGATCTACCGCGTCGGCGACCAGGTGGCCGAGGTCTTCCGGCTGCACACGAAGCTGTCGGCCGCGGAGATCCGTGAGCGCGTGCTGGCGCTGTTCCGCGAGGTGCGGCTGCCCGACCCGGAGCAGCTGTACCACAGCTATCCGCACCAGCTGTCCGGCGGGCAATGCCAACGGGTGATGATCGCGACGGCTCTGGCGCTGGACCCCGCCATCCTGATCGCCGACGAGCCGACCACCGCGCTCGACGTCACCACCCAGGCGCAGATCCTGCGGCTGATGCTGGATCTGCGGCAGCGGCACGGCACCGGCATCCTGTTCATCACCCATGATTTCGGCGTGGTTGCCGAGATCGCGGACCGGGTCGCGGTGATGCAGAACGGAAGGCTGGTCGAGGAAGGCCCGCGCGACCAGGTGCTGCGCCGGCCGCAGGAGCCCTACACCCGCGACCTGCTGGCCGCGGTACCGATGCTGGAGCCGCGGCGCGCCCGGCCGGGGCTGGGCCCGGTCGCCCTCTCGGCCAAAGGCATCGCCAAGACCTTTCGCAAGGCCGGGCTGTTCGGCGGCGGCCGCAGCGTCAAGGCGGTGGACGGGGTCGATGTCGAGATCCGCCGCGGCGAGACCCTGGGGCTGGTCGGCGAATCCGGCTCCGGCAAATCCACCCTAGCGCAATGCGTCATCCGGCTGATCGAGCCCGAGCGCGGCGACATCGTGCTGGCCGCCGGCTCCTTCTCCGCCCTCAAGGGCAAGGCGCTGCGGGCGGCGCGCCGGCGGGTGCAGATCGTGTTCCAGGATCCCTACAGCGCGCTCGATCCGCGGCAGAGCGTCGGCGCCGCCATCGCCGAGGGGCCGATCATCCATGGCGTCGACAAGACGGAGGCGCGGGAACGGGCGCTGCGGCTGCTGCAGGCCGTCGGTCTCGACGCCGAGGCGGCCGGCCGGTTCCCGCACGAATTCTCCGGCGGCCAGCGTCAGCGCATCTGCATCGCCCGGGCGCTGGCGATCGAGCCGGACCTGCTGATCGCCGACGAATCCGTCTCGGCGCTCGACGTCTCGGTCCAGGCGCAGATCCTCGACCTTCTCGCCGAAATTCAGCAGCGGCTCGGCTTCGCCATGCTGTTCATCACCCATGATTTGCGCGTGGCCAGCCGGATCTGCGACCGGATCGCCGTGATGCGCCAGGGCCGCATCGTCGAGGAGGGCGAGCCCGCCGCCCTCTTCGGCGCCCCGCGCGAGGCCTATACGCGCGAGCTGCTGTCGGCCGTGCCTGGACGCGATTGGGGCCGCGACGCTGCCGGGCCGGAAGGAACAAGGCTGCATGAGAAAGTATGAGATCGGTGCCGTGCCGCCGCAGATCGCCCCGGCCCTGGCCGAGAAGCTGGCCCGGGTCGAGATCGCCACGATCGGTCATTTCCGCCATCGCGGCTTCGTGCACCGCGGCATCGCGCCGCTGCAGCCGGTTCGGGGAACCCTGGTCGGCACCGCGGTGACGCTCGCCATCCCCGGCACGGATTCGACCCTGCTGCACCATGCCATCGGCCTGCTGCGGCCGGGCGACGTGCTGGTGATCGACCGGCTCGGCGACGACCGCCACGCCTGCCTCGGCGGCGGCGTCGCCCGGGCGGCGCAGCGGGCCGGCGCGGTGGCGGTCGTGCTCGACGGCCCCTGCACCGATCCCGAGGAGATCCGCGAGGCCGGGCTGCCGGTCTGGTGCCGCGGCGCCTCCGCCATCACCACCCGGCTGAACGACCTGGGCGGGGCTCTGAACCTGCCGATCGCCTGCGGCAACGTCCCGGTGCTGCCGGGCGACGCCGTCCTGGCCGACGCCACCGGCGTGCTGGTCCTGCCGCCCGGCGAGGCCGAGGCGGCGGCCGATGAGGCGATCGCCCGCGAGGCCCGCATCGCCGAACGCCAGGCCCGCGCCCAAGCCGGGCAGAAGCTGGGCGACATCTCCGGTGCCAGCCGCCTGGTCGCCGCCGATCAGGAGGCTGACCATGGCTGATCCCCGCTTCGCCGCCGCCCGGGTCGAGCGCTGGCAGATGCGCAAGCCGGCCGCCGCCGGGCCACACGGCGTCGTCACGTCCCAGCACTACGCCGCCGCCGAGGCCGGCGCCGCGGTGCTGGAGGCCGGCGGCAACGCCGTCGACGCGGCGGTGACCGGCGCCTTGGTGCTGCAGACGGTCGAGCCCTGGATGAGCGGCCTTGGCGCCTGCGGCTATCTGATGGTGGCGGAGCCGGACGGGAGGGTCGAGGTGGTGGAGTTCACCGGCCGCGCGCCGCAGCGCTTCGACCCCGAGGCCTATCGGCCGGCCCCAGAGGGATCCGTCACCTTCCTCGGCATGCCGGCCTCGGCCGGCCAGGCCAATGTACGCGGCTATACCGCAGCGGTGGTGCCCGGCTGCATCCGCGGCCTGGCCGAAGCGCTGCGGCGCTTCGGCACGATCGGCTTCGACCGGGCGCTGGCCCCGGCGATCGAACGGGCCCGCAAGGGCATGACCGTCGACTGGCATGCCACGCTCGCCATCGCCATGGCCGAATCCGATCTGCGGCGCGACGTCGGCGCCCGCGCCGTGCTGATGCCCGGCGACGCGGTGCCGGAGCCGGAGACCGTGCTGCCGCTGCCGCGGCTCGCCGAAACGCTGCAACGGCTGGCCGATGCCGGGCCGGAGGATTTCTACACCGGCCGGATCGCCGAGCGTCTGGCCGAGGACCTGCGCCGCGGCGGCAGCTTCATCACCGCGGAGGATCTGGCCGCCTACCGGCCGAGCGTCTATTCGGCATCCGCCGCCGAGATCGCCGGCCGGCGCGTCCATGTCGCCGGCGAGACCAGCGGCGGCCGCCGGCTGCACGATGCGCTCCGCCATTTCGACGCGCAGCGCGGCGCCGGTCCGCTCGATCCCGGCTTCTACACGGCGATGACGGCGTCGCTCCGCGACGCCTTCGCCGCCCATCGCGGGCGGCTGACCCCGGCCGAGCTGAGCACGACCTCCAGCACCACCCAGCTCAACGCCGCCGACCGCGACGGAAGGATGGTGGCGCTGACCTTTACCCTCTTGAACCGCTTCGGCGCCCGGGTGCTGTCGCCCGCGACCGGCGTGCTGCTGAACAACGGCATGGCCTGGTTCGACCCGCGGCCGGGCCGGGCCAACAGCCTGCGGCCGGGCGCCCTCGGTCCGAACAACATGTGCCCGGTGGCGATCACCGATGCGGACGGCCCCTTCGCCGTGCTCGGCGCCTCCGGCGGCAACCAGATCGTGCCGGCGCTGGCCCAGGTTTCGGCGATGCTGCTGCATGCCGGGATGAGCGTCGAGGACGCGCTGAACGCGCCGCGGATCAATGCCGGGCCGACCGCCGGGATTACCGTCGATATCGATCTGCCGGAGGATTGCGTCGCCGCGCTGGAACCGCTGGGCCCGATCCGCCCGGCCCAGCGGGCGGTCTATCCTCGCCCCTTCGCCTCGCCCTCGGCCATCGCCCGGAAGGGCGGCGGCTTCACCGGCATGGCCGACACCACCTACCCAGCCTCCCAGGCCACCGCCGCGACCCGCTGACCGATCCACGATGACCCAGCCCGCCCGCATCGACGCCGTCGAGATCGACGGCGTCCTCACCGTCGTCCCGCCGCGCGGCACGCCGAGCCCGATGGTCTTCGACAGCCCGCATAGCGGGCTGATGCTGCCGGAAGACTTCCGTCCGGCGGTGCCGCCCGAGCTGGTGCACATCGCCGCCGACACCCATGTCGACGCGCTGTTCGACTTCGCCCCCGATCTCGGCGCGCCCTTTCTGGTCGCGCATTTCCCGCGCAGCTTCCTCGACGTGAATCGTTCGCTGCTCGACGTGGATCTGGAGCTGGTCGAGGGCGGCTGGCCGCATCCGGTGCGCGACAGCGCCTCGGCCCGGCGCGGCATGGGACTGATCTGGCGTTACGCCTGGGGCGACGAGCCGATGTACGACCGGCGCCCGACCGTGGCCGAGGTCGAGGCCCGGATCGAGCGCTACTGGCGGCCCTATCACGACCGGCTGCGCGGCCTGCTCGACGCGGTGCACGGCGCCTTCGGCCGAGTCTACCATGTCAACTGCCATTCCATGCCGGCCTTCGGCCATGCGCTGTCGCCCGACCCGGCCGGCACGGCGCGGCCCGACTTCGTGCTCGGCGACTATGACGGGGCCAGCTGCGAGCCCGGCTTCGTGCAGCTCGCTGCCGAGACGCTGCGCGGCCTCGGCTATTCGGTCTCGCTCAACGTGCCGTTCCGCGGCGCCGAGCTGATCTCGGCCTATTCCGATCCGGTGCGCGGCCGCCACAGCCTGCAGATCGAGATCAACCGCCGGCTCTATATGGACGAGGACAGCCGCGAGCGCACCGCCGGCTTCGCGGCGCTGCGCGGTCATCTGGAGGCGCTGGGTCGGGTGCTGCGCGACTACGCGGCAAACCGGCCCTAGCAGTGCGCGCCGCGGCCAGCGGCGCGTCGATGGCCGGAAGGTTTTCATCACGGCTCAAAAGCGAGCTGCGGGGTTGCGGCGAGCAGCTATAGCTTGGGGCCGAGATGAATGCCCATCAGGGCCTCTGCGATCTCGCGGCGCCCCTGCATGAGCTTTCGGAACACCCGCGGCGCAAAATCCTTGGCGGTGAACCGCGGACAATCCTTCGTTCGGACGCGCCGGCCGAGCCAGGCCGCAGCCCCCGCGAACCGCAAGGGCATGGCCAAACGGGGGTGACGGATCTGGGCCATCCTTCGCCAGTGCTGAACCTTCGGCACTAGAGTCCGGCACAGAGCGTCAGGGATCGGCACCTCGAACAACTCGCGCAAGGCCAGCAGCTGTGTCCGGAATGCATTCTGCTGCAGCCGACCCGGCAAAAGCCGGGAAAGGTGGAACCAGTCGATGCTCTGCGGCGTCTGCGCAAGTTTTGCGAGGTCATGGAGATGGCGCAGATCGATGGTGCCACGCCAATAATCCCCGTCCTTGATCAAGTCGTGCACGATCAGGTTCAGCGCCCGGAGGGTGGGCGACGGCAGCCGCGCTTGCGCGGCGTCTCGCAGGACGGCCGAGAAATGCGCTGCGTCCATGAGCGATGAACCATACAGACCGCTGACGGTCCCGGCACTGTGCAGCTCGAGCATTCCGGCGTCCTGTGGCCGCCAGACGCCATGCTCCCCCTCCGCCGTGCGGTAGCCCAGCCCGGCGAGCACGGTGTCCGCGACAGGCTTCTCCGCTTCCTGCACCAGCAGATCCAGATCGCTCATCATCCGGGCACCGAGAGTCCGCTCGGAGGCGGAGAAGATGATTCCCGCCCCCTTCAACAGGATCGGCTGAATGCCTGATCGGTTCAGGGCGGCGACCGCCTCGACCAGCTGACCCCGCAGCAGGAGATTGCGTTGGCGGTTGCGGTCATGAATGAAGGCGAGATAGTCGCGCGCATCGGCAGGCAATGCCGAAAGCCCGCCGCAACCGTCGAGGGCGACGAACAGAGCCGGCGTCATCCAGCACTGGCTGGCGACCTCGATCACCGAAAACCAGTCGGCGTCGACCGGAGGCGTTTCGCGCAGAGCGAGGATCAGCGTTTCCGGAGGCGTCCTGCTCATGGACATGTCTGCCGCAATTCGTGGACCGCGTCGTCGAGATCCGCATAGCTGAGGACAAGGCATTCCGCGCCGGCCATCGCCTCGGCCAGCAGGCCGAATGCGGGTGCGGAAAGCCGCCGTCCGGGTGCCGTCGCCTCCGCCAGAATGGCCCGTATCGCCTCGATCCGGTCCAGATGCGTCAGCGCGGCCGGCCCGTGGGATCGCCGGCGAAGCAGCACCACCCATCCCAGGCGCAGCGGTTCGGTGACCGGCGGAGCCGCGGGCGGCAGGTAGCGCACATATTGATCGTCGGACCGGCGAAAGATCCGCAGATCTTCCAGATCCGGCCTGATTCCGGACACCAGAGGCCAGGCGCCCGATTTGACCGACGCGGCGAACGGCACGCCCATCACCCGGCCGGTCGGCGTCAGGAGGGCAATGTCGTCACCGGCGTAGCCGAAGCCGCGATGGGCCAGCGCCACTGCCAGCGTCGTCTTCCCCGCGCCCGGCTCGCCGCACAGGAGCAGCATCCGCCGACGGCACGCCAGCGACGCCGCATGGATCGCGATCGAATAGTCGGCATGGGCGAGGACGTCGTCCGTCAGCTGCGCCTTCAGGGCCGGCAGGATTCCATCCAGGTCGGAGATGCCGATCTCCCTTCCGCCCGCCCGGAGCCGAAACCGGTCTCCCGCTGCCTCGGTCGAGAGCGACAGGCTGACGACCGAGCGGCCATTTGTGTCCGAACCTCCGGCGTGCAGATGGGCAAAGGCCGGGGCTGCGAGCCGGGCGAGCGCGTCGCTTGCATGGTGGATCTCGATCAACAACCCCGCGATGCGGATGAGCTGCCGCCGGTCAGTCGACCGTGACGCGATTGGCCCGGCGGCCTCGCCGCCGGCCGGGATGACGAGGCCGAGCCGGCGCCATTCGGACAGGATCTCCCGCACATAACTGCCGGCAGCCCCGGGCGGGACCCCGAGATCCACCAACCCGCCCACAACAGCTGCCGGTAGATGCCCCTCTCCCAGACGGCACCATATATAGGCCGCCATGTCGTTCAGCTCGTATATTTCCTGTCGCGCTTCGCTGAACACGAGCTTGCGCCCGTCCATGACGGCAAAGCCAGTTCCTTCCGCGGTGATAAAATTCGCCGGGATGGCATCGCTTGCGATGGACATCCCGGCGATTTCCTCAGCTGATCGAGCCAATCGGAACGTCCCAAAGAAGACTCAGGAGCCGTTCCAGAAGGCCACCGCCTCGACCCGGCGGAGCCCCGCTGTGGTCCGGTCGGATGCCATTGTGCCAAGCAAATTCGGCCATGGCATCAGCGCCAGCCTCATTTGGGCTTGCCAGGCTTGCCGGGTCTTCCAGGCCTCCCGGGCCGTCCCGGCTTCCCGCCGGACTTCGCGATCGCCTCCGACGACAAGCTGGTCGACAGCAGCATCGTGACTGCCGGCGGCGTGATGACGGCGAAGCGGCCGCATTTGGCAAGGAAGGCGCGTCGATCCGCCGTCGCGTCGGCCGGTCCGAGTTCTTCAGGATAGTTTTCCATGGTCGTCAGGCCCTGTTCATTGTCATTCGGCTTTTGAAGACAAGGCTACGGTCCGGCGATAAACGTTACATGAGGTAAACGCCACGAGATCATTTGATAACAAGACTACGCGCGGGATCAGTTGCCGAACAATTGACACCTTCAGCGATGATCACCAACCGGATCCATATTTTTTGGTGGAATGGCGCACCACCGAAAGACGTAGCGGCGGATCCCTTCATCAGTCGGCGGGATCTTGGCGTCGACGGCGCTGACGTTGCTGCCCGGCTCGGCTGGGTCCGAGCAGAGCTCAGGGAAGGATTGCCGAGGCCATCGCCCGCTACTGCGAAAGGTCAGCTTCAACACACAAAGCATTTGCGCATATCGTATGAAACTGATTTCAGATGCCAAGGATATCTGCCTTCTCCTCGGCAATATGACGAGCCTTTCTCGTTAAATCGGTCCTGAATGACAGTGAATTTCTTCAATCCCTCCGGCTCGTCCTCATGACGACCATTCTCATCATTTGGGCCATCCTCGGCCCATCTATCGGCCTTCTGGCTGGCTGCCTTCTCACCGCCGGCGCGGCTGGTCGGCGGCCGATCGAAGAGACGCACGCCAGCTGGCCGGTGGGCGGATACCACCACCTTGATAGCCGATCCGTCCGCTTCAGGCCTCGGCGCGAGCAGGAGAAGGGCTGATGTGCGGCATTGTCGGCATCGTCGGGACCCGGCCGGTGGCGTCGCGGCTGGTCGAGGCGCTGAAGCGGCTGGAGTATCGCGGCTATGACTCGGCCGGCATCGCCACGCTGGTGGCGGGGCGGATCGAGCGCCGCCGGGCCGAGGGCAAGCTGGTGAACCTGGAACGGCGTCTGGACGAGGCGCCGATCGACGGCACCATCGGCATCGGCCACACCCGCTGGGCGACGCATGGCCGGCCGAGCGAGAGCAACGCCCATCCGCACGCGACCGACCGGGTGGCGATCGTGCACAACGGCATCATCGAGAACTTCCGCGCGCT
>NZ_JAHVDK010000017.1:0-163255 GCF_051487185.1 Inquilinus limosus
GCGGCGATCGGCCTGCCCGGCGTCGACCCCTTCGTCGCGCCGATCCTCTACGCCGTGCCGGTGCAGCTCCTGGCCTATCACACCGCCGTGGCCAAGGGCACCGATGTCGACCAGCCCCGCAACCTCGCCAAGAGCGTCACCGTGGAGTAGAGAGACCACCCCATGGGGCGGCCTCGTTTCCGAGGAAGACAAAAGGAACGATGACGCAGGGCCGGCGCGGCCGCGAGGTGGGTCAGTTAAGGGTCAATTGCGGACCGCGCAGATCAATCTTCTGGGTCGCGCGCAAGATATCCCCAGGCCTGATCTCTGTCCGCTCGTCCGCCGCGATCTCCTGGTACTGCCCATCGACGAGCCGGGTGATCGAATAGCTCGTCGTCACGGTCGCCACAGCCTCGGTCGCGCTCGTCATTTCCTGCTTGATTTCCGAGAGGGTGGCGAGGAGGGAGCCCATTCTCTGGTCGGCACGGGCGATTTCGAGATCCGCCTCCCGCAATTCAGCAGCATCCTCATTGATCCGCGTGCTCCGCAGCTCGAGGCGCCGTTGATCGAGGTCCAGCAGATTCTGGCGTGCACGCGCGAGATAGGATTGCTGCTCCAGCACATCGCGCTGGGCCACCGAATAGCTGCGCTGCGTCTCGCGCAGCCGGGTCAGCTGGGTCAGCTTCTGATCGGCCAGGGTCTTCATCGCCTGCACGTCTTCTGCCAACAGGGCCAACTCCTCATTGTGCATCTTGATGGCCTGCTCCAGCGTGGAGATCTCCTGCTCATAGCTGGCGCGCTGAGCCTGCAATGCGCGATCTTGGCTCTCCAGCGCCTCCTTGCGGACCCTGAACAGGGTCTCCTCGCCGTCGACGATCCGGTTCAGAGCATCGGCATCCTGGATGCTGTCATGCGTGGGCAGGACGAACTCGAAGGTCTCAGCCCCGTCCATCTCCGCCTTCAGCCGGGCGCGGCGCACCAGAAGAGAAAAGCGCTGCAGCTGGAGATCGGCATATTCCTGCTCGGTGGTAATGAGCTGGAGTCGGCTGTTCTCCGTGGTCAAGGTGGGCTTCTTCAACCCTCCGCCGACGGCGAGGAGCTCCAGCGCGATCATGCCGGGCCGATACGGATACGGGCCGGGCTTCTCGACCTCCCCCAGGACGAAGACCGGCGAATACTCCTGGATCGATACGCTCACGGCGCTGCCCGACGGGATATGTTCCTCCAGCCCCGCCCCGATCCGCTTGGCGATTTCGCCGGTGGTGAGCCCATCGACTTCGACATCGCCGATCAGCGGATAGCCGATGATCCCGTCGGAGCCGACGCGGAACTGCCCCGAGAGCGTCTCCTGCCCGTAGACCGTGATCGCCAGCGTGTCGCCGGGGCCGATGCGGTAGGCCCCGGCACCGGCCGCGGCAGGGGTCGCGAGTCCCATCCAGAGAAAAGCCGCGAGCAGGCCGGGAAGGAGACGGCCCGGCATCCGCAGGCCTGAAGGTCGCCGTGAGCACGGCACGCTTGTCGCCGTCATCGGGGTCTCCGTGGTCATAAGCCCTCGCCTCTACGCTTCTTTTACAAGGCCGATGGCCTGGCCACGCAGGTCCGGCGGACGCGAATGATCGATCTCCGGTGGCCATTCGGCGGCGGGAGGCCCGGCCTCGTAGCGCCCCTGGCGCCCCGAAGGGACGCCGTTGAGGATCACGCCTGAGACCGTGACCCCGCGGAAGGCGAGCTGCCGGACGGTCGTCGCGATCGCCTGCGTGGTCGTCCGTCCCCAGCGCACGACCAGGATCACGGCGTCCGCCAATCCCCCCATCTGCGCCGCATCGGTGGAGGTCGAGGCCGGCGCCGTGTCGAGGATGATGAGATCGTATCGTTTCCTCAAATTCGCCAGCGCCTCCCGAAGATGGACGCCCCCGAGGATGAAATCGAAGGAGTCCCCGGACGGCGCCGGGGCGATGAAATGCGCCTGTGAACGCGGGTCGACCTGGATCGCCTCCTCGAACGACTGCACGCCGCCGATCAC
Source organism: Inquilinus limosus (assembly GCF_051487185.1). Lineage (GTDB taxonomy): Bacteria > Pseudomonadota > Alphaproteobacteria > DSM-16000 > Inquilinaceae > Inquilinus > Inquilinus limosus_F. The sequence continues at coordinate 2,003 of NZ_JAHVDK010000017.1, forward strand.
GTCGGGCAGCGGCAAGGCCGTGGCGGTTCCGAACTGCTCGGCGATCGCGGGCTTGCGGAGATCCGCGTCGACGACGATGACCTTGAGGCCGGTCCTGGCCACCGAACGCGCCAGCGACACCGCCAGGCTGGTCTTGCCCTCGCCGGCATGCACCGAGGTGAACATCAGGACCTGTGCGCGTCGGGTTGCCGGCGCCAGCTGGAGCGTCGACCGGAGGGCGCGTATGGCCTCGCTGAAGGCGGATCGGGGCTGATCCAGCACGAAGGCGGACACGGCGGTCGGGCGCTTCGCCCCGCGAATCCGGGGAACGAGATCGATCACGGGAAGTCCGATCGCGCTTTCCAGATCGCTCGGCGACCGGACCCGGTCATCGGTGCTTTCGCGCAGCAGTGCGAGACCGAAACCGAGGCCGAGTCCAGCCAGAAGGCCGAGGGCGGCATAGGGAACGAGCTTCGGGCTTGCCGGCACGGATGGCGGCTCGGCCTCAGAGACCATGCGGGCCTCCCGAATGGCGTAGCCTTCCTGCTCGATCGTCTGCTTGTAGCGGTTGAGATAGGTCTCGTAGATGGTGCGGTCGGCGGTCGCCTCACGCTCGAGCTGGTTGAGCTGCACCCGAGCGTCGCTGGTCTTGGTCAGATCGTCCCCAGCCTCCTGAAAGGCGGCCAGAATGGCGGCCTCTTTGCGCTGGGCGACATCGAGCTCGTTCTCGAGACTCTTGAGGATGCGCTCCACCTCGGTCGCGATCTGTTGCTTAAGCGAAACCAGCTGCGACTGAAAGGACGGCAGCTGGCTGCTCTTGACGGCGCCGGTATCCTGCAGCTCGGACAGGCTGCGCTCGACCCTCGCCTGCTCGGCTCGAAGCGCCTGGATGGTCCCGGAGTTCAGCACCTGGGCGAAATTGTCCAGCCCCTCTTCGCTCCGCGACAGCGTCCTCGCGGTCTCGAGGCGGGCCTCGGCGTCGGCGCGGCTGGACCGGGCCTGGACGAGCTCGATATTGAGGGCATTGATCCGCTGGGTTGCAAGCGTCATGCCGTCGGATTCGATGAGCCCGGCGTCGCGGCGGAAGCGTTCGGCCGCCGCCTCCGAGGCTTCGAGCCGCTGCCGCAGGTCGTCGAGCTTCGCGCCGAGCCATTCGCTCGCCTGCCGGGTGGCCTCCGACTGGACCGAGGCCTGATAGGAGAGATAGGCCTCGCCGAACGCATTGGCGGCAGTCGCTGCAAACTCGGGATCCTCAGCCGTATAGGAGATGAAAATCGTGTAGGAGCGACCGTCGTTGCTCACCTGGAGGTCGCCGAGCAGGCGATCGATCACGTCGCGCCGGATTGGCGTCTCCTCTGCCTCGGACTGCGGCTCCGACTGGTCCGGCGAGGGGGGGCCGACGACCGCCTGCCATCCGTCTCCGATCCACCGCTCAATTCTCTGCCGGAAGGTTTCCGCCAGCGGCGGCGCGATGTCCGCCGGCTGATAACCCTTGTGCTCGAGGATGTCGGCGACACGGTCGGCCATCGTCCTCGACGAGATGACGTCGAGTTCGGTCTGGAGAACGGGGCTGTCCTGGGGCAGCGGTGAGACCACCGCATCCGCAGGCAGAACCTGAACCCGACGGACATCGAGCGCGATGACGACCTCTGCGACATAGCGGGGCTGCGCCTGCGTGTAGAGAAAGGCGGCAATCCCCATCGCCGCGGCCACCGGAATCCAGACGGCCAATTTCCGCCGACGCAGGATCCGGAGGTAGTCTTGCAGGTTCCGCGTATGGTGAGCAGAATTTGGCGTGATCTCAATCACGGCTGGTCACTCATATGGAAAATTGAAAATATTCAATATCGTCTACATGGACCTTTCCGGCCCACCCCCTCTCGGCATCATGTCGTTGATCTTGTAGGCGACCTCGGTCCGGTTCTTGGCCTTGAGCTTCTTCATGATATTTCGGATGTGCACCTTGACCGTGCTCTCACAGAGGTTCAGCTCATAGGCAATGATCTTGTTCGCCTTGCCCCGGCGCAGAGCATCGGCCACAGCCGCTTGGCGGGCGGTGAAGAGGCCATTCATCACGCTGTTCTGGGGCGGCTTCTCCCCCGACAGATGCTGCTGGAAGGAGGTGAGGCTGCTGGCCGGAACGAAAATCCCTCCAGCGCGCGCCAGGCGGACCGCCTCTATGGCGACGTCGAGACCCACGCTGGTGGGAATATAGCCACGGGCGCCATACTCCAGAATCTTCATGACATGAGTCATGTCTTCGACATCGCCGATCACGATCGTCGGAATATCTGCGAAGTCTGATGCCAGAGACTTCACGGCATCCATGACGTCGGGATCGGTCGCATTTCGCCATCCGATATTAAACAGTATCGCTGACATTTGATCGTGCAACTCAACGGCATTCCTCCATCCCTCAATACTTGAGAAGGCGGACGCCTCCAGATTCGCGTTCCTGGATCGAAATCCTCTGATCAAGCATTCCAGCTCTAGTTTGCGATACTCGATCACGGCTATGCGAATGCTATTGGAGTTCTCGACAACCATTGGCTCGCCTGCGGCGCGAGAGTTTGACCCGGCTATATCCTGTAGATCGTGCAACTTCGAGTTTGCTTCCGCCGATCCGATGTAGTTCTTGGCGGCGCCGTTGGTGGAAAATTCCAGATGATACGACATATTATTTCCCCCTTGTGGTGGAAGGTCGCCTCCGCCTTCAGAGTGAGGTTGTTTCAAGTTTTATTTAAATTTTTCTTTCGCGGTCTTTTGGCAGCCTCCCCCCGCAATCTTCCGCTTCCTCGATGCGCGGCAGTTAAAACTGCCGCTTCATCACACTACATTCATATACCGCATAGTATAGATTGGACAATCCGAGCCATCGCGCATGACGCCCTCAGGCTCATGGGTGTCATAAGGTATAATATGTGGTTCGGACGTTTTGGGAATTAACCTAAATTAGGCGATCTGTACTCCTTTGGGGTCACCCCTTCGCAGGGGCATGCTCCGAATATGTTGACCAACCCGATTCCGCGCGCCGCAGGCATTCTTATTGCAGCACGGCCCGCCCGAAATGCGGATGACGCCACCCCTCTTCAGGGCCGCCTGCGCCCCCCCTCGTCCACGGTTTGGTCGATAGGTCCGACCGGAATGAAGCAGGGTCCTGCTGCCATTGAAGCAGCTCAATCGGCCGGCTGCATGGTCCGGCTCTCGCCCACTCGCTTACCCTGGGCATCCGTCAGAGGCATGACGATCGGGGAGTCGAAGCCACCCGGAGACGGGCACGTCACGCCCGTGCCGACCGGGCGGTCGTCCGCAGGCCGCTGTGCAAGGGCTTCCAGCCCGACGCGCTTTGCGGCTTTCGGGAATTCGCAAGGAGGCTGGCGGCATCCCCGGCGCGCCGCGGCCGCGAGGCTGCGCGAAGCTGCGGCCGGTCATCCGTTCGGCGATCTCGGCGACCTCGCGCACGCTGCATCCCGTGCCCGACACGACTTGTATCGGAGGCCGCCCGACGCCCGGAATGCGATCAGAGCCCTGACATGCGCGCCCGCGAGGCCGAACCTCGCATTCACCGTCTCAGCTGCTGAAAATCTTCCGCGACGATGCGCGGCCCCGACCGAGATAGGCCGGGTCGAAATGAGCGAGCTCCACCAGGCCGGCACGGTCCAGAAACTCGACCTCGGAGTTCCGGAAGACGACGAGCCCCAGCTGCCGCAGGTTCCGCAGCACCCGGTTGACGTGAATGGCCGTCAATCCGAGAGCATTGGCGAGGTCATGCTGGGTGAGCGGGCAGAGGAAGCCCGACGAATTGCCCTGACCGATGAACTCCAGCCGGACAGACAGTTCGAGAAGGAGATGGGCCACACGCGCCGCGGCGGACCTGCGCCCGACCGCAATCAGGCGCTCGCCCGCAATGGAGCCCTCGAGGCTGGCGCTCCAGAGGATTGCGCCGCCGAGACGCGGCCACTGCCTGCACATGGCGAGCAGCGATTGGGGCGAGATCGAAGCAGCTTCGACCGGCGTCACGCTGGCGAAGCTGAGGCCGGTTCCATTCAGAAAAATGCCGCCAAGACCAAAAAAATCTCCCGGAAGAATGAAGTCTACAATCTGCCGCAGTCCATTTGGGAGGTCCTTGAACGAATATCCCCACCCATCATTCAGAACGAAGATCCGATGATGCCTCTCAACATCCTCAAGCATCTCTATTCGGGCTGCATATTGCCGGCGGGTCGCGAGCAATTTCTTTACAGCAAGGGCCTCCGATGGCGATGGGGTGAAATAGCGGCCAATCTTCAACAGAAGGGCCTCTTCCAATCCAGCCATATGCGTACCTATGCTCCGTCCATGATGCCGCCTTGTTCGTTTTCAGTATTGATAATATCAATACAAAAATCATCTTCCATAAACGAGTATGCGTTTTATAAAACGACATCCTATTGATGAAGCGCCCCCTCACAAAGAAAGTCTTTTACCCACCTCCTTCAGTATTATTTAAGCCTTGCGATCTAAGGTTATATTTTCTGAAACCGCTTTTGACGGGTATGAAGTCTTCCCTCTGCTCCATTTTTCAGATATGCAGCCGCCCGATCGATGGTCGATGTCAGCGACCTCCGGCCATCTTTTAAAGGCGACCACAGCGTTGTCGGTCCTGCACATCATCGGTTGTTCCGATGATCGCATACCACATTTGTATCACATTTTGGACTAATTAAATTAGACTTGACCTCAACTCCGCCCGGGTCACGTCAGGCCAGGCCCGGCATGCACGGAGCTAGCCGAATGCCAAGGCGCTGGGCGCTCGGCTTGGGCGATCCTGCTCTCCCTGGCGCCCGTCCTCTCCGGCGTAGGGCGACGTTGCCCCCAGCCACCAGCAATAGGTGTTCCGGATTCCGCTTTCCAGGTCGATTCCGGCTCGCCAGCCCAGGCGCGTGATCCGTCCGATGTCGAGCAGCTTCCGCGGGGTGCCGTCCGGGCGGCGTGCGTCGAAGGTGAAAGCCCCCTCATAACCGACCACCTTGGCGATCAGAAGAGCGAGATCGGCGATGGAGATGTCGGCCCCCGTTCCGATATTGATCGGCATCGGGTCCTCGTAGCGCTGCATGGCGAGCACGCAGGCGTCGGCGAGATCGTCGACGTGCAGGAACTCGCGGCGCGGCTGTCCCGACCCCCAGATCTCGACGGTCGCCTCGCCACGGACCTTCGCCTCATGAATTCGGCGGATCAGCGCCGGCAGCACATGCGACGTTTCCAGATCGAAATTGTCGTTGGGGCCGTACAGGTTGGTCGGCATCGCCGAGATGAAGCGGCAGCCGTATTGGCGGGCGTAGCACTCCACCAGCTTCACCCCGGCGATCTTGGCGATGGCATAGGGCTCGTTGGTCTTTTCGAGCGCCCCGGTCAGGAGCTGGTCCTCGCGGATCGGCTGGGCCGTGTCGCGGGGATAGATGCAGCTCGATCCGAGATACAGCAGCTTCTCGACACCGGTCCGATAGGCGGCGTGGATCACATTGGCGCCGATCATCAGGTTCTCATAGAGGAATTCGGCCGGATAGGTCGCATTGGCGACAATCCCGCCGACCCGCGCCGCCGCGGCGAAGACAATGTCCGGCCGCTCCCGCCGCATCCAATCCTCTGTGGCCGCCTGGCTGGTCAGATCGACCGTCGCCCGGTCGACGAAGAGCAGCGTGCAATCCTCCCGCGCAAGCCGGCGGACCAGCGCCGACCCCACCATGCCCCGGTGACCGCTGACCCAGACCCGCTTGCCGCGCAGTTCGAGGGGCGGGCGACCGGCATCGTCATTCGTAGCGGTCATTTCGTCCGGCCTCTCGCATGACGGCGACCAGATCCGAATTCACCATCTCGGCGACCAGATCGCCGAAGGAGGTGGTGTGGCTCCAACCGAGCTTCTCCCGGGCTTTCGCCGGATTGCCGAGCAGAAGATCGACCTCGGTCGGGCGGAAATACCGAGGATCGATTTCGATCAGCGGTATACCGGTCTTGGCGTCCAGCCCCTTCTCGTCGACGCCCTTGCCGGTCCATTCGATCTCGCGGCCCGCCACCCGGAACGCGAGTTCGACGAATTCCCGCACCGTGTGGGTCTCGCCCGTGGCGAGCACATAGTCGTCGGGCTCGTCCTGTTGGACGATGCGCCATATGCCCTCGACGTAGTCGCGCGCGTGCCCCCAGTCGCGTCGCGCGTCCAGATTGCCGAGGTACAGGCACTTCTGGAGGCCCCGCTCGATCGCCGCGACCGCCCGGGTGATCTTCCGCGTGACGAAGGTCTCTCCTCGGATCGGACTCTCGTGGTTGAACAGGATCCCGTTCGAGGCATGAAATCCATAGGCTTCGCGGTAGTTGACCGTCATCCAATAGGCATAGAGTTTCGCGATCGCATAGGGGCTGCGGGGATAGAACGGCGTGCGCTCATCCTGCGGCACCGCCTGGACGCGACCGAACAGCTCCGAGGTCGATGCCTGGTAGAACCGGCACCGGTCGCCGAGCTTCAGGATCCGCAATGCTTCGAGCAGCCGCATCGTGCCCAGGGCGTCGGCGTTCGAGGTGTATTCCGGGGTCTCGAAACTGACTTGGACATGGCTCTGCGCGCCGAGATTGTAGATTTCATCCGGCATCACGTCCTGGATGATGCGGCAGAGATTGGTGGAATCTGTGAGATCGCCGTAGTGAACATGGAAACGGACGGAATCGCTATGTGGATCCTGGTAGAGATGATCGATCCTCTGGGTATTGAAAGAGGAGGATCGCCGCTTGATCCCATGAACAATGTAATTCTTCGACAGAAGTAGCTCTGCCAGATACGCTCCGTCCTGACCAGTTACTCCAACAATCAAGGCGATCTTCTGTGGCATGATCAGCTCCGAAGAACCACTATAAGGCAGAGGGATTTTATTTTGACTGTGAGTTATAATTTATGGGGTTTGCAGCAGAGCGACAGCCTGTACAAAAGGGGAAGGACCTCCATCTATAGGCATGGCCCGGCCCTCACCCCAGGCGTCTTGCCGACGCTGCGGAACGGCGGCTGACGGGCGCCGGTTCATCGGGCCGTCACCTCCGGCGGGATTTCCCCGGTTTCCGGCTCCGCGGCGGCGGTCGAGGACGAGGCTTGGCGCCACCAGGCGACCAGGCCGCGCAGACCGGTCTCGAGCGGCATGCCCGCGCGGAACCCCAGCAACTGTTCGGCCGGCCGAGGATCCGCCGCCGGCCGGGCCAGCGGAAAGCCCCCCCGGTCGGCCATGTGCGCCGGCGCCAGCCAGCCTCGCCCCATCACGCCCGCCAGCATCCGCGCGAGGTCGCGGTGCGAGGTTTGCGAGCCGCTGCCGATATCGAGCGCCACGCCCGAGACGTCCATGGTCGCCGCCAGGATGTTCGCCCTGGCGATGTCGTCGACATGGACGAGATCCATCGTCTGCAGCCCGTCGCCATAGATGATCGGGGGCGTTGCCGCCTCGATCCGCTCGATCCAGCGGATCATCTGCTCGGTGTAGGGTCCGTGGATGTCCATGCGCGGGCCATAGGCGTCGAAATATCTGAGAGCCACGGCGTCCAGGCCGTACATAGTCTTGAATGCGCGCAGCAGGCCTTCGCAGAAGGATTTGATCACGCCGTGAAGGGTGCGATCGAGGTGGAGGCTGCGATGGCCTTCCGGCTTCGGCAGTCCCTCGGCCATGCCGTAGACCGACGCGGAGGAGGCCAGCACGACCTTGCGCACCCGGGAGGCGACGCATTGCTCGAGCAGATCGAAGGTGGCGCCGACCATCACTTCCATCGCAAGGCGAGGCTCGCTGACGCAGTGGCCGGCGCGGAGCGTCGCCTGATGGAACACGGTGTCGATGCCGGCGACGAGGCAGGCCATCGCGGATCGATCGCGAATATCCACATCGATGACCCGGACCCGGTCGCTCCGCACAGCCTCGGCGAGATGATCGGGGCGACCGTGCAGCATGTTGTCGACAACCAGAATCTCGTCGCATCCGGCCGATACGAGGTGGTCGACGAGGGTCGAGCCGATGAAGCCGGCTCCACCGGTGACAAGCACCCGTTTCCCGGCGAGATCGGCGGCTTTGCTGGACATGACGCGGCTCACCTTTCGTGGGGATGGCGCAGCGGCTGCCGGCCGAAGCGCCTCATGATCGGCAGAACTCATTCACCGCCCGCGCAATCTGCTCCACCGCGGCGGCAGACAGTTCGGGATAGATCGGCAGCGACAGGGTCTGCGCCGACAACGCCTCGGAGACGGGAAATCGGCCAGGCCCGTAGCCGAGACCGGCATAGGCGGGCTGGAGGTGGACTGGGAGCGGGTAGTGGATGGCGGTGGCGATGCCGATCCCGGCCAACCGCGAGCGGACGAGATTCCGTTCAGGAATCCGGATGGCGTAGATCTGGTAGGCGTGGTCTCCGCCGACGGGCCCCGCCGGCACCTGGATGGCCGCCCCGGCAAAGGCCCGGTCATAGGCCGAGGCGATGCGCCGCCGGGCACGGATCCACTCGTCCAGATAGCGAAGCTTGACGCCGAGGGCGGCGGCCTGGACCGCATCCATTCGATAGTTGAAACCGTGGCGAACGTGGTTGTGCCTGCCGCTCTGCCCCAGATCCCGGAGGCAGCGGATCGTCTCGGCCAGGTCGGTCCGGTCGGTGACGATCGCGCCGCCGTCGCCGCACCCCCAAAGATTCTTGCCGGGATGGAAGCTGAAGCAGCCGATGTCGCCGAAGGTCCCGGCGGCGACGCCGTGACGTTCCGCCCCGTGCGCCTGAGCGGCGTCCTCGATCACCCAGAGACGATGACGGCGTGCGATCGGCAGGATCCGGTCCATGTCCGCGAGGCGGCCGTGCAGATGAACCGGGACGATGGCTTTGGTCGCGGGGGTCAGGACCGCCTCGATCGCCGACGGGTCCATCGTCCAGGTTTGCGGGTCGATGTCCACGAAGACCGGCTTCGCCCCGGTATAGAGGATGGCCGCGACCGTCGCGACGAAGGCGGCCGGAACCGTCACCACTTCGTCGCCCGGTCCGACGCCGACCGCCAGCAGGGCGAGGTGGAGCGCCGAGATGCCGGCGTTGACGGCAACCGCGTCGCGCGCGCCGCAATAGGCGGCGAAGGCATCCTCGAATTCGATGATGGCGGGGTTCATGGCGTAATCGCCGCTTCTGATGACATCGAGCACCGCGCGCTCCAGCTCTGCCGCGATGCTGCGATGCTGTGCCGCCAAATCGAGGAACGGAATCATGGCCCCTTGAGGCTGTTGTCGCGATCGATCGACCTGTCGCGCTGATCCATGAGGAGCTGTCGTCCCAACAGGGTCTCGAGGCACAGGCAAAGAAACATGACGCGTCAGAAGGATCGGCTTACCCCCGCATCTCAGAAATTCTACAAAACTTTGTGAATTTGGAGACTAATTACCAATTCCCGCATTCCCTATTTCTGAAAATCGACGACCATAGGGAATTGCGGTTAATAATAAGTCTCGAAGCTGGGCCAGCATACATCCCTCGACAAAACCGAGGGGCGGGCAAAGAGGGATAGCGCCGATCGGCAAAAACGATCAGCCAGCGAAGCCGCCTCCTCCATCCAGATGATCCCGACACCAGCGAATTCCGTACCGATCGACTTGCGCCTACGACAAGTGAAGGGAATGGCCCCGGACGGATCGGCTGCCATACCGCCTTTGCCTCCCTTGTTGGGCCAAGAAGGCCTCCGCCACAATGGTTCCGGTCAATCTCCGGCTTCAGTTCGATACATCGTTGAACCAGCGGGAACTAGGCGGCGCCGTTGCGTTTCTCGGCACGAATCCTCGCTGCTTCTCCATCAGCAACAGCACTCTTGACCCGTGACTTGACGTTAGCCCCCGCAATCCGTGAGCGACGGCGAGATGAAGATTATTTTGGCGAACCGCTATTTGTATCCGGACGAGTCGGCGACGAGCCGCATGACGTCCAGCCTGGCTTTCGCGCTCGCCCGGAAGGGGCTTGCCGTCCGAGGCTTGACCAGTCGGCACTTCCACAATGATCGGAGCAGGCGTCTGTCGGCCCGCGAGACGATCAACGGCATCGCCATCGACCGTCTGGCGACATCCGGCTTCGGCCGTGACCGGCTCTGGGGCCGCGCACTCGACTACATCAGCTTCCACCTCAGCGCAGCGCTCTGGGTGCTGCGGCATGCGAAGCCGGGGGATGTCTGCGTCGTGTGCACCGACCCTCCGCTCCTCTCCGTCACCCTGGCCCTGCCCCTCAGGCTGAAAAGGGCCCGGATGATCAACTGGCTCCACGACCTGTTTCCCGAAGTCGCGCTGGAGCTGTCCGTCGTCAGGCGAGGCTGGGCCGGCCGGCTGGCGCTCGCCCTGCGCGACTGGTCGCTGCGCCAGGCGCAGTGCAACGTCGCACCGATCGACCGGATGGCCCGTTTCCTCGAGCGCCGCCGGGTCCCGGCCGAGCGTCTCGCCGTCGTTCATCACTGGTCGGACGGCGCGGCGATCCAGCCGATCCCCCGGGAAGCAAATCCGCTTCGCCAGGATTGGCAGCTGGGGGACGCCTTCATCGTCGGGTATTCGGGCAATTTCGGGCGCGCCCACGAATTCGACACCATTCTCGGCGCCGCGGCGCGGCTGAAGCACCGGGACGACATCCGCTTCCTGTTCATCGGCGGCGGGCACAGACGGGCGGCCATCGAAGCAGAGATACGAGCGAAGCGGCTGGACAACATCATCCTCAAGCCGCTGCAGCCGCGGGAGCTCCTGGCCGAAAGCCTCGGCCTGGCCGACATCCATCTGGTGTCGCTCCTGCCCCCGCTCGAACCTTTCGTCATCCCCAGCAAGTTCTACGGCATCCTCGCCGCCGGCCGGCCGACTCTCTTCGTCGGCGATCCGGATGGCGAGATCGGCGGCATCCTGCGCCGGCATCGTTGCGGGCATGCAGTCGCCATCGGCGACAGCGAGACCCTGGCCCGCCATATCCTCGAGCTGCGGGAAGCGCCCGAACAGCTGAACGAGCTGGCGGCGAACGCCCGGCGCTTTTTCGAGACCGACTACACCGAAGGCCGAGGGTGCCGCGAATGGACCGAGCTTCTGTCGCGATTTCTGCCATCGGCGGCCAGCGACGTCCCGTCCCGACGGGCCGACACGGCGATTCCTGCCGACGAGAGGGGTCGGCCATGAACGGACGCGTGGTCGTCAGCCAGCTCGGCGCCCGCATGGATTATGCCGTGCCGCGTATCCTGAACGCGCACGGCATGCTGGAACATTTCTACACCGACATCTGCGCGACCAAGGGATGGCCCCGTCTGGTCGGATATGTCCCCCGTCGGCTTCAATCGGCAGGGCTCCGGCGGCTGCTCGGACGAAGGCCGTTCGGCATCCCGCCCCAGCGGATGACGTGCTTCCCCAGCATCGGCCTGTCCTTCGCACTTCGGCGCATGCGGGCGCACGCACGTCCCGATGACAGGATGAAAGCGGAACTCGATGCCGGCCAGCGCCTTTCCGAGCTCGTCGTCCGCCACGGCTTCGGCCAGGCCAGTGGCTTCTACGGCTTCGTCCGCGAATGTCTGGAGTCGCTCCAGGCGGCACGGGCCCGTGGCCTGTGGACGGCCGTCGAGCAGAACATCGCGGCTTGGGCGCTGGTCGATCGTCTGGAACGCGAGGAGCAGGAGCGCTTTCCGGCCTGGACGTCCTCCGAATTCACCAAGGATGTGTTCGCGGAGGCATATGCCTCTCGTGAGAGGGCGGAATGGGCTGAGGCCGACCTCATCGTCTGCCCTTCCGAATTCGTCCGCCGGAGCGTGGCGGAACATGGAGGCCCGATAGACCGCTGCGTCGTCGTCCCCTACGGCGTCGATACCCGGTTCCAGATCCCGATGCGCGATCGGCGGCACGGTCCGCTGCGGGTCCTGACCGTCGGCAGCCTGGGCCTGCGCAAGGGCACGCCCTACGTCCTCGAAGCGGCCAGACGGATGAGAGGACAGGCTGTCTTCCGCCTGGTCGGAAGAGGCGTGGCCCCGCCGGCGGCCTGCGCCGGCCTGGAAGGGGTGGTCGAGTTCACCGGCCCTATTCCACGGCTGGAGATCATTGCCCAATACGCTTGGGCCGATGTCTTCCTCCTGCCGTCGATGTGCGAAGGATCGGCCACGGTGACCTATGAAGCTCTGGCCGCCGGTCTCCCTGTTATCACGACGCCCAATACCGGCAGCGTCGTCCGGGACGGCGTGGACGGATTTGTCGTGCCCATCCGCGATGTCGACGCCATTGTCCAATCCCTCCATCTGCTCCACGACGACCGCGTCCGGCTTCTCGATATGTCGCAGAACGCCAGGCTCTGGGGCCAAGATTTCGACATCCAATCCTATGGACGGCGGCTTTGCGATGCGCTCGGGACGGCCCGGACCGCCCCGGCAGCCAGCACTCCCCGGAAGGTTCGCTATGCTTCATGAACCCATCGGGTCTCGGTCCGAGCCCTCCCGCGCCCGACAGGGGCGGGCTGCGTCCCAGATCAAGATCGCCATGCTGACGGCGTCTGCCTCGTTGTCCGATGGCGGGCCTCCCACTGCGCTCCGGGCCTTGTGCCAGGCGATGCATCAATCGCCGGCGATCTCGATCGAGGTGTTCGCACTCGATCGCGACGCTGCCTCCGACCGGGTGGGCTGGGGGGATGTGCCCGTCCATCTGCTGCCCGTCCAGGGGCCCCGCAGCTTCGGCTATTCCCGAAGCCTTCAGGCGGCACTGCGCGGCAGCGATGCCGATCTGCTGCATGTCCACGGCCTTTGGATGTACACCTCGATCGCGGCGAAGCAGTGGGCCGCGCATACCAGGAAGCCCTTGGTGATCAGCCCGCGCGGCATGCTCGACCCCTGGGCGCTCGCAAACCATGGCTGGAAGAAGCAGATCGCCATGCGAGCCTATGAGGGCGCTCATCTGCGGCGGGCCTCCTGCCTGCATGCGCTCTGCGATTCGGAGGCGCAGTCGATCCGGGCCCTGGGATTGAAGGTGCCGATCTGCCGTATCCCGAATGGGGCCGCCCTACCCGATGGCATGCCGCCGCGCCCGGGCTGGAGAACGCAGCTGCCCGCGGATGCGCGCATCCTGCTGTATCTCGGCCGGCTCACGCCGAAGAAGGGGCCAGCCCCCCTCATCCGGGCCTGGGCCAACAGCCGGGCGCCGGCTCCGGCAACGTCGCCCTGGCATCTCGTCTTCGTCGGATCCGGCCCCGAAGCCTATTGTGCGGAACTGAAGGCGCTGGCCACGGGTCTGGGAGTCGGCGAGACGGTGCATTTCGTCGGCCCGCTCTACGGCCCGGATAAGGCGGCAGCCTTCGCATCGTCGGACGCCTTCATCCTGCCGTCGTTCAGCGAAGGCATGCCGAACGCGGCGCTGGAGGCCTGGGCTCACGGCCTGCCGTCGCTCCTCACCCCGCAGTGCAACCTGCCGGAAGGCTTTGAATACGGAGCTGCGATCGCCATCGAGCCGAACGAACTCGCCATCGCGAACGGGCTCCGGCGGCTGATGGGCATGACCGACGACGAACGCCGGGCGATGGGGGGCCGGGGTTGCGCCCTGGTCGCGAAACGGTTCTCCTGGCCGGTCGTGGCGGCCGAGCTGGAGGGGGTCTATCGCTGGTTGCTGGGCCTTCAGACATGTCCGGAGACCGTCGACCTCGCTTGACGCCCCTCTCCGGGGAATGCCAGGCCCCACCAGGCGAAGCGGGCGGGGCCCCTGCCCTCAGGCTGCGTTGGTATCGACTACCGCCCCGGCTGGTCTTGGCGAAGATGCCTTCGGCTTGCGAGGAGACTTGGCGGGTGGCTGGCGAAGGCGTTCGTTGGCGCTCGGCGCGGCCGGTTCCAGACCGCTCTGATACTCCCGGAACCAGTCGATGAAGGCGCGCACGCCAGCGTCCACCTTGGTCTGCGGGACGTAGCCGATCAACGCCTTGAGCAGATCGGGCGAAGCGAAGGTCCTGGGCACGTCTCCCGGTTGCATCGGCAGCATGCGCCGGATCAGCGGCACCCCGAGATGCCGCTCGATCGTGTCGATGAAAGGCAGCAACCCCACCGGTGCGCCACCGCCGATATTGACAACCCGGAACGGCGCGATCGGTGAGAGGCTGTCCACACCCCTCTCGAAGATCACCGGCCGGCCCTTGATCGGCACCACCTCGGTGAGGCCGACGATGGCTTCGACGAGATCGTCCACATAGGTGAAGTCCCGCTCCATGCGGCCCTCGCCATAGACATCGATCGCCTCCCCCCTCAACGCCGCCGAAACGAACTTGAACAGCGCCATGTCCGGACGACCCCACGGGCCGTAGACCGTGAAGAAGCGGACGGCCGTCGTCGGAATGTCATAGAGGTGCGAATAGGCATGGGCCATTGTCTCCACGGCTTTCTTGGAAGCGGCGTAGAGGGTCATCGGCTCGTCCGTGCAGTCGCTTTCGGTGAACGGACTCTTGGCGTTCGCGCCGTAAACCGAGCTGGTCGAGGCTACGATCGCATGCCGAACCTTGAGCTCCCGGACGACCTCCAGCAGGTTGAAGGAACCGACAAGATTGGCATCAATATAGGCACGCGGGTTTTCCAGGCTGTATCGTACACCGGCCTGCGCAGCGAGATGCACGACAACATCCGGCATGGCCTCCTGCGCTGCTTGCCGGAGTTTACTGGCGTCCTCCAGCATGCCGACCACCGGCCTGAACCGCGGATTCTCGGACAGGATGGCGTGACGGCGCTCCTTCAGCGACACATCGTAATAGGGTGTCAGCCCGTCGTAGCCGACGACGAATGCGCCCCGCGCGAGAAGCAGGCGCGCCAGGTGAAAGCCGATAAATCCCGCCGTCCCCGTTACGAAATATCGCATCTGCACAACCTTTGCTCTGAACCAATTTGCCTGAAGCCGCGGCCCACCGGGGTCGATAACCGAGCGCAGCTGGGAACGGCCGCGAAGATCATCCCTGCGGCGGCGGAAACCGTGTCCGCTCCCGCAGCTTGCGGGCCGGATTGCCGGCATAGATCGTCCAGGCATCGAGATCCCGGAAGGTCACGCCGCGCGCGCCGAGAACCGCCCCCTCGCCGACCGTGACGCCTGGCCCGACGAAGGCCTCTGCGGCGATCCACGCTTGGGCCTCGATGACGATCGGTCTCGCCCGCAGCGGGAACCGTGCATCATCGACATCATGCGTACCGGTGCACAGATGGGCGCCCTGCGACACGACAGCGAAGTCGCCGATCGTGATGGGGACGACGTTGTAGCAGGTCACGCCGGGGGCGATCACGGCATGCCGTCCCACCGTGAGGTGCGGCGGCCACCAGATGGTTGTTTGGCCGTAGACCCGCGCCGTCGGATCAATCCGCGCCCCGAAGGCCAACAGGACCAGGCGCCGCCATTTGTGGAACGGCCGCGGCGTCCAGGCGCCGAGCAAGCTCCAGCAGACCGACCAGGCGAAGCGGCGCAGACGGTCGCTCAGGGCGAAGGTCGGCCCGCCGAGGCGTGGCTCGAGGCGCGGTGCATCAAGGCTCTTCACGACCCCCTCCCCATCGCTGCGACGGCCGGGGGCGGCGTCATCGTCGCGGCGGCCGAAGGCTGTGCAGGTTGCTTGCGAATTCGGGCGAAGAGCAGAGCGGGTATGAGGAACAGCACCATTTGGACCCATGCCGAGAGGACCCACTGCGTGTAGTGCGAAATCGTGTGCATCGCCGGAACGGCCAGCAGCATGTAGAAGAGTTGCGGCGCCGTATGGCCGGCCATCGCCGCGCCGTAGAGCCGGCTCAGGAAATAGGCGATGATGAAGAACTTAAAGGCACCGAAATACCAGAATGAGGCATAGGCATCGGTCATACCCGTCTCAGTCGTACCGGTCGGCTTGTTATACGCTCGATCAAATTGATCTTCGATACCGATCATGAAGGAATCCTTCAGATCCTTTCCAACGATTTGAGCCGGAATGTAATTCCATACAAGAGTATCCCAATGAAAGGCGCCATAATCGAATGATTGGTTCCGATCGACCATATGAATTCTGTACATCGCGTTGCGCATCTCCTCGCCACCCTTGGCAAGGATCCGTTCAAAGTTCTCCCAGACCGAAATCTCTGCGATCTTCGACAATGCCGGACCGTCATTCTTAACATTCAGCTGGCGATAGTCCGCGGTACTGGTCAGCGCCAGGGTGCCGCCCAGGACTCCTGCCAGCGCCAGAAAATGCGGCACGGCCCGGCGCCATTTGAACCAAATCGCAATCGCGAAAAGTATGAATAGCTCAGTCGTCTCGCCGCGTTTTCCGGTCCTCATGATGTGCTCTAGATAAAACATTCCATCAACTGCAATGATCATGAAGGCAGGAACCGACATCCTGTTGAAAAAACACAGCAGGGCGATGGCGAGGCCGTACTGAAGGAACTCGGAGAAGAAAGACAGCACCACGTAGTAGCCGGTGAACATCGTAGCGACTGCCATCTCGATCGGGATCTGGCTCAGCTTGTAGTAAAAATAGGATCCAATTATCGAGAGGATGGCGGAGACGAGAAGCAGCCGCCCCTCACTGAACTGCCATTGAAACGCTTGCATCACCGGAAGGCGGTTCGGCATCCAGCCCAGCCGGCACATGGCAAGGCACAGAACCGTGAAGCCGACGGTCTTGGCATAGAGCCCGGCTGGCATGAATTGATCGACCGCCAGGCCGGGCAGCTGCGGCAGGATAAAGGAGAAAGTGATTGCACCGGCCAGGAAGGGAAACTCATACAGCTTCCCGCGCCGTGTCGCCGCCGCGACCAGCAGCCATAGGCACAGGCCAGCCAGCAACCCAGTGAGGATCCAGCTCACAGCGGGCTCGCCGCAATCATCATCGAGCCGGCGTGGCTCGGATCACGGCTGAAGCCCGGCCCCCACCCTCCGGCCTCGATCAGAGGCTGGTGCAAGCCAGCACGGGTGATTGGAACTCCAATCGTCATACTATGGTCAACGTCCCTTGACAGTACGCCAATCGCGGATGGCCGAAGCCACAGCCGCAGTCCGCATATCGCGGTGCGCGTCGCTCCGTGGGGCGGCCCCGTTGCAGTCCGCGTCCGGCTGAAGCCCCGCGCCGATCCGGCGCGCGGCAGATCCTCAGATCCATACGGGACGCTAACACCCCTTACGCGGACCTCTGATCTGCCTATTGGAGTGAAGCGCTACGCCGAAGGGCGGGTTCAGGTCGGCGATGGCCTGGGGCAGTCCGTTCAGCGAGGTGCCCGCCCTCCGGAACGCACGACCGAGAGAGGGGATATACCGGCAAAAGGATGAAGCCCGACAGCAGCGCTACACCCGATTGCCAGATCACCATGCGTGGACATGCGCGATATGTAGATGCGAGGTCCCAGAGGGTTCGGCGCTGTTTGCAGCCATGATCATCAAGCGTCTCATCTGCGCCGCGCTGCTCCTGGCGTGTTCGGGGGCGGCCGCCCGTCAAGACACGTCCTCAGCCGCAAGCCCGGCCAGGTGGCTCTCCGAATCGCGGTTCGTCATCTCGTCGATGGAAACTGGCCCGGTCGGCTATCTCGAAGCATGGGGCGGGTCGGAATTCGGCTACGCCTATTCCTATTCGATCTCGGGCGCGCCTGCGGGCATGACCGTGGATGCCGACACCGGCATGCTGTCGGCCGAAACGCCGCTCGCCGCCGGCACCTACGCCTTCAAGACGTCAGTGCGGAACCGGGGGGATATCTCGAGGGTCGCAGACTTCCCGGTCACGCTCGAGGTGGTGGCCGGGGTCACCGCCCGCCGAACCAGGAACGACATTCTTCATCGGGACTATGTGGTCGACTCCGGTGAGTACGGCACGCCGGTCGGCGCCGACTACACCGAAGTCCTGATGAAGATTCGGCGCGCTATCATCCTCGATCAGAAAGCGGTGGGAGACGGCAATCTGAGGCCGACGATCATCTTTCATGGCGGCCGCCAGTACGATTATGTGAACAATCGCTGGACCTTCGGGATCCAGTACCTCGAGATCCGGAGCGACACTCCTGGCGTCCGTGCGAAGTTGCGCAACATCGCGCCGAACGGCCCTTACCATATCGCCTCCGCCATCTTACAGCTGGGCCGTCAATATTTTCAGTGCGTTCGTCCGGTCGGCGATTGGATCTGCGAGCAACCGAGATCGATCGGCTATAAGATCGATACCACAGCCGTCGGCGATCATGCTGTGATGCTGAAGAACGCGAGCGACGCCCGCAATCTCCCAATCGGCCGCTACGTGATGGTCGGTTCCTACGACCAGCAGATGTACGGCTTCCCCCCCAACATCCGCTATTTCGAATACGCGAAGGTGGTGTCCATCAGCGGCAGGAGGGTCGTCCTGGACCGGCCTCTTCGCCACAGGCACAAGGACAATTACTGGGAAACCCTCCAGGATCCGAATTCCCTCGGCGTCGCTCGCATTTACGCGATCGATCGTGACGACCAGCGCCTGACGCTGCGCGCACGCATCAAGGATATCGAGTTCCTGGCCGATCCCGACAAAGGTTCGCCAGGCAACAAGCTCTATGCCGCTGCCCTCGACATGAGTTTCGAGAACTGCGTCATCCCCCATTTCGTGCCGACGCAGGCTCGCTTCGCTCGGGTCAGCGGCGGATCGGTGCTGAGCGGCGAACTGGACAAGCTGGTCAGCATGGTCGTGTTCGACGGCACCACCACTGCGGATCTGTATGAAGGAACCGGCGTGGACTATCTGCTGTTCAAGAATTCCAATGTGACCAGCGGCTACGGGATCGCGCCGCGCCAGCTGCGCGCCATCGATTCAACCCTCCGCGGCGTCGCGCACGCGCCGCTCGCGTTCAAAGGCTCATGGACGACGCAACAGGTGGACGTCGCCGGCAGCGCATTTGTCGGCGCCGGGCCGGTCTTTGCCGAATGGCCGCCCGAAAGCCTGACCGTCGGTCAGGATGGGGTGAGCTGGGACGGCCGACGGCTGACGGTTCCCTCACTATCCTCCTCGTCCGATGGGAAGAAGATTTGGGGCCGTGCCACCTGGGAAGGCGCGATCATCTACGCTGACGCGGTACGGTCGCCGAATTGGGGCATCATCACCGATATCACTGGCGAGGCCGACTCCATGTATTTCGACATTGACTGGAAAGCTGGCCCCGGCCCGACGGCGGGAACCCAGCTCTACGTGCCGAGGCTGCATGATGTCATCATCAGGGCCTCGCGTATCACGCCAGGGCTGTCATGGAACGATACCGATGCCGGCCGTCAGATCACACCTGCTGGCAACCGGCCATTTCCGGAAGGTTATCCAATGGATCGATCTGGCTCCTAGTGATCCTGGCTGGGGCCGTATGGCGCGTTATGGAAATAATCCTTCCCATCCGGCGGCCTTCCGGGTGCCGCTACCCAAGAACCCGGCCGCTTCTCCGTCCATCCGTCGGCCGGAGGAGCCCGAACAGTGTTGCGACCCCGATTTCAGCAAGATGCCACAGTCTCTGCACGCCTTTTTTGATGAGTGGCTGTTGTGATCGCTGGCTGGATACCGCCGACAATCGGCACCTGGCACAGTGCACGGTGGAGATATTGAGATGATGATCAGAGAGCTCGCAAGTAGCAGGACGCCGTTGCCGATGAGCCGTCAGTGGTGTGAGAAGCAGTCCGCAGCAGAGATAACTGTTCCGCTGACCGCGACAGAGCAGCTGTACTACAGGACAGATGCGATGCCGCTTCGAGTAAGCGATGATCTGCGAACCTTGCATGCGGCTGACGACGAACTAGACGAGGCGGCCATCTATTCGTACCTGCAGTTCGGTGCGGTTGTTCCGCCTCTCAGCCCCTGGAAGGCAATTCGTCGATTTGTCCCTGGCACAACCACGACGGTTTCCGGCACCAACGCACAAACAATTCCCCAGCAACCGTCTCCGAGATCTTTGTCCAAAGCCGCGCCTTCGCCGAACATCGAGCAGCAGATCTCGACGGTCGTAGCTGCACTTGATCGCTGTCTGCTTGAGCACTGTGCTGGGCGCCCGGTCACCATTCTGTTCAGCGGCGGGGTTGATTCGGGGCTCCTCGCAGCCAGAGCATCTGTCCTTGGGCTGAAGAACGTCACCCTCGTCAACTACTGCTTCGGCCCGAACGACCCGGAGTCGATGCTTGCGGAGCAGATGGCCCGGCATCTCGGGCTGAAGTTCGTGCGGATCGTAGAGGATGCCAGCGGCTCCGATGTCGCCGATGTGCTGCAGCATGCCGGCCTATATTACCGAACTCTGTTCGGTGATCACTCGGCAGCTCCGACATGCGCGATGATCCGTGCGATCATTCCGCAGTGCGAATCCGGTGGAGTGGTTCTTGAAGGGACAGGAGCAGACTCAGGCTTTGGGGAATTCGGCAGGGCAATGCAATGGCAGCGTGTCTATTCGCTACCGGCATGGAGCCGGAAACTCGGCGCCATGGCATATCGGACAACGAGGGCCTGGGGCAGACAAAGCAAACTCGAGTACTATTTGAGGATTCTTCGCCGCGCCGATCAGTTACAACATCCGTTTGCGGCTATTGCTGAAAATGCGCTGCGCGGCATTGCCTATCACCCGTCGAAGGACATCATCAGCGCCATCGAAACGCACTTGCTTCAATGGCTGCCTCATATGTCGCCGCCTGATCCTCGCCTGCAGCTGGCGGCGTTCGATCTCTCGCTGGGCTGTGCCTCGATTACCGCGCAGAAATCGCGATCGTTATTCGACGGGACGTCACTGGATGTTGTGTACCCATACCTTCTACCAGACATGATCGATGTGGCGTTCGCGTCAGTCGATTGGGCCGGATCTGGGACGGAAGTGAAGCGGGTCTTGAAGGCAGCGCTGGCGCAACACGTGCCAGCCGCGATGGTCTATCGAGCCAAGAGCGGATTTGTGGCCTCGATGCCCGACAAGCTTGGGCACAAGGCATTTCTGACGGCGTTCGACAAATTGCTGGAACCACGGTCGCCGCTGGGTCGCTTTCTCGATCGAAAGTTCCTCCTTGGCATCAGGCCGAAGCTGGCAGCAAAGCAGAAGCTGCCGCCGCAAACTGAATATTTCATGTGGTGCGCCGTGTTCGGCAACGAGTGGATCGAGCAGGTTTCGAGGCGCAGCCTGGACTCCTGATTGTCCGGGGCACGGGCGCCGTTATCGTACCGCACCTCGGAGGGGCATCGCCCGGGAGCTCTGGCGAGGGAGCCGCTCGGCGGCAGGCCGGCGCATGCAGCCGATTGCAATGCTCCTACCCGTTGCGCCCGAGATCATCCGACCAGCCGTGCGGCCCTGCCTGCGGCGCCTGGTGTCGCATTCCGCCAACACCTTGCATCGGGACGAGGTGGCACCTCAATTCAGGGGCGGTGTCGGGCCATGCCGGAGATCGCGGCGATCGCTTCGCCGCGGCAACACACCGCCAGGGAAGCGATCCTGATGCCGGACCCGGTGCCTCAGGCCTGACGCTCGCGCAGCGTCCGGATGGCGTTCTTCAGCGAAGTCGGCAGATAGGTCCGGAGGCCGGGCCTCAGTCCCGACGGAAGGCGCCACCCTGCAAGGTCGAGCGACGACGCGATTGCAGGCTGCGAGTATCGCAGGCTCTCGATCAGGTCGCGATAGCGCTCCGCCATGAGGCCGATGCCGAAGTGGTCACGCGCCTTCCGGATCGCCCTGGCGGACATCTCCGCACGACCGGCCCCGTCTTCGGCGAGCCGGATGATCGCCCGGGCCGCCGACCGCGTGTCGCCGACGGGAAAGAGAAATCCATTCACACCGTGCTCGACCGACAGGTCGGTGACGCCCTGGATGTGCGAGGCGACCGGCACGCAGCCCGCGGCCATGGCCTCGACCAGAGTCAACCCCAAACCCTCGAACCGGGAAGGCATCAGGAGCACGTCATGCTCCGCCAGGAGCTTGCCGATCAGGCTCGGCGCCACCGCGCCTCGGAACTGGACACGGCTTCCGAGAGTTGTGCACCGTGCCTTCAGCCGAGCGAGGTCGGGTCCGTCGCCGGCCACCGTGAGGGTGATGACGGGCGGCAGGTCGCGGAAGATCCGCGGCAGCCAGAGCACGCCTTTGGCCTGGTCCTCGACCCTCCCGAGATAGAGCACCCGCAGGCCTTTCGACGTTCGCTCGGGCCGCGCCAATGCCAATCTGGCGGTATCGATCCCATTCGGGATGGCGACCGTCCAGCCGCGATCGAAGCCGTACCGGCGCACGAGATCAGCCTGAATCCGCGGCGAGACCCCGACCGTCGCATGGACATGGTCGCGGATCGCGCGGGCCGCAGCATAGGTTCCCGGCGTGATGTTGTGGACGATCATGATCCGGAGGATGCGCGGATCGAGATAGCGGACGGCGTTGGTCTGGACAGGATCGGCAAGCACGTTCACGAACACGCCGTCGAAGCCATCCTCGACGGCCGTCACCACGGCCCGCGTGCGCGCATGGTCATCGTCGTCGGGCCGGCCGACCGTGTTGCCGTAATCCCTTTCCGTGCGGAACATCGGGCTGTCCGCCGCAGCATGGGCATTCGGGCCGCAACCCAGCCAGCGCAGCTCGATCCCGGCGCCGGCGAGGCCGGTGCGCAGGTGGCGAAACACCGAATAGGTCCCGCCGATATGGGGATAGCCGAAATAGGCGAGCTTCATCCGGGCGCTCCTGCGGGGTCACATGCGCGTGGGGGCCGTCGGCCGAAGCGGCCGCGTCCGGCGGACCGAGATCCAGACGAAGCAGCAATGGATCGCGACCGGAAGCAGCAGCCCGACGGTGAGCAGCTGATCGGAGACAGCGAAGACGGTCCCGACATAGGCGATGGCACCGAACAGGATCGACAGGCCGACGATCAGGCCCGTCGCCGCGGAATGCGTGAGGCCCCGCTCCAGGAGCAGATGGTGCAGATGCCAGCGATCGGGGGAGAATGGGCTGCGGCCGGCATGCAGCCGGCGGACCATCAGGCTGAGCGTGTCGACCACCGGGATGATGCAGGCCCAGAGGAGGACGGGGAACGGGATGGTCGGCTGCGGCCCGGAGGACAGATCGACGATGAAATAGGCGATCGCGGCGCCCAGCATCGTGCTGCCGGCATCGCCCATGAACACCAGTGCGCGCGGCCGCCATCGATGCCGCATGTTGAACGCGAGGAAGCCCAGAACCACGGCCAGCAGCAGGACCAGCTGCGTGATCGCCACGCTGCGCCCGAGGAAGGAGGCCATCAGCGCCAGCCAGAATAGCGCCGAGGCGGCGGTCCCCCCGGCCAGACCGTCGAGCCCGTCGATCATGTTGAAGGCATTGGTCAGCCCGACCACGAACAGGACGGTGACGCAGAAGACGAGGGCCGACAGGATCGGATCCGCGGCCACGGCCTGGGCGTCCAGGAAGGCGCTGCCGAAATTGCCGATCGCGTGGTTGCCGAGGGCGAGCATGGCGATCGACGCCAGCGCCTGGGCTATCAGCCGCCAGAGCGGGCGCAGATTGATGCGGTCGTCGACCGCGCCGACGGCGACGAGGATCGCGAGCCCGCCGATGAACGACCAGGGGGCCCGCCACGACGGTTCGAGCACGCATGTTCCGATGACATAGGCGGCAAACATCGCGAGCCCGCCGCAGACCGGGACCAGCCCCTCATGCGCCTTGCGTGCGGTCGGGCGGTCGACGAGCCCCAATCTGGGGGCGATCCGCTGCATCCAGACGACCAGAACCACTGCAAGGAGAAAGCCGTTCAATAGATGGGCGGCAAAATTCGGCATCGCGCCCCCTTTCAGGAATCGTAATCTTCGTGGAGCGCCGGGACGGCGCATAAAGGCCGGATGAAACGGCGACCCGAAGTCCGCCTCGGAAACTCTAGGCAGTGGCCCCCGCTTTGTTCGATTCGGACAAACTGGTGGTCCGCTCTATCCGGAAGGAGAATTCCGACATGGGGACGCAGTCTTTGGGCGCAGGGGACGACAAAGCCCTTGGACCGGTGGGTCGGATTCGACCTGCGAATATCTCGCGCCCGTTGCGGGCCTTCCCCTTCTGCAGGAGCCCGGCCACTTCGCCCTTCGGAGGACAACTGGCGGGATGACGAGGCGGGCGCCTGCAGCACGGAGATTTTCGGGCACCATCGCACCGCCAAGGCCTGGGGACGTGATGGTGGGCAGCCGTCAGAACGCGACGAGGCCGTATCGGAGCGAATACCATGCGATCTTCAGGTATTCCTTCAGGACCATGAGGCCGCCGTTGTCGCGTATCATCTGCCGGTAGGATTCGTCGCGCTCGACCGGCCCCGACATCCATTCCAGCTGCGGCAAGACCTGCCGAAAGCAGGCGAGGGCCCGGCGGGTGTGGAACCAGCTCGTGACCAGGACGGCACGTCGTGCGCCCATCGCCGTCAGCATGGGAGCCGAGAACACGGCGTTCTCCCAGGTGTTTCGGGCGGCGCATTCAATCTGGATCACGTTCCGAGGCACGCCCGAGTCCACCATGTGGCTTCGGATGCTCTCGCAATCGTCGATGCCCGTCACGAGAACCCTCGGCGCGACCCCCTGCCGGTAGAGGGCGGCTGCACGCCAGGCCCGGCTCGGCCCATTGCCACCGAGGACGACGATGACATCGGCCGGCTCGAGGGAGGTTCGGACGAGAAGCAGCGGTTCGGCGGCCTTTAAGGCCGCGGCGACGGCCACGCCACTGGTGAGCGAGATCAGCATGATCACCACGCAGATCCGGCGGATCCTGGCGAATCGGGGCTTCATCACCTCAACGTCTCCGCGGACAGGCCTCGATCCTGGCGACGTCAACCGACCAGCCCTTTGGGCAGGACGAAGGCCTCGGCATAGCGCCCCGGCGCGCGGCACTCCATGCCCCGCAGGCGGGCCAGCCCCCGGAAGGTCTCGGCATCGAACCAGTCCTTGGACCGCTGCGTCCCGAAATGGGCAAGAAGAAGCTCGATCTTGCGCTCAAGGACATCGGGGTCGAGAGGCACGTAGAGGTTCGGCTGGCCGAGATCGCCATCCCATTTCGGGATCTCGTATTCGAGGATGAGATGGTCGCGGAAGGCATTCCAGGTGAGCCGGCAGGTCTCCTGGTGATCCTGGTGCGCGTCGGTCCGGCGATGGGTCAGGATGACGTCCGGGCGGCTGCGGGCCCTTAGCTCGGAGAACCAGGCCTTGATCTCGTCCCCCTGGTACGGAAAGAAGCTGTCCCTGAAATCGGCGAGCTCGACCACGGAGCTCGCGGCGCCGGCGAGGAAGGCGGCGGCCGAGGCCTCCGCCTCCGCCGCGCGCGGGCCGGCGGCGCTGAGCACGCACCAATGGACATGGAGCCGGATCCCGGCCGCGATCCATGACAGAAGCGTGCCCCCTGCCCCGATCTCGATGTCGTCGGAATGCGCACCGAGACAGAGCACGGACAGGTTTTCACCCGGCCGCGCGAGACCCAATGCCCTCATCAGGCCAGCACCAGGGTCTTGGCCTCGTTCTTGGAGGGGCTCTGCACGCGCCAGGGCATCTTGCCCTGCTCGACCAGATCCTCGAGGGCCTGCCGATCCTTCAGCGTGTCCATGGAGCGCCAGAACCCCTCATGCTTGTAGGCCATGAGCTGATTTGCCTCGATGAGCCTCCGGAACGGCTCCAGGACAAGCTCCTCGCCCTCGCGCATGAAATCGAAGATCTCGCGCCGGAACAGGAAGTAGCCGCCATTGATCCAGATGTCGGACGAATCGGAGCTACGGAAATCCTGCACCTCGCCGTCTTTGTCGATATTCGCCAGGTGATAGGTCAGGGGCGGACGGACAGCCATGAAGCAGGCGATCTTCCCGCTCTTCTTGAAGCGGTCGATCATGTCGTCGAGATCGCAATTGGTCAGGCCGTCGCTGTAATTGGCCAGGAAAATCTCCTCGTTCTGTACGTGATTCCGCACGGCCCACAACCGCTCGCCGATATTGCGCCAGATTCCGGTGTCGATGAGGGTGACCCGCCAGTCCTTGTCCGGCTCGCTCAACAGCTCCACATGGGTGCCGAAGCCCGAAACGACACAGTCGGCAAAATTCTGCGGCCGGTAGCTGAGAAAGAAGTCCTTGACGACATTGGCCTTATAGCCCAGACAAAGAATGAAGTCGGTGTGGCCATATTGCCGATAATACTGCATCACGTGCCACAGGATCGGCTGATGTCCGATCGGGATCATCGGCTTCGGGATGCTCTCCGAGTATTCCCGGATCCTTGTACCCAGGCCGCCACAAAAGAGAACCACTTTCATCGAGGCAATTCCTTCGGATCGATGACCGCCACCTCGGGAATGGGGACGACGAACTTTCCGCCCCACTCGGCGACATGGCGCATCTGCTGAACGATCTCATCCTTGAGATTCCAGGGCAGGATCAGGATGTAGTCGGGCCTGGCAGAGTCGATCGCGTCCACCGGATGGATGGGGATGCGCATGCCCGGCGTGAACTGGCCCTGCTTGTAGGGGTTCCGATCGACCGTGAAATCCAGGAAGTCGGGGCCGATGCCGCAATAGTTCAGCAGCGTGTTGCCCTTCCCCGGCGCCCCATATCCGCAGATGGTCTTGCCCGCATCCTTTGCCGCGATCAGGAAGGACAGGAGCCGGCGCTTCGTGCGGCGAACCTGCTCGGCAAAGGACGCGTAGGTCGCGATGTCGTGAAAGCCCAGACGCCGTTCGCGGGCGAGGAGATCGGGGACGCTCGTCGCGGTCGGCCGGGCCGAGCCGGCATGGGCCAGATAGACCCGCAGGGAGCCGCCATGGGTCGGAAGCTCTTCCACATCGACGAGCCGCAGGCCGTGCCTGGCCGCCAGCCGATCGATCGTCACCAGCGAGAAATACGAGAAGTGCTCATGATAGATCGTGTCGAACTGATTCTCCGCCATCAGCCGCTCGAGATGCGGGAACTCCAGCGTGATGACGCCTTCCGGCTTGAGCAGCCGGGCCAGCCCCGAGACGAAATCATTCAGCTCGGGGACCTGGGCCAGCACGTTGTTGCCGACGATGAGATCGGCCTGCTTGCCCGCCGCGACGAGTTTCCCGGCCAGCTCGAAGCTGAAGAAGTCGACCCAGGTCGGAACGCCCTTGTCGATCGCCACCTTGGCGACGTTGGCCGCCGGCTCCACGCCCAGCACGGGGACGCCGAGCGGCAGAAAATGCTGCAGCAGATAGCCGTCGTTGCTCGCGATCTCGACGACCAGGCTGTCCGGCCCGAGCCCGAGCCGCTGCTTGATCATCTCGCAATAGGTCTTGGCATGCGCGACCCAGGTCGTCGAATAGGATGAAAAATAGGCATACTCGCGAAAGATGTTCTCCGGGCTGACATATTCCCGGAGCTGGACGAGGAAGCACTCTCCGCAGACCAGCACATGGAGTGGAAAATGCGGCTCCATCTCGTCGAGCTGTTCGGGAGCGATGACAGTCTGACAAAGCGGCGACGAACCGAGATCGACAAACACATGCTCGAGCCCGCTGCCGCACAGGCGGCAGCGGGCGGCAGCGGGACGCCGTGCCTCATGCGGAGCGTCAACAATCTCGCGTGATGTATCGATCAGCTGAACATTCATCCCGATCTCCATAGACGCCGCTGCGCCTTTCCGGTGTCGAGCGACCGCCAGGACGACAGCCGCAAACTGAGGCCAGGCCCCGCTTCATCAAATCTTCAAATCTGTTTCATGGCTGATTCTCTACGAACGGCGGCCAGACGCCGTTGGCGCTCGATGGAAGTGTAGCCGCGAAGCAGATTTGAACGATCACACCATTAAGATTGAGTTAACATGTATCGGTGCAGGTAACTGGATTTAATTATTCGCGCCGACACCAGTCACTCAAGTAATGCAATCGGGTCGCGCGCTACCACGAAATGAGTAGGAAAGGGAAACGGCCCGCATCGCGCCGGAGACGCTCGCAGCCGGCCCGCGGAACGTGATCAGCCGGAATGGATCGGCGGCTCCGGCCGCGCTGCACTGGCGGGCTGGCGGCGGCGCAGGGCGGCGCGGAGCGCCGCTCCGGCCTGGGCCCTGTTGGCTGCGGTCAGGCCGAACAGCCACAGGCCGGCGAGGCACACACATCCTGCGACCGCGGTGCCGGCCAGCAGGCGGTCGAGGGCGCTGGGCAGCGCCGATCCGCTCACGACCGCCATCGTCGCGAAATAGGTCGCAAGGGAGATCGGCAGCAGCGGCAGAAGGCAGGTCCGAAGATAGGTCCCGATGGAGAGCTGCAACCGTTGCAGACCGTCGCGCAGGACGATCCAGCTGGTGGTCAGCATCTGGGCCAGCAGCGTGGCCAGGGGCGCGCCGAGCAACCCCATATACTGCACGAGCGCCCAGGACAGGACGAGATTCAGCCCCCCCGCCACGAGGAAGGGGACGGCATAGACCTCATTCTCGGTCGCCCGGGAAAAGGTGAGGATCGCGTTCTGCTGCACGCACAGCAAGAACATGGCGCCGAGGGCTGTCAGCACGGGGTAGCCCGCGAAATGGTCGGCTCCGATCCAGACGCTGATGAGATCCTTGCCCACGACCAGGAGCGTCGCCACACCGCAGGTCATCAGGATCAGGGTGATGATGAGGCTGCGCAGCACGATGTCGTGAATTTTCTCCAGCGAGCCGCTGTGCCAAAGCTGGCTGACATAGACGCTGGAGGTCTGCCCCAGGGCCAGGGCCAGGATCGCGAGATTGTGGAGGAGCGCGTAGACAGCATAGTAGGCCGGCACCTGGGTCGTATCGACATAGAGCGCGATGAAATACTGGTCCGTCTTGAAGAGCAGGGCGAAGCCGACGGCCGTGAGCCATGACCGGATCGAAGGCGCTATCATGCCGCGCATGAGGGTCCGGTCCCAGCGACCACGGGCCGAGAACAGTTGCGGCTGCCGGCGCCGGACATAGAGGCGGGTTGCCAGGCGCACCGCGACACCGCTGATCGCCGCAACGATCGAAAGCCAAAGAAGGCCGCCACCGGCAAGCGCCACCGCCATCTGCATCAGCAGGGTCGCGACCCCGATCACGGTGACGATGATCGTTCCCGCGGCAACATAGCCCAGGCCGGTCGTCAGGGCCGTCCAGAGGCCGGACCATGTCGTGGTGGCATAGCCGATGCACAGAAGGGTCCAGGCGACCCAGGCCGTGGTCGGCGACACCTCCCGCAGATCCAGCTGCCAAAGATACAGGCTGCCCAGCACGAAGGTGAGGACGAACACGCCGATGGACACGAAGCGGAACGCGATCCTTCCGGACGCCAGCAAATCCGCGAGATCGCGACGCACCTCCTCGTCCAGCGGCTGGTCGGGCCCGGCCCGGCTTTTGCCGGCTGCGAAGGCGATCCGTCGCGTGATGGTGGGCGTAAAGCCAGCCTCCGTGAGAATGCCGAGGAAGATCGTGCTCTGGCCGAGAATGAGCCAGAGCCCGAGCTCCTCCTGGTTCATGGCATGGAAGAGGATCGGGAGAATGAGGAGGTTGAGCCCGATCCGGATCACCTGGCTGAGCCATGAGGCCGAGACGGCAAGGGCGATCTTGCGGCCGATCACGAGCGTCCTCCGGGTGAGACCCGGGAAGTGCCAGCGGCCGCGCGGCACAGGTCGCCCCCTCCGCCCGCCACGCCGCGGCACGCCGGGTCGGACCTCCGGCGATCGATGACGAGCCCGTCCATGGCTACACGCACCGGATCTCGGGCTCGCAGCCCTGAGCCCGCAGCATCTTCTGGATCTCGTCGCGATAGACGGGGTTCATGATCACCACCAGGTCGGGCGGCATCGTCGACAGCTCATCGGGGGATATGATTTGGTGCCCCGTGACCGGCAGGTAACGGCCGTGGCGGAACGGGTTGATGTCGACCACCGACGCCACTTCGCCATCGAGGCCGAGCGTGGTCAGGAAGGCGACGGCCTTCGAACCCGATCCCCAGAGCACCGTCCGTCTGCCCGCTGAGGCCACGTCTTTCAGCTGCTGCCGCCAGGCCGCGGTGGCGGCCCCGACATTCTGCAGGAACGCCTCGACCCATTGCCGGGTCTCGGCCACCGCATCGGTGTCGACCGAAACCGGCCCCTGCGCGCCTGCCGGCCGGGCTTCGATCATCAGATATTGGTCGTCATAGTCGGTCCAGACGCGGTCAACGGCGAAGCCGGAGCGCTCGAAGAGGCTCGAGAGGCTGTGCGCCGTGAAATAAGAGCAGTGCTCGTAGTAGATGTCCCAGAAGGCCCCGTCCTGTAGCACCCGTCTGGCATTGGGGACCTGGAAGAAGACGTGCGTGCCCTCCTGCCCGTCGAGGGCACGACGGACCATGCCGATGAAGCGGCCGACATCCGGGATATGCTCGAGGGTCATCTTACAGCACAGGAAGTCGCACGATACCGGCCCGGTCGCCTCGTCGAAGAACTCGCGGATGAAGCGGGCACGCCCGGCCGCGGCGGCATCGAGGCGGCTGGGCACGAAGCTCGGGTCGTAGCCGATCCCGTCATTATCCCCGAGCCGGCACAGCAGGGCGAGGAACTCCCCCTTGCCGCAGCCGATCTCGACCACGCGCTTGCCGTGAAGATCGTGCCGGGAGATCAGGTCGCGGGCGAGGCGCTCGTGAAAGGCGTTGAAGGTCGGGGAGAAGCCCTGCGTCTCCTCATACGCATCCGAATAGACCGTGCGCGACTCCTCCCAGGCTGTGTTGAAGATGAAGCCGCAGCCCGGGCAGCAGGACAGCTGCAGGGGAGCGACCGGAAAGTCGCGTGCGGCCTCGCGGTCATCGATCAGCAGACAGCTGTTGGTCGGGATCGCGGGCAGGTCATAGAACGAGGCGCCCACCGCGCCCCCGCAGCTGGGGCAGGCGGAATCAACGGGCATGGCCAACTCCTTTGGAACGTCGCGCACGCATTGGATGATCCGACTGCGCACCGGCCTCCGTGGCGAGATCTCAGCAGAAGAGTAGGGTCTTGAGCGCCGACTGGACGGCCGGCGGGGATGCCATCCCGAAGCCGACCATGGCCAGCGCCCATCGTTTCCAGGGTGCATCGCCTCTACGCCAAAGGTCGTTGAGCAGGAGGCTTTCCGGCAGTGTGTCCATGCATTGCCAGAAGGACTGATGCCGATAAGCCATCAATTCGCCGTCGGCCGCCAGCTCCGCCAACGGCTCTCGCTCCCATTGGGTCGTATCTCCGGCGATGTATTCGAATATTTCTGGATTCAGGACGAAGTATCCACCATTGATCCACTCGTCCGGATTGACGATCTTCTCCTGGAACGCGGCGATGCGATTGCCGTCCAGCAACAGACGGCCGAACCTCGCCTGCGGATGGATCGCCGTCAGCGTCGCCAGCCGGCCATGCGAGGCGTGGAAGGCGAGCAGCCGGTCGAGGTCGACATTGGCAAGCCCGTCGCAATAGGTCAGCATGAACGGCTCGGAGCCGAGATACGGGGCGAGCCGCTTGATCCGGCCGCCCGACAGCGTCTCGAGACCGGTGTCGATCAGTTCGACGGTCCAGCCTGGCTCCGATCTCGGATAGACGACCGTCCGCGGGCCGTCGCTGATGACAGGGCCGGAGCCCGCAGCCTCGAAATATGTCTTGATCGACTCCGCCTGATATCCGAGCGCGACGACGAAATGCGAAAACCCGAAGGAGCCGTAGTATTTCATGATGTGCCAGAGGATCGGATCGTCTCCGATCCGGACCATGGCCTTCGACTTGGTCCCGGTCTCCTCCGCGAGCCGAGACCCCTTGCCACCGGCGAGAATGGCGACCTTCATTTCCGCACCTCGGGGCCGGATCCGGCTCCTGCCGTGCCGAAATCGGGAACCTTCCGGGCCCGCAGCCAGCTCTTGACCAGCCGCCCCATCCTCAGGATCCGCGGATCGGCCGCGGTGATCGGCTCGATGACCAGCCGCGAGAGCGTGTATCGCGTCAGGACGTGGCGGAGGAGCGTGAGATAGAGCCTGCTGCGCTCCCACGGGCTCGATACGTGCTTGTGGATCGCCCTCAAGGAGTTCAGCTGGATCTGCCAGGTGGGGCAGAGATCGATCAGGCGGGCGCGATCGCTGTTGTTCCACCACCGTAGAGACGCCGCCCGGTCGATCAGGACCGCCTGGCTGAAACGCTCGGGATGATGCCGGTTCAGGAACAGCAGCTCAGGCACTAGAGCGAAGCGCCCCAGCAGCCCCAGCTCGATGCTGAGGACGACATCGGAGCAGGTAAACGGGGCGAGCAGGCCCGTCTTGGCCAGGACATCCCGTCGGATCAGCCCGAATACTTCCCAGTAGCGGCGGGGGTATCTGACCAGCACCGCGAACCGGTCCGACACCCGGGGAGAGCTTGCTTGCTGGAGGCCATCGTCGCCGACCGACGTGACGACCCCCTTCGCGTCGATGATGCCGACGAGCGGTTGGGCCAGGATCGCGTCCGGCTCCCGGTCGAGCGCGGCCACGCAGCGCTCGAGGTATTCCGGTGCCAGCACGTCGTCATGCGCGAGCCAGCGGAAATACTCGCCCGTGGCAAGCTCGAAGGTCCGGCGGAAATTGGCGCTCGCGCCCAGATTCCGGGGATTGCGATGATATCGGATGCGGGGATCCGCCTCGGCGTAGCGTCGGCAGATTTCCTCGGTCCGGTCCGACGATGCATTGTCGCAGATGATGAGCTCGAAATCTGTATAGGTTTGAGCCAAGACCGAACTGATCGCTTCGGCGAGATAGTTCTCACCATTGTAAACAGGCAAGCCGATCGAGATTCGATGCCTCTGATTATCCATGACAGCCCCTCTCGAATTCGACCCTGGGGGCCGAAATTGGAATCGATGGCTCACCTCCACTGCCCAATTCAACGCAACTATCACTTTCAATAAACAAAAGGATAGAACGATCGATGCAAATCACAATATTAAACGTCTTCAGAAAACTGAAAATCACTCGCTAAGAACAGCACTAGACCACAACAGCAATACTAATGGAAGTCGGAGCCTTTCCCTCACTCGGAAATTGGGAGACCCCATACCTCCAAGGGCGCAGCCGGATCGGCCATGCGGTTGATCCGGGGTGTCGGTCGGCGCCGATATCCGTCACGTCGCCCCGGATCCCGTCCCAAGCCCCATCCCGGCTCGCGCCCCTGTTGGTATGTGGCGCCGTCACTCGGCGGCGTAGGCTTCCAGGCCCTGTGTATCCGCACGGACCACATGGCGAAGGTCGCTGTTGAGGATCCCTTCGGTCATGAGTTTCCGGATATGGCTGATCCGCTGGTAGCGGGGCCCCTCGAATTCCTCGAGCGTCAGGCGTGAGCAGCGATAGGCGGCGTAGAGCTGCTCGGCCCCCTTGCGCACATCCCACTGCGGCCTGAACTCGGGCAGAACCCGGGCGATCTTTTCGAAGCTGACCCGGTATGACCGCTTGTCGGGGCCGGCATCCGGCGCGACCTCGAGATGGCAGCCGGGGACGACCTCCGCCACGGCTGCGGCGATCTCCCGGATGCGATAATTCTGGTCCGTCCGCCCGACATTGAAGGCCTGGTTGAACACCGCTTCGACCGGCGCGTGCAGGCCGGCCAGGAAGGCCCGTGCGATGTCCTGGACGTGGACGATCGGCCGCCAGGGCGTGCCGTCGGATTTCAGATAAATCAGCCCCTTCGTCACAGCCCAGGCGACGAGATTGTTGAGGACGATGTCGAAGCGCACGCGGGGCGAGAGACCATAGGCCGTGGCGGGACGGAAATAGATCGGGCAGAAGCCGTCATCGGCCAGACGGGAGATGTCGCGTTCCGCCCACACCTTCGATCGCCCATAGGCCGTCACCGGGTTGAGCGTCCCGGTTTCATCGACCATCCCGTCGCCGGCCAGGCCATAGTTGCTGCAGGACGATGCGAACAGGAAACGCCCGACGCCGGCCGCCTTCGCCGCCTGGGCGACGTGCACGCTGCCGCGGTGATTGATGCTGTAGGTGAGATCCGGATTGAGGTCGCCCAACGGGTCGTTCGAGAGGGCGGCCAGGTGGATCACCGCCTCGTAGCCCTTGAGGTCGCTCGGCGCAATGTCTCGAATGTCCTTGCGGATGTTGGGGATGTCCGCGATGTCGCCGCCGGCGTCGAAGGTGCACCGTTCGTAGAGATCGCTGTCGCATCCGGTCACGCTGTGACCCGCCTGAAGCAGCATCGGAACCATCACGGTGCCGATATAGCCTCGATGACCAGTAACCAGAACTCGCATCCGGTGTTCCTCTTTGCTTCGCGGAGACGGACGGACAGCTTCGCCTTGCAGGCGTGGCGCCGGTTTGCCGGCACGAGTCAAAGGCTATGTCATTGGGTGATCGCCTTCCGAGAGGTCCAATCGGAGGGAGCATCGCGGCAATCGTCCGTGTTCGCCGCCATCGGATTGAGCCGTTCCCTTCCACGGACATCCGAGGGCACCGCACAATTGGCGAGGCCTGCACCTGCTTTCAGGTGATCCCCCATATTCGCCTGATCGGAGGATGAGCCCGGACGATCGACTGCTGGATGTTGTATCGCTGGCGTAGGGCTTTCATCCTCATGCCCCGGCTGGACTGGCGGCAGGCCGTCGGAGCGCCCCATCGCGCTCCGGATCCGGAGCGTCATGTCGCCAGACGCGCCACGGTCGACGCATCGCCGCAATGCCGGCCGTCTCGACGCAGGCTTGTGGCGCCGTGGCCGGTCGCGACGGCGGCTGATCACGAGCGGCGAGCGGCTGGGGCTGGAGCCTGGGGAGCCGGGACAGTGAGGATCTGGCCCGGATAGATCAGGTCCGGATCGTGAATCTGAACGCGATTGGCCATATAGATGATGGTGTAGTGGGTGCCGCGCCCGTATGCGCGGTGCGCGATCCGCCACAAGCTGTTGCCCGGCTGGACGACGATCCTCCCGTCGGCCACGGCAATGTCAGCGGGGGTTGCACGCTGGAACGGCGTCTCGGCACGGTCGGTCACGCGGCCTTCAGCGTCCAGTTGATCGGCCCGCAGACGATACGTGCCTGGGGCAATCGGGCGACCTGCCGGGATGCGGAACGTGCCCGCCGCGTCGATCCAGCCTTCTCCGATCGGAAGGTTGTCGAGGTAAAGCCTGACGAAGGCCCCCGCCAGCCCATGCCCGCTGATGATCACCGCCCCGTCTTCGCCGTAATCGATGACGTCGATCGACAAGCCGGGTAAACCCAGGGTGGCCTCGTCGGGCGCCTGCAGGATGGTGGACGCGCCGCCGGCTTTCGGGATCAGGAAAACGAGCGGCTTGCCGTCGCCCTGGCCCGAACCCACCGTCAGGCCGGCGACGCTCCCGTCGCGCTGAGGCACGACGACCAGCGCGACATCGGACGAGACCGTCGTGCGGCCATCACGGGTTGCGCTCAGCGAAAGCTGATGATCACCCGGCGCGATCGGCGCCTCCGAGACGAAGACCCAATCGCCATTGGCATCGGCATCGACGGAACCGATCGCCACTTCACCATCGAACAGAGTGATCCTGGCCCCGGCAGGTCCTCGGCCGGCAATGACCTGGTATCCTCCCGAATTGACCCTGATCGCGTCGAAACGCACCTCGGCCTCGAGCTCGGCGTCCACGCCACGCCCGGCCTCATCACCGCCCGCAGCAGGGGCAGACGCCCCGTCCATCGGGTCAAGCGACGCCATCCGCCGATCGGCGCCGGGCGATAGCGACGGTGCAGCCGGCGTCAGCTCGACTGGCTGCGGTTCCGGTGACTCGGTCGCGAGCCTGTATATGATGGTCGATGACGCCGGGAAGAGCGCGAGCGCCACGCCATAAATCAGAAGTCCGTGTTTCACCTTTGGATCTGCCCAGGTGAAGTGCCGAACCGGCCCAGCCATGCACGGCCTGCAAAGAGGCCGCCAAGAGATGTCCAGTCCATCTCCGTGTACCCCCGCTTCTTCTGGCCGCCGACTACTCTCGGACTCGGCGCGAGAGCACCTGTTCGATCAAGGATAGAAGAAGAAATTATGCAACACGAGTACCTCTTTTGTAGATCAGCCTGGTGTGGGTCGTAACGACTTCTGCCACTGGGACCGACGGAATTCGACGACCGTCATGAGAGCGGTGTCCGGCCACCCCCCAACGGGACGCTTGGCACCCCACCCGCCACACGGCAGAGAGAGGCGATACCCGACAAACGGATATCCCGGCTTAGAGCCTTCGGTCGATCCGCAGGACCAGGCTAGCCCCACCCTCCACCGGGCAGCAGAAGATATACAGCATTTTGGATGATTTTTATCTTCTTTCTCTCTATTCCGGCCGATCAGCATCCGATCTTTGAGCAACTCTCCATACCCTAAATGGCAGGTGGATTACTTTCCATGTTATAAGTCTATATTGCCGAAGGAGCTCCGATCATTAGGTCCACGCACCTGTAAAGAGCAGAAAGACTTAAAAATCAACGCATCGGATTTTGCTTTCCTGCCAGGGCGTCGACTCTTTTTTATTTGATGAGGACAAGATGGCAGACTTCCCAACATCAGGCGACGACGTGATCACGGGCTCAGGCGGAGCCGATACTATCGACGGCTTGGCCGGCGACGACCACATCTCGGGTCTCGACGGGAATGACGCCCTGTCTGGGGGTGACGGCAACGACTTTCTTCTCGGCGATGGCGGCGACGACACCCTATCCGGCGGGAATGGCGGCGGCTATCTCCACGGCGGTGACGGGAACGATACGGTTTCTGGCGGTGACGAAGTCGACACGCTCAACGGGGGCAACGGCGACGACCTCCTCGACGGTGGCGGCGGCAACGACCGGCTGAACGGCGATGACGGCAATGATCTGCTTTATGGCGGGCAAGGCGGGGACACGCTGTATGGCGGCGAAGGCGACGACCGGATGGAGGGTGGCGCCGAGGCCGATGCACTGAGCGGGGACAACGGAAATGACGTCCTCTATGGCGACGACGGCGACGATTACCTCTGGGGCCGCGACGGTCGGGACACCCTGTTCGGCGGGATCGGCATCGATCGTCTCTTGGGCGGCGCCGATGCCGACCGGCTGAATGGCGATGCAGGCGACGACCACCTCTTCGGCGAGGACGGCGACGATCTCATCGACGGCGGCGATGGCGACGACGAGATCGACGGCGGCAATGACGACGACACGGTCTATGGCGGCCTCGGCAACGACGAGATCAGCGGCGGTGACGGGCTGGACATCATTGTCGGCAATGCCGGCTGCGACATACTGGATGGCGGAGCGGGCACCGATCTGCTGAGCGGCTATGAAGGAGAAGACGTGGTCCTGGGCGGCGCCGGCGACGACGTTCTCGGTGGCGGGCTCGACTACGACCACCTCGAGGGCGGCGACGGCAAGGACTCGATCGACGGTGGCGCCGGTGACGATGATATCTATGGCGACACGGGCGACGACGGTATCTCCGGCAGCCTCGGCGACGACTGGCTGGTCGGCGATGCCGGCCGCGACATCATCCTTGGCGGCGACGGGGTCGACCTGATCGACGGTGGTGCCGACAACGACACCCTCGACGGCGGCGCCGGCACCGATTGCATCGATGGCGGCACAGGCAACGACCTCATCCGGGGCGGCACGGGAACGGACACCCTGACGGGTGGCGATGGCAACGACACCCTCGTCGGCAACAGCGGCGCCGATACCATGACCGGCGGCATCGGCGACGATGTCTACTACGTCGACGACCGCGGCGATGTCGTGAACGAGAAGGCGGGCGAAGGCACCGACTGGATCGTGACCTGCTTCTCGACGACCTTGGACAGCACGGTCCAGAATGTCGAGAACGTGCAGTTCTTCGGACTGTGGGCGCTGACCGCCATCGGCAATGCCGGGGCCAACCGTCTGGTCGGCAACGATGGCAACAACGCGCTCGCCGGGCTGGGCGGCAACGATATCCTCAGCGGCGGCCTGGGGAAGGATCTCCTGGATGGCGGCGCCGGCAAGGACCTCCTCACCGGCGGTGCCGGGGCGGACACCTTCCGCTTCATGAGCCCGGTGGATTCCGCCGTCGGCGCCGACCGCGACGTGATCACGGACTTCACCGCCGGGGAGGACAAGATCAACCTCTCCTACGTTGACGCCGTCGCCGGCGTGTCGGGCAACCAGGCCTTCAGCTTCATCGGTGCCGCCGCCTTCAGCGGCCATGCCGGGGAACTGCGCTTCGCCGGCGGGATCGTCAGCGGCGACGTCAATGGCGACGGTCACGCCGATTTCGAGATCGGCGTGGCCGTGGCGGCGCTGAACGCAGCCGACTTCATGCTGTGAACCCGCCGCTTCTGGCGGAATACCATGAGAACGGCGCCGATCTCCGGCGCCGTTCGATTGCTGTCACCCCCGGAGGTTCAGCCAGCCGCGCCCGGGGGGCGGCCCGCAAGTTTCCGCCGTTCGCATCGGCCGCGACCAAATAGAGCCGCTCGA
This sequence comes from Inquilinus limosus, assembly GCF_051487185.1. GTDB lineage: Bacteria > Pseudomonadota > Alphaproteobacteria > DSM-16000 > Inquilinaceae > Inquilinus > Inquilinus limosus_F. The sequence goes on from NZ_JAHVDK010000017.1 coordinate 40,271, forward strand.
CGAAGAAGCGGAAACGCTCTCATTCATATGATTTTATGCGAGAAGCTGTTTCGAATCCAGCATATGACTCGCATTCGCACGACCGTGGCTCTCAGCCGGCAGAGGAGTCCGTCATCCTGTAAGATTCCGTTCCGACGTGATATCCTTTTCCCGTGACTGCGACACGGGCACCTGCAGCCGAGCCTGCCCTGATCACATAGCTGACTGAATGCGACACCACTTTTTACATCGATGATTTCAACTTGAGACGAAACGTATGACAGCTCAGGTGCTAATCGTCGACGATACGGAAGCAAATGCTCACATACTGAGCGTAGTCGCGCAGGACCAATATTATGCCGTCTTGACAGCGTCGAGCGGCGCCGAGGCGATCGCGCTCGCACAGGACTGGCAACCTGACGTGATCGTCCTCGATGTGATGATGCCGGAACTGGATGGTTACGAGACCTGCAGTCGCCTGAAGGCGGATGAGCGGACCATGCATATCCCGGTCGTCATGGTCACCGCGCTCGATGGCGCCGCCGAGAAGCTGCGCGGGCTCGAATGCGGCGCCGACGATTTCTTGACCCGGCCGATCGATACGGAGACCTTCCTCGCAAGGATCAAGGGCCTCGTTCGTCTCAAGCAGCTTTCCGACGAATGGCGGGCCCGGCATGAGACGACGCGGGCTCTGGGCCTTGCTCCCGAGCCGCTCGGCAAGGTCGAGGTGAACGGGACACGCGCCCTGATCGTCGACGACTGGGACCTCGGCGCGGCCAGCGTGGAGAGGGCCCTTGGCGAAGACGGCGTCCAGGCGGTGCGCGCCTCCAACGAGGAGGAGGCCATCGCCATCAGCGCATGCCAGGAGCTCAGCCTGATCGTCATCAATCTCTCGATGAGGGGATTCGAGCCCTTGCGCCTGGCTTCGCGGCTTCGGGCCAATGTGGCCAGCCGCGACATACCTCTTCTCCTCATTGCCGAGCCCGATCACCGAGACCTTGTCCTCCGCGGCTTCGACCTGGGCGTGAACGACTGGATTTCCCGTCCGTTCAACCCGAATGAGTTCAGGGTCCGGGCCCGCAATCAGATCCGGAGGAAGCTCTACCAGGACCGGTTGCGAAGCGCGTTCGACGGGGCCTTGAAGATGGCGCTGACTGACCCGCTGACCGGCCTCTACAATCGGCGCTATTTCATGCAGCACCTGGGAAGCGTTCTGGCGGCGAACCAGGCCACGAACGTCGCCCTGCTGATGATCGACGTCGACAGCTTCAAGGTCGTCAACGACCAGTTCGGCCATCAGGCCGGCGACACCGCGCTCAAGCTGCTGGGGGAGAGGCTGCGCCTCGAGACTCGGGCCGTGGATCTCGTGGCCCGGCTCGGCGGCGAGGAGTTCGCCGTCGTCATGGTCGACGCCGACCTCGACGAGGTCGCCGCCACGGCGGAGCGGATCCGGGCCAGGCTGGCTGCACAGGAATTCAACCCGGCCGGCGGGAGCGCGTTTCCGCTGACCGCCAGCATCGGCGCGGCGGTGGCGCCGGCCTGCGACATCGGCGTCGACGAGTTGATGCGGGCGGCCGACCGCGCCTTGTACCTCGCCAAGGCACGGGGCCGAAACCGGGTCGAAATCACGCTTCTGGCGGGCCAGGACGGTCGGGCTGCCCTGAGCGGCTAGTCGGATCGGGCCTCATCGGCCGATGGCGGGGACCGGGTCTTGCATCCTTCCGCCCCGACCGCCCGATTGTCCGCTCCGCCCCCGACACAGGCGTCATCTTGATCCAAAGACTACGCTGCAGCCGGCGTGCAAATGCTCCATCTATTGACGGGCGACACTGTTGCTTTCACGCCTCGCGAGCATCAGGCAGTCTTTTTGGGTAATTCGCATCCTTTGAGACGGCTTTCATTCCTCTCGGAGTCATGACGAATTACGCCGTGCCGATGCGGAAGGAGCGTTTCATGTCCACCATTGTCGCCGAAATTGGGGATGCCGGTGCGCGCGGGGCTGCGCTCACTGCACGGCGCGATCCCCGTGCCGAAATGGCTGCGCGGCTGCCGGCCGCCGTTCAGCCGTTCCTGTCCTGGCTGACCGCCCGGCCGGCTCCGGAAGAGGCCGAGGTCGCACGCTCCCCGACGCACTTCGTGTATCAGGCATGTCTCCTGGTCGCGGCAGGCCTGCTGCTCGGCGTGCTGTCGACCATCGTCCCGATGGTCACCGGCGCCTTTCTGCTCTTCGCCTCACTGACGCTCACCACCTCCGGTCTCGGGCTGTTTCAGGTGGTGGTGTTCCATCATTGCGCTCACGGGACCGTGTTCCGCACCTGGGAGCGCAATCGCGCCGTGGGCCGGCTGATCTCCGCCGTCTTTCTGTTCAAGCATTTCGACCACTATCGAAAGGAGCACATGCATCACCACAGCGCCCGCAAGCTGCTGACGGAGGAGGACGAGTTCGCCGATTTCGTCCTCGGCATGTGCCGTCTCGAGCCGGAGCTGCCGAAGCGCGAATTGTGGCGGCGGGTGCTGGTCAACGTCGTCTTTTCGCCCGGCTTCCATCTCCGGTTCCTGCTTCGCCGCATGCGTGCCGCCATGCGCTCGCACGACCCGCGGCACAATGTGGTGGCGATGGCCGCCTTCGCGCTTCCGGTGTTGGCTTCGACGCTCGCGGGCCATGCCCTCACCTACCTTGTCATCTGGTTCCTGCCGCTGACGCTGTTCCTGCAATGGGCGACGATTGGCCGGATTCTCTGCGAGCACCGCTTTCCGGAGCCGGCGCTCATCGCCGCGCGCGACAAGGAATTCGTCTGCCTGGCGACCGCCGGTGTGTTTCCGGGCGCCCACCCGCCGCGGGACTCGGCCTGGTCGCTCGCGGGCCTCGTCGCCTGGAGCGGCTGGTGGTTGAACATGCTCACAGTCCAGCTCCTGGTCCGCGTCATCGTCCTGGTCGGGGACGCGCCGTGCCACGACTTCCACCATCGCCGCCCGTCGACCAAGCAATGGACCGACTACATCCACGCCCGGCAGAGGGACGTGGATGCGGGATGCCCTGGCTTCCCCCGGAACTACGGCGAAACCTGGGGGCTGTTCCGCGCCATCGACGAGAACCTCGCGACCTTGTCGGCCACCCCCAAGGGCGTCGTGCCGATATGGCCGCACTAGAGTCCGGTCGTTCCGTATCGGCCCGCACTCTCGCCGTTCGAGAAGAGCCGGATCAGCCCCCTGCCTTCGGGCTGTCCGTCCGACCCGGGCTGCCGAGATCTGCCGGAAACTCGACGCAGACGGTTGTCCCGCGGCCCGGCTCGCTCGTGATCGCGAGAGAACCGCCATGGGCTTCGACAAGGCCCTTGGTGATCGGCAGGCCCAGCCCGGTGCCCGCCGCCTTGCGGGTCACCGCGTTTTCGAGCTGACGGAACGGCTCCATCGCAACCGCGATGTCCTCCGGCCGCATTCCGATCCCGGTGTCCCTGACCAGGAGCCGGACCGATGTGTCCGCTGCGATGGCTTCGACGGTCACCTGGCCGCCTTGCGGCGTGAATTTGATCGCATTGCCGATCAGGTTGTCGAGGATCTGGCGGAAACGAACCGAATCGACGAGCAGGCCGAAGGCGGGATCGATCGGGGTCATCGACAGCGCGACGCCCCGCTCCTCCGCCATGCCCTGCGCCGCTCGGACGGCAGCGCCAACCGCATGCTCCAGGCGGATCCATTCGGGCTGGATGGCCAGATGGCCTCGGGCGATACCCGAATAGTCCAGAATATCGTTGATGAGGCGCAGCAGGTGGCGGCCCGAGCCGGCGATCTCGGCCGCATAGGCGCCAGACCGCTCCGCGGTCAGGGCTGATGGCCGCTTCGACGACAGGATGTCGGCCAGGCCGATGATGGCGTTCAACGGCGTCCGCAGCTCGTGGCTGAGCGTCGCAAGGAAGGCGGCCTTCGCCTCGTCGGCCTGCTCCGCCGCGCGCATCGCGCGCCGCAGCTCCTGCTCCGCCTGCTTGCGGGCCAGCACGTCGATATAGACCGAAAGGCCCCCCTCGATGAGTTCCTGGTCGCCGGCCTCGAAGGCCCGGCTCACATTCGCCTCGGACCGGTTGCCGATCATCAGCGCATGGCCCGTCATGCGGTCATACGCCCAGAGAACATAGGGCAGTTGCAGGATGCCCGTGAGCTCATAGGCCGGCGGCTCGATCCGGGTCTGGGCGGTGGTGAAGAAGAAATCCGGCACGCTCGGCAGCGTGATCGGCGAGCTCGCCTTCTCACGCAGCCCGATGGCATGCGTCACACGGAAGGTGCGGCTCCCCGGCGTTTCCTCGACCAGCAGCGCCGCGCGATCGCACATCGCATTGTCGACGACGATCTCCAGGATCTGGTCGCCGAGATCATCCGGGCCGATCACCGTGTCCGCGAGACGATGCGCTTCACGGATCAGCTTGGCCAGGGTTCGGCTGCGCCGCGCTTCCCGGAAGGCCTGGCTCTGTTCCTCCTGCAGCCGCAGCAGGCGCGCGCCGAGATCGTTGCACTCGCGCTGGTAATAGGCGAGCTCCCGCTCCAGTTGACCGGGCGACACGCCGACAGCCCTTCGTGATTCGCCGTTCATCGGACGGAGAGCACGGTCAGGAGGCCGGTCCAGTCCAGAGGCCGGCTATAGCCATCGAAGGGCGCGATCTCGACGCCGGAATAGAAGCCGAGGAAAGGGATCGCGGGGTCGAGGCCCTCCGCCACCAGCCGGGCCTCCTCGACCGCGGCACCGCTGCGGGCGCTGGCACGGCCGGCGCAGTCGATATAGATCGCCAGAAGCGGCTGCCCCTCTCGCCGCGTCTGGTTGATCGCGCTGATCCCGTTTCGAACGCTCTGCAGCATCAGCGCATTGTCGCGGGACATGATCTGAACCCGCGTGCCGAGGCGGAAATCCTTCTCGAATAGGGTGATCGATCCGGTGGTCCGGTTGGCGCGCAGGATCAGGCGGTTGACATAGCTGTTCTCGTCGTAAGCCGCGTATGGGTCCCCCTGCTTCTCGCCCAGCGTCGCGATCAGCGACAGGTCGTGCGACGCGGTGGTGCCCAGGGTCACGCCCAGCATCTGCTCGATCACCTCGAGCGCGGGGCGGCCGTCGAGCTCGAACACCTCTGCCCCCTCGATCCGCGTGATCTCCATGAATGTGCTGACCGGGCGGCAGCCATGCAGGATGACCGTCTCGTCCCCGATCCCGGGCGGAAAGACCAGCGCGACGGCCGCGTGCTTGGTGACGGACGCGCCATCGAGCACCCAGGCGTCGGACAGATTCATGTCGGTCAGGGTTCCGCCGCCGATCAGCCGGATCCGATGGCCGGCAAGGCCCGACTGCAGCCCCTCGACAAGGTCGCTCGCCGGATGCAGCCGAAGCGGCGACGGGTTGGCGACACTGTCGTAGAGCATTAGCACGACAGAGCCTGCTGCAGCGGTTTCAGCCAGCCTCCGTCCGAGCGCGAGCCCGGCGGCATGCTCATCCTGCAGCAGGTCGCGGTTGACCACGATCTGGGGCAGGACATCGCCCTCTCCGAAGGCGACGAGCCCGACCTCCAATCCGCTGTAGCCGAGGCCGTCTCGCCAGATAACGCCGGCCGCTGATCCGCCGACGATCGGGACCTCGTCGCCGAACGCTGCCCGGAGCGCCTTGAGGATATCGGAGCCGTCGTGCTTGCCGCCGCAAAAAACCAGAAGGAGGCGGGGGACCACGTCGCCGACCGCCGCACGGCATTGTTCAATCGCCGCCGCAGCCGAGACGCTCCTGCCATGACCGATCGCGACCATCCCCACCCTCCGGCCCTAGGACATCCAACCTTGGGCCTCTGCCGAACGTCCATTCAGCGACAGGACGCACGCCGTGTCCACCGCTCACTGCACCGGCGCACGCCAAAGGTCCCGGCTCGGCGCCACCGCCTCCGGTTCCGGCACCGCCACCAGAAACCCCTGCAGCCGCTCGCAGCCCAGATCCCGCAGGATTCGCAGTTGAATGGCATTCTCCACGCCTTCCGCCGTCACGCGGATATCCATGTCTCTGGCGAGTTGCACGATGGCGCGGATGATCGCGATGGCGCGCGGATTGGCCGGGAGATCTGCAACGAGACACTGGTCGATCTTCAGGCCGTCAAAGGGGAAACGCCGCAGCATGTCGAGGGACGACCAGCCGGTGCCGAAGTCGTCGAGAACCAGTCGGATGCCGACAGCCCTCAACTGCTCGAACACCCCCGTGATCTCCGCTGATGCCTCGAGCCGAACCGATTCCGTGATCTCGAGCTCCAGTCGCGTCGGATCCAGCCTGCTGTCCGCAAGCGCTGTCGCCACCATCGAAGGGAAGCCGGCAGATCGAATATGCGCGGCGGAGATGTTGACCGAGACCTGCGCTGACCAGGGCCAGGCGGCCGCCTGCCGGCAGGCGTCCTGGAGAGCCCATTCGCCGAAATGGGTGATGAGGCCGGAGGCCTCGGCGACTGGAATGAAGGTGCTGGGCGCGATCTCGCCGTGGATCGGATGGCGCCAACGCATCAGTGCCTCGAATCCCCACAAGTCGCCATCGGCGACGGCCACAATCGGCTGGAATACAAGAAAAAACTGCCTAGCCTGACGTGCCGTCAGGAGGTCCGCCTTCCCCGGCAATCCATGCTTCCATCCGCGACGAAAGCGAATAATGACCTATCTCCTACGGCCGGAACAGCGCCCGCAAACGTCCATCTATATCGGGTCACATCCGATTTCCCGATCGCACATCCGATACAGGAATCGAGAAATTTTAGATTAAATCGGGCGTGATTGAGAAGAATCAATTTGCGTCTCATGCATGTCTCGGCCCCCGCATCTGGGTCGCCAGGGTGTCAAGGATCTGTTCAGGACACCCGGCGGTTATGCCGATCCACTTTCTCCCGCGACGACCCGGCTCTCGCGCCGGCTGCTCGCAGCAATGATCATATCCCTCGCGGCTTGGCGTCGAGCCGATCAACGAGCTGATCTTCAGCGTATCCGCCGGCATCGCTGGATTGTAGACCACCGTGCTGAGGTCCGTCCGCCCGTCGACCGAAAAGGCCGAATAGTCGAACGCGACCGTGGGCGACCTGCCGCAGCGGGTGCGGGACGGCCTCTGCCGCGAGGACCTGTTCTTCCGCCGCAGCGATCAGGCTGGAGCTCCCGTCAACCTCTGGCCCGGCAATCTGCGGGAGCGGCGCAATGCGCTGCGCTTTGCCGTCGCCTTGGACGGCGACGGCGGCATGGTGTTGCCGCATCACCTGCCGCCGCCGCTCGGGACCTGCCGCGACGAGGCCGCCAGTGGCGATGGCTGCGCGGTCTCCCCCGAAACACGAGTGATCCGGCTCGCCCTGGAGCGCACGGGCGGGAACGTCACTGCCGCCGCCGCGGCCCTCGGCATCTCTCGTGCGATGCTGCACCGGAAGGTCAGACGGTGCGGGCTGCGCCAGCAGGGCGCCAATAGCTACACCGTTATATCCAAAGGCGGATAGCGGAAGCCCCGCCGACGTTCGTGGGCGGGGCTGTGCGTCGGAATATCAATGCGTAGCCAGCTATAACAAAGATGGTTGCGGCATACGCAACCGACAATCGTCAGGACTTGAAAGGATCGCGAAGCGAGGCCAACCGAGCCGCCACGCAGACCCGGTATCGTTCCCCGCACCCCATGAACGACCGCCAGAGACCGGCCTTCGTCCCACGGTGCACTTTGGTGCCGAGCCAGAATCGGACGGGACCGTTACGCGCCTCCAGTGGATCCCCCGAACGGCGGGAAGCGGCCAGCGGCTTCGCCGGCATCGCCCGGCCTCCTCCCCCGTCGATCATCATCCGATCCGTCCTCATCCTTCTGGATACGCCACATCGCCTCAGCCCCACCCTAGGTTGAATACGCCGCATGGAGCAAACTGGGGTATGAGCCTCCGCCAATTAGCCCTGTCGGATAGTGATAGCATTTCCTAGATGCTTCAGTTTTTTGAGATCATCTATTGAGGCGGATGAGAGCCATGAGTGAACGACAGAATTCTCTTGTCGTAAAGCTCAGCCGTTTCCTGACCTTGTCTCCGGAGGAGGCTTCGGCCATCCGAGCATTGCAGAGCAATCGCCAAATTCATACCGCAAGAAGAGAGCTGGTACAGGAAGGGCAGAGGAAGAGGCCAGTATTGATCGTTTGTGATGGTTGGTGCTGTTCCTTCAAGAAGCTGCCCGACGGAAGCCGGCAGATCATCGATTTTCTGATCCCCGGCGATCTCTTCGGTGTGGGCAGCGGTCCTCTTCACAGCAGCGATCGGGGTTTCGCCACGGTCACGGCAGCGGAGATCGCGGAAGTTCCGCTGCCTGTCCTCTCCTCGGCCTTTCGGCAATGGCCCCGGATCAGGTCAGCAATGCGCTGGGCCATGTCTCGGCAGGCAGCAATTCTGGCCGAGCACCTGGTCAATGTTGGCAGGAGATCTGCGCTGGTCCGCACCGCCCACCTCCTCCTCGAATTGGAGGCCAGGCTCAATTTGATCGACCATGAAACGAATGGCGTATTCACCTGCCCATTGACTCAACAAGACCTTGCAGATGCTTTAGGGTTGACTACAATTCATATAAATCGGACGCTCAGAGACTTGCGGCAGCGCCGGCTTCTCGCATTTCAGAACTCCCAGGTCGAATTTATCGACCGTGCGGCACTTATCGAGCTGACGCAATTTAACCTCGCCTATCTCGATTAAAGCTCGCCCCGAAGTGGCGCCCAGCCAGCAATGTACGCGACCGCGTGTCGAATACCGGCCAGATTAACAAAGATTAACAGCACCTTTGATCTGTAATCTTGCTAATACACATTCTCATTTTGCCGATATAAATCGATCTCCGAATTCAACTTATATTGACTGGATCGTGACTATCTTTAGCCATGCTCTGAATAGATAGTGGACTTTTGTGCAAAAATGCAGGATAACTTAAGTCGAATACGGGATCACTCAACGATAGGAAAGAAATCGCAGTAGAACAGACGATGTTGGGGCAGCCTCCGGGACAGTGCCCGCTATGGATTTGCCGTGAATCGTCGGGGGAAAACTTGGTTCCCCTGCTCAAATGAGCTCCGACACCAGACGCAGCACTGAACAACCCGCATGGAGCCGGCACCCGACCATAGCGTGCCCCGGTCTGCCATTCGGGTTGTCGTTCCGTAGGAGTGCCCTCGAGATGTTACCGGAGTGGCAATGTCTCGGAACCGGCAAAGGAAGGGGGAACACATGTCGCAGGAAAAGCAGCACGTCGCGATACGGGAATTGGTCGACACTCCGGAGTCCGCTTGCATTTCGGCGACACCGGTGGCGCCAGGTTCGAACGACGTGAGATTGCGCGGCAGGAACGGCCGAACTGCCAACATCGCGCTGATCGATGAATTTCCATTACGCCGCGCCAGCACGCAGATCTTGCTGCGCGCCTACATCCGCAAGGGTACGCGGCCATTCAGTGGCGTCGCCGAGCTACTGAAGGAAGTGCTCGTGAACACACCTGCACCTTGCTGCGTCGTCATGTGCGTCGGGATGCGCTCGGTCACCGAAGCACCGATAGCTGCGCAGCTGCGGGATCTCGGCCGCGCCTTGAGCTCCACCCCCGTCATCGTCCTGTCGGACCGCGAAGAGGCCGAAGAGGTGGTCGCATCCTTCCGCGAAGGCGCCCGCGGCTACATTCCGACCAGCCTGGAGCCCCGCCTCGTCATCAAGGCGATCCGAATGGTCCTGGCAGGCGGCTCGTTTGTTCCGGCCGACGCGTTGATGCGGTCGCGGCGCAATGGCCAGCCAGAGCCGGAACAGCCGGCCTGCCCTGAGCAGGCTGTGCTCGAACGTCGGACGGGAGCGTTCGGCGCGCCAACCTTGGGTGCTACCCCTTGAGCAGGAATGGCGCGGAGGACGGCCGCGCCGGGCCTCAGGCGACGATCACGGTCCTGCTGGTGGATGCGCGTTCCTGGACGCGGGAGGCGTTCGCCCAGGCTCTGGAAACGGCGCAGCAGGATCTTCGGGTGTTGCGCTTCGAGAATGCCTCCGATCTCGCGCCACCGGATCCGCCGGGCCGCTCGGCACTCGTCCTCATCAACGCCACCGGAAGCGGTCTCGCCGATCCCCGCGTGTCGGCCGATATCACGATCGCGTGCTCCCGTCTGCCCGGCTTGCCCGTGGTCGTGCTGTCCGACAGCACGGATGCCGATGACATCCTGGGTGCGATCGAGCGAGGCGTGAGCGGCTACATTCCGCTCTCCCTGGAGCTCCGACAGGTCGTCGACGCGCTGCGTTTCGTGGCGGCTGGGGGCACGTTCGTACCGGCCGAGCCCCTCCTCGCCAGCCTTGATCCAGGGGCCCATCCTCCTGCCTCGCCACCGCCGCTGATCGCAGAAGAGGCGGCCGGCGCGACGCCGGAAGACGAGTCAGCCAACCGCACTCCGCCAGAGAGCACCCTGGTGCCGCCGCCGGAACTCGCAATATCGAGCCAGCTGCTTCAAGACACGCCGCCCGAACTGGTCCCAGGCGGGCTCGATGCGGGCGAGATCGGTGTGCGCCGCATCGATCCACCGACGGCAAAGCTCCCCGATGAGGCGAAGGGCGAGAGCATTCCCGGCGCAATCGAAGGGGGCCTGAGCGGTCAGGCTCCCATCGCGCTGGAGGCGACGAGGAGCGGATTCGTGGACGCCGTGCCACTTTTCTCCGATGCTGCGGGCCCCAGTTCCACCTCGCCGCTTGCCACCGAGGCAGCGAGAACTGCGCCAGCAGACGATCCGGCCTTCGCCATCTCGGTGCTGGGCGCCCTCACGCCGCGTGAGCTCGCGGTTCTGGACTGGCTGCGCCAGGGGAAATCGAACAAGCAGATCGCACGCGAGCTCAACATGAGCGAGGCGACGGTCAAGGTCCACGTGCGCCATATCATGAGGAAAATGGGATTGGCCAATCGCACCCAGGTGGCGCTGCTCGCCGCAAGCTTGACCAGGAAATGATCGAAGCACCGATCGGAGACCGCCGCGATCATCCGCAACCAGGACCGTAGGCGGACCACTGCTGGTGTCCGCCCTCAATGACCGGCTTCACCCATGGCAGTAAATCCGATGGTGCAAGAGAATCCGACTTTCGGTGTACAACTCCTTGTATTTCGACAAATCGAAACCACGCCACCAGAATGTGATCATGCAGGCCTCACCAGATCTCGTGATATCGCACGAAAGCATTAATCATTAGGGGAGATCGGACATGGGGAAAGGCAAGACCGGCGGGACGCCGACTAATACCAACGGTATGACAGCGTCTGTCTACGGCGACGCCGTCGCCGGTGGCGAGGACACGTTCGCCAAGGTGGACGCCACTGTGAATATGCGCGATGGCCCTCAATCCACTGTCGTGAAAGGCACAGTGACGGCCACGGCGGCCGCCGAAGGCCAGGATGCGTTCGCCAGCGCTTATACCGACCTTTCCGTTTCTGGTGCGGACAAGATCGTCGTGAAGACCAAAAATAAATCTGGAAGCGGCGAGGACGGCAGTTATGACGAGTCAGTCACCAAATTCAAGGCGACTGATAAAGACGGAAAGGACGGCGAAACAGTCGTCATATACAAAGGCAAGGACAAGCATGACAACGATGCCGACGTCGATCTCGATGGCAATATTGCGACAGTGACTTTCGATGCTCAGGCCAGCGGGCAGGATTCTCTGGTCTCCGTCGATGCTTTTGCCCTCGCGGTCGAGGATGAACTCTCCCAGTCGACCGTCGTGATCACATCGGTGGTCGACTGACCACCTGCGGCATCGAGGACGTCGCCGGCCTGCGCTCTCTCGACCATGTCGGCCCAGCGCCTGGCGCCAGGCTGCGCTCAAGATCGATGGGTTGTCGGGCCTTGTCATTCAGCAGCCCCACCGCGGCCGTGCGCGTTGAAGGCGTTGCGCGGGCCAGGACCCGCCATGTCCGGCCTGCGCAATGCGAACCTTTGGCCAATTCACGCTGCCGCTGAGCCGAAAGTCCTCCCGAAGCCAAGCCGCCGCCGTTATGGCAAACCTCCCGCGGCTCGCCGTCTTTCGGTGTAAAGCTTCTTAGCGTTTCGACAGATTTCAACCAACACCCTACACTGGTGATGACGAAATCGTCGCCAACACTCGCGGCATGGCGCGGGAGTATTAGCCAAAGGGGGGCAGACATGGGAATTCTCAGTATCTTGGCTGGCTCAACCGGTAAGCCACCGGCCGATAGCAGCGGCATGTCAGCGACCCTCTATGGCGATGCCGTCGCCAGCGGCGAGGACACGCTGACAGAGGTGGACTCCACGTCCCGCATGCACGACCTCGGCCTCGCCAGCATAGGGGGAGGCGAAGTGACGGCCACGGCGGCCGCCGAGGGCGAAGATGCCTTCGCCAGCGCTTCTACCGACGCTTCCGTCTCGGGTGCCGACATCATTATCGCGAATACCAAGCATAGTTCGGGAACTGGTGAGGACGGCGTGTACGACCAATCAGCCACAAAATTCACGGCGATTGATGTCCCGCTGATTGACCTCCCAACGCTGGTCATAGCCAACACTACGGAGACGCATGACAGTGACGCCGACATCGATCTCGACGGCAATCACGCGACTGCGACCTTCGATGCTCAGGCCAGTGGACAGGATTCGCTTGTCACCGCCGATGCCTATGCCCTCACGGTCGAGGATGAGTTCTCTCAGTCGACCGTCATGACCACGTCGGCGGTCGGCTGACCAACTCCGACCTATCTCACGGACAAGTTCCGATCGAACGAAGGGCAGCGGCGACATGGCTGCAACTGCAGCCATGCGGCAACGCTTGGCGATGAGGGCGCCGAACTCGGCGGGCGTGGCGAGGTGCCGTTGACGAGCGGATCATGCCCGCCTGAATCGCATTCTTCACGTAGGACCAGACGCCCTCCTCCTCAAGTGGATGCACCGTCTGAGCAGCCTCAGGCCAGCCTGGACCGGGTAGCATCAAAGGTCTTCGCGTCCCGCTCACAAAAGGCCTGCGCTTCCCGAGACGAGGAATCGAGGTAGACAAGATGTATGTCAATCTCATAAACAACCTGCCCGACTTCGTTAAGTCCAGAGACCAATGGGATGCCGTCTATGACGCAGACCCGGAAGCTCAGTTTTTTCTGTCATGGACTTTCCTTTCCGGGTGGCTTGGTGATGCATCCGGGTGGTTTATACTGTGCGTGAAGCCGAATGCCGACCCATCCTCATCCCCGGTGGCCTTCTTCCCCCTCAAGTACAGGATGAGCAGGACGCAAGACGGCAACATCCGCAAAGAAATTTCTACGGCGTGCAATCGTCTAGCTGACTATACTGGATTCATCTGTGTACCTGAATTTCAAGAAAATGCAATATATGCATTTGCAAAGGCCTTGAAACATCTCGATTGGGACGATCTTCATCTGGAAAATATACTCGCTTCGAACGATCGAATTCGAATGCTTCTAAGGCTTCTCTCATCTGAGGATTTCGAAACGAAGCATATAAAGATCATGAATAAGAGAGACAACGTAGACAACTATGTATGTCCCTACGTGGATCTTCCAGCCCAGTGGGAGGATTACCTCAGCAGCTTACGGCCAAATACTAGGTCCAAAATTAGACGCTTCCTGAGAAAGCTCGATGGTTTCGGAGGCTTTCAGATCACGCATTCTGATCACGATACAATTGATCGCGATCTGGATATACTACTTCGATTTTGGAAATCAAAATGGGCAGATCGAAAAGGAGATCGAATTGATAGCATAGTGGAGATTCAACGCAGGATGCTGACGCATTGTTTTAAAAGCGGATCTTTGTTTCTGCCCGTTTTGTGGAAACAAGGAATCCCGCTTGGGGCGCTCGCTTCGATAATTGATACCAAAAATCGATCACTGCTCTTCTATGTGGGCAGCCGTGACGAGACGGTCAGTAGTCCTCCCCCGGGTTTCGTTCTGCATTCGCATAGCATCCGATACGCCATCGACAATGGCTTCAAAAGCTACGATTTCCTGCGGGGCAATGAGCCATATAAGTATCTATTCGGGGCACGGGAACGCCACATCCGATATATCGTCGTAAGTGCCAGGAATCGGCAAAGTCTCCCAAAGAGGGTCGACGGCGGGGGTCCGCTTGTCCGCTCCAGCACGGAAGGCGAGTTGACCAGGTGGTTGTTGCGGCCGTCTGCCCAGGAGCAGGCGGCCCATGTGTTGTTCCTGGCCCGCCATGCCCTCGATTCCAGCACGGAACGCAAGGCCAAATATGGCTATCACGTCACCTACCATGAAGTGCTGCTCAAAACGATACGGGGACTCGGCTTCAGGGTTACACCCGCGAGCGAGCATCAGGTGCTGTTTGGGCCCCTCGACTTCGATTTCCTCTACGCGATCCATTCTCATGCCGTATTCGACGGCCACGAGCTCCTGGCACCTGCGATCGCGGCCTTCCGCGGCGTCCCCTGCCTCGGATCATCGGCACCAACCCGTGCGATTTCGGAGGACAAGGTGCTGGCGAAGCAGGTCGCCGCCTCCTTGGGGCTGGTTGTGGCCAAGCACAGGATCATCAGCCAGGGCCTTCCGGACATGGGCGAATCCAGCCCGTCCGGGTCCTGGGTACTCAAGCCACGAGGAGGGATCGCGTCAGAGGCGCTCGCAAAGGTGGACACCGAATCAGACTGGCGCCGTGCGCTCGAAATCATCTCCGATCCGCGCAACGGGGGACGGGACTTCATCCTCGAAGAGTTCGTGCCCGGCATCAATATAACGGTTCCGGTCGTGGAAGGCTTTCCCCCATGTTCCCTTGCAGCCTTCGAGGAGCGCGGCCGCCCCGGCGACAACATCGTCACCCATGAAGGCAAGCGGGGCCTCGACCACTCCTACAGCTCCGCTCCCTACAACGGGCCCGGGGCTCGGCAGGCTCTGGAGGCCGCTGCGAGGATGGCGGCCGAAATCTCGCCATTCGACTACGCGCGTTTCGACTTCCGGTACGACCCGGACAGCGATCGGCTGGTGTTCATCGAGGTGAACATCGCCTGCAACATGTCGCCGGCCTCGGTGATCTATCGCGCAGCCGCATTGCATGGAATTCAATACGAAGAGCTGGTGGGACACGTACTAACGTATAGCCTCAAGCGGCAAAGAAAGCAGATGGCGAGAGAAATGGAAGAAGCTTTGGCCTAGTTCTGTCCCAGCAAAATGAAGGCCGTTCCAATACACTGACCTTGTACCCAGGCCAAAGATCCACGGCGTATTTTAACCTTGACGGATGCGTATCATGGCGGTGTTTGAAACAAGCGCTCACTATTTTCGCTTCTTCGCCAACGAGGCTCGGCGCGGCGGCTCACCCCTTTACGAAAATCTGGCATCGGGTATTGCGGACAGCCCCGCACTTCAACTCATGGCAGCACGGCGCAAGAAGGGTCAACCGCCAGCCAATCTCATCTTCGGGGCGGTACACTACCTCCTGCTCGGGGGCGTCGATCATCCGCTGAAGGATTACTACCCGAGTGTGGGCGGCAAAAGGCCCGTGGATGACGGCGCATTCGCGTCGTTCGAGGCGTTTTGCCGTGCTTATGAAGCCGACCTCGTCGACATCATTTCGAATCGAGTCACAAACACCAACGAAGTTGGCCGGAGCGCCTTGTTGGCGCCCGCATTCGACATCGTCGCACACGCGGCAAACGCCCCCCTCGCTCTCGTTGAGATCGGATCCAGCGCCGGCCTGAATCTGAACTTCGATCGATACGCCTATCGATACACAGACGAGCAAGGCGAGTCGAAGATCGAGCGCCGAACCGATACGGGCCTTGTCCTTTCATGCCTGCTGAAAGGAGCCGGCGTGCCCTTCTTGGGAAGGCGCCCGCCGCCCGTGGCATCGCGCGTCGGTCTCGAGCTTTACCCGATCGATATCGGCGACGAGAACGAGCGGCGCTGGCTCAAAGCCCTTGTGTGGCCCGAGCGCACTGACCGGTTCGCGAAGCTCGAGGGCGCTTTGAGGATCGCAGCCGTTCACCCGCCCCGGATCAGGGGCGGCGATGCCGTGGCGAATCTGGCCAGCGCGCTGGCGGAGATTCCGTCAGATCAGGCGCGATGCGTGTATCACACGGTGATGAGCTACCAGCTCAATGGCGAGCAGGTCAGGAGCATCGAGGAGATATTGCTCTCGGCGAGCAAGACGGCTCCGGTCTGGCGCGTTTCGGTCGAAGGTGAAGTCGCCTTCCCCAATCCGACCGCGACGTTCAATCCCCTCAAGCTCAGCCGATATCTCGACGGGAAACGTGCGACTCTGACGCTTGCCACTTGTGATCCGCACGGGCTCTCGATGGAGTGGAAGCAACGGTCGATGCGGAATCCGGCTGATCGACCCGCTGAGCTGGAGGAGTAGCTGGAATCGCCATCAACAATGGCAGTCTTGCTGGTCAGGCCTGGTCATCCGCCATGGCCATGACCGGTCAATTGATTGGAACGCGCAGCCGTTTCACCGATGACGATGACCACCGCATGCGCTGGGAAATTTGACTTTCGGATTAATACTTCTGTGTCCGGGAAAGGCGCTGCAGCGTCACCTAGAATGACTCTAACAAAGTTGCTCGATTAAGACGCAGGGAGGATTTCGATGGCATGGCTTAACTCACTCCTTACTCTGCCGGAATTGGTTCTCGATAATCTTCTGTCCGCGGTGCCCGACGCCGACGGTTCGCAAGTTTCGGCAAAGATTACCGCCAGCGGCGAGTCCGCACGTATTTCAGCCCATCTGGGCATCAGCGCCAATGAACAGGGTGTGGAATCCACCGTCTCGGCAACAGCCGAGGCGGAGAGCGGCGGTACGAAGGTCGGGGCAACCGGTAGCGCTGCCGCGAGCGGCGAGACGGCATCCAGTTCGGTCGATGTCGCCGTCGGTTTCGACAAGCTGGGCGGGAAGACCGTCGCGGTGGGCTCTGCAACCGCAGAGGCCGAGGCCGAGGCAAAGGAAGGCGGCGCTGCCGTCGCCAATGCCCAAACAGACGCCGACGCGACCGGTCCTGATCTGGTGATCTCAAAGGATCAGGAGGCGACGGAGACCGGCGGTGACCACCCGGTCGCCGAATCGTCCACCTATCTCGAAGCGGTTCGGGTGGACGCGATGGAACTCGAGACGCCGGAGCTCCACCTCGAGGTCGATACAATGGACATTTTGCCGGCCAATATCGATTGGTCGTCTTGAAATCGACGACCTCTCTCCCCAAGCCGGGATGTGTCCGATCTGGCTGTCTGAGGCGCAGGCGATCACGCGCGGGCGCACGGTTTACATGAACACCAGCCCGGGAGTTCGGCTATGAGCTTTACGCGCAACACCTTTGTCTCTTCAGAGTCGGGTATTTCCACGGCCGACGAGACGTCGTCATCCTCGGCCACTTACAGCACGACGGTCCAGTCTTCCAGTCCCGACGGGTCGGACGGCCTGCAGGCCGGTTACGGGGGCGAGGCTGTCGCGGTCGGTGACGACACTCTCGCAGCGGGCAGTGTCTCAGCCTCGATGGTCGATGAAGGCAACATCACGACTGTGAGCGGCACGGCGACCACGGTCGCCGTGAGCGAGGATTCGGACGGAGCCGCCTTCGCCTCGGCCGACACCTTCGCCCAGGCCAGCGGCGCCGACTTCGTTCTGGTTACCAACAGGGAGACGGACAGCACCCAGGCGAGCGGGACGGGCACCGTCGCAACTGCGACCTCCACCACCACTCTGACGGCGTACGACCTGCAGCTGTCCAGCGGCGGGGGAGATACGTCTTCCGGCTCCGGATCTCCCGACGACGCCCCCGCCGAAGCGAACGACCAGCCCGGCTCGAGTAGCGGTTCAGCCGCCGACGGTGGCGGTTTGGACCTCGACGGGAATATCGCCACCGTCGAGTTCGACGCGGAGGCGATCGGCGATGACACCTTTGTTACGGTCGATGCCTTCGCACTCACCGTCGAAGGCGAACTTTCGGTCGCTGCCGTCGACGTGGTGCTCGCAGTTGACTGAGCGCCCTCTATCCGGAAATTGGCGACAGAGGATCGGCTTGGTTTCCATATCGGCCGAAGGCGGCTGATCACGAACACGACGCAGATACCGGCGGGTCGCCGGCCATGCTTCGCTTTAAGCAACCATACCAGCGTTCAAGAAATTAATAAACAAACGGCAAATACTAAATCTACGTTTTTCGGATTAGATATTACGGCTATCTTGTGGCGCGGTCAAATCAATGGATATCATAATTGCAGCCGAGAATGACCCACGATGAGCGTTGGACAGTCGTCGGCTATCACAGTGGTAATGGGAGAGCTCCATGTCCGATCCCTCCGATATCGAGGTCAAGAAGGACATCGACATTGAAGTCGATTTCAAGTTGGACGCCGAATTCGATATCGACGTCAAGAAGGACGTGCATATCGATGTCAAAGTCGAATCCGACGTCGACATCAAGGGTAACTTCTCGCAGGTCACCTTCGACGTGCAGGCACACGGCAAGGATACTTTCACCGAGGCCGATGTGTTCGTGCTGACCGTCGAAGACGAGTTGTCGTCGGCTTCGGGCGTGATCACGTCCGTGGTCGGTTGACGGGTTGTTTCGCGCCCCAGGGTGAGCCCTCGCGGTGGCAGGCACGATCACCGAAGGGCTGACACTCTGAGGAACGGCACGACGGGCCCCGGAGTTTGCGCTCCGGGGCCTCTGCCCGCGGGGGCGCCCTCACCGGGCTCCTGGCCCGCCGGATCATCAAGCCGCCGCCACCGCCAGGAATGCCGCCTGGCTCCGCGGGGCGGTGCGCCAGTGATCCGCTCAACGCCGCCCGGCAGCTTGCGGCAACACCAAAAGATTACACCGAAAGATGATGAACCCTAAGTGCGCTGGTGCGTGATAGGGCGTAGTTTACATTGGATGTAGATTGGTCGCGGACGCGGAATTCCGGTGCAGTAGATCGATATCAAGACAGACAACCGATATTAATCGGAGAGGGGAGACTGTTATGCCCACAGTGACGTTGACGCCGAATAATGACACATGGTCTACCTCATCTGTCGGCGCCTTTACTGTTTTCGGGCTTGCAGGCAATGACAGGATCAGCATTCTGACCCCCAACTCGAGACCCGGTGACGCGGGCGACACCCTCGACGGCGGAGACGGCGACGACTATCTCCGTGGCGGGTATCTGAACGATGTCCTTCTGGGCGGGGCGGGTGTCGACACCCTGATCGCGAGCGACGGCAACGACAACGCGGATGGTGGCGAGGGTGCCGATCACGTCGATGGCGGCCTTGGCGACGATACGCTCAATGGCGGCGGCGGCGACGACAGGGTCCTGGGCGGTTTCGGCAACGACACGCTCAACGGTGGCGATGGTGCCGACACGATCGTCACGTCGCTGGGGAATGACACCGCCGACGGCGGCGCCGGAGATGATGAGATCTTCGCATCGAACGGCAACGACGTGCTCAATGGCGGTGACGACAACGACGAGATCAGCAGCGGTGGCGGCCATGACACTCTCCGGGGTGGCGCCGGCCAGGACCAGCTGATCGCCGGCACCGGAGACGATTTTCTCGACGGCGGCAGCGGGAACGACCAGCTTGACGGCGCCGACGGGGTCGATACGGCCAGCTATGCCTCGGCTGCTGCCGGGGTGACCGTGGACCTGTCTCTGACCACCGCCCAGGACACCGGCGCTGCGGGCGTAGACACGCTGGTCGGCTTCGAAATCCTCGAGGGCTCCAATTTCGGCGACACGCTCAGGGGGGATGCGGCCAACAATCTGATCAGGGGCCTCGCCGGCGTCGACCAGCTGTTCGGCAATGCCGGCGACGACGCCCTGAGCGGCGGCGATGGCAACGACACGCTCGATGGCGGCGACGGCGCCGACCAGCTCGATGGCGGCGGCGGGGTCGATCTCGCCAGCTACGCCACGTCGTCAGCGGCGGTCACGATCAACCTGTCCGACGGGCTGACGGCGGAATCCGGTGGATCTGCCCAGGGCGATATCCTCAAGTTTCTGGTCAACGGCAATGCGGTCAGGACGATCGAGGGCGTCATCGGTTCGGCTTTCGACGACATCCTGATCGGCGACGACGTGGCGATCCAGCTCGAAGGACGCGACGGCAACGACGCGATCACAGGTGGCGCCGGCAACGATGCCCTCGTCGGCGGCGCAGGGGCGGACCAGCTGGACGGCCGGGCCGGCGTCGACACGGCGTCCTACAGCGACTCCACCGCGGCGGTTGCGATCAATCTGGCCGACGGGCTGGCGGAGTCCGGCGGATTTGCGCAAGGTGACGTCCTCGGCGCCGTCGAGAACATCCTCGGGTCAGGCTTCAACGACACGCTGATCGGCGATGGCGCGGCCAACCAGCTCTTCGGCAATTCCGGGAACGACGTGATCGCGGGAGGTGCCGGGCGCGACTTGCTCTTCGCCACAACTGGCACGGGGCAAACCACCGGCATCGATACGTTCGACTACAATGCGCTGAGCGAGCTGGAGACCGCATCCGCCGCCACCATCGGAGCCTGGGATACGATCTTCGGCTTTACCGGCGGCACCGGCACCGGACGGGATCTCATCGATCTCGACGACCTGCTCGCCTCGCTCGGTCTCAGCTTCGCCAGCAGCGCCGCCGCGTTCAGCAGTGGCCATCTGGGGCTCGTCGGCGTCAGCATCAACGGTGTCGCCAGCAGCGCTCTCTTCCTCGACACCAACGGCGGCGTCGGCTTCAACGACGACGGCCAGTACTGGCTGGCCGGCCTTTCCGGTGTGACCAACCTCTCATCCGGCCAGATCCTCATCTGAAGGTGGACCGGTTCCGCGTGCCCGGCGGTCGGCACGCGCAGCTGGCAACGGCTCGCGGTGGCCGCCGGTAGGGAGACTGCATCGTGATACCGAAACGGGCGCCCCGTCCATCCGCCGGCCCCAACGCCCTTGCCGACGCCCTTCGGGCATGCCGCTTCTCCTTCGTCGTCATCGGCCTGTTCAGCCTGGTGATGAACGGGCTGCTGCTGGCCCAGCCGCTCTACATGCTGCAGGTCTATGACCGGGTCCTGACCACGAGCCGGGTCGAGACGCTGATCATGCTGACGGCCATGGCCGCGGCGGCGCTGCTGATCCTGGGCCTGCTCGACATGCTGCGCTCGGCGATCATGGTGCGCCTGGGGCGATGGCTGAATGCGCGCCTCGCGCCGGTGTTCCTGGCCTCGAGCGTCCGCGCGCGCCTGCAGGGCGACGAGGCCGGCGCGCAGCCCCTTCGCGACCTGGCCGCGGTGCAGACCTTCGTCGGCGGGTCGGGCCTGACCTTCCTGTTCGATGCGCCGCTGGTGCCTCTGTTCGTCGCGCTGGTCTGGGTGCTGCATCCGGATCTGGGCATCCTGGCGCTCGGGGCGGCCCTCCTCCTGTTCTCGCTCAGCCTGCTCAACGATCTGTTGACCCGGAAGCCGCTTCTCGAGGCCAATGTGGCCCAGATTCGAGCCAATCTTCAGGCCGAGACGACGATCCGCAACGCCGAGGTGGTCCGCGCCATGGGCATGCTGCCAGCCATGGTGGATCGCTGGCGGGATGTTCATGAGCGCACGCTCGACGCAGGGCAGAGGGCGTCCGAACGGTCAGGAATGATCCTCGGCCTCACCAAGGCCCTGCGCTTCCTGGTGCAGGTGGCCATTCTCGCCCTGGGCGCGCTTCTCGTCATCAGGGGTGAGTTGTCGCCCGGCAGCATGATCGCCTGCTCGATCCTGATCGGCCGGGCGCTTGCACCGATCGAGCAGGCGGTGACCGCCTGGAAGGTGTTCATTGCTGCCCGGATCGCATACAGCCGCCTGAAAAGCCGGCTGCTCATGCTGCCGCCTGAGGTGGGACGGATACGCCTGCCCGCCCCGAGCGGCCGGCTGACGCTGGAGAACGTGACCTATACCCCGCCAGGCGGTCGCCGCTCCGTCCTGCGCCAGATCTCCTTCACCGTCGAGCCCGGCGAGGTTCTGGCGGTGGTGGGACCGTCCGCTGCCGGCAAGAGCACGCTCTGCAGGCTGCTGGTGGGCCTCGTCCAACCCACGTCGGGCCAGATCCGCCTCGACGGCGCCGACCTCTCGCACTGGGACCCCGACCAGCTCGGGCAGTATCTCGGCTACCTGCCGCAGGATGTCGAGCTGTTCGCCGGCACGGTGGCCGACAACATCGCCCGCATGCGGAGCGGCAACGATCAGGATGTTATCGCGGCGGCGCAGCTCGGCCATGCCCATGAGATGATCCTTCACCTTGCCGACGGCTACGAGACCCAGATCGGCGACGCCGGGGCAAAGCTTTCCGGCGGTCAGCGCCAGCGCATCGGCCTCGCCCGAGCGGTCTATGGCAATCCGCGCCTGATCGTCCTCGACGAACCCAACGCCAATCTCGATCAGACCGGCGAGGCGGCGCTGGCCGGTGCCGTGAACGAACTCAAGGCACGCGGCGCTGCCATGGTGATCATCGGCCATCGCCCGTCGACCCTGGCGCATGCGGACAAGATCCTCGTGCTCAAGGACGGAAGGGCCGAGATATACGGACCGCGCGATGCCGTGCTGCAGCGCCTGCGGAAGGCGTCGACCGTCACCACCACGCCGACCACCGCGCCGCAGGCTGCACCGAGCGCCGTCTCCGAAGCGGCGATGCCGTCGGACCCGGAAGCGGTCCCCACTCACCAGCAGGCGGCCATCGAGAACCTGCGCGGCCGAGCCTCCGCCACCACGCCTGTTGCGCAGGAGTGACCCACCGATGCGGGCAATTCCTCCTCCTCCACGTGCCGAGCAGTATGTCTATCTGCCGCCAAAGGCCGAGGGCGCGAACCCGGCCGTGCTGCGCGCCAGCACGCGCGGGCCGATGCTCGCCGGCATCGTCGTGACGGCGATCCTGATCGCGGCCTTCGGCGGCTGGGCGTCGACCGCTCCGCTCGCGTCCGGGGCGGTGGCGCCCGGCGTGATCAGCCCCGACGGCAGCCGCAAGACCATCCAGCATCTCGAAGGCGGGATCATCAGCGAGATCATGGTCCGCGACGGCGACGTCGTCGAGGTCGGCGCCCCCCTCGTGATATTGGAGGATACGCGGGCGCGTGCCGCCTATGAGATGCAGTTGAAGCAGTATCAGGGTCTCAGGGCCGCGGAAGCGCGCCTGACGGCAGAGCGGCTCGGTCGCGACGGAATCGATTTCCCGCAGGACCTGCTCGCCGCTTCGGGCGAAGCGGAGGTCCGGGAGATTCTGGAGGTGCAGCAACAGCTGTTTGCGACCCGGCGCGAGGCCCTGGTTCTGCGCAAGCAGGTCCTGCAGCAGCGGATCCGCCAGGTTCGAGACCAGATCCGCGGTCTGGAGGCACAGCTTGCCAGCTCAGTGCAACGCCTCGAGATCGTCGAGGACGAGTTGGCGGGCAAGGAAATCCTGTTCGAGAAGGCCCTGATTCCGAAGCCGCAGGTGCTGGCGGTGCGGCGGGCACGCGAGGAGATCGCAGGCGACCGGGGCGAATACCAGGCCGCCATCGCCCAGAGCGAGCAGAAGATCGGTGAGACGGAGCTCGAACTCGTGGCGCTCGATGCGGAACGCGCCGACGAGGTCGCAACCGAGATCGACAGGGTCCGCGGGGAACTGGCCACGCTGCGGGAGCAACTCAGGGCCAGTGAGGACACGCTCAAGCGCACGGTGATCACGGCTCCGGTCAGCGGCACGGTCGTGGGCCTGCGCATGAAGACCCGGGGCGGGGTGATTCAGCAGGGCGAACCCATCCTCGATATCGTGCCGGCCGAGGATGACCTGTTGATCGACGCCCGCGTGACGCCGACCGACATCGACGTCGTCCATCCCGGTCTTCTGGCGCAGGTGCACCTTTCGGCCTTCCGGAGCCGCAACCTGCCGCAGATCGAAGGCAAGGTCCGCTCGGTTTCAGCTGATAGCCTGCGCGATGAGAAGACAGGCATGTCCTACTATCTCGCCCGAGTTGAGGTCGACCGCGAGAGCCTCGCTGAGTTGGGCACGGACGTGCAGCTCGTGCCCGGCATGCCGGCCGAGGTTTTGATCGTGACCGGCGAGCGTACGCTCATGGGCTATCTCTTACAGCCTTTGCGCGACGTCTTCCGGCGCAGCCTGCGAGAGAGCTGATATTCCGTCCTCAGATCCCGGTGCAAGCGGGATGGCTCCCCGCATCGCCTCTGTCCCGCAGCATCTGTGATTGCGGCCGGGATCTCAGCGTGTCTGCGGTTCTTGAAGCCGGTTGGCGACCCCTACGGGATTCGAACCCGTGTTACCGCCGTGAAAGGGCGATGTCCTAGGCCTCTAGACGAAGGGGTCGGCGCGGCGCAGAGACCTAACGGCAGCGGGCAGGGAAATCAAGCGCTTTCCGCCCAGAGCGGCGCCACGTCGTCGATGAACAGCTGCACCCGCGTGTTGCCGTTCCAGCGGTCGAGCCTGAGCGTGCCGGCGACATGCAGCAGCGCGTCGCGGCGCAACAGCGCCTGGCCCACCGGCTGGTCGGCGCAGCGGAAGGCGATCGCCCGCAGCCGCCCGCCATCCGGCCCGACCAGGGTGCAGGCGACATGGCCGCCGCCGACCACCGAGGCCGCCACCACCCGCACCCGCGGCAGGGCGAAGCGCGGTTCCGGGTTGCCAGCGCCGTAGGGACCCAGCCGGCACAGCGTCTCGGCCAGCTCGACCGTCGCCGCCTCGACCACCAGCGTGCCGTCGAGCTCGACCACCGGCACCATCGGCTCGTCGGTCTGGCCGTCGATGTGATCGGCCAGGAAGCTGCGCAGCTCGGCCAGCCGCTCCTGCCCCACGGTGAAGCCCGCCGCCATGCGGTGCCCGCCGCCGGAGAGCAGGAGCCCGGCCTGGCGCGCCGCGATCACCGCGGCGCCGAGATCGACGCCGGGCACCGAGCGGCCGGAGGCCTTGCCGATGCCGCCCTCGAGCCCGACCACGCAGGACGGGCGGCCGTAGCGCTCGCGCAGCCGGCCGGCGACGATGCCGACCACGCCCGGGTGCCAGCCTTCGCCCGCCACCAGGATCACCGGCCCGGCCTGCCCCGCCTCGACCTGGGCGATGGCGGCCGTCATCACATCGGCCTCGACCGTCTTGCGGTCGACATTGTGCTCGTCCAGCAGCGCCGCGATCCGCGCCGCCTCGGCCCGGTCCTCGGTGGCGAGCAGCCGGGCGCCGAGATCGGCCCGGCCGATGCGGCCGCCGGCATTGATCCGCGGCCCCAGGATGTAGCCTGCGTGATAGGCGTCGACCGTCTCGGTCACCCGCGCCACGTCGGCCAGCGCGGCGAGGCCGATATTGCGGCGCTGCGCCATCACCTTCAGCCCCTGCCCCACCAGGGCCCGGTTGAGCCCGGTCAGCGGGACCACGTCGCAGATCGTACCCAGCGCCACCAGGTCGAGCAGCGCCAGCAGGTCCGGCTCCGCCCGGCCGGCGAAGAAGCCCGCCTTGCGCAGCGTCCGGTTCAGCGCCACGACGGCGAGGAAGGTCACGCCGCAGGCGGCGAGCTGGCCGAGGCCCGGATCCTGGTCCAGCCGGTTCGGGTTGACCACCGCCACCACCTTGGGCAGGCGCGGCTCGGCCGTGTGATGGTCGAGCACGACGACGTCGAGGCCGTTCGCCGAAGCCCCCTCCAGCGCGTCGAAGGCGGTGGTGCCGCAATCGACCGTGACCACGAGGCCGGCGCCGCCGGCGCGCAGCTTCTCCAGCGCCTGGGCGTTCGGGCCGTAGCCCTCGGCGATGCGGTCGGGGATGTGGATCTGCGGTTCGACCCCGAGCCCGCGCAGAGTGCGCACCAGCAGCGCGGTCGAGGTGGCGCCGTCGACATCGTAGTCGCCGAACACCGCGATGCCCTCGCCGCCCGTCACCGCCCGGGCGATGCGCTCGGCGGCGCGGTCCATGTCACGCAGCACCGACGGATCGGGCAGCAACGCCCGAAGCGTCGGACTGAGGAAGGCGGGCGCGTCGTCGAGGCCGACGCCGCGCGCCGCCAGCACCCGGGCGACCAGCTCCGGCAGGGCATGACGTTGGGAGAGGGCCAGCGCCAGCCGGTCGTCGGCGGCGCGGCCGATCCAGCGCGCGCCCTTGGCGGAGCATTCGACGCCGAACAGCGTCGGCGCGCTCACCGCCCCTTCACCATCGCGCCCTCCTCGGCCGCCGCCCCCGTCGGCCATCCGCCGGTCTCCTACCGGTCGACGAACTCGAACCCGGACTTGCGGCCGAAATCGTGCCGCGCCTCGATGGTGCGGACCGTGCCGCTCTTCGACCGCATCACGATCGAATGGGTCACGGCGCCGCCTGCGAAACGGCGCACGCCGCGCAGCATCGGGCCGGTGGTGACGCCGGTCGCGGCGAACATCACGTCGCCGCCGGCCAGGTCCATCAGCCCGTAGACGCGGGTGAAGTCCTCGACGCCCTGGCGCTTGGCCCGCTCGCGCTCGTCGTCGTTGCGGAACAGCAGGCGCCCCTGCATCTGGCCGCCGATGCAGCGCAGCGCCGCAGCGGCCAGCACGCCCTCCGGCGCGCCGCCGGTGCCGAGATACATGTCGACGCCGCTCTCGGGCTGGGCCGTGGCGATGACGCCGGAGACGTCGCCGTCGGAGATCAGCATGATCCGGGCGCCGGCCTCGCGGATCCGGGCGATCAGCTCCTGGTGCCGCGGCCGGTCGAGCACGCAGACCACGAGGTCGGAGACCTCGACGCGCTTGGCCAGGGCCAGCGCCTTCAGGTTCTGCGCCGGGCTGGCGTCGATGTCGATCAGGTCGTGCGGCAGGTCGCCGCCGACCGCGATCTTGTCCATGTAGACGTCGGGCGCCTTGAGGAAGCCGCCCTTGTTGGCCATGGCGATCACCGCCAGCGCGTTCGGGCCACCCTTGGCGGTGATGGTGGTGCCCTCCAGCGGGTCGAGGGCGATGTCGATCTCAGGCCCCTCGCCGGTGCCGACCCGCTCGCCGATATAGAGCATCGGCGCCTCGTCGCGCTCGCCCTCGCCGATCACCACCTCGCCGTCGATGGCGAGGCTGTTCAGCGCCTGGCGCATCGCGTCGACCGCCGCCTGGTCGGCTTGGCGCTCATCGCCACGGCCCATCAGCCGCGACGCGGAGAGGGCAGCGGCTTCCGTCACCCGCACCGCCTCGAGCGCGAGGTTGCGGTCCATCACCTGGGACTTGGCTTCCGGCCGTTTCATCGTCTCTAGGTCCTCTTCGGGCTCGTAGCCGCCGGAACCCGCCCCCGCGGCTGCGGGACGACGCGGCGGCTACTTCTCAACGACGGGTGTACCGGCTTTCGACGCCAGCCGGTACCGGGAATGATCACAGATCCTCGATTCGGATGACATGGGGCGGCTCGAGAACCGCGTCCAAGGCGTCGAGCGCGGCCAGCAGCCGGGTCATCGCCGCCTCGTCGGTCTCGTGGGTGATGATCACGACGGGCACCGCGTCGCCGGGCGACCGGCCGCGCTGCAGCAGGCTCTCGACCGAGATCTGCTGGTCGCGCATCGCCGCGGCCACGTCGGCGATCACGCCCGGCCGGTCGACCACCATCAGCCGCAGGTAGTAGGCGCCGCGGCGATGGTCCATCAGCGCCACGGCGGCGCGCTCCAGCCGCGCGGCCGGGGCGCCGAGCGTCGGCACCTTGAAGCCGCGGGCCAGGTCGACCAGGTCGGCGACCACGGCCGAGGCGGTCGGGCCGGCGCCGGCGCCACGGCCGGTCATCATCACCTGGCCGACGAAGTCGCCCTGCGCCACCACGGCGTTGAACACGCCCTCGACATGGGCGATCGGCGACGCCTCGGCCACCATGCAGGGATGGACGCGCAGCGATAGCCCCTCCGGCGTGCGCCGGGCGATGCCCAGCAGCTTGATGCGGTAGCCCAGCTCCTGCGCATAGGCGATGTCGAGCGCCGAGACCTTGCGGATGCCCTCGATGTGCAGGTCGTCGAACGCGATCCGGGCGTTGAAGGCCAGCGCCGCCAGAACCGCCAGCTTGTGCGCGGTATCGATGCCGTCGACGTCGAAGCTGGGATCGGCCTCGGCATAGCCGAGCTTCTGCGCCTCGGCCAGCACCTCGGCGAATTCCCGGCCGGTCGTCCGCATCTCGGTCAGGATATAGTTGCAGGTACCGTTCAGGATGCCGAACACGCCGTCGATGCGGTTGCCGGCCAGCCCCTCGCGCAGCCCCTTGATCGCCGGGATGCCGCCGGCCACCGCGGACTCGAAGGCCAGGACCACGCCGGCCTCCTCGGCCCGTTCGGCGAGTGCGGCCCCATGCATGGCCAGCAGCGCCTTGTTGCCGGTGACGACGTGCTTGCCATGGGCGATCGCGGCCTCGCACACCGCCTTGGCGATGCCGTCGGAGCCGCCGATCAGCTCGACCACCACGTCGATCTCGGGGTCGGCCGCCAGCGCCACCGCATCGTCGTACCAGCGCACCCCGTCCAGCGGCACGCCGCGGTCGC
Organism: Inquilinus limosus; assembly: GCF_051487185.1. Lineage (GTDB taxonomy): Bacteria > Pseudomonadota > Alphaproteobacteria > DSM-16000 > Inquilinaceae > Inquilinus > Inquilinus limosus_F. The sequence continues at coordinate 68,664 of NZ_JAHVDK010000017.1, forward strand.
GGTGGCGGTCGCGGGCCGAGACGGCAGCGACGACGATGCGCCGGCCCGCGCGCTGGGCCAGCAGGTCGGCATGGGCCTGCAGCAGACGCAGCACGCCGCCGCCGACGGTGCCGAGGCCGGCAATTCCAATGCGAAGAATCGGGGTCACGAGACGGCCTTCAGGCTGACCGGCTGCGGGTCGTTGCGGCGCCGGCTGAGGAAAGTCTTGATGTTCTTGCAGGCCTGGCGGATCCGCTGGTGGTTCTCGACCAGCGCGATGCGGACATGGCCGTCGCCGTATTCGCCGAAGCCGACTCCCGGCGCCACCGCCACCCCGGCCTCCTCCAGGAGCAGCTTGGAGAAGGCGAGCGAGCCCAGATGGGCGAAGGCCTCCGGGATCTGCGCCCAGACGAACATGCTGGCCTCCGGCTTCTCCACCGGCCAGCCGGCGGCGCGCAGCCCCTCGACCAACGTGTCGCGGCGCAGCCGGTAGCGCGCCCGCATCTCGTCGACGAAGTCCTGCGGCCCGTTGATCGCCGCCGTCGCCGCCACCTGCAGCGGCGTGAAGGCGCCGTAGTCGACATAGGACTTCACCCGCGCCAGCGCCGCGATCAGCCGCTTGTTGCCGGCGGCGAAGCCGATGCGCCAGCCGGCCATGGAATAGGTCTTGCTCAACGAGGTGAACTCGACCGCGATCTCGCGCGCCTCGGGGATCGCCAGGATCGAGGGCGGCGGCGCCGTGTCGAAATAGATCTCGGCATAGGCCAGGTCGGACAGGACCCAGATGCCGTGCTGGCGGCAGAACTCCACGATCGGCCGGTAGAAGTCGAGATCCACCACCTCGGCCGTCGGGTTCGAAGGGTAGTTCAGCACCAACGCCGTCGGCTTCGGCACGCTGTGCCGCACCGCCCGCTCCAGCACCTCCATGAAGTTCGCGCCCGGCGTGATCGGCAGCGACCGGATGGCGGCGCCGGCGATGATGAAGCCGAACATGTGGATCGGATAGCTCGGGTTCGGCACCAGGATGATGTCGCCGGGGCTGGTGATCGCCTGGGCCAGGTTGGCCAGACCCTCCTTCGACCCGATGGTGACGATGAGCTCGCTCTCGGGGTCGAGTTCGACCCCGAAGCGGCGCTGGTAATAGGCGGCCTGGGCCCGGCGCAGCCCGGGGATGCCGCGCGAGGTCGAGTAGCCGTGGCTGCGCGGGTTCTGCGCCGCCTCGGCCAGCTTCTCGATCACATGCCGGGGCGGCGGCCCGTCCGGGTTGCCCATGCCGAGGTCGATGATGTCCTCTCCCCGTGCCCGCGCCGCCGCCTTCATCGCGTTCACCTCGGCGAACACATAGGGCGGCAGGCGCTTGATTCGGTGAAAGTCCTGGTCGGTCATCGACATGTCCCCCCGACGCCCGTCGGGGCGTCCGGTGCGTGGCTTAGTTGGCGAGAAAGATTTCGACGCGGGCGGCCTGGCCATCGGTGATGTTCGGCCGGGTGTCGGCCGCACCGCCGGTGACGATTCGGGCCGGGTCGACGCCGGCGGCGCGCAGCGCCGCGGCCACCGCCTCGGCCCGCGCCTTGGCCTGGGCCGCGCCGTCGCCGGCGCCGTAGCCGACTACCCGCAGCTTCGGGCTCTGCGCCGTCTTGGCGATGTTCTCGATGGTGCTGTTGGCCGAGGCCGGCAGGGTCGCGCTGCCGCCCTCGAACTTGACCGAGCCGGCGAGGCGGTTGTTGAAGCTGAAGGCCGGCTTCGACTCCTCCGCCGGGGCTGGCGCCGCGGCCTGCTGGCCGGCCGTCCGGCTGCCGAAGCTGAGCGCGCCGGGGGCGCCCGAGGCGGCGCGGTCGGCCTCGAGCTGGCTGCGCACCTCGGCCTGCTGCTCCGGCGTTGGCAGGTCGGTCGGCCGCTCCGGCACGTTGCCGAGATTGGGGTAGCTCTGTGGCGAGGCCGGGCGCGGCATCGCCTCCATCGCCGCGGGCGCCTGGGTGTTGCGGCGCTGGCCGAAGGACAGCGGCGCCACCGTGCCGGTCGGCTGCTGCTGTTGCGCCTGCTGCTGCGCCGCGGCCTGCTGCTGCGCCGCCTGCTGCTGGGCCTCGAAGGCGGCCCGGCGCTGCTGCTCGATCTGCGCCCGGCGCTGCTGCTGCGCCGTCTGCTGCTGGGCCCGGGCCTGCTGCATCGCCGCGCGGTCGGCATCGGTCTGGGCCAGGACCGGCAGCGTGTAGGTCCGGGTGTCGGCCGATTGCGGCGCGCCCAGGGGGCCGCCGACGCTGGGCACCGGCGCTGGCTCGGCCGGGCCGAGCGGCGTGACCTCGGCGGTCTCGGCCTTGGGCACGGAGGCCTGGACGTCGCCCGCATAGGGCGTGCTGTCGAAGATGCGGCCGCCGCAGCCTGCGAGGGCGAGGCCGAGGACGGCGGCGGTGACGGCGCCACGGGCCGGAAGGCCGGCGCGGGCGGGGGCGATCGGGAAGGAACCGGTGCGACGCATGGGCACGTGCCTAGCACACTTCGTTGAAAGGGTGGACTGGAAAGAGGATGCCCATGCAAAGTGGCAGATCAGCGGCGTTCTGCGCCTGGAACCCTGCCCCGGGGCAGGCGCCGCGGCACAGAGGGACAGCCGCCCATGACCGAGCGCGCCCGCGCAGGATCCGATCGGACGAAACCCGGCACGCCGGAGCCGGAGGCCGCGCCGCCGGCAGACCCGGCCGAGCTGGCCCGCCGCATGGTCGAGATCGCCGAACGCAGCGCCCGGCTGGTCACGGCGTTCCTGGAGAAGCAGCGCGGCGGGGCGCCGGAGCTCGACCCGCTCAACATTGGCTCGGCCTTCCTCGCCATGACCACGCGGCTGATGGCCGACCCGTCCCGGCTGCTGCAGGCCCAGATGTCGCTGTGGCAGGACTATGCGACGCTGTGGAGCCGCACCGCCCAGCGGCTCCTGGGCCAGGAGGCGGAGCCGGTGGTGACGGCGGAGAAGAGCGACAAGCGCTTCAAGGACCCGGCCTGGAGCGAGGTCGCCGTCTTCGACTTCATCAAGCAGTCCTATCTCCTGACCGCGCGCTGGCTGCAAGGGTCGGTGCGCGAGGTCGAGGGGCTGGACGCCAAGACGGCGAAGAAGGTCGACTTCTACACCCGGCAGTTCATCGACGCGATGGCGCCGTCCAACTTCGTCGCCACCAATCCGGAGGTGCTGCGCAGCACGCTGGAATCGCGCGGCGAGAACCTGGTGCGCGGCCTCGAGAACATGCTGGCGGATCTGGAGCGCGGCCGGGGCGAGCTCGCCATCAGCATGACCGATCGCAGCGCCTTCGAGATCGGCCGAAACATCGCCCTGACGCCGGGCAAGGTGATGTTCGAGACCGATCTGATGCAGCTGATCCAGTACGATCCGGCCACCGAGACGGTGGCGCGGCGGCCGCTGCTGATCATCCCGCCCTGGATCAACAAATACTACATCCTCGACCTGAAGCCGCAGAACAGCCTGATCCGCTGGGCGGTGGAGCAGGGCCACACCGTCTTCGTCGTCTCCTGGGTCAACCCGGATGCGCAGCTCGCGGGCAAGAGCTTTGCCGACTACATGCTGGAAGGGCCGCTGGCGGCGCTGGGCGCGATCGAGCAGGCGACCGGCGAGCGCGAGGTCAACGCGATCGGCTATTGCCTGGGCGGCACGCTGCTGGCCTGCACCCTGGCTTGGATGGCAGCCAAGGGCGAAGACGACCGGGTCAAGAGCGCGACCTATCTGACGACGCTGACCGACTTCTCCGAGCCCGGCGAGCTCGGCATCTTCGTCGACGAGGAGCAGCTGCGGACGATCGAGGCGCGGATGGCCGAGAAGGGCTATCTCGAAGGCTCGGCCATGGCGACGACCTTCAATCTCTTGCGCGCCAACGACCTGATCTGGTCCTTCGTCGTCAACAACTACCTTCTCGGCAAGGATCCCTTCCCCTTCGACCTCCTGTACTGGAACAGCGACGCGACCCGGATGCCGGCCGCGATGCACAGCTTCTATCTGCGCAACATGTATCAGGAGAACCGGCTGGCGCGGCCGGGCGGGATCACGCTGGCCGGCGTGCCGATCGACCTGACCACGATCAAGACCCCGACCTTCATGCTGTCGACCCGCGACGACCATATCGCGCCCTGGGCCTCGACCTATGCCGCGACCCAGCTGTTCGGCGGGCCAGTGCGCTTCTGCCTCAGCGCCTCGGGCCACATCGCCGGGGTGGTCAATCCGCCGGCGGCGAAGAAGTACTGCCATTGGGTCAACACCCGCACGCCGAAGAGCCCTGACGCCTGGCTGAAGGGGGCGCAGCAGGTCGAGGGCTCCTGGTGGCCGGAATGGCAGAAATGGATCGCTCGCCACGCCGGCGGCCAGGTCCCGGCCCGCCGCCCCGGCGACGGCAAGCTTCGCCCGATCGAGGACGCGCCGGGACGGTACGTGCGCGCGACGTAGAGGTCCGGCCTCCCCACCCACAATTGTCATCGCGAGCCCCGCAGGGGCGTGGCGATCCAGGCGGCACCGGCCTCTGGATCGCCACGTCGCTTCGCTCCTCGCGATGACGGTCTTGAAACAGAGCGGCGGCTCACGCCGCCAGATCGTCCACCCGCGCATAGTCCCGGCGCAGCTCGGCCAGGCGGTCGCCGGGCAGCACCCGGTCGAGATGGATCTCCGGCCGCGCCGGGGCGGCGGCGATGATGACGCGGTAGAGATGGGTCCACAGCCCGGCGCCGCGATGCACCACGGCGTAGAGGATCTCGCGCCGGCCGGGGTCGCGCGGGCCGGGACAGGGGCGTTCGTCCAGCCGCTCGACCGTGTCCTCGGGGCCGGCGAGCGGGATCTCGGCGGAACGGGATAGAGACATGAAAAACCCTCCTTCGCGATGGCGAGGAGGGCTGACGCGCGGCTTGACGACCCGTTTGGTTGCCGGTCCGGCCGCATCGCCCCTCTCGCGAGGGGCCACCACCTTGCCCGGGACGGCAGGTTGGCGTGGGCGTCAGCCCAGCTCTGGATGCAGGGCCCGATGTAGCGCGCGGCGAGGCGCGGCGCAAGGGAGATGAGTCCCGGCCTCTTGCCTCCGCCCCCCGGATCGTCCGACCCTGGCCCTTCCTCCAGCGGCGAGCCACCGATGCCCGATCCCTCCCCTGCCCGCCCCTCCCACGTGCCCGACCTGTTCGCGCGGCCCGCCGCCTATGACCGCTTCACCCGGGCCGAATGGGCGGCGCTGCGGGCGTCGACGCCGATGACCTTGTCCGACGCCGACCTGGCGGAGCTGCGCGGCCTCAACGAGCCGGTGTCGCTGGCCGAGGTCGCCGACATCCTGCTGCCGCTGTCGCGCCTTCTGAACCTGCAGGTCGCCGCTGCCCGCGCGCTGGACGGGGTGCAGGACGCCTTCCTCGGCCGGCCCGGCCCGCCGCCGCCCTACATCATCGGCATCGCCGGCAGCGTCGCCGTGGGCAAGAGCACCTTCGCCCGCCTGCTGCGCGTCCTGCTGTCGCGCTGGCCCGACCACCCGCGGGTCGAGCTGGTGACCACCGACGGCTTCCTCTGGCCCCGGACGGTGCTGGAGGAGCGCGGGCTGATGCGCCGCAAGGGCTTCCCGGAAAGCTACGACCTGCGCCGGATGATCGGCTTCCTGTCGGCCGTGAAGTCCGGCCGGCCGGAGGTGGAAGCCCCGGTCTACTCCCACCTCGCCTACGACATCCTGCCCGGGCGGAAGCAGGTGATCCGGCAGCCGGATATCCTGATCTTCGAGGGGCTGAACGTGCTGCAGGCCCCGGCCGGCGCCTCGGTCGTCACCTCCGATTTCTTCGACTTCTCGGTCTATGTCGACGCCGAGGAGGAGGACATCGCCCGCTGGTTCGTGGAGCGCCGTCTGCTGCTGCAGCGCACCGCCTTCCAGCAGCCCTCCTCCTATTTCCACCATCAGCGCGACCTGCCGGAGACCGAGGCCCGCCGCGTCGCCCGCGAGATCTGGGACGAGATCAACGGCGTGAATCTGCGCCAGAACATCCTGCCCACCCGGCAGCGCGCCCGGCTGGTGCTGCACAAGGCGGCCGATCATTCGGTCGACGCCGTCGCCCTGCGCCGGATGTAGCCATGGACCTGCCGCCCATCGGACAGCGCCTCGGATCGGGCAAGGAGGCCGAGGTCTTCGACGCCGGCGCCCTGGTGGTCAAGCTCTATAGGGAGACGGCGACTGCGCCGAAGCGGGCGGCGTTCCGCGAGGCGGCGATCCTGGCGCAGGTCGAATCGCTCGGGCTGCCGGTGCCCTCGGCCCGGGGAGTCGGACAGATCGACGGCCGCTGGGGGATCGCCATGACCCGCGCCGAGGGGCTGTCCTTCGCCGACGCCATGCAGCGCCGGCCTGAGGAGGTGTCTGTCTATCTGCAGCGGATGGTCCGGCTGCAGATGGACATCCACAGCCATCCGGGGACGCATCTCGGCAGCCTGAAGATCCGGCTGGCGGCGAATATCGGCCGGGCCGGGACGCTCGGCGAGCCGCTGAAGCGCCGGCTGCTGGACCGCCTGGCCGCGCTGCCGGAGGGCGACCGGCTCTGCCATGGCGACTTCCGCCCGTGGAACATTCTGGGACCGCCGGGGCGGGAGGTGGTGGTCGATTGGCTGGACGCCTGCGCCGGCAATCCGGCGGCCGATGTCTGCCGGTCCTGGGCCCTGATCCGGCCGGTCGCGCCGGACCTCGCCGCCGCCTATGTCGAGGCCTATGCCGCGGCCGCGGGCGAGAGCCGGGACCGGATCTTCGCCTGGCTGCCCGTCGTCGCCGCCCGGCTGGCCGAAGGCGTGCCCGACCAGGCCGAGGCGCTGCTGGCGATGGCGGAGGCGGGATCTTCACTATAGGGCCGGAATTCCCCCTCACCCTCCCGTTGCTGTCGCAACGGGCCCCTCCCTCTCCCCGGGGAGAGGGGAGAAGAGCTGCGCCCCCATACCTCTCCTCGGGGAGAGGTCGAAATCGCGTCAGCGATTTCGGGTGAGGGGTGGCTCCGGCCCCGCCAATTCATTCGGTGATGCGCCCTACCCAATCCACGCCGCGCTGATCTTGGCGTAGCCGCCGTCGTGCAGGCGCAGATGCAGCCACTGGTCGACGAAGGCCTTGAACACCTCGTCGCCCTGCGGCAGCAGATAGGCCTTCTCGGCGAAGGTGAAGGGCTGGTCCGGATGCACCGCGCACAGGCCGGGGCGCAGCTTCTGCTGCAGCCGGGTCTCGGTGGCGTCGGTGATCATCAGGTCGGCACGGCCGGCCAGGATCTCGTCGAAGATCTTGGTGTTGTCCGGGAACACCGTGATCTTCGCCGACTTCATCGTCTCGCGCGCGAAGCTCTCATTGGTGCCGCCGGGATTGACCACCAGGGTGACGTCCGGCTTGTCGATCTGCTCCACCGTCTGGAACTTCTCGACATTCTCGCAGCGGGTGATCGGGGTCTTGCCGTCGACCAGGTAGGGAATGCTGAAGAAGGCCTGCTTCTGCCGCGGCAGGGTGACGCTGATGCCGCCCATGGCGATATCGCAGGCGCCGCCGGTGAAGTCCGCCAGCAGCGTCTTCCAGCTGGTCTTCACGAACTCCGCCTTCACCCCGAGCGCGGCCGCGAGGTCGCGGGCCATGTCGATGTCGATGCCCTCGAACTCGCCCTTGGCCGGGTCGAGATAGGTGAAGGGCTTGTAGTCGCCGGTGGTGCAGACCTTCAGCACCCCGGCCTTGGTCACGGCGTCGAGCCGGCCGTCGGGCTCCGCCGCGATCGCGGCGGCGGGCAGGACGAGCAGCAAAGCGGCGGCGGCGAGCAGGCGCATGGAACCTCCCTGTTTTCGAGTCGGCGGCGATCTTAGTCGGACATATGCGCCGCCACCAACAGGGTCGTCCCGGCCGGCCGCCGCCGCTAGGATCGTGCCATGAAGTTGATCGCCTACACCATCGGCGGGGCGCCCCCCGAGATCCGGCCGGCCCCGGCCACGCGCGACTGGATGTCGGCGACGCCGGAGGGCTTCGCCTATCGCTGCCTGCCGCTGAACATCGCCAACGCCCATGGTTGGGAGATCCTGTGCCCGCGCCCGATCCGGGCCTGGTGGGACGGCGGCACGGCGCCGGACTCGGTGCGGGTCGAGGCCGACGGAGAAGGTCCGCACCCGGCGCTCGGCCATTTCGGCAGCGGTATCCTGACCTTCCACGTGCCGCTGCTCTTGCGCACCGAGCCGGGCGCGAATCTCTGGGTCTCCGGCCCGACCAACGCGCCGAAGGACGGCATCGCGCCACTGACCGGCGTGGTCGAGACGGACTGGTCGCCCTACGGCTTCACCATGAACTGGCGCTTCACCCGGCCGAACCACATGGTCGAGTTCGCGGCCGGCGAGCCCTTCTGCCTGTTCTTCCCCCTGGCGCGCGACGCGGTGGAGGCCGTGGAGCCGGAGTTCCGGCCCTTGTCCGACGACCCGGAGCTGGAGGCGCGCTACTGGGCCTTCCACCGGGGCCGCGCCGACTTCCTGGCCGACCTCGCCGTGCCCGGCACCGAGGCCAATGAGGCGAAGTGGCAGAAGGGCTACTACCGCGGCCTCGCCCCCGACGGCACGCCTGCGCCGCAGCACCAGACCAAGCTGCGGCTGAAGCCGTTCAGGGTGGAGTGATCCCTTTCCGTCATTGCGAGGAGGCGAAGCCGACGAAGCAATCCAGGGGCCAGGCGCCGATGGCTAGGACGGCACCGCTGGATTGCTTCGCTACGCTCGCAATGACGAAGAGGAAGCATCAGGCGTCGGCTCTCTTCTCCGCCGCCACCGCCCCCGCCTCATCCCCCGCCAGCCGCAAGGCGCGGGCGGTCAGGCGCCAGTTGAAGGGGCTGCCAGGCTTGGCCGCGGTGCGTTCCGCCGCCAGGGCACGGGCCCGATCGGCCTGCCCGCCGCGCAGCGCCGCCTCGACCAGGGTCAGATTCAGCACGTCGCGCTGGGCGTGGCTGCCGCCGAAGCGGTGCGCCACCGCCCGCACTGCCGCCAGCAGCTCGACCGCCATCCCGTAGTCGCCGGCGCCGAAGGCGCGCAGCGCCCGGCACACCGGCAGCCCCACCTCGGCCGTCATCGCCGCGTTGGTGCCGCCAGCCGCGACGCGCCGGGCCTGGGCCGCCAGCAGCCTTTCGGCATCGGCGTCACGGCCGGTGGCGACGAAGGCCATCATCGCGTGCATGTCGTTGAAGGCGTAGTAGCCGTCCTCGGCCATCGGCGCCCAGGTGTCGGCGAGGTCGGCCCAGCGGGCGCCGCCCCCCTCCCCGACATCCACGCCGCGCAGATAGAGGCGCCACAACAGGGCCGTGGCGTCCAGCGTCTCCAGCGCCAGGGCCGAGGGCTGCGGCCGGATCGCCTCGTCGTAGAGCCGCAGCACCGTGCCGGTCTCGCCCAGGTCGAGATGGTAGAGCGCCAGATGCCACCAGTTGTGGAAGGCGAACATGTTGTCCGGCGCCCAGTCGCCGGTGCGGCCGGTCAGCCAGCCGATGCCCTCCGGCAGCCGGCCTTCCATCTCCATGACATGGGCGACGGCGTGGATCGCCCAGGGGTCACGCGGCTGCAGCGCCACGGCGCGGCGGCCGGTGGCCTCGGCGGCGCGGTAGTCGCCCGTCTCCTCCAGGCCGAAGGCGTGCATGCCGAGGACATAGCCGTAGCCCGGCACCTCTTCGTCCCAGCCCGGCAGCGCCCGGGCGATGCGGTCGCGCAGCAGCTGCGTGTGGCCGAGATAGAAGTCGCCGAGATGGGCGGCCTGCAGCGCCAGCCCGTCGCGCGGCCAGGCCTCGGTCACCCGGCCCCAGGCATCGACCGCGCCGGCGAAGTCGCCGTCCAGCCAGGCGCGCAGCGCCGCGATATGACCGCGCTCGCGCTCATTCGCCCCGGCCGCCAGCGCCTCCGCCGCCTCGACGCTCTGGCGCAGCGGCGCCTCGGCCGCCTTCTCGGTCGCCAGCGCCATCAGCGTGCCGCGCAGGCAATGGCCCATGACGAAGCCCGGATCCTCGGCCAGCGCCGCCTCGATCTCCGCCAGCGGATCGCGGAAATAGCTGTGCAGCTTCTCGGCCGCCGCCTCATAGCGGTCGAGCGCGGCACGGCTCCGGGTGGAGACCGGAACGCCGCGGCTGTCGGTGAGGCCCATGGCCGGATCCTCCTCCTCGTCCGGATCAGGATACCCGAAGCTCTGAAACGGCGAAGCCCCCGTCCGGTCGGCGGGGGCTTCGGTGCTTTTCCTTGCGGCTGTAGAGCTTGCCGGACGGGACGATCTTGTGGCCGAGCCGGCGGGCGATCAGCGCATGCGGATCGCGCCGCTTCGGCCCGGCCTTGGGCACGGGCTTCTTCATCTGCCTCTCCTTTCGGGCTGGGCCGCCGTCATATGGCGCTTCGCCGGTCCGGCGCAAGGCCGCGCTTCCGATCCAGAGAAATATCCGGAAATGCGAAACATCTGGTGCCGGAAAGACGTTCATGCCACGAGTAGGCTCCAACGAACGCCGCCGAGGACCGCTCGAGAACCGGGTCCCAGCAGAACCGAGGCATCCCATTTCCCGTACAGACGTTTCCCCTGTACCGGCCCGTCCGGGCTGGTCCGCGCGCGTCTCGCGTCTCCGGAAGCAGTGGCGCCGCCGCGGCCGCCATCATCTCGCCGCGGCCGCGCAGGCGGTGCCCCTCTATGCCCTCTACGGGCTGATGCGGGCGCTGCCGCTCGATGTCGCCTCCGGCCTCGGTGGCTGGGTCGGCCGCACCCTCGGGCCGCGCCTCGGCGCCTCGCGCCGGGCCGACGCCAATCTGCGGCTGGTGATGCCGGAACTGTCGGAGGGGGAGCGTCGGCGCGTGATCCGCGGCATGTGGGACAATCTCGGCCGGGTGATCGCCGAGTTCCCGCATCTTGGCCGGCTGCGCCGCAGCGAGGCCCGGCGCCCCCGCCGCATCCAGGTCGAAGGGATCGAGCATTTCCTGGCCGCCCGCGACGGCGGCCGCGGGGTGGTGATGGCGATCGGCCATTTCGGGAATTGGGAGGTCGGGGCCGCGGTCGCCGCCAATCACGGCGTGCCCTTCACCGCCATCGCCCGGCCGCCGAAGAACCCGCTGGTCGGCTGGCTGCTGCACCGCATCCGCAGCTCCGTCGGCACCATCCTCTTGGAGAAGCGGATGGAGGGGGCCGACGCCAAGCGCGCCCTGTCGGTGCTGCGCGCCGGTGGGGTGCTGGGGATGATGGTCGACCAGCGCTACAATGGCGGGCTGAAGGTGCCGTTCATGGGCCATGACGCCATGACCTCGCCCGGCGCCGTTGCCATGGCCTATCACCTGGGCTGCGCCGTGATCCCGGTCAGGATCGAGCGGCTGGCCGGCGCCCGCTACCGCGCGGTGTTCGAGCCGCCGCTGGCGTTGCCGCGCACCGGCGACCGCAAGGCCGATATCGAGGCGGCGACGATCGCCCTCAACGGCGTGGTCGAGGGCTGGGTCCGCGGCCGCCCCGAGCAGTGGCTGTGGCTGCACAAGCGCTGGATGATGCCGCGCCCGCGCAAGTTGCGGCAGCGTGTTCTGGCCTACAAGGCCAGCCTGGCTGCGGTCAACGACGAATCCTAGAGCGCCGTCCCCGCGTCCAGCACCACGTTGGCGCGGTATTCGACGCCGAGGGCGACGTAGCCCTCCGCCAGCTTGCGGTGGTGCTCGTGCTCCTCGTCGGTCAGGGCGCGCACGAAGCGGGCCGGGCTGCCGGCCCAGAGCTGGCCGGCCGGCACCCGCTTGCCGGGGGTCAGCAACGCCCCGGCCGCGACCATGCCGCCGCTCTCGACCACCGCCAGGTCCATGACGCAGGCCTTCATGCCGACGAAGCTGCGGTTCTCCAGCGTGCAGGCGTGGATCAGCGCCATATGGCCGATGGTGACGTCGTCGCCGATATGGGTCGGCCCGTCCGCCGAGGCGACATGGATCACCGTGCCGTCCTGGATGTTGGTGCGGGCGCCGATGCGGATCGGCTGCATGTCGCCGCGGATGACGCAGCCGAACCAGACGCTGGTGCCGGGTCCGATTTCGACGTCGCCGATCACCACGGCGCCGGGCGCGATGAAGGCGTCCGGCGCGATCCGCGGCTGCTTGTCGCGATAGGGTAGGATCACCGCGCCGGCGGGCATCGGATCAGGCCGCCGCCGGCCGGGCCGGCAGCAGCCCCGCGGTGGGCTCCAGCCCCAGCGCCAGGTTCAGGTTCTGCACCGCCGCGCCCGACGCGCCCTTGCCGAGATTGTCGAGCTGAGCGACCAGCAGCGCCTGCTCCGCCTTGGCGTTGGCGAAGACGAACAGGCGCAGCTGATTGGTGCCGTTCAGCGCCTCGGGCTCCAGCTCCGCCATCGCCTCGGCATCGGTCAGCGGCGCGATGGTGACGAAGGGCTGGCCCTGATAATGCTCGGCCAGCGCCGCGTGCAGATCAGCGGCCGAGGGCCGCTTCGGCAGCGACCACAGCGGCAGCGGCAGCGACACCAGCATGCCCTGGGCGAAGCGCCCGACCGAGGGCACGAAGATCGGCGGGCGCGCCAGGCCGGACCAGCGCTGCAGCTCCGGCACGTGCTTGTGCGCCAGCTTCAGCCCGTAGAGGTAGAAGGGCGCGCCCTTGTGCTCGGTCTCGTAGCGGGCGATCAGGCTCTTGCCACCGCCGGTATAGCCGCTGACGGCGTTGACGGTGACCGGATAATCCGCCGGCACCAGGCCGCGATCGACCAGCGGCCGCAGCAGGGCGATGCCGCCGGTCGGGTAGCAGCCGGGGTTGGAGATGCGCTTGGACGCCGCCACCGCCTCGGCCTGGCCCGGCGCCAGCTCCGCGAAACCGTAGGTCCAGCCTTCCGCCGTGCGATGCGCGGTCGAGGCGTCGATCACCCGCACCGCCGGATTCTCGATCATCGCCACCGCCTCGCGCGCGGCGTCGTCGGGCAGGCACAGGATCGCGGCGTCGACCGCGTTCAGCACCCGGCGGCGCGCCGCCGGGTCCTTGCGCTCCGCGTCGGCCAGGCTGACGATCTCGACATCGGCGCGGCCGGCCAGACGGTCGCGGATCTGCAGCCCCGTCGTTCCAGCCTCGCCATCGATGAACACCGTCGCCGGCATCGCCTTGCCCTCAATCAGGATCAGTCAGCGATGACTTAACACATCCGGGGCCGCGGCCGAACCGGCAACGCGGTCATGGCGGATATTTGCGGGAGGATGGTTGAAGACGAGGCGGCCTGCTTTGTCCGGCCATTCCCTCCCCTGTCATTGCCGGGCTTGACCCGGCAATCCAGTGGGCGTCGACACCCTCTGGATGCCCGGGTCAAGCCCGGGCATGACAGCAATGGGGGCTGCCATCCCAGCCTCAGCCTGCCTTGAGCTCTCTCAACACCGTAGCGATGCGGTCCAGCGCCACCGGCGCGTGCTCATAGCCATGGGTGATGCGCAGATGGTGCTCGGCGCCGAGATGCAGCCCGGGCGCCACCAGCACCGAGGCGCGGCGGCGGATCGCGTCGGCGACCGCGACCGAGGGCAGGTCCAGATGGTAGCGGACGAAGCCGAGCGCGGTGGCCGCGGGCGGCACCGCCGAGACCAGATCGGCATGAGCGCCGATCCAGCGCTCCAGCCCCTCCCAGCCGCGGCGCGACAGCTCGCGCTGCCGGGCCAGGAGGCGGGCCCGGGTCGCCGGCTCCAGCGCCAGCTCGGCCAGCAGCATCGACGGGCCGGCGGTGGCGATGACGACATATTCGTGCCGGCGCCACGCCGCCTCGACCAGCTCCTTCGGGCCCACGAGCCAGCCGACGCGCAGCCCGGCCAGGCCATAGGCCTTGGACAGGCTGCCGACCACCACCGTGCGCTCATAGTGAGTCGAAGAGTTTGGGCCGCCCCAGAAGCTCGGCGTCTCCTCCTCGGCCAGCCGCTCGGTGCCGCGATAGACCTCGTCGACATGCAGCCAGGCGCCGGTCTTGGCGGCGATGGCGGTGATCCGCGCCGCCTCCTCCGCGGTCAGGATGCTGCCGGTCGGGTTGTTCGGGTTGACGATCGCGATCATCCGGGTGCGCGGCCCGACCGCGGCCTGCAGCGCGTCGAGGTCCGGCCGCCAGCCCTCCTCCGGCCGCAGCGGGAAGCTCTTCACCGTACAGCCCAGATTGCGGGCGATCCCCCAGATCTGGCGGTAGCCCGGCTCCATCACCACCACCTCGTCGCCCGGCGACAGCAGGGCCTGGCACAGAATCTGGTTCGCCTCGGACGCGCCGGCCGTGACCAGCACCTGGTCGGCCGCGGCGTCCGCGTAGAGCCCGGCGATCCGCGCCCGCAGCGCCTCGGTGCCGTTCACCTGCGGATAGAACAGCACCTGATCGAGCAGCCGGTCGACCGCCTCCGGCCCCAGAACCTCGCGCACCGGGGCGCAGCGCACGGAACTGTCGGCCAGGTTGTACTCGACCGTGTGCTCCCACTCCGACTGCCATTGCTCGAGCTCGAAGGGCTGGAAGGCCATCGCCGCGTCTCCGGAATCTGTCGCCATTCCTCATGCAATATATTACATCTCAATCAGCAACAAGCTGTGAGTGACGGCCGATGACATCGTCGCAGGAGGTGCTGCAGCGGATCGCCCGGCGGCTGCGGCAGGAGCGCCAGGCCCTTGGCCTGACCCAGGCGGCGCTGGCCGAGCGCAGCGGCGTGTCGCCGCGCATGCTGGCGCTGATCGAGAAGGCGGAGACCAATCCCAGCATCGCCACGCTGGCGGAGATCGCGGCGGCGCTCGGCCTGGACTTCGCCGATCTGTTCGGCGGCGGCGACACCGCCCCGGCGCAGGTGATCCCGCCCGAGGACTTCGCCACGGTGTGGCAGTCCCCGGCCGGCAGCGCCCGCCTCCTCACCTCCGGCGGCCGGGCCGAGCTGTGGGACTGGGCGCTGGTGGCCGGCGCCTGCTACGACGCCACCCCCGATCCGGCCGGGACGGTCGAGCTGATTCTGGTGCTGGAGGGGACGCTGGTGCTGGAGGTGGACGGCGCCGCCCTCGCCGCCCCCGCCGGCCATGCGCTGCGCCTGGCCAGCGACCGGTCCTATGCCTACCGGGCGGAGGGCGGGCCGGTGCGTTTCGTCAGGGTGGTGAGCCCGGGCGGGCGCTGAGTCAATCCGCCCCACCTGAGAAAGTATGCTTGCCTCGTTCCGCTTCGGCCTGCACAGTGCCGCCCGCGGACTCACCAGAGCGGCGATCGGATGTCCTCATCGCGACGCAACGCCGTGCTGGCCATCGTCGCCGGCAGCCTGCTGATGACGGCCGCGCCGGCGAACCACCCCTCGGCGCCGGATCTGGCCGTCTCCTTCCCGCCGCTCGGCCCCGCCTTCCAGCCTGGTCCGGACATCCCGACCGACATCCCGCATTCGAGCGACCAGGCCTTCGCCGATCTGCTGGCCGCGGCCGAGAGCAGCCGCGATCCGCTGCAGATGAACAAGGGCGGCTATGCCGGGCTGTTCCAGCTCGGCGAATCGGCGGCGGCGATCGCCGGGATCTACGACCCGGGCGAGCCGCTGACGCCGGAGGACACACGCAACCGCTGGCGCGGCACCTTCCACATCCCGGGCTATCCCGAGGTCCGGTCGATCGGCGACTTCCTGGACACCCCGGCGGCTCAGGTGGCAGCCTTCCGCCTTCATCTCGACCATCTCGACCGCGAGATCGCGCAGCGCGGCCTGAACCGGCGCATCGGCGGCTACGTCGCCGGGGTGCCGATCACCTGGGACGGGCTGCGCGCCATGATGCATCTGGGCGGGCCGGACGGGACCGAGCGCTTCATCGCCACCGGCGGCAGCTACGATCCGGCCGACGACAACGGGGTGCGGATCAGCGACTACGGCCGCCGCTTCGCCGGCGTCACCGCCATCGAGCCGACCCGGCCGGCGGTCGTCCCGACCGTGGCGACGCCCCTGGCCGCTTCCGCCCCGGCCGGCCCGGCCGCGGTGACCCCGACCCTGGTCGCGACCACGCCGTCGCCGCGCCGCCGTCCCCTGGAACGACGAAGGGGCGCCCGAGGGCGCCCCTTGCCGAACAGAAGACCCGAGGACCGGATCAGCGCTTGGAGAACTGGAAGCTGCGGCGGGCGCCGGCCTTGCCGTACTTCTTGCGCTCGACCACGCGCGGGTCGCGGGTGAGGAAGCCGTGGGCCTTGAGCGCGGCGCGCAGGCCGGGCTCGTAGTTCACCAGCGCACGGCTGAGGCCGTGGCGGACCGCGCCGGCCTGGCCGGAGAGGCCGCCGCCGGTGACGGTGCAGACGACGTCGAACTGGTTGGCCCGGTCGCACACCAGGAACGGCTGCTGCAGCAGCATGCGCAGCACCGGACGGGCGAAATAGACCTCCTGGTCGCGGCCGTTGACGGTGATCTTGCCGGTGCCGGGCTTGACCCAGACACGGGCGACCGCGTCCTTGCGGCGGCCGGTGCCGTAGGAACGGCCTTGGGCGTCGCGCTTCGGCTCCACCGGTACGGCCTCGGCCGCGGCGGTGCCTTCGAGGGTCGGCTTCAGATCGGAGAGGGACTGCAGATCGGCCACGGCCTTACCTCTTGTTCTTCGGATTCATGGCGGCGACGTCCAGCACCTCGGGCTGCTGCGCCTCGTGCGGATGCGTCGGGCCGGCATAGACCTTGAGGTTGCCCATGACCTTGCGGCCGAGCGGGCCGCGGGTGATCATGCGCTCCACCGCCTTCTCGATCACGCGCTCCGGATGGGCGCCGTCGAGGATCGCGCCTTTCGACCGGCCCTTGATGCCGCCCGGATAACCGGTGTGCCAGTAGAAGACGTCGTCCTGGCGCTTGTTGCCGGTCAGACGGACCTTCTCGGCGTTGACGACGATCACGTTGTCGCCGGTGTCGACGTGAGGGGTGAAGGTGGTCTTGTGCTTGCCGCGAAGGCGCATCGCGATGATGCTGGCGAGCCGACCGAGAACGACGCCGTCGGCGTCGACCACGATCCACTTCTTCTCCACCTCGGCGGGCTTGGCGGAATATGTCTTCATGACGGGCCCTTGATCGAGGGTCGGGAACGGATGCCGACGGGCGCCCCTGGCAGGGGTCCCGGCGAGACGCGGCTGTCTACGCGCCAAACCCGTCGGCGTCAACGGAAAAAAGCAACGGAACGACAGCGGCTTAGCGGAACGGTATTTTGATACCCTCGCTGTAATCCGCAGTATCGCTGGCGTTCAGCACCATGCCGATATTCACGCCGCCGCAAAGCCCTGCATCACCAGCCGGACCAGATCGGCCTGGCGATGGGTGCCGGTCTTCTCGAAAACGGCCTTGAGATAGCCGCGGATGGTGTTGACGCCGATGCCCCATTCCTCCGCCAGGGCGCCGACCGTCGCGCCGGAGGCGAGCCGCGCGGTCACCTCCGCCTCCCGCGGCGTCAGCCCGTAGGCGGCGATCAGAGCACGCTCGTCGATCGATCGGGGCGAATCCGGCGCCGCGACGAAGATCACCGCCCGCGCCGGACCGCACCGCCCGTCCACCGGATCGACCGCGGTCACCGGAGCAACCGTCAGCACCAGGGGGGCGCCGCCCTCTGGATCCGACAGGCACAGCCGGGCCGAGGCGGCGACTGCGGAGCGAGACAAAGCGGCGTCGGCTGGCCGCGCCAGGATCGCGGACATCGCGGCCACCATCTGGCGCAGCAGGTTGGCCTCGGCGGGCAGCGCCGCCGCGACGCCCGACGAGGACAGGCGCAGGCCGCGATGCCGTCGCGCGATCTCCGCCGCGCGCCGGTTGATGAAATGCGGCCGGCATTCGGCATCGACCAGGATGACGCCGCTGTCCAGTGCTTCCAGAACCGACCGGCTCTCCGCCACCAGCAGATCGTTGGCCGCAAGCCGCTGGCGCAGGCGCTGCGCCGCCGCGAAATGCGGCATCACGAGCTGCAGCGTCTTCAGTTCCACCGGCGCGAAGTCCCGGACCCCAGGCGGCCGGCAGACGGCGACGTATCTCGACCGCGTCCGGCCGTGCCAGGCGAAGACGCCGGCACGGAAGCCGTTCATCGGCCGAACGATCTCATTGTACATCTCGCTCCGCAGGAAGTCGGCATCGGTCACCATGCTGGACGACGCCACCACCTGTCGGGCGGGGATGGCGCGAAACCACGCATCCACCGCGCCGCCGCCACCCGCCGCCTCGGCCAGGCGGTCGAGAGGACCGCGGTCGACGCCGACACCGAGCCCGTTGGCCGGGCGCCCCGCTTCCTGGGTCAGGAGCACCGCATGGTCGGCCCCGACAAGGCCGCGTATAGCTTCCAGCCCGTCCGCCCACCCATCCGGCCGCAGGGCCGCATCATAGATCCGCTCGACAGCGCCAAATACCGCCTCGGCCAACATGCTCGTCTCGAATGCCCCCCAAATGAAGGGGCCTACAAGACGAGCGGAACATGGCAATCCTCGGGTCCACATTGTGGCCGATCTGCCATAACCGCGCTGGGGGTTAGGCGCGCGGCGGGATCGAATAGGTGCCGGTGGCGTGGGCCACCGGCTCCGCCTCGCCTTCGGAGAACAGCAGCACCTCGCCATAGGCCAGCCGCTTGCCGAGCTTGAGCAGGCGCGCCTCGGCGACCACCGGCGCCAAGGCCGGGCGGCGCAGGAAGTTGATCGTGATCGAGGTGGTGACCGCCAGCTCGACCTGGCCGATCCGGCTGAGCACCGCGGCGTAGAGCGCGACGTCGGCCAGGCCGAACAGGGCCGGACCGGTGATGGTGCCGCCCGGCCGCACGAAATCCTCGCGGCAGGGCATCAGCAGTGTCGCCGTGCCGGCGCCCAGCGCCGTGACCGTGACGCCGAAGGCGCCGATCAGCGGCACGCCCTCGCGGATGATTGCCTCCATCGTCTCGGCCTCGATCGCCGGCTGCATGCCGCCCTCCCTGTGTTCATTGCTGCCAGTAGGGCGGCGCATGCCGGATCCCGCAAGGGCCTGTTTCGTCCGGACGGCATCGCGGTAGAGTGCGGGCAACGACCGGATCCGAGGAACCGCCATGTCCGCCGACCCGCTGCCCGCCGCCCCGGCGGAGGACGTGCCGCTGCTGCGGCGCGACACCGATGGCATCGCCGTGCTGACCCTGAACCGCCCGGCGGCGCGCAACGCCCTGTCGATGGCCCTGATGCTGGCGCTGGAGACCGAGCTGCAGGCGATCCGCCAGGACGACTCTGTCAAGATCGTGGTGTTGGCCGCCGCCGGCCCGGCCTTCTGCGCCGGCCACGACCTGAAGGAGCTGCGCGCCGACCCCAGCCGCGAGCATTACGAGCGCGTCTTCGCCCAGTGCTCGGCCCTGATGCTGGCGATCACCCGCCTACCCAAGCCGGTCATCGCCCAGGTGCAGGGCATGGCGACCGCCGCCGGCTGCCAGCTGGTCGCCACCTGCGACCTGGCCGTTGCCGCAGCGGAGGCGCGCTTCGCCACGCCGGGGGTGAATATCGGCCTGTTCTGCTCCACCCCCATGGTCGCCCTGTCCCGCGCGGTCGGCCGCAAGCCGGCGATGGAGATGCTGCTGACCGGCGACGCCGTGACCGCGGAGCGGGCGCGCGAGCTGGGCCTGGTCAACCGGGTGGTTCCGGCCGACCGGCTGGAGGAGGAGACGCTGGCTCTGGCCCGGCAGATCGCGGCGAAGTCGCCGCTGACCCTCGCCATCGGCAAGGAGGCCTTCTACGAGCAGGCGGAGATGGGGCTGCAGAGCGCCTATGAATATGCGAGCGAGGTGATGGTGCGGAACATGCTGGCCCGCGACGCCGAGGAGGGTATTGACGCCTTCCTGGAGAAGCGTCCGCCCGTCTGGCAGGGGTGCTGACGCCGAAATGGATCATGATCGCTACGACGACGCCTATCTTCGCGGCATCCTGCGCGAGGTGAAGACCATCGCCATGGTCGGAGCCAGCCCGAACTGGAACCGGCCCAGCTACTTCGCCATGACCTACCTCCAGGGCAAGGGCTACCGCGTCATCCCGGTCAATCCCGGCGCGGCCGGCCAGACCATCCTGAAGGAGCCCGTCTATGCCCGGCTGGCCGAGGTGCCGCAGCCGGTCGACATGGTCGACATCTTCCGCAACAGCGAGGCTGCGGCCGGGATCGTGGACGAGGCGCTGGCCCTGCCGGTGCGGCCCAAGATCATCTGGATGCAGCTCGGCGTGCGCAACGATGCCGCCGCGGCCAAGGCGGAGGCCGCCGGCATCCGGGTGGTGATGAACCGCTGCCCGAAGATCGAATGGGCGCGGCTGAACGGCGAGCTGAGCTGGATGGGCACCTCGTCGCGCGTGATTTCGTCGAAAATTCAGCGAAAAGGGTGAGGACAATGTCCGACAGCAGCAGCGGCCCGGGCTTCGAGACGCTGGCGATCCATGCCGGGGCGCGGCCGGACCCGGCCACCGGCGCACGGCAGACGCCGATCTACCAGACCACCTCCTACGTCTTCGAGGATGTCGACCACGCCGCCTCGCTGTTCAACCTGCAGAAGCTGGGCTTCATCTACAGCCGGCTGACCAACCCGACCGTGTCGGTGCTGGAGGAGCGGATGGCCTCGCTGGAAGGCGGTGTCGGCGCGGTCGCGACCGCCTCCGGCCACGCCGCCCAGCTCCTCGCCCTGTTTCCGTTCATGGAGCCGGGGGCCGAGATCGTCGCCGCCAACAAGCTCTATGGCGGCTCGATCAACCAGCTCGGCAACAGCTTCAAGCGCGCCTTCGGTTGGACCACCCATTTCGTCGACGCCGACGACCCGGAGAACATCCGCCGCGCCGCCAACGACAAGACCCGAGCCATCTTCGTCGAAAGCCTGGCCAACCCGGGCGGCGTGGTCAGCGACCTGGAGGCGATCGCGCAGGTGGCGCGCGACCTCGGCGTGCCGCTGATCGTCGACAACACCATGGCGACGCCCTATCTGTGCCGGCCGATCGAATACGGCGCTGACATCATCGTCCACTCCACCACCAAGTTCCTGTCCGGCAACGGCACCTCGATCGGCGGCGTGGTTGTGGATTCCGGCCGCTTCAACTGGGCGGGCTCCGACAAGTTCAAGGGCCTGACCGGAGAGGAGCCGGGCTATCACGGCCTGCGCTTCTACGAGACCTTCGGCGACCTGGCCTATACCTTCTACGGCCACGCCGTCGGCCTGCGCGACCTCGGCGTCAACCAGCAGCCGCTGAACGCCTTCCTCACCCTGCTCGGCATCGAGACGCTGTCGCTGCGCATCGAGCGGCATGTCGAGAACGCGCAGAAGGTGGCGGAATTCCTGTCCACCCACCCGGCGGTGGAATGGGTGAACTACGCCGGCCTGCCGTCGTCGAAGTACCACGCCCTGGCGAAAAAGTACCTGCCGCGCGGCGCCGGCGCGGTCTTTACCTTCGGCGTCAAGGGCGGCTACGACGCCGGGGTGAAGGTGGTGGAAGGCGTGGAGCTGCTGAGCCACCTCGCCAATATCGGCGACGCCCGGTCGCTGATCATCCACCCGGCCTCGACCACCCATCGTCAGCTCACGGAAGAGGCGCTGCGCGCCGCCGGCGCCGGGCCGGAGGTGATCCGCCTGTCGATCGGCCTGGAATCGGTCGGCGACATCATCGCCGATCTCGACCAGGCGCTGCGCGCGGCGACGGCTGCTTGACCCGACACGCAGGCTGGGGCTTCGCCGCGCCCCAGCCTGTGCACGAGGCTCTTTACTTTTCATCCTCAAGAAATATAGGCTGGACCAGAACTGAATTCTGCTCGGTTCATAGATCCGTTAGTTTGAAATTAGGGAATAGGGATGAAGAAATTTCTATCCGTGCTTGCCGCCGCGGCAAGCATGAGCGCCTGTTCGTCGATCATCGAGGGCACCTCCCAGGAAGTCGCGGTCAATACCAACCCGGCCGGCGCCGTATGCCGACTTGAGCGGGAAGGCACGGTCATCGCGACCATTCCGGCGACGCCGGCGGCCGCGACCATCCGTAAGACCAAGCACGACATCACGATTTCTTGCGACAAGCCGGGATATCAGACGGCGACTTTCCTGAACAAATCGGATGTGGCCGGCGCGACCGTCGGCAATGTCATCCTGGGTGGCGGCATCGGCTGGGCGATCGATTCCGCCAGTGGCGCCGACAACAAATACACGTCGCCGGTCAACATCACCCTGGTGCCCGCGGTTGCCGGCGCGCCGGCGACGTCCCACCCGAACACCACCGCCCCGGCGCTGCAGATGAAGCCGGTCGGTTCCTGACCGAGCTCCGCTACGGAGCGCCGGCTCCCTCGAGGAGCCGGCGCTCGCGGGTGAAGATCGCGGTGATCGCGTCCATCGCCAGCCGCAGCCGGGGCGATCGCCGCAGATCCTCGTGGATGCCGATCCAGATCTCGCGGCTGGCGACGTCGTCGTGGTCGACCTCGACACAGGAGAGCCCGTCATCGGCTTCGCCTATGAAGCAGGGCAAGGCGGCGATGCCGGTGCCAGCGCGGGCAGCCTGGAGCAGCGTCGTCATGTCGTTGCTGCGCAGCACCAGCGGTCGTGGCCCGGCATAGGCCAGCATCCAGCGATGCTGCGGCAGCTCGCCCGAGGATTCGTCGTCGCCCAGGAACACCCAGTCCTCTGGCCGCCGGCCCTCCAGATAGGATGGCGCGGCGTAGAGGCCGAAGGCCATGGTGCCGACGCGGCGGGCCACGGCGCCGTGCTCCGTCGGCCGCGACAGGCGCAGCACCAGGTCCGCCTCGCGCTGGCCGAGCATCGCCGCCCGCTTCTCCCCGATCAGGGTCAGAACGATGCCGGGATGGGCGGCCAGGAACGGCCCCAGCCGCGGCGCCACGAAGTGGTTGGCGAGGAAGGGTGGGGCCGAGACCGCAACCGGGCCGGCGACGCCGCTGCCGCCGGCGGCGCGGCGGGCGAAAGCCAGCGCCTCCTCCTCCAGCCGGGCCGCGTCGTCGACCAGGCGCTCGCCCTCCGCGGTCAGGCGCCAGCCGCGCGGCAGCCGGTCGAACAGCCTGGTGCCCAGCGCGGCCTCCAGCGCGTCGACCCGGCGGGCGACGGTGGTGTGCTCGACGCCCAAGTGGCGCGAGGCTGCCGATAAGGACCCGGCCCGCGCCAGGGCAAGGAAGTAGCGGACATCACCCCATTCCATCCGTGCATCATTGCACGGACCGCGTGCGATCTCCCGGAATTCCGAACGGATCCTCGCAGTGCCATCTTCGGCGCATCGGAACCGAGGAGGCCGCATGTCCCCGATCACCACCCGCGCCATCCGCCTGCACGCGACCGGCGGGCCGGAGGCGCTGTCGATCGACACCGTCGCCCTGGCCGAGCCCGGGCCGGGCGAGATCCTGGTCCGGCAGCGCTTCGCCGGGGTCAATTTCGTCGACATCTATCACCGCACCGGGCTGTACGGTCAGCCGGCCCTGCCGGCGGGCCTGGGCGTGGAGGGCGCCGGCACGGTCGAGCGGGTCGGGCCGGGTGTCGATCATCTCCGCGAGGGCGACCGAATCGCCTATGCCGGGCTGCCCGCCGGCAGCTATGCCGAACGCCGCCTTCTGCCCGCCGAGCGCGCCATCCGGCTGCCCGACGGCATCGGCTTCGACACCGCCGCGGCGGTGCTGGTGCGTGGCCTGACTGCCCATATGCTGTTCGAGCGGGTGCGGCCGCTGCGCCCTGGCGAGGTGGTGCTGATCCAGGCCGCGGCCGGAGGCCTCGGCGTGATCGCGGCGCAGTGGGCCAAGCGGCGCGGCGCCACCGTGATCGGCACGGTCGGCGACGCCCGCAAGGCCGAGCTGGCCAAGGCGCACGGCGTCGACCATGCCATCCTGTATCGCGAGACCGACTTCGTCGCCGCGGTGCGCGAGGCGACCGGCGGGCGCGGTGCCGACATGGCGATCGACGGGATCGGCGGCGGGACGCTGCTGAAGACCTTCGACGCCATGGCGCCCTACGGCCTGATCGCCAGCGTGGGCCAGGTCGGCGGCAGCCTGCCGAAGATCGACCTCAACGAGCTGGGGCCGGTGCGGTCGATCGCCCTCGCCCGTCCGAGCGTGCTGCGCCACCACCTGCCCGACCCGGTGGTCTATCCCCGCGCCGCGGCCGAGGTGCTGACGGAGGTCGAGGCCGGGCTGCGGCCGCTGATCGGCGCCGTCCACCCCCTGGCCGAGGCCGCCGAGGCCCACCGGGCGCTGGAGGCGGGGAAAACCACCGGCTCCGTCCTGCTGGAGATCTAGGATGTCAACGCGATCGGCCCGCTACTTCTCCTGCAGCCCGGCCTTACGCAAATCATCGAGATAGGCTGTCAGGAGCGGCTCCTTCAACTGCGGCTGCTTTTTGGACGGCCAGACCGCCTCGTCTCTGATCGTATACCCAGGATTCTCCTTCATGAATTTGGCAATGATGGCACGAGCTTCGTCGAGCTTGCCAAGACGAACCCAAGCTGCCGCGAGATATAGCGTCCACGGCTTTTGCATTTTCTCGAACTCGGCCACCGCGTCGGCCGGCCGGCCAGCCAAGTAGTACGCAGACGCCAGATTTCCGATGTACCAATCTGGTCCCTTGGGATCTTGGCGTATAACCTCCTCAAGCCAGTCGATGGCCTGATCCGGCTTCCCTGCATTTGCGAGCATGCCTGCAAGGTCGGCCCGGGAAAACGGGTCATTGGGGACCATCTGGATCGCGGTCTCGGCCTCGATCACCGAACGCTCGAAATTCCCATCGTGCCACTGGTACAGCGTTGCCATGAGCCAGTGGGACAACCAGGTCTCGAGCCGCGACTTATCTTCAGCGGCTTCGGCTTCCTTGGCGAGCTTCCAGGCCAACTCTATGTCGCGCTGTACGTCCTCGCTCCGGTCGCTGGCAATGTCTTGCTGGTAAGTCCATGCCAGCTTCAGCCGCAGAAGCGAAGAATCCGGGAATTTCGCCAGTCCTTCCTGCCAGATCTTCCGTGCCTGCGCGTTGCCATCGGCGGTGAAATGGAAGAAGAGTTGATGACCGCGCAGATAGTAGTCATATTCCTCAAGGCTGGGCGCCGATTTTTGCCAAGCTCTTCCCTGTTCCTGTTTTCTGATCTCGCCCCTGAGCCCGGCGAGTGAAGCATAGATCTTATTTGCAACCTCTTCCTGCAGGGCGACCACGTTATCCCCCGCTTCGTCGTAGCTATTGACCCATATGTGATCGCCTGTGGTGGCATCGACGAGCTGAGCCGTGACGCGAATCTTGTCAGCTGCCTTCCTGACACTGCCTTCAAGCACATAGCTGACGTCGAGATCCTGGGCGACCTGCTGGACCTTCACCGGCTTGTCGTAGATGAAGCTCGACATGCGGGACACGACGCGAATGGTCGGGAATGTCGACAGCACAGTGATGATCTGTTCTGCAACCCCGGGACCAAGATAATCCTGGGCCGGGTCACCGCTCATATTGGCAAACGGCAGAACGGCGATCGACGGCACGCCCGATGCCGCGACTGACAACGGCGCCGGCCGCAGGACGCCGAACCAGGCTCCGGCCCCCATCCCCAGCGCAAGCAGGATCATTGCCACCGCAACGAGCCTGGGACGTCGCACCGCTGCAAATTGCCGGCTCCAGCGCTGAGCAGGGGAGGATCTGCCGTCCAGCTTGACCCGATAGGCCAGCACCGGCTCGGCGATATTCTTGAGGTGCTGCTCTCCCATCGGCTCGAAGCCGAAGGCGAGCTTCTTCTCGACCTCCTTCGAAACCTTTTCCGACACGCAGATCCCACCGGCATCAGCCAATTGCTGCAGCCGGGCGGCGATGTTGACCCCTTCGCCGTAACGATCGTCGCCTTCAACGATCACCTCGCCCAGATTGATGCCGATGCGGACCTGGATGCGCCGATCCTCCTCGACCGAGGCATTGCGTTCAGCCATGCTGCGCTGCAGCACGACAGCGCACTCCACGGCATCCACGACGCTGCTGAACTCGGCCAGCAGGCCATCGCCCATGAGCTTGAAGACGTGCCCATGGTGCCTGACAATCTCCGGTTCGAAGAGCTCCTTGCGATGAGCTCTGAGCCGATTGAACGTCCCCGCCTCGTCTCGTTCCATCAGGGCGGAGTAGCCGACCACGTCGGCCGCGAGAATTGCCGCAAGCTTGCGCTCCATGGCGCCTAGCCCTCCCGGCGGCGAAAGATTATCGCTTCGCTATGGTACGCCCCCTCTCGCCTGCTTGCAGCCGCGAAGTCATCGGCGTGACGCGTCTCTTGAAGCGTTATCGGATGTGCGGGCTATCGGGTACCTCGACAGGACCGGAATTTCCGGTAGCGGCGGTCAGCCAACCTGCTCGACGCTCAGGCTCCCCGCCGGCAGTGGCTTCAGCAGGGCCTTCGCCGAGATCGAGGGGTCGAGCCAGGCCGCCCAATCGGCGCGGTCCAGGATGGCGACCTGGCGATCGTGATAGGGCGCGATATCCGGGCCGGGGGCCGTGGTGAGCATGGTGAAGGCCTCGCCGACCTCCGGGGCGGTTCTCCAGAGCCCGGCCATGCAGAACCATGGCTCCCCTACCCTCGTGAACAGCCACTTGTCCTTCCGCTTCTTCGTGCGGTCCGCCGGGTCAGTGAACTCGTAGAAGCCGTCGGCGATGATCAGGCAGCGGCCGGCAGCGAACTCGCGGCCGTCGGATCGGAAATTGTAGACGGGCCTGCCCCCAGGCCCCGGCCAGCTCCAGCGCCGCTGGACCAGGTCGCCCGCCCCGCGTTCGCCTTCGATCATGCGTAGGATCGGCGCGGAATCGGTGATCTTGATGCTGTCCCTGGCCTCGATGTTGGGCGCCCCCTCGGAGAATCGAGCTTCGATGCTCACGGCCGCGAGATCCTGCACGATCGTCGCAGTGTCCATCTTCAAGCTGTACTCGTTGCACATTCGCTGGTCTCCCCGGCCGCGTTCAGGTTCCGTCCGGCAGCTGGTCCACCCGCTCCTTGAGCCTGGCCAGGAAGGTCACCAGCGCCTCCTGCGGGTCCTCGGACGCCTCGCTCAGCACGGTGATGCCCCATTGGGCGAGCACCGCCTCCTGCACCGGGTTGGCGCGCGCCATGAACACGAACGAGCGTGGCCGGTCCTGCTCGTAACCGGAACTGCGCCAAGTCTGCCACAGCCGGTGCAGCAGCATGCGGATGTTCATGTCGGACATGCTGTAGCCGACGAACAGCACCGTCTTGCCGAGCGCGTCCGCCCGAAGCTTCACGTCGAGCGGGCTGTCGAAGGCGAGCCGGTTGAAATAGTCCGCCTCGGTGATCACCAGCGAACCGTCGTCGTCGAAGTCGCCGTGGAACTTGACGATCTGCGGCACACCGTCCCGCGCCCGCGCGATGTCGCGGACATTGGCGATCTTCACGAAATCCCGCCCGTGGATCTCGTAGGCGACCTCCATATTGCGGTCGTAGTTCGTCGTGTAGACGAGCGGAAAATCGAGCGAGACGATCAACTCGTGCAGCTTCGAGCCGCGCACCTTCTCCGCGGAGACGTGCCAGGCTCGGTCCATCCAGCTTCTCAACGGTCCGATGCTGCCATTCTTCAGACGGTAGTATTCCGCCAGGATCTGGTAGCTGTTCTGGAAGTTCTCGAACTCCTCGGAGTCGATCTCCAGCTCCTGCATCATGTGAGCGATCAGCTTCTGCCAGGATGGCAGGCCGACGCTCATCGAGGCCCCCGCCCCGGCGAAGAGGATGGCACGTCTCTCCTTGATCGAGCGGGCCAGCTCCTCGATGGCGGAGGGCATCTCGCCCCGGCTGGGCAGATGTGACGGCACGTTGCGATCCAGGCCGATCGGCGGCAATTCGCGCCACCTCTCGTTCAATCCGGCCAGGCGGCACGCGGTTCCGATAGCCTGAGCCGGGACAGCCGTAGCGTCGGGTTCGCGTCCGCAAACCCGACGCGTCTCATTCAGCCGAAGCCGTACAACCGCGCTGGATTGTGCGCGAGAACCGCGTCGCGCTGCCCCCTCGCCTCCTTGAGCCGCGCGAGCTCGCCTGACACAGCAGGGCGGTGAGCAGCGGGTCAGCCGTCGGCATGCAGGACCTTTCCCTTGATCTCGGGCAGGATCAGCACGGCGATGAACCCGGCGGATCGGCGCGCCAGTGCGGCCCTCAGGCCTCGGCGTCGCCCTGGCGTTCGGGGGCCGCCTCGGCGAAGGCCGGCAGCGCCAGCGCACGCTCTTCGATCCCCAGCAGCGTCGGATAGGGGTTCAGGTCGCAGTCGAAGCGGCGGGCGTTGTAGAGCTGCGGGATCAGGCAGCAATCGGCGACGGTGGGCGTCGAGTCATGGCAGAAGGCGCCGGTCTGGGGCGACCGGGACAGCATCGACTCCAGCGCGCCGAGCCCCTCCGCCACCCAGTGGCGGTACCATTCCTCGATCGTCGGCTCGTTGTGACCGAGCGGCGTCCGCAGATAGCGCAGCACGCGCAGATTGTTGATCGGGTGGATGTCGCAGGCGATCGCCAGCGCGATCGACCGCACCCGGGCGCGGCCCGCCGGATCCGGCGGCAGCAGCGGCGGGTTGGGATACACCTCCTCGAGATATTCGATGATCGCGAGCGACTGGGTGATCACCGGCCCATCGGCCTCCAGCGCCGGCACCAGCTTCTGCGGGTTCAGCGAGCGGTAGGGCTCGGCCGCGTGCTCGCCCCGGCGCAGATGGTGGAACACCGACTCGTAGTCGAGCCCCTTCAGCGCCATGGCGATGCGGACCCGATAGGCCGCCGAGGAACGGAAATAGGTGTGCAGCTTCATGGCTTGGGTCAGCTTTCCCCGCGTGCTACCAGCGAGTCCACATAGCCCGAAGCGGAGCCTCTTGCCATGTCCTCGTCACGACCGGACTCGCCGCGCCCCACCGTCGTCTTCGACATCGGCGCCGTCCTGCTCGAGTGGAACCCGCGGCATCTCTATCGCAAGCTGTTCGCGGACGAGGCGGCGATGGAGCTGTTCCTGGCTGAAGTCTGCACCCATGACTGGAACCTGTCGATGGATGCCGGCACGCCCTTCGCCGAGGCAATCGCCGCGAAGGTCGCCGAGTTCCCGCACCACGAGCCGCTGATCCGCGCCTATGACGAGCGCTGGGAGGAGATGGTTCCCCATGTGATCGAGGGCACGGTCGAGATCCTGAAGGGGCTGAAGGACCGCGGCGACAAGGTCTATGCCATCACCAACTTCTCGGCCGAGAAATTCGCGCTGGCCATGGCGAAATGGCCGTTCCTGGGCTTGTTCGACGGCGTCATCGTCTCGGCCCATGAGAAGCTGCTGAAGCCGGATGCGCGGATCTACCGGCTGCTGGAGAGCCGCTTCGGCCTGAACCTCGCCGACTGCATCTTCATCGACGACAACCCCGGCAACGTCGCCGGCGCCCGCGCCGTCGGCATGCGCGCGATCCGCTTCGAATCGCCGGAGCAGCTGCACCGCGACCTCACGGAGATGGGGGCGCTGTAGGGAGGCTCCTTCCCTCGGCTCCATCCTTCCGTCATTGCGAGCGAAGCGAAGCAATCCAGGGCGGCTCGCTCTGGCTCCTGGATTGCTTCGTCGGCTTCGCCTCCTCGCAATGACGGTTTGAGGGGCAGCCGAACTCACTCCTTCAAACACATAAAGACATGTTTATGTCTTGCTGAGAGTTTGGTATCGTGCCTTCGTGTGATGCTGAGCGGGAGGCCGGAAGGTCGTGGAGCGTCTGCTGCAGGGGCTGAAGGCGGCGGCCGAGCCGACACGGCTTCGGATCCTGATGCTGTGCGCCCATGGCGACCTGTCGGTCACCGACCTGACGCAGATCCTGGGCCAGAGCCAGCCGCGCGTGTCGCGCCACCTGAAGCTGCTGACCGAGGCCGGCCTCCTGGACCGCTTCCGCGAGGGCACCTTCGCCTTCTTCCGGCTGGCGGAGAGCGGCGCGGTGGCCGAGCTGGCGCGCAGCCTGGTCGACCTGATCCCCGATACCGACGCCACGGTCGGGCTGGACCTGGAGCGGCTGGAGGCGGTCAAGCGCCAGCGCGCCGAGGCAGCCGCCGGCTACTTCCGCGACAACGCCTCGCATTGGGACGAGATCCGCACCCTGCACATCGCCGACAGCGCGGTCGAGCAGGCGATCGTCGACCTGCTGCCGCCGGGCGAGATCGGCGACCTGCTCGACCTCGGCACCGGCAGCGGTCGTATGCTGATCCTGCTGGGCGAGCGGGTGCGGCGCGCGGTCGGCATCGACCTGTCGCGCGAGATGCTGTCGGTGGCCCGCGCCAATATCGAGCGCGCCGGTCTGCAACGCCATTGCCAGGTGCGGCAGGGCGACCTGTACCAGCTGCCCCTGCCCGGCGAATCCTTCGACGTCGCCGTGCTGCACCACGTGCTGCACCATCTCGAGGACCCGGCCGCGGCGATCGCCGAGGCGGCGCGGGTGCTGCGCCCCGGCGGCCGGCTGATCGTCGCCGATTTCGCGCCGCACGATGTCGAGAGCCTGCGGACCGACCACGCCCATCGCTGGCTGGGCTTCCCCGACGACGTCTTCGCCCGCTGGCTGCAGCGGGCGGGCTTCGAGGCCGAACCGCCGGTGCATCTGCCCGGCGCGCCCCTGACCGTCACCATCTGGCCCGCCCGGCGGGTCGCGCAACGGAGAGCCGCGGCATGACGACCCCTTCCGCGACCGCCCCCCATTCGAGTGCGACAGCCGAAGCCGGCCGCCGCGACCCGATCGTCAGCTTCGAGTTCTTCCCGCCGAAGACCGAGGCGGCGGAGGCGACGCTGATGGAGACGGTGACGCGCCTGGCCCCGCTGGCGCCGGACTTCGTCTCGGTCACCTACGGCGCCGGCGGATCGACCCGCGACCGCACCTTCGGCATCGTCACGAAGATCCAGGACGGCAGCGGACTGCCCACCGCCTCGCACTTGACCTGCGTCGGCGCCTCACGCGAGGAGATCGACGGCGTCGCCCGCGCCCTGTGGGCCGCCGGCATCCGCCGCATCGTGGCGCTGCGCGGCGACCCGCCAGGCGGGTCGCCTTACGAGGTGCATCCGGACGGCTACGCCTATGCCGCCGACCTGGTGGCCGGGCTGCGCCGCATCGCGCCGTTCGACATCTCGGTCGCGGCCTATCCGGAGACGCATCCGCAGGCGCCCTCGCCCGAATTCGACCTGGACAACCTGAGGCGCAAGGCCGATGCCGGCGCCGACCGCGCCCTGACCCAGTTCTTCTTCGACACCGAATCCTTCCTGCGCTTCCGCGACCGCGCCGCCGCGGCCGGCATCCGCCTGCCGATCGTGCCCGGCATCCTGCCGATCACCAACTTCGCCCGGACCAAGGAATTCGCGAAAGCCTGCGGCGCCGCCATCCCGGACTGGCTGGAGATGCTGTTCGAAGGGCTGGACGAGACCCCGGACACGCGCCAGCTCGTCGCCGCCTCGGTCGCGGTCGAGCAGTGCCGGCAGCTGCAGTCGCACGGGGTGGAGGAATTCCACTTCTACACCCTGAACCGGGCCGAGCTGACGCTCGCGATCTGCCGCTTCCTCGGCATCCGCCCGCGCCGCGCCGAGGCCTGCGCCGCCTGAAGCGGGTCCGCCAAGCGGACCCGCCCTACTCCCGTCTCGGCTTGAACAGTTGCGCGCCGGTAGATACAATTGTTTGCATCTCAGATAGCATCTGTCGTAGCCCGGCATAAGAACGAGAGAAACTGTCCTTGACGCGGACAGCGCATCGAGATTAATTCCATCACGTTCAATTAATCTCGACCACGTGCCCGGGAGGAGAGGAAGGAAGTGCGACGGTCGTCCGCCATCCGCCGCGGCACGAATTCGGTCCAGCTTCGCCGCTACAACGAGCGGCTGGTGCTGCAGACCCTGCGCCGCGCCGGCCAGGCGTCGAAGGCCGAGCTGGCCCGGCTGGCGGATCTGACCAACACCGCGATCGGCGGCATCATCGCGCAGCTCGAGGCCGACGGGTTGATCGTCTCGCTCGGCAAGCGCCACGATGGCGGCCGCGGCCAGCCCGCCACCCTGTACCGCTTGGCCCCGAAGGGCGCCTACGGCGTCGGCGTCCGGCTGGACCGGCGCAGCATGGAAACGGTGCTGATCGATTTCGGCGGCGCCGTGATCGCCCGCCGCAGCCATGACGGGCTGCTGCCCGCCCCGGCCGAGGCGCTGCGCATCGCCCGGCAGGACGTGACCGAGCTGCTGGCCGTGCTGGCCCCCGCCGACCGGCCAAAGCTGGCCGGCATCGGACTGGCCCAGCCCTACAATCTCGGCGCCTGGCTGCATCAGCTCGACCTGCCGCCGGCCGATTTCGCCGCCTGGGACACGGTCGATTTCGCGGCGATGCTGGGGGGGGCGACCGGCCTGCCGGTCTTCGGCGAGAACGACGGCACCGCCGCCGCCGTGGCCGAGCTGTTCTACGGCATCGGCCGCAGCATCGACGACTTCCTCTACCTGTTCATCGGCCCCGCGATCGGCGGCGGCGTGGTGCTGGGCGGCGACTGCCTGCGCGGCCCGACCGGCAATGCCGGCGACGTGGCGCTGCTGCCGGTCGGACCCGGCCGGCTGGCCTCGGCCCCGCCGGCTGCCGACGGCCGCGACATCCTGCTGACCCGCGCCTCGCTGAACGCGCTGTCGCGCCACCTGCACTTCCGCGGCCTGCCCGGCGGCAGCCGCGCCGATCTCAAGGCCGCGATAGCCGCCGCCAGCCCGCCCGTCGCGGAGTGGATCGAGGACTGCGTCGACGCCCTGACCGACGCCATCTGGTCCGCCGCCGCTTTGCTCGAGGTGCGCAGCGTGATCATCGATGCCGATATCGACGACGGGCTGATCGACGCCCTGATCGGCCGGCTGCAGGCGCGGCTGGCCGCGACGGTGCCGGAGGCCGGCCAGCCCCCGCGCCTGCTGCACGGCTCCTTCGGCTGCGACGCCGGCGCCATCGGCGCCGCCAGCCTGCCGATGTTCTTCAGCTTCTCGCCGCGGGCCTCGATCCTGACCCGCAGCGCCGACGAGAGAGGATGGCGCGACCATGCTGCAGCCGCAGACTAAAGCCGCGACAGCCCCCACCCCGATCCTGGAGATGCGCGGCATCTCCAAGACCTTCCCCGGCGTGCGGGCGCTGACCCGGGTCGACCTGACCGTCTATCCCGGCGAGATCCACGCGCTGATGGGCGAGAACGGCGCCGGCAAGTCGACCCTGATGAAGGTGCTGTCCGGCGCCTATCAGGCCGATCCCGGCGGCACCATCCGCCTCGGCGGCAAGGACGTGGCGATCGACGGGCCGCTGGCGGCGAAGCGCCTGGGCATCGCCGTGATCTACCAGGAGCTCAGCCTGTCGCCGAATCTGACCGTGGCCGAGAACATCTATCTCGGCCGCGAGCCGAAATCCGGCCCCTTCGTCGACCGCAAGGCGATGCTGGCCGGCTGCGAGGACGTGCTGAAGCGTCTGGGCGCCAGCTTCCGCCCGACCACCCTGGTCGGCACCCTGTCGATCGCCGAGCGCCAGCTGGTCGAGATCGCCCGCGCCATCCATGCCCAGGCCCGCATCCTGGTGATGGACGAGCCGACCACGGCCCTGTCGGCGCGCGAGACCGACCGGCTGTTCGAGCTGATCCGCCGCCTGCGGGCCGAGGGGCTGGCGATCATCTACATCAGCCACCGGATGTCCGAGATCTACGAGCTGTCCGACCGAGTCTCGGTGCTGCGCGACGGCAGCTATGTCGGCACGCTGGACCGCGACGGCCTGTCCGCCGAGGCGCTGGTCAAGATGATGGTCGGGCGCGACATCTCCGGGTTCTACA
Source organism: Inquilinus limosus (assembly GCF_051487185.1). Classification (GTDB taxonomy): domain Bacteria; phylum Pseudomonadota; class Alphaproteobacteria; order DSM-16000; family Inquilinaceae; genus Inquilinus; species Inquilinus limosus_F. The sequence continues at coordinate 102,305 of NZ_JAHVDK010000017.1, forward strand.
AGAAGGAGCATGACGCGCATCAGAGCCGCGGCCGTGTGATCTTCTCGGTCCGCGACATCGCCGACGGCAACCGGGTGCGCGGCTGCAGCTTCGATCTGCACGAGGGCGAGGTGCTGGGCATCGCCGGCCTCGTCGGTTCCGGCCGGACCGAGCTGGCGCGGCTGATCTTCGGCGCCGAGCCGAAGATCGCCGGCGAGGTCAGCCTCGACGGCAAGCCGCTGCAGATCCACGGGCCGGGCGACGCCATCGCCGCCGGCATCGCCTATCTGACCGAGGACCGCAAGGGCCAGGGCCTGTTCCTCGACATGTCGGTGCAGGACAACATCAACCTCGTGGTCTGCGGCACCGACGCCCGCGCCGGCGGCATGCTCGACCGCGCCCGTGCCAAGGTCCGGGCCCGCGACGCCATCGCCGCGCTGAAGATCCGGGTGGCCAACCCCGAGGTCACGGTCGGCGCCCTGTCCGGCGGCAACCAGCAGAAGGTGCTGCTGTCGCGCCTCTTGGAGACCAAGCCGCGCATCCTGATCCTCGACGAGCCGACGCGCGGCGTCGACATCGGCGCAAAGTCGGAGATCTACCGCATCATCGACGGGCTGGCGAAGGCCGGGATCGGCGTCATCGTCATCTCCTCGGAGCTGCCGGAGGTGATCGGCGTCGCCGACCGCGCCCTGGTGATGCGCGAGGGCCGGATCGAGGGCGAGGCCGGCGGCGCCTCCGGCCGCCCCTTGACCCAGGAGGCGATCATGGCCCTCGCCACCGGCATCTCCGCCCCCGCCGCCACCGTCCAGTAAGGGATCGTCAACCATGGTCGACAACGCCGCCACCTCCGCCGTCAACCGCGACGCCGAACGCCGGCTGATGATCCAGGGCCTGATCCGCACCCTTGGCATGCTGCCGGTGCTGATCCTGCTGTGCGTCGCCTTCTACTTCATGAGCGAGGGGGGACGCTTCGCCTCCTGGCAGAACCTGTCGATCGTGATGCAGCAGGCCGCGATCAACACCGTCCTGGCCGCCGGCATGACCTTCGTCATCCTGACCGGCGGCATCGACCTGTCGGTCGGCTCGATCCTGGCGGCGGCCGCCATGGTCGCGGTGCTGGGGTCGCTGATCCCCGACGCAGGCATGCTCGGCATTCCCCTCGGCCTGATCTGCGGCCTCGGCTTCGGCCTGGCGAACGGGGTGCTGATCGCCTTCCTGCGGCTGCCGCCCTTCATTGTCACCCTCGGCTCGCTGACCGCGGTACGCGGCATCGCCCGGCTCTTGGGCGACGACACCACCGTGTTCAACCCGTCCCTGCCCTTCGACTTCATCGGCAACGGCACCCTCCTCGGCGTGCCCTGGCTGGTGATCATCGCCTTCCTGGTGATCGTCCTGTCCTGGCTGGTGCTGCGGCGGACGGTGCTGGGCGTGCACATCTACTCGGTCGGCGGCAACCCGGACGCGGCCAGGCTGTCGGGCATCAAGGTCTGGCGCGTGCTGCTGTTCGTCTACGGCGTCTCCGGCCTGCTCGCCGGCCTCGGCGGGGTGATGTCGGCCGCCCGGCTCTACGCCGCCAACGGCACCCAGCTCGGCGTCAGCTACGAGCTCGACGCCATCGCCGCGGTGATCCTGGGCGGCACCTCCTTCGTCGGCGGCATCGGCTCGATCTGGGGCACGCTGGTCGGCGCGCTGATCATCGCGGTGCTGTCGAACGGGCTGATCCTGATCGGCGTGCCCGACGTCTGGCAGTACATCATCAAGGGCCTGATCATCATCGGCGCCGTCGCGCTCGACCGCCTGCGGCTGCAGGGATCGGCCCGAACCTGAGGTTTCCCGGGCCGGCGGGATCTCTGGTCGTTCCGCCGGCTCCATCATCCAGGCCAGGGGAGGATCCACGTGCTGAAACATGTCCTGCTCGCCGGCGTCGCGCTGGCGCTTTCGGTCGGCGCCGCCGAGGCCAAGGATCTCAAGAAGATCGGCGTCTCGCTCGGCTCGATGGGCAACCCGTTCTTCGTCGCCCTGGCCAAGGGCGCCGAATTCGAGGCGAAGAAGACCAATCCCGATGTCGAGGTCCAGGCCGTCGGCTACGACTACGATCTCGGCAAGCAGTTCACCCAGATCGACAACTTCATCGCCGCCGGCGTCGACATGATCCTCCTCAACCCGGGCGACCCGAAGGCGATCGGGCCGGCGATCAAGAAGGCGCAGGCCGCCGGCATCACCGTGGTCGCGGTCGACACCGCGGCCGAGGGCGCCGACGCGACGGTGACGACCGACAACGTCCAGGCCGGCGAGATCGCCTGCAAGTACATCGCCGACAAGCTCGGCAACAAGGGCAACGTCGTCATCATCAACGGCCCGCAAGTCTCGGCCGTGGTCGACCGGGTCAAGGGCTGCCACAATGTCTGGGACAAGCTGCCGGACCTGAAGATCCTGTCGGCCGACCAGGACGCCAAGGGCTCGCGTGACGGCGGCCTGGCGGTGATGCAGAGCCTGCTGACCCGGTTCGAGAAGATCGACGGTGTCTTCGCCATCAACGACCCGACCGCGATCGGCGCCGACCTGGCGGCCAAGCAGTTGGGCCGCACCGGCATCGTCATCACCTCGGTCGACGGCGCGCCCGACATCGTCGCCGCGCTCAAGGGCAACACCCTGATCGAGGCCTCATCGGCCCAGGACCCGTTCTTCATGGCCCGCAAGGCGGTGCAGGAGGGCGTCGGCCTGCTCAACGGCCAGAAGCCGGCGCAGGACCCGACCCTGATCCCCTCGACGCTCGTCACCCGCGACAACGTCAAGGATTACAAGGGCTGGACCGGGGAGTAAGCCCGGCGGCGCAGGTTGGGTTCGCGGACCGCGAGCCCAACCTGCGCATCCTTTCCGACGACGCCGTGCATGGCAGACCCGGCGCGATCGTCCATGGCCCTGGCGATTCGTCCGGCGTAAGTCTTGGGGAACGACCGAGCCGCAACGGGCCCCGTTTCCGATGACGATCTCCCAGGCCGAACCGAAAGGGTCCGCGAACGAAGCGGCTCCGGCCTCCATCCTGCCCGCCATCGGCTACAAGCTGGCCTCGGCCGCCCTGTTCACCTGCATGTCGGCGCTGATCAAGCAGCTCGGCGACCAGTACCCGGTCGGGCAGATCGTCTTCGTCCGCAGCTTCTTCGCCATGATCCCAGTGCTGTGGCTGGTGCACCGCCTCGGCGGCTGGCGGGTGCTGCGCACCGAGCGGCTGGGCGGCCATCTGCGCCGCTCGGGCTCCGGCCTCGTCTCGATGTTCTGCGGCTTCACCGCGCTCGGCATGCTGCCGCTGGCGACGGCGACGGCGCTGGGTTACGCCGCGCCGATGTTCATCACCCTGCTGGCCATCCCGCTGCTCGGCGAGACAGTGCGGATCTACCGCTGGAGCGCGGTGGTGATCGGCTTCATCGGCGTGCTGCTGGTGGTGCATCCGAGCCCGACCACGGGCGTCTCGCTCGGTGCCCTGGTCGCACTGGGCGGGGCGCTGGCCACCGCCTTCGCCATGGTCTCGATCCGCAAGATGGCGGACACCGAATCGAACGTCACCATCGTCTTCTACTTCACCCTGTCGGGTGCTATCGTCGGCGCCGCCTCCCTGCCCTTCGTCGGCGTCTGGCCGGACCTGGTCGACGTGCCGATCCTGATCGCGGTCGGGGTGCTGGGCGGCGTCGCCCAGATCCTGATGACCAAGGCTTACCAGCTGGCCCCGGCCTCGGTGATCGCGCCCTTCGACTACGCCTCGCTGGTCTTCGCCCTCGGCCTCGGTCTCCTGATGTGGGGTGAGTTCCCGACGCCGATCGAGCTGGTCGGCACCGCCGTGATCGTCGGCTCCAGCCTGTTCATCGCCTTCCGCGAGCGGCAGCGCCGGATCGTCCGCCCGGTCGGCAAATCCATGTGACTCTCACGCGCTTGCGCTGAGTCGTAGGAATCGGAGACTGTCCGGCCATGTCGGTCGCATCCTTCGGTTCCCGAGTCGCCCGGGCCATCCTTCTCTCCATCGCCCTGCTGCTCGGCCCGGCCACGGCGGCGGTGGCCGGCTGCACCGACGCCGCGGCGCCGGAGGTGAACTGGCGGCGCTGCCTGCAGGACGGGCGCCTCTTGAGCCGCGTCGACCTGACCGGCGCCCAGCTCCGCGACGTCAGCCTGACCCGCGCCACGATGGACGGGGCAATCCTGACCGGCGCCGAGGCCTATGGCGCCAAGTTCATCCGGACCACCCTGCAAGGCGCCAAGCTGGATTCCGCCCGCCTGACCAACACCGATTTCACCGATGCCGACCTGACCGGCGCGGATCTGAGCAAGAGCGACTTGCGCAACGCCCGCTTCGTCGGCGCCAAGCTGCGCGGCGCCAATCTGACGGGGGCCGAGCTGCGCGGTACCGTGTTCCGCGACGCCGACCTGTCCGGCGCCACCTGGACCGACGGCGTCAAGATCTGCGCCGAGGGCTCGATCGGGCTGTGCGAATAGCCCGGCGGGCCGCGGCCTCCGAAGAGTGAACCGATGACCAGCACCGACCGCACCCCACGGCGCTTCGTCCTTCCCCTCGACCGGATCATCGCGGCCATCCAGATCCTCGGCGGTCTCGCCGGACTGACGGAGATCGGCTCGCGGCTCTATCGCGACGGCGGATCGATCCCCTCGCTGACGCAGGGGCTGGTGATCCTGGCCGCCACCCTGATGATGCTGCTCTGCATCGTCGCCGGCGCCCTGCTGTGGAGGCGCCGTGCCCTCGGCTATTCCCTGTCGCTGCTGGTCCAGGCCGGCCAGATCCCGATCCTTTACACCGCCGGCTTCGCTTATCATTTCCACATGATCGCGCGGCTTCCGGTGACGCTGGTCGCCGGCAGCACGGCGATGTCGATCACGCCGTCCTACGGCATCGGCCTGGACCCGTTCGGCGGGGCTCTGTCGCTCGGCCTCTATCTCGACACCGGCCTGGCCGGGACGATCGTCGCGATCAACCTGGTGCCGATGGTCCTCTGCATCATCCTGGAATACTTCAGGCAGAGGAGCCGGTAGTCCCGGCAGGACGGTTCAGCCCGCTTCCGCCAGCGCCACCAGCTTCTCGCCGCTGAGGCGATAGCCGGTCCAGTCCGACTTGTGCTCGAAGCCGAGCCGCTCGTAGACCTCCCGCGCCGGGTTCCAGGTCAGGACCGAGAGGTCGAGCCGCTTGCCGCCGCGCTCCACCACCAGCTTGGCGATCCGGGCGATCAGCGCCCGGCCGACGCCGAGTCCGCGCGCCGTGTCGCGGACATAGAGATCCTCGAGATAGATCCCTTCCCGCCCCTCCCAGGTCGAGTAGCTGGGGAAGAACAGGGCGAAGCCCAGCACTTGGCCGCCACGCTCGGCGATCAGCGCCTCGAACTTCGGATTCGGCCCCCAGCCATCGCGCAGCAGGTCGGCCTCGGTCGCCAGCACGGCGTCGGGTTCCTTCTCGAACACCGCCAGCTCGGTGATCATCGCCAGGATCTCCTTGGCGTCGCGGGGCTCGGCGGGGCGGATCACGAGGTCGGTCATGGCGGGCTCTCAAGATGGGTCGCGGCGATCCTCGACATGTGCTTCGACTGCGTCAACCGGACGCCGAAGGTTCCGACGCGGCCCGGGCATGCTATAGACAGCGGATGGTCGAACTTTCCCGGAACATGCCGGCCGGCTTCGAGCCGCCGTATCTGCAGAATCTGAACCCCGCGCAGCGCCAGGCGGTCGAGACGCTGGACGGCCCGGTGCTGGTGCTGGCCGGGGCCGGCACCGGCAAGACCCGAGTGCTGACCACGCGGCTGGCGCATCTCTTGTCGACCCGCCGGGCCTGGCCGAGCCAGGTGCTGACCGTCACCTTCACCAACCGCGCCGCCCGCGAGATGCGCGAGCGCGTCTCCCAGCTGCTCGGCACCCCGACCGAGGGCTGGTGGATGGGCACCTTCCATGCGCTGGCCGCCCGCATCCTGCGCCGGCATGCCGAGCTGGTCGGCCTGCGTTCCAACTTCTCGATCCTCGACACCGACGACCAGATCCGGCTGATCAAGCAGCTGATCGAGGCCGACGGCATCGATTCGAAGCGCTGGCCGGCGCGGGTGCTGCTGGGCGTGATCGAGCGCTGGAAGGATCGCGGCCTGACCCCGGCCAAGCTGAAGCCGGCCGATGCCGGCGAGGTCGCACAGGGCCGCATGCTGCAGCTCTACATCGCCTATCAGGAGCGGCTGCGGACGCTCAACGCCTGCGACTTCGGCGACCTGCTGCTGCACAACCTGACCATCTTCCAGGAGCATGCGGAGATCCTGGCCGAGTACCAGGACCGCTTCCGCTACATCCTGGTCGACGAGTACCAGGACACCAACGTCTCGCAGTATCTCTGGCTGCGCCTCCTGGCCCAGAAGCACCGCAACCTGTGCTGCGTCGGCGATGACGACCAGTCGATCTATTCCTGGCGCGGCGCCGAGATCGGCAACATCCTGCGCTTCGAGCAGGACTTCCCCGGCGCCGCCGTGATCCGGCTGGAGCAGAACTACCGCTCTACCAGCCATATCCTCGGCGCGGCCGGCGGGCTGATCGCGCACAACCAGGGCCGCCTGGGCAAGACCCTGTTCACCGAGGCCGAGGGCGGCGATTCCGTCGTCGTCCGCAGCGTCTGGGACGGCGAGGAGGAGGCGCGCTGGGTCGGCGACGAGATCGAGCGGCTGCAGCAGCAGAAGGTGTCGCTGAACGAGGTCGCGGTGCTGGTCCGCGCCGGCTTCCAGATGCGCGAGTTCGAGGAGCGGTTCCTGACCCTCGGCCTGCCCTACCGCGTGGTCGGCGGCCCCCGCTTCTACGAGCGGCAGGAGATCCGCGACGCCATCGCCTATCTGCGCGTCGTGGCGCAGCCGGACGACGACCTGGCCTTCGAGCGCATCGTCAACGTGCCGAAGCGCGGCCTGGGCGACGCCACCATCCAGCTCCTCAACAAGGTCGCCCGCGCCCAGGGCGTGGCGCTGACCGAGGCGACGCTCAGGCTGATCGAGACCGACGAGCTGAAGCCGAAGCCGCGCGGCGCCCTGCGCGCCCTGATGGCCGATTTCGAGCGCTGGCGGGCCCAGATGGAAACCGGCTCGCATGTCGAGCTGGCCCAGACCGTGCTGGACGAGAGCGGCTACACCGCCATGTGGCAGGCCGACAAGTCGCCGGAGGCCGCCGGCCGGCTCGACAACCTGAAGGAACTGATCAATGCCATGGGCGAATTCGAGACCCTCCAGGCATTCCTCGAGCATGTCAGCCTGGTGATGGAGAACGAAGCCGGCCAGGCCGGCGAGCAGGTGACGCTGATGACCCTGCACGCGGCCAAGGGCCTGGAATTCGCCCATGTCTTCCTGCCCGGCTGGGAGGAAGGGGTGTTCCCGAACCAGCGCGCCCTCGACGATGGCGGCATCGCGGCGCTGGAGGAGGAACGGCGCCTGGCCTATGTCGGGCTGACCCGGGCGAAGCGCCGCGCCTATGTCTCCGCCGCCGCCAACCGCCGCATCCACGGCCAGTGGCAGACGGCCCTGCCTTCGCGCTTCATCGGCGAGCTGCCGGATGCGCATGTTGAGGTCACCTCGGACACCGGCTTCGGCGGCGACCGTTTCGTCGAGGCGGCGCCGACCCGGCTGTGGACGGCACCGGCCCAGACCGGCTTCATGCGCCGCGCCCCGGTGACGATCGAGGGCAGCGGTTACGAGGTGCGGGAGCGGCCGCGCCCGGCGCGCGCCTTCAACATCGGCGACCGGGTGTTCCATCAGAAGTTCGGCTATGGCGAGGTCCGCAGCGTCGACAGCGACAAGCTGACCATCGCCTTCGACCATTCCGGCGAGAAGCGGGTGATGGACAGCTTCGTCGTCCCCGCCGCCGAGGCAGGATAGGCAGCAGCATGAGGATGATGGTTCGAGGCGCGGCGCTGGCGCTGCTCGCCGCGCTGGCGGCGTCCGGCGCGGCCGCGGCGGGGACGGGCAGCACGCTGATCGTGCCCGGCGGCAACGGCGAGATCCTGGCCCTGACCGTGCCGCCCGGGTGGAGCCGCAGCTTCGCCGGCATCGAGGGCAGCACCACCGTGGTCGAGTGGCGCCCCGCCGACCCGGCCAGAGCCGGCGATGGCAGCATCACCGTGACCCGCATCGGCGGGCTGGGCGGCAGCGACCCGGCCGATTTCATCCGCGAGAGCATCGAGGCCCTGAAACCGGACTGCGACGAGGTGGTCGAAGGCCAGGTCCGGGCCGACCCGGCCGGCACCGTGCGCACCGCGCTCGGCTGCACGCGGCGCAAGAGCGACGGCCAGGGCGAGATGCAGCTGCTGCACATCGCCGTCGGCCGCGAGGCGATCTATGTCGCCCGCCGGATCTGGCCGCTGGCCGCCTATGACAAGGCGCATATCCCCCTCTCCTCCGCCCAGATCGCCGAGGGCGGCGCCGATATCGACGACCTTCGTGTGTGCAACCTGCCCAGCGTCGGCACCCCCTGCCCGGCCGAGCTGGCGGCGGCGCTGAAGGACAAGATCACCGACCTGTCGCCGCTGGTGCTGAAGAGCGGAACGCCCTAACCGGACCGCCAGCGCAGCGTGGACAGCGTGATCAGGCACAGGGCGATGAAGGTCAGGATCGCGTTGGCTACGTGGGAGTATTCCCATCGCAGCCGCAGCTCCACCCAGTCGCGAGGGACCGCGGTCCAGTTCGCCGTCGCCTGGTTGGCGGGATAGGTCCAGAAGAAGAACACCACGAGCGTGGCGGCCAGGCACAGGGTACCGATCAAGGCAAGCCGGAACGGCCCGGGCTGCCGGCGTGCCCCGATCGCCAGGGCGATATCCGCCGCCAGCGCTGCGATGAGAACGATGCCGAGCAGCGACCAGCCGCGATAGGTCGCCTGGGCCGTGAAATAGGCAGCCGCATCCATTTCGAGCTTATTCGGCATAGCCAGCAGGTGCGCGCCACCCGGAACCAGCGCCAGGGCGGTCAGCACGACAGCCAGGAACTGCAGCGCCTTCATCGAGCGTCTCGCCAGTCTCGGATGAATCTAGATGCCGTCGCGGCGGCGGAAACCCGGGGATGCTTCGGATGGTGCCGCACGCGCACCGCGCGGTGACTCCGAAAGCTGTTGACTTCGTCCGAACTCCCTTCCCATCATTCGTCCGGCAATAGGGACTTCCCCGCGGAATCAGAATTCGGCGGCAGGAAGCGGAAGAAATCCGCTAAATTAAAATAAATGTGGAGGCTTCGGCATGAACTTCTCCTTGGCTGGCCTGTGGAAACTGGCCCGCTGCACGGCGCTTTCGCTTGCGGCGATTGCCGCGCCCCTGGCGCCCGCCCTGGCCGAGGGCAAGACGATCACGGCGGTGCTGCATTCGGCGCTGCGGGTGCTGGACCCGATCATCACCACCGCCTACATCACCCGCGACCATGGCTACATGATCTACGACACGCTCGTCGCCATGGACGAGCATTACGAGATCAAGCCGCAGATGGCGGACTGGACCGTCTCCGACGACCGCCTGACCTACACCTTCACCTTGCGCGACGGACTGAAATGGCATGATGGCCAGCCGGTGACGGCGGCGGACTGCGTCGCCTCGCTGCGTCGCTGGGGCCAGCGCGACACGCTGGGCCAGCTGCTGATGGAGAAGACCGCGTCGCTGGAGGCGAAGGACGACCGCACCATCGTCCTGACCCTGAAGGAACCCTACGGCCTGGTGCTGCAGGCCCTGGGCAAGCCCAGCTCGATCGTGCCCTTCATGATGCCGAAGCGGGTCGCCGAGACGCCGGCCGACCAGCCGATCACCGACTACACCGGCTCCGGCCCCTTCCGCTTCGTCACCGAGGAGTTCCAGCCCGGGGTCAAGGCGGTCTACGCCAAGTTCGAGGACTATGTGCCGCGCACCGAGCCGGCGAGCTGGGCGGCGGGCGGCAAGGTCGTGAAGGTCGACCGCGTTGAATGGGTGGCGATGAGCGACCAGCAGACCGCGGCCAACGCCCTCTTGACCGGCGAGATCGACTTCTACGAGCAGGTGCCGGTCGACCTGCTGCCGCTGTTCGAGGGCAATGACGAGATCGCGGTCCGCATCGCCAACAAGCTGGGCTTCCAGAACATCGGGCGGATGAACTTCCTGTATCCGCCCTTCGACAACAAGAAGATCCGCCAGGCGGCGCTCTATGCCCTGACCCCGAAGGACTTCATGGATGCGATGACCGGCAACCCGGAATACTACCAGCTCTGCGCCTCGATCTATGGCTGCGGCACGACCCTGGCGAGCGAGGCCGGGGCGGTCACGCCCGATATGGCCAAGGCGAAGCAGCTGCTGCAGGAGGCCGGCTATGACGGCACGCCGGTGGTGCTGATGGCGCCGACCGATGTCCCGACCGTCAGCATCCAGCCCAATGTCGCGGCCCAGTCGCTGCGCGAGGCCGGGTTCAATGTCGACATGCAGGCGATGGACTGGCAGACGCTGGTCACCCGCCGCGCCAGCCAGGCGCCGCCGAAGGAGGGCGGCTGGAACCTGTTCTTTACCAACTTCGTCACCTTCGACATGGCCGACCCGCTGTCCAGCTTCCCCTTGAACGGCAAGGGGCCGAAGGGCGGCTGGTTCGGCTGGCCGGCCGACCCAGCGGCCGAGGAACTGCGCGCCCGTTTCGCCCGCAGCCAGGACCCGGCCGAGCAGAAGGCGATCGCCGAGGAGCTGCAGAAGCACGTCTATGACGAGGTGATGTACCTGCCGCTCGGCCAGTACAGCGTCCCGACCGCCTGGCGGACCGCGCTGACCGGGGTGCTGGAGGGCCCCGTCCCCTATTTCTGGAACATCGACAAGGCCGACTAGCCGGACGGGCGCGCCGTGCTGACCTATCTCGCCCGCCGCATCCTCGCCATCCTGCCGGTGATCCTGGTCGTGGCGCTGGTGGTGTTCCTGCTGCTGCGGCTGACGCCCGGGGACCCCGCAGCGATCATCGCCGGCGACCAGGCGACGCCGGAGCAGCTCGCCGCCATCCGCGCAGCGCTCGGCCTCGACCAGCCGCTTTCCACCCAGTTCGTGGGCTGGATCGGCCGGCTGCTGCACGGCGACCTCGGCGTGTCGCTGATCTCCAAGGTACCGGTGCTGCAGATGGTCGGCCAGCGCCTGGAGCCGAGCCTGAGCCTGGCCGTCCTGACCATCCTGGTCGCCGTGGCGGTGGCGGTGCCGCTGGGCACCCTCGCCGCCTGGCGCCAGGGCGGCTGGGTCGACCGCATCACCATGTCGGTCTCGGTGCTGGGCTTCTCGGTGCCGGTCTTCGTCGTCGGCTATCTCTGGATCCTGCTGTTCGCGATCGAGTGGAAGCTGCTGCCGGTGCAGGGCTTCAAGAGCCTGGCCGACGGGCTGTGGCCGTTCCTGCAGCGCATGATCCTGCCGGTGATGACGCTCAGCCTCGTCTACATCGCGCTGATCGCCCGCATCACCCGGACCAGCGTGATCGAGGTGCTGGGCGAGGACTATGTCCGCACCGCCCGGGCCAAGGGCATCAGCGAGCGCGCCGTGCTGTTCCGCCATGCCCTGCGCAACGCCGCGGTGCCGATTGTCACCGTGATCGGCATCGGCATCGCCCTCCTGATCAGCGGCGTGGTGGTGACCGAGAGCGTGTTCAACCTGCCCGGCATCGGCCGGCTGACCGTGGAGGCGGTGCTGGCGCGCGACTATCCGGTGATCCAGGCGGTGATCCTGCTGACCTCCTTCGTCTATGTCGCGGTCAATCTCGTCATCGACCTCGCCTACACCGCGCTCGACCCCAGGATCCGCTACTGATGGCCGCCGACACTCCCCTCGACCTGCCGCAGCGCAGCCCGATCCAGGCCGCGGCCGCGGCGCTGACCGCCAACCTGCCGACGCTGATCGCGGCCCTGGCCCTGGTCCTGATCGTCCTCGGGGCGGTGCTCGCGCCGCTGCTCTTCACCCAGGATCCGGCGGCGATGACCCCTGCCCTGCGGCTGAAGCCGGCGACCTGGGAACACTGGCTGGGCACCGACGCCTATGGCCGCGACCTCTATTCCCGCATCGTCTACGGCGCCCGTGTGTCGCTGGTGGTCGGCATCGGCGCCGCCGCGGTCAGCGTCGCCATCGGCCTCGCCATCGGCCTGGTCTCCGGCTTCTTCCGCGCCGTCGACGCGGTGGTGATGCGGGTGATGGACGGGCTGATGGCGATCCCGAACATCCTGCTGGCCATCGCCGTCGTCGCGCTGTCCGGCGCCACGCTGTGGACCGTGCTGGTCGCCATCACCATCCCGGAGATCCCGCGCGTGGTCCGGCTGGTGCGGTCGGTGGTGCTGTCGGCGCGGGAGGAGCCCTATGTCGAGGCCGCGATCGCCGCCGGCACCTCCCTGCCCCGCATCCTGTGGCGGCACCTGATGCCGAACACGCTGCCGGCGCTGATCGTCCAGGGCACCTATGTCTGCGCCTCGGCGATCCTGACGGAATCGATCCTGTCCTTTCTCGGCGCGGGGCTGAGCCCGGAGATCCCGACCTGGGGCAACATCATCGCCGAGGGCCGCAACTATTTCCTGGTCAAGCCGACCCTGATCCTGTGGCCGGGCCTGCTGGTGTCGCTGACCGTGCTGTCGGTCAACCTGGTCGGCGACGCGCTGCGCGACGCGCTCGACCCGCGCATGGCGAAGAGGGGCTGAGATGCCGGACACCCCGGTCCTGGAGATCCGCAACCTCGCCGTCCGCATCGCCGGCCCGGCCGGCATGCCGCGCGTGGTCGAGGACATGTCGCTCGAGGTCCATGCCGGCGAGACCGTCTGCGTCGTCGGCGAGAGTGGCTCCGGCAAGTCGGTCACCGCCCTCGCCACCATGGGGCTGCTGCCGCGCCGGGCGCTGGAGCCGGCCGGCGGGTCGATCCGGCTCGAGGGGGAGGAGCTGCTGCAGGCCTCGCCGGCCCGGCTGCGCTCCCTGCGCGCCACGAGCATGGCGATGGTGTTCCAGGAGCCGATGACGGCGCTGAACCCGGTCGCCACCGTCGGCCGCCAGATCGAGGAGGTGCTGCGCACCCACACCGGTCTCGGCGCCGCCGAGCGGCGGGCCCGCATCCTGGAGATCCTGCGGCAGGTGCATCTGCCGGAGGTCGACCGCATCTTCGCCTCCTATCCGCACCAGCTGTCGGGCGGGCAGCGCCAGCGCATCGTTATCGCCATGGCGCTGGTGCTGCGGCCGCGCCTCCTGATCTGCGACGAGCCGACCACGGCGCTGGACGTCACCACCCAGCGCCAGATCCTGAGCCTGATCCGCGAGTTGCAGGAGCAGCAAGGCACGGCCGTGCTGTTCATCACCCACGACATGGGTGTGGTGGCGGAGATCGCCGACCGCGTGGTGGTGATGCGGCGCGGCCGGCTGGTCGAGACCGGCGGCGTGCAGGACATCCTGCGGCGGCCGGCCCAGGCCTATACCCGCGAGCTGATCGCGGCGGTGCCCAGCCTGGTGCCGCGGGCACCGCGCGCCCCGGTGGCCGCCCCGGCGGTGCTGGAGACGGTGGACTTGAGCAAGACCTATCGCAGCCGCTCCGGCCTCGCCCGCACCCGCGAGGTCGCGGCCGCCGAAGGGGTGTCGCTGCGCCTGGCGCCGGGCCGCACCCTGGGCATCGTCGGAGAGTCCGGCTCGGGCAAGTCGACCGTGGCGCGCTGCGTGATGCGGTTGATCGAGCCCTCGGCCGGCGAGATCCGGATCGGCGGCACCGATGTCGCCCGGCTGTCGCGCCGACAGCTACGGCCGCATCGCCGCCGGGCGCAGATCGTGTTCCAGGATCCCTACCGCTCGCTCAACCCGCGGCTGAGGATCGCCGACACCCTGATCGAGGGGCCGATGAATTTCGGCCTGCCGCGCGCCGAGGCGCTGGAGCGGGCGCGGCGGCTGATGCCACTGGTCGGGCTCGACGCCACGGCGCTGGACCGCTTCCCGCACCAGTTCTCCGGCGGCCAGCGCCAGCGCATCGCCATCGCCCGGGCGCTGGCGATGGAGCCGGACCTGCTGGTCGCCGACGAGGCGGTCTCGGCGCTCGACGTCTCCGTCCAGGCCCAGGTCCTGGCGCTGCTGGAGGAGATCCAGGAGCGGCTCGGCATCGCCATCCTGTTCATCACCCACGACCTGCGCGTCGCGGCGCAGATCTGCGACGAGGTGGCGGTGATGCGCCAGGGCCGGGTGGTGGAGATCGGGCCGGCGGCCGAGGTGCTGCGCCGGCCGCGCGATGCCTACACCCGCCAGCTGTTCGAGGCGGCGCCGGGCCGGCACTGGGACTTCGCCAACTTCCGTCCGGTGGCCCTGGCGGCCGCGGCCGAGGCCTGATGCCGGTGGCCCTTGAAATCGACTCTTCGGTCCCTTCCTCGTCATGGCGAGGAGCGAAGCGACGTGGCCATCCAGAGGCCGGTGCTGCTGGATGGCCACGCCCCTTCGGGGCTCGCCATGACGGACCAAGATTTCGGGCCGCTGGTATGGTGCCAGGATCTCAGAGACCGGGGTGATCTGTGCCTTGTTCATGGAACATATCATGAACGAAAATCGCGAGTTAACGCAAGAGACCATCGCATTCGCTGTGACCGCAGGCCCCTGACGGTGGCCGGCCGGAGTGGATCAGGGATCGAGCAGCGCCTGCAGCCGGGCGCCGACGGCCGGCAAGAAGCGGCGGTTCTGGGCCATGTGCCGGCCGACGGTGTAGACCGCAGCGACCAAGCTGCGGCCGGAGGCGGCCTCCCAATAGGCCATGTCGTGCCGGGTCTCGCTGGTCCAGCCGGCCTTCGACCACAGCCGGACATCGCGCGGCAGCGTCTCGCCGAGGAAGCCGCGGACCTGGTCCTCATAGCCCGGCGGCAACCGCTCCGGATCGCGCTCGGGCTCGCGGTCGAGCAGATCCATCATCCGGCCGCAGGCCGCGGGCGAGACCAGCTGCCCGGCGACGATCCCGTGCAGCAGCGCCGCCGCCGCGCGCGGCGCGATCAGGTTGCCGCCATGCACCCGCGCCGCCTTCTCCCGGCCATAGGGCGAGTCCTCATAGGTGCTGTGCCACAGCCTGAGCCGGTCGAACTCCGGCCAGCCCCAGCTTTCGAACCAGCGCTGGATCGCCTGGCGCCTGTCCCACCAGACGGCCATCTCCGGCTCCGGCAGCGGACCACCCGGCGTGGTGCCGGTCATGCGGCCGAACAGGTAGGTGGTGGCGTCGTTGCTGGACTGGCGGATCATCGCCGACAGGGCGCGCAGGTCCTCCTCGTCCGGCTGCAGCAGGCCGGCTTCGACCCAGTGCTGGAAGGCAACCAGGTAGAAGCTCTTGCAGGTGCTGGCCGGATAGACGGCGACCTCGTCGCGATGGCCGAAGACCGGCCCGTCCGAGTAGCGGTCTGCCGCGCGATCGCGCAGCCGGCCCGGATAGAGCCGGACCGTCAGGCCGAAATCCTCAGGCCCGACCTCGCCCTTGAACTCCTCCAGCAGGTCCCGGACCAGCATCGGTCCGATATCGGGGTCGCCCATCAGCCGGCGCAGGCGGCGACGAAGGCCGCAAGGATGGCGCGGTCGGCCTCGCTGCGCAGATACTCCGGGTGCCACTGCACGCCGAGGCAGAAGCGCTGTCCCGGATGCTCCACCGCCTCCACCACCCCGTCGGGGGCGACGCCGGAGACGACGAGATCCGGCCCGGCCGCCTTCACCGCCTGGTGGTGCGAGCTGTTGACGCCGAAGCGCGCCGCGCCGGTGATGCGGGCGAGCAGCGTGCCGGGCGTGACCTCGACTTCATGCGCCGCCACCCAGCCGGCCGGATCGTGGATCTTGCGCTCCGGGCTGTGCTCGAGCGCGTTGTCGATCTCGGCCGGGATGTGCTGCACCAGCGTGCCGCCCAGCACCACGGCCAGCAGCTGCTCGCCGCCGCAGATGCCGAGCACCGGCAGGTTCCGCGCCACCGCGCCCCGCACCAGCGCCCATTCGAACTGGGTGCGCACCGGCTTGGTCTTCACCGTCTCGTGCACCGAACCGGCGCCCCAGAGCATGGGGTCGACGTCGAAGCCGCCGCCGGTGACGACGATGCCGTCGCAGAGGTCGAGATAGCGGTCGACCGCATCGACCAGATGCGGCAGCGCCAGCGGCGCGGCGCCGAACTCCGCCAGCGACCCGCAGTAGTTCTGCCGCAGCGCGTACCAGGGCGAGGAGGAATAGCCGCCCGCCTCCTCGGCATCCAGGGTCACTCCGATGACGGGCTTGGCGGTGGGCATGTTCATCCTACGGGGAAGCGGAGCGGTTCTTCCGTGATGCCCGGCGCCGCTCGTCTCTGTCAAATTCCGGCCGGTTATAGGACCTGCATCGCCTGTTATCGCCTGGCGCTGCGGGTCCGCTGCGTCGGCTTGCCGGTGAGGTGGTCGAGGAACAGATGCGCCGCATGCGACAGCGGGTAGTTCTCGTGGTGCAGCGCCGTGATCGGCAGGGTGATCTCCGGCACGATGGCGCGGACGGTGACGTCCGGCACGGCCCAGGCCTGGGCCGTGTGTTCGTCGACGATGGCCGAGCCGGCGCCGTAGCGCACCAGCGGCAGCGCCAGGTAGTAGGTCTGGATCAGGTTCTTCGGGGCGTAGCGGATGCCGGCGCGGGCGAAGGCGTCGGACAGGGTGGCGCCGATCGAGGTGTCTGGGTCGACGCCGATCAGCGTCTCCACATCGATCCGGTCGAGCGTGATCTCGGCCGCCTCGCCGGGCCCGAGCGGCACGGTCGACAGATGCACCAGCCGCGACGTGCCGATGGCGGTCTTGCGCATGCCCGGCGGCAGCACCGGCTCATAGGCGATGGCGAGGTCGAGGCTGTTGGTGGCGATCAGCTCCAGGATCTCGCGGGTGTGGTGGGTGCGCAGGTCGAAGCTGACGCCGGGGTGGCGGCGATGGAACTGGGCCATCTGCTCGGTCATGAAGCCGAAGCCGAGGCTGGGCAGGCAGGCGATGCGGACATGGCCCTCGCGCCCGCGCCGGAGGTTGGCGGCGATGCTGGAGATCCGCTCCAGCCCGGCGAAGGTGCGGTCGATCTCGACTTCGAGCAACTTGGCCTCGCGGGTCGGCACCAGCTTGCCCTTGACCCGCTCGAACAGGCGCAGGCCCAGCTGGTCCTCGGCATGGCGCAGCAGCTTGCTGACCGCGGGCTGGGAGACGTTCAGCAGCTCGGCCGCGCCGGTGATCGACCCGGCCTTCTGCACCGCCTGCAGCGCCTCGATATGCCTCAGCCTGATGGTCATCGCGCTTAGATCCTCCCCGAACCGGCATGGCACAGCGGCGGGGGCATGACAAGCCGGCCCGGCCGTGCGAGGGTCCGGCCATGATCCGCATCACCGCCCGCATCGTGCTCGACGAGCGCGACATCGAGGAGAGCTTCATCCTCGCCTCCGGCCCAGGCGGGCAGAACGTCAACAAGGTCGCGACCGCGGTGCAGCTGCGCTACCCGGTCGACCGGGCCGGGCTGCCGGAAGAGATGCGGGCGCGGCTGGAGGCCCTGGCCGGGCAGCGCCTGACCAAGGACGGCGTGCTGGTGATCACCGCCCGCGAGCACCGCAGCCAGGAGCGCAACCGGGCCGAGGCGCTGGACCGGCTGGTCGATCTGTTCCGGCGCGCCGCGGTGGCGCCGAAGAAGCGTCGGCCGACGCGGGCGACGCTGGGCAGCAAGATCCGGCGGCTCGACGCCAAGAGCAAGCGGTCGGCGGTCAAGCGGATGCGGGGCAGCCCGGGCGAAGATTGACGTCCTGTCCGGGTCCCGAGTGGCATGGCCTGTGTTGCCCATCCTTCGTCATTGCGAGCGCAGCGAAGCAATCCAGGGCTGTTTGGCGTGGCCCCTGGATTGCTTCGTCGGCTTCGCCTCCTCGCAATGACGGTGGAGACGGGCAGCGTCAGGCCCCCTACTCCGCCTTCCAGGCGCCCCAGAGCCGCGGCTTGTCGGCCGCCCAGGGGCGATATCCCTTCAGCTTCGGACCGACCGCGTCGACCGCCGGATCGTAGTAGAGGCCGATGATCGGCACCTGCTCCGCCGCCAGCGCGTGCAGCCGCTTCAGCGCCTCCTTGCGCGCCGCGGCATCCTCGGTCTGGACCGACCGGGCGAGGAGTTCCGTCGCCTTCGGGTCGTCCCACTGGTTGCCGGGATCCTCAGCCTTGCTGCCGATCAGGATGCCGTAGAGCAGCGACGGATCGAGCCGGGCCGAGAAGGCGAAGGATTGCAGCTGGAACTTGCCGGCGATGTAGTTGTCGAGCTGCGTCGCCCAGTCCAGCACCTCCAGCCGGGCGTCGATCCCGGCCGCGGCCAGCATCGCCTGGACCAGCACGGCGTTGTCGTACATGCCGTCATAGCGCTTGTTGGTCTGGATGGTGATCGGCTGGCCCTTGTAGCCGGCCTCCTGCAGCAGCGCCTGCGCCTTGGCGGGGTCGTAGGCCGGCCAATCGAGGAAGCCGTCGTCGAAGAAGGTGCTGCTGCGGGCCACGGCCGAGGGGTTGGCTTCCGTCAGGCCATAGGTGCGGGCCTGGGCGATCTGCTTCAGGTCGATTGCGTGGGCGATCGCCCGGCGGATGCGCGGGTCGGACAGCAGGGGATCGGCGGTCTGGACCAGGATCACCGACCAGCCGAGGCCCTGGGCCGTCTCGACCGTGCTGCCATTGGCCTTGACCTGATCGATCTGCCCCGGCGCCAGGCTGGGCAGCAGGTCGATCCCGCCGGTGGCCAGCGCCGCCTCCGCCGTCGACGGGTCGGGCACGATCTGGAAGCGGATGGTGTCGGCATGGGCGATGCGGGCGCCGGCATAGCCGCTGCCCGGTTCCGAGAGCGGCCTGTAGTCGGCGAAGCGCTGCAGCACCACCGCCTCGCCCCGTTTCCAGGAGGACAGCTTGTAGGGCCCGGTGCCGATCGGCGTGTTCCAGCTGCCGTCCGGGTTCAGGCTGTCGGGGCTGATCGTGCCGCTGGCGAAGCACTGGAAATTGGCGAGCTGCGCCAGGAACAGGGCGTTCGGCGCGGCCAGGCGGAAGCGGATTGTCTGCGGGTCCGGCGTCTCCACCGCCTCGACCTTCAGCCCGCCGGAACCGTCGAAGAGCGGCCGGCAGGTCCAGCTCTCCGTCGCCCAGCGGCGGTCCCAGCTCCATTTCGCCTCGGCCGAGGTGACCGGCTTGCCGTTGTGGAACAGTGCCCCCTGCCTGATCTTGAAGTCGTAGGTCCGCCCACCATCCGCGACGGTCCAGGATTCCGCCAGGGCCGGGCCGACGGTCAGGTCCTCGCGATAGCCGACCAGGGATTCGACCACATGCTGCATCACGGTGTCCGTGTTGCCGTCCCGGTTGATGCCGGGATCGGTGCTGCGGATATCCGCGGTCAGCGCCACGGTGATGGTGCCGCCGTCGCGCGGCGCGTCCTGCGCCGCCGCGCCAGCAGCCAGGATCAGGGCGAGCGCAAGCCCGCCGAACATCGCCTTCATCACTGCCCCTGTTTGTCGTTGTCGGTGACTCTCAGACCGCTTTTCGCCGCGCCAGCACCTCCCCGAAGAAGTTCTTCACCGCGCCCAGCAGCTCGCGGTCGTCATGGCCGATGCCCGGGATCGTGTCCTGCTGCACGGCGATCCCCTGCGCCTCCAGGCTGCGGCGCAGCGACCGCATCCGGTCCTGGCGGTTGCGCCCGGCAAGGTCGGCGCCCGGCATCCACCAGGCGTCGCCCGGCTTGATGGTGATTTCCCAGGTCTCGGTGTCGTCGCCGCCGATCACCATGTGCACCGGCACCCGGCGGATGGCATCGAGGTCGAGCTTCTTGCCGAACACGGCCTCGAAGTTCCGTACCCCGACCCAGAAGTCGTGCTCGAAATCGAGCAGGGTGACGACGCCGGGCGCACCGATCGAGGCGCCGAGCAGCCGTTCCGGATGCAGATAGAGGAAACGGTGGGTGAAATGGCCACCGCCGGAGAAGCCGTACATCAGCACCCGGTCGCCCTCGATCCGGTACCGGGCCTGCGTCTCGGCGATCATAGCCAGCAGCATCGCGTCGTAATGCAGGTCGCCGGCGCGCAGCAGCTTGTAGCTGGACAGGTCGCCCGGCTCGGTGATGCCGACCGGGAACAGGGGCGCCAGCACGATCACGCCGTGGCGCTCGGCGAAGTCGGCGAAGCTGTCGCGGTAGGTCTGCATGCCGCGCTCGGTGCCGTGCACGATCACCGCCAGCGGCCAGCGGTCGCTGCCGTCCTCGTCGTAGTCCTCCGGCACATAGGCGCAGTAGCAGAAGCGCTGGTCGAGGCCGCAGGCATAGACCGTGGTCGCCCCGAAATCGCTGGACGTCAGCACCCTGCCATGCCCGTGCGGCCGCGCCATCATGTCCTCCCCGCTCCTGATCGCCGAAAGTGAGACATGTTTTTGAGTACATGAAAAGCACAATCAATGCGATTCATCCGGGACTCTGGTTCTTTCATGGGGTGGAAACGCAGATCCTCCCACACGGACGCGCAGACCCTCCTCTCCTGCAAGAGCAGGGAAGAATGGAAAGCGGTTGGTTTCGTAGGGTTCGCGGCAAGCGAACCCAACAGGCAAGGGTGCAGCGGCGAGATGTTGGGTTCGCCAAGGCGAACCCAACCTACGCGGTCGCGCCGCGCCGGCGCTCAGCTGCTGTCCAGCTTCGCGGGCATGGACGGCGGGCGGCCGTCTTCGAGCGCGTCCGGCTGTGAAGGCCAGCCATCTCCGGTGTCGGCGTCTGCGGCGACGGCGTCCCTTCTCGCACCGGACGAGCCGGCATTGTCATTGGCGTTGGTGATATCGTCCCAGCCCTGCGGCAGCCGGCTCGGATCCAGCCGGCGGCCGAGCCAGCGGCAGACCTCCCGCACGAACTCACCGGCCGACAGGGTGTCGAGCTGCACGTCCAGCCCCTCGTCCTCGGTCAGCCTCTCCCACACCTCGGACCGCAGGCGTTCGGTCTCCTCGGGGTCGACGATCTCGCCGGCCATGGCGAGGTCCGCAGCCTCGGCGGCCGCGACCGCCTCGACCACCGCCCGCACCGCCTGCTCCCGCCGCCGGCGGCGGCGCTCCAGCGCCCCCGATTCCTCGCCCTCGGCCCGGCGGTGCAGGTAGTCGCCGCGGATCCGCTCGGCCATCGCGATCGACAGCCGGATCGAGCGGGACAGGCGCGACTGCATCAGCGCGAAGTCGGGTGGCTCCTCTGGCCCGGCCAGAGCCGCCTGCTGCTGCCGCTCGGTCAGCCGCTTGCAGCGGATGTCGACCTCGACCACCTCGCGCAGCTTGTCCAGCGCCCATCCCGTCCAGTTCAGGTCGGGATCGGACCGCCGGGCCTCGCCCGAACCAGCATCGGTCTGCGCCATCTCCATGGAACATATCATGAACAAGGCCGCGAATTAACGCAACTGCACATCGTGTTTTCCCCGCCCACGCCGAACCCGCGAGGCCGGCATCCGCCTATACCCGGGCGGGTGCTTTGGCAGGCGTCCGGGCCGACCACAAAAGGCGGAAAGCCGGCATTCGACTGCCACATCTCGGAGATCTCGTCGTCGTCGACACGCGTCACGACGAGGTGCATCATCGTGGGCTCGAACAGCAGCCGAGCTTCGGCGATTTCGGGAAGCGAAGGGACCGCCTCGTGAGCAAGGGAGGTCTCTATGAAAGTTCACAAGCTGTTGGCCGCCGCAGCGCTGGTTTCGGGCGCGCTCTTGACGAAGCCGACCCTGGCCGAGGACATCACGCTGGAGTTCGTGGTCTGGAACTACTCGCTCGAAACCATTCAGGACAATGTCAAGCAGTTCGAGGCAGCCACTCCGGGCGTCAAGGTAAAGATCACCGACTACACCTGGCCGGACTATCACGACAGCCTCGTCCTGCGCTTTCGCGGTGGCACGCCGACCGACGTCATCTACTGCGGTCAGGATTGGTTGCCAGGCTGGGCCGCGGGCGGATTCGTAGCGCCCCTGGACGATATCGCGCCGCCAGGTGCGGTGGACGAGCTGAAGAAGGACATCGCCGGCTTTGCCTTGAGTGACATGACCTATAAGGGCAAGCTCTACGGCCTGCCCTATTACGCCGACACGATCTCCTTCATCTACAACAAGAAGATCCTTGCGGATAAGGGCATCGCCGTGCCCAAGACCTGGGAGGAAGTAACCGCGGCGGCAGAAAAGCTCAAGGCCGGCGGCATGGAACATCCGATCTCCTATGAGTACAGCCAGGAGCTCCCGAACTTCTTCGACGCCTTCGTGGCGCAGGCCTATGGCCGTGGCGCGGAACTCTTCGATGCCGATCAAAGGGCGGTTTTCGACAATCCGGAGAACGGCGCCTACAAGCAATTGCAGTGGCTCGCCGACGCATTCTCCAAGGGGCTGGTGCAGCCGGAAACGCATGAGTCGAAGATCATCCCGGCGATGAACACTGGCCGCCACGCCTTCACCGTCGTCTTCAACTATGTGCTGGCGGCGATGAACAACGCGGCCGACCAGCCGCTTGCAGGCCAGTTCGCCCTGGCGCCTATGCCGGGCGAGACGCACACCACGCTCGGCTTTGCGAAATTCTATGCGGTGACGGCGAAGACGGCGGCCGATCCGGCACGCGCCGAAGCCGCTTGGAAGTTCATCAACTTCATGGCCGGCAAGCCCTACAAGATCGCCAGGCGATGGGCTGCCGAGAAGGGGCTTGGTTTCGGGCAGCTTCCACTGTTCGAGGACCAGGCCGTCATCGCCTCATGGGGTAAATGGATCGATGTGCCAACGTTGAAGCAGCAGGTCGCGACCGCGCGAGCCGGAACCTGGACCGAGTGGCACTCGCAATGGTCGGCCTATTTCCGTCCGCTCCTCGCCAAGGCGATGGTGGGCGAAGCACCTGTCGAACAGGTGATGAAGGACGGTGCCGAGCGCTGGAACCAGCTGCGGGAACAGTTCGCCCGTCGTTAGGTTAGCGACGAGCTCGTCTCGCCACAAAAGCCGCGTTGGCAGTTATCGATCTGGCGGATCTCCCAATGTGGACCACGCGACGCTTCCCGGCCTCCTGGCTCCTGCCGGCGCTGGTGCCGGTGGCATTGATGACCATCTACCCGATAGCCTATGCCGTTTGGACTAGCCTGCATTCGGTGCTCCTGCTCTTTCCGGACACGCCGTTCGTGGGGGTCGACAACTATGTCCGCGTCGTGACGAGCGGATATTTCCTCGACGCACTTTATAACTCCCTGATCTTCAGCGTCATCGCGGCTCCGTTGGTGGTGGTGCTTGGCACCCTGACCGCCTTGTTCCTTCAGCGCAGGTTCTTCGGCTCGCAGATCGTCCGCTCAGTCGTGCTCCTGCCGTGGGTCCTGCCGGGAGCGATCAGCGCCGTGCTGTGGATCTGGGTATTCCACCCGAGCTTCGGCGTGCTCAACGGCGCGCTCCGCGCGATAGGCCTGATCAGCGGCTCCATCCCTTGGCTCATCTCGCCGAAGCTCGCGCTGATCTCGGTCGTGCTGGCACATGTGTGGACGCAGATACCGTTTGCCGTGGTGCTCGTCATGGCGGCGCTCTCGGCCATCAACCCCGAGACTCTTGAAGCCGCGGCGATCGATTGCCGCAGTCCGGTCAAGCGTTTCCGCTACGTGATCTTTCCCGAGATCAAGCCGATGATCGTCGTGCTCTTGATCTACAATGCTCTGACGGCTTTCACGACCTACGACCTTGTCTACGCCATGACCGGCGGCGGTCCCGGTACGGCCACCACGCTCCTCTCCTTCCAGATCTGGAAGGAGAGCTTCTCGATGTATGACTTCGGCACGGGCTCGGCGGTCGCCTTCATCGTCGTGGCAATCTCGGCCGCGATGATCCTTGCAATCACACGCAGCCTGCCTTCAGACCTGTTCGAGAGTGGCTGAGATGCCCGGCCGCCGCAATCCGGCACTTACTTTCCTGTTCGCCGCGCTGATCCTGCTCTTCACCGGCGGACCGGTAGCGCTTTCGCTCTACGGAAGCCTTGTCCCCGATCGCATCCTGCTCGATCCCAACCGAAGCGTGCTCTCGGACGGGCCAAGCCTGGAGAGCTACCGTTATGTCTTCACCGGCGAGCTGCCGGCCTCCTACCGGCAGGAGAGCGCCAACCGTGCAATGATTTCGGACGCCGCGCGCCAAGTGCCGCGCAGCCTTGTCAACTCGTCGATCATCGCGCTCAGCGCGATGCTGCTGAACATTCTTCTCGGCGCGCCTGCCGCGTTCATCTACGCGCGCCATTCATTTCCAGGCAAAAAGCTCAGCTTCATGTTCCTGATCCTTGCGCCGCTGGTTCCGGCGGTGGCGCTGATCACGCCGGTCTACATGATGCTCGAGGGTCTGGGACTGACTGGAACCCGGGTCGGAATCATCCTCGTGCACACGGCCAGGGCGCTGCCCTTCACGGTGCTGATCCTGTCCGTATTCTTCCGAAAGATCCCGCACGAGCTCTTCGAAGCCGCGCTCCTCGACCACTGCAGCCGCTTCCAGACCTTCCTGCGTATTGCGCTGCCGCTCGCCCTGCCGTCGATCGGCGCAACCGGCCTCTTCGCCTTCATGCTCTCCTACTCCGAATACATGTTCGCGATGGTTCTGTCGGGCGACGCCGGCACTCGGCCGGTGTCGGTCGTCATGGCGGCTCTGGCGCGCAACACGGATGTTTCCTGGAGCCTGCTCAACACGGCGATCTTCCTCGCGATCGTCCCGACCCTCGTGCTGGTCGTGCTCGTGTGGCGCGTTGTGGTCGAAGGGCTACTCGGGGGCGCGGTCAAGGGGTAGCGTCATGGATCACGAGATCGACGACAAAGGCGTCGCCGCGAAGGGATCGTGATTTGGCGTCAGTCGAGCTGAAGAATGTTTCAAAGAGCTTCGGCAAGGTCGAGGCCGTGCGCGACGTCTCATTGACAATTTCGGACCGCGAGTTCGTCGTGTTTCTTGGCCCATCGGGCTGCGGCAAGTCGACTTTGCTCAGGATGATCGCCGGCTTGGAATCGGTGAGTTCCGGCGAGCTCAGCATTGGCGGCAAGCCGATGAACGAGGTGGCGGCGGCCGACCGCGGCATCGCCATGGTGTTCCAGTCCTATGCGCTCTACCCGCATATGAGCGTGGCCGAGAACATGGGATTTGCCCTGAAGATGCTCGGCACGGACAAGGCCGAGATCGACCGGAAAGTCGCGGAGACGGCGGCCATATTGCAGATCGAGGACCTCCTGACGCGCCGGCCGCGCGAGCTCTCCGGAGGCCAGCGCCAGCGGGTGGCCATCGGGCGCGCGATCGTGCGCAAACCCGAGGTGTTTCTCTTCGACGAGCCGCTGTCCAATCTCGATGCCGATCTGCGTGCGCAGATGCGTGTCGAGATAGCGCGGCTCCACAGGCAGCTGGAGACGACCATGATCTACGTGACGCACGACCAGGTCGAGGCGATGACGCTGGCTGAGCGCATCGTCATCCTGAACAAGGGCCGGGTCGTGCAGGAAGGCGCGCCGCTGGATCTCCACGACCGGCCGGCCAACCGCTTCGTCGCAGGCTTCCTCGGCCAGCCGAAGATGAACTTCCTGCCGGCCCTCGTGCAACGCGCGGGCGATGCCGTCAGCTTTCGCCTTGCGGCGAACGGCCAGCCGCTCTTCTCCATTCGCGAAGGCTTGCGGCTCCCGTCGGGCGAGGCCGCTGAGATCGGTGTGCGCCCCAACGCCATTTCGCTCTCCGACAATGAGGGCATCGCGGCCGAAACTGTCCTCGTAGAGCGGCTCGGGGGGACGAGCTTGGTCCATCTCAAGGTCGAGGGCCTGCCCCGGTTCGTGACGGTGGAACTGCAAGGCAAACCAGCGATAACGATCGGCTCCTCTGTCCGCTTCCGCTTCGACCCGGCCGACGCTCATGTTTTCGACAGTCAGGGGCGCAGCTGCAGGCTCTAGACGAGGATCGGACAGACGGCGATGAGCGGTCTCGACGGAGACCACGTCCGCTCAAGAGAACCCGAGAGCCCGACCGAAGGTCCGCAAAGGTGACGAGGCGCCCGTTCGGCCGCACGAAGCCGAGCTTGCGCGGTGGGTCGACTGCAGTCGAGGCGCAGCGCTTGCCGCAGGCTCACAGCAGTTGACGCAGACGCGGCCCGAAGATGTCACGCCCGGGCCGCCGCACGCCGGACCGGCGGCTTGCGCCACAGCCCCGCGCCACCTTCCAGCCCGGCCTCGTTCGAGGCGATCGTCACGCCCTTGGGCAACGCAAAGTCGATGTGCTTGGCGTTGCCGCCGCCGATATGCACCCGGTCCGGGTGCAGCAGAATCTCCAGCACCTCGAGCATCCGCTTCACGCGCTTGTTCCAGCGCCTCTTGCCGATCTTCTCGAAGGCGGCGTTGCCGAGATACTCGTCATAGGTCTTGCCCTTGGCGAGCGGGTGATGCGCCAGTTCCAGATGCGGCGCCAGCTCGCCGTCGCGGAACAACGCGGTGCCGACCCCGGTGCCGAGGGTCACCACCAGCTCGATCCCGCGGCCGGTCACCAGGGCCAGCCCCTGCATCTCGGCATCGTTGATCATTCGCACCGGCGCTCCGCCCAGCCGCTTCGACAGGGCCGGGGCCAGGGCGAAGCCGGCCCAGTCCCCGGTGCCGAGATTGGGGGCGGTGATCACCCGGCCGTTGCGGACCACGCCGGGGAAGCCGACGGCGATGCGGTCGAATTTCGGCAGCGGCTGCACCAGCGCCGCGATCGTGTCGAGGAACAGCTTCGGCGGGCAGGGATGCGGCGTCGGCACCCGCTGCCGATCCGACCGCATCTGTCCGCGGTCGTCGAGCACGGCGGCCTTGAGCCCCGTGCCCCCCACGTCGATGGCCAGGATGCCGGGCTTCACGGGCGCTCCTCCTCGATGGTTCCGATCAGCATGGTGGCCAGGCTCCGACAGCGTCAAGCAGCGCCGCCAGCCCCCGCGGCCGCGTGGCCGGCGGGGACGCTCGCCCCGCCATCGACCAGCACGGCGAAGTCGGCACCCTCCCACCGGTCAGCGTCGCGCCACAGGAAGGTAAAGCGGATCCGCGTCCCGGGCGGGGCGTCCGCGGTCGGCAGGTCGAGGATGTGCAGACCGAAGGGAGTCTCGGCCGTGGCGTCGTCCCGCACCGTCGCCCAATCGTCCAGGGTCCAGTGGATCGTCGCCGCGGCTGGCAGCTCGATGCGCAGCGTCTTGCCCGCCGGCAAGGCGCGCCGCTTCTGGTTGAAGCGCCAGGCCCGGACCTGCGAGGCGACCTTGTCGATCTGATAGCGCTGCACCGGCTGCGGCGGCAGGTCGAACACCCGGCCGTCGCGCAGCGACCGCAGCAGCTTGATGTGCTCGGCATGGGCCCAGACCAGCGGCATGGCGCTGCCCGAGGGGCGGCCGCGGAACAGCTCGCGCGCCGCGACATCGTCGGCGTCCCATACCTGCTCCGGCAGCAGCCCGCCCTCCCCGGCCGAGCGCTCCAGCGTCGCCAGCAGCGCCGTGGCCGCGTCAACACGTCCCGCCGCCAGCTCGTAATGCGCCCGCTCGCCGCTCAGGAGCGGCCAGGCGCGGCCGATGCCGGTGCCATCGAAGGGCGCGCCGTCGGCGTGCTCGCCATAGCCGTCGTCGTTGTAGCGGTACCAGACCGGGCCCTGCGGCAGCTCCACCTTCAGCAGCGCATCGATGGCGCGCACCGTGTCGACGATGCACGGATCGTCCGGCGCCCGCAGGCCGAAGCGCACCAGGGCCAGGGCGTCGGGGCTGATCAGGAGCGCGGCCTTGCGCGCATCGTCGCCCGGCGGCCGGTTCTTCACCGGCACATAGCCGTCGAGCGGCGAGGCCGCGTCCGCCGCATCGGCCGGGGCGATGCGGACGTAGTAGCCTCTGAGGCCGAGCCGGCTGCAGATCGCGGTGCCTTCGGCGAAGGTCCAGCGTTCGACCTCGTCGTTCCACATGTCGGCAGTCTCGCGGAGCCAGCGCGCCTCCGCCGCCCGGCCGGAGAGGTCGAGGATGTCGGCCGCAGCCAGCAGGGCCGCGATCTCCACCGCCAGGGTGAAGGGCGAATAGCCGGCATCCTCCTCCCACCGGTCCTGGCCGGTGACCGGGCCATTGCGCAGGATAAAGCCGGCGGCGCGCCGCACCATCGGCACGAAGCGGGCCAACTCGTCCCCGGCCAGGTCTCCCTCCCGCCGCAGCATGTCGGCCAGGAGGATCGGAAAGGCGCATTCGTCCATCTGCACCCCGTTCCAGTAGGGGGTGCCGTCGAGCCAGACATTCTGCGACCAGTGGCCGTCGGCCTCCTGGATCGCCTGCAGGTAGCCGAGGATCGCCTTGGCCTCGGCGACCGCCCCTGCGGCGAGGAAGCCGCCCGCGGTCTCGACCAGGTCGCGCGGCCAGACCAGGTGATAACCGCCGAGATCCTCGTCGCCCTTGGCGAAGCCCCAGGGGATCGACAGGCTGGCGATGACGGCGCCGGGGAACTCGATGGTCTGGTGGCTGGCCAGCACCGCCGCGCTGGTGCGGTAGGCGGCAGGACCGGAGTCGGCCGTGCCGTCGAGCGGCAGCAGCCCGGCCTGCCAGCGCCGCCAGCCTGCGACATAGGTGTCGCGCGCATCGGCGAATCCGCACTGCAGGCCGGCCACAGCGTGGTGCGCCGCCTCCTCCGGCCGTTCGCCGAAGCCGAGCGCCAGGAGGAACCGGCCGTCTGGCGCGGCCGCCAGCTCCACCTCCCCCGCCAGAGCGACATTGCCGTTCTCGGCCCGGCGCCAGGCCGGGTTCAGCTCTCCGTATCGTGACAGTTCCTGCCAGCCGTCCGAGGTGCCGACATAACCGACCGAGCGGGCGCGCCAGGGCACCGAGGCGGCGAGGGCCAGCGAGATGCCGTTGCTGCCGGTGGCGAACAGCATCGGCGTGCCCTTGTAGTCGTCGACCCAGCCGGTGTTGTTGGCGCCGGCATTGACCAGATGCGGGGCCAGAAGGGCGAACAGCCGGTGGTCGGCGGGCTCGCCCTCATGCGACGTGAAGACGATCTCCTGCAGCAGCACCGGGCCGCGCGGGTCGGCCAACACCGTCTTCTCGATCCGCCAGCGGCCGTCCAGGGCGGTGTTGACCACCCGGAAGGCCGGCACGCCGGCCTCGAGCATCCGCGTCTCCGACCGCGCGTCGCGCTTCTCCTCCGCGAAGTATCCGCCGGGGCCGGTGACGATCAGCCCGAGGTCGCGGACGCAGGCGGTGTCGATTCGCGGGAAATAGATCTCGTTCAGTATGCCGTGGCTGAGGGTGAACCACACGCGGCTGGTGCCGGACAGGGCGGTGCCGACGCCGGATTTGGCGCTGGAGGTCCACCGCGCCGGCCCGCCGGGCGCGCCCGGTGGCTGCTCGCCTTGTTCCACTGACGTGCCCTCCCTTCGACATCCGATCGACGCAGGTCTGGTCTTTCGGACTCCCCACCGGCGCGATGCGGGCGCACCATCGGGGTCGCGATATGGTGATAGGGTACCATCGGCGCACCGGACCGAAACGAGAGGATCGACGAATGCAGCTCGGGGTGATCGGACTCGGCCGCATGGGCGGCAACATCGCGCGGCGGCTGATGCGCGCCGGCCATGAATGCGTCGTCTACGACCGCAGCGCCGAGGCCATCAAGGCCCTGGCCGAGGACGGGGCGACCCCGGCGGCGGACCTGCCGGCGCTGGTGGCGGCGCTGACCCCGCCGCGCGCGGTCTGGGTCATGCTGCCGGCCGGGGCGCCGACCGAGGAGACGGTGACGGCGCTGGCCGGCATCCTGAGCCCCGGCGACATCGTCATCGACGGTGGCAACAGCTTCTACAAGGACGACATCCGCCGCGCCGCGGCGCTGGAGCCGAAGGACCTGCATTATGTCGATGTCGGCACCTCCGGCGGCGTCTGGGGGCTGGAGCGCGGCTACTGCATGATGATCGGCGGCACCAAGGCGGCGGTCGAGCATCTCGACCCGATCTTCGCCGCGCTGGCGCCCGGCCTGGGCACGGTGGAGCGCACGCCGGGCCGCGAGGGCCGCGACCCGCGGGCCGAGCGCGGCTACATCCATGCCGGGCCGGCCGGGGCCGGGCATTTCGTCAAGATGGTGCACAACGGCATCGAATACGGGCTGATGCAGGCCTATGCCGAGGGCTTCGACATCCTGAAGAACAAGGCCTCGCCCGACCTGCCCGAGGCGGAGCGCTACGAGCTGGACCTGGCCGACATCGCCGAGGTGTGGCGGCGCGGCAGCGTCGTCTCCTCCTGGCTGCTCGACCTCAGCGCCATGGCGCTGGCCGAGAACGAGAGCCTGTCGGAGTACACCGGCGCGGTCGCCGATTCCGGCGAGGGCCGCTGGACCGTGATGGCGGCGCTGGAGGAGGCGGTGCCGGCCGACGTGCTGTCGACCGCGCTCTATGTCCGCTTCCGCTCGCGCCAGGAGCACACCTTCGGCGAGAAGCTGCTGTCGGCGATGCGCCATAAGTTCGGGGGCCATGTCGAACGGCCGGCGGGCGGCTGACCCATGGCGGCGCTGATCTCGCCCTCCCCGGCGGCGCCGGCCGGCACCCCGCCGGCACCGCCCTGCAGCTTCGTGATCTTCGGCGCCTCGGGCGACCTGACCGGCCGACTGCTGACCCCCGCCCTGTACCATCTGATGCGCGAGGGGCTGCTGGATCCCGGCTTCGAGATCCTCGGCATCGACCGGATCGAGCACGACGATGCCGGGTTCCGCCGCACCCTGGGCGAGGCCCTGCACACGCTGGGGGCCGACGCCCGGAACGGCATCGACGAGGCCGCCTGGGACCGCCTGGCCGCCGGCATCCGCTATCTGCAAGGCGACTTCGCCGACCCCGAGACCTATCGGCGCCTGGCCGAGCATCTGGCGCAGCGCGCCGAGGCCACCGGCCGGGCCAACGCCGTGTTCTACCTGGCGGTGGCGCCGCGCTTCTTCGCGCCGATCGCGGCCGCTCTGTCGTCGGCCGGCCTCCTGACCGAGAGCGACAGATGCTTCCGCCGCCTGGTGGTGGAGAAGCCCTTCGGCACCGACCTGGCCTCCGCCCGCGAGCTGAACGCCAAGCTGCTGGCGGCGGCGTCGGAGACGCAGATCTACCGGATCGACCATTATCTCGGGAAGGAGACGGTCCAGAACATCCTGGCCTTCCGCTTCGGCAACGGCATCTTCGAGCCGCTCTGGAACCGCGACCACATCGAGCATGTGCAGATCACCGCGGCCGAGACGGTGGGGGTGGAGCGGCGCGGCCGCTTCTACGACGCCACCGGGGCGCTGCGCGACATGGTGCCGAACCATCTGTTTCAGCTGCTGGCCATGACCGCGATGGAGGCGCCGAACTCCTTCGCCGCCGACGCGGTGCGCACTGAGAAGACCAAGGTGATCGAGGCGCTGCGCAACCTGTCGCCCGAGGAGGTGCCGCGGATGGTGGTGCGCGGCCAGTACGATGCCGGCACCGTGCTGGGCAAGCCCCGCGCCGCCTACCGGCAGGAGCCGGACGTGGCGCCGGGCAGCATCACCGAGACCTATGTCGCGCTGAAGGCGACGATCGACAATTGGCGCTGGTCCGGCGTGCCCTTCTATCTGCGCACCGGCAAGTCGCTGGCGGTGCGGCGGACCGAGATCGCGATCCAGTTCAAGCAGGCGCCTGCGGTGCTGTTCCGCGAGGCGGTCGACGGGCCGACGCCGAACCTGCTGGTGATCCGCATCCAGCCCGACGAGGGCATCTCGCTGCGCTTCGCCGCCAAGGTGCCGGGGCGGGAGATGCGCCTCGGCCATGTCGAGATGGATTTCCGCTACGCCGAGTATTTCCAGGCGGAGCCGCAGACGGGATACGAGACGCTGATCTATGACTGCCTGACCGGCGACCCGACGCTGTTCCAGCGCGCCGACAACATCGAGACCGGCTGGGCCGAGGTGCAGCCGATCCTGGACCGCTGGGTGGCGCATCCGGAGGCGCCGCAGCTCTATACCGCCGGCAGCGACGGGCCGGCCTGCGCCGACGAACTGCTCGCACGGGATGGATACAAATGGCTGCCCCTGACCTGACCCCCGCCCCGGAGACCGCGAAGCCGGCGCCGGCCGGGCGCATCGCCCTGATGGTCTCCGATGTCGACGGCACTCTGGTCGACCCGGACAAGGCGCTGGCCCCGGCCACCGTCGAAGCGGTGCGCCGGCTGCGCGAGGCCGGCATCGGCTTCGCCGCCGTGTCCAGCCGGCCGCCGCGCGGCATGGCGATGCTGATCGAGCCGCTCGGCCTCGCCCTGCCGCTCGGCGCCTTCAACGGCGGCACCATCTTCCGGCCGGACATGAGCGTGCTCTCGGCCCTGGCGGTGCCGGAGGCGGCGGCGCGGACCACGGTGGAAACGCTGCGCCGCTTCGGCGCCGACATCTGGGTGTTCGCCGACAACCGGTGGCTGACGGTGAATCCGGACGGCCCCTATGTCGGGCGCGAGCGGCATACGGTGCAGTTCGACCCGACCATCGTTCCCGATGTCGAGCCCTATCTGGCGCGGGCCGGCAAGATCGTCGGCTCCTCCACGGATTTCGACATGCTGGCCCGCTGCGAGGCGGAGCTGCAGGGCCTGCTGGACGGCACCGCCACCGCCCGCCGGTCGCAGCGCTACTATCTCGACATCACCCATCCCGAGGCCGACAAGGGCCATGCGGTGGCGCAGATCGCCGCCGCGGCCGGGGTGGACCTGGCCGAGGTGGCGGTGATCGGCGACATGGCCAATGACGTGCCGATGTTCCGCCGGGCCGGGCTGTCGATCGCCATGGGCAACGCCATCGACGAGGTCAAGGCGCTGGCCGATTTCGCCACGACCAGCAACGCCGAGGACGGCTTCGCCAGGGCGGTGGAGGAGCATGTGCTGCCGCGGGCGGTGCAGAGGACATAGGCACAGCCCGCCCCCTCACCCTCCCATTCGCTGCGCGAACGGGCCCCTCCCTCTCCCCGAGGAGAGGGGAATGTGAGCCGTGACCTTTACACCTCTCCCCGAGGGAGAGGTCGAAATCGCGTTAGGGATTTCGGGTGAGGGGGCGCCGGCCTATCGGCCCACCAGGGTGCCGCCGGTCTCGCCCAAGTCCCAGAACAGGCCGGTCATGATCTGCAGCCCTTCGCGGGCGAGCGGGGCCAGCAGGTGCTCATCCGGGCCATGCTGGCGGCAGCCGCCATAGGAGTGCGGCACCCAGACCGTGGCCAGGCCCAGCGTGCCGGCGAAGACCTCGTTCGGCAGCGACCCGCCGACATTGGGCAGCACCATCGGCGCGGTCCCCGTGGTCGCGGCGATCGAGCCGGCAGCCCAGCGTGCCCAGGGGGCGTCGGGGTCGAGCCGCGTCGCCATCATCGGCGTGCCGGAGACGCCGACCTCGATGCCGCGGAACCCTTGTGCCTCGAGATAGGCGCCGACGGTGCCGGGCAGGTCCGACACGTCGGTGCCGACGACGAAGCGCAGCTGGCAATGCACCCGGGCCGACGGCGGGATCGCGTTCTGCGGCGCATCCGGCGTGCCGGCGGTGAAGGCCAACACCTCCAGCGCGTTCCAGCCGAACACGCGCTCGGCCGGGCTCAGCCCCGGCTCGCCCCAGCCTTCCGCCAGCGGCACGCCTTCGGCATCGCGGGCGATGGCGACATCGGCCAGGGCCCGGCGCACCGAGTCCGGGATCGGCGGCGGCCGCAGCTCCGGCACGCGGATGGCGCCGCGGGCGTCGACCAGCGCCGCGACGGCATTGGCCAGGATCGTGGCGGGGTTGGGCAGGAGGCCGCCCCAGTTGCCGGAATGGTGGCTGCCCTCGCGCAGCGCCAGGCGCAGGTCGAAATTGATCACGCCGCGGGTGCCCAGCGCGATTATCGGCCGGGCCGGGTCGAGCCGCGGCCCGTCCGAGGCGATCAGCACGTCCGCGGCCAGCAGGTCGCGGTTCGCGGCGCAGAGCGCGTCGAGGCCGGGCGAGCCGATCTCCTCGCTGGTCTCGACCAGGAAGGCCATGTTGAAGCCCAGCCGGCCGCCGCGCGCCTGCAGCACCTGCTCGACCGCGGCGATGTTGATCGAGTGCTGGCCCTTGTTGTCGGCGGTGCCGCGGCCGTACCAGCGGTCGCCCTCGACCGTGATCCGCCAGGGGTCGAGCCCGGCCCGCCACCGCTCGGGCGCGCCCAGCACCACGTCGCCATGGCCGTAGCAGAGAACGCCGGGCAGGCCGTCGCCCTCCTGCCGCCGGGCGATCAGCGCCGGGGCGTCGGGTGCGGCCGGGTTGGGCACGAGGTGCAGAGTGAAGCCGAGCCGGGCCAGGCTCGGCCCGATCTCCTGCTGCAGATACGCCGCGAGCGGCGCCCGGTCCGCCGCCTGGCTTTCGGTGCGGAAGCCGATGCGGCGATCGAGATCGGCCCGGAAGCCGCCCTCGTCGAAATAGCGCCTGGCCCCGGCGATCGCCTGCGACCGGGTCACTCCGCCGCCTCGGCCCTGGGATCGAGGATCTCCGGCGGGTCGAAGGCGGTGACGCGCGGCGCCGGGCCTTCGAGCTTCGCCACCTCGACCAGGCAGGTGTGGGCACTGGGCCCCTGCCCGAGGCGCGAGGTGCCCTTGTCGCGGGTCAGCACGTTCGGGTTGCCGTGCTTGCACATCGCCCCGATCTGGCCCGGCACCTCCGGGTCGTACCAGGCGCCGGTGGCGAGCTGGACCACGCCCTGCATCACCCGGTCGGTGACCACCGCGCCGGCGAGGCAGGCGCCGCGGTCGTTGAACAGCTTGACGACATCGCCTTCCTTGATGCCGCGGGCGGCGGCGTCGGCCGGGTGGATCCACATCGGCTCGCGGTCGGCCACCTTCTCACCGCGGCTGGTCACGCCCGCGTCGAGCTGGCTGTGCAGCCGGGTCTTCGGCTGGTTCGAGATCAGGTGCAGCGGAAAGCGTTCGGTGTCCGGCGAGCCGAGCCATTCCGCCGGCTCGAACCACACCGGATGGCCCGGGCAGTCGTCATAGCCGAAGCCGGCGATGCGCTCGGAGAAGATCTCGATCCGGCCGCTCGGCGTCGGCAACTTGTTCGCCACCGGGTCGGCGCGGAACGCCTCCAGCAGGATCTTCGGCTTCGGCGACAGCGGCAGCTCGACATGGCCGCGCTCCCAGAACTCCTGGAAGCCGGGCAGCTCGATGCCCGCCTCGGCCGCGGTGCGGCGGTCGCTCTCGTAGAAGTGCCGCACCCAGCCCATCTCGTCGCGGCCCTCGGTGAAGGCCTCGCGGGCGCCGCCCCGGTCCGACAACTCGGTCAGGATTTCGAAGTCGCTGCGCGCCTGGCCGACCGGCGGGATCGCCTGCGGCATGGCCAGGATGTACGGGTCGCGCGCGGCGCCGCCGATGTCGTTGCGCTCGAAACTGGTGGTGGCCGGCAGCACGATGTCGGCGCGGCGGGCCACCGGGGTCCACCACGGCTCCTGCACGATCACCGTCTCCGGCTTCGCCCAGGCGCGCAGCAGGCGGTTGAGGTCCTGATGGTGGTGGAACGGGTTGCCGCCGGCCCAGTAGACCAGCCGGATGTCGGGATAGGTGATCCTGTGGCCGTTGTAGTCGTCCTCCTCCCCCGGCCGCAGCAGCAGGTCGGAGATGCGGGCGACCGGGATGTAGCGGCCGGTCGGGTTCGGGCCTGGCAGGATCCGGGGCCGGCTGCGGCCGTCGCTGGCGGAGCCGACATTGGCCTCGGCGCCGTAGCCGTAGCCGATGCCGCCGCCCGGCAGGCCGATCTGGCCCAGCATCGCCGCCAGCACCGTGCCCATCCAGTAGGGCTGCTCGCCATGGTCGGATCGCTGCAGCGACCAGCTGAGGCTGATCAGCGTGCGCTGCGAGGCCATGCGCCGCGCCAGGCCGCGGATGGTGTCGGCGGAGAGGCCGGAGATCGCGGCCGCCCAGTCGGCGTCCTTGGCCACGCCGTCGGCCTGGCCCATGAGATAGGGCAGGAAGCGGTCGAAGCCGGTGGTGTAGCGGTCGATGAAGGCGCGGTCGTACAGCCCCTCGGCCACCAGCGTGTGCGCCAGGCCCAGCATGATCGCGGCGTCGGTGTTTGGCCGCGGCGCCAGCCATTCGGCCCCCGCCTCCTCCGCCATGTCGTCGCGCACCGGGCCGATATAGACGAACCGCACCCCGGCCTCGCGGGCGCGGCGGTTCCAGTCGCGCTGGGTGTGCTTGCCGGTGCCGCCCGAGGCGATCTGGCTGTTGCGCGGCGGCATGCCGCCAAAGGCCACGACCAGGCGGCCGTCGCTGGCGATGCTGCGCCAGTCCGTCGTCTCGACCAGGATCCGGTTGAAGTCGCCGATGATGTGCGGCATCAGCGGCAGGGCGGTGCCGAAGCTGTAGTTGTTGACCGAGGCGGTGTAGCCGCCAGTGGAGCCGAGCATGCGGCGCAAGAGCGTCGGTGCGTTGTGCAGCCGGCCGGCGCTGCCCCAGCCGTAGCTGCCGCCATAGATGGCCTCGGGGCCGTGCTGGGTCCGCACCCGCTCCAGCTCCTCCGCCACCAGGGCCAGCGCCGTCTCCCACGACACCGGCACGAAGGCGTCGGCGCCGCGGCGGCTGCCGTCGCTCCTGTGCCGCTCGGTCAGCCAGCCGGCCCGGACCATCGGCTGCGGGATGCGCAGGGGCCCGTGCACCATGCCGGGCAGCGAGTTGATGATCGGCGACGGGTCGATGTCGCTGGCATAGGGCTGGATGCCGACCATCTTGTCGCCTTCGACGACGGCCATGACGGCGCCGTAATGGCTGGAGGACGGGCTCAGACGGCGCACGGCACTTCTCCCTGGTCGGTCGGGGCAGCAGGCCCCAGATGGTCGCAGCCGAGGTTCCGGCGTCAACCCGATTTCCGGCATGGCCGCCCCAACTTATGGTCGTCGGAGGGGAACGGGGGCGCCGAATCGCCGCTCGGATTCGAGAGTATGCAGCAGGGATCGGGAATGGCAGCGGGAAGCGGAACAGTGCCGGGGACGGAACGGCGATGGCGGCGCCGGGCGCGCCGCTGCGGCGTCGTGCTGTGGCGGGTGTGGGGCGAGATCAGCGAGGACCGGGTCTTCGCTCTGGCCGCCGGCGTCGCCTATTACACCCTGCTGGCGCTGTTCCCCGCGATCGGCGTCTTCGTCTCGCTGTACGGCCTGGTCGCCGACGTCTCGACCGTGCAGCGCAACATCGAGGACCTGGCCTTCATCCTGCCCAGCGGCGGGCTCGAGATCATCGCCGGGCAGATGCAGCGCATCGCCAGCCAGCCGCCGAAGAGCCTGGGCCTGACCTTCTTCGCCGGCCTCGCCATCTCGCTGTGGAGCGCCAATGCCGGAGTCAAGGCGATGTTCGACGCGCTGAACGTCGCCTATGACGAGGAGGAGCGGCGCGGCTTCATCCGGCTGAACCTGGTGTCGCTGCTGTTCACCCTCTGCGCCATCGGCTTCGCCGCGCTGGCCCTGGCCGTGGTGGTGGCCGCGCCGATCGCGCTCAAATTCATCGGCTTCGGCTCGGAGGCCGGCACGCTGATCCGGCTGCTGCGCTGGCCGGCGCTGTATCTGGCGACGATCGCCGCCCTGACGCTGGTCTATCGCTACGGCCCCGGCGGCCGGCGCGAGCACTGGCTGAACTGGGGCGGCGTCATCGCCGCGACGGTCTGGCTCGGCGGCTCGATGCTGTTCTCCTGGTACGTCGCCCGCTTCGCCAATTACGGCGCCACCTATGGCTCGCTCGGCGCCGTCATCGGCTTCCTGACCTGGATCTGGCTGTCGACGGTGATCTTCCTGATCGGCGCCGAACTGAACTCCGAGATCGAGCGCGAGCGGGACCGCAGGCCCCGGCGCTGCGCCTGAACTTTACCCCAAGGAATGACTCGCCATCCGCGACCGGCTGTGCCTTGATTCTTCCGCGTGAAGTTCATTTGATTAAAACCGAAGGTCGTGGCGCCCCTGGAGGACGGGAGCAATGCGCCGGGGCGTACACAAAGGGAGAGCGAAGAGGATGGCCGACAAGCAGCGGGCCCCCCAGCGGCTGAAGCAGATGCTGAAGAGTTGCGGCGCACGCGTCGATGCCAGGGTGCGGGAGCAGCTGGCGGCGCTGCCCGCAGGCTGGTCCCGGTCGGTCAGCGGCATGTTCGCGCGGGTGGAACGCATCCTGACCGACGAGGAGCGCCAGACCTTCCGCTGGACCGAGGTGCGCGACCGCGACGGGCGCCTCGCCGCCTCCTGGTCGGGGGCCCGGGATTCGGGCGTGCTGATCGACCAGATCGTCGAGGAAGCGGCGACCGACCTGTCCGACACCGGCCCCGCCGGCTGGAAGAATTCGGCCGCCGAGCTGGCCAGCAGCATCCGCGGCATGGCGGCGCGGGCATCGTCGCAGGCCGCCGCGGCCAAGGCCGCCGCCGCCACGCTGCCGGCCCTGATCGCCGAGGCGCAGGCCTATTTCCGCAACCCGGACGCCGATTCCAGCGCCATCACCCAGCAGATCCGCGAGGCGCTGCAGCGCCTTGACCACGAGGCCCGCCGGTCGCTGCGCGCCAAGCTGATCCCGGACGCGTCATAGGCGTCCACGCGGGTCGGGCTCGCGCCCCGCGAGCCCGACCGTGCCACGAGCCCCCCGGCCCGTTCCGGTGGGGCTTTTTTCGTCCGACCACATTGCATGGCGGCGCCGGCAACCAACCTGATACGGAGGTCAACCACCGCCGGGAGTAGACCGATGCCGCGCATCGCACCGATCGCCCTGCTGGCGGCGGCGCTCGCACCCGCCGCCGCCCTGGCCCATCACGGCTGGAGCTCCTACGACGCCAACACGACGGTCACCCTCTCGGGACCGATCGAGACGGCGAGCTATCAGAACCCGCACGGGCTGATCACCCTGACCCAGGACGGCAAGACCTGGAATGTCGTGCTGGCGCCGCCGTCGCGCATGAACCGGCGCGGCCTGCCGCGCGAGGACCTGGCCGTCGGCATGCCCGTGACCGTCATCGGCTATCCGAGCCGGGTGGTGGCGGACGAGATGCGGGCCGAGCGGATCACCGTCGCCGGCCGGACCGTCGAGCTGCGCTGAGCCGATGGAGCATCACCCGCGGGGCGGCGGCCTCCTGGCCCAGGGCGCGGCGCTGCTCGAGGCCTCCCCGCTCGGCGCGCTGATGCGCGATTCGCTGTGGCTCTATCCGACCGCCAACCTGCTGCACCTGCTGGGGCTGGTGCTGCTGGTCGGCGGCATCGGGCTGCTCGACCTCCGCCTCGTCGGCTTCGGGCGGTCGCTGCCGGTCGAGACGGTGTCGCGCCTCTTGACCCGGGTCGCCCTGGCCGGGCTGGCGCTGATGGTCGTGACCGGCGCGATGCTGTTCGCCGCCGATGCCGGCCCGTTGGCCGCGGCCGACGTGTTCCAGCTCAAAATCCTGGTGATCGCGGCGGCGCTGGTGAATGCAGTCGCCTTCCGGTGGCTGTGGCAGCGGTCGCTGGCCGACTGGAACCGCGCCCCGCCGCTGCTCGGGCGAATCCAGGCGGCGGGATCGATCCTGCTGTGGCTCATGGCCGGGACGCTCGGCCGGCTCATTGCCTATGGGTAAGGGCGTCAGCGCTTCGCCTTGGTGATCTCCTCGATCTGGCGCTGCAGGTCGTCCAGCTTCTGGCGCAGCGTGTCGATCGACCCCTGGTCCGACGGCGCCGGCTCGGGCGCCGCTTCGGCCGGCGGGGAGGCAGGCGCCTTCCCCCCCGGCCCCTTGCCGGCGAAGGGGGTGAACATCTGCATCGCCCGCTCGAACAGCGCCATGTTCTGCTTGCCCATCTCCTCGAAGGCGCCGAACGGGAACACCCCGCTGACATCCTTGAAGTACTGGCGCATCTGATCCTGGTTGCGGGCGAAGGCCTCCATCGAGGATTCGAGATAGCGCGGGACCATGAACTGCAGGTTGTCGCCGTACAGGCTGATCAGCTGCCGCAGGAAGCCGATCGGCAGCATGTTCTGGCCCTTGCCCTCCTCCTCGACGATGATCTGGGTCAGCACCGCGCGGGTGATATCTTCGCCCGTCTTGGCGTCATAGACCACGAATTCGGTGCCGTCCTTGACCATCTGGGCCAAGTTCTCGAGCGTCACATAGCTCGAGGTCGCCGTGTTGTAGAGCCGTCGGTTGGCGTATTTCTTGATCGTGATGGGAGGGGCCTTCGGCTCCTCGGCCGACGGGGCGTTTCCGGAGGCGGCCTGACTGGTCGGCATGATGGTCCCTATCGCTTCTTCGGGCCGCGGGTACACGGCCGCTTTGACGGATTTGTGCCTATACTGGTCCGACCGGGCCGGCATGTCACGATCCTTTCGCATCGCAATACTCGCAATGCAACACACGCCGGGATAGGCAGGCCGGGTGGTGCCGACTATGATCGCCGGCGATGACTGCGCCGAAACCGCCCCACAACCCGCCGTCCGGCGACGGCGACAGCCCGGACGACCTGGCCCGCCGCTTCCTCGATCTCTGGCAAGAGCATTGGACCGCAACCCTAACCGACCCCGAGACGCTGCGCGGCTGGGCCGCGCTGTTCGACCCCGGCCATGCCGCGCGCGTCCTGGCGGGGTTCGGCGGGGGGGCCGGTGATGACGATGCGCCTCGGCCCCCGGCCACTGCCGCTGCATCTGGCCGCCGCGGCGGCGAGCTGGACGAGCGGGATCGCCGCATTGCCGCTCTGGAAGAGCGCGTCGCCCGGCTCGAAGCCGCTGTGGCCGGAGCCGCTGCGCCGCGCCGCCGAACGCCTCGCAAGCCTGCCTCCTGACGCCGCCGTCGCGGCGCTGAGCCGGGAGACGATCCGGCGCGCCGCCGCCTTCCTGACCGGGCTCGAGCGCTATGCCCGCCACCCCTATCGCCGCGCGCTGCCGGCGGTCCCGGTGCTGTGGCGGGACGGCTCCGCCCGGCTGCTCGACTACGGTCCCGCCGACGGCCTGCCGCTGCTGGTGGTGCCGTCGATGGTGAACCGCGCCTATGTGCTGGACCTGACGGCGGAGCGCAGCCTGCTACGCTTCCTGTCGGCCCAACGGCTGCGGCCGCTGCTGCTGGAGTGGAACGTGCCGGAGGGCGGGGAGCGCGACTTCACCCTGTCGGACGTGATCCTCCGGCGGCTAGAGCCGGCGCTGGACGCCGCCCTGGCCACCGCGCAGGGGCCGGTCGGGCTGCTGGGCTATTGCATGGGCGGCACCCTGGCGGCGGCGCTGGCGGTGCGGCAGCCGGCCGATATCGCCGGCATCGCCTTCATGGCCGCACCCTGGGACTTCCACGCAGATGCGCCGCACCAGGCCGAGATCGGCCGTATGGCAGCCGCCGCCAGCCTGCCGATCGTCTCCGCGCTCGGCGTGCTGCCGGTCGACGGCATCCAGGCGCTGTTCGCCACGCTCGACCCGCTGACCGCGCTGCGGAAGTTCAGCGCCTTCGGCCGGCTCGACCCGGAGTCCGCGGAGGCGGCGCGCTTCGTGGCCCTGGAGGATTGGCTGAACGACGGCATCCCGCTGCCCGGCCCGGTGGCGCTGGAATGCCTGGCCGGCTGGTACGGCGAGAACACGCCCGGCCGGGGCTCATGGCGGATCGACGGCGCGCCGGTGCGGCCGGAGGCGATCCGCCGGCCCAGCCTGCACCTGATCCCGGCCCGCGACCGGATCGTGCCGCCGGCCAGCGCCCGCGCCCTGGCCGAGCGGATGCCCGGCGCCGAGCGGATCGAGCCGACGCTCGGCCATATCGGCATGGTGGTCGCGGGCGGCGCCGAGGCGCAGGTGTGGGGGCCGCTGGCGGAATGGCTGGCGGCCGCTATTCGAAGCGGACGGACAACGTCACCGGCGCGGCCGAAAGCCCGTCATAGCGCACCGTCACGGTCCCGCCGGGCGCCGGTTGCGTCGGCGGGCCGAAGGAGCCGAGGCTGACCAGCTGGCCCGGCCGCAGCGCCTCGCCCCGCGCCGCGAGGTCCTGCGCCAGCCAGATCACCGCGTTCAGCGGATGGCCGAGGATGGCGGCGCCCGGCGCCTCGGCCAGCACCTTGCCGGAGCCGTCTGTCAGCGAGACCTTCATCGTCGCCAGGGTCTCGGCGAAACCGGGCTGGATCGCGATCGGCTCTCCCAGCACGCCGAGGCGGGCGCCGACATTGATCGCGGCGATCGATTCCGCGGTCGGCTTCTCGTCCGGCGCCAGGGCGAGGTCCGCCAGCTCGATGAAGGGCCGGAGGGCCGAGAGATGCGCCAGCACCTCGGCCGGGGTCTTGGCCTGGTTGACGCCGGCATCGCCGATCACGGCGATCAGATCGGCTTCGATCAGCGGCCTGGCGGCGAAGCCGGCCGGGACCGGCGTGCCCGGGGCCAGCAGCATCCGCTGCAGCAACACGCCCGAGACCGGATGGCTGACGCCCAGCCGCTCCTGCATCGCCTTGCCGGTCAGGCCGACTTTGTAGCCGACCGGCGGACCAGCGTCGGCGGCGAGATCCTGTACCAGCGTCTTCTGGACGCAGGCGGCGGTCGCGGCATCGATCCCGGCGAGGCCAGTCATCAACCCCTTCGCCCGCCAAGCTCCGGCCAGGCGACCGGCAATGGCGACGCAATCCTCGGCCGCCGCCGCTGGCATCGTTCCCAGAAGCACGGCCAGCGCCAAGGCCCGCAGCACCGTCTTGCGCATCATCCCCTCCCCCGTTCGGCCAGCCCCTCCCGTCGCGGTTGCGCAGGCGGAAGGGCAATGGCTATCGTCAGTCTAGCGCAATTCGACCGGTGCGGCCCGGCCGCGCCGAACAGCATAGGGAAACGCCTTATGGCCAATGTCGTCATCGCCGCAGCCGCACGCACGCCGGTCGGGGCCTTCAACGGCGCCTTCGCCGCCGTGCCCGCGCATGAGCTCGGTACCGCCGCGATCACCGCGGCGCTGGGCCGCGCCAAGGTCGAGGCCGCCGAGGTCGACGAGGTGGTGCTGGGCCAGGTGCTGACCGCCGCGGCCGGCCAGAACCCGGCGCGCCAGGCCGCGATCGCCGCCGGTGTCCCGAAGGAGGCCACGGCCTATGGCATCAACCAGGTCTGCGGCTCCGGCCTGCGCACCGTGGCGCTGGGCAGCCAGGCGATCGCCTTGGGTGACGCCCGCATCGTCGTCGCCGGCGGGCAGGAGAGCATGTCGCAGTCGCCGCACGCGCTGCAGCTGCGCGCCGGCACCAAGATGGGCGACGCCAAGATGATCGACACCATGATCCGCGACGGGCTGTGGGACGCCTTCAACGGCTATCACATGGGCAACACGGCGGAGAACGTGGCCCGGCAATGGCAGATCACCCGCGACGAGCAGGACCGGTTTGCCCTGGCGTCGCAGCAGAAGGCGGCGGCGGCGCAGCGCGAAGGCCGGTTCAAGGACGAGATCGCGCCGTTCACGGTCAAGGGCCGCAAGGGCGACACCGTGATCGACGCCGACGAGTACCTGAAGCCGGACACTACGCTGGAGATCCTGACCAAGCTGCGCCCGGCCTTCGACAAGGAGGGCACGGTCACCGCAGGCAACGCCTCGGGCATCAATGACGGCGCCGCCGCGCTGGTGCTGATGACCGAGGAGGAGGCCGCCCGCCGCGGCATCACCCCGCTGGCTCGCATCGCCTCCTGGGCCACGGCCGGCGTCGACCCGGCGGTGATGGGCTCGGGCCCGATCCCGGCCAGCCGCGCGGCGCTGAAGAAGGCCGGCTGGTCGGCCGAGCAGCTGGACCTGATCGAGGCCAACGAGGCCTTCGCCGCCCAGGCCTGCGCGGTGAACAAGGAGATGGGCTGGGACCCGGCCAAGGTGAACGTCAATGGCGGCGCCATCGCCATCGGCCATCCGATCGGGGCGTCGGGCGCCCGGATCCTGACCACCCTGCTCTACGAGATGGGGCGGCGCGACGCCAAGAAGGGCCTCGCCACCCTGTGCATCGGCGGCGGCATGGGCATCGCCCTCTGCGTCGAACGCTGAGGCCAACGCCGATTTCCCGGGCCGCCTGCCGCCTCCTCGACACGGCCGGCGGCCCATAAAGCTCAACTCTGGGAGGACGCTATGGCACGTGTAGCGGTTGTGACCGGCGGGACGAGGGGTATCGGCGAGGCGATATCGGTCGCGTTGAAGGACAAGGGGTACAAGGTCGCCGCGACCTATGCCGGCAACGATGAGGCGGCGCAGGCCTTCAGCGAGCGGCACGGCATCAGCGTCTACAAGTTCGACGTCGCCGATTTCGAGCAGTGCCAGGCCGCGGTCGCCCGGATCGAGACCGAGCTCGGGCCGATCGAGGTGCTGGTCAACAACGCCGGCATCACCCGCGACGGCACCATCCACAAGATGGACCGCACCGCCTGGGACGCGGTGATCGACACCAATCTCGGCTCCTGCTTCAACATGTGCCGCTGCGTCATCGACGGCATGCGCGCCCGCAATTTCGGCCGGATCGTCAATATCGGCTCGATCAACGGCCAGGCCGGGCAGTACGGCCAGGTGAACTACGCCGCGGCGAAGTCCGGCATCCACGGCTTCACCAAGGCGCTGGCGCAGGAGGGGGCGGCCAAGGGCA
The DNA here is from genome assembly GCF_051487185.1 of Inquilinus limosus. Taxonomy (GTDB): domain Bacteria; phylum Pseudomonadota; class Alphaproteobacteria; order DSM-16000; family Inquilinaceae; genus Inquilinus; species Inquilinus limosus_F. The sequence continues at coordinate 146,716 of NZ_JAHVDK010000017.1, forward strand.
TCACCGTCAACGCCATCGCGCCGGGCTATGTCGACACCGACATGGTCCGCGCCGTGCCGCCGAACGTGCTGGAGAAGATCGTCGCCAAGGTGCCGGTCGGCCGCCTGGGCAAGGCGTCGGAGATCGCCCGCGGTGTGCTGTTCCTGGTCGACGACGAGGCCGGCTTCATCACCGGATCGACCCTGTCGATCAACGGCGGCCAGCATATGTATTGAGCCGCTCCGGGGCGGGCCGGCTTGGCCCGCCCCCTGACCGGTCGGTTGACGCAGCCCTGAACACCGCCTAATCGGCGTCGTTGCAGTGCTGGCCGCTTGAGTCTGCGGCGATGAAGGGGCGTCGATGTTTCGCGGAGCATTCAAATATCTCGGCCGGGCCATGGCCATCGGCGCGATCCAGCATATCACCGACAAAGGATATCTCCGCGGCATCGCCGCCAAGCTGGACCGTATCGAGGAGGCTCTGGGGAGCCTCCCGACGGGTCGGTCCCTTTTGCCGCAGACCCATAAGGAACCATCTGCCGACAGTGGCGTCCGGCTGATCAAACTCCCGAACGTCCCGCCCTTCCCGATCAGAACCCATCCCTACGCCGATGATCAGTTCGTCTCACGCTCGATCATCGACAACGGGAACTGGGAGCCGCTCGAGACCGAGATCGCGCGTCGTCTGCTTCCGAACTTCAGCTTGTTCATCGATCTCGGCGCGAATATCGGCTGGTACAGCGCCCTGGCCCGGCAGGTGATGCTGCCCGGATCGACGATCCACGCCTTCGAGCCGGACCCGCGGAACTTCGACCTGCTGGTGGAAAACGCCCGAGGCAACGGGACGGTGCAGATCCATCAAATCGCCGCAGCCGTGTCGGACACGATCGGCTCGGCCAGCCTCCACCACTCCGCCGGGAATCGGGGAGACCACCGTCTCTATGCGTCCGATGAGGACAGGCCGTCGATCGTCGTTCCGGTGACGACCCTGGACGCCTATTTCGGCAGCCGCGTCCTGCCGCCCTGCCTGGTGAAGATGGACACGCAGGGCAGCGAGCCCCGCATCTTCCGGGGCGGGACGACGGCGCTGAGCCCGACAGAGCGGCTCTCGGCCTTCCTGGTCGAGTTCTGGCCCTACGGCATGTCGAATGCCGGCGAGGATGTCGACGCCTTCATCGCCCTGTTGTCGGCCTATCCTCAGCAGCCCTTCCTGATCGACCAAGCTGCCCATCGGCTACGGCCGATCGCCTGGGACGAATTGCGCCGGCGCAGCCGGGACGATCTCGCGCCGTCCACCCAGGCCTTCGTCGACCTGGTCATGGTGACGCCCGGGTCCCCCGCCTTCCTCGCCGTGGCCGGGCTGGTCGACGCCGGCTGAAACGGCGTCACGCCGCCTCGGCCGTCCTCTCCACCCGCTCCCTGAAGCTCTGGCCCCAGGCCTTCATGGCGTCGAGCACCGGAGCCAGGGTGCGGCCGTATTCGGTCAGCGAATATTCCACCCGCGGCGGCACCTCCGCGAAGACCTGCCGGTGCACGATGCCGTCCGCCTCGAGCTCGCGCAGCTGCAGCGTCAGCGAGCGCTGCGACACGCCGCCGAAATGCTTGCGCAGCTCACCGAAGCGCTTCGGCCCATCCAGCAGCTGATACAGGATCACCGGCTTCCACTTGCCGCCCATGACGGCGAGCGTGACCTCGACAGCGCAGCCATAGGACCGCCGGGCCTGATCTCGTGGCGGCATTCTCGTCTCCATAGGTGCAAAAGAGTATCCTATGGTAAGAAATGTTGCCTTCTTGCGTGAAGGCCTGCAAGCCGCAACATGGCGCCCGTACCGCCACCCGGCGGTGATCCCGACCCCAATCGGAGAGTTCGAGCCATGCGCCAGTATCGTTTTCCCCGCATCGGCAGCATCGACGACCTCACCCTCGCCGAGACCGAGACGCCGGTTCCCGGCCGCGGCCAGGCCCTGGTCCGGCTGCGCGCGGCGTCGCTGAACTATCGCGACCTGATGGTCGCTACCGGCCGCTACCAGCGCGGCGCGCCGCTGCCGGAGCTGGTGCCGCTGTCCGACGGCGCCGGCGAGGTGGTGGCGGTCGGCCCGGACGTGACCCGGGTCAAGGTCGGCGACCGCGTCGCCGGCATCTTCATGCAGAGCTGGATCGGCGGCGAGATCGACGCCGCCGACCATGCCAGCGCGATGGGCGGTGCCGCCCATGGCGTGCTGGCCGAGTACCGCGTCTTCGACCAGGACGGGCTGGTGCATCTGCCCGACGGCCTGTCCTTCGAGGAGGGCGCGGCCCTGCCCTGCGCCGGGGTGACCGCCTGGAACGCCCTCTATGGCGGCCAGCATCCGCTGCAGCCGGGCGAGACCGTGCTGGTGCTGGGCACCGGCGGCGTCTCGATCCTGGCGCTGCAATTCGCCCGCGCCGCCGGCGCCCGGGTGATCGCCACCTCCTCCAGCGACGCCAAGCTGGAGCAGGCCAAGGCCCTGGGGGCCGCCGAGCTGATCAACTACCGCAGCCATCCGGAATGGGAGAAGGAGGTGCTGCGGCTGACCGGCGGGCGCGGCGTCGACCATGTGATCGAGGTCGGCGGCGCCGGCACGGTGCCGCGGTCGATCGCCGCCACCCGGGTCGGCGGCTTCGTCCATCTGATCGGTGTGCTGACCGCCGGCAGCCCGTTCGAGCCGACGCCCCTGATCGGCCGGTCGGTGACGCTGCGCGGCCTCTATGTCGGCTCGCGCCGGATGTTCGAGGCGATGAACCGGCACATCGCGCTGGCCGGCATCCGGCCGGTGATCGACCGGACCTTCGCGTTCGAGGAGGCGAAGCAGGCCTACCGCCACCTCGAGGCGGCCGGCCATGTCGGCAAGATCGTGATCAGGATCGGGTGACGTCAGATGGGGCCTGGGGGGAGGTCTGAGTCTGAGGGCCTTTGCCAGCCTCGCCACCTCTCGAGCCCCAGATCGGCCCGGAGATGCTCGGAGAGGTCGCCCGGCCGCAGCACCGGGCGACGGCGCCGCAGCAGCGACGCGAACGACAGTACCTTTCCGGCAAGGCGGCGCAGTGCCGCCGGCAGCCGAGCCGAAAGGACGGCCGGCACGGCGCTCACCCCGGCACCACCGCCAGCACGTCGAGCTCGAACAGCAGCCCCTCGCGGAAGAAGCGGGCGATCTGCAGCGTGGTGCTGGCCGGCGGGGCCGCGCGGTTGACGTAGCGGTCGCGCACCTCGCGCAGGGTCGGGCCCTGGGCGGCGAAGTCGGTGACGAACATGTTGAGCTTGATCACATGCTCGAAGCCGCTGCCGACGGCGGCCAGGCCGGCCTTCACATTCTCGAAGGCCTGCACCGCCTGGCCGGCGAAGTCCGGCGCGGCGATCGACCCGTCCGGCCGGACCCCGACCTGGCCGGCGAGCTGGACCAGCCGGGCGCCGGGCGGGATCAGCACCACCTGGGAATAGCCGTTCGGCGCCGGCATGGTGTCGGGGTTGAGGAAGGTGAGTGAGTCTGCGGGCATCTTGGGCGTCCTCCTGTGGATTTCGCCCGGACGATGCGCCGGCCGGAGCCGTGGAACCACGCAGGGCCTCGCCGCCGATCATAAGCCTGGCTTATACTGAGTCATGCCGACCGACAGCCTGCCCCTGCCCGCCCTGCACGCCTTCGAGGCGGCGGCGCGGCACGGCAGCTTCACCCGGGCGGCGGAGGAGTTGGGCCTGACCCAGGCCGCGATCAGCTATCACGTCAAGCGGCTGGAGGAGCGGTTGGGCGCGCCGCTGTTCGCCCGCCGGGGCCGCAGCCTGGCCCTGACCGAGGCCGGTGAGCGGCTGGCGGCCGAGGTGGTCGACGCCTTCGGCCGGCTGCGCGCTGCGGTCGGCAGCGAGGTGGATGCTGTGGGCCGCGATCTGACGGTCGTGTCGGTGCCCACCTTCACCACCCATTGGCTGGCGCCGCGGCTCGGCGCCTTCCAGGCCGCGCATCCGGAGCTGACGGTCAGGCTCGCCACCAGCACCGAGCTCGGCGACAGCATCGAGGGCGAGCTCGCCGCCGATATCGAGATCCGGGCCGGGCCGAGCGGCTTTCCGCCGCGCGTCGTCGCCCACAAGCTGCTGGAGGTCCGCCTGGCCTGCGTCGTAGCGCCACGGCTGGCGGTCGGGCTGCGCACTCCGGCGGATGTGCTGGCGCTGCCGCTGATCGGCATGACGATGAGTTGGGATGCTTGGTTCAAGGCCGTCGACGTCGATGCCCCCGCGGCACTTCGAAAGCCAGCGCCGCGCTTCGACAACCAGGCCGCCTCGGCCCAGGCCGCAGCGGCCGGGCTGGGAGCAGCGCTTGTGACGCCCGAGTTCTTCGCCGAGGACATCGCCGCCGGCCGGCTGGCGGTCCCTTTCCCGCTCGCGGTCGACAGGGCCAAGGCCTACTGGCTGGTTTACGCCGCGGATCAGCGCCACCGGCCCAAGATCCGCGCTTTCCGTGACTGGATCGTGGCGGCGGCCGCAGCCAGGCCGCCGCCATGAAAAAGGGCGGCCCGAAAGCCGCCCCTGATCTTCCGTTCCGGCGTGCCGGTCAGGACGCCGAGGCGTCCGCCGGCTGAAGGCCGAGGACGGCCTCGATCTGCCGGGTCACCGTGTCCATGTCGGCCATGCCGTCGACCGCCTTCAGCAGCCCCTTGTCGCGGTAATAGGGGATGATCGGCGCGGTCTGCTCGCGATAGACGGCGAGGCGCTTGCGCAGCGTCTCCTCGGTGTCGTCGGCGCGCTTCTCGGCCGACTGCGCGGCGCGATTGGCGATGCGGGCGAACAGCGCCGCCTCGTCGACTTTCATCTCGATCACCACGGCCAGCGACTTGCCGTGCCGGGCCAGCGTCTCGTCCAGCCCCTCGGCCTGACGCACGGTGCGCGGGAAGCCGTCGAGGATGAAGCCGCGGTCGCAATCCGGCTGCGCGATCCGCTCCGCGATCATGTCGAGCATGATCTCGTCGGTCACCAGATCGCCGCGGTCGAGGATCTCCTTCACCTGGCGGCCGAGCGGCGTGCCCTCGGCGATCGCCGCCCGCAGCATGTCGCCGGTCGAGAGCTGCTTCAGCCCGTAGCGCTCCTCCAGCCGCTTCGCCTGCGTCCCCTTCCCTGCCCCGGGAGGGCCCAACAGGATCAGATTCATCGACGGCTCCCCCGCAGCTTCGATTTCTTGATCAGCCCTTCATACTGATGGGCCAGGAGATGGGAATGGACCTGGGCCACCGTGTCCATGGTGACCGTGACGACGATCAAGAGGCTGGTGCCGCCGAAGTAGAACGGCACCGCGTATTCCGAGGTCAGGAACTCCGGCAGCAGGCAGACCACCGTCAGATAGGCGGCGCCGACCACCGTGATCCGGGTCAGCACATAGTCGATATAGTCGGCGGTCGACCTGCCCGGCCGGATGCCGGGGATGAAGCCGCCGTACTTCTTCAGGTTGTCGGCCGTCTCCTCCGGATTGAAGACGATCGCAGTGTAGAAGAAGCAGAAGAAGATGATCAGCGCGGCATAAAGCGCCATGAACAGCGGCTGGCCATGCGCCAGCTGCGCCGCGATCCAGGACAGCCAGCCGCCGGCGCCGTCGACATTGGTGCCGGCGAAGCCGATCAGGGTCGCCGGCAGCAGCAGCAGCGACGAGGCGAAGATCGGCGGGATCACGCCCGAGGTGTTGAGCTTGAGCGGCAGGTGCGAGCTCTCGCCGCCGAACATGCGGTTGCCGACCTGGCGCTTCGGGTACTGCACCAGGAGGCGGCGCTGCGCCCGCTCCATGTAGACGATGAAGAAGATCACCCCGACGCACAGCACCAGCAGCACCAGGATGACGAAGGGCGACAGCGCGCCGGTGCGGCCCAGCTCCAGCATCTGCACCAGCGCATGCGGCAGCGAGGCGACGATGCCGGTGAAGATGATCAGCGAGATGCCGTTGCCGACGCCGCGCGAGGTGATCTGCTCGCCCAGCCACATCAGGAACATGGTGCCGCCGACGATGGTGACGACCGTGGTGAAGCGGAAGTACCAGCCGGGATCCACCACCGCCGGGCCGATCGAGCCGCTCACGCTCTCGAGGCCGACCGCCAGCGCATAGGCCTGGGCCGTGGCCAGCACCACGGTGAAGTAGCGGGTGTACTGGTTGAGCTTCTTGCGCCCGGCCTCGCCCTCCTTCTTCAGCGCCTCTAGCGTCGGCGACACCGCCGTCAGGAGCTGAATGATGATGGAGGCCGAGATGTACGGCATGATGTTCAGCGCAAAGATCGTCATGCGACCCAGCGCGCCGCCGGCGAACATGTTCAGGATGCCGAGGAGGCCGCCGCCCTGCTGGGTGAAGATCTCCGACAACACGCGGGGATCGATCCCGGGGATCGGCACATAGGTGCCGATCCGGTAGATGATCAGCGCGCCAAGAGTGAACCAGATGCGCTTGCGGAGCTCCGTCGCCTTGGCGAAGGCGCCGAAATTCAGGTTCGCAGCGAGCTGTTCTGCAGCAGATGCCATGGACGGCCTCGAATGAAAAAAGGCGGGGACTGCGAACATGCGCGGTCCCCGCCCTCCGTTTTACCCGCGTTGGACGGCGGCGTTAAGCCTGGGACGACGCCCCTGCGTCACTGTCGACAGCCTCGGCCGGGGCCGGGTTGGACTGGACCACCGATCCGCCGGCCTTCTCCACCGCCGCGACCGCAGCCGCCGAAGCGCTGTGGACATGCAGCGTGACCTTGGCCGAGATCTCGCCCTTGGCCAGCAGCCGGACGCCGTCCAGCGCCTTGCTGATCAGGCCGCCGGCGATCAGCGCCTCGGTGTCGACCGGCTTGGCCGCATCGATCCGGCCGGCCTCGATCGCCTTCTGCAGGCGGCCGAGATTGACCACGGCATAGTTCGTCCGGAACTTCCTGTTGTTGAAGCCCCGCTTCGGAAGCCGCATGTAGAGCGGCATCTGACCGCCCTCGAAGCCCTTCAGGGCGACGCCGGTGCGGCTCTTCTGTCCCTTCACGCCCCGGCCGCCGGTCTTGCCCTTGCCGGAGCCGATGCCGCGGCCGACGCGGATGCGCGCCTTGCGCGCGCCCGCATTGTCGCGGAGATCGTTGAGTTTCGCCATCTTCGCTCCTCGGGCCGGCCCCGTTCCGACGGACCGGGTGACCCGCTCGTCAATTCACACGCCGTGAGCGGCGGGCCTCAGCCCGCGCGCTCGACCCGCACCAGGTGCTTGACCTTCTCGATCATCCCCCGCACCGCCGGAGTGTCCTCCAGCTCGCGGGTGCGATGCAGCTTGTTCAGGCCGAGGCCGATCAGCGTCTGGCGCTGGTCGTCCCGGCGGCCGATCGGGCTGCCGATCTGGGTGACGATCACGGTCGCCTTCTCAGCCATTCGGGGCCTCCACCACCTCGACGCCACCCTCGCGCTTGCCCGGGGCGCCGATGATGTCGGCGACGCGCTTGCCGCGCCGGGCGGCGACGGCGCGCGGGCCTTCGATCGCCCGCAGCGCCTCGAAGGTCGCCTTGATCATGTTGTGCGGGTTCGACGTGCCGATCGACTTGGCGACGACGTCCTGGACGCCCAGCGCCTCGAAGATCGCGCGCATCGGACCACCGGCGATGATGCCGGTACCCTGGGCGGCGCTGCGGAGCTGGACCTTGCCGGCGCCGAAGTGACCCAGGATGTCGTGGTGCAGCGTCCGGCCCTCGCGCAGCGGAACGCGGATCATGCTGCGCTTCGCCTGCTCGGTCGCCTTGCGGATCGCCTCCGGCACTTCACGGGCCTTGCCCGAGCCGTAGCCGACCCGGCCGCGGCCGTCGCCGGTCACGACCAGGGCGGCAAAGCCGAAGCGCCGGCCGCCCTTCACCACCTTCGCGACGCGGTTGATGGAGACGAGCTTCTCGATCAGCTCCTCACCCGCCTCCCGCTCGCTCGGGCGCTTGTCGCCACGATCCCGCGGACCGCGCGTGTCTCTGCTTTCGCGTGCCATGCGCGTCCTCCTCAGAAGTCCAGGCCGCCCTCACGGGCGGCATCGGCCAGGGCCTTGACCCGGCCGTGATACAGATAGTGCCCGCGATCGAACACCACCTTCTCGACGCCGGCGGCCTTGGCGCGCTCCGCCAGGAGCTTGCCGACCGCGGCGGCGGCCTCGATGGTGGCGCCGGTCTTCAGCGACCCGCGCAGGTCCTTCTCGATCGACGAGGCGGCGGCGATGGTGCGCCCCGCCTGGTCGTCGATCACCTGGGCGTAGATCTGCTTCGAGGACCGGAACACGGACAGGCGGACCCGGCCGTGACGGGCCTGGCTCAGCTTGTAGCGGAGACGCCCCTTGCGGCGTTCGCGCAGCTCGTTGGTCTTGGTGGTCATCCCGGCCGTCCTTACTTCTTCTTGCCTTCTTTGCGCAGGATGGTCTCGGTCTCGTACTTGATGCCCTTGCCCTTGAACGGCTCGGGCTTCCGGTACCCGCGGATCTCCGCGGCGACCTGGCCGACGCGCTGCTTGTCGAAGCCGGTGATCGAGATCGAGGTCGGCTTCTCGCACTTGATCGAGATCCCCTCGGGGATCGGATAGCGCACCTCGTGGCTGTAGCCGAGGGTCAGCACCAGCTCCTTGCCCTGGACCGCGGCGCGATAGCCGACGCCGTTGATCTCGAGGTTGGTGGTGAAACCCTCGCTGACACCCACGACCATGTTGTTGATCAGGGTGCGGCTGGTGGCCCACATGGTCTGCGCCAGGCGCGACTGGCTCTTCGGCTCGACCTTGATCGCGCCGTCTTCCATCGAGACCTTGATCTCGTCATTGACGACGAGCTTGAGCTGGCCGAGCTTGCCCTTGACCGAGACGTCCTGGCCCTGGACGGAGGCCTGAACCCCCGCCGGGACCTTGACCGCGTGCTTGCCGATACGTGACATCGCGGGTCTCCTCAGAACACGCGGGCGAGGATCTCGCCGCCGACATTGGCGGCGCGGGCCTCACCGTCCGACATCACCCCGCGCGGCGTCGACAGGATGGAGATGCCCAGCCCGTTGTACACCTTCGGCAGGTCCTTGATGCCCGAATAGACGCGGCGGCCCGGCTTCGACACGCGGTCGATGCGCTTGATGGCCGGCTGGCCTTCGGCATACTTCAGCTCGATCTTGATCTGCGCGATGCCCGGCTTGACCTCATGGGTCTCGTAGCCGCGGATGTAGCCTTCGCGCTTCAGCACGTCGAGGACGTTGGCCCGCAGCTTCGACGCCGGCGTCTCGATCACGGACTTGCCGGACCGCTGGCCATTGCGGATGCGGGTGAGCAGATCGCCCAACGGATCACTCAGCGACATGGTCCGTACTCCTTACCAGCTCGACTTGACCATGCCGGGGATCTGGCCGCGCGAGGCCAGCTCGCGCAGCGCGATACGGCTCAGCTTGAAGCGGCGGTAGAACGCCTTCGGGCGACCGGTCAGCTCGCAGCGGTTGTGGATGCGCACCGGTGAGGAGTTGCGCGGCAGTTCCGCCAGCTTCAGGCGGGCGGCGAACCGGTCCTCCATCGGCAGGCTTTGGTCGTTGGCGATCGCCTTCAAGCGCTCGCGGCGGCCGGCGAACGCCTTCGCCAGCTTCTCGCGACGCTTGTTCTTCTCGACCGAGCTCTTCTTGGCCATGATCTAATCCTTGCTCGTTCAGCTGACGAACGGGAAATCGAAGCCCTTGAGGAGCGCTCGCGCCTCATCATCGGTCTTCGCGGTCGTCACGATAACGATGTCCATTCCCCGGACCGTCTCGATCTTGTCGTAGTCGATCTCGGGAAACACGATCTGCTCCTTGATGCCGAGGGCATAGTTGCCCCGGCCGTCGAACGCCTTGGGCGACAGCCCGCGGAAGTCGCGGACGCGCGGCAGGGCGATGTTCACCAGACGGTCGAGGAACTCGTACATCCGGTCGCGGCGCAGCGTCACCTTGGTGCCGATCGACATGCCTTCGCGCAGCTTGAAGGTGGCGATCGACTTCCGGGCTTTGGTCGTCACCGGCTTCTGGCCGGAGATCGCCGCCAGCTCGGCCACCGCCGCCTGGATCTTCTTGCTGTCGGACACGGCGTCGCCGACGCCCATATTGATGACAATCTTCTCGATCCGCGGCACCTGCAGGTCGTTCTTGTAGGCGAACTCCTGCTTCAGCTTCGGTCGGACGACCTTGTCGTAGTGGTCCTTGAGACGTGCCATGGCCATCCTCACCGATCAATCACTTCGCCGGAGGCCTTGGCAACCCGGACCTTGCGGCCGTCCTCGAGCGTCTTGAAGCCGACGCGGGTCGGCTTGCCGCTCTTCGGGTCGACATGCGCCACGTTCGAGACGTGCAGCGCAGCCTCCTGCTCCACGATCCCGCCCTGCGACTTCGCGGACTGGCGGGTGTGGCGCTTCACGATGTTCACGCCGCGGACGACGACACGGTCGTCGGCCGGACGCACCTCGATGACCTCGCCCTTCTTGCCTTTGTCACGGCCGGCGAGGACGACGACCTGGTCGCCCTTCTTGATCTTCGCAGCCATCACAGCACCTCGGGAGCGAGCGAGATGATCTTCATGAACTTCTTGGCCCGCAGCTCGCGAGTCACGGGGCCGAAGATGCGGGTGCCGACCGGCTCGCCCTGCTTGTTGATCAGCACGGCCGCGTTGCGGTCGAACTTGATCGTCGAGCCATCCGGGCGGCGCAGTTCCTTGGCGGTCCGAACGATGACGGCGCGGTGCACGTCACCCTTCTTCACGCGGCCCCGCGGAATCGCCTCTTTGATCGACACGACGATGACGTCGCCGACGGTGGCGGTCCGGCGGTGGGAACCGCCCAGCACCTTGATGCACATCACCCGACGGGCGCCGGAATTGTCGGCGACGTCCAGGTTCGTCTGCATCTGAATCATGGTTTACGCTCCCGAAACAGCGGGGTCGGCCGACACGCCCATGGCGCTGGCCTCGGCCTCGGACAGGACGAGCCAGCACTTCCGCTTGCTGATCGGGCGGGTCTCGATGATCGAGACACGGTCGCCGACTTTGCAAGCGTTGGCCTCGTCATGCGCGAGGTACCGCTTGGTCCGCTTGATGAACTTCTTGTAGACCGGGTGCATCAGGTTGCGTTCGACCAGGACCGTCACGGTCTTGTCGGTCTTGTCGGACACAACCGTCCCGATGAGCACGCGCCGCGGCATGGCTCACAATCCTCTTACTTGGCGGACGCGGCCGCCTGGCCGCGTTCGCTCAAAACGGTCTTGATGCGCGCGATGTCGCGGCGCACGACGCGGACCCGCGCCGTGTTCTCGAGCTGCCCCGAGGCGGCCTGGAAGCGCAGATTGAACTGCTCCTTCTTCAGTGCCAGCAGATCGTCCTTCAGCTGATCCGGCGTCTTGGCGCGGATGTCTTCGATATCCATGGTCAGACCTCCTCTCCAAGGCGGGCGATGAACTTGCAGGCGATCGGCAGCTTGGCGGCGGCCAGGGCGAAGGCTTCCTTCGCCAGGTCGCCGGGCACGCCGTCGAGCTCGAACATGACGCGGCCGGGCTTGACCTTGGCGGCCCAGAACTCCGGCGACCCCTTGCCCGAACCCATGCGGACTTCGGCCGGCTTGGTCGAGACCGGCACGTCCGGGAAGATGCGGATCCAGACGCGGCCCTGACGCTTGATGTGGCGGGTGATCGCGCGGCGGGCCGCCTCGATCTGCCGCGCCGTCAGGCGGGCCGGCTCCTGGGCCTTCAGGCCGTAGGCGCCGAAGTTCAGCGTGGTGCCGCCCTTGGCGACGCCATGGATCCGGCCCTTGTGCTGCTTGCGGTACTTGGTGCGCTTGGGACTCAGCATGATCCTCAGCCCTCCCGCCGCGCGTCGCGATCGCGATCGCGGCCACGACGGTCGTCACGACGCTCGCCACGCTCCGGCCGGGCCGAGGACGGGCCGGTGGCCGCCTCGGCCGCCCGCTTGTCCTGGGCCATCGGGTCATGGGCGAGGATCTCGCCCTTGAACACCCAGACCTTGACGCCGCAGGTGCCGTAGGTGGTCTTCGCCGTCGCCGTGCCGTAATCGACATCGGCGCGCAGCGTGTGCAGGGGCACGCGGCCCTCGCGGTACCATTCGGTGCGGGCGATCTCGGCGCCGCCGAGGCGGCCGCCGCAGTTGATGCGGATACCCTGGGCGCCCAGGCGCATCGCGTTCTGCACCGCGCGCTTCATGGCGCGGCGGAACGCCACGCGGCGCTCCAGCTGGCTGGCGATGTTCTCGGCGACCAGCTTGGCGTCGATCTCCGGCTTGCGGATCTCGACGATGTTCAGGCTGACCTCGCTGCCGGCCATCTTCGCCAGTTCCTGGCGCAGCTTCTCGATGTCGGCGCCCTTCTTGCCGATCACCACGCCCGGACGGGCGGTGTAGACCGTGACGCGCGCCTTCTTCGCCGGCCGCTCGATGACGATGCGGCTGATGCCCGCCTGGGCCAGACGCTTCTCGAGGAACTCGCGGATCTTCAGGTCGGCGTGCAGCAGGCCGGCATAGTCCTTGGTCGCGAACCAGCGCGAATCCCAGGTCCGGTTGATGCCGACCCGCAGGCCGATCGGATTGACTTTCTGACCCATTATGCCGTCTCCCGCTCCCGGACGATGACCGTCAGGTTCGACCAGAGCTTCTCGATGCGGGACGCACGGCCGCGGGCGCGGGCGTGGAACCGCTTCATGACGATCTGCCGCCCGACATAGGCCTCGGCCACGTAGAGCTTGTCGACGTCCAGCTGGTGATTGTTCTCGGCATTGGCGATCGCCGACTGCAGCACCTTCTTCACGTCGCCGGCGATGCGGCGGCGGGAGAAGGTGAGCTCGGCCAGCGCCTTGGCCGCATCCTTGCCGCGGATGGTCTGGGCGACGAGGTTCAGCTTGCGGGGGCTGGTGCGCAGCGTCTTGGCGAACGCGCGCGCCTCATTCTCCGCAAGGCGAGGGGGGTTCTTTTCCTGTCCCATCGCTTACTTCCTCTTCGCCTTCTTGTCCGCCGCGTGGCCGTAGTAGGTCCGCGTCGGCGAGAACTCGCCGAACTTGTGGCCGACCATGTTCTCGTTGACCACGACCGGCAGGAACTTCTGCCCGTTGTAGACACCGAAGGTCAGGCCGACGAACTGCGGCAGGATGGTCGAGCGACGCGACCAGATCTTGATGATCTCGTTCCGGCCCGACGCGCGCGACTTGTCCGCCTTCTTCAGCAGATAGCCGTCGACGAACGGGCCCTTCCAAACGGAGCGTGCCACCGTCGCTCTCCCTTACTTCTTGCGACGGCGGATAATGAGCTTATCCGTCGCCTTGTTGCTGCGGGTCTTGCGGCCCTTGGTCGGCTTGCCCCACGGCGTGACCGGGTGCCGGCCGCCCGAGGTGCGGCCTTCACCACCACCATGCGGGTGGTCGACCGGGTTCATCGCGACGCCACGGGTGACCGGCTTCTTGCCAAGCCAGCGGTTGCGGCCGGCCTTGCCGATCGAGACGTTCGACTGGTCCGGGTTCGAGACCGCGCCGACCGTGGCGAAGCACTCGCCGCGCACGACGCGCAGCTCACCCGAGGCCAGCTTCAGCTGGGCATAGCCCATGTCGCGGCCGACCAGCTGGGCGTAGGTGCCGGCGGAGCGCGCCAGCTGGCCGCCCTTGCCGGCCTTCAGCTCCACATTGTGGACAATCGTGCCGACCGGCATGCTGCGCAGCGGCATGGCGTTGCCCGGCTTGATGTCCACCTTCTCGCCGGCGACGATCTTGTCGCCCGCGGCCAGTCGCTGCGGCGCCAGGATGTAGGCCTGCTCGCCGTCCTCGTAGGTGACGAGGGCGATGAAGGCCGTCCGGTTCGGATCGTACTCCAGGCGCTCCACCGTGCCGACGATGTCGAGCTTGCGGCGCTTGAAGTCGATGATCCGGTAAGTGCGCTTGTGCCCGCCGCCCTGGTGGTAGGCGGTGATCCGGCCGGTGTTGTTGCGACCGCCCTTCTTGGTCAGGCCTTCGGTCAGGGTCTTGACCGGCTTGCCCTTCCACAGGTCGGAGCGATCCACCTGGACCAGCTGGCGCAGGCCCGGGGTGATGGGATTGAAAGTCTTCAAGGCCATCGGATCAAACCCCCGTGGTCACGTCGATCTGCTGCCCTTCGGCGAGCGTCACGACGGCCTTCTTCACGTCCGAGCGCTTGCCCGGGAGACCCCGGAAGCGCTTGGTCTTGCCCTTGGCGATCAGCGTGTTCACCGCGGTGACCTTGACGCCGAACACGCCCTCGACCGCGCTGCGGATCTCGGGCTTGGTGGCGTCGAGCGGCACCTTGAACACGACCTGGTTGTGGCCGGCGGCGAGCGTCGCCTTCTCGGTGATCACCGGCGCGCGGATGATGTCATACATCCGCGGCGTGACGTTGGCGTCGGCCTTCTTCTTGCGAGAGCGGATCATTTCAGGCGGGCCTCGAGCTGCTCGACCGCCTGGCGCGACAACACGAGGGTGTCACGGCGCAGGATGTCGTAGACGTTGGCGCCCTGGCTGGGCAGCACGTCGATGAACGGCAGGTTCCGCGCGGCGAGAGCGAAGTTGGTGTCGATCTGCTCGCCGGCCAGGATCAGCGCGGAGTCGAGACCCAGCGCCGACAGCTTGGCGGCGAGACCCTTGGTCTTGTGGCTGTCGGCCACGACCGCATCGACCACCACCAGCTTGCCTTCCGCGGCCTTGGCGGACAGCGCATGGCGCAGGGCCAGCTTGCGGACCTTCTTCGGCAGGTCGTGCGCATGGCTGCGGACGACCGGCCCGAAGATCCGGGCGCCGCCGCGGAACTGCGGCGACCGCATCGAGCCCTGGCGGGCGTGACCGGTGCCCTTCTGCTTGTAGGGCTTCTTGGTCGTGCCGCTGATCTCGCTGATGCCCTTGGTCTTGTGGTTGCCGGAGCGGCGCTTGGCCAGCTGCCAGTTGACCATGCGGTGCAGCAGGTCGGTGCGAACCTCGAGACCGAAGACGGAATCGTCGAGCTCGATCTCACCGGCGGTCGTGTTGTCGAACGTCTTGACGGCGACCTTCATCGCTTAGCCCTCCTGACCGGCTGCTTCAGCCGCAGGGGCTTCGGCAGCAGGCGCCTCAACCGCCGCAGCGCCGGCCTTGCGGACCGCGCCCGGGAACGGGGCGTCCTTCGGCACCGGCCGCTTGGCCGCGTCGCGGATCAGCACCCAGCCGCCCTCGGCGCCCGGGACCGCACCCTTGACCATGATCAGGCCGCGCTCGACATCGGTGGTGACGACGGTGAGGTTCTGCACCGTCACCCGCTCGGCACCGAGATGGCCGGCCATCTTCTTGTTCTTGAACACCTTGCCCGGGTCCTGCCGCTGGCCGGTCGAACCATGCGACCGGTGCACGACCGAGACGCCGTGCGAGGCGCGCAGGCCGCCGAAGTTCCAGCGCTTCATGACGCCGGCATAGCCCTTGCCGATCGAGGTGCCGGTGACGTCGACGACCTGGCCGGCCACGAAATGGTCGGCGGTCAGCTCGTCGCCGACCGACAGCAGCGCATCGGTGCTGACGCGGAACTCGACCAGCTTCTTCTTCGGCTCGACCTGGGCCTTGGCGAAATGGCCGCGGACCGCCTTGGAGACGTTCTTGACCTTGGCCTTGCCGGCACCAAGCTGCACCGCGGTGTAGCCGTCGGTCTCCTCGGTCTTCACCGCGACGACCTGGACGCCGTCGAGCTTCAGGACCGTGACCGGGACGTGCTGGCCCTCGGCGTCGAAAATTCGTGTCATGCCCAGCTTCTGGGCGATCAATCCGGAGCGCATCGTCACCGCCTCAGAGCTTGATCTCGACGTCGACACCGGCCGCGAGGTCGAGCTTCATCAGCGCGTCGACGGTCTGCGGCGTCGGATCGACGATGTCGAGCAGACGCTTGTGCGTGCGGATCTCGAACTGCTCGCGCGACTTCTTGTCGACATGCGGCGAGCGGTTGACGGTGTAGCGCTCGATGTTCGTCGGCAGCGGGATCGGCCCGCGCACCCGAGCACCGGTCCGCTTCGCGGTGTTGACGATCTCGCTGGTCGACTGGTCGAGCACGCGATGATCGAACGCCTTGAGGCGGATACGGATGTTCTGACTGTCCATCGTTCTGTATCCGAGTGTTCTTGCCGAGAGGTGGACACCGGCTCATTCCGGCCCCCACATCGCGAACAGTCCAAAAAAAACTCACCCAAGCCGCGAGGCGGCTCGGGTGAGGCGCGTTTCATAGCCGAGCCCGCCCCGAATGTCACGCCCGGAATCCGGGTTGTGACGCTTTCGTGATCGGGCCCGCCATGCGCAGGGTTCAAGGCTCAGCACCTCTCGCCCTTCTCATCCCGGGCCGCCCTTTCCGCTCCGCCTTGCGGCGGGGGGCGGAGGTACGGTCCTAGCTCTTCACCGGCCCGGGAGCCGAAGCCCCCGAACCCGTGATCTCAAGCCGCCATCCTCACTCGATGATGGAGGCGACGACGCCGGCGCCGACGGTGCGGCCGCCTTCGCGGATGGCGAAGCGCAGGCCCTCATCCATGGCGATCGGGGCGATCAGCTCGACCGTCATCGAGATGTTGTCGCCCGGCATCACCATCTCGGTGCCCTCC
>NZ_JAHVDK010000018.1:0-162960 GCF_051487185.1 Inquilinus limosus
ACTTCACCCGCCAGGCCGGCGAGCTGCGGGTGGTTACGGCGGGGGCGATCCAGGTGGTCTATGCCGACGCCAACGGCGACAAGATCCCGGACTTCGCCATCAACGTCATCTCCGACCACGCGCTCACCGCGGCAGACTTCGTGCTGTAGCCGCTCCGCCCGGCCGCCTCAGTGGAACAGCCGGGCGGCGAGTTGCAGGGCGGTGCTGATGCCCAGCCGCTCATAGGCCCGGCGGCGATAGGTCAGCACGCTGGTCGGCCGGATGCCGAGGTCGAGGCCGATGCCCTCGGCAGTCATGCCGATCACCGTGCGGGCGCAGACCGCGCGCTCGCGCTCGGTCAGGGCCGGGCAGAGGCTGCGCAGCCGCGCCTCGACCGCGGCGGCGGAGCCCGGCCCCGGCCGGTCGGCGCCGAGCGTCCGGCCATGGGCCTCGATCAGCGGCAGCAGGACCCGGCCGAGGGCGCGGAGATCCTGCGCCTCGCCGTCGGAGAAGGCGCCGGCGCCGCCATGGCGGAACAGGCTGAGCGTGATCCAGCCGCCGCGGCCGGGGCGCAGGATCGACAGCTTCTCGGCGAAGCCGGGCCGGGCATAGCAGTCGCGCCGGTAGTCGCGGTCGGCGATGTCGTCCGGCCGGACCCGCAGGCACAGCCCGCCTCGCTCGCCGCCGGCCCGGAACACGCTGTTCAGCGGATCGAAGCGGAAGTAGTGGCGGCGATAGGCCTCGGCCCGTCCGCCGGCCTGGCGCTCGGCCCCGGCGGAGAGAATGACCGCGGGCATCGCACCGTCCGCCGCCCGATGGAAGGCGAAGATCTCCTCCACCCCCGCGACGGCGCCGAGGGCGTCCAGCAACACCGGCCCGAAATCCGGCGTGCTCAGCGCGTCGACGATGCCGGCATAGAGTTCGACATCCCACAGCCCTTCGGGCGCTTCGGCCTCGATCCGCTGCATCTCTCCTCCCTCGCGGGTGCCTGCACCCGATCCCGGGGCGGAGCTTAGCACATCGCGGCGGCCGGCTAACCCTGCAGGGCGGCCCACATCTCCCGGTCGCGGGCGGCGGTCCAGATCCGCGGCGTGTCGATGCCCAGCGCCTCGTCATAGGCGCGGGCGACGTTGAAGGGCAGGCAGTGCTCGTAGATGGCGTAGCTCGAGAATTTCGGGTCGCAGGCGGCCCGGCAGGCGTCCCACGCCTCCTTCAGCGAGCCGCCGCGCGCCGCCACCCGGGCCACCGGCCGGTAGGTGCTGAGGATGAAATCGCGGGTCAGCTCCAGCGCCTCGGCCACCTTGGCGGCGCCGATCAGGGCATCGCCGCGGCCGGGCGACAGCGCCTCCGGCCCGAGGGCGGCGATGGCGTCGAGCGTCTTCGGCCAGTCGCCGAAATGCGCATCGCCGCAATAGCAGGCGGAGCGGTATTCGACGATGTCGCCGGAGAACATCACCCCGGCATCCGGCACCCAGGCGACGATGTCGCCGGCGGTGTGGGCGCGGCCGAGATGCAGCAGGTCGACCCGACGGCGGCCGAGATGAATGGTCATGCGGTCCTTGAAGGTGACCGTCGGCCAGGTCAGGCCGGGGATCGACTCCGCCGCCTGGAACAGGCGCGGGAAGCGGCCGAACTCGGACTCCCAATCCTCCTGCCCGCGCTCATGGATCATCGCCCGGCAGGTCTCCGAGGCGACAATCTCGCTGGCGCCATAGGCCGAGGCGCCGAGCACCCGCACCGCGTGGTAATGGCTCAGCACGACGTATTTGATCGGCTTGTCGGTGACGCCGCGGATCCGCTCGATCACCTTCCGCGCCATCACCGGCGTCGCCTGCGCGTCGACCACCATGACGCTGTCGTCGCCGATGATCACGCCGGTGTTCGGGTCGCCCTCGGCGGTGAAGGCGTAGAGCCCGTCGCCTAGCTGGGTGAAGGAGATCGACTTCTCGGCCAGGTCGCCGGCCGAAGCGAAGGTCTTGGTCATGGGCGGTCCTCCCGCGTTGTTCCGGTCAGCATAGGCCGGCGGCGCCGTCTCCGCTGTCCTCAGATCTGAGGACAGACGAAGGCCGCCCTCCGGATCATGCTGGGCGAACGGCCGAGGAGAGCCGGAGCAGGGGAGGGGCCGATGGCCCGATACGCCACTCAGCGCTTCGCGACGCGCACCCCGCCGGAGCTGTCCGGCGGCGGCCCGCGGCGCTACCCCGTCGCCATCGTCGGCGCCGGCCCGGTCGGGCTGGCGGCGGCAATCGACCTGGCGCTGCACGGCGTGCCGAGCGTGGTGCTGGACGACAACGATGTCGTCTCCGTCGGCTCCCGCGCCATCTGCTGGTCCAAGCGCACGCTCGAGATCTTCGACCGGCTCGGCGGCGGCGAGCGGATGCTGGCCAAGGGCGTGACCTGGAAGGTCGGCCGGCTGTTCCACCGCGACCGCGAGGTCTATGCCTTCGACCTGCTGCCGGACCCCGGGCACAAGATGCCGGCCTTCGTCAACCTGCAGCAGTATTACGTCGAGCAGTATCTGGTGGAGCGCTGCGCCGACTTGCCGGGGCTGATCGACCTGCGCTGGAAGAACCGCGTCACCGCTGTCGAGCCGGGCGGCGACCACATCCGGGTCCGGGTCGAGACGCCCGACGGCGGCTACACGATTGAAGCCGACTACCTGCTGGCCTGCGACGGCGTGCGCTCGACCGTGCGCCGCGAATTGGGGCTCGACTTCCTCGGCCAGGCCTTCGAGGAGCGCTTCCTGATCGCCGATGTCGAGATGAAGGCGGAGTTCCCGCCGGAGCGCTGGTTCTGGTTCGAGCCGCCCTTCCATCCCGGCCAGTCGGCGCTGCTGCACAAGCAGCCGGACGACATCTACCGCATCGACCTGCAACTCGGGCCCGACGCCGACCCGGAGGCGGAGCGCAGGCCCGAGCGGGTGATCCCGCGCATCCGGGCGATGGTCGGCGACCGACCCTTCACGCTCGACTGGGTGTCGGTCTACAGCTTCCAGTGTCGCCGGCTGGAACGTTTCGTCCACGGCCGGGTGATCTTCCTGGGCGATGCCGCCCATGTGGTCTCGCCCTTCGGCGCCCGCGGCGGCAATGGCGGCATCCAGGACGCCGACAATCTGGCCTGGAAGCTGGCGCTGGTGCTGCAGGGCGGGGCGCCGCCGGATCTCCTGGCCAGCTATGACGAGGAGCGGATCCGGGCGGCGGACGAGAACATCCTGCACTCGGCGCGCGCGACGCGGTTCATGACCCCGAAGAGCGAGATGGAGCGCGTGTTCCGCACCGCCGTGCTGGATCTGGCTGCGGAGCACGATTTCGCCCGCCGGCTGGTCAATTCCGGCCGCCTGTCGCTGCCCTGCGCGCTCGGCGGTCTGTCGCTGCAGACGCCGGCCGAGCCCGCCGAGGGTCTGCTGTCGCCGGGCGCGGTGTGCCCGGATGCCCTGCTGGATGGCGGATGTTTCCTGCTGAACCGGCTCGGCGGCGGCTTCTCCCTGCTGGCGGTTGGCGGGATGGCGGTGCCGGAGGGCACTGGCCTGCCGGTGCTGCGGGTCGGCGCCGGAGGCCTGCGCGATCCGCACGGCTTCGCCGCCGCGCGCTACGGCGAGGCGCTGTATCTGATCCGGCCGGACCAGCACGTCGCGGCCCGGCTGACCGGCGCCTCGGCGGGGGAGGTGAGGGCAGCGCTGGCCCGGGCCAAAGGGGAAACGCCATGACCACGCAGGATCTCGGCCGCGACCGCCTGGCTGGCCGCGGCGACGACATCTACGCCGCGCTGATGCGGGCGCATGAGGGGCTGGATTTCGCCGAAAGCGCGGCGCTGAACGCGCGGCTGGTGCTGATCCTGGCCAATCTGGCCGGCGACCCGGATGCGGTGATCGCCGCCATCGAACGCGCCCGCGAGCCATCGGTCTGATCCGCCGGCGCGACAACCAACGACAACAGGGAGGGGCAGATGACGTTGCAGTCGGACGTGCACGTCCAGGCCGTCGCGCCGCCGCAGGCGAGCGCGATCAACTGGCGGGTGGTGGTCCTGGCCAGCCTGGGCGCCGGGCTCGAATTCTACGACTTCATCATCTACGGCATCTTCGCCCAGTACATCGCCGCGACCTTCTTCCCGTCGCACGACCCGCTGGTGTCGCTGATCAGCGCCTTCGCCGTCTTCGCCATCGGCTACCTGTCGCGCCCGCTGGGCGGGCTGGTGTTCAGCCATGTCGGCGACCGCACCGGCCGGCGGCGGTCGTTCATGGCGTCGCTCCTGATCATGACCGGCGTCACGCTGGCCATGGCGGTGACGCCCGGCTACGCCACGATCGGCCTCGCGGCACCGCTGCTCTTCACCGCCCTGCGCTTTGTCCAGGGGCTGTGCGTCGGCGGCGAGCTGCCCGGCGCCCTGACTTATGTCGTCGAGACCGCGCCGCGCCGGGCCGGCCTGGCCTGCGGCATCGTCATCTTCTGCGCCAACACCGGCGTCTTCCTCGGCACCTCGATCAGCGCGGCGCTGCACGGGGTGCTGACGCCGGCGGCGATGGAGGACTATGGCTGGCGCATCGCCTTCGGTATCGGCGGCCTCCTTGGCGCGATCAGCTTCGTGCTGCGCCGCGCCCTGGAGGAGACCCCGGCCTTCCGCAGCATGCGCCAGCGGCCGGCCAGGCTGCCGGCGCTGGAGATCTTCCGCCGCTTCCCTGGCCCGCTCGCGGTCGGCGTCGGCGTGACCGCTCTGGTGCAGGCCTATAACGGGCTGGTGATGGTGGCGCTGGCGCCCTATCTGTCGAAGGTCGCGGGCTATGACCCGGCCACCGCCTCGCTCGCGGTGAATGTCGCGGTCGGCCTGCTGTCCCTCGCCATCCCGGTCATCGGCTTCGCCGGCGATACGGTGCCCCGGCGCTATCTCCACCGCATCGGCGCCGCCGCCATCATGCTGGGCGCCTATCCGGCCTACCAGGCGATGATCGGGCACAGCGTCGACATCGTCCTGCTGCTGGCCGCGGTCGGCCTGGCCGGCGCCTTCGCCAACGGCACCTTCGGCGCCCTGCTGACCGACCTGTTCCCGACCGAGGTCCGGTTCAGCGGAGTCGCCCTGGCCTACAACATCGCCGCCGCGATCTTCGCCGGCCTGTCCGCGCTGATCACCACCTGGCTCCTATCGGCCACCGGCGACCCGGCGTCGCCCGGGCTGTACCTCGCTGCGGTCGCCGCCTTCGCCTTCCTCGCCGGGCTGTTCCATCGGCGCTACGCGGTGAATTTGGAGTAGCGCGCACGCCATTCCCGCCGGGGCCGGCCTGATCAAATCCTGGGCAAACCGCCCCGGATCGATCCAGCCAACCCCGGTCGGCATCCGCTCTCCACGGCTCTTGACCGTCCAATTATGATGCATCAAACATGATGCGCCAAATGGCACGGGTTTTGCAGAAGCCGGATCGGGACGGCGGAGACTGACCGGCCGACCAGCAGCAGGGGAGGCGATCGAAGAATGGACATCCATGGCCTGACGCGGCGGGATCTGCTCGCCACTGCCGGGGCGTTCTCGCTCCTGAGCCTCGCCGAGGCCAGGGCCCAGGGCGTGACGCCGAAATCCGGCGGCACGCTCACCACCGTGATCACGCCGGAGCCGCCGATCCTGATTCCGGGCGTGAACAATCAGGGGCCGACCCTGATCGTCACCAGCAAGATCTATCAGGGGCTGATCAGCTACGCCCCGGACCTGACGCCCCAGCCCGCTTTGGCGAAGAGTTGGGAGCTGTCGGACGACAAGCTGACCTACACTTTCCATCTGCAGCCGAACGTGAAGTTCCACGACGGCAAGCCGATGACGGCGGACGACGTGATCTTCTCGATCATGAAGTTCCACATGGAGCTGGCGCCGCGCGCCCGCGGCGTGTTCTCGAAGATCAAGTCGGCGGAGGCGCCGGACCCGAACACCGTGAAGCTGACGCTCGACTCGCCGTTCGAGCCGTTCCTGCTGATGTTCGACGTGACCACCTGCGCGATCATGCCGAAGCACCTCTATGACGGCACGGATTACCGCAACAACCCGGCGAACCAGAAACCGGTCGGCACCGGGCCCTTCGCCTTCGACGCCTGGCAGCGCGGCAGCTTCATCCGGCTGAAGAAATTCGCCGATTACTGGAAATCCGGGCAGCCCTATCTCGACCAACTGATCTACCGGATCGTGCCGGACAGCCAGAGCCGGGCCCTGGCGCTGGAGACCGGCCAGGTCCAGATGACCCAGTTCAACGACATCGAACCCTTCGACGTGCCGCGGTTCCAGCAGAACCCCAACGTCATGGTCGAGACCAAGGGCTGGGAATACTTCGCGCCGCTGATGTGGCTCGAGCTCAACAACCGGGTGAAGCCGCTGGATGACGTGCGCGTGCGCCAGGCCATCAGCCATGCGATCGACCGCGACTTCATCGTCAAGCGGCTTTGGTTCGGCGTCGGCAAGCCGGCGACCAGCCCGATTGCCTCGGCCACCCGCTATCACGATCCCGACGCGAAGCTGCAGGCCTACGACCTCGACGCGGCGGCAAAGCTGCTGGACGAAGCCGGGCTGAAGCCCGACGCCAACGGCGTCCGCTTCACCATCAAGCATCTCGCCATCCCCTATGGCGAGATCTGGTCGCGCCTGTCGGAATATATCCGGGCGTCGCTGGGCAAGATCGGCATCCAGGTGGTGCTGGAGACGACCGACGCCGGCAGCTGGGCCAAGCGCGTCGGCGACTGGGACTACGAGACCGCGATCAACTTCGTCTACCAGTACGGCGACCCGACGCTGGGCGTCGAGCGCACCTATGTCAGCAGCAACATCAAGAAGGTGACCTTCGCGAACACCGAGGGCTACTCCAACCCCGCGGTCGACAAGCTGTTCGAGACCGCCCGCCTGTCCGGCGATCCGGAGGAGCGGAAGAAGGCCTTCTACGAGGTGCAGAAGATCCTGACCGAGGAGGTGCCGGTGGTCTGGCTGATGGAGATGAGCTTCCCGACCATCCACGACCGCCGGGTGACCAACCTGATCACCACCGGAACCGGCGTGCACGCCTGTTTCGACGACGTGTTCATCGCCTGAGCATGGCGCGGATCCTGATCCTGCTCGGCCGGCGCCTCGTCAAGATGGTGCTGGTCGTGCTGGCGGTCGCGATCGTCAGCTTCCTCCTGATCCACGCCGCCCCGGGCGACCCGGCCAGCGTCATCGCCGGCCAGTCCGGGGCGGCGGACCAGCAGCTGGTCGACCAGCTGCGGCAGCAATTCGGCCTCGACAAGCCGCTGCTGACGCAGCTCGCCATCTATCTCGGCCATGTGGCGCAGTTCGACCTCGGCTTTTCCTATCCGCAGCAGCGCAGCGTCGCCTCGCTGATCCTGGAGCGGCTGCCGGCGACCCTGCTGCTGACCGGTACCGCCTTCCTGCTGGCGCTGCTGGCCGGGGTGGTCGCGGGGGTGGTGGCGGCGCGGCATGCCGGGCGCTGGCTCGACAGCGTGGTCACGGTCGTCGCGCTGTGCTTCTACGCCACCCCGATCTTCTGGGTCGGGCTGATGCTGGTGCTGGTGTTCAGCGTCTGGCTGAACTGGCTGCCCAGCTTCGGCAGCTCGACCGTCGGCGCCGACCTGGCCGGCCTCGCCGCGGCGCTCGACACGCTGTGGTACCTGACCCTGCCGGCGGTGACGCTCGGCCTGTTCTACATGGCGGTCTATGCCCGCATGACCCGCGCCTCGATGCTGGAGGTGGCGGACCAGGACCATGTCCGCACCGCCCGGGCCAAGGGCGTGCCGGAAGGGCGCATCCTGCGCCGGCACGTGCTGCGCAACGCGCTGCTGCCGATCGTCACCCTGGCCGGCATCCAGGCCGGGCAGCTGATCGGCGGCGCCGTGCTGGTCGAGACCGTCTTCGCCTGGCCCGGCATCGGCCGGCTGGCCTTCGATGCGCTGCTGGCGCGGGACTATCAGCTGCTGCTCGGCGTCTTCCTCTGCACCTCGGTGCTGGTGGTGCTGTTCAACCTGGTGACCGACCTCTTGTACCTCGTGATCGATCCGCGGGTGGAGGCGGTGTGATGGCACGGGCCTTCCTGCGCAACAAGGGCGCCGTCATCGGCCTCGTGTTCCTGATCGCGCTCGCCGCCCTCGCCGCGCTGGCGCCGCTGCTGTTCCCGTTCTCGCCCTGGGACATGCAGGGCGCGCCCTTCACCCCGCCGGGCGAGGAGCAGTTCCTGCTCGGCACCGACTCGCTCGGGCGCGACGTGGCCGCCGGCATCGCCTACGGCGCCTCGGTCTCGATGCTGATCGGCGTGGTCTCGACCCTGGCGGCGGTCGGCATCGGCGTGCTGCTCGGCGCGCTTGCCGGCTACGCCGGCGGCCGGGTCGACGACCTGATCATGCGCTTCACCGAGATCTTCCAGACCGTGCCCGGCTTCGTCCTGGCCGTGGTCGTGGTCGCCATCCTGACGCCCAGCCTGGGGTCGATCGTGGCGGCGATTGCCGTCGTTTCCTGGCCGCCGGTGGCGCGCGTCGTCAGGGCCGAATGCCTGTCGCTGCGCAGCCGCGAATTCGTCCAGGCGGCGGAGGTGCTGGGCCGGTCGCACGCCGCCATCATCCTCCGCGAGATCCTGCCGAACGTCGCTTCCTCGGTGGTGGTGCTGGCCAGCCTGATGGTGGCGACCGCGATCCTGCTCGAATCCTCGCTGTCCTTTCTCGGCCTCGGCGACCCGAACCTGATGTCCTGGGGCTTCATGATCGGCAGCGGCCGCAGCGTCATCCGCCTGGCCTGGTGGATGAGCGTCTTTCCCGGCGTCGCGATCTTCCTGACCGTGCTGTCGCTCAACCTGGTGGGGGAGGGGCTCAGCGATGCCCTGAACCCGCGCCTGGCGAGGACCCGGCGATGAGCCTGCTCGAGATCACCGGCCTCACCGTCGCCCTGCCGCCAGGCGGCGACCGGCCCAACGCTGTCTCCGATATGTCGCTGACGTTGGAGGCCGGCGAGATCCTGTGCATCGTCGGCGAGAGCGGGTCCGGCAAGTCGGTCGCCACCGCCGCGGTCACCGGCCTCCTGCCAAAGCAGCTGCCGGTCCGGTCCGGCCGCATCCTGTTCGAGGGCCGCGACCTGCTGGCGATGAAGCCGGAGCAGCTGCGCGCCCTGCGCGGCGCCCGCATCGGCATGATCTTCCAGGAGCCGATGACCGCGCTGAACCCGCTGATGCGGGTCGCCGACCAGATCGCCGAGGTAATGCAGGTCCATGGCATGCGCCCCGGCAACCGGGTGGCCGAGCTGATCGAGGCGGTGGGGCTGCCCGACCCGGCGCGGATCGCCCGGTCCTACCCGCACCAGCTGTCCGGCGGGCAGCGCCAGCGCGTGATGATCGCCATGGCCCTGGCGCTGGAGCCGGCGATGCTGATCGCGGACGAGCCGACCACGGCGCTCGACGTCACCACCCAGATGCAGATCCTGCGCCTGATCCGGTCGATCCAGCGCCGACGCGGCATGGGGGTGATCTTCATCACCCACGATTTCGGCGTCGTCGCCGAGATCGCCGACCGGGTCGCGGTGATGCAGCACGGCCGCATCGTCGAGACCGGGCCGGCGTGGGAGGTGCTGAACGCGCCGGCCCATCCCTACACCCGCGCCCTGATCCGCGCCGTGCCCCGCTTCGAGGGGCAGGCGCCGGACGACGGCGCGGCCGCGGGGCAGGAGGTGCTGGTCGCGGCGCGCGACATCCGCAAGACCTACCGCTCGCACGGCCTGTTCCGGCGTCCGGCGACGAAGGCGATCGACGGCGCTACGATCGAGATCCGGCGCGGCGAGACGCTGGGCCTGGTCGGCGAGAGTGGCTCGGGCAAGTCGACCCTGGCCCGGACGCTGGTCCGCCTGGTGCGCCCGGACGACGGCAGCATCGTCTTCGACGGCGCCGACCTCCGCCCCCTGTCGCGGTCCGGCTGGCGGCCCTATCGCCGGCGCATCCAGATGGTGTTCCAGGACCCGTTCGCCTCGCTCAACCCGCGGCGGCGGGTGGGCGAGATCATCACCGAGGGGCCGATCGCCCATGGCGTGCCGCGGGCCCAGGCCGAGGCGGAGGCGCTGGAGCTGCTCGATCTCGTGCGGCTGGACCGCGCCGCCGCCGGCCGCTACCCGCACGAATTCTCGGGCGGCCAGCGCCAGCGCATCGGCATCGCCCGGGCTTTGGCGATGAAGCCGGAGCTGCTGATCGCGGACGAGCCGGTCTCGGCCCTCGACGTCTCGGTCCAGGCACAGGTGCTGGACCTCCTGCGCGACCTGCGCCGGCGCCTCGGCCTCTCGATGCTGTTCATCACCCACGACCTGCGGGTCGCGGCGCAGATCTGCGACCGGATCGCGGTGATGCGCCGCGGCGAGATCGTGGAGCAGGGCGAGACCGCCGCGGTCTTCGCCACCCCGGCCCATGACTACACATGCGAGCTGCTGGACAGCATCCCAGGCCGGCACTGGACGCCGCCGGCGCTGGCGATGGAGCCGGCGGCATGAGCGCGCCCACGGTCCTGCTGCTCTCCACCACGCTCGACCTCGGCTATCTGGTCGAGCCGATGCAGGCCGCCCTGCCGGGCGCCGATGTCCGGCTGTGGCCGGACGTGGATCCGGAGGCGGTGGAGATGGCGATCTGCTGGCGGCCGCCGGCCGGCGTGCTGGCCCGGATGCCGCGGCTTCGGCTGATCCATTCGATCGGCGCCGGGGTCGACCACATCACCGCCGACCCGGAGCTGCCCGACCGGCCTCTGTGCCGGATGATCGATGGCGCCATGGCGGCCGGGATCCGTGAATATGTCCTGTGGTCCGTGCTGTATTTCCACCGCGACTTCGACCTCGCCGCCCGCCAGCGGGAACTGCGGCTGTGGGAGACGCCGCCGCCGGTTCCGGCCAGGAACTGGACCGTCGGGGTGCTGGGGCTCGGCGCGATCGGCCTCGGCATTGCCCCGACCCTACGTGATCTCGGCTACCGCGTGCGAGGCTGGTCGCGTAGCCCGAAGCGGATCGAGGGCGTGGAGTGCTTCGCCGGGCCGGAGGGGCTGGCGCCCTGCATCGAGGCCTGCGACATGGTGGTGTCGATCCTGCCGCTGACGGCAGAGACGCGGCGCCTGTTCGACCGCAGGGTGCTGGCTCGGATGAAACCCGGCGCCGCCTTCGTCAATGTTGGCCGGGGCGAGCAGCTGGTGCTGGACGACCTGCTCGGCCTCCTCGACGAAGGGCATCTGCGCGGCGCCGTGCTCGACGTCTTCGAGGTCGAGCCGCTGCCGTCGGACCATCCCGCCTGGCGGCATCCGGCGGTGGTGGTGACGCCGCACATGGCGTCGCGCACCGACCGGCGCGACATCGCCCGCCAGGCGGCGGAGAACTATCGCCGCGCTGTCGCGCGCCAGCCGCTGATCGGGCTGGTGGAGCGCGACCGTGGCTATTGACGGAGAGGAGGGCCGGATGGACGGACGCATGGGCACAGTGCCGGCCGGCATGAGCGAGGCGGAGTGGAAGACGCGCTGCGACCTGGCCGCGCTGTACCGGCTGGTCGCGCATTTCCGGATGACCGACCTGATCTACACCCATATCAGCGCCCGGGTGCCGGGGCCGGAGGACCACTTCCTGATCAACCGCTACGGCGTGCTGTTCGACCGCATGCGCGCCAGCGACCTGGTCAAGATCGACCTCGACGGCCGGGTGGTCGGCGGCGCCGATGCGGCGATGGACCAGGAGGTGAACGCCGCCGGCTTCACCATCCATTCGGCGATCCACGCCGCCCGGCACGACCTGACCTGCGTCGTCCACACCCACACCGCCGCCGGCATCGCCGTTTCGGCGCAGAAGCACGGGCTGCTGCCGATCAGCCAACACGCGCTGAAGTTTTACGGCCGCCTGGCCTATCACGGCTATGAGGGCATCGCCCTCGACCTCGACGAGCGCGAGCGGCTGGTGCGCGACCTCGGCGACCGCCAGGCGATGATCCTGCGCAACCACGGGCTGCTGGTGGCCGGGCGCACGATCCCGGAGGCGTTCAATCAGATCTACTATCTGGAGCGCGCCTGCCAGGCGCAGATCCAGGCCCTGGCCGGTGGGGCGGAGTTGGTGCTGCCGCCTGAGGAGGTGCGCCTGCACACCGCCGACCAGTTCCGGCGCGGCGCCACGCTGGAGCATTGCGAGAAGGGGTGGAAGGCGGCGCTGGTCCTGGTCGAGGACGGGAAACCGCCCTACTGGTCGTGAGACGAGGCCTCCAGCAGCTTGCGCTGCAGGATGACCTCGCCGCCCTTCAGGATGTCCTGCGCGATCGCCCGCTGCGCCGCCGGGCCGTCGCCGGCGCGGATCGCCTCCAGGACGGGATAGTGATGCTCGATCATCGATCGGCCGCCGGCCTCGTAGAGCTCGGAGATCAGTGGCCCCATCCGCATCCACAGCGGCTTCAGGATGCCGGCCAGGGTCGGCAGCCCGGCGATCGCCGGCAGCGCCAGGTGGAACTGCTCGTTCAGCGCGATGGCGGCGGCTGTGTCGCCCCTGCGGATGGCTGTCTCGTTCTGGCGGATCAGCCGCTCCAGCAGCTTCAGGTCCTTCGCCGTGGCCCGCGCCGCCGCCCGCTCCGCCGCCAGCCCCTCCAGCTCGATCCGGATGTCGCGGATCTCGAGATACTGCTCCAGGGTCAGCGACGGCACGCGGATGTCGCGCAGGCTGCGCAGGGTCAGCACCTGCTCCTGCACCAGCCGCAGGATGGCGTCGCGCACCGGGGTGACGCTGGTGCCCATCAGCTGCGCCAGGTCGCGGATCCGCAACCGCTCCCCCGGGCGCAGGGCGCCTTCCATCAGCGCCGCGCTCAGCTTGCCGTAGACGATGTCGCCCAGATTCTCGTGGTCGATAGCGACCAGGCCGGGTACCGGGCGGGAGGTCGGTTTTGCCGTGATCGGGGACGTCCGGTGCGTGTCCATGCAGCAGGTGGTATGGTATCCAAGGATGATGCATCATACATCAGCTGCCCGGTGACGGTCGAGGCTGGCGCCCTTCGATGATGAGACGATGACATGAAGGTCTTCTGGAACGACATCCAGCGCAGCCATACGCCGCAGTTCTTCCTGCAGCGGGGGCAGCTCCGCCGCAACTTCGAGGTGCCGGCCCGGGCCGAGGCGCTGCTGACCGCCGTGCACGAGATGGGGCTCGAGGTCGTCGAGCCGCCGCCGGTCGACCGCGCCGTGCTGCAGTCGGTCCATGCGGCGGATTATCTCGACTTCCTCGAAGGCGCCTGGGCGGAGTGGGCGGCGCTGCCCGACCATGGGCCCGAGCTGGTGCCCAACATCCATCCGAGCCCGGAGATGCTGGCCCAGGGCGCCAGGCCCTCCGGCACCATCGTCGGCCGGCTCGGCTGGTACACCGCCGACACCTCCTGCCCGATCGGGCCGCAGACCTGGATGGCGTCCGTCGCCGCCGCGTCCTGCGCCGTCGCCGCGGCCGATGAGGCGGCGGCCGGCCGTGCCGCCTATGCGGTGGCGCGGCCGCCCGGGCACCACACCTATGCGGCCCGGGCCGGCGGCCACTGCTACCTGAACAACGCGGCGCTGGCGGCGCAGCGGCTGCGCGACCGCGGCGCGATGCGCGTCGCCGTGCTCGACATCGACGCCCATCACGGCAACGGCACCCAGGGCATCTTCTGGGAGCGGGCGGACGTCTTCACCGCCTCGGTGCATGGCGACCCGAACCGCTATTACCCCTGGTATGTCGGCCATGCCGGCGAGACCGGGGCTGGGGCGGGGGAGGGCAGCAACCTCAACCTGCCGCTCGCCCTCGGCACGGGCGATGAGGGCTGGCTCGCCGCCATCGACCAGGCGCTGGCGGCGATCGGTCGGGCCGGGATCGACGCGGTGGTGGTCAGCCTCGGCTTCGACGCCTCGAAGGACGAGCCGCTGGCGGCGCTGCAGGTGACCGAGGACGGCTTCGCCCGGGCGGGCGAGAAGATCGCAGCGCTGGGCAAGCCGGCGGCGATCATCCAGGAGGGTGGCTATGCCGTCGACGTGCTCGGCCGGCTGCTGACGCGCTTCTTCGACGGCTTCTCCGGCTGATGCTCTCGCCGGAGGACGCCGAGCGGCTGGTGCGCGACCACTACGGGATCGAAGGGCGCGCCCATCCCCTGAGCAGCGAGAGGGACCAGAACTTCCGGATCGAGACCGCGGTCGGCCGGCGCGTGCTGCTGAAGATCGCCGACCCGGCCGAGGACCGGCAGGCCACCAATCTTCAGACGGAGATCCTGCGGCATCTCGAGCGGGCCGATCCGGCCCTGCCGGTGCCGCGCATCCTGCCGGCACGGGATGGGACGGTCGAGATCGAGCTGGACCGCGGCGGAACGTCGAGAGTCGCCCGGCTCCTGTCCTTCCTGGACGGGACGCCGCTGGCGGCGGTCACCGCACGGTCGCCGCGCCAGCGCCGACGGATCGGCGCGCTGGTCGGCCGCGTCGCCGCCGGGTTGGCGGAATTCCGCCACCCGGCCGAGGCGCATGAGCTGATCTGGGACATGGCCCGCGCGGCGCGGCTGCGCGACCTGCTGGGCGAGATCGCGGATGCGGAACGCCGTGCCCTGGCCGAAGCCGGCCTCGACCGGTTCGAGCGGGCGGTGGTGCCGGCCCTGCCGGGGCTGCGCCGGCAGGTGATCCACGCCGACGCGAACCCCAGCAACATCCTGGTCGATCCGGCCGACCCCGACACCACCACCGGCCTGATCGATTTCGGTGACGCGGTGCGGACCGTGCTGGCCAGCGACGTCGCCGTCGCCGCCGCCTATCACCTCTCGGACGGCGACGATCCGCTCGGGCCGGCGGCCGAGCTGATCGCCGGCTACCACGCCGCGCTGCCGCTGCGGCAAGAGGAGATCGACCTGCTTTGCGATCTGATGGCGACGCGGCTGGTGATGATCGTGGTCATCGGCGCCTGGCGCGCGCGCCGCCATCCGGAGAACCGGGCCTACATCCTTCGCAACAACGAGGCGGCCTGGTCGCGGCTGCGGCGCCTGACCGATCTCGACCGGCAGGCGGCCGCCGACCGCCTGCACCGCATCTGCCGGGAGGAGGCCGCCCATGTCTGATCCCCGCACCGCCACCCTGCGCGCCCGCCGTGACCGGCTGCTGGGGCCGGCCTACCGCCTGTTCTATGAGGAGCCGCTGCATGTCGTGCGCGGCGAGGGCGTCTGGCTCTACGACCCCGACGGCGAGCGCTATCTCGACGCCTACAACAACGTCGCCTCGGTCGGGCACTGCCATCCGCATGTCGTCGCCGCCCTGGCGCAGCAGGCGGCCGTGTTGAACACCCACACCCGCTACCTCGGCGAAGGCGTGCTCGACTATGCCGAGCGGCTGCTGGCGACCTTCCCGCCCGAGATCGGCCATGTGATGTTCACCTGCACCGGCAGCGAGGCGAACGATCTCGCCCTGCGGGTCGCCCGCGCCGTCACCGGCGGCACCGGCGTGATCGTCACCGACTGGGCCTATCACGGCGTGACCGTGGCGCTGGCGGAGATGTCGCCCTCGCTCGGCAGCGCGGTCCGGATCGGCGACCATGTCCGCCTGGTCGCCGCACCGGATGGCTACCGCGGCGACGGTGATGTCGGCCGGGCCTTCGCCGCCCGGGTGACGGCGGCGATCGAGCACATGCGAAGCCACGGCATCACGCCGGCGGCGCTGCTGGTCGACACCATCTTCTCCAGCGACGGGGTCTTCGCCGACCCGCCCGGCTTCCTGGCCCCGGCCGCGGCGGCGATGCGGGCGGCTGGCGGGCTGGTCATCGCAGACGAGGTGCAGCCCGGCTTCGGCCGCACCGGCGACGGGATGTGGGGCTTCGCCCGCCACGGCATCGTCCCGGACATGGTGACCATGGGCAAGCCGATGGGCGACGGCCACCCGATCGCGGGCATGGCGGCGCGGCCGGAGGTGCTGGCGGAGTTCGGCCGCCGCACCCGCTACTTCAACACCTTCGGCGGCAACCCGGTCTCGGCCGCGGTCGGCATGGCGGTGCTCGACGTGATCGAGGGCGAAGGGCTGGTCGCCAATGCCCGGGACACCGGCGCCTTCCTGCAGGAGGCGCTGCCGGCCCTGGCCAACCGGCATCCCGCCATTGGCGACGTGCGCGGCGCCGGGCTGTTCATCGGGGTCGAGCTGGTGCGCGACCGGACGACGCGAGAGCCTGACGGCGCGCTGGCGGCGCGGGTGGTGAACGGGCTGCGCCGGCGGCGGGTGCTGGTCAGCAGTTGCGGCCGGCACGGCAACGTGCTGAAGCTGCGCCCGCCGCTGGTCTTCGGCCGCGAGCATGCCGAGATGCTGGTCGACGCACTCGACCGCACCCTCCACGATCAGGAGACGTTGTGATGAGCACCTTGTTCGACCTGACCGGCAAGCGGGCGCTGGTCACCGGCTCCTCCCGGGGGCTCGGCTTCTCGGTCGCCGCCGCGCTCGGCCGCCACGGTGCGACGGTGATCCTGAACGGCCGCGACGACGGCCCCCTGGCCCAGGCGGTCGGTCGGCTGCGCGACGACGGCATCGACGCCCATCCGGCCCGCTTCGACCTGACCGACGCCGAGGCCGCGACCGCCGCAATTGGCCAGGCGGTGCAGACGGTCGGGGCGATCGACATCCTGGTCAACAATGCCGGCATCCAGCTGCGCAAGCCGTTCCTCGATTTCGCGATCGAGGACTGGCGGATGATCCTCGACGTGCACCTGATCGGCAGCGTCGTCGCCGCCCGCGCGGTGCTGCCGGGAATGGTGGAGCGGCAGGCCGGCAAGATCATCAACATCTGCTCGCTGATGAGCGAGCTGGGCCGGCCGACCATCGCCCCCTACGCCTCGGCCAAGGGCGCGCTGAGGATGCTGACCCGCAACCTGGCGGTCGAGTTCGCCCGGCATAACATCCAGGTCAACGGCATCGGCCCCGGCTATTTCGCCACCGAGCTGAACCGCGCGCTGATGGACGACCCGGAGTTCGACGCCTTCGTCAAGCGCCGCACCCCGGCAGCGCGCTGGGGCCGGCCGGACGAGCTGGGCGGCGCCGCCGTGTTCCTGGCCTCCGCCGCCTCCGACTTCGTCAACGGCCAGATCATCTATGTCGATGGCGGCCTGCTGGCTTCGGTCTAGGGATCACGCCAGGTCGCCGCCGTCGATGCCGATGACATGGCCGCTGACATAGGAAGCGGCGTCGCTGGCGAGGAAGACCACCACCGCCGCGACCTCCTCGGGCGTGCCGGCCCGGCGCATCGGATAGGGCGCGACCAGCTGCTCGGTCGTCACCTTCCAGTCGCGCCGCACCCGCTCCAGCATCGGCGTCTCGATCGGGCCCGGGGAGATCGCGTTGATGCGCACGTCGCGGCCGTATTCCTGGGCCGCGGCGCGGGTCATGTGGATCACCGCCGCCTTGGTCGCACCATAGGCGACGATGTTCGGGAAGGCGTGGCGGCCGCCGATCGACGCGGTGTTGATCATGGCGCCCTTCGCCCGCACCAGATGCGGCAGCTCGTACTTCATCGAGACGAAGACGCCGCGGAGATTGGTCGCGACCTGGTCGTCGAAGCCGGCGATGTCGGTGTCGGCGATCGGCGCTGGCGGCAGGTCGATCCCCGCATTGTTGAAGGCAATGTCGAGCCGGCCCCAGCGCTGGACCGTGTCGGCGACGAACCGCTCCATCTGGGCCGCGTCACGGACATCGGCCTTGGTGTAGGCGACGTCGCCGCCCTCCCAGCGGATGCGCGCCTCGACCTCGCGGCCCAGCGCCTCGCGCCGGCCGTTGAACGCGACCTTGGCGCCGGCCCGCGCCAGGGCGGCCGTGGTCGCCGCCCCGATCCCGGATGTCGCGCCGGTGACGATCGCCACCTTCCCGGCCAGCAGGCCGGGCGTCTGGGCGACCGCGGCGGCCGGAAGGGCGGCCCCGCCGGCAGCGATCGCGCCCGCCAGGACGACGCGGCGCGGCAGCCCGGCCGTGGCCGGATCGAAGGTCTCTTCCTGGGCCATGGTGTCCTCCCTGTTGGCCGATGCGGGAGAGCCTACCGGCGGCGATTGCCCCGAAAAATCGGGGCTGCCTTCCTGAGCCTTTAAGATCCGATTTATAATCCGGGCATGAATGCGCCCGATCCCTTCACCGGTCTCTCCGCCTTCCTGGCCGTGGCGGAGGCGGGCGGGTTCACCGGTGCGGCGGCGCGGCTGGGCGTCTCGCCGGCGGCGGTGAGCCAGGCGGTCAAGGCGCTGGAGGCCAGGCTCGGGGCGCTGCTGTTCGTGCGGACGACGCGCCGGGTCGGGCTGACCGAGGCCGGGGCCGCGCTGCTGGCGCGGGTCGGGCCGGCGGCGACGGAGATCGTTTCGGCAATCGAAGAGGTGGGCGCGATGGGATCGGTGCCGGCCGGGCTGCTGCGCCTGACGGTGCCGCGCATGGCCGTGCCGCTGATCGTCGAGCCGGTGGTGGCGGCGCTGCGGCGCAGCCATCCCCGGATCGCGATCGAGGTCGCGGTCGAGGACGCGACCGTCGACCTGGCCGCGCGGGGCTACGACGCCGGCATCCGCATCGGCGAGTATGTCGAGCTCGACATGGTGGCGGTGCGGCTGACCCGCGACATCGCCTGGAGCGTGGTCGGCAGCCCCGCCTATCTCGACGCCCGCGGCCGGCCGGAGCGGCCGGAGGACCTGACGCGGCACGAGGCGATCCGCTACCGCTTCCCGACCTCCGGCGCGATCTATCGCTGGGAATTCGAGCGCGACGGCCGCGCCCTGACGGTCGACCCGCCCGGCAGCATCATCGTCAATGACGGCGGGCTATTGTCCTCCTTCGCCCGCGCCGGGCTCGGCCTCACCTATCTGCCCGATATCGCCGTCGAAGCCGATCTCGCGGCCGGGCTGCTCCACAAGGTGCTGGAGCCGTTCCTGCCGCGGACGCCCGGCCTGTTCCTTTATTTCCCGCGGCGGGCCCAGGACCAGCCGAAGCTGCGCGCCTTCATCGACGTCGCCCGCTCGGTGCTGAAGCCGTGACGGGCGCGCCGTCGTCCGGCGCGCCCTTCGGCCTTACTTCTCGGGCATGGCCGAGGAGTGGTGCGAGGTGATCAGCCAGGCGTCGTCGATGAACGCATAGGTGTAGGTGTAGCGCGCCGGAACCTTGCTGCCGTCATCCAGCGTGAAGGTGTAGGTGCCGCTGTCGGTCGCCTTGTTGCAGCCGATCCGGATCACCCGGCTGTCGATCGTCCCCTGCGGCCGCTTCTCCAGGAAGTGCTTGAAGTAGTCGATCCGTGCCTCCTGGGTCAGGCGCGGCGTGTTCGACAGGGTCGGCAGCAGGATCGCGTCCTCGGCGTAGTTGGCCACCACCGCCTCAGCCTTGAGCGTGGCGAGGGACGCGTTCCAGCGGTCGAACAGCTTCGCGACCCCCTCTTCCGTGATCGGCTCGCATTGGGCCGGCGTGGCCGTGGCGGCGGCCGTCTGGGGGACAGCGGCCGTATCGGCGGCGAAGGCCGGCAGCGAAAGGGCGGACAGGGCGAGGACAGTGGCCAGGGTAACACGCATGATCGGTCTCCTTTGTCGGGCGGCGCATCGGCGCCGCATGGCCTGGATTTGGGGGAAGGAGGCCGGCTGCGCGTCTGCCGGGCGGATCTGCCGAACGGCATAGGGCGCAACGCTGGTCGCCGGGCTATGCTAGGCCGGAATCCGTCCGGAACGGAGCGAGAGCGAAACGATGCCCTTGTCGTCGGAAGCCGCCGAGGCTTCCTCCGTGGTCGAACTGCGCCGCCTCTACCGCGATGCCGAGGCGCGCGCGGCGCGTCTGCGCTTCATCGTCGATATCCATGCCGGTCTGGAGCACGGCCGGTTCGAGGAGGTGGCCGGGACGGTGCTGGCGCGGATCGCGGCCTTCGCCGGCGCCGGGTCGGGCGTGCTGGAGATCGAGGCGTCGCACGGGCTGCCGGCGTGGCGGTCGATGGTCGGGCAGTCCGATCGCGACTCCGGCGGCACCATCGATCTGTGTGCCCGCGACGGCGGGGCGACCGCCCGGCTCGCGCTGCGCCTGCTGCCGGGGCGGCGCGAGCTGGCGGCCGAAGACCGCGATGCTCTGGATGTCGCGGTCCGCCGGATCGCCGCAGCCGTCGGCCTGCAGCGCCAGGCGGCGGAGCGGCAGCGGCTGCTCGATGACCTCGCCGACAAGCGCGCCGAGCTCGCGGCGCTGGTGCGCCGCCTGATCGAAGCGCAGGAGCAGGAGCGGCGCCGGGTGGCGCACGACCTGCACGACGGCTCGGCCCAGACTCTGGCGGCGCTCGGCTACCGGCTGCAGGCGGTGACCGCGGGCTTGCCGGACGATGCGGCGCTGCGGCAGGAGCTGGAGGAACTCGCCGGGCTGGCGCGCCGCTCGGTGGCCGAGATCCGCGCCGCCATCGCCGATCTCCGCCCGCCGGAGCTGGACGGGCTCGGGCTCGCGGCGGCGCTGCGGGCACGGCTGGAGACGCTCGGCGGCCTCTCCGTCGACGCCGAGCTGTCGCCGGCCGCGGAGCGCTGGCCGCCGATGGTCTGCCTGGTGCTGTACCGGGTCGCACAGGAAGCCCTCGCCAATGTGGTCAAGCATGCGGGGGCGGACCGGATCGAGCTGCGGCTGTTCGAGGACGGCGGCCACGCGCATCTCCACGTCGTCGACGACGGCAGAGGCATCGCGGCCGTCGGGGTGCCGGACGCCGCCGGCGAGCGCCTGGGCATCGCCGGGATGCGCGAGAGGCTGGCGGTGCTCGGCGGCCGGCTCGAGCTGGAGGGCGCGGCGGGGAAGGGGACGGCCATCCGCGCCGCCATTCCGCTGCCGGCCGGGGCGGATGGCCGATGACCGCATCCGTGCTGATCGCCGACGACCACGACCTGGCCCGGGCCGGCCTCGC
The DNA here is from genome assembly GCF_051487185.1 of Inquilinus limosus. Taxonomy (GTDB): domain Bacteria; phylum Pseudomonadota; class Alphaproteobacteria; order DSM-16000; family Inquilinaceae; genus Inquilinus; species Inquilinus limosus_F. Next base: position 20,824 of record NZ_JAHVDK010000018.1, read on the forward strand.
CGCCATGATCGGGCGGGAGGCCGATTTCCGCATCGACGCGGAGGCCAGGAACGGGGCTGAGGCCGTGGCCGCCTGCCGGGCACAGGCGCCCGACCTCGCCATCCTTGACATCCGCATGCCGGAGCTGGACGGCCTCGCCGCGACCCGGGAGATCCGGCGCGTGGCCCCGAAAACCCGGGTGCTGATCCTGACCATGCACGACAGTCTCGACTACCTCGAAGCCGCGATCGAGGCGGGCGCGTCGGGCTATCTGCTGAAGGACGCCAGCCGGACCGACATCCTGGCGACGATGCGGCGGGTGCTGGAGGGCGACGCCTTCTTCAATGCCGATCTGGTGGCCCGGCTGCTGCGCCGCGTCTCGGCCCGTCCCGCCCCGCCGGTGGGCGCCCTCGATGGCCTGACCGGGCGCGAGCGCGAGGTGCTGGCCAAGGTGGCCGAGGGCCTGACCAACAAGGAGATCGCGCGCAGCCTCTCGATCGCCCCGGGCACGGTGAAGATCCATGTCGAGCGGATCATCGCCAAGCTCGGCGTCGGCGACCGGACCCAGGCGGCGGTCCTCGCCGCGCGCAGCGGCCTGTTGCCGGGATCGGCCGCATCGTCATGACCGGGCGCTTCGTCGACTGGCCGCTGAAGACCAAGGGCATCATCGTTGTCGCCGTGCCGCTGGCGCTGCTGCTGGGCGCATTGGCCTTCGTCTTCCTGGCCGACCGGCAGAGCACCGTCGCCGAGGACCAGGTGCGGCTGACGCTCGCGATCCAGTCCGACATCCAGGAGATCCACGCCCAGATCGCCGAGGCCGCGACCGGCGTGCGCGGCTATCTGCTGACCGGGCAGGAGTCCTTCCTGACGCCCTATGACCGGGCGCAGGCCGGGCTGCCGGTGGTGATCGAGCGGATGGGGAGGCGCCTCGTCGACCCCGAGCAGAAGGACCGGCTGCAGCGCATCCGGGCGATGGTCGCGACCAAGCTGGCCAGCCTGGCGGAGCTGCGGCGGGCCGCGGCCGCCGATCCCTCGAACCCGCAGGCGCTGACGGTGGCGCTGACCGACAGCAAGAAGGATCTCGACGTGCTGCGGGCCGAGATCGACACGATGTCGCGGCGGGAGGCCGGGCTGCTGGCCGCGCGCACCGATGCGGCGGAGCGGATCCGTGCGCTCTCCCGCGCGCTCCTGGTCGTGGCGGGGCTGCTGGGCCTCAGCGGCGCCATCGCCGCTGTCGGCCTGTTCTCGACCGGCATCGTCCGCCGCGTCCAGGTTCTGGAAGGCATGGCCCACCGCCTGGCCCGGGGCGAGAAGATCGAAGTGCCGGATCCGGCGGGGGACGAGATCGGCCATCTCGAACAGGCGCTGCACGAGGCGAGCATCCTGCTGCGGCAACGGGAGGCCGAGCTGCGCGAGAGCGAGCGCAACCTGGTCGCCGCCCGGGAGGAGGCGCTGCAGGCGAGCCGGGCCAAGAGCGAGTTCCTGTCGCGCATGAGCCACGAGCTGCGCACGCCGTTGAATTCCATCCTCGGCTTCGCCCAGCTGCTGGAGCTAGACCTGAAAGACGAGGAGGCGCGCGAGAACGTGGCGCAGATCCTTCGCGCCGGGCGGCACCTGCTGAGCCTGATCGGCGAGGTGCTGGACCTGGCCCGGATCGAGGCCGGGCGCATGGACCTGGCGGTCGAGCCGCTGCCGGCCGCGGAGATCCTGGCCGAAGCGGCCGTGCTCGCCGCGCCGCTGGGGCAGCCGCGCGGGATCGCGATCGAGGTCGCGGCGCCGGACGAATCCGGCCTCCCGGTCCTGGCGGACCGGCGGCGGCTGCTGCAGGTGCTGCTCAACCTCCTGTCCAACGCGGTCAAGTACAACCGCGACGGCGGGCGGGTCGTGCTGGAGCATCGGGCGGCCGGTCCGGGGCTGGTCCGCATCACCATCCGCGACACCGGGCCCGGCATTCCGCCGGAGCGGGCCGAGCGCCTGTTCGCGGCCTTCGACCGGCTGGGCGCCGACCGGTCCGCGGCCGAGGGCTCGGGGCTCGGCCTCGCCCTGTCGCGGCAGCTCGCCGAGGCGATGGGCGGGGCGCTGATCCATGAGAACCTGCCGGAAGGCGGCTCGGCCTTTCATCTCGACCTGCCGCACGCGGAAGATCCGCCAAGCCTCCGCCACCCGACGACGGCGGACGACGTTCAGGGCTGATGACGAGGGACCCATGCCGACGACCGACCTGATGCGCCAGTCGACGATCCTGATCGTCGACGACGAGCCGGCCAATGTCGTGCTGCTGGAGCGGCTGTTGAAGCGCGAGGGCTTCACCCGGCTGCTGGCCACCACCGATCCGCGCCAGGCCCTGCCGCTGTTCCAGGAGCATCCGGTCGACCTGGTGCTGCTGGACCTGATGATGCCGGAGCTCGACGGCTACGCCCTGCTCGAGACCTTCTCCCGCCTGATCCCGGCCCAGACCTATCTGCCGATCCTGGTGCTGACCGCGGATGTCACGCTGGCCGCGCGGCGTCGCGCACTCTCGCTCGGGGCCAAGGACTTCCTGACCAAGCCCTTCGATGCGGTCGAGGTGGTGCTGCGGATCTTCAACCTGCTCGAGACAAGGATCCTGACGCTCGAGCTGGCCCGGCACGGCCTGCCGCGGCCGGAAACCGAGCGGCCGCTGCTCGGGTGACACGGCCGAGCCGACGGGTTGATCGTCCCGGGCGCAGCGGTGCAGAGCCCGATGAAGGACGCCCGCCGCGCGAACGCGCGCAGACCCTTCCCCCCTGCCGCCTCCCGCAAGGGGAGGGGGAGAATGGAAGGCTGCGCTCGCGCAGATTTTGCAGGTTGGGTTCGCGGCACGCGAACCCAACACGGGCGCGGCGGGGGTGTTGGGTTCGCCCGAAGGCGAACCCAACCGACGCGTTCATGCCGCAGCGGCGTTCAGCTGCTGTCCAGCGGCTCCTCCCAGGGCGGGTGGTCGAACCGCTTCAGGGTCTTGGTGTCGAGCCAGTAGGGCTCGGCGTCCTCGGAAGGTCGGCAGTAGAGGTAACGCTGCCGGTCCGGCGGCGGGCGCCCCTGCTGCGGCGCGCCTGTCGCCCCGTCCGAGTCGAGGTCGGCGGCGAGGGCGCGGCGGGACAGGCCGATATCGCGGCCCAGGCACAGGATCAGGGTCTCGAGCGGCAGGGCGGTGTCGGCGAGGTCGGTGTCGATGCGCTCGTCCTCGGTGAGGCGGGTCCAGAGCTCGGTGGTCAGCCGCTCCTGCGCCTAGGGCTGGGCCCTGGCGATGGCGCGGGAGACGCGCTGGGCGACAGCGTGGCGCCGGTCGTCCTTCTCGTCCTGCCGCCAGTCCCGGCGGTCTTCGGCCGCGCGCAGCGTCTCCTCGCGTTACATGCGCGGGCCTTTCGCAACGCAGGCGGGTCTCTCCGGGAGGCGTGGCGAGATCCTATCGCCGGGTGCGCGGTTTGCCATAGCAGGGTGAGCACCTCGGCAGGTGTCGGACCATCTCCAAAGGACGGAAAGCCGGTCTTCGGCCATCACATGCGACCCGTCCAGACCGCGCCCGCCGCAAAGCGGACGCTGGTTGATCGACGCAAGACCGGACCGCGCGGTCGGCGCTCGTGGTCCGGTCACCCGTCAGACAATCCGGCGCGGTCGAGACCATCGATCGGCTCGGCCGTTTCGGATCAAGGCGCCTCGGGACAGACTTTCTGAACCACCGCGTCGATCCAGGAGTCGTCGATGTCGGCGTATGGGATCAGCATCCTGTAATAGAAGGCGCCGAACAGCAGATCGAGCAGGACGTCGCCGTCCTCCCTCGAGACGCCCGCGGCTTGGATCGCCCGGTGTCCCTCTTCACGGCGCGGGCTGATCCAGTTCTCCCAGAAGGCGCGCGCGAGATCAGGGTCGGACTGGGCGGCGCCGACAAGATGGCGCAGCAGGTCGCGGCGGGCCGGGTTGAGGGCGCGCGCGAGGTCGCCGAGCGCATTTCGGAAGGTCTCGCGCAGCGTTGCGCCCGGACGATAGGCGATCAGGGGATAGATGTCGCCAAGGTAGGCGTCCATGATGACCGCGGCGGCGTTGGGCCAGCGACGATAGATCGTCGTCTTCGCCACACCCGCGGTGCTTGCAATCCCCTCGATGGTGACCCGCTCCGGGCCCAGTTCGCGCGCCAGCCTGAGCGCCGCTGCCCGAACAGCGGCGGTCGCGGCGCTGCTTCGCGCGCGCCCTCCACGCCCCTTCCCGCTCTCAATCGGCAACCGCCATCCTCCCTCGCGCTTCCGGCGCACGGCCCTTACGCCGCCGCCCAGTACTACAGTACGGATCAATGCTTGACAACGATACGTAGCGTTGCGTATCTGGAGACCATCCAGGCACTGCGGCTCCCGATCGTGGCGCTCCGGCACCATCGGGGTTCGGGCTTCGCCAGCCCATCGATCGGAGGGGTTCCCATGAGCATGCCCGCTGCCGACGCGGATCGTCCGCTGGTCCTGATCGTCGATGACGATGAGAGGATCCGCTCCGCGCTTCAGGAGCTCATGCTGTCGGCGGGGCTCGATGCGGCCGGCTTCGCATCGGCGCGCGAGCTGCTGGACTGCAAGCTGCCGGATCGCTCCGGATGCCTGGTTCTCGACGTACGCCTGCCCGGGACGAGCGGCCTCGATCTGCAGCAGCAGCTCGCATCCACCGGCAAGAACAAGCCGATCGTCTTCCTCACCGGTCACGGCGACATTCCGATGACGGTCCAGGCGATGAAGGCCGGCGCCATCGATTTCCTCACCAAGCCGGTCCGCGACCAGACCCTGCTGGACGCCGTCTCGGCCGGCATCGAACGCGACGTCGCGCAGCGGGCCAAGGCCCGCATCGCCCGGCAGCATGTCGACCACTACAAGACCCTGACCCGGCGCGAGCGCCAGGTGCTGCGGGCCGTGGCGCTGGGACGCTTCAACAAGCAGATCGCCTACGACCTCGGCATCAGCGAGGTCACCGTCAAGCTGCACCGCAGCAACGTGATGAGGAAGATGCACGCAACGTCGGTCGGCGAGCTCATCCGGGCGTGGGAGATCCTCCCTCTCGATGTTCGTGAAGAATAGCCGACCCAATCCACACGATAGTTACAAAGCGACCGTGCATCGCGCGAAATCGGACCAGCCGCATGTCTGGGCTGGCCAGACATTCGCCTTGAACGCCGGCTTCCAGATTGCGTCACGAATTCCGCGGGCGGAGAACCAGAGAAAAGCGCGGATGATCGCGAATTGCGTCGAAGTCGGCATCGCGTCGAAGCAGGTCTATCGTGTTCTGCGAGACCTTCCGGGCGGCCATTTCGGTAGCGCAGCGCTTCTTCTACTTCACCGAACTAAGCGTGGATGCTCGCCGCATTGACCTGCGCAATGAACTCATCCGGGACAATCGCCAGGGAACGGGCCAGCCAGGAATGCGCCTTCTCCCTCTCGCCGAGATAGGCAAGCGCAAGGGCGCCGCGATGCAGTGGTGAGGCATCCCCGGGGTGGAGGTTGGTCGCGCGTTCCGCCCGTTCGAGACAGACCCTTGCCCATTCCGCTCTTTCCGGATCGCCCTTGCCGACAAAGCTGGCGATCATCATCGGCGAAACATAGTCGTCCGGTCTCAGCCGGGAGGCCAGCTTAAACAACGAGACCATCCTCTCCCGGTCGTTCAGAAAACGCACCATGGTGGAGGCAAAGAAGAAATTGGCCTCGTAGGAATTGGGATCGATGGAGAGAGCCTGCCGATATGAGAGGTCGGCCTCATCGTATTTTTCATTGCAGAACAGTGCAAAGCCCTGCGCGGTATGCGCTTCCGGAAGGCTGGGGTCGAGATTCAGCGCCTTGTCCGCGATGGCTAGGATCGCATCCGACGAGATAGCCTCGCCGTGCCAATCGCGCAGGCAACAATCGCAGATCACCATGCCGGCATAGGCACGCGCATAGCCAGGATCGAGTTCCGCCGCCTTGCCGAACATGCGTCGGGCTAGGGCGAGGTTTAATTTTGTCAATGCGAGGGCCAGTTGCCGGCCCCGCAGCTCGAAGTGATAGGCCTCGACGTTGGCCGTACGAGCTTGCTGAATGGCCTGCTTCTCCTCCGGCAGCAGCTCGAGTTCCAGGTGTTTGACGACAGCTTCGGTGATCTCGTCCTGGATTGCGAAGATGTTCTCGAGTTCCCGGTCGAACCGCTCCGCCCAAAGCAATTCTCCGCTCTCCCCCTCGAGCAAGCGCGTGGAGACTCGGACGCGTTGGCCAGACAGGCGCACATTACCTTCCAGAAGGTACCGGACGCGGAGTTCGCGGGCGATCTCGTTTCCTCGGGTCCTGCGCCCCCTGAAGGCGAAACTGTAGTTCTTTGAGACGACCAGGAGCCTCCGGCTCTTCGTCAGAGCTGTCGTGATGTCTTCGGCAATACCGTCGGAAAACCATTCCTGATCAGGGCCCGCGGTCTCGAATGGCAGCACCGCGATCGATGGCTTGTCGGGCGCCGCAAGCATCGGCGAGTCCGCGGCGCGCTGTGGCGGCGCAGGTCGGATCATGTAGACACGGACCGGCGTCGCCATGTTCTTGAGCCGCCGTTCGCCGAGATCCTCAAATTCAATATCGACCTTGCCGCCGACCTCGTCGCGCACCTTGGCGGCTACGCAGATGCCGCCAGGCTCGGCCAGGACTTGCAGCCGGGCGGCAACGTTGACGCCGTCACCGTAGAGATCGCCACCCTCAACGATTACATCGCCCAGGTTGATCCCCACACGCAATACGATCCGCCGATCCTCCGGCAGATCCACATTTGCGGCGCCCATAACCCTCTGAAGCTCGATTGCGCAGCTGACGGCATTCACAACACTGGCAAATTCTGCCAGCACTCCATCGCCCATTACCTTGACGATGCGGCCAAAATGTTTGGCAAGCAGCGGCTGTAGAATATCCCTGCGTCTGGTTTTGAGTGCCGCGAGCGTGCCCTGCTCATCGACGCCCATCAACCGGCTATACCCGACAACATCGGCAGCAAGAATGGCGGCAAGACGGCGATGGCGCGTTGTTCGGCCATGGCCCAATCGCCTTCCGAAGCGCAGCTTCGAAATTCTATTGCAGTGCCTCTGACGAGTCTACAAAGCCAGCTTCCGCTTTGGTCTCTTGCCGCTGATTGTGATGACCGTGGTGTCCCGCTTCCGCCCGTGTCGGTCATCCTGGACCGGCGGGAGGGCGCCACAAGCGGTCACCGGGTCAGCGCCCCGACACCGGACATCGCCTGGGCCTGTAGGATCCGGTCCTGCCCGGCCAGCCTGGCTCGATAAAGGTACGGCTCGATCGGCGGCGCGAGGCCTGGCCGATGGCCAGGGGGCGCCGAAGCTGGCCATTCTCGGCTCGGCTACTCTCGGCACCACTGACGTTCACTTTGCGGGCATACTGCAACCGACTCGTCACCCGGGAGACGCAACGCATGAATGCGCCACCATCGCCATCCGGAGCAGAGCGGACTGATGAATCAGCCGTTCGGATCGGCGCTCTGGTTCCGCTAACTCGGCCTGGCTGGGTCGAGGCAGGCCAACACTTGCTCGCTGGACTCGAGCTAGCCGTTTGCGAAATCAATGACGCCGGCGGGATCGTCGGGAGACCACTCGAGCTGGTGGTCCGAGACACCGCGGCTGATCCACAGAGGGCCGCGGCGGCCGTAGATGAATTGGCTCGCCTGGGTGTGGCTGCCTTGGCGGGGGAGTATCACAGCGTCGTCGCCCGCGCCGCCGCTGCCAGGGCCGACGCCCTCGGCCTGCCGTTCCTCTGCTCGTCAGCGGTTCTCGACGCGCTCACCGAACAGCCAACGAAATGGGTCGCGCGCCTTGCCTCGGCGCAGTCCTACGGCTGGCAGATCTACGCAGACTTCCTCCTCAGCTCGGGCCACAGTCGGATCGCCGTAGCAGCCGAGTCGAGTGTCTACTGGGCATCTGGAGCCCGCATTCTGCGGGACTACCTCGTTCCACGCGGCGGCACCGTCATCGAACTCGACATGCGCTCGCTCGCCCCCACGGCGGTGTGCGACGAACTCGTCGACAGTCGCGCGACAGCCCTCCTTCTTCTGGTCGGCCACCCGGAGCCGGCAGTGTCGATCGTCAAGTCCGTCCGCCACGACCAGCGCCTCGCCGGGATCATGATTGGTGCTCCGGCCGGCCAATCGGAATTCGCCGAATGGGCGACGTTGCTGGGCGACGACAGCACCGCAATCCCGTTCTTGCGCTACCTGCCCGAGCGCCTCAGCCCACTCGGTGCACGAGTCGAGACGGCCCTTCGTGAGCGGCTGGCCAAAGCGCCCTCCTTCGTAGCCTTCGAGGGCTACGACACGGTCGCCGTCCTCGCCGATGTGCTGCGTTCTCACGGCGTGGACCGGGCGCGCACTGCCGAATCCTGGCCGCGCGTTGCAGTTGAAGGCACCCGCGGGCAGATCCGGTTCTCCCGCACGCCGGGCATCAGCGTTTGGCAATGGGCTTGGCCGCCAATCCAAGTCGTTGATCGAGATCCGGCGGAACCCGATCGCTTTCGAATCCTCCACGCCAGCTGAGAGAGCGCGGAGGTCCGACTGCGGACGAGGGCTATGATGCTGATGCCAGCGGCCCGAAACCGGACGTCAGCCGGACCGGCCGGATCGGGCCCTTCCCGGCCAGCCCATACCGGCGACGGTGCCCCGAAGCCGGCCATTGCAGCCAGCTTCTCGAAGCGGACCTGGCCGGCTTCGACCCGAGGCGATCACTTCATACCAGACGTGGCCATCGCCAAGACGGCCCCCGGAAGGCCCGCCGGTTCTGCGACAAGATCATCCGCCCCCGCGGACTCCAACTCATCGCGAGTGCCGTATCCCCAAAGTACACCAAGCGCGCGCATCTTGTTCGCGTGAGCTCCAATGACATCATATCGACGGTCACCCACCATGACGCAGTGGCTCGGCGCTAGTGCATGTTGCTCAATGATATGGGAGATAAGTTCCGGCTTGTGGTCTAGAGCACCGCCATCTTCGGAGCCGTAGATGCCGTCGAAAAGGGGAGCAAGATTGAGATGCTCAAGGATACGCAGAGCAAACTTCGTACGCTTGGAAGTCGCGAGATACAGCCGTGCGCCTGAATGCCGAATCTCGGCCAATGCTTGAGCGATGCCGGAGTAGGGAAGACTGTTGTACAAGCCATTCTGGCCATAATCCACCCGATAGGCTGCCACCGCTTCAACAACTCGATCATCACCAAAGGGCTGCAGCAGCAACCGCATGACGTCGTCAATCGGCGGGCCAATGATTGCGGATAAATCCAGCGATGGTTCCGACACATGCCCCAGGGCACGAAGTGCAGCCCGGCAGCTCATTAGGATGCCAGGCTGCGAGTCGATCAGGGTGCCATCGAGGTCTAGAAAAACTGAGGAAGTGTAAGAGGACATAGCGGAGCGTAACATGACTTGCCCGGCTGGCTACAGCCGCTCACCACCCTTCGCTGTCGCGAGCGCCTAACTGGAGAGAGCCAACACCGGTCATTGCCACGGCTTCCCAGAAGCGGACGGAGCTAAACAGGACGTCAAGATCGGGCATGGGAGATCTCAGGGGCGCCAAAGGCGGTCGTCTAGAGCGCGTCGATCCAGGCAGTCACCGCGGCGTTCACGTCGTCCTTGCGGTCCTGCATGATCCAGTGACCTGCGTTGGACCATACGTCGACTTTCGACTTCGGGTGCGAGAACCACGGCCGCATGCGGTCTGCTTGCGCCGGATCACGACACAGGTGGTAGAAGGGCACCATCAAGCTTTCGCAGAATATGGCGCTGGCCTCTCCGAGGCCCACCTGGTCGGCCCCGAAGAAGAGCGGGCCGAAGGACTCGCGCACGACGTGCACCGGCATCCCCTGGAGGCGTCTCGCGTGCCAGCGCTCGCATGCCGGATCGGTCGCGGCGTCGTAGACGAGCTGGAACAGGGCCGGGACCACGACGCCGGGATCGCCGACGTTCAGATCATGGGCAGTCTTCGCGAAGAGTTGCGCTGCGTCGCCGGAAAAGCCGATCGCGCCGTCGACGGACACGACGGCATCGACCAGGTCCGGCCGCTTGGCGGCGAGACGGGCGGCGATCTGCCCACCCATTGAATGCCCGACGATGATGAACTTTTGGCCGGGGTATCTGGTCGAGATCAACGCCTCGATATCGGCAACATAGTCGGCGGGCGCGTAGGCACCTGACGGCATGACCTCGGATCTGCCATGCCCCCGCAGGTCGGCAGCGACGACACGGTACTTGCTCTCAAACAGCGGCAGCTGCCAGCTCCAATCATGGGAGTCGCAAGTCCAGCCGTGCAGAAACATCACGTTCTTGCCCGTGCCTGCTTCCGTCGCGAAGAGCTTCGCCGTCGGTCTCGTCGCCGCGGAAGCCCCGCCATGCCCCTGGGCGATCGCACCCCCCGCCGCGCCGGCGAGCGCCAGCATGCCGCGCCGGGACAAATCGTGCCGCCTTGTTTCCATGCTTCATCCTGCGTGGTGCTTGAGCCCGCCGATCCGTTCCCTGCATTGGTTCGGATGATCCAGATCCCGAGCTCAGAGCGATTGGCTTGGCGCTGACGATATACGTTGGCTATCTACGGTCAATTACGCACCTCCAGGTGCGCAGGTATACGGAAGGATATCGGGATGACGTGCCAGGTTGATGCGGTGTTCTTTGCGGACTGCGCCGCACGCTCCTTCTTCGATCAGGTCGCCAATAAATGGTCGGTGATGATCCTCACCCTGCTCGCCGAAAAGCCGACGCGCTTCAATGAGATCAGGCGGAGATTGGAAGGCGTCACGCACAAGGCGTTGACGCAAGCCTTACGACGTCTAGAGCGGAATGGGCTGATTGCTCGCGAGGTGCTGGCCACCTCGCCAGTCGCGGTCGAATACTCAATCACAGAACTTGGGCGCACACTGCAAGTCCCGTTCGGAGCAGTGTATGATTGGGCGATCAAGCATTTGCACGAGATCGAACAGGCGCAACAGGCCTATGATGAACGGGCAGATCGGTGACGCCGCCGGGCCCTGTGGCTCTCAGTTGGTCGCAGCAGTCCTAGTCCCGGCCGAAGGGTGTCAGTTCCGGACATCGCACCGGCATCTCGAGAGCGGACCCCGCCCGACGGCCGCGTCGACTCGATCAAAGCCCAATTGTGCCCAGCAGCCCTGGCCGATCATCCAATTGCCGGCCCCATCTTCGCACATTCCGGCAGTCGCCTGGCGGTCGGAATCCCGGCGAGGTCGGCATCGGCTGCGCATATGGGCAGACCCGCTGCGCGAAAACCCTCCAGGAACAGCTCCTCTTCCTCGCGCCGAGCGAAGGCCCAGTCCAGGTTCAAGAGAAGCTCGGCGGACATCGTGGGATAATGGTCAAGCAGGTCGGCGCGGGCCTTGGCAGCTTCCGAGGTGCGGCCGAGCAGCGCATAGCTGAGGGTCAGGAGGAGGCGGGCGCCCCTGCCGCGCGCGTCGACAGGGATGCGCGAGACCACGGCGATGACGTCCTCGAACCGGCCAGCGAAGAAATAGGCGTCCTTGATCGCATTCAGATTCTCGGCGGTCATCCAGGGGTCGAGCCGCATCACCCGGTCCGCCAGTTCGGCAGCTTCCTCCGGCTTACCGTTGCACGCCTGCATCGCGGCGGCGACCACGAGGACCTGTGCGTTGGCGGGATTGGCCTGCAGGGCGGCCCGGATCTGCGCCTCGCTTTCCTGAAAGCGGCCGCGGGCGGTCAGGTAGTGCGCCAATACCACCCGCGCTTCGGCATCATTAGGGTCAAGCGACAGCGCATGCCGGGCGTCGGCTTCCATCGCCTGCATCGCCGTCTCGAACTCTGCGCCGTAATGGGTGGCGATGTAGTTCAACCAGGCGCGGGCGACATAGGCGCGGCTCAGATTGGGGTCAAGCGCGATGGCTTTCGTCGCAGCCTCGAGGCCGCGCGCCACTGACTCTCCGGTGAACAGCGTCCGCCCTTCATTGGCGAGAAGGTATTGGTCATAGGCCGTCAGATTCGCCGGCGGCCGGCGCTTCGCCTTGCGCATCTCCTCCGCGGTGATCGCGGCCGAGCCGCCCATCCCGCCGAGAGTCGCCGCGATCTGCGTCGCGAGCTCGCTCTGGATCGCGAAGACGTCCTCTGCGAGCCGGTCCCAGCGCTCGGACCAGAGAATCCCGCCCGTCGAGACATCGACAAGTTGGGCCCTGACCCGGATCTGTTCCGAGTGTCGTTGGATGCTGCCCTCGACGATGTACTGGACGTCCAGGTCTCGTCCGATCCTCCGCCTGTCGATGGTCCGGTCCTTGTAGACGGCGGCCGAATTGCGGGCGATGACGTCGAGACCGCGAAACCGCGCAAGATCGGTGATGACGTCATCTGTCACCCCGACCGCAAGCCGGGCTATCGACGCGTCCTCGCCGATAGTCTCGAACGGCAAGACCGCGACCGCCGGCCTATCGGGCGCAGGACGCCGATTGCTGGCCACACCCGCGACCGGCGAAGCAGGGGCGTTATCGGCTGCTCCCCTTCTTCCGCGGTCGGCTTCAGGCGACGGCGTGCGGCCCAACGCGCTGGACCGGATGGCCTTGAGCGGCGCCAGCAGGGCTGCGACCGCGGGAACAGAGAAGCGGCGCCAGCGCCGAGGCCGCGGCGTCTCCGGCCGCGCGCCCGCAAGCCGCACCCGATACGCGCGGACCGGCCGCTCGATGTTCTTGACCTTCAACTCGCCGATCGGCTCGAGCGGCAGGTCGAGCTTGCCCCAGAGATGATCAAAGGCGGTGCCGGAGACCAGCACGCCCCCGGGTTCGCAGCTCTGTTCGAGGCGTGCGGCGACATTCACGCCATCGCCATAGACATCGTCCTCGATCAGCGCCACGTCGCCGAGATTGACGCCGATCCGGAACACGATCCGGCGGTCGCCGGGGATCTCCGCCTCGTGCTGCGCCACCGCCTTCTGGATCTCGATCGCGCAGACGACCGCGTCGACCACGCTCTCGAAAGCGACGAGGGCGCCATCGCCCATGAGCTTGACGAGACGGCCTTTGTATTCGGCGATCAGAGGCTCGGCCAAATCGGTGCGGATCTGGCGCAGACGCGCGATCGTGCCTTCCTCGTCTGCCTCCATGAGGTGCGAGTAGCCGACGACGTCGGCCGCCAGAATCGCGAGCAGCCGCCGATCCAGATGCGCCCCGGCCATATCGCGCGCCCTCCAGCGAGCGCCTTCGACCCCGGCATTTTACGGCGCGAGGGCTGAACTGACCAGCGAAGTGCCATGCCGTGACGGCGCGGCTCAGTTCGTCCAGAAGTGAGGAAGAAGAGAGCGTCAGCTCCGGCCGGAGCAGCCGGTGGGCCTGGCTGGAGCGCGTCAAAAAGCTGCCGCTGGCACCACGACCCGACATCGGACATTCACCTGACCGGCCCGATCCCTACCCTTGGGGCCAGCTCTGACCGTCGGGAAGGCGTTTGGCGTCAAGATGTTGTTGATCCCTTTTGGAATTACGGTGACGGCGCACTTCTAGCAGGCTTCTGCCCGCTGGACATCCCGCCGCAGCTACACCGCTCCCCGGAAAACGACCCTGCTCGATCGGCACGCCTCTGCGGTCCCCGGCCGCGGTCATGCCGGCGCGCTCTGGGATTCGCCGGCTTCAGGCCGGTCGGCGAGTCCGCTCGGCAATGGCCTTGTAGGACCAGCCGAGCACCCCGCCGAAGACCAGATGGGCGAGGATGCTCATCCAATTGCGTGCCATGGCGAACCAGGGGAAGGCCACCGCGGCGAAGCCGTAGAAATTGATCAGGTAGAGGGCGAGGCCGAAGGCCAGGCCGACCAGTGCCGCGATTCCCGTGGACATGGACCGCGCCCCGATGATCAGGCCGAGGATGAATCCATAGACGATCGACAGCACGAAATGCACGATCATCGCCACCATGACGATGCCAAAGGAGAACGTCGCCGGCGGCGGCAACGCTCCCTCCCCCATGGCGATGGCAGCCATCATGCGCGGCGGGCCCCAGATTTCCCCGCCCGTGAGGGCAACAAGTCCCATCTCCACGACCAGGAAGACGATCCCGGCGATGATTCCGGCCGCGATGGCGGCTTGCCAGTTCAACTGAAATCGCTGTCCGGTGGCGATATTCGATTCTCGCATGGTTTCCTCCATCCTTTGATCCCACTTCGCTCGCCGCCGTAACGGAGGTTGCCCTGCCGAAACCTCTTCGCCGTCTGGGTGGGATCGTACCCAGTTGGAGATGGCAAGCTCCGGGGTGAGCGCACGAGGACCCTGGCCATGGCGATCCTCGTCATGAGGCCGGCCACCCAGGCGATGCCCTGGCGCAGCCGTGAGGGCTCGATCAGCGCAGCGTCGGCGCGAGCCCGACGGTCGAACCACCATGCGCGGCCGTCGGCACCGGCAAGAACAGGTAGCCGGGTTCGAACCCGCCCTTGGCCGTCAGCTCGTCCCGGGCATGGTGCAGGCGTGCCGGGTTGCGGGCGATCGGGGCAACCGCCCAGCCCGTGCTGGCGAACAGCTTGGTGGCCCGGCCGCTCCCGCCGACGCTCCCGTGATGACCACGGTCTTCCGACGCATTGCGGAACCGCCGCGATGGCGGCTCTTGTGGCAGGGCTGGCCGCGAGAGCGAATGCCGCGATCCAGTTCATGGTGCCCTCCACGGGCTACGCGGTGCGTATCTCGGCCTTCGCTCGGACGGCCAACAAGGTTACACACCCTCCATGACGTATCCTGAAGCCGCTCCACGCGCGCTACGGCGGTCGCGTGGAGTTCGCTGATCGCGGGCCGGCATGCCTGACCCAGCGCTCAGCTCGGCGGTGTGTAGCCGGCTCCGATAACGGCGCCATAGACGACGTGCGCCACCAGGGTGGTCAGGGGGGTGCGGCGGCCGTAGTTGAGGGCAAGGAACCCAGGTGGTTCCAGCCGTCGCTCGGCGGTAGGACCGTCGTATTCCGAGGCCATGCGCGGGTGCAGATGCGGCAGGACGGGAAGCGCCACCGTCAGCAAGAACAGCGCGTGCAAAGCCCCCGCCAGCACCCCAAGCCACCAGCTCGACATCCCAATCAGGGTGAACAGCCAGCAATAGAGCAGGGCGAAGCCCCAGCCGCCGAGCATGTAGACAAGGAAGCCGAAGACCACCGCGCGGCGGCGGTCGGGGGACAGCCAGGCGCCAACCAGGAATGGCAGCGAAAGCCGAGAAAGCCCGGCGCCCTGGCTGCCATACATGATGGTGGTCAGCGCCACCGTCCCCACCAGTCCCCACACCAGCACGGTTTCGATCTCGGTCAGCATGAGCAGGAACGCCCTCATCGTGCTCCGCCCTTTCGCGCGTTCTCGATGGCCAGGGCCGCCTGGATCAGGCCGACATGGGTGAAGGCCTGGGGAAAGTTGCCGACCGCCCGGCCGTCCTTGTCGATCTCCTCGGCATAGAGGCCGAGGTCGTTGGCCATGGCAAGCAGCCGCGCGAAGCGGCGCTCCGCCTCGTCCAGCCGGCCCATGCGGGCTAGCGCCTCGACCGCCCAGAACGAGCAGATGCCGAAGGGACTGTCCTCTCCCTCTATCCCGTCGGTACCGGGCGGGTAGCGCAGCAGCAGGCCGCCCTGTCCCAGCTCGCGTTCGATAAAGGCGAAGGTCTCGGCAAAGCGCGGATCGTCGTCCTCCACGTAACTGTAATGGGGCAGGATCAGCAGCGAGGCATCGGGACGCCGCGTGCGCGGCTCGGCCACGTATCCCAGGCCGGGGACATAGGCCGATTCATCAACCCATCTGCGAACGGCCTCGCGTTCGCGGGCGAAATCTTCCCGCGGCACCGAGAGGGCACCCTGGCCGTCGAGGAACAGCAGGCAGTCGAGCGCCGCCCAGCATACGATCTTGGAATGGGTATGGTGGCGGGGAGGCCCGCGCATCTCCCAGATGCCCTGATCGGGCTTCCGCCACAGCCGGCAGACGCATCTCCCCAACCCGACCAGCATGCGTTTTTCGCCCTCGTCCAGCGTGCCGCCGTGGAGGACATAGGCGGCGGCAGCCATGATGACCGCGCCGTAGGCGTCCAGCTGCAACTGGTTCCAAGCACCGTTGCCGATCCGCACCGGCCGCGATCCACCGTAGCCGTCCAGATGGTCGAGCACCTCCTCGGGGATGCTGGCTTCACCGAAGATGTCGTAGAGGACCTGCAGCTCCGGCCAGGTCAGGCGGGTGGCATGCAGCAGCCATTCCAGGAAGGCTTCGGCCTCGGCGCGGTAGCCCAGTTCGAGGAAGGCTTCCATGGTCAGCGAGGCGTCGCGCAGCCAGCAGAAGCGGTAATCCCAGTTGCGTACGCCGCCCATGGTCTCGGGCAGCGAGGTCGTCGGCGCGGCTACTACCGCCCCCGACAGGCTGTAGGTGAGCAGCTTGAGCGTGATGGCACTGCGAAGCACGGCGGCGTGGTGAGGGCCGAACCGGCGGCAGCGGCCGCTCCACCCCTCCCACCAGACCAGCGTTTCAGCCTTGCGCCGCTCTGCCTCCGCGCCGAGCGTCAGCACCACGCCGACGTCGCGCTCCACGAAGGTCAGAGAAAAAGCGCGCCGCTGCCCTGCCGCCAAGCGCAGCCGGCCGGTGAGGGTGGCCTTGTCGGCGGACAGCCCCAACTCCGCATCGGTATGGAGGAGCACCAGCCCGCTCCCATGCTCCAGCGCCCAGCCCAGGGCGCCACGACGGGACAGGCGCGGACGGGTCCGGCCGAAATCGGGCCGGGGCTCATACACGACCTCCAGGTCCACCTCGCCGCAGGTGACCTCCACCAGCCGAAGCAGCTCCTGCTGGGGTTCGAGGCGGTCGGCATGCTCGCCAAGCACCGTCAGCATGTCGGTCAGCCGGGCGGTGCCGGATACCGTCCGGAACGTGGTTTCCACCACGGCAGTGTCTCCCACGTACCGGCGGCGCACCTCGACGAGGCCCAAGGGGCGGATGGCGAAGCGGCCTCCCCTCGCTTCGTCGAGGAGGGCGGCGAATATGGTCGGAGCGGAGAAGTGCGGCAGGCACAGCCAGTCCACGCTGCCCCACCGGGAGACCAGCGCGGCCGTCCGGCAATCGCCGGTGACGGCATGGTCGCCGACGCACGCGTCGGGTTGCCGATAGCCATTGGAGGGGAACTGCGCCTTCGCCATCAGTCACCCAATGCCATCACGTGGCAATTGTTCGGTCCTCCGGCTGGTCGGGTTTCCACGGAGGTATGGCCGACGGAATGCGCCTCAGGCCGATGTCCCTCGCCTGGAAACCTGTCCCCGCCAGGCTGCGACGAGGCGCGTTTAGACGCGTCGAAGTCGAATGCCCCCGCCACGCACGCTGTGACAGCGGCACCGTCGTCGCAGCGATCTACCCAGTCGGGTAATCCTCGCGCAAAAGGTGACGGCCTCGGTGGGGCGAAATCGGCCGCCTGTCGCGGTTTGCAATCACCTTCCGGCGGCCTACCATGGATCGCGTAGCTCACCCTGTCAGGAGTGCAGCCATGGAATTCACCGTAGTGCCCATCGTCAAGCCGGACGCTGCCAACTTCATCTTCGGCCAGTCGCATTTCATCAAGACCGTGGAAGACATTCACGAGGCGCTCGTGGGCGCGGTTCCGGGCATCCGCTTCGGGCTGGCCTTCTGCGAGGCCTCCGGTAAGCGGCTAGTGCGCTGGTCGGGTAATGACGAGGCCTCCCTCGCCCTGGCACGCGACAACGCCTTGGCCATCGGCGCCGGCCACACTTTCTTGATCTTCCTGGGAGACGGGTTCTTTCCCGTCAACGTGCTGGCTGCCGTGCGCGCGGTGCCGGAAGTCTGCCGAATCTATTGCGCGACGGCCAACCCGACACAGGTGATCGTCGCGCAAACGGAGCTGGGCCGCGGCGTGCTCGGCGTGGTGGATGGCGCCTCGCCGCTGGGTGTCGAAACCGACGACGACATTGCGTGGCGGAAAGACCTGCTGCGAAAGATCGGCTACAAGCTATAGTGTCTTCTGTAATGGGTTCGTTTTGCGCCAAGTCCCTGGGCGTTCATCACGTCGCCGAATTCTTGCTTCTGTTCGTGATCAGCGCAGGGCAGCGAACCAGACGCGTCGGCTGTTGGCGCTGGCGGTGATCTCCGACGACGGTCGCGCGAGAATACGGCGCATCGGATGCGCCAAATCCGGCCTCCGTGCGACAAGTCCGCTTTCGGGCACGGATTGATCGCCGGGAATGTCCGGTCCGGAGGAGCCTGGGAGGCCTCCGAACGTCAGCAAAGGGGACAAGGCGTCCGTCCGGCCGCACGGAGTTGAACTTCCGTTTCAGGTCGTGAGCTGACTGAGCAGTCGCCCGGTTTTCAAAGACAGCCGAGGCTACACGGCGTGACGTGTTCCCCTGGGCTTGCGCAGTTTCACCGTGCCGGCGGCGGGGCGTGGCGGTCGAAGCCACTCTCATTCCAACGGATTTGTGATGAATCGACCACCGGGACTGTTTTGCCGCTTCGCTTCGTGGTCATCGTTCCGCATCCGGTCCGGAATACCCTGAACAGTCCGAACGTTCCTTTGTTCGTATGACGGATGCGACCTTCTTGCGGTTGTGGTCGTCGCTGAGATCTTCTATTGCAGATCTCGTTATGCTTGCGGCTGCCTGTAAATCATTAGCGATGATTTTAACGAAAACATCGTCGATCGGGGGCACGCCGTCCGGTCGGTGGAGCCCGGCGCCTGCCGGGCCGTGGGGAGGACGCGATCACTGCCCTGTTCCGCCGCCAAAGGACCCTTGGTTCCGTGATGATCGAAGCCAGCCCCCTGCATTCCGCCAGCCCGTTGCGTTCCGATCGGGTACTCGTGGTCGAGGACGATCCCGGGACCCGGTCCCTGATCGTGCGGATTCTGCGCGAGAACGGCCTCCATGCCACCGGGGTCGGCAACGGCCGTGAGATGTGGGCTTCGATCGAGACGGCGCCGGTCGACCTGCTGATCCTCGACGTGATGCTGCCGGGCGTGGACGGGCTCGACCTCTGCCGCGCGTTCAGGGCCCGGAGCCCGGTGCCGATCATCATGGTCAGCGCCCGCGGCGAGGAGATGGACCGGGTGGTCGGGCTCGAGGTCGGGGCGGACGACTACATCAGCAAACCCTTCGGCCGGCGCGAGCTGCTGGCGCGGGTGCGTGCGGCGCTGCGGCGGGGCGCGGCGCTGGACCCGTTCCCCGGGCGCTCCGCCCGCGAGGTGCTGCACTTCGCCGGGTGGGTCCTCGACCGCCGCCGGCGCCGGTTGACCGATCCCGGCGGGGCCGAGGTCGAGCTGTCCGGCGCCGAGCACGACCTGCTGGTCAGCTTCCTCGAGCATCCGCAGCGGGTGATCGGGCGCGAGCGGCTCCTGGAGCTGTCGCGCTCCCGCCTCGGCGGCGCGTCCGACCGCAGCGTCGACGTGCTGGTCAGCCGGCTGCGCCGCAAGCTGGGATCGGGCGGATCGGATGGCGGCCTGATCCGCACCATCCGCGGCGTCGGCTACATGTTCACCGCGGATGTGGAGCATCGGTGATCCGCCGCGTCGTCTGGCCGCGCGGGCTGCTGGGCCGCGTCACCCTGGTGGTCCTGTCCGCCGTGCTGCTGCAGTTCATCGGCGCCTCGGTGCTGCAGGAGCTGGCGGAGCGCTACAAGGCCGGCAACATCCACGCCGACCATCTGGCCGAGCGGCTGGCCATCGCCGAGCGGGCGCTGGCCAGCGTGCCGCCCGACCAGCGGCCCCGGCTGGCGCAGGCCCTCTCCACCGCCGACCTCACCCTGAGCTGGTCGGCACGCCCGGGCGGCGCCGGGGGTGATGCCGCGTCGTCCTGGCTGCGGGACCTCGAAGCGCGCCTGGCGAAATGGAATCCCGGCCTGGCCGGGCGCGACCTCACCGTGGCGCTCGGGAACGGGGAGGGCGAACCGCATCGCGTGCGGGGAGAGCTCCGCCTCGCCGACGGCTCCGTCCTCGGCTTCGACGTCACCCGGCTGCAGCACGGCCTGCCCGATCTCCTGCGCAATCTGCTGTCCACCGCGCTGCTGGCCGGCTGCCTCCTGATCGCGGCGCCGATCCTGGTCCGCGCGCTCGGGGCGCCGCTGCGCGACCTGGTCCGGGCGGCGGATGCGATCGGCCGCGGCAGGCCGGTGCCGGTCGCGGTGGAAGGGCCGCTGGAGGTCCGCCGGCTGGCCCGCGCCCTCAACGCCATGCAGGACCGGCTGGCCCGGCTGATCGCCGACCAGACCCAGGCCCTCGCCGCCGTGTCGCACGACCTGCGCACGCCGATCGGCCGGCTGCGCCTGCGCACCGACCTGCTGGAGGACCGCCCGCTCCAGGCCGAGATGCAAGCCGATCTCGACGAGATGGAGGCGATGGTCGGCTCGGTGCTGGCCTATCTCAAGGGGGATGTCGACCCGGAACCGCCGCGCCCTGTAGATCTGGTCGCGCTGTTGACCACGCTGGTGGACGCCGCCACCGATGCCGGGCAGGACGTCGCCTATGACGGACCGCCGCGGGCCGTCGTGCAGGCCCGGCCGCTGATGCTGAAGCGCGCCTTCGCCAACCTGATCGACAACGCGGTGAAATACGGCGGCTCGGCCCGGGTCGCGTTGCAGTGCAATGAAGCCGACATCACGGTCGCCGTCGCCGATGACGGGCCGGGCATCCCCGAGGCCGAGCTGGAGCGCGTGCGCGAACCCTTCCGCCGGGTCGAGGGATCGCGCAACCGCGCCACCGGCGGCGTCGGACTCGGCCTGGCGATTGCCGTTCAGGCGGTGGAGCGCGAGGGCGGGCGTCTGTCCCTGGTCAACCGGTCGGGGGGCGGGCTGACGGCCGAGGTCACCTTGCCTCGCCGCTGAAACACTTTGTCACAATCCATTCGCACATGCGAAAAATGGGATTCCCATCCTCTCCTGGCGTGACCTCTCGCCCACGCATAGGAGGCCAAGGATGGACGACCTCTTCCACGGGATGGCGCGGTTTCGCGCCGAAATCTTCCCGAGCCAGCAGCCGCTCTACCAGAAGCTCGCGACCGACGGCCAGCAGCCCCAGGCGCTGGTGATCTCCTGCGCCGATTCCCGGGTGGTGCCCGAGCTGATCACGCAGAGCGGCCCGGGCCAGATCTTCGTCTGCCGCAACGCCGGCAACATCGTGCCGCCTTTCTCCCAGGCCAATGGCGGCGTGTCCTCGGCGATCGAATACGCGGTGGTGGCGCTAGGCGTCCGCGACATCGTGGTCTGCGGCCATTCCGACTGCGGCGCGATGAAGGGGCTGCTGCACCCCGAGGCGCTGCAGGACATGCCGAACGTCGCCGCCTGGCTGCGGCACAGCCACGCCGCCCACCGGGTGGTGTGCGAGGCCTATCCGCCGGGCCGCGACGAACGGCAGGTGTTGCGCTCGCTGGCGCTGGAGAATGTGGTGGCGCAGCTCAACCACCTGCGCACCCACCCTTCGGTGGCAGCGAAGATCGCCCGCGGCCAGCTTCGCCTGCACGGCTGGTTCTTCGAGCTCGAATCCGGCGACATCCTCGCCTATGACGGCGCCGCCGGCCGCTTCGGCCGGATCGACGACACCGGCAACCTACCGGTCGCCTTGCCGCCGATGCCACGCCTGGCCGCGGAGTAGCCGCCATGACGCGCTTCCTCCCGACCACGCTGGCGCGCGACCTGCCGGCCTCCATCGTCGTGTTCCTGGTCGCCCTGCCTTTGTGCATGGGCATCGCCGTCGCCTCCGGCGTGCCGGCGGAGAAGGGGCTGGTGACCGGCATCATCGGCGGCCTCGTCGTCGGCCTGCTCGCCGGCTCTCCGCTCCAGGTCAGCGGCCCGGCCGCCGGCCTCGCGGTGATCGTCTTCGAGATGGTGCGCGACTTCGGGCTCTCGATGCTCGGCCCGATCCTGATGCTGGCCGGGCTGCTGCAGCTCGGCGCCGGCCTGCTGCGCCTGGGCAAATGGTTCCGCGCCATCTCGCCCGCGGTGGTGCACGGCATGCTGGCCGGCATCGGCGTGCTGATCGTGGCGGCGCAGCTCCACGTCCTGTTCGGCCGCTCGCCGCTGCCGGACGGGCTGCAGAACCTGGCGGCGATCCCGGCGGCCTTCGCCGGCCTCATGCCGCTGCAATGGTCGTCCGGCACGGCGGCGGTGCTGGCCGGCGGCGCCACCATCCTGGCGATGGTGCTGTGGGAGAAGCTGCGGCCGCGGTCGCTGCGCCTCGTCCCCGGCGCGCTGGTCGGTGTCGCCGCGGGGACGGCCCTGGCCGCGGCCCTGGCGCTGCCGGTCCAGCGCGTGGAGGTGCCGGACGCGATCCTCGCTGCGATCTCGATCCCGGCCATGGCCGACCTGTCCCGGCTGGGGGAGGCCGGCATCCTGGCCGCGGCGCTGGTGATCGCGATCATCGCCAGCGCCGAGACGCTGCTGTCGGCCGCGGCGGTCGACCGGATGCATGACGGCCCCCGCACCAATTACGACCGCGAACTCTCGGCCCAGGGCGTCGGCAACCTGCTCTGCGGTCTGGCCGGCGCGCTGCCGATGACCGGCGTGATCGTGCGCAGCTCGGCCAATGTCCAGGCCGGGGCGCAGACCCGCTGGTCGACCATCCTGCACGGCGCCTGGCTGCTCGCCGCAGTCGCCATGCTGCCCTGGCTGCTGCGCGAGGTGCCGATGGCGTCGCTGGCCGGCGTGCTGGTGGTCACCGGCTGGCGGCTGGTCAGCCTGAAGCATGTCCGCGAGCTGCTGCACCGGCACGGCGTGCTGCCGGCGGCGATCTGGGCCGCGACCGTGGTGATGGTGGTGGCGACGGATCTGCTGACCGGCGTCCTGGTCGGGCTGGCGCTGTCGCTTTTGGAGGTCGTGCCGCATCTCCGGCGCATGCCGCTGCGTGTCCGGCGCCGGGACCTGCCGTCGGGCGAGACCGAGCTGCGGCTGGAGGGAGCCGCCACCTTCCTGCAGCTTCCGGTCCTGCTGCGCATGCTGGAGGCGCTGCCGGCGGGCGCGACGGTGCGGGTCGACGCCGGCCGGCTGGCCCATATCGACCACACCAGCATGGAGATGATCGCCGACTGGGCGGAACGCTGGACGGCCTCCGGCGCGCGGGTCGAGCTGCACGAGCCGTCGGCCCAGCCGCACGGGCAGCGTTTGGCTGCGGCGCTTGGCGCCTCGTGACTTGCCGGGGCGCAGTCAGCGCTTCGCGATCAGGTCCATCAGGCCTTGCGTGATCTGCTGCTGCAGCAGCGGCTTGGTCCACACCGGACGGCCGCGGTGCAGCAGCTCGATCTCCGCCTCCGACCTGGCGGTGACGAAGGCGAAGGGGATGTTGCGCTCCTCCAGCACATCGGCGGCGGCGTAGACATCCGTGTCGCCGAGGCCGACGTCGAGCAGTGCGGCATCCAGCCGCTCCGAGCTGGCGAGCTGGACCGCCTCGCGCAGCGTGCCGACGGGGCCGACCACCTCGATCCCGGCCGACCGCACGATCTCCTCGAGCATCGCGGCGATCCAGGTGTCGTCCTCGACGATGAGAACACGGGGCGGGCGCTCACGGCTCTCCATCTCACCTCTCTCGCTCGTGTCTCTCCATCATCAACACCAAGCCGTCAGGAAAAAATCCATAGCGGGGGCCGTCGGGTCGGGATGGGCGGATGTGTCGGCCGGCACCCGATCGGAACCGGGAAAGGTGTCGCGGGTTGTCCTCGTAGCGATATGCTCATGAGCGACATGGAGCCGGGAGGACGCGCGGGCCCGGACCGAGCGTCTTCCGGGCAGCCGGTTCCCGCGCCGTCGGGGCCGACACATGGGAGCACAGCGATGAGCCTGACCGCAGAGGATGTCGCGACGATCCTGGGGCCGGTGGAAGAGACGCTGGTGGCCGACATCATCCGCACCGGCGCGAGCCGGGAGGAGCTGGTCCAGGCCTGGGCCTGGGTGAGCAGCGACGAGGCGATGATCGGGGACGGTCGGCCGCTGCCGAGCGGCAAGGTCGCCGTCCTGGTGGAGCTGCTCACGCCGGAGGAGGACGAGCCGGAGGGCTGATAGGCTTCCGGCTCAGCTCCGCGCCAGGACACGGATTGGTCCGCTGCGGTCAAGCGCGTCGACCACCACATGGGGGCCGGACCGGCGCAGGGCGACGTCGATCGCCGCCCCATCGATCGCCAGGTTGCGCAGCAGGACCTCGTCAAGGAACGTCGGCAGGACCGGCTGGTCGAAGGTCACGCAGAGCGCGTCTGGATCGAAGCCGACGCCGAGGCAAGCCTGCAGCATGAACAGCGGCGCGGCCGCGGCCCAGGCCTGCGGCATGCAGGCGACGGGGTAGAAGGTCGGACCGCGGGTGCGCTGCCGGGGGAAGCCGCAGAACAGCTCCGGCAGGCGGCGCAGGTCGATATAGGTCGAGGCGGCGAACAGCCCCTCGAAGATGCGCGCCGCCTCGGCCCGGAAGCCGTAGCGCGCCAGGCCCGCGGCGATCAGGGCGTTGTCGTGCGGCCAGACCGAGCCGTTGTGGTAGCTCATCGGGTTGTAGCGCGCCTCGCTCGCCGCCAGAGTCCGCACGCCCCAGCCGCAGAAGGACGGGGCGCTCATCAGCGTCCGGGCCACGGCGGCCGCCCGCTCGGGATAGGCGATGCCGGTCAGCAGGGCGTGGCCGGCATTCGAGCTGCGCACCCGGCAGGGCCGCTTGTCGCCGTCCAGCGCCAGCACATAGGTGCCGAGGGCGTCGTCGAAGAACTGCGCATCGAACGCCTTCTGCAGCGCCGCGGCCCGGCCGTCGTACTCCGCCGCGCGGTCCGGCTGCCCCAGCCGGCGCGCGATCTCCGCCGCCGCCTGCCAGGCCCCGTAGACATAGGCCTGGACCTCGGCCAGGGCGATCGGGCCCCGCGCCAGCACGCCGTCGGTGTGGAAGACGGAATCGTGGCTGTCCTTCCAGCCCTGGTTGACCAGGCCGTCGGCGGCGCGGCGCCCATATTCGACGAAGCCGTCGCCGTCGCGGTCGCCGTGGCGCTCGATCCAGACGAGCGCCGCCTCGATATTCGGCCACAGCCGCCGCATCGTGACCAGGTCGCCGGTGCGCTGCAGATAGGCCCCGGCCAGCATGACGAAGAGCGGTGTGGAATCGATGCTGCCGTAGTAGCGGCGGAACGGCACTTCGCCGAGTTCGGCCATCTCGCCGCGCCGGACCTCGTGCAAGATCTTGCCGGGCTCGGCGTCCGCGGCGTCGTCCGGCATCGTCGCCTGGTTCGCGGCGAGATGGCCGAGCACGCCGCGGGCGATGGCGGGGTCGAGCCACAACGTCTCCAAGGCCGTGATCAGGGCGTCGCGGCCGAACACGGTGCTGAACCAGGGAATGCCGGCATAGGGGTACGGCCCGTCCGAGGTGTCCGTGATCAGCATGTAGAGGTCGGACACGCTGCGGCGCACGGCCTCGTTGAAGATCTCGTTCGAGCCGGCGACCGACGCCGCCCGGGAGGAGGAGGCACGGAGGGCGCGGCGCGCGTCGCGCAGCGCGGCGAAGAAGGCCCGGCTCGACGGATGACGGGGCCGGTCCCCGCCGCAGTGGACCTCGAGGAACAGCGGCCGGGTCTCCCGCGGGCCGAGCTCCAGGCTGAATCGGGCACTCCCGCCGGTGAGCTCGGTCGGCGCCGGGTCGAAGGCCAGGGTCGTGGTCCGGGTCCGGCGATCCCGCCCGGTGTAGCGAAGGACGACGCGGTCGGCGCCGATCTCCGGCTCGTGCAGCCGGCCACGGCGCTCCCGCTGCGTGCCGCGCACCTCGAACAGGTCGGCGAAGTCGGCCTCGAAGACGATCTCGACCGTGACGCGCTGCGGCCGCTCGTCGAAGTTCCGCACCGCCAGCCGCTCGAAGCAGGTCCCGTTCCACAGAAAGCGCGACCGGCGCAGATGGATCAGGTCGTGGCCGAGCAGCAGACGGCCGGCCGGATCGAACAGGTCGGGGTTGGTGAGATCGCAGGTGAGGGCGGCGTTGTCGTCGCGCAGCGTGGAGCTGAGCAGCATCGGCCGCGCGCCGTCGACGGTTAGGTAGAGGTGCGACAGATGCCGCGTGTCGCGATGGAAGATCCCTTCCGGGCTGCCCGGGCCGGACAGCGCGTCGCCGTTGTGGTCGAACACCGCGAAGGTGTCGCCGTGCTTCAGCGTCCGGGGCCGCCGTTCCTGCAGGGAGGCGGCGGCCGGGATGAAGAACTGGGCGATCTGGGTGCGGTGGGAGCTGGGGGCTGGGATGTGAGGGATGGTCTCGGCGCTCACCCTGTGCATCGCCGAACTGTCTCCGTCGTCGTTCCCGGTATCAGGTGATTGGCGTCAGGCCCGGTACGGGCGCGGCCTGCGAAGGCGGTGCGGGATCCTCGTCCGCGCCGCGGCGTGATGAATGGCAATGGTCTCGCCGGCCATGCACTCGAAGGCGGAAATGCATGGCATTCCTCCTGATGCAGCTCAACGATGGTGCGAGCGTGTTCCGGTGGTGACCGGGCACCCAAACGACGTAAGCAGACTGAAGTCGTGTTCAAGTGTTGCCGGGACCAAAATCCTTGTTCGGGCTGGACTATAGCCCGACGGCAACAGTTGATGAGTCGGCCGGCCCTGCCGGATTCCGGGCTGGAATCAGGCCGCCTCGGCCCGCAGCATCACGGTGGAGAGGGGCGGCAGCGACAGCATGATCTCGCTTCCATCACGAGCATCGCCGATGACCACGGGATCAGGGGCGACGATCCCGCCGCCGCCATAGACCCGGGCGTCTGTGTTCAGGATCTCGCGCCACGGTCCCGGATGCGGCACCACCATGCGGTAGTCCGGCCGCGGCACCGGGGTGAAGTTGGACACCGCCAGGACCGGCCGGTCGCCGTCCGCACCGCGGCGCAGATAGGCGAAGACGCTGGCCTCGGCGTCGTCGACCACAGTCCAGGCGAAGCCGGAAGGCTCGGCGTCGCGGCGATGCAGCGCCGGCTCCGCGCGGTAGATCCGGTTGAGATCGCGGACCAGGCGCTGCACCCCGCGATGCAGCGGGTCGTCGAGCAGGTGCCAGTCGAGCTCGGCGTCGTGGTTCCACTCTCGCTCCTGGCCGAACTCCCCACCCATGAACAGCAGCTTCTTGCCTGGCGAGCTCCACATGAAGCCGAAATAGGCGCGCAGATTGGCGAAGCGCTGGGCGGTGTCGCCCGGCATGCGGCCGAGCAGCGATCTTTTGCCGTAGACGACCTCGTCATGCGACAGCGGCAGCACGAAGCGCTCGCTGAAGGCGTAGAGCAGGCCGAAGGTCATCGCGTTGTGGTGGTATTTGCGATGGATCGGGTCGTGCGCCATGTAGCCGAGCGTGTCGTGCATCCAGCCCATGTTCCACTTGTAGGAGAAGCCGAGCCCGCCCGTCGGCGGCGGGGCGGTGACGCCCGGCCAGGCGGTCGATTCCTCGGCGATCACCACGGCGCCGGGGTGGCGTTCGGCCACCACCGTGTTCAGCAGGCGCAGGAAGGCGATCGCCTCCAGATTCTCGCGGCCGCCATGGATGTTGGGGATCCATTCGCCCGGGCCGCGGCTGTAGTCGCGGTAGAGCAGGGAGGCGACGGCGTCCACCCGCAGGCCGTCGACATGGTAGCGGTCCAGCCATTCCAGCACGCTGGCCAGCAGGAACGTCGCCACCTCGGTGCGGCCGAGATTGTAGATCCAGGTGTTCCAGTCGCGATGAAAGCCCTCGCGCGGGTCCTCATGCTCGTACAGGGCGGTGCCGTCGAAACGGTGCAGGCCGTGGGCGTCGTTGGGGAAATGCGCCGGCACCCAGTCGACCAGGACGCCGACGCCGGCGCGGTGACAGGCATCGACGAGGCGGGCGAAGCTTTCCGGCGGCCCGAAGCGCGCGGTCGGCGCGAACAGGCCGAGCGGCTGGTAGCCCCAGCTGCCGGTGAACGGGTGCTCGGCGATCGGCAGCAGCTCGAGATGGGTGAAACCCATGCCGGCGACATAGGGGACCAGCCGTTCCCGCAACCCGTCCCAGTCCAGCGGCCGGCCGTCTTCGCCGCGCAGCCAGGAGCCGGCGTGCAGCTCGTAGATCGCGATCGGGGCCGCGGCGGACTGACGGTCGGCCCGACCCTGCATCCATTCGCCGTCGGTCCAGCGGAAGGGCAGGGGCAGCGGCACGACCGAGGCGGTGCGCGGCGGCGTTTCGGTCTCGCGGGCCAGAGGATCGGCGCGCTGCGGCAGCGGATGGCCGTGCCGGTCCAGGAGCTCGAACTTGTAGAGCGCGCCGTCGGCGAGGCGGGGAATGAACATCTCCCAGATCCCGCCATGGTGCCGCAGCCGCATCGGATGGCGCCGCCCGTCCCAGCTGTTGAACTCGCCGACCACCGAGGCACGGCTGGCGTTCGGGGCCCAGACGGCGAAGCGCGTGCCCTCGACCCCGTCGATCGTCACCACCCGGCTGCCGAGGCAGCGCCGCACCGCCTCCGGATCGCCAGCGGCCATGGCACGCAGGTCCGGCTCGTCCAGCAGTACCCCGAAGCCGTAGGGATCCTCGGTCTCCTCCACCACGCCGCCCGGCCAGGCGATGCGCAGCAGATAGGGCTCGTCCTGCTGCAGCACGCCGGCGAACACCCCGGCTGGATGGATCGGCTCCAGCACCGCCAGGCGGCGCCCGCCGGCCCGCGCCACCGCCTCGACTCCGACGGCGTTCGGCAGGCAGGCGCGGACCACGGTGCCGGCTCCGGTCGGATGGGGGCCGAGCACGGCGAAGGGGTCGCCATGGCGCCCCGCCGCGATCGCGTCGAGGGCGGCGGGATCCAGGCCGATCGGCAGCGCGAAATCAGGCATGGGCCAGAACCTTCGCGTTGGTGGAGAGCCGGTCCAGAAGGGCGGCGAGGCCGCGGATCGGCAGGCCGATCCAAGGGGGGCGGTTGGCCGCCTCGTAGCGGATTTCGTAGGCCGCCTTCTCCAGCGAGAACAGGCCGATCAGCGCCTCCTCCGCCTCCGGCGTCGCCCAAGGGAGCGGCACGGCGCGGGCGACCTCGCGATAGGCATCGAGGAAGGCCTGGTTGGCCTCGGCGCGATAGCGCAGCAGGAGGGCTGCCCGGCGCTCCCGCATCGCCTCGGGAATAGCGTCGCGGGTGGCATCGTCGGCGGTGGCTGCGGCGTAGTCGATCGAGCGCAGCAGGCCGGCGACGTCGCGCAGCGGGCTCGACTTGCGCCGGCGTTCGGCGATCGGCCGGGTCGGCTCGCCCTCGAAATCGATCAGATAGGCGTCGCCCTGCGCGACCAGCACCTGGCCGAGATGGAAGTCGCCATGGATCCGGGTCTGCAGCGAGCCGCGCCCTGCGTCGGCCAGGAGTTCCACCAGCCGCGCCAGCTCGTCGCGACCGGCGATGAGCCGCTTCGCCGCCTCCTCCGTCGCGGCGTCCGGCCAGTCGCGCATCGCGGCGACCGTGGCGACCGCGCCGTCGATCTCGACCAGCGCCTCCTCGATCCAGCCGGCAACCGCCTGGCTATCGGCCGGCTCGGGGGCGAAGGCGGGATTGTCGGACGGCTGGGCCAGCACGGTGTGGACCTCGGCCAGTCGCCGGCCGATCGCGGCGGCGAAGCCGGCCTCGTCGGCGAAACCTTCGCCATCGCTGGCCCCTTCGGTCAGGGTCATCTCGTCCACGGTCCGGCGCAGATTGTCCAGGCTCCAGGTCCAGCCGTCGCCCTGGTTGCGGACGAAGCCCTGGACAAGCGCGAGGGCCCGCGGCTCCCCGTCGGCACCGATGCGCACGACCTCGCCGAACAGCGGGGCGATGTTGGTCGCGCCGTGCTCCGTCAAATAGCGCCCCATCTCGGATTCGGGGTGGACGCCGGGGCGGATGCGGCGCAGCAGCTTCAGCACCAGCTGGTCGCCGAGGACGAGGGAGCTGTTCGACTGCTCCGCCGCCAGCCAGTGGATCTCCACATCCGGCGGCAGCTCGAAACCCTGCATCCGCGTCGTCGGCAGGAACCGGATCTCGCCGTCGTCGGTCGGGATCGGGCGGCCGGTGCGCAGGCCGTCGACGAGGGCGAGCGGCAGATCGCGCAGGGAGAAGGCATCGGTCAGGAAACCGACGCGGCGCCCGCGCCGGACGCGGGCGATGGCGAGCTGCTGCTGCAGCGCCGGCAGGCTGCCGTCCTCCCAGACGATGCCGAGCGGCACCTGGTAGCAATCCGTCGTCCCGCCGGCGGTCGCCTCCACCTGGGTCAGCATCAGCTCGGTCCCGGGAAGCGGGACGGCGCTCGCGACATGGACCGCCTCGATGCGGTGATCCTTGGCTGCGAACCAGCGGCGCTTCGGCAGATAGGCCGGCAGGCTCTCCGTCTCCAGGATCCGCCGCGACGCGGGCGACAGCACATCGGCCAGGCCGTCGCGCAGCACCAGGGTGACGAATTCCGGCATCTGCTCCGGCGGCTCGCGATGCCATCTCGGCGCCGCGGCGTCGGCCCGCAGCTGGAACCAGTAGAAGCCGTAAGGCGGCAGGGTCAGCAGATAGGTCAGCTGGCCGATCGGCGGGAAGACGGTGTCCCCGGTCAGCTCGACCGGCGACCGGCCCTCGAAATCGGCAAGCTCGAGCTCCACCGCCTGCGGCGCGCGCGACAGGTTGGCGACGCAGAGGATCGTCTCGTCCTCATGGCTGCGCAGATAGGCCAGGATCTTGCGGTTGCCGGGGTAGAGAAAACGCAGGCTGCCGCGGCCGAAGGCGCGATGCTGGCGCCGCAGGGCCAGCATCCTCCGGGTCCAGTTCAGCAGCGAGTGCGGGTCGCGCGCCTGGGATTCGACATTCACCGCCGGATAGCCGTACAGCGCGTCCATGATCGCCGGCAGCACCAGCTTCTCCGGATCGGCGCGGGAGAAGCCGCCGTTGCGGTCGGGCGACCATTGCATCGGCGTGCGCACCCCGTCTCGGTCGCCGAGATGGATGTTGTCGCCCATGCCGATCTCGTCACCGTAATAGAGGACGGGCGTCCCCGGCATCGACAGCAGCAGACTGGTCATCAGCTCCATGCGCCGGCGGTCGCGCTCCAGCAGCGGCGACAGGCGGCGGCGGATGCCGAGATTGATCCGGGCGCGCCGGTCGGCGGCATAGACCTCCCACAGATAGTCGCGCTCGCTGTCGGTGACCATCTCGAGCGTCAGCTCGTCGTGGTTGCGCAGGAAGATCGCCCAGTGGCAGGTTTCCGGGATCTCCGGCGTCTGCCGCATGATGTCGGTGATCGGAAACCGGTCCTCGCGCGCGATCGCCATGTACATCCGCGGCATCAGCGGGAAGTGGAACGCCATGTGGCATTCATCGCCGCGGCCGAAATATTCCTGCGTGTCCTCCGGCCACTGATTGGCCTCAGCCAGCAGCATCCGGCCGGGATAGCGCGCGTCGAGATAGGCCCGGATCTGCTTCAGGATCGCATGGGTCTCGGGCAGGTTCTCGTTCGAGGTGCCCTCGCGCTCGATCAGATAGGGGATGGCATCGAGCCGGAGGCCGTCGACCCCCATGTCGAGCCAGAACCGCATCACACCGAGCACCGCCTTCAGCACCCGCGGATTGTCGAAGTTCAGGTCCGGCTGATGCGAATAGAAGCGGTGCCAGAAATACGCGCCGGCCACCGGGTCCCAGGTCCAGTTCGACTTCTCGGTGTCGCAGAAGATGATCCGCGTACCGGCATAGGCCTGGTCGGTGTCGGACCAGACGTAGAAGCGGCGGGCGGCGGAGCCGGGCTTGGCCTGCCGCGCCCGCTGGAACCAGGGGTGCTGGTCCGAGGTGTGGTTGATCACCAGCTCGGTGATCACGCGCAGGCCGCGGCGATGCGCCTCGGCGATGAAGCGGCGCGCATCTTTCAGCGTGCCGTAGTCCGGATGCACATCGGTGTAGGCGGCGATGTCGTAGCCGTCGTCGCGCCGGGGCGAGGGGTAGAAGGGCAGCAGCCACAGCGTGTCGACGCCGAGGCTGGCGATGTAGTCCAGCTTCGAGATCAGGCCCCTGAAGTCGCCGATGCCGTCGTCGTTGCTGTCGAAGAACGACTTCACATGCAGCTGGTAGATGACCGCGTCCTTGTACCAGACCGGGTCGTCGAAGCCGGGGACCGGGGAGCGGCGGGCCATCTCACGCCTCCACCGGCCGGACGCGCCAGATGGCGAAGGGCAGGGCGGCAGGGTCCAGGCGGATGTGCTGGATCTTGCCGTGCCAGGTGAACGCACGGCCGGTCATTAGATCCTCGGCCGCGAGCGCGCCGTGGTCGGGCAGGCCCCATTCCCACAGCGGGATCTCGATATCGGCCTCCTGCGGCCGGTGCGGATCGAGGTTGACCGCCACCAGGATGGAGTTGCCGCGATCAGGCGTCGCCTTGCCGTAGTAGAGGATGCTGTCGTTGAAGGCGTTGTAGAAGGTCAGGCCGAGATGGGTCTGCAGCGCCGGGTTGGCGTGGCGGATCCGGTTCAGCCGGGTGATCTCGGCGATGATGTTGCCGGGCCGGTCCCAGTCCCAGGCGCGCAGCTGGTACTTCTCGCTGTCGAGATACTCCTCCTTGCCCGGGATCGCCTGCGCCTCGCACAGTTCGAAACCGTTATACATGCCCCACAGCCCGGACAGCGTGGTCGCCAGCGCGGCGCGGATCAGGAATCCGGGGCGGCCGCTGGTCTGCAGGAATTGCGGGTTGATGTCCGGCGTGTTGACGAAGAAATGCGGCCGGAAGAAGTCCTTCGGCGCCGTGGTGGTCAGCTCGGTCAGATAGCTGGTCAGCTCCGCCTTGGTGTTGCGCCAGGTGAAGTAGGTGTAGGACTGCGAGAAGCCGATCTTCGCCAGCCGGTACATCACCTTCGGCCGGGTGAAGGCCTCGGACAGGAAGACCACGCCGGGGTCGCGGCTGCGGATGTCGGCGATTAGCCACTCCCAGAACGGGAAGGGCTTGGTGTGCGGGTTGTCGACCCGGAACAGCCGCACGCCCTCGCCGACCCAGAAGGCGACGATGTCGCGCAGGGTCCGCCACAGCTCGGGCAGCGCTGCCTCGGCATAGAACTCGACATTGACGATGTCCTCGTACTTCTTCGGCGGGTTCTCGGCGTAGCGGATCGACCCGTCCGGCCGCCAGCCGAACCAGCCCGGATGCTGGCGCAGCCAGGGGTGGTCGGGGGCGCATTGGATGGCGAAGTCGAGGGCCAGCTCCAGCCCGTGCTCCGCCGCCGCGTCGCGCAGGCGGCGGAAATCCTCAATCGTACCGAGCTGCGGGTGGATCGCGTCGTGGCCGCCCTCGGCCGCGCCGATGGCGTAGGGGCTGCCGGGATCGTCCGGCCCGGCGACCAGGCTGTTGTTGCGACCCTTGCGGTTCTTCCGGCCGATCGGGTGGATCGGTGTGAAGTACAGGACGTCGAACCCCATCGCCCGGATCGCCGGCAGCCGCCGGATCACGTCGTCGAAGGTGCCGTGCCGGTGCGGGTCGCCGCTCGCCGACCGCGGGAACAGCTCGTACCAGCTGGCGAAACCGGCGGCACGGCGCTCGGCGTCCACCGTCTGCGGCGGATCCTGGCGGACGGCGAAGGGCCGCCGGTCGGCACGGGCCATCAGCGCCGCCGTCTCCGGCGCCTGCAGCTGCTGCAGCCGCTGAGCCGGCGCGGCCTCGGCAAAGCTGGCCAGCAGCGCCTCCAGCTCGGCCCGGATCCGGCCGCGGGCGGCGTCGCGGGCCTCTTCGATCAGCAGACGGCCTTCTTCGATCTCGACCGCGAGGTCCAAGCCCGCCAGCTGCTTCTTGCGCAGGTCGGACAGGAAGGTACCGAAGTCGTCGCGCCAGGCCTCGACGGCGAAGAGGTACCGGCCCATCCGCTCCAGCGGAAATTCCCCCGCCCAGCGGTCGTTGCCGATCGGTGCCATGCGCCGCTCGCGCCAGGTCCGCTGGTCCTCCGGCCGCCACAGCAGGACGACGGCGGTGATCTCATGGCCGTCGGTGACCACGTCGGCCTCGACCCGCAGGCTCTCGCCGGCGATACGCTTGACCGGGAAGCGGGGATGGCCGGGCGAGGGTTCGACCGCCTCGATCGCCACCCGCGGCGCGCGGATGGCGCGGTCCAGCTCCTGCTCCGAGAGGCGCGCGGGCGGCGCGGCGACCGGTGTCGCGCGGGGCGCCTCCAGCACCAGGGTTTCGCCGGCGTCGAGAGTGACGGGCTGGCTGCCGTCCAGCCCGGCCGGGGCATCGCCCAGCTTGGGCGAGAACGGGCCGAATTCGCCGCCGATGCCGCGCAGCACTTCGGCGGGCTGCGCAGTGGCCGGGCGGTGCAGGTCGGTGTTGGCCAGGATCAGCTCGGCCCGCTCCGGCGCCGTGCCGGCCTCGGTGCGGAAAAGGGCGACCACCGCGGCCCCCGGGCCGCTGAGGCTGCGCAGCCTGGCGGCCTTGCCGTTTGGCGAGATCAGCGCCGCGATAGTGGCCGTGATCTCCTCGCTCAGATCGAAGGGGGCCGTCTGCCGAGCCCAGCTCAGCTCGGTCTCGGCAGTGTCGACAGGGATCTCGCGGGCGGCGAATTCGAAGCCCATGGGCACCAGCAGCCCATCTCCCGCTGCGGCGGCCAGCCGCAGCGACCGCCGATAGGCGCGGCGCAGCAGCGGGGTGTGGCGGATGCAGGCGGCCAGGCGCGGGCCCCACGGCGGCTCGGGATAGGTGATCGCCGGCAGCACCGGTGTCGCCTGGTGAAGCGGAAACCGCCGCCACGCTTCCAGCATCCCGGCGGCCGAGAGATAGGCGTCGAAGCCGCAGTCCCGCAGCAGGATCTGATCCGGCTCCCAGTCGGTCCAGGCGGCGAACCAGATGGGGCTCGCCTCGGCCCGTGCCTGGGTGATGACCGTCGCCCATTGTCGCGCCTCGTCCGGGCTCGCGACCCGGCAGATGAAGCCGTCGACGCCGGCCCGACGGGCAGCCGCGAGCGATGGCGGCAGCCGGCCGGCGGCTGCGTCGTCGAGCACTGATTTCGGCGCTCGGGATGGAGGGCGGCGCGGATCCGGTGGTCTGTCATCGGCGGCCGGTCCCGCCGCCGCTTCGCTCTTCGCCGGGGCGAGATCGAGGATCAGGCCCAGCCCATGCCGGCGGCAGGCCTCGACGGCCAGGTCGATGGCCGCGCGCGATTGCGACAGGACGGATGCGTCCGGCGGCGCCGCGACGACCAGATGGTCGAACCCCATCCGCGCGACCTGCGGCAGATGCTCGGCCAGGAAGGCGCCCGACAGCGACCCGAGGTCGCCGGTGAGGGTGTAGAGGATTCGAGGATCCCGGAGCGGGGCGGCTGCGGGGCGGCCGGTCTTCCGGCGCAACTGGAGAGTCTGTCCGGGCATGACCGGTCTCGCGGCAGTTGCGGCTTGTTCTTCTTCCCAGAACACGGGCCGTACTGTCGCGGTTCCTGACCCGCGTCGGTCAGGGATGGCGAGGCGGGGCGAGAGACGGGCTTCCTACTTGACCGCGCCCGCGGTCAGGCCCCGGATGATGTAGCGCTCGAGGAACACGCCGATGACCGCGAGCGGCGCGATCGCCGCGGTCGACAGCGCCGCCATCGACCACCAGTTGATGCCCTGCGAGCCGGTCTGGCTGGCCACCATCACCGGCAGGGTCTTGGCGTCTGTGCTGGTCAGGAGCGCGGCGAAGAAATACTCGTTCCAGCACAGCACCACCGACAGGATGAAGGCCGCCACCATGCCGGGCAGGGCCAGCGGCACCACGATGCGCAGGAAGGCCTGCCACACCGTTGCACCGTCGACCCGCGCCGCCTCCTCCAGCTCGATCGGGATCGAGGCGAACTGGTCGCGCATGATCCAGATCACGATCGGCAGCACCATCAGGGCATAGACCAGGATCAGCCCGATCCGTGTGTCGAGCAGCGCCAGCTCCTTGTAGAGCACCAGGAACGGCATCGCCAGGACCACCGGCGGCAGGATCAGCTGCGACAGAAACCAGAAGGAGATGTCCTTGTTGCGCCACGGCCCGAACCGGTAGCGGAAGCGGCTGAGGCCGTAGGCGGCAAGCGAGCCGATGGCGACCGCCAGCACCGAGGCGCCGATCGAGGCCACGACGCTGTTCTCGAAGCGCAGCAGGAACTCCTCCCGCACCGTCGAGGTGGCGCCGATCGTGTCCGGCGACAGGCCGAGCGAGCGCCAGCCGCGCCAGTCCGGCAGGAAGTCGATCCACGGGATCAGGTGGCCCCGGGTGACGTCGACCGCGGTCTTGAACGAGGTCGTCACCGTCCAGTAGACCGGGAACAGCGAGATGAAGGCCCAGAGCAGCGCCGCGGCATAGAGCAGCGTGCGGCCGGACAGGCGCCGGAGGCGCAGGGGCGCCACGCCGCTCATGTCAGCCGCCGCATCCAGCGGCTGACCAGGCTCAGGAGTGCGCTGACAAAGACGATGATCATCACGAAATAGACCTGCGCCAGCATGGTGCCGTAGCCGACATTCGATCGGTCCCGGTACTCGCGATAGATGAAGCTCGACACCGTGTCGGTGGCGCCGCCGGGCCCGCCCGCCGTCACATTGATGACGATGTCGGCCAGCTTCAGCTCGAAGATGATCCTGAGGACCACGGCGGTGACGCTGACCGGCAGCATCAGCGGGAAGGTGATCTTCCAGAAGGACTGCCAGGCCCTGGCGCCGTCGATCCGCGCGGCCTCCAGGATGTCGTTGGGCAGCGCCTGCAGCCCGGCCAGGAGCAGGATCATGACGAAGGGGATCCAGATCCAGGCGTCCATCGCCATGATGCTGAGCCGCGCCATCCAGGGCGAGGCGAAGAAGGCCGGGTTCTCCCAACCGAGAAACCGGGCCAGCGACGCCGCCGGGCCGAAGCGGTACTCCATGATCGACTTGCCGATCATCCAGCTGACCGCGACCGGGCTCAGCATGAACGGCATCAGGAAGGCGACGCGGAAGAACTTCCGGGCCCGGATCTCGGCATTCAGCAGCAGTGCCAGGCCGAAGGCGATGGCGTATTGCACCAGCACCGCCAGCACGTACCAGACCATGTTGCCGAGCGCGTTCCAGTAGTAGGGATCGGCCCAGAGGGTCCGGAGGTTGTCGAGGCCGTTGAGCTGCCGGCCGGCGAAGGAGCTGAGGTTCCAGTCGGTGAAGGCGATGTAGAGGCCGAAGATGGTCGGGAAGATCACCATCGAGACGGTGAACAGCACCGCGGGCAGCAGGAACAGCGCCCGGTGCCCGGCCTCGCCCCGGATCATCACCTGCCCGGCGCCGAGCGCCACCGCCCAGGCCAGATAGGCGTAGAGCAGGGGGCGCCAGGTCTCGAAGCCGATCGCGACGATCCCGGCCGTGTCCAGCACCTGCAGCAGCAGCATTGCCACGAGGCCGAGGGTGGCGAGCCCGATCAGCCATCTGCCCGCGGTCTTGCGGCCGGCGGGGATGTGCGACGAGACGGCCTTGTAGCTGTGATCGCCGCCGAGGGCGCCGACTTCGATCTCCGCTTCGCTCATGCTGGTCCGGACTCGTAGAAGGCCACGAGGGCGCAGATGAACATTGCCCCCCCTCCCGTTACGGGAGGGGGAGACAAAGAAGGAAGCGGTTCGGACACTGCTTTGATCACATCGGACGTCACAATCCGAGCGACGCTCTGTACAGGGCGAGCTGCTTGTCCCGGCCGATCTGGTCGGTGATCTTCTCCCAGGCTGCGGCGATGGCATCGGCGCCCTGCTGGGCGGTGCTCTTGCCGGCGAAGACCTTGGCCAGCTCGTCCTCGGCCACGCTGTAGTACTGGAAGATGCCGGGGATGCGCGGTTCGACCGCGGCGTTCGGGTGGTTGTAGGAGGTCGACTGCGAGTTCAGGTAGGAGGTGGTGTAGGCCTCATCGTAGCCGGCGGAGACCCATTCCGGGATGTTGAAATGGCTGTTCCGGTAGGGCTGGAAGCCGGAGGGATAGGCCGCCGTCCACAGCGACAGGTCCTTGCCGCCGATATGCGCTGCGGCGCTCCAGGCCGCCTTGTGCTTGGCCGAGTCGCTGTCGACCCGGGCCATGACATAGACGCCCCAGCCGAGATAGGCCATGTTCGGCGCGTAGTTCGGGCCGCTCGGCAGCTTCTCCCAGGCGCCGGTCTTGGCGTTGTAGACGTCGTCCGAGCCCGGCAGGATGCTGAAGCCGCAGACATCGCCGACCACCGAGGAGTCGCTGGTGTTCGCCATCGATCCCACGTCGCCCCACCAGGCCAGCATCGACCCGGTCCCGGCCAGGAACTGCTGGAAGGCCGTGGTGTTCGGGTCGGCGCCGAGCTGGTCGGCCGGCTCCGACGGCAGGGCGTCGATCACGTCCTGGATCGCCCGCACCCAGGCGGGATTGTTGATCCGCGGCTTCATGGTGTCGACGTCGAACAGCCAGGCCTTGTCGTCCGGATGCTTGGCATAGGCCGTGGCCCGGCTGCCCAGGAAGTAGAAGCCGAAGCCGCCCCAGGCCTTGGGCGCGTCGAGATAACCGTAGACGTCCTGGCCGCCGACCTTCTTGCCCTTCAGGAACTTGGTCACCGCCTGGACCTGTTGCCAAGTCTTGGGCACGCCCCACTCGCCCTGGCCGCCGGACTCCTTCCAGGCCTGCGCGAGATCGGGGTCGGAGAAGACGTCGGTACGATAGTTGAAGTTGTGGCAGTCGCCGTCGATCGAGATCCGGTAGGTCTTGCCGTTCCAGGTGCCGACCGGGGCCTTCAGATAGGCGACAT
Source organism: Inquilinus limosus (assembly GCF_051487185.1). Classification (GTDB taxonomy): domain Bacteria; phylum Pseudomonadota; class Alphaproteobacteria; order DSM-16000; family Inquilinaceae; genus Inquilinus; species Inquilinus limosus_F. The sequence goes on from NZ_JAHVDK010000018.1 coordinate 59,400, forward strand.
AATCGTCCATCTCGATCTGGGTCTTGACCCAGTCCGGCATCTCCGAGGCCAGGCCCTTGCCGCAGACGTCGCCCTCGAACGGGGCGCCCATCTCGAGGATGTCGAAATCCACCGTGCCGGTGGCGATCGATTGCTGCAGCCGCGGGTTGTAGTCGGCCTGGGCCAGGTCGATCCAGGTGATCTTGGCGCCGGTGTAGGTCTCCCAAGGCCGCAGGAAGCCGCGGAACAGCAGGTTGTGCAGGTTCTGGTTGTTCAGCCCCATGAAGGTGAGCTGGACGCCCTTGAACTCGCCCTCCTTGATCGCTGCCTTGGTCGGGCCGAGGCACAGCTCGCCCACCTTCTGCCAATCGGCGTCGGTCGGCGATCCTTTGCCGACGCCCGGGATCTGCAGGATCTGGGCGCGCAGGTCACCCTGCGCCAATGCCGTCGACGACAAGGGGCCGAATAGGCCGGCCGTTCCCAGGGCGGCGCCAAGTCCCGCCGCACCCTTCAAGACCGAGCGCCGGCTGGCCTGCATCCCGACAAGACGGCCGTAATCTTCGAGCTTCACCGTGAAACCTCCCTGTGTTCTTCGCCTTGGTTCGTTATCGCCCCGTCGGACCGGCATCACCGCCGACCGATACCGACATCGTGGTCGGAGCCGCGAACAAGCGTTTCAAACCGCGAGCGGCCGTGAAACGTTTCATGCGGTCCCGACCTCCGTTGCGATTTCGGCGGGTGATGAAGGCGATCCTGAGTATGATGCGGGCTCGACGGGGGCGCAAGGGAGCGGCCGGGGAGTCGCATACGTCCCTCGAAGGAAGGGAGAAGGGACGCGCGGATGGCAGGTGCGGGCAATTTCCAACGGGTGTTCGGCGACCGGAAGCCGGTGATCGCCATGGTCCATTTCGGCGCCCTGCCGGGCGCGCCGCTCCACGACATGGCGGCGGGGCTGAACGGGCTGCTCGAAGGCGCGCGCCGGGACCTCCTGGCGCTGCAGGCGGCCGGCTTCGACGCCGTGATGTTCGGCAATGAGAACGACCGGCCCTACGAGTTCAAGGTCGACCCGGCCTCGACAGCGACCATGGCCTATCTTATCGGCCGGCTGCGGCCGGAGATCACGGTGCCCTTCGGCGTCAACGTGCTGTGGGACCCGATCAGCACGGTCGCGCTGGCCGCCGCCACCGGCGCCGCCTTCGTCCGCGAGATCATGACCGGCACCTATGCCTCCGACATGGGTCCGTGGAACCCCGATGCCGGGGCGGCGATGCGCTACCGCGACCGGCTCGGCCGCCGGGACCTGGCCATGCTGTACAACATCTCGGCCGAGTTCGCCTGGTCGCTGGACCGGCGCAGCCTGGTCGACCGGGCGCGCAGCGCGGTGTTCTCCAGCATTCCGGACGCGGTCCTGGTCTCGGGCGCGATCACCGGCGAAGCCGCGGCCATGTCCGACCTCGAGGCAGTCAAGCAGGCCCTGCCGCACACCCCGGTCCTGGCCAACACCGGCGTCAAGCACGAGACGGTGGCCGACGTGCTGCGGGTGGCGGATGGCTGCATCGTCGGCTCCTCGCTCAAGATCGACGGCAACACCTGGAACCCGGTCGACCCCGACCGCGCGGCCGAGTTCATGCGGCTGGCGCGGGCGGCACGGCAGGGCTGACGGCGATGACGACGGAGCTGCCAGGCGACGATCCGGTCAAGCGGCGCCTTCGCGGGCTGGTCTCGGAGCTGATGCTGATCCCGGGCCTCAGCGGCCATGAGGGCCGGGTCCGGCGGCACCTCGCCGGGCGGCTGTCGGGGCTCGGCATCGCGTCGCGCACCGACCGGCTCGGCAACCTGATCGCGACGATCGAAGGCACGGTCGGGGGGCCCAGCGTGATGCTGTTCGCCCATATGGACCAGCTCGGCCTGATCGTCCGCAAGATCGAGCCGGGCGGCCTGGTGCGGGTGGAGCGGCTGGGCGGGGTGCCGGAGAAGGCGCTGCCCTCGCAGCCCGTGGTGTTCTGCACCGGCGGCCGCGACGTGCCGGGCGTGATCGCCAACAAGAGCCACCACGCGACCTCGCAAGAGGAGAAGTACCGGGTCCTGCCCTATCCCGAGATCTACATCGATGCCGGCTTCGACAGCGCCGCCGACGCGCTGGCCGCCGGCATCGATATCGGCACGCCGGTGGTCTACGCGCCGAAGGTGGTGGAGCTGGCCGGCGACCGCATCGCCGGCACTGCGGTGGACGACCGCGCCGGCTGCGCCGTGATCGTCGAGGCCGCCCGGGCGCTGCTGGCGACACCGCGGCGGCCGACCGTGCATCTGGTGTTCTCGGTGCAGGAGGAGTTCAACCTGCGCGGCGCGGTGACGGCGGCGCAGGTGCTGGCGCCCGACATCGCGATCCAGCTCGACATCGTCCTCGCCACCGACACGCCGGACATGGCGCAGCGCGGCGACGTCCGGCTCGGCGGCGGCCCGGCGATGAGCCTGTACAGCTTTCACGGCCGCGGCACGCTGAACGGCACCATCCCGCATCCGGCGCTGGTCGCCCTGTTCGGCGAGACCGCCCGCGGCGAGGGCATCCCCCTGCAGAAGAGCGCCCATGTCGGCCTGCTGACCGATTCCTCCTATGTCCAGCTGGTCCATGCCGGCGTCGCCGCGATCGATCTCGGCTTCCCGGCCCGCGGCACCCATTCCTCGCTCGAGATCTGCGACCTCTCCGACCTCGCCGGGCTCGTGCGCCTCCTCGCCGCCGGCATCGGCCGCATCGATGAAAGCCTCAGCCTCGACCGCGATCGGTATGTGACATGACCCATTACCTCGGAATCGACATCGGAACCTTCGAATCCAAGGGCGTTCTGGTGGCGGCCGACGGCCGGATCGTCGCCATGGCCGCCAAGCCGCACAAGCTAATCGTGCCGCAGCCTGGCTGGGCCGAGCACCGGCCGCGCGAGGATTGGTGGGACGACGTCACCTTCCTCTGCCGCAAGCTGCTGGCCGACAGCGGCGTGCCGGCCGCCTCGATCCGCGCGGTCGGAACCAGCGCCATCGGGCCGTGCATGCTGCCGGTCGACGCCGCCGGCGAGCCGCTGATGAACGGTGTGCTCTACGGCGTCGACACTCGAGCGCATCAGGAGATCGCGGATCTGACGGCGCAGATCGGTGAAGACGTGCTGGTCGACCGCTGCGGCAACGCCCTGACCTCGCAGTCGGTCGGGCCGAAGATCCTTTGGCTCAAGCGCAACCGGCCGGAGATCTTTGCCCGCACGGCGAAGATCCTGACCTCGACCTCGTTCCTGGTGCACAGGCTGACCGGGCGCTTCGTCATCGACCACTACACCGCGGCGAATTCCAGCCCTTTCTATCTGGCCGACGAACTGACCTGGAGCGAGGAGCTGGCCCCCGGCATCGTCGACCTCGACAAGATGCCGGATCTGGCCTGGAGCACGGATATCGTCGGCACCGTCACCCGACAGGCGGCGGAGGAGACCGGGCTGGCCGAGGGCACGCCAGTGATCGCCGGCACCATCGACGCGGCGGCGGAGGCGGTCAGCGTCGGCGTGCTCGACACCGGCGACATGATGGTGATGTACGGCTCGACCATCTTCACCATCCTGCTGACGGACTCACGGCTGCGCGATCCGCGGCTGTGGTGGGCGCCCTGGCTGATGCCCGGCCAGCACGCGGCGCTGGCGGGCCTCGCCACCAGCGGCACGCTGAGCCACTGGTTCCGCGACCAGTTCGGCCGCGATCTCGACCCGGCCTTGGCGATCCCGGCGCTGGTGGCGGAGGCGGAGCAGTCGCCGCCCGGGGCGAAAGGTCTGGTGCTGCTGCCCTATTTCTCCGGCGAGCGCACGCCGATCCACGACCCGCAGGCCAAGGGCGTGCTGTTCGGCCTCAACCTGACCCACACCCGGGGCGACATCTGCCGGGCGCTGTTCGAGGGCATCGCCTGCGGCACCGCGCACATCATCGAGACATATCTGGAGGCCGGGCAGAAGCCCCGCGCGGTCTTCGCGGTCGGCGGCGGCACCAAGAACCGGGTGTGGTCGCAGGCGACCTCCGACATCTCCGGGCATCCGCAGATCCTGCGGCAGAAGACGGTGGGCGCCAGCTACGGCGACGCCTTCCTGGCCGCGCTCGCGGTCGGCGACGTCCGGCCGGGCGACATCCGCGACTGGAACCCGACCGCCTCGGAGGTGACGCCCGACCCGGCCCATGCCGAGGTCTACCGGCGGCAGTTCGGCGTATTCAAGGAGCTGTATCCGGCAACGCGGGAGCTGATGCGTCGTTTGGACGGGTAGGGTGGTTCGGCACTAAGCCCGCCTGGCCCACGCCGTCATCGCGAGCGCAGCGAAGCGATCCAGCGGCGCCGGCCCCTGGATTGCTTCGTCGGCTTCGCCTCCTCGCAATGACGGCTTTGGGTGACGGCCGCCGGCCTCACGACCCGGCGTTGGCCTGCTGCTGCGGCAGCGGCTGAACCGGCATGCCGGGGCCGATCTTCTGCAGGTTGCCGGTGATGACGCGGTCGCTCTCGGCCAGACCCTTCTCGACCGTCACCAGCTCGCCCAGCGTGGGGCCGAGCGAGACCAGGCGCTGGTCGACGGTGTTGTCCTTGCCGATCACATAGACGTATTTGCCGAACTGCCCCGACCCGACCGCGACCTGCGGCACCATCAGCGCGTTCGGCTGCTGCTTCAGATGCAGGCGGATGCGGACATACTGGCCCGGCAGCAGCGTCAGGTCGGGATTGGCCACGGTGGCGCGGGCCACGATCGTGCCGGTGGCGTGGTCGACCGCGTTGTCGAGGAAGGTCAGTTCGCCCTTGTAGCGCGGCTCGGTCTCGCCCGACAGCAGGATGTCGGCCTCGACCTTGCCGTCGGCCTTGGCCTCCAGGATCCGCGCCAGCTCGGTCTCGCTCGGGTTGAAGGTGACGTAGATCGGGTCGAGCTGGACCAGCGTGTTCAGCACCGTGTTGCCGACGCTGACCAGCGTGCCTTCCGGTGCCTGGTTGCGCCCGAGCCGCCCGGCGAAGGGGGCCCGGATCTCGGTGTAGCTCAGATTCAGCTCGGCCTGGCGCAGCGCCGCCCGGTTGCTGGCCAGCGTCGCCTCGGCCTGGCGCAGATTGCTGGAGCGCTGGTCGAAGGTGTCCTTGTCGAGCCAGCCGTTCTTGCTCAGCTCGCTGCCGCGGTCGAAGTTGGAGCGCAGATACTCGATCTGGGCGGTGTCGCGCTGCACCTGGGCATTGGCCTGGTCCAGCGCGGCCTGGTAGTCGCGTGGGTCGATCCTGTAGAGCAGATCGCCCTGCTTGACGTCGCTGCCGTCGGCCGCCGGCTGCGACTGGATGTAGCCGGAGACCTTGGCCAGGAGCGCGACGTTGCGGATCGATTCCGTGCGCGCCGAATATTCCAGGTCGACCGGGATCGTCTTCTTGACCACCGGCGCCACCGGCACCGGCATGACGAAGGCGGCGGGCGCGGCCGCGTTCGCGGTCTCGCCGCCCAACGACGGCACCTCGCGCTTGACCACATAGAGGCCGGTGGACAGCACCGCCGCCGTGACGACAGCCGATCCGAGAATGATGCCCAAGGCGCGCATGGCGCGGCTCTCCAATCCTATTCAGCGGCGCCCTCGACCTCCGGCCCGAAACGGTGGCCGGCGGGGGAGGGGGCGGGTTGCGTTTGGGTGCGGCTCTCGCGCAGCGACTCGATCACCGCATAGAACACCGGGACGAAGATCAGCGTCAGGATGGTGGCGGCGACCATGCCGCCGAACACCGTGGTACCGATCGACTGGCGGCTGGCGGCGCCCGCCCCGGTCGCGAACATCAGCGGCACGACGCCCAGGATGAAGGCGAAGGCCGTCATCAGGATCGGGCGGAGGCGCAGGCGCCCGGCCTCCGCCGCCGCTTCGACGATGCTATAGCCCTGCTCGCGCAGCCGCTTGGCGAACTCCACGATCAGGATGGCGTTCTTGGCCGCCAGGCCGATCAGCATGACGAAGCCGATCTGAGAGTAAACGTCGATCTGCATCTCCCGGATCCACAGCGCCGCGAAGGCGCCGAACAGGGCCAGCGGCACCGCCAGCAGGACCATGAACGGCATCGACCAGCTCTCGTACTGCGCCGCCAGGATCAGGAAGACGAAGACGATGGCGAGGCCGAAGACGATCGCAGCGATCGAGCCCGCCTTCAGCTCCTGGAAGGTGATGCCGGTCCATTCATAGCCGAAGTCGCGCGGCAGGGCCGTCGCCGCCGCCCGCTCCATCGCCGCGATCGCCTGGCCCGAGCTGTAGCCCGGCGCCGGGGCGCCGTTGATCTTGGCCGAGTTGTAGTTGTTGTAGCGCGGCACCGTCTCCGGCCCCACGGTCGGCTTCAGCTCGCCGAGCGTGCTCAGCGGCACCATGCCGCCCGAGGCGTTGCGGACATAGAGGCGGGAGATGTCGGCGGCCGAGCCGCGTGCGTCCTTGTCCGCCTGCAGGGTGACGCGGAAGGTGCGGCCGAACAGGTTGAAGTCGTTGACGTAGAGCGAGCCGAGATAGATCTGCAGCGTGTTGAACACGTCCGGCAGGCTGAGGCCCAGCAGCTTCGCCTTGTTGCGGTCGAGGTCGTAGTTGAACTGCGGCGTCGAGGTGCTGAAAGTGGTGAACAGCTGGTGCGGGTCGAGCTCCGGCTGCTTGCGCGCCTCGGCCATCACCGCCTGGGTGGCCGCGTTCAGCGCCTCGACGCCCTGGCCGGTCAGGTCCTCGACCTGGAATTCGAAGCCGCCGGTGGTGCTGATGCCGGGGATGGAGGGCGGATCGAAGCTGAGCGCGAAGGCCTCCGGGATCTGCAGCAGCTGGCCGCGGACCCGGTTGACGATGGCCGTGGCGCTCAGATCCGGGCCGCGCTCGGCCCAGGGCGTCAGGATGGCGAATTCGACGGCGGAGTTCGACTGGGCCGCGCTGGTCAGGAAGTTGAAGCCGCTGATCGAGCCGACGGTCTCGACGCCCGGTGTCGCCTGCAGGATCTCGCGCACCTGCTTCGCCACCGCGTCGGTGCGCTCCAGCGACGCGCCGTCCGGCAGCTGGATGACGACGAAGAAATAGCCCTGGTCCTCGACCGGCAGGAAGGTCGAGGCCAGCCGGGTGGACACCCAGTATGTCGCGCCCAGCCCGGCCACGAACAGGGCCAGCACCGGCCAGCGGAAGCGGATCAGCCAGCGCACCGATGCGGCATAGGCGTGCGACAGCCAGGTGAAACCGGCGTTGAACCAGCGGAACAGGATGAAGCTGCCGGGCGGCCGGTGGCGCAGGAAGGCGGCGCTCAGCGACGGGCTCAGCGTCAGCGAGTTGATCGCAGAGAGCCCGACCGAGATGGCGACGGTGAGGGCGAACTGGTTGTACAGCCGGCCGGAGACGCCGGGGATGAAGGCGACCGGGATGAACACCGCCATCAGCACGGCGGTGGTGGCGATGATCGGGCCGGTGACCTCGTTCATCGCCTTGCGCGTGGCCGCCAGCGGCGGCAGGCCGGCCTCGAGCTGCCGTTCGACGTTCTCGACTACGACGATGGCGTCGTCGACGACCAGGCCGATCGCCAGCACCATGCCGAGCAGGCTCAGCATGTTCAGCGAGAAGCCCATCATCTCCATGATCGCCAGCGTCGCCACCAGCGACACCGGGATGGCGATGGTCGGGATGATGGTGGTGCGCCAGTTCTGCAGGAAGATGAACACCACCAGCACGACCAGGATCAGCGCCTCGATCAGCGTGACCAGCACGTCTTCCATCGCCGCCGAGACGAAGCGGGTGGTGTCGTAGCGCATCCCGTATTCGATGCCCTTGGGGAAGCGCTTCGACAGGCCCTCCATCGTGTCCTTGACCGCCTGCTGCAGCGCCAGCGCGTTCGATCCCGGAGCCTGGAACACGCCGATCACCACGGCGGGCCGGCCGCCGAAATCGCCGGAGGAGGAGTATTGCAGGGCGCCGAGCTCGATCCGGGCGACGTCGCGCAGCCGCACCACCGATCCGGTCTGGGTGTCGGTGCGGACGACGATGTCCCCGAACTGGCCCGGGTCGCTCAGGCGGCCGGTGGCGTTGATCTGCATCTCGAACGGCGTGCCGGCCGGGGCGGGCGACTGGCCGATCTTGCCGGCCGCCACCTGCAGGTTCTGCTCGGCGATCGCGTTCTGCACGTCGACCGCGGTGATGCCGAGATTGGCCAGCTTGTCCGGATCCAGCCAGACACGCATCGAATAGCGCCGCTCGCCGAAGATCTGGACGTCGCCGACGCCGGGCAGGCGCTTGATCGGGTCGACGATCTGCAGATAGGCGTAGTTGCTGAGCGACACCGGGTCGACCGACCCGTCCGGCGAGGTCAGATCGACGATCAGGACGAAGTTCGGGTTCTGCTTCTTGATCGTGACGCCGCCCTGGTTGACGATCGCCGGCAGCGACGAGGCCGCCTGGGACACCCGGTTCTGGACGTCGACCGCGCCGATGGCCAGCGGATAGCCGACCTCGAAGGTGACGGTGATGTTCGAGCTGCCGTCATTGGAGCTGGTCGAGGACATGTAGGTCATGCCCTCGACGCCGTTGATCTGCTGCTCCAGCGGCGTGGTCACGGTGTCGGCCACGACCTGGGCGCTGGCGCCCGGGTAGTTGGCGGTGACGACGACCTGCGGCGGCGTGATGTCGGGGAACTGCGAGACCGGCAGCAGGAAGTAGCAGATGCCGCCCGCCAGCACCATGATCACCGCGATCGCCGAGGCGAAGATCGGGCGCTGGATGAAGAAGCCTACCATGACCGGGACGCCCACTTTGCGGTCCGGCCGAGCCGACGGCGCCGGTCCGCGCTGCCGTGACGCGCGCCGCAGGAAAATGCCGAGGCCGACCCGTAGGCCATGGTAAACCTCTTGGTTAGTTAACCTTATGGTTGATTATCGTTCCGGCGGGACGTCGTCAAGCAGAGCTTCGTCCCCAACACCCTCCGGCTGGGTCGGATCTTGACCCGACCTCACTAGGGTGTTACCGGTAAGTAACAGTATTGGTCTAGACCGATCATAGCGTCAAGGGCAAACCAGCAGCTATGACGACGATCACACCCCCAAGGGCGGAGGGCCTGTCGGGGTCCTGCTGCGGGCTTCGACCGCGGGACCGGATTCTCGGCACCGCCCGGGAGCTGTTCCACAGATACGGGTACAAGGGTGTCGGCGTCGACACCATCGCCGAGGCGGCCGGCACCAACAAGATGACGCTGTACCGGCATTTCGGCTCGAAGGACGATCTGATCGTCGAGTGCCTGCAGCGGATCGCTGAAGAGGCCGACGCAATCTGGGCCCGCTTCGAGGACAAGCATCCCGGCGACCCCAGGGCGCAGCTGCACGAATGGGTCCGGGCCGGGGCCGAATGCGCGATTGCTGACGCGCGCGGCTGCGACATGGTCAATGCCGCGGTCGAGCTGACCGAGTCGGACCATCCGGCCCGGCGTGTGATCGAGGACTTCAAGACGGCCCAGCGCGACCGCCTGGTGCGGCTGTGCCGGGCCGCCGGCGCCGCCCAGGCGGAGCTGCTGGCCGACACGCTGTGGCTGCTTCTGGAGGGCGCCCGGGTGAGTCGGCAGAGCGTCGGCGCCGAGGGACCTAGCGCGCGCTTCATCCGCATGGCCGAGGCGATCATCGCCGCCTTCCTGCCGCGCGGTCCCGCCGCGCCCTGATCACGCCCCTGGCTACACGGCGCCGAGCCGCAGCAGGATCCGGGCCAGGGCATCGAAATGCTCGGTCGGGACGGACTCGCCGACCTTGCCTTCGGCGTGCAGCTGCTGCGCCAGGAGGGGCGCCGTCTCCACCGGCACCTCGCCCAGGCCGCGCTTGAACGACTTGCTGACCAGGACCGGCACCGGCGTCTCGCCGGAGACGAAGCGGATGCCCACCGTGACCTCGCCGTCGGTGACATAGAGCGTCGGCGCGGATGACCGGCCCTCGCCGCGGGCCAGACCGCGATGCAGCTGCCGCCGGGTGCTGCGGATGTGCGGATCGCCTTCCTGCTCCTTGCGCTCGCGCTTCATCTCGGTGCGGGTCATCCGCTGGTCGCGCAGGAACAGCCAGCGCTGCAGCGCCATGTCGGCGAGCGCGAAGACCAGAAGCACCGCGATGATGCCGATCAGCACCGGCTTCAGGGTCGCCACCAGCACCAGGCCGATGCAGTCGCGGCCGCATTGCGGCGCCACCAGCACCGCCCGCAGCGCCCCGAGGGCGAGCAGCCCGATCACCGCGATCAGGGTGCAGGCCTTCACCACCGACTTCACGAACTCCAGCAGGTTGCGCAGACTGAACAGCCGCTGGAAGCCGCTGACCGGGTTGATCTTCTCGCCGCGCGGCACCAGCGGGTCGAGCGAGAAGGGGATGCCGCGCAGGAAGCCGACATTGGCGAGGATGCTGGCGACGACGACGACCAGCACCAGCGGGGCCACGATCCGGGTCGCCAGCGCCAGGAGCGTCGGCAGGATGGTGTAGCTCTCGTGGAAGGGCTTGGCGGTCAGGGCGATCGGTTCGGTCAGGATGGCGCGGAACGCCTCCATGATCTCCGGCCCCTCGACCCCGAGATAGAGGAAGCCGGCGACGAGCGCCACCACCGTGACCAGGTCGCGGCTGTGCGCCACCTGCCCCTTGCGCCTTGCGTCCGCCAGCTTCTTGGCGCTCGCTGGAAGACTTTTGTCCTCGCTGCCGCCCTGGCTCACGGCAGCACGGTCCGGGCGAGGTCGAGCACGCCACGGAGCGCGCCGAGGCTGTCGTCGAAATACGGCACCAGGAAGATCGCATAGATCGGCAGCACCAGCACCAGCGCCGCCGATTTCAGCGACAGCGACAGGTCGAAGACGTTGAGCTGCGGCGCCATCCGGCCGATCACGGCGAGCGTGATGTCGGCCAGCAGCATGACGATCACCAGCGGCACCGCCAGCAGCAGGCCGAGCCGGACCACGCGGTCGAGCAGGCCGAGCAGCAGCATCGGCGTCTCCCCGGTGAAGGGCGGCAGCAGCTCGGTGACCGGCCACAGCGCATAGCTGCGGTACAGCGCGTCGGCCAGCACGCCCAGGCCGTTGCCGGCGAAGAACAGGGCCAGCAGCACCAGCACGAACAGCGTGCCGACCGGCGAGGCCTGGCCCGCGGCGTTGGGGTCGAGCAGATAGGCGCCGTTGACGCCGCGCTGCATGTCGATCAGCTCGCCGGCCGCCTCGACCGCCCAGAAGGGCAGGCCGAACAGGATGCCGAGCAGGATGCCGATCACCGCCTCCTTGGCCACCAGCATCAGCACCTGGCCGGGCCCGAGCGGCGTCAGCACCGCCAGTTCGGAGGTCACCTGCGACACCATCGGCAGGGCGATCGCGATCATCACCGCATTGCGCAGGATGCCGGTGAGGCCGAGCCAGGAGAAGATCGGCAACACCGCGGCCAGGGCGACGGAGCGGGCGATGGCGACCGACACCGCGGTGAAATAGGGCCCCACCAGCTCGGCCAGCAGGCGGAACGATTCGATCATCGCGGCTGCGCGGCGTCGGCCGGCACCGCGCCGCGGGTGATCGACGGGAAATCGTTGAAGATCCGGTCGGTGTAGCGGACCAGCGGGCTGGCCAGCATCGGGCCGAGCAGCACCAGGGCCAGCACCACGGCGATCACCTTGACCGCCATCGGCAGGGTCTGGTCCTGGATCTGCGTCACCGCCTGGAACAGGCCGACCAGGAGGCCGACCGCCGCGGCGATGGCGAGCGCCGGCAGCGACAGCAGCAGGGTGAGGGTCAGCGCCTCCTGCAGCAGATGCGAGATCACCGCCTGGTTCATGGGCGGCTCTTCCCCGGCACCGGCGGCCCTACCCTGTCATGCCCGGGCTTGACCCGGGCATCCAGGGACGAGGAGAGCTGACAGTGCTTGTGGCCCCTGGATCGCCGGGTCAAGCCCGGCGATGACAAATGGGAGAGCATGCTTGTCGCCGACCCCATCGCCGCCTCAGCTGTAGCTCAGGATCAGGCCGTGCAGCAGGCGCGACCAGCCGTCGACCATGACGAACAGGAACAGCTTGAACGGCACTGAGATGGCCAGCGGCGACACCATCATCATGCCCATCGCCATCAGGATCGCCGAGACGATCAGGTCGATGACGATGAAGGGCAGGTAGAGCAGGAAGCCGATCTCGAAGGCGCGGGTCAGCTCCGAGATCACGAAGGACGGGATCAGGATGACCATATCGTTCGGCGTGGCTGCGGCGCTGGCCTCCTGCGGCCACACCCGGGCGGTGGCTGAGAGCAGGAACTCGCGCTCTGCCGGGTCGGTGAAGCGGATCAGATAGGCGCGCACCGGCTCGACCGCCGACTGGATCACCGCCTGCCAGTCCTGGATGCTGCGCAGCCTGAGCGCCGGGTCGCTGACCCGGGCATAGACCTCGGCGATCACCGGCCCGGTGATGTAGATCGTCAGCATCAGGGCGATGCCGTACAGCACCATGTTCGGCGGCGTCTGCTGGATACCGAGCGCGTTGCGCAGCAGCAGCATGACCACTGCGATCTTCAGGAAGGCCGTCAGGGTGACGATCAGGAACGGCACCAGCCCGACAAGCGTGACGATGCCGAGCAGGGGCAGGACATCAGGCTGCGCCTCATTCATCGCCGAACAGCCGCACCACGCGCACGCCCAGCTCGTCCTCGATCCGCACGATCTCGCCGCGGCCGATGCGCCGGCCGTTGGCGACGATGTCGACCGCCTCGCCCGGGTCGCGGCCGAGCGGGATGACCGCGCCGGGGGCCAGGCCCTGCAGCGCGGCCAGCGGCAGCTCGCTGCGCCCCAGTTCGAACACCAGCGTCACCGGAAGCTCGTCCAGCCGCTCCGCCGGCGGCGCCGCGGCGCCGCTGTCGGGATCCGCCATCCATCCTCCTCCATCCAACAGGGCCAGGGGCCGCCGCGGCCCCGTGACCGTGACTGCGGCACGGTTGCGCTTCGCCGCGTGCGACCAGCCCTCGCCATAGACCACCAGCGCCTCGCCGGCCGGGCAGGCGATATCGGGAAAGAGGACGTCGCCAGGCTCCAAACTCTTGAGCTGCGTCAGCGCCAGCCGCACCGCGCCGATGCGGACGGCCAGCGGCACCGGCAGGCCGGCGCAGAGCGCGGGCAGGGCCGGTGCCGCGCCGATCAGGCGGCGCAGGGCGGGACGGGCGGCGGCGTCGGCGGCGAGGTGCAGCGCCGTCTCGGCGAAGGCGTGGCGGATCGCGACGGTGCAGCGGAAGGCTGGCTCGAACGCCGGCGTTTCGGCGGAGCCGACGCTCTCGATCGCGATCGGCGCCCCGGCCGCCGCTTCCAGCGCCGGCAGCAGATCGGCCGCGGCGGCTTCGAGCAGCAGCGCCGCCAGCTCGGGCTCCAGCTCTGCGGCCGGCAGCCCGGGCGTCTCCGCCAGGGCCTGCTCAAGCAGCAGCGTCGGCACCTGGAGGACGACCCGGCCGGGACCGAGGCGGAGCGCGAGCGCGACGCCGTCCGCTTCGGGCGGGGCGAGAATCGGGGTGATGGCCAGCGGCGCCTCGACCTCCAGCCCGCCGATCCGGATCGGCACGGGCGCGCAGCGCCGGGCGGCGGCGTTGGCGTCGCCCGCCTGTTCGCGGGTCAGGCGCGGCGGATCATAGGGGCGGGCGGCGGGATCGGAAGCCAGGGGATCCGCCGCACGGATCCGCGCCGGCGGCGCGGCGGCGGTCATGGCCGGCCCCCAGATGGCGTGAGGCCGGTCGGCGTCAGGCTGGCCTCGTCCTCGGTGGCGAGGTCGTCGCGGATCTCGGCGGCCTTGCGCCGGGCGAGGCCGCGGCGCTCGGCCAGCCGGTCCAGCCGATCCGCATCCCGCCGCCGCTGCCGCCAGGCCTCGCGCGCCGCATCGGTCTCGGCCTCGGCCCGGCTGGTCTCGGCCCGGCGCTCCCGCACCACGGCCTCCTGGCGCCGGGATCCGGCGGCGAGCTCCGACACCCGGTCGCTCAGCCGCTCCAGCGCATCGACGGGGGCCGGCCGCTCCAGCGCCGCGGCGTAGAGCCGGACCTCCTGGGCCGTTCGGTGCTGCTCATAGGCGGCGCGATCGGCCTCGGCCTGGCGCTCCCGGTCCTCGGCCGCGCCGAGGGCGGCACGCTCGCGGCCCAACGTCTCGGCCGCCAGCTTTTCCCGGTCGTGCCGCAGGCGCCGCAGCTTGTCGAGGGCATCAGTCTTGGACCGCGGACTCATCGGCTCAGCCGCTCCAGCTGCTCGCGGGTCTGGGCGAAGGGCGACGCCTCCTCGAAATCCTGCTGCAGGAAGCGCCGGATGTCGCCGATCTTGGCCACGGCCTCGTCGGCCAGGGCGTCGGCGCCGGCCCGGTATTCGCCGACCTGCAGCAAGAGCTCGATATCGGCGTGCTTGGCCATCAGCCGGCGCAGCTGCACCGCGGCGCGGCGATGGGCGCTGTCGATCACCGCCTCCATCACTCGGCTGCGGCTGGCCAGCACGTCGATCGCCGGGAAGTGGCCGGCGCTGGCCAGGGCCTGCGACAGCACGATATGCCCGTCCAGAAGGCCGCGGGTCTCGTCGGCGATCGGGTCGGTCTCGGCGTCGCCTTCGACCAGCACGGTGTAGAAGCCGGTGATCGAGCCGGTTGCCGCCGGCCCGGCCCGTTCCAAGAGGCGCGGCAGCATGGCGAAGAAGGAGGGCGGGAAGCCGCGGCGGGTCGGCGGCTCGCCCGCGGCCAGGCCGATCTCGCGCACGGCGCGGGCGAAGCGGGTGATGCTGTCCATCAGCAGGGCGACACGCATCCCCCGATCGCGGAAATACTCGGCGATGGCGGTGGCGACGAAGGCGGCCTTGACGCGCTCGATCGCCGGCCGGTCGGAGGTGGCGGTGACGATCACCGCCCGGCGCAGCGCCTGCGGCCCCAGATGCCGATCGATGAATTCGCGCACCTCGCGGCCGCGCTCGCCGATCAGGCCGATGACGATGGCGTCGGCCTCGGCGCCCTTGACGATCTGGGCCAGCAACGAGGACTTGCCGGTGCCGGGCGAGCCGTAGATGCCGATGCGCTGGCCCTCGCCGCAGGTCAGCAGGCCGTCGATCGCCCGGATGCCGAGCGGCAGCGGCCGGCTGATCAGCGGCCGCAGCAGCGCCGGCGGCGCCTCGGCGTGCAGCGGATAGGTGCCGTCGGTGTCGAGCGGCCCGCGCTCCGCGGTGTCGAGCGGCCGGCCCAGGCTGTCCAGCACCCGGCCCAGCAGGGCAGGGCCGACGCCGAGCCGCAGGGACCGGCCGGTC
The DNA here is from genome assembly GCF_051487185.1 of Inquilinus limosus. Lineage (GTDB taxonomy): Bacteria > Pseudomonadota > Alphaproteobacteria > DSM-16000 > Inquilinaceae > Inquilinus > Inquilinus limosus_F. The sequence goes on from NZ_JAHVDK010000018.1 coordinate 74,639, forward strand.
GGGATCGCCTCGGTGCGGGTTGACAGGCCCTGCAGGCTGCCGATCGGCGTCAGCACCGCGGCGCCGTCGATCAGCCCGACCACCTCGGCCAGGATGCTGTGGCCGGTCTGCGGGTCGCGCAGCTCGCAGATCTCGCCGAGGCGGGCGTCATTGATCTCGGCGTGGACGGTGACGCCGATCGCCTTCACCACCCGGCCCTTGACCGGGCGCGGGTCGGCCTCTTCCAGGCGCCGGCGCAGCGCCTGCAGCGGATCGGCCCGCAGCTGAAGGCCAGGAATCGGCCGGGGCAGGGCGTCCGGGGTCATGCCGCCGTCTCGCCCGGGCCGGTCCGCCGCAGCGCCTCGCGCAGGGCACGCAGCTGGGCGTCGATGCCCAGCTCGACATGGCCGTATTTGGTCACCATCACGCAGGTGTCGGCGGCGAGGCCGGGATCGGACTCGACCGTCACCCTTCGGCCGATATCGGCCAGCGGCGGGTCGGCCAGCCGGCCGCGCAGTGCCTCGACCATGTCCGGCGCCACCCGCAGCGTCGCCGCGTGGTCCAGCCGGGCCTGGCGCAGCGCGTGGTCGACCGCCTGCAGCAGCAGCTCGCGCCGGTCGAAGCGGCCGAGGATGCGCTCGATCGTCTCCTGCACCAGATCGGCCAGGGTCTGGTCGAGCCCGGCGAGATAACGGTCGATCTGCAGCGAGGTCGCGGCCAGGAGGGCCGCGGCCTCTTCCCGGGCGGCGGCCAGCCCCTCGGCATGGCCGCGCTCGCGCTCGGCGGTGAAGGCGGCGTCGGCCTCGGCCCGCAGCCGCCCGGCATGGGCCTCGGCCTCGGCCAGATAGCGCCGCGCGTCCCGCCATTGGCCGAGCGCCTCGGCCTTCAGGACCGGACCGCCGCGGCGGAAAGCTGGGGCCGTCTTAGCCATGACCCGTCACCGCCTGGGCCACGGCCGCGAACAGAGCGGCGGCACGGGGCCGCTCGGCCGGCGGCAGGCCGTCCTCCGGCCAGCGCTCCGGCGCCAGTCGCAGCGGCAGCCTCCCGCCGATCGCCGGCCCCGCCTCGCCGCACCAGGCCGCGAGGCACAGCAGGCCGGCGTGGTCGACCGCCTCCTCGACGGGCAGCCCGTCGAGCCCGCCGACCGCCGGGGCCGGGCCTCTGTGGCCAAGACCAAAGCTGTAGGCGTCGGCGCCGATCCGGCTGGTGACGCGGCGGATCTCGGCGCCGAGGACGATGGTGCGCAGCCGCGCCGCCAGGGCCGCGGCGCCGGCGTGGCGGATGGCGCGGTCGAGATCGGCCGGCGCCAGCCCGGCGATGCTGGCGACATCGCCGCGCCAGGCGGCGGGGTCGCAGGGAACGAGGCCGAGCCGCCGGCGCAATAGGGCCGACAGGCGCGGCTGGATCCGCGCCGTCCCGAGCAGCAGCCCGGCCGCGCTCTCCGGCAGGCCGGGGAAGGCGCGGCCGAGCTGCGCCGGGTGGGCGTGCAGCGCCACCGCCCGGTCGAAGCGCCGGAACGCCAGCCGGTCGATCTCCGGGGGCACGGTCATTCAGCCGCCTGGGGGGCCGCGCCGCGCCGGCGCCAGATCCTCCAGCCGGCGGTGCCGGCGGCGGCGACCACGGCCACGGCGACCAGGGCCAGCAATCCCTCGAGCCAGGGGGCGCTGGAGCGGTGCACCCAGAATCCGGCGACATTGGTCAGAGGATCGGTGATCGGCGGCGTCGCCGCCTCCGGATCGGTCGGCAGGAACACCACCGAGACGTTCTCGTACAAGAGGCCCTTGATTCCGTTCGCCACCAGCATCTTGATCTCGGGCGTCAGCTTCGACAGGTCGATATCGGCGCGGTGGCGGATGACCACCGAGGCGGAGGAGGGCAGGCTGGCCGCCTTCAGCCCCTCGCTGTCGGGCAGCACCACATGGACGCGGGCGGAGTAGACGCCGTCGATCTCCGAGATCGTGCGCGACAGCTCCTGGCTCAGCGCATAGATCAGCCGCGCCTGCTCCTCGACCGGCGACGACACCAGCCCCTCGCCCTTGAAGACGTTGGTGATGGTATCGTAGCGCTCGCGCGGGTAGCCGTTGCGGCGCAGCACGTCGACCGCGTCGGCGAAACGGTCCTCCTCGACCGAGACGACCAGGCCGCGGTCCTTGGTGACCTCGCGCTCGGCCGGGATGCCCTGGTGCAGCAGGATCGCGACCATCTCGTTGGCCTCGCGCTCCTGAAGGCCGCTATAGAGTTCGACCTTGCAGGCGGCCAGCAGCAGCAGCGCGGCGAACGCGAAAGGCTTGAGCAATTCCGGTCGACCTTTCCGAAATCGAGTCGAACACCGCCGGGATGGCGGCGATCATCCGCGCAGCAGCGTGTCCGGAACGGTGCCCAGCTGCTTGGAGGCGGTGGTGACGAGGGTGGTCCGCAGCACGCCGTTGTTGAACTCCCGCGTCGCCGCCCGCATCTCGCGCATCTGCTCCCGGAATTCGGCCCGCATCTCGGCCTGCTGCTGCGCCGGATGCGCCGCGGCGGGTCCCGGCTGCACGCCCGGCTTGGTCGCGGCCGGGCCGGTTTGGGTCGCCGACGCCTGTCTCACCGCGGCGGGTTGCGGCTCGTTCAGCCTGGTGCCGAGGGACATCGTGTCCTTGTGGAACTGCTGCAGCGAATTGAGCAGCTGGTCGCCCATCGCCGCCGGGTTCGCCAGCAGCTTGGCCTTCAGGCTCGGCGCATAGTCGGCGACCGACTTGTGCGCCGGCTGCAGCGGCAGGGCGTAGTCGAAGACATTCGCGGCCTTCTGATCCAGCGGCAGGGCAACGGGCGTAACCGCGGCCTTGGGTTCGATCAGCGCCGGCGCCTGGAGAACGGAGGGCGAGATGACAACCATTGGATCAGCCTCGGCTCATGAAACGGGTCTGGTCGGTATGGCGGCGTCGCGGCTGGCTCATGATCCGGGCTTCCCGGTGCGGCCGCGCACGATCGTGGTCTGGAATTGATAGGCCTGCTGCAGCGCCTGCATGGTCTCCTTGACCAGGGCGACATAGCGGGGCGGCCCCGACACCAGCGCGACATTGGCGCTGGCCAGCGGCCGCGGCGGGAAACGCGGGTCGTCGAGCTTCAGGCTGGCCAGCGACGCCTGCAGCTCCTCGAACCGAATCGGGCCGAGGGGCAGCATCTCCGACACCGCCTCCTCGACCGTGGTCACGTACAGGACCTGGCCGTCATAGTACCATTGCAGGCCGAAGCTGGCGGCGAGGTGGTCGAGCAGCTTCTGCGGCGTCAGCTCCGGCAGCCGCCCGCGCACCCGGCCGGACACCTTGTCGCTGATTTTGACCGGGATATCGAGGTTGCTGCCGAAGGCCGCCAGCACGTCGCGCACGTCCTGGTCCAGGACGACATAGGGATACGGCTTGTCGGGCCAGGGCAGGGCCCGGCGGCCCTGGGCCGCGGCGAGATCGGCCGAAGCAGGGGGAGCCGGAGTCGCGGCGACGGTGGGGGCGGGCGCCGCCACGGCGGCGGGGGGCGCGGGCTGCTGCGCCATGACCGGGCCGGCGGTCAGGGGGATCAGAAGGGCAAGCGAAAGCGTGGCCGCATCCCGCTGGCGTTCGTTTGACAAAAGTCCTGTTAGTCCTTTTGTCCTGATTGCCATCCCCACCCGCATCAAGACTTCCCGCCGATATGTCCGGATCGCCGGCCCGCCCCGGCCTTTATAACGCTGCATAGCCGGAGGTGCAAAAGCCAATCCAAGCGCCCCGCCGGCTGAAACCGACTATGAAACGTCCAGACGTTGGGCAGACCTAAACGCTTAGACGCTTCGCCGGGTTCCTCGTCTTTTGTTAAAGTTTTGTTGAATTCGCCGGACGCCGAAATGCGGGTGCATTGTCATGTCGAAGTGCTTGACCTGACGGCAGTTTACCGCATAGTCGGATAGTAGTTTCGAAGGGTGGGGAGAACCCTGGCGTCGAGCCGGCATTTGGGTCAGGCTGGCCAGGGATGCGGGCCTAGGATTGTTTGGCCCGGACGCTGGCAAGAAATTCGGCGATTCGGCGTGCCACGCCAAAGCTTCGAGCCCGCACTTCAATCGTGTTTCGGCTTTGTGAATCCTGAGAGTCGCATTGAGGAGGAGAGTGTTATGGCGTCGACTTCCGGCACCGATCCGATGGCGGATGTGAAGGCCCAGATGGCCGAGATCCGCAAGCAGAATGCCCAGGACACCATCGATACCGCCTGGGAGACCCAGAAGAACCAGAAGCTGGACAAGTGGGCCCAGGCGCTTCAGGACGCGGCCCGCAAGGGCTGATCTCCGGACGCCGCTCCGGCTCCTGAGTTTCATCGCTGTTCAGTCTGGCGAGCGCGGCCGGCCTCGGTCGCGCTCGCTTTCGCCGCTGATCGAGGCGCCGCGTGGGGTGGGCCATGCTCTCGAAATTCAAGGCGCTCCTCTCTGACGGTCCCCTCCAGGGGGCGATCCAACGATTCTTCCCCCAGTCGCCCTCGGTCACCCTGTTCGTGCTCGAGGGGCCGAATGCCGGCACCGTCCAGAAGCTGGCGCCCGCCCCCTACCGGGTCGGCAGCGGCCTCGACTCCGATATTGTCCTCGCCGACGCGACTTTGGCGCCGGTCCACGCCCTGATCGACATCGGCCGCCAGCGCGTGCGGGTCGAACCGCTGGCCGGCGCCGTGGTCGTGCCGGGTCGGGCCGGGACGATGGAGCCCGGCGGCGCGGTGACCCTGCCGCTGCCGGCCGAGCTGACGCTGGGGGCCTCGCGGATCGTGCTGCGCAGCCCGGTCGAAGCGACCGTCGGCGGGCCGCGCCTCCGTGCCATCACCGTGACGGTCGCGCTGCTGGTGATCCTGGGCGGCCTGTCCGGAATCGCGCTGTCGTCCGGCGGCGGCTCGGACCGCCCGGCGGCCGGGCCGACGGCGACGCCCGAAGCCGGAAAGCCGGCAGTCCAGACCGCGGCGCTCGCGCCGGTCGTGCCGCGGCAGCAGACGCCGCGGGAGGCGCTGCAGGCGCGGATCGACGCCGCCCATCTCGACGGCGTCACCCTGACGACGAAGGGCAGCCGCATCGTCGCCTCGGGCCGGTTGTCGCCCGCCGACATGGCGCAGTGGCGCGAGATCCAGGCCTGGTTCGACCGCACCTTCGCCGCCTCCGCCCTGCTGGCGTCCGAAGTGGCCACCGGAGCGAGCAGCGGCGCGCCCGAGATCGTGATCCAGGCGGTGTGGACCGGCGACAACCCGTATCTGATCACCCACACCGGCTCGAAATATTTCGAAGGGGCCGATCTCGGTGGCGGCTGGTCGGTCGACAGGATCCAGGCCGATGCCGTCACCCTGCGCAGCCGCTCGGGGCAGACCTTCGTGATGGTCCTGACCGACCCCGCCAAGCCGTAGTCGGACGCCGGGGAACGGGGGAATAGAGATGACGACGATCCAGCCACGCACCGAGCCGCTCGATGGGATCCGGGCCGGCCAGCAGCCGGACGGCATCGCCGGACGCCCGGTCACCGCCGCCGGCGCGCCGACGCCGCGCCGGGCCGGGGCCGTGCGCAGCCGGCGGGACCGGACCTCGCGGCTGCGCGAGGAGGTGCTGGACTACATCCGCCCCGTCGCGGCCGGGGAGATCCATGCCGTCCCCGGCAGCCAGGCCGAGACCCTGGCCGATATCCTGGACCTGCTGCAGGCGGAAGCGCCCGAGGACCGGCTGGCCCGCTGGGGCAGCGCCGTGCTGTTGCAGGAGTTGCGCAAACACGACCTGCTGCGCGCCCGGCTAAACGATTTGATCGGCGGGTGACGCGGATGACGCCGGCCCAGCGCGACACCCTGCATCGCCTCATCTTCGACTATCTGCGGCACGGCCAGAACCGGCGGGCCCTGGCACTCGCGCTGCTGCTGGCGTCGCGTGGCGGCGAGGCCGATCCGGCGGCGCTGCGGGCGCTCTCCGTCGCCCTGCTCGCGGTCGGCCGCCCCGGCCAGGCGATCGAGATCCTCGACCGGCTCGACCAGGCCGAGCCGCCGGCCGCGGCGCGGCACCTGCTGCGCAGCCGGGCGCTGCATCAGCTGGGCGAGATCGACGCGGCGCGGCGCGCCTTCCGCGATTATCTCGACGCTCGCGACGGGCGGGTGGCGGTGGCAGCATGAGCGCACGCTGGCAATCGGCCCTGGCCGCGGCGGCGGGGCGGCAGGACCTGATGATCGTGGCCCTGCTGGTCGCAACCATCCTCCTGATGATCCTGCCGCTGCCGACGCTGCTGGTCGACGCGCTGATCGCCTGCAACATGACCTTCGCGGTCCTGCTGCTGATGGTGGCGGTCTATCTGCGCAGCCCGCTTGAGCTGTCGGTGCTGCCGTCGGTGATCCTGATCGCCACCGTCTTCCGCCTGGCGCTGTCGATCGGCGTCACCCGGCTGATCCTGATGGACGCCGATGCCGGAGCGATCATCCAGACCTTCGGCGAGTTCGTCATCGGCGGCAGCCTCGCGATCGGCCTCGTGATCTTCCTGATCATCACCGTGGTCCAGTTCGTGGTGGTGGTGAAGGGCGCCGAGCGGGTGGCCGAGGTCGCGGCCCGCTTCACCCTGGATGCCCTGCCCGGCAAGCAGATGAGCATCGATGGCGAGCTGCGCTCCGGCGACATCGACCTGGCCGAGGCGACGCGCCGGCGGCAGGAGCTGGAGAAGGAGAGCCAGCTCTACGGCGCCATGGACGGCGCCATGAAGTTCGTGAAGGGCGATGCGATCGCCGGGCTCATCATCGTCGCAGTCAACCTGATCGGCGGCCTCGCCATCGGCATGCTGCAGCACGGCATGTCGCTGGGCCAGGCGATGCACGTCTATTCGCTGCTGACCATCGGCGACGGGCTAGTGTCGCAGATCCCGGCGCTGTTCGTCGCCATCACCTCCGGCACCGTCGTCACCCGCGTCACCACGACGGACAGCCGCAACCTCGGCGCCGACATCGCCCGCCAGCTGGGCGCCAACTCCAGCGCGCTGCTGATGGCGGCGGGGGTGGTGGCGCTGCTCGGCTTCATCCCAGGCTTCCCGACCCTGATCTTCCTCGCCATCGCCGCCGCCATGACCGGCGGCGTGCTGCTGCGCCGGCGTCGGATGCTGCGCAGCATCGCCGGGGCGGCCGCGCAGGAGGACGCCGCTTCGGAAGCGGCGGGGGACGACACGGTGACGCTGCATCTCGGCGCCTATGTGGCGGCCGGGCTGGGCCGCGCCGCGGCCGAGCGGCTGGCGCGGGACACGGCGGCGGAGCTGGAGCAGGACCTCGGCGTGCCGTTCCCGGTCGGTCGGGTCGGGCCCGGCGGCACGCTGCTGCCGGACGGCTTCCGGATCGACGTCGACGGGGTCCCGGTCGAAGCCGGAACGGCGCGGCCGGGCCGGATCCTGCTGCGCGACGACCCGATGCATCTCGACCTCCTGGGTCTCTCCGCCGAGACCGGCGAAGGCCCGGGCGGGGCGGTCCAGCACTGGCTCGACGCCCGGCACGAGACGGCGCTGGCCGAGGCCGGCATCGGCTTCGCGACGGCGGAGGAGATCGTGGCCGAGGCGCTGACCCGGGCGCTGCGCCGCTACGCCCCGCATTTCCTGGGCATCCAGGAGACCATGGCCTTCCTCAAGGGCATCGAGGCGACGCGCGGTGACCTGGTGCGCGAGGCGCAGCGCAACCTGTCGGTCAACCAGCTCGCCGACGTGTTCCGCCGGCTGCTGGAGGAGGGCATCTCGCTGCGCAACCACCGGCTGGTGCTGGAGACGCTGGCCGAATGGGGGCAGAAGGAGCAGGACGTGATCCTGCTCACCGAATATGTCCGCGGCGGGCTGAAGCGGCAGATCTGCCACGCCCATGCCGACGAGCGGAAGGTCATCCACGCGCTGATCCTTGACCGCAGCGCCGAGGATGTGCTGCGCCAGTCGATCCGGCAGACCACGGTCGGCGCCTATCTCGCCTTGCCCGAAGGCCAGGCCGAGGAGCTGGTCGACACCATTCGCGGCCATCTCGGCCGGGTGGTGGCCGGCGGCCGGCCGCCGGTGATCCTGACCGCGCTCGACACCCGCCGGTTCCTGCGCCAGACGCTGACCCGGAACCGGGTCGAGGCGGTGGTGCTGTCCTATGCCGAGATCGCTTCGGACTACACGGTGCAGCCGGTGGCGGTGGTCCGGCTGACCGGCCGCCGCGTCCGCCAGGATGCTGGGGTCGACCGGGCCGCCGCGGAGTGAGAGGGAAGATGGACCAGTCACGATCCCGATTGCGCCGCGCCCTCGCCGCCATGACCGTCCTGGTCGCGGCCATCGCGGTCGGTGTTCCGCGTGCGCAGGCCCAGGCCGGGCCGGACGGGGGCATGACGGTGCAGCCGCTGCCGACCCAGGCGCAGGAGCCTGGGGCCGCGCCCGACGCGTCGGTGACCCCGACCGAGGACGTCACCGCCTTGCGGGCGCCGGCCGCGGCCCCGAAGATCGTGACCGTGCCGCCGGGCATGCCGGACACCCCGCCGCAGATGACGCCGGCGATGCAGCCGCCGCCATCGTTGCAGCCGGGCCAGCCAGCCGCCCCTGGCGCGCCGCAGGGGCCGATGATGCAGGTCTCGCCGGCGCCGCCGCGGCAGGCGCAGCCGGGGCTGACGCCCAGCCGGTCGCTGATCGAGATGAAGGTCGGGCAGGGCAACCTCTTGACCTTCGCCATGCCGGTGCAGACCGTGCTTGTGGCCAATCCGAACGTGCTGGACGTCGAGATGGTGTCCGCCCGCTCGGCCTATATCTACGGCGTGTCCTCCGGCACCACCAACCTGTTCGCGCTCAGCAGCGCCGACCAGGTGGTGGCCGCGGCCAATGTCCGGGTCAGCCAGGACGAGACGGCGGCGCAGCGCGAGATGATGCGGGTGGCCCCGGCCAGCGGCGGCCAGATGGGCTACATCCAGGACCGCCCAGTGACCACCGGGACGGTGGCCGATCTCGGCAGCGCCATGAAGCTCGACGCGCTGGCCCAGCAGCTCGGCAGCAACGCCGGCGGGGCGATGAACCTGAACACTCTGAAGGGGTCGCAGCAGGTCGGCATCCGCGTCCGCTTCGCCGAGGTCCAGCGCAACGCGGTGGAGAATCTCGGCATTAACTGGCAGGCGATGTTCGAGATCGGCAAGTTCAACATCGGCCTGGTCAGCGGCGGCATGCCCCCGGTAACCAACCTGCCCGGCACCGCCACCGCCGGCTACCACAGCGGCGGCTACAACGTCGATGCCGTGATCGACGCGCTGCAGCGCGAGGGTCTGGTCAGCATCCTGGCCGAGCCGACCCTGACCGCGGTCAGCGGCGAGACCGCGAACTTCCTGGCCGGCGGCGAGTTCCCGATCCCGGTGCCTCAGGGCAACGAGACGGTGACGATCGAATACAAGCAGTTCGGCGTGTCGCTGTCCTTCGTCCCGACCGTGCTGCCCGGCGAGCGCATCGCCATGCGGGTGAAGCCGGAGGTCAGCGAGCTCAGCGACGACGCGCGGGTTGAGAGCGACGGGGTTTCGGTCCCGTCGCTGATCGTGCGCCGGGCCGAGACCACGATCGAGCTGGCCTCGGGCCAGACCTTCGCGCTGGCCGGCATGTTCCAGCGCAACATGTCGAACGTGGCCGACAAGATCCCGGTGCTCGGTGACATCCCGATCCTCGGCAAGCTGTTCCAGTCGAGCCGGTACAAGCGCAACGAGACCGAGCTGGTGATCCTGATCACTCCGTTCCTGATGAAGCCGGCGGAGTCGCCCAAGTCGGTGGCGGTGCCGGCGCAGCGCACCGAGCCGACCGTGCGGCGGGCGCGCCAATCCCCCTCCATGACCGGCGGCAGCGCCGGCTTCGTGCTCGAATAGGACGTGCCATGACGTTTCCGATCCGACCGCAACTCTTCGCGGCCTTGGCCCTCGCCGGCGTCCTGGCCGCCTGCGAACACAAGTTCCCGGACTGGCCGGAGGACGGCTACACCACCCTGTCGACGCCGGTGGCGCATCCGGTGCTGTTCGCGCCCCAGGCGTCGAGCCTGAGCGCGACCGAGCGCGCCCGCCTGGTCGAGTTCGTCCGCGGCGCGGGGCTGGCCCCCGGATCCTCCATCACCGTCGCCGCCGGCGGCCCGCGGGCGGCGGCGCGGCAGGAGGCGGTGGCGGCGGCGCTGCGCGGCGCCGGCCGCTACAACATCTCGCTGGTCAGCGATCCCGCCGCCTCCGACACGGTGCAGGTGGCGGCGGCCGGGCAGCAGGTACTCTGGCCCAAGCGCTGCATGAACCCCGACGGCTCGCTGCCGGAGGACCTGCCCCTGGGCTGCGCCAACGACCTGAACCTGGCGCTGCAGGTCGAGCGCAAGAGTGACCTGTTCCAGGGCCGCCAGATGGGCCCGGCCTTCGCCAACCCCTCGGTCCGGGCGGCCGAGCGCTATCTGCAGCTCGGTGGCGGCGATGCGACCGATCTCGGGACCGATGCCCGCGGCGAGCGCAGCCAGGCGGGCATGGTCCTGCCGCCGTCGACCGAGTCCGGGACCACCGACATCTCCGCCGGCGCCGCCCCGTAGCTTGGGGCGGCGGTCGCCGGCTCAGCCGATCGTGCCGATCGCCTGGGCCCGCCGCGCCGGGTCCTTGATGCCGCGGATCCGGCGCGCGGCGTTGACCAGGTTGCGCGCCTCCTTCGCCGGCAGGGCCGCATCGGCCACCCGGCGCGCCTCCTGGGTCTTGCCGTCCATCGCCAGGACCAGCGCCAGGTTGCGCTGCTGCACCGCCGTGGCGTCGGGCGCGGCCGCGGCTTCGCGCATCACCCGCACCGCCTCGCCGGTGTCGCCGGCCAGGGCGTAGGAAAGGGCGAGGTTGGTCTTCAGGCTGACATTGGTCGGCTCCTTCGTCAGCGCCCTCTGGTACAGCCCCTGCGCCTCCTGCGGCCGACCCAGCAGGGCCAGCGCGGTGCCCTTGACCAGCACCGTCTGCGCGTCGTCCGGCTTGCGGGCCAGCGCCTGGTCGAGCACTGCGATCGCCTCCTGCGGCTTGCCCTGGGCCAGCTGCACCTTGCCCAGGCCGCGCAGGGCGTCGACATTGGTCGGCTCGATCGCCAGGGCGGCGTGGTAGTAGCTGGCCGCCCGCACCGGATCACCGGACTGCACCATCGCGTCGCCCAGCTTGATCATCGGCTGGGGATTGTCCGGGTCCTCGGTCGCGGCGCGCTGGTAGAATGTGATCGCGGTGGCGGGATCGCCCGCGGCGCGGATGCTGTCGCCCATCCGGAGCAGCGAAGTCGTCGACGATTCGCCGCAACCCGCGACGATCAGGGCCGTGGCGACGATGGCGGCACGGGTGAACGGGAACGGCATGGCGGCGGGCTCTCCCTTGGAACAGCGAGTCCGGGGCGTATCCGGCGGCGTGCCTGCGCGGCGGCGCAGGGCTGGAACATGGATAGAATGATCGCGCCGCCGCGTCGACTCCACGATTGGGAATCTCGTCCGAGCCGGCGCATGGTCGCGCTCCCCGATCGCGGCGGTCAGCCTTCCCAGGTGCGCAGATTGCCGGAATCGATATGGGTGAAGCCCGGATACTGGCCGACGCCGCCGATCTGCAGCGCCAGGGCGCAGCCGACCAGCTGGTGCGGCGGCACCTTGTCGAAGGTCAGGTCGATCGCCCGACCGGCCATGTGCAGGGAGTTGCGGGCGGCGCCTTCGAGCGAGGAGTTGGTCTGCGGCGTGCGGTAGCCGGAATTGATCGTCGCCTTGCCGCTGAAGCCGGCCCGCTGGGCCACCGCCCGGATCACCGCCAGGGCCCAGAACAGCCGCGGATCGATCTGCACGCTCAGGCCCTGGCGCCAGTCGCGCAGGAACCAGTCGAGCTTCTGCAACTCGGCCACCTCATAGCCGGTCGGGCCGTAGAACTGGCCGGCATATTTCTCGCCGGTATGGGCGTGGGTCAGCTCAAGATAGGGCGGCACCCGGTTGTGCACCTCGTCCAGCAGCGATCCCGGACGCGCCGCCGGGGGCAGGGCATGGGCGGCCGGTCCGGCCAGGGCGATGCCGCCGACGATGCCGAGCGCGGCGCGGCGGGTGAGAATCGGAACCAGGGGCCGGGAGGGTATGGACGCGGTCATGAAAAAGCAGCCTCGCAGGCGACGAAACCCAGCGCGACGATAATAAGCATTTCGCAGAGCCGGCGACGGATTGCAATCACGCCTTCGTGACAGGACGCATCGCCGATTCGACGCAGGAACTGCTGAGACCGTTGCCTTGCATCCGGCTTGATGGTGTAGAAGCCCGAGACGGGCGCCTTCGGGACGGGGCGCGGAGACAGCAGATATAGGATGAGCCACGACACCCTGATCCATCGCATCGTTCGCCCCGCGGTCCGGCGGATCGCGCCGACCGGCGTTACGCCGAATCAGCTCACCACCGTGCGGCTGATCACCGGTGTTGCGGCGGCGGCGGGTTTCGCGGCCGGCGGGGGCTGGGCCGATCTCGGTGGGGTGGTGTTCCTGCTGTCGATGCTGTTCGACCGGGCCGACGGCGAGCTGGCGCGGCAGACCGGCCAGATGAGCCCATGGGGCCACCGCTACGATCTCGTCACCGACTGCTTGTGCGACGCGATCACCTTCATCGGCATCGGCATCGGCCTGGCCGGATCCGGCCTCGGCATCGCCCCGGTGCTGCTCGGCGTGGCGGCCGGCCTCGGGATCGCGGTCCTGTTCTGGCAGCTCAACGTGACCAAGGTGATCGAGCTGTCGCGCTATGCCATGCGCCATCGCGGCGTGGTGGTCGACCCCGACGACGCGCTGGCCCTGGTGCCGGTTTTCCTCTGGCTCGACCTGGCCTGGCCGATGCTGATCGCGGCGGCGGTGATCACCCCGGCCGGCGCACTGTGGCTCGGGGTGCTGTCGCGGCGGCCGAAGCCTGCCGTTCAGAAGTAGCGCAGCCGGACGGTGATCCGCGTCCCTTGCGGGCTGACGGTGAAGGCAGCGTCCTTGAAGTTCGGCGGGGCGAAGAAATAGGAGGGATTGCGCGAGAAGGCGACGCCTTCCTCGGGCACGCCCAGCAGGGTGCGGTCGACCTCGTGGTTGTCGTTGACGTCCTGGAAGCCCTGGGCGGCGTAGACGCCGGGGGCGACGTTCGGGATCAGCACGGTCGCCTGGGGAACCGCGGCCGGCGCCGTGCCGCTGTAGGGGCAGTCGTCCTGCAGGAACTTGGCCTGGGGGCACAGCGACATCCGGATCGTGCCCTTGGCCTCCTTGATGTTGGTGACGGTGATCTCCACCGTCGCCGCAGCCGCGGCACCACCCAGGCCGAGCCAGGCGGCGGCCGCGCCTGCCAGGAGAGGGATCCTCATCGGCGCATCTCCGACAGCGCTTCCTCGATGGCAACGAGCAGAGCCTGGAAATCGTCGCGATCGAGGGCGCCGATGCAGCCAATGCGGAAGCTGTCGGCCCGGGTCAGCTTGCCCGGATAGATCAGGAAGCCGCGCGCGGCCAGCGCCTCGTAGAAGCGGTCAAAGGCGAAGCGCGGATCGTCCAGCGGGTGGAAGGTGGCGATGATCGGCGCCTGCACCGCCGGGTCGAGGAACAGGCGGAAGCCCAGCCGCCGCATGCCTGCGGCCAGCGTGTCGAAATTGTCCCGGTAGCGGCGCAGCCGGGCGGCCGGGCCGCCTTCGGCCTCCAAGAGGCGCAGCGCCTCGACCAGCGCCGCCGCCACCTGCACCGGCGGCGTGAAGCGCCATTGGCCGTTGCCCTCGAAGCCGCGCCACTGGTCGTGCAGGTCGAGGCTGAGTGACGGACTGTTGCCCTTCGCCGCCGCGATCGCCTGGCGTTCGACAAGGGCGAAGCCGATGCCGGGCACGCCCTCCAGGCACTTGTTGCTGGAGGCCAGCACCGCCGTGGCCGGGGCGGCGGACAGGTCGATCGGCAGCGCGCCGAAGCTGCTCATCGCGTCCAGGATCAGCGCCCGGCCCTGCGCGGCGACGACTTCGGCCACCGCCTCGAAAGGGTTCAGCAGGCCCGAGGTGGTCTCGCAATGAACGAGAGCGACGTGAGTGATCGTAGGATCCGCCGCCAGCGCCCGTTCGGCCTGGTCCGGTTCCACCGGCCGGTCCTCCGGCCAGCGCAGCGCCTCGACCGCCCGTCCCAGGCGGTTGGCGATCGCGACCATGCGCTCGCCATAGGCGCCATTGGCCAGCACCAGCAGCTTGCCCGTCGGCGGCATCAGCGTGGCGATGGCGGCTTCGGTGATGAAGGTGCCGCTGCCCTGCAGCGGGACCACGACGTGGCTGTTCTCGCCCCGGGCGACGGCCAGCAGCCGCTGCCGCAGTTCCGCCGTCAGGGCGATGAAGGCGCGGTCGCGCGAGCCCCAGTCGCGCAGCATGGCGCGGCGGGTCTCGATCCGCGTGGTCAGCGGCCCCGGGGTCAGCAGGGCCGGCTCACTCGGGCCGCGGCTCACGAGGACGCCTCCGAGGCCGCCGCGGCGCGCGCCAGGGCCCGGCGGCGGGCCAGGTGCCGGCCCTCCATCACCTGCCAGGCCATCAGGCCCGGCACGCCGAGGACGATGTCACGGATCCGGCGGATCAGCGCCATGGCCACGGCGCTGTGCGGCGGGATGCCGAGCAGGCCGCAGATGACGATGAAGCCGCCCTCCTGCACGCCGAGCGCGCCTGGCACCAGCAGGCCGGCGACCCGGACCGCCTGGGCCAGGCTCTCGATGATCACCGCCTCGCGCAGCCCGGCGTCGAGGCCCAGCGCCCATAGAGTCGCCCAGATCTCGAGGCAGCCGAGCAGCCAGGAAAGCAGGTGATGGCCGCCGGACGCCCAGACCCGGCGGGCATGGTCGTCGTACAGCGACACGATCGAATCGTGCAGGCCGGAGACCTCGCCCAGCGACGACCAGCCGAACTTGTCGGCCAGCCGGATCAGCGCCCGCTCCAGCACCTTGAACATGCCGAAGCGCTGGGCGCCGATGAACAGCACGACCAGCACCAGCCCGACGCTGGTGCCGGCGATGATCCAGGGCGTCATCGCCCCATCATGGGCGCCCAGCAGCAGCAGTCCCAGGCCGAAGACGGTGAACACCACCTGGCTGGCCATCTGCGTCGTCAGGTCGACGACGATGGCGGCGCCGGAGCGGTGCAGCGGCACGCCGCGCATCGCCAGCAGGCGGGCGGTGATCAGCTCGCCGCCGATCTGCGCCACCGGCAGCAGCGCGTTGATCGCCTCGCGGATCCAGCGCAGCCGGATGAAATAGGGCAAGCTCGGCACCGGCCGATCCGGCACCAGCACCCGCCAGCCGAGCGAGGAGAACAGGAACTGCGGGAAGTGCAGGGCGATCACGGCCAGGATGCCCCAGCCGGCGCCGGTCAGCGCCGCCCAGATCTCGGCGGCGCCGGTCAGCCAGACCAGCACGACCGCGACCGTCAGGCCGACGGCGATTCCGATGCAGGCGGGCCATTTCATGATGCGGTGCCAGCATCCGTTGCGGCCGGGCGGACGCCGGCGAGGAAGTCCCGGAAGCGGCGGGCGACATCGGCCGGGGCGACGGTCGGCCGCCCCAGCTTGTCCATCGAACCGGGGGCGATGCGGACATGGATCAGCGCCGGCCGCGGCGCCTCGGACGCGGCGCGGAACGCCGCCTCGAACCCGTCCAGGCCGGTGCAGGAGGCGGCGAACTGATAGCCGCAGGCCAGCGCGATCGCGGCGAAGTCGACCGAGGCGGAGACCGTGGCCTGGCCGCCGGTCGAATCATGCACGCCGTTGTCGAGCAGGATGTGGATCAGGTTGCCGGGCGCCTGGGCGCCGATGGTGGCGAAGGTGCCCAGCTTCATCAGCGCGGCGCCGTCGCCGTCCAGCACCACTACCGGCGCGGTGGTGTTCAGCGCCACGCCCAGTGCCATACCGGAGGCGCCGCCCATCGACCCGACCTGGTAGATGTGCTGCTTGCGGTCGGCCAGGGTGAACAGTTCGCGGCCGCATTTGCCGGTGGTGGCCACCACCGCGGTGCGGTCGTCGGTCAGGGCCAGGAAGCGCTCCAGCACGGCGGCGCGGGCCGGGGGCGGCCCGGCCTCGGGCCAGTCGGCGCGGCGGCCCGGGCGGGGCAGGGGAAGGGGTGGGGCCTGCAGATCCTCGTCCCGGACATCGCCCTTCTTTATCACGAAGGCATAGGGCAGGCCGCTTTCGTCCATCCGGGCCGCGGCCTGATCCAGCGCCGGGCCCAGCACCTCAGGCGCGGCCGGGAAGGGGGCCTGGGGGATCTCCATCAGCGCCAGCAGGTCCTGGGTGATCCGGCCCATCACCTCGTGCTGCGGCTCGTCCGGCAGGCCGGGCTGGCCGCGCCAGGTGGTGACGAACAGGGTCGGGATGCGGAACGGCGCGTTCAGCGAGGTCAGCGGATTGACCGCATTGCCCAGGCCCGAGTTCTGGCACATGACCACCGTCCGGCGCCCGGCCAGCCAGGCGCCGGCGGCGATCGCCACCGCCTCGCCCTCGCTGGCGGCGCCGACATAGGTCAGGGCCTTGCTCGACAGCACGCCGTTGATCAGCGGGGTCAGGAAGCTGCACGGCACCCCGGTGTAGAAATCGTGGCCGCGCGCCTTCGCCGCCGCGATGAACTCGTCTGCGGTGATCATGCCCGCCCTTCTAGAGCGCGATGGCGCCGGAGGGAAGCGGCGCGCCGACGCATGGCTGGGTCGCGCGCCGCATTTCCTCAGGTGAAGTTCCGGGCGTCGGCGAGGTCGCTCAGCGTGTCGACGTCCAGCCAATGGGCGGTGAAATACTGCACCACCACCGGATGCCGGGCCGCCAGGCGGGTCAGCAGCAGCGGCAGGTCCGCAGTCTCCAGCAGGCCCTCGGCCTCGATCCGATCGATCTCCTCGCGCAGCCAGGCGGCCCCCTGGGCGCTGAACCGGGCCAGGCCGATCCATTCGCCGCTGACGTCGCCGGCCGGGATCGATTCGGAGATCGACTTCAGATGCACCGGCGTGTCGTCGAGATAGCTGCCGGAATAGGGCCGGTCGGCGGCGACCAGGTCGCGCAGCGTCTTCTTCGGCTGCTTGACCGACAGGCTCATCGCGTCCACCGCCAGCACGATGTCGCCTTCGCTCGACATCAGCCCGTCCAGGATGTAGCGGCGGAACAGCACGTCGCCATAGGCCACCACCGCCTCGCCCTCCAGCGCCTGGCGCGCCTGAGCCAGGGAATAGACCTCGCCGGTCTCGTCATAGCGGTCGTTGTCGACGGTCTTGATCCCGGGCACCACCACCGCCTCCTTGCGGTAGCCGCGCACCACGGTGACGTCCTTCAGACCGCTGTCGCCCAGGGTCGAGACCAGGCGCTGCAGCAGCGACTGGCCGCGCACGTCGATCATGCATTTCGGCTGGTCGCGGGTCAGCTCGTCGCCCAGGTCGCCGCGCGACGCCGCCAGAACGACGGCCTTCGGCGCGGCCTTGCCCGGCAGGTAGCGCCGCTCCGCCGCCTCCAGCTCGGCGTTGCCGACCAGGGCGAAGATGTCGCGCACGCTCGCCACCCGGCCCTCGACCTCGCGCAGCGACTCGTCCTCGAAGATCCGCCGGGCGGTCTCGCGCATCGCGGTGATCGAGGACCGCAGCAGGTGGTTCGCCCAGATCACCGTCGAGATGCCGGCCTGGCGGAACAGGTCGGTCGAGGTGGCGTAGTACATCGTCGGCACGATCACCAGCGGCGCCCGGTTCCCCCAGCGCTCGGCGAAGGTGAAGATCTCGTTGGCCGTCGACTTCTTGGAATGGATCAGGATCGCGTCGGCCCCGGCGGCGTGATAGGCCTCGGCCCGGCGCAGCGCCTCCTCCATGCCGCGGCCGGAGATCAGCGCCTCGACCCGGGCCACCAGCACGAAGTCGTCGTCCAGCTGGCTGTCCTTGCCGGCCTTGATGCGGCCGCAGAACTCCTCGATCTCGGCCAGCGGCTGGTCCTCGCCGATGAAGGAGTTGGTCTTCGGGAACAGCTTGTCCTCGATGCAGACCCCGGCGATGCGCCGTTCGCACAGCTTGCGCACCAGCCGGCGGACGTTGTTGAAGTTGCCGTAGCCGGTGTCGCCGTCGACCAGGATTGGCAGCGTGGTCGCGTCGGCCATGTATTCCAGCACGTCCAGCACCTGGGTCCAGGACGCTTCGTTGCTGTCGCGCAGGCCCAGGCTGGCCGAGGTGGTCAGGCCCGAGGCCCAGACGCCGCGGAACCCGGCCTCCTCCACGATCTTCGCCGAGAGGCCGTTATGGGCCTCCATCAGGAAGGACAGGGTCGGGGAGAAGATCTCCTCGCGCAGCGCCGCGAAGACCGATTTCGGGCGGTCGGCCCGGGTGGAAGAGCCGGCGTTGGACGGGCCCGTCAGGGCGGTGTCGTCGAGAGCCTTCATCGCATTCTTGGTCATGAACCGGATGTCCGGGTTGCGGAATCTCGGCCGTCCAGCGCCTTGCCGGGCCGCCATTTCGGCCTGTATCTTCAGGCCGCGTCAGAAAAAAGCAACCGGAGCATCACGGAATTGTCACTTCCCGATGGGCGGCCGGCCGCTGCGATCATCCTCGCGGCCGGTATCGGCCGGCGCCTCGGATCGGCCGCCGGCGGCCCGAAAATCCTGCTCCGGTTCGGTGGACGGTCGCTTCTGGAACGGCACATCGCCGCGCTGCACGCGAATGGGATCGACGACATCTCGATCACCATCGGGCATGAGGGCGAACAGATCCGCCGCGAGATCGACCGACTCGGACTCGGCGGCCGCATCGGCTTCGTCGAGAACCCGCGCTACCGCGAGGGCAGCCTGGTCTCGCTCTGGGTCCAGCGCGGCCGCCTCGCCGCCGGGAAGCCGGTGGTGCTGATGGACGGCGACGTGCTGTATCCGGAGCCGATGATCGGCCGCCTCCTGGCCGCGGCGCCGGAGAACGCGCTGCTGGTCGACCGCGAGATCGAGCCGGGCGACGAGCCGGTGAAGATCTGCTTCCGCGGCGACACCATCGTCGATTTCCGCAAGAAACCCGAGCACGCACACGACTGGCACGGCGAATCGGTCGGCTTCTTCCGCTTCTCGCCCGACATGGCCCGTGCGCTCGGCGACCGCACCGATTGGTATGTCCGCCAGGGCATCACCGCGGTCGAGTACGAGGAGGCGATCCGGGACCTGATCCTGGCGCATCCGCACCGGTTCGGCGTCGCCGATATCAGCGACCTGCCCTGGACCGAGATCGACTTCGACGTCGACGTGACCCGCGCGCAGCGGGAGATCCTGCCGCAGCTGGAGCATTGAGAATGCCCGATACCGTGACCCCCGCCGACGCCACGGCCGCCGGCCCGCTTTCGGCCCCCCTTTCGGACGGGGACCTCGCGGCCTACACCCGCACCGGCTGGGTCGCCGCCCGCGGCTTCTTCAGCCCGGACGAAGCCGCCGCCATCAGCCGCTGGACCGACGAGCTGGTCGCGATGCCCGAGGAGCCGGGCAAGCACATGGTCTATTACGAGCCCAGCCTGCTCGACCCCACCAAGCGGGTGGTTCAGCGGATCGAGAATTTCTGCCCTTATCACCCCGAATTCGACGGGCTGGTCCGCCACGGCCGGCTGTTCCGGGCGGTGGAGCAGCTGCTGGGTGCGCCGTCCTGCCTATTCAAGGAGAAGATCAACTTCAAGATGGCGGGCGGCGCCGGCTTCGAGCCGCACCAGGACCAGCAGGCCGGCTGGTCGCGCTATGCCCCGATCTTCCTGACCGTGATGGTCTCGGTCGACCGCGCCACGGTCGAGAACGGCTGCCTGGAGATGGCGGACATGCCGCGCCTGACCGGGCTGATCGGCGAGGAGTGGAAGCCGCTGACCGAGGCGCAGATGGCCAGCTTCCAGCTGGTGCCGGTGCCGACCGAGCCGGGCGACGTGCTGTTCTTCGACAGCTACGCCCCGCACGCCTCGAAGCCGAACCTGACCGACAAGGCGCGGCGGATCCTGTATCTCACCTATAACCGTCTGGCCGATGGCGACCACCGTGAGCTGTATTTCACGGAGAAGCGGGCCAACTTCCCGCCCGATATCGAGCGCCAGCCGGGCAAGGAGTACAAGTTCCGGGTGTGATGGCCCGCTGCCCCATCGTCATTGCGAGCGCAGCGAAGCAATCCAGGGCGGCCCGCATCGGCCCCTGGATTGCTTCGTCGGCTTCGCCTCCTCGCAATGACGACATGGGCAGCGGCGAGTGGTCTCTCTCCGATCACCTGCCCGTCCGCGCAAGGAAATAGGCGAGCGCATCGATCTCCGGCTCGCCGATCGGCGCCATGACCTCGGCCATGGCCGGGTCGTAGCCCGGACGAGCGCCGCTCTTGTACTCGCGCAGCGCCTTGGCCAGGTAGTCCTCGCGCTGCCCGGCCAGGCGCGGCACCTGCCCCTGGCCCGAGAAGTCGGGCCGGTGGCAGACGCCGCAGCGATGTGTCTGCGCCAGGGCGCGGCCCCGCTCGAGTCGTCCTGCGTCCCCATCCGTCGCAGGGGCAGGCGACGGCAGCGCTGCGAAATGATCGGCGAAGGCCTGTAGATCCTCGTCGGTCAGGTCCTTGGCGATGTCGGTCATCGGCGTGCCGGGCCGCAGGCCTTCGCGGAACATGTAGAGCTGCGCGACCGAATAGGCCGAAGGCTGCGCCGCCAGGGAGGGCGTGGCCTCCATCTGCGAGACCCCGGCCTCGCCGTGGCAGGCGGCGCAGGCCGGCAGGCGCTCCTCCAGGCTCTGCGCCACCGCCGCGGCCGCCGCCAGGACGAGGCCGCCGGCGAGCAGCCAAGGAAGGCCTCTCTCAGCCGCCATAGCTGACACGATAGATCGCGCCATTGTGGTCGTCGGAGACGAGGAGGGAGCCGTCGGGCAGCGTCTCCACGTCGACCGGCCGTCCGAGATAGCCGTTGTTCTCGATCAGTCCGGTCAGGAATGGCTCGACCTTGGTGACGCGGCCGTCGCCGTCCAGCGTGGCGACGGCAATGTCCCCGCCGATCTTCTCGGTCCGGTTCCAGGGACCGTGACGGGCGATGAAGATCGCGTCGCGATAGGCCTCGGGGAACATGCTGCCGGTGTAGAACTCCATCCCCAGCGCCGCGATGTGGGGGCCCAGCAGCGCCGCGGGGGCGGTGGTCTCCTCGCAGGACTTGCCCCAGCCGAACTCCGGATCGCGGATATCGCCCTGGTGACAGAACGGATAGCCGAAATGCTCCTCGCCCGGCCGCGTCAGGCGGTTCAGCTCGTCGTTCGGGATGTCCTCGGACATCCAATCGCGGCCGTTGTCGGTGAACCAGAGGTCGCCGGTCTTCGGGTCGAAGTCGAAGCCGACGGTGTTGCGCACGCCGCGCGCCACCACCTCGGCCCCCGATCCGTCGAGGGCGATGCGGCGGATCTGGGCGTGCGTCTCCGGCGGCTCGCAGATGTTGCAGGGTGCGCCGATCGGGACATAGAGCTTGTCGTCCGGCCCGATCGCGATGAACTTCCAGCCGTGCGGCTCGTCCTTCGGCAGGTCGTCATAGATCACCTTCGGCTCGGGCGGGGCGTCGAGATGCTGCTCGATGTCGTCGTAGCGCAGGATTCGCGACAGCTCGGCGACATAGAGCACGCCGTCCTTGAAGGCGACGCCGTTCGGCCGGTGCAGCCCTTTGGCGATCGTCTTCACGGTGCGCTTCCCGCCGCTGTCGGTGATCGCATAGACGTTGCCGAGCTGCCGGGTGCCGACGAAGACCGTGCCCTTGTCGCCGACGGCCATGGACCGGGCATTGGCGACGCCGGCGGCCCAGACCTCGACCTTGAAGCCTTCCGGCACCTTCATCTTCGCCACCGGCAGCCGCGCCGCTGGCGTCGGGATCGGCGGCGCCCCAACCGGCGCCAGGGCGACAGCGGCGTCGCTGCGCGGCCGCCCGGCCGCCCAGGATTCGTCTTCGCCCGGTGCAGCGGGCTGCACCGGGGGCTGCTGGGCGAGTGACACGCCGGCCGCGAAGACGGTGAACAGGCCGGCGACCACGCCGGACATGGCCCTCCTTGTGCTCATGAGCGTCCTCCTCTCTCTGCGCCACCGGCTGTCTGGAAGCCGGTCGTCGTTCCGGATGAGCGGGTATTCTGTATTCCGTATCCGATAAGTATGACGTATCGACCGGCCGTCGGGTAGGCTGAAATGCCTATCCCGTTGCTGGAACTATCCTGCCGTTCCGGCGTCCCGGTAACCTGTGGAAGCCGAATCTCCGCCCGAAGCCGCCAATGCTCGACCGCCTGAAGGACCAGTTCGAGAACGTGTCCTGCGTCTATGCCGAGACCAACGGGCTGCGACGCGACCCCGACTGGTTCCTCCTGAAGCTGCACGAGGAGCTGGGCGAGCTGACCCAGGTCTGGAACAGGCTGACCGGCCGCGGCCGGACGCATGGCCGGTCCGAGGAGGAGCTGCGGCAGGCGCTGGCCGACGAGACCGCGGACATGCTCGGCCATATCCTGCCGTTCGCCCGGGCGAACGGCATCGACCTGACCGCCGCGGTCGAGCGGAAATGGCGCTTCCGGCCGGAGTGATCGTCGCCCTTCCGCCGGCCGGGCTGGGAGCGCAGGTTCCGTCCGTGAGACAGTCTGTTTCCGTCCAACACAGTTGACCGGCCCTGCTCGGAGGCCATTTGTGCGCTGACGCATCCCGCGACCCAGAGACCCGCATGCCCCAGCCCCTCGAATTCGGACTCGACACCTTCGGCGACGTCACCACCGGGCCCGACGGCACCCTGCTGACCCAGGCGCAGGTGCTGCGCGACGTGGTCGAGGAGGCGGTGCTGGCCGACCAGCTCGGCCTCGATTTCTTCGGCGTCGGCGAGCATCACCGCGCCGATTTCGCGGTATCGGCGCCCGAGGTGCTGCTGGCGGCGATCGCGGGGCGGACCAGCCGGATCCATCTCGGCTCGGCCGTGACGGTGCTCAGCTCTGACGACCCGATCCGCGTGTTCCAGCGCTTCTCGACCCTGGATGCGGTCTCGAACGGCCGGGCGGAGGTGATCCTCGGCCGCGGCTCCTTCACCGAATCCTTCCCGCTGTTCGGCTATGAGCTGGGCGACTACGAGACGCTGTTCGAGGAGAAGCTGGACCTGTTCGCGGCGCTGCTGCGGCAGGAGCCGGTGACCTGGCAGGGCAGCACCCGCCCGCCGCTGCGCAATCAGCGCGTCTTCCCGCCGGTCGAGGGCGACCGGCGGCTGACGACCTGGATCGGCGTCGGCGGCAGCCCGGAATCGGTGATCCGCGCCGCCCGCTACGACCTGCCGCTGATGCTGGCCATCATCGGCGGCGACCCGAAGCGCTTCCGCCCGTATGTCGATCTCTACCATCGCGCCTATGAGCAGCTCGGCCGGCCGGCGCAGCCGATCGGCGTCCATTCTCCCGGCTATGTCGCCGAGACCGACGACCAGGCGCAGGAGGAGCTGTTCGCCGATTACAAGAAGATGCGCGACAAGATTGGGGCAGAGCGTGGCTGGCCGCCGATGGGGCGGGCGGAGTTCGAGCGCGAGGCCGAGCACGGCTCGCTCTACGTCGGCTCTCCTGAGACCGTGGCGCGCAAGATCGTCGCCACCGTCTCTGTGCTCGGCGCCTCGCGCTTCCAGTTGAAGTACAGCGCCGGCCCGCTGCCGCACGCCAAGCTGATGCGCAGCATCGAGCTTTACGGCAGCAGGGTCATGCCGCTCGTCCGCGAGATGATGGCCTGACCCGACTTGGCCGCGCCGGCCGTGGGGACGCGCCGGCGGACCGCACATGGTCGGCGGCGCGGAAGCCGGACAGCAGGCTGCCCTCGATCGTCGCCGGCAGCCCGGTCGCGGTCCAGTCGCCGGCCAGCCAGAGATTGGCGTAAGGCGTGGGGCAGGGCGGGCGCCGGGCCTCGTCGGCCGGGGTCTGGCGGATCGTCGCCCGCTTCTCCTTGATGATGCGGTAGGCTGGCAGGGGACCGGCCAGGTCGGGAAAAGCCCGCACCACATCGGCCCACAACCGCGGGGCCAGCTGCTCCGCCGGCTCGTCCACCAGGCCGCGGGCGGCGCTGACCGTGGTGCTGGCAATGCCCGGGCGGCGGAACACCCAATGGGCGGTGCCGCCGACGATGCCGGCGATGTCGTGCGGCTCCTCGCGCATGGGGATGGCGAAATGGCCGTTGACGATCGGTTCGTCCACCTCGGGCGGCGTCAACCCCGGCGCCAGCCGCGCCGCGACCGTCGGCGGCACCGCCAGAATCACCTGGTCGTCCGGCGCGAGGGGCAGGGTGCCCTGGTCCAGCTCCAGCGCCGTGACGCGCCCCTCGTCGATCTCCAGGGCCTTGATCCGCATGCCGGTCCGGACCGTCACGCGGTGCCGGTGCAGGAACTCCAGCGCCGGGTTGATGAAGGTGTCGGCCAGGTCGGTACGGGCGATCAGCGGGATGGTCTGGGCGCCGCCCTTGGCCAGGGTCTGCTCCACCACCGCCCACAGGCCACGGGCCGAGGCTTCCTCCGCCGGGGTATTGAGCGCAGAGACGGCGAGCGGCTCGATCAGGCAGCGATACAGCTCGCCCGGCGGCACCATGCCGGCCACGGTGTCCTCCGGACCGGCCTTGGCCAGACGGCGCAGCGCCAGATAGTCGCGCGGCCGGGTCCCGGGCACCCGACGGCCGGCGCGCAGGATCCACCAGGGCAGCCGGCCGCGGTTCGGCCGCAGGGTGAATTCGCGATCGTGCTCCAGGTCGACGAAGCGGAAGCCGGGGCGGGCCGGCGCGGCCAGCCGGTCGGCGGCGCCAATTAGCTCGAGATAGCGCCGCACGTTGCGGTTGCCGGACAGCACCAGATGGTTGCCGTTGTCGATCACCCGATCCAAGGCCGGCTCGTGGAAGGCACGGCAGCGCCCGCCGGGCCGCGCGGTGGCCTCGTACACCACCGCCGGGGTTCCGGTCCGGGCGAGCTCGACCGCGGCGGCGAGGCCGGACAGCCCGCCGCCGATCACATGCGCGGTCATCGCAGCAGCGCCGACAGCAGGATGCCGATCCGCTCGCGCTTCGACAGGCGCGGCCGGACCGTTCGGTCGGCGTACCCCCGGGCCTGCAGTTTCTCGAAAATACGGCGGTAGCTGTGCTGCATGATCAGCGCGGCCTTCATGCGTTTCTCCGTGCCGGGCGGCATCAGCCCGGGCAGGGCGGCGTAGAGGGGCTGGATCTCGGCCGCCAGCCGGGCGCAGACCTGGGCGATGCGGGGATCGGCGACGATCTCCGGGATCGGCCGGTCGGTCGAAATGCCGGCTTCCTGCAGCCAGCTGTCCGGCAGGTAGAGGCGGCCGAGCGCCGCGTCCTCGTCGACGTCGCGCAGGATGTTGGTCAGCTGCAGCGCTTCGCCCTGGACCACGGCGAAGGCTTCGCTGGCCTGGTCCGGGCAGCCGAAGATCTTCACTGCCATCACGCCGACCGTGCCGGCGACGCAGCGGGCGTAATGCGCCAGCCCGGCGCGATCGGCGATCCGCACCTCGGTCGCGGCGTCGATGGTCATACCGTCCAGCATGCCCTCGAACTCGGCGCGCGGCAGGCCGAAGCGGCGGATCGCCGAGATCAGCTCGCGGTCCAGCGGATCCTCGCCACGGCCGGCGAAGATCCGGTCCAGCCGCCGCCGCCATGCGAGGAGACTGGCGGTCTTCTCCTCGACCGTAGCGGCGGAATCAGCGATGTCGTCGACCTGCCGACAGAAGCCGTAGACGGCGTAGATGGCGCGGCGGCCCTCGGCCGGCAGGATGCGCATCCCGGCGGCGAAGGAGGATTTGGCCCGGAACACCGCCATCCGCACCAGCGCGGCGTCGTCCAGCGGCTTGGCGCCGACGGCCAGAACAGCCAGGCCGGGCCGCAGGGCGCGGGCGAAATCGGCCTTGCTCAGCGCCACCCGGCCCTGCAGCGGATCGCCGACACGCAACCGCGCCGCCAGGCGCCGGGCCAGCCACAGCATGACGCTGACCTCGGCCGCCAGCGGCCGCGAGGTCAGCTGCCCCGGCAGGGTGCTGGCGGTGTCGAGCATGGCGTCGACCAGGTCGAGGCAGCGGTCGATCACCGGCCGGCGCAGCCCGGCTTCCTCCGGGGTGAAGAAGCGGTCGATCCCGCTGGCGGCCTCGATCCAGTCGGTCGGCACATAGATCCGATGCAGCTTGCGCCAGTCGTCGCCGCAATCCTGCAGGTGATTCAGGATCTGCAGCACGGTGCACAGCGCATCACCGGCCGGGAAGGTCTCCTCGGACTGGCCGTGCAGCCGCAGCAGGTAGCGCCCGACCGGATTGGCCGAATAGCGGCAATAGTCGATCAGGTCGTCCCAGCTTCGGCAGCTGCGGTTCTCGGAATCGCGGCGGAAGGCGACCAGCAGGTCGCGGCAGTCGACGAGGCCGACGCCGGTGACGGTGATCGAGGCGCGGATCCCGGCGGCCGCCTCCGGCCCGGGGGCGGTCAGCCCGGCCTCCAGCGCGTCGAGCCGGGCCAGCTTCTCCTCCGTCGGCAGGTCGGGATCGTCGCCGATGTCGTCGGCGGCGCGGGCGAAGCGGTAGAAGGCGGCGATGTGCGGCCTGAGGCGCTTGGGCAACAGCCAGGACCCGACCGGGAAATTCTCCTGGCTCGAGGTCTTCGTCGCCGGCAGCTCGACGGCGTCCGCCCGGGGGGACGGGGCGCCGGCGGGCGGCGAAGAGTCGACGATGGCTCGATCGGCCGGCACGGTCATGGTCGCCTGTCTTGTCTCGGCCAGGGCCATCCGAAACGAGGCGCAGCGGCGGTTCCACCGCGCGGCCCTGGACCGGGCCACCACATCGCAGACCCCCCGGAATTGTCAAGGCAAACGCCGATGGCATGCAGGCTTACGGTAATTGCGGTTGCGGTCTGCGGCCCGGTCCGACAGTCTCGCTGCCATGATGCGATCGAATACGGAACGTTCCCGAGTTCGGGACGATAGCCACGGGGAAGGATGAGCGAGATCGCCCTCGTCTCCGGGGCCACCGGCTTCGTCGGCTCGGCCGTGGCCCGCGCGCTGCTGGCCGAAGGCCATCGGGTCAAGGTGCTGGTGCGCCCGAACAGCGACCGCCGCAACCTCGCCGGCCTCGATGCCGAGCCGGTGACCGGCGACCTCGACGACCCGGCCTCGCTGGTTCCGGCGCTGAAGGGCTGTACCGCGCTGTTCCACGTCGCGGCCGATTACCGCCTCTGGGTCCCCGTGCCGCAGGCGATGCTGCGCACCAATGTCGAAGGCACGGCCGCGATCCTGCGCGCCGCCGCGGCGGCCGGGGTCTCGCGCGCCGTCTACACCTCGAGCGTCGCGACGCTCGGCCATCATGCGGACGGCCGGCCTGCGGACGAGACCACGGTCGCGACCGAAGGCCAGATGATCGGCCTCTACAAGCGCTCGAAGTTCCTGGCCGAGGACGCGGCCCGCGAGGCGGCGGCCGAGACCGGGCTGCCGGTGGTGATCGTCAACCCGTCGACGCCGATCGGGCCGCGCGACGTCAAGCCGACCCCGACCGGGCGGATCATCGTCGAGGCGGCGACCGGCCGCATCCCGGCCTTCGTCGACACCGGGCTGAACCTCGTCCATGTCGACGACGTCGCCCAGGGCCATCTCGCCGCCTTCGCCCGCGGCGTGCCAGGCGAGCGGTACATCCTGGGGGGCGAGGACTTCGCCCTGTCCGCCATCCTGTCCGAGATCGCCGCCCTGGTCGGCCGCAAGGCGCCGAAGATCCGGCTGCCACTGGGGCCGATCTGGCCGGTGGCTCTGGCGGCCGAGACGGTGTCGCGCTTCACCGGCAAGGAGCCGATGGTGACGCGCGACGCGCTGCGCATGGCGCGCAAGACCATGTACTTCTCCTCCGCCAAGGCGCAGGCGGCGCTGGAGTACCGGCCGCGGCCGGCCCGCCAGGCCCTGGTCGACGCGCTCGAGTGGTTCCAGGCCAACGGCTACCTGAAATGATCGGCTCAGCCCGGCTATCTCACACCCCCTGCGTCCTGCGCCGGTTCAAAATGCCGACGGGGCAGGAGAGCGGCGCAGCGCGATGCTTATGCATCGGGCAAGCCGTTCGACGCACCCTGTCGGCATTTTCAACCGGCCCGAAGGGTCGTCTTGCGGCGGCCGCCTGCGGGGGCGGGCCGCTCAACCGTATGTCCCTATACGCTTTTCGCGCCCCGCCCCCGCATCCGACTCACCGCAAGACGACGCAGGTCGTAGGGGGTGTGAGATAGCCGGGCTAATCCTCGCGCTCGCCAGCCTTGCCGCCTGGCTCAAGCTGTGGCTGTTCCAGGGTCGGTTCTGGGAGGCCGAGACGGCTCCCGAGGCGCCGCCGCCGGCCGAATGGCCGGGTGTCGCCGTGGTGATCCCGGCGCGCAACGAGGCCGAGGGCATCGGCGCCGCCGTCGGCTCGCTGCTGCGGCAGGCCTATCCCGGCCGGCTGCGGGTGGTGGTGGTCGACGACCAGTCGACCGACGGCACCGCCGACATCGCCCGCGCCGCCGCGGCGGACGCAGGGGTGTCCGGCCGGCTGACCGTTGTTCCGGGGACACCGCTGCAACCCGGCTGGGTCGGCAAGATGTGGGCGGTGTCGCAGGGCGTCGCAGCGGCGGAGCAGGCGGATCCCGAGGCGCGTTGGATCCTGCTGACCGACGGCGACATCGTCCACCGGCCCGGCAATGTGGCGCAACTGGTGGCGCGGGGCGAGGCGGACGGGCTCGACCTCGTGTCGCTGATGGTGCGGCTGCGCTGCGTCGATTTCGCCGAGCGCTGGCTGATCCCGCCCTTCGTCTTCTTCTTCAAGATGCTGTACCCCTTCGCCTGGGTGAACCGGGCGGACAAGGCCACCGCGGGCGCGGCCGGCGGCTGCATGCTGGTGCGGCGCGAGGCCTTGGCCCGGGTCGGCGGCATCGCCGCGATCCGCGACGCGCTGATCGACGACTGCACCCTGGCTGCGGCGCTGAAGCGGCACGGTATGATCCGGCTCGACCTCACCAATCAGGCGGAGAGCTTGCGCGTCTACGGCGATGTCGGCGAGATCTGGCGCATGGTGACCCGCACCGCCTTCACCCAGCTGCGCTATTCGCCCTGGCTCCTGCTCGGCACCGTCGCCGGCCTGGTCGTCACCTACGTCGCGCCGCCGGCCCTGACGATCCTGGGGCAAGGGGCGGCGCGATATGTCGCCGTGGCCGCCTGGGCGATCATGAGCGGCTGCTATGTGCCGATGCTGCGCTTCTATCGGCGCTCGCCGCTCTGGGCGCCCTTCCTGCCGCTCGCGGCGCTGGTATATCTCGGGGCCACGATCGATTCGGCGCGGCGCCATTGGGCCGGAGTCGGCGGGGCCTGGAAGGGCCGCGTCTACGACCAGCCCGGCGCCGCGCCCGACCTGTCCCGTCAGACCCGGACCCTGTCCCGATGACCATGTCCAGCGTTTCCCTCGACACCGCCGACCTCGCCACAGCCTCGCGCGCCAGCCTCGACGAGGCGATCGGCCGCGGCGTCGGCGGGCTGCTCGGCCTGCAGCGGGAGGACGGCCACTGGGCCTTCATCCTCGAGGCCGATGCCACCATCCCGGCCGAATACATCCTGCTGAAGCACTTCCTCGGCGTGGTCGACCGGGAGAAGGAAGCGAAGCTGGCCGACTACATCCGCAGCATCCAGTCGGACACGCATGGCGGCTGGCCGCTGTGGCATGACGGCCCGTTCAACATCAGCGCCAGCGTGAAGGCCTATTTCGCGCTGAAGGCGGCGGGCGACGATCCGGGCGCGCCGCATATGGCCCGCGCCCGCGCCGCCATCCTGGCCGCCGGCGGCGCCGCCCGGTCCAACGTCTTCACCCGCATCCTGCTGGCGCTGTTCGAGCAGGTGCCGTGGCGCGCCGTGCCGGTGATGCCGGTGCAGATCATGGTGCTGCCCTCCTGGTTCCCGTTCCACCTGAACAAGGTGTCATACTGGAGCCGGACGGTGATCGTGCCGCTGCTGGTGATCATGGCGAAGAAGCCGCGGCCGGTGAATCCGGGGGCGCTGTCGATCCAGGAGCTGATGGTCGAGCCGCCGGAGCAGGTGAAGAACTGGCACGTCCATGTCGACGGCACCTTCTGGGGCCGGTTCTTCCGCCGGCTGGACGGGGTGCTGCGGCCGATCGAGCCGTTCTTCCCGCGGCGGCAGAAATCGATCGAGAAGGCGGTCGAGTTCGTCACCGAGCGGCTGAACGGCGAGGACGGGCTGGGCGCCATCTACCCGGCCATGGCCAACGCCGTGATGATGTTCAAATGCCTCGGCTATCCGGACGACCATCCGGACCTGCAGATCGCCTGGGCCTCGATCGAGAAGCTGGTCGACACCGTCGACGGTGTCACCTATGCCCAGCCCTGCCTGTCGCCGGTCTGGGACACGGCGCTGACCGCCCACGCCCTGCTCGAATCCGACGACCCGGAGGCGGTGGCGCGAGCGAAGCACGGCCTCGACTGGCTGGTCGGCCGCCAGGTGCTGGACCTCAAGGGCGACTGGGCGGTCCGCCGGCCGGATGTCCGGCCGGGCGGCTGGGCCTTCCAGTACAACAATCCGCACTACCCGGACCTCGATGACACCGCGGTCGTGGTCATGGCCATGCACCGCGCCGACCCGGCCCGCTACCGCGAGGCGATCGACCGTGGGGTGGAATGGATCCTGGGGCTGCAGAGCAGCAATGGCGGCTGGGCGGCCTTCGAGGTCGACAACACTTATCACTACCTGAACCACATCCCCTTCGCCGACCACGGGGCGCTGCTGGACCCGCCGACCGCCGACGTGACCGCGCGCTGCGTCAGCATGCTGGGCCAGCTGGGCCGGCGCATCGACGACCCGGCGGTGGCGCGGGCGGTGGAGTTCCTGCGGCGCGAGCAGGAGGCCGAGGGCTCCTGGTTCGGGCGGTGGGGCACCAACTACGTCTACGGCACCTGGTCGGTGCTGTGCGCCCTCAACGCCATCGAGATGGACCCGCAGGAGCCGATGATCCGACGCGCCGTCGACTGGCTGGTGGCGCAGCAGCGCGAGGATGGCGGTTGGGGCGAATCCGGCGACAGCTATTACGAGGGCAAGCCGGAGATGACGCCGGCCACCTCGACGGCGTCGCAGACCGCCTGGGCGGTGCTGGCGCTGATGGCGGCAGGCGAGGCGAAGCATCCGGCGGTCGCCCGGGGCATCGCCTGGCTCTCGGCGCATCAGCGCGAGGACGGGCTGTGGGACGAGCCGAGCTTCACCGCGGTCGGCTTCCCGCGGGTGTTCTATCTGCGCTACCACGGCTACCCGGCCTTCTTCCCGACCTGGGCCCTGTCCCGCTACCGCCGCCTGCAGGACAGCAACAGCGGCCGGGTCGAGGTGGGCATGTGAGGGGCGGCGGCGCCGCCTCTATGCTCGGCATCCTGACCGGCCTGGCCAAGGAGGCGGAGATCGCGCAACGGATCTCGCCGCTCGTGGCCTGCTCGGCCAGCGATCCGGTCCGGGCCGTTGCGCTGGCGCGTGATCTGATCGGTCAGGGCGCCACCGCGCTGCTCAGCTTCGGCATCGCCGGCGGGCTGGCGCCCGACCTGCCCACGGGACGGCTGGTGATCGGCACCACCGTCCGGACCGGCGCGGCGACCTATGCCTGCGACCCGGATCTGGCCGCCCGGCTGGCGGCTGTCCTGCCCGGCGCGGTGCGAGGCGATGTCTGGGGCGGCGACGCCATCGTCGACACGGCCGCGGCCAAGGTCCAGCTGTACAGCGACAGCGGCGCCGTCATCGTCGATCTGGAAAGCGCCGCAGTTGCAGCAGCAGCAATGGAGGCGGGGCTGCCCTTCGGCGTGCTGCGAGCCGTGGCCGATCCCGCGGCGCATGGCCTGCCCCCGGCGGCGCTGGTCGGTCTCAACGCCGAGGGCCGGCCGGCGATCGGACCGGTGCTGCGGGCACTCGCCCGCAGCCCGGGTCAGCTTCCCGCGCTGATCCGCCTGGGCCGGCAGAGCAGCGCGGCGATGAGGGCGCTACTTGCCGCCGCCGGCCGCCTTGGCGACCTTGGGGGTGTGGCGTAGCTTCTCCAGCGCCTTCTGGACATGGGCGGAGAACACATATTCGGCCGGGCGCTGCCGGTCGAGCGGGATCTCCGGCGCCATCGACCCCTCGGTGCGGATGCCACGCAGGCTGACCAGGAAGGCCTTCAGCGGGTTGCGGAACATGTCCTTCACCGCGCTGGCCTCATAGCCCGAATGCACCATGCAGTTGGCGCATTTCTCGTAGTTGCCGGTGCCGTACTTGTCCCAGTCCGTCTCCTCCATCAGCGCCTTGAAGCTCTGGGCGTAGCCTTCGCCGAGGAGGTAGCAGGGCCGCTGCCAGCCGAAATAGGTGCGGGTCGGGTTGCCCCAGGGGGTGCAGTGGTACTGCTGGTTGCCGGCTAGGAAGTCGAGGAACATCGTCGACTGGCTGAACGACCAGCGCCGGCCCTTGTCGCCGCGCTTGAAGATCTCGCGGAACAGCTGCTTGGTGGTCTGCCGGGTCAGGAAGTGCTGCTGGTCCGGCGCCCGCTCATAGGCGTAGCCGGGCGACACGGTGATGGCGTCGACGCCCATCGTCTTGACGTCGTCGAAGAAGTTCGCGACGCGCTCCGGATCAGCGTTGTTGAACAGCGTGCAGTTGATGTTGACCCGGAAGCCGCGCTCCTTGGCCGCCTTGATCGCCTTGACCGCGCGGTCGTAGACGCCCTCCTGGCAGACTGAGCGGTCGTGGTTCTCGCGGTCGCCGTCGAGATGGACCGACCAGATGAAGTAGGGGCTCGGCTTGTATTGATCGAGCTTCTTCTCCATCAGCAGCGCGTTGGTGCAGAGATAGACGTATTTCCTACGGGCGATGATGCCCTGCACCACCTCCGCCATCTCCTTGTGCAGCAGCGGCTCGCCGCCCGCGATCGAGACCACCGGTGCCCCGCAGTCATCCACCGCCTGCAGGCATTCGGCCACCGACAGGCGCTGGTTCAGGATCTCGTCCGGATAGTCGATCTTGCCGCAGCCGGCGCAGGCCAGGTTGCAGCGGAACAGCGGCTCCAGCATGAGCACCATCGGGTACCGCTTGGTCCCCATCAGGTGGTTCTTCAGGAGGTACGCGCCGATACGGATCTGCTGTTGAAGCGGGATACCCATGGGACCTTCACGTGACTGTCGGCCGAAACCCGGGCCAAGCGACATTGCCTACTCGGCGGGAACCGGCGCGGTCAATTGGGAGGGAAGGCGGAAGCGGATATTCTCATCGACGCCCTGCAGCGTCGAGACCTCGACCTCGCCATAACGTCGCAGGGCTTCGACCAGCTCCTGCACCAGGCTGTCGGGGGCGGAGGCGCCGGCGGTGATGCCGACGGCCTGCTTGCCCTCGAGCCAGGCCGGGTCCAGTGCCGAGGCGTCGTCGATCAGGTAGCTCGGCACGCCGAGCTCGGCCCCGATCTCGCGCAGCCGGTTCGAGTTCGAGCTGTTCCTGGCGCCGACCACGAGGATGACGTCGACGACCTGCGCCAGCTCCCGCACCGCGCGCTGGCGGTTCTGGGTGGCGTAGCAGATGTCCTTGGTGTCCGGGCCGACGATCGCCGGGAACCTGGCCTTCAGCGCATCGATCACCGCCTTGGTGTCGTCGACGCTGAGCGTGGTCTGGGTGATGTAGGAGACGCGCTCCGGATCCGGCACCTCGAGCGCCGCAACATCCTCGACCGTCGAGATCAGGGTGACGCCGCCCGGTATCTGGCCGGTGGTGCCCTCGACCTCGGCATGGCCGGCATGGCCGATCAGGATGACGGTACGGTCCTGGGCCGCGTATCTGCGTCCCTCGATGTGCACCTTCGACACCAGCGGGCAGGTCGCGTCGATCACCTGCAGACCGCGCTGCTCCGCATCCTCCTCGACGGCCTTAGCGACGCCATGCGCGCTGAAGATCGTGATGCTGCCCGGCGGCACCTCGTCCAGCTCGTCGACGAACTTGGCGCCCTTCGCCCGCAGGCTCTCGACCACGTGCCGGTTGTGCACGATCTCGTGCCGGACATAGACGGGAGGGCCGAAGATCTCCAACGCCCGTTCGACGATTTCGATCGCCCGCTCGACGCCGGCGCAAAAGCCTCGCGGCTGGGCCAAGATGATCCGCATTCCGCACCTTTGTCCTGGCTGAGCGCTGGAGTTCGCCAGAGTGAATCACTCTCAATTTGGACCATACAACGCGACAACTTTGCGTGTCACTAAGGTGACCGCTGTGATCAGCATCACAACACGCCCTCGGTATTTATCAAATTGTATGCATCGGCGGATATGCTTGTCTGCCCGAGAGAATTCCGAATCCGGATCGTGCGGAACCTCTCGGCAAAGGGACGGGTTGAAGCCATCATGGGGCGATCACGCCGCGTCGCGGAGCCGAACGGCGACGGCCCAATGTTCCGAATCGGAAGAGACATCATGCGCTCGCCTGCCCTTTATCGCCTTGCCCTGACCCTGGCGCTGCTGTTGCCGCTGCCTTTCGCCGCCCCGGCCGCATCCGCAGCCGAGCCGCGCCAGGTCGTCGAGACCCTCGACGCCGCCCTTCTCGACGTCATGAAGAACGCCGATTCGCTGGGCTTTCGCGGGCGTTACCAGAAGCTCGAGCCGGTGCTCGACCAGGTGTTCAACCTGCCCTTGATGGCGCGCATCGCCGTCGGTCCGGACTGGTCGACGCTGAACCCGACCCAGCAGCAGAAGGTGATGGACGCCTTCCGCCGCTTCAGCATCACCACCTATGCCGCCCGGTTCGACGGCTACAGCGGCGAGAGCTTCCAGGTCAACGACGTCAAGCCCGTCTCCGGCGGCGACCAGGTGGTCGACACCAGGCTGGTGCGGCCCAGCGGCGCCCCGGTGGCGCTGAACTACCGCCTGCGCGCCAGCGGGGCGAACTGGCAGATCATCGACGTCTATCTGAACGGCACGATCAGCCAGCTCGCCAACTACCGGTCCGAGTTCGGTGCGACGCTGCGCCGGGGCGGTGGCGACGCGCTGGTGCAGCTGATCGAACGCAAGATCGCCGAGCTGACGCCGAGGCGGTAGGCCAGACACTCCCGGACAGGGCCGGCGGAGGCGATGCCCCGCCGGCCGACCGGTCAGGGAATATCCGGCAGCTGCGACTCGGGGATGTCACCCGCAGGGACCGTCGGCGCGGCGGCGCCGGCCGGACCCGCTGCGGCGGGGTCGGTGTAGAGATCGCCGCCCGACGGGGCCTGGCCGCCGCTGAGCTCGGCCTGCCGGTACTGCCGGAACACGCTGCGCAGCGTCGCGTAGTAGTCGACCGATTGGCGCTCCAGCTCGTCGGTGGCGTCGACGGTGCGCGACCGCACGTCGACACCCCTGAACACGAACATGCCGACGCTCGCCTCGGTCGGGATGTCGACGATGTAGCCCCAGGGGCTACTGACCGTATCGACCGCGAAGCCGACCGTGTCCCGCGGATTGGAGGGGCCGAGCAGGGGCAGCATCAGGTACGGGCCTTCGCCGATCCCCCATTTGTACAGGGTCGCACCGAAGTCGCCGGCCTGCTGCCGGACCACGCCGCGCGGCGTGGCGACGTCGAAGAAGCCGCCGAGGCCGAAGGTCGAGTTCGCCATGAAGCGCAGCAGCGTCTTGATCGCGGCGATCGGCTCGCCCTGCAGCACCTTGTTCAGGAAGATCACTGGCTCGCCGAAATTCTGCAGCGCGTTGTGCAGGCGGTCGCGCGCGAATTCCGGCACCACGTCACGATAGGCGATCGCCACCGGGCGGATCGCGTTCTTGTCGACCGCCTGGTTGAAGTCGAAGATCGCCCGGTTCATCGGCTCGAGCGGATCGTTGATCCGGTCGAACTCGGCCCGCTGGGCGGGGTCGGTCGGCGGCGTGGCACAGCCGCTCAGAGTCGCGGTGGCAAAAAGCGCAGCGACGACGAGAGCGACTGGGCGAGAGGGTCCGTGTGAGCGCGTCGGCATTCCGATCCGATCCCGTGAGCAATCCACTCGGTGGTTCTATCCGTGACGGACCGCCAAGGATCGACGGTTTCGCACGCTTGACGCCGCGGTTCGGGCGAACCCCAGCCCCGCGGCGGGAGGCTTTATACAGCTGTGAACAATATCCTGCGGGCGGTACGGCAACAACCACCTCACATGAGCTTCGTTCTCAAGCCCGGCAAGGCCGCCGTATCCCGGCCATGAAGGCCGCGGCGGGGCGAGACTAACCGCATCCGACTCGGGCCGTCACCAGCCATGATCCGGATGCGCCGTGAAGCTTGGCTTCACGATCCGGCCGGGCGCCGCGGCGGTGCCACGCGGGGCGGCCCCAGCAGCGCCGGCATGAACGCCAGCACGGCGAGGAGGGTGAACATCAGCTCGATCGACAGCAGCTCGCCCATCCCCGCCGTGCCGGGATGGGGCGACAGCCAGAGGCTGCCGAAGGCCGAGCCGGTGACGAGCGCGCTGAACACGACCGCGCGGGTGGTGCTAGACTGCAGCGGGTCGGCGCGGCCGGCCCGCCAGTTGGTGACGAAGTAGATGTCGAAGGCGACGCCGACGCCGAGCAGCAGCGGCAGGGCGATGATGTTGGCGAAGTTGATCGGCAGGCCGATGACGACGGTGGAGGCCAGCGTCAGCAGCCCGGCCAGAAGCAGCGGCACCAGCGCCATCACCACGTCGATCAGCCGGCGCAGGGTGAGGGCCAACAGCAGCGCGATCATCACCGTCGCCAGGATGCCGGCGGTGATGAAGGCGCCGACGATGGTGCGGCTCGATTCCTGGATCGTCACGGCGGTGCCGGTGGCGTGCGGCGCCACTGCGCGGACGGCGTCGACGAAGCGCTCCATCACCGCATTGTCGGTGGCATCGCCGGACGGGAACACCTGCAGCCGGGCCTGGCCGTTCGGGGAGACCCAACTCTCCCTCAGATCCTGCGGCAGGTCGGCCATGGTCACCGGCTGGGCCGAGAGCATTAGCCGCAGCCGGTCGAGCGTCGCCGGCAGCGATGCCAGCAGGGCCTCTCTCACCCGCGCCAGGGTCGCGGCATCGGCCTTGGACAGCCGATCCAACGCATCCGCCAGGCGGCGCTCGGGGCTGTCCGGCTCGGGCGCGATCCGGCGCAGCGTCGCCGCGGTCCCGGCGGCGGCGGTACGCACGACGTCATCCGGCGGCGGATCCTCGGTCTCCGGCACCTCCAGCGTCGGACCGACCAGCAGGGCGAGGTCGGACAGGATTGCCAGCTTAGGTTCCTGATCCGTGGGCACGAAGCTGTTCAGCGACAGCACGGTGCTGACCTCCGGCAGCGCCTCCAGCTTCGGCGCCAGCGCTGCCGCTTCCTCCACCGAGGGGGTCAGAACCTCGATCGTGTTGGCGGTGGTCAGCGGATCGCGCATCAGCTCGAGCATGGTCGAGACCGACTCGGTGCGCGGATCCATCAGGTTCAGCGGGTTGAAGTCGAAGCTCAGCCGCGGCATCAGGGCCAGCGCCCCCAGCGCCAGCACCCCGGCGCCGGCCAGCACCCAGCGCCGGCGCCTGAGGAGGAAACGGTCGACCGGCGCCAGCGTCTGCCAGCCCACCTCCTCCCGCTCAGCCCGGACCGGCAGCACCGCCAGCAGGGCCGGCAGCAGCGTCAGGTTCAGCGCGACCGCGATCAGCATGCCGGCGCCGGCGACCAGCCCCAACTCGGACACGCCGCGATAGGCGGTCGGCAGGAAGGCGAAGAAGCCGCTGGCGGCGGCCAGCGCGGCCAGCACCAGGGCGCCGCCCATCCGGCGGATGGCGGCGGCGGTCGCCGTCTGGATACCGGGGGCCGTGAGGCGTTTGGCCCGCACGGCAACGCAGAGCTGGACGCCGAAATCGACGGCAATGCCGACGAACAGCACGGCGAAGGCGACCGAGATCAGGTTCAGGGCGCCCACGGTCAGCGCTGCGAAGGCGGCGGTCAGCAGGAGACCGACCAGCATCGTGATCATGATCGCCACGGTCATGGACAGCGAGCGCAGGCCGAGCAGCAGCAGGCCCAGGACCAGGATGACCGAGAGCGTGGTCGACAGGCCGATGCCCTCGCTGACCGTGGAGAACTGGTCGTCGTTCAGCGGGATATTGCCGGTCTGCCGCACCGTGACGCCGTAATCCGGCGTCAGATGCAGCCGCTCCGCCGCTGCGCGGACGAAGTCGGTGGCCTTCTTTCCGGGCTCGAGCGCGCCGTAGTCGAGCACAGGCTGGGTCAGCACGAAGCGGCGCAGGGCCCGCGGCGACGGCGGGGCGGAGGACAGGAGCGACTGCCAGGACAGAGGCTGCACGACGTGGTCGGAGGCCAGGTTGGCGTCGATGGTCTCGGCCATCCGGCTGAAGGCCGGCTGCATCCGCGACCGCTCCGCCTGGCCCATCTGCACCCCCTGCAAGGCCAGGTCGACGACGCCGAGCAGTCCGCGCAGGCTCGGATCGGCGGCCAGGCCGCCGAGCAGCGGCTGGGCGGCGATGACGTCCTCCGCCGTCTGGCGCAACTCGTCCACCGACAGGAACAGGATGCCGTTCCGGTCGAAGAACGGGCCGCCGTCGGGCCGGCGGACGCTCTTGAACAGCGACGGCTCCGCCGTCAGCGCCTTGGCCAGCTGCGCCGCCGCGGAGTCCGCCAGTTCCGGCGTCTGGCCGTCGACGACGATCGCCAGCACATCGATGTTCTGCGGAAAGGCGCGGTCCAGCGCGGCATTGTCCTGCTGCCACGGCAGGTTCGGGTCGAGCAGCGTGTCGGTATCGGTGTTGATCGACAGGTACCGGATCACCGCGAGCGCGGCGCAGACCGACAGCACCAGGGCGGCGCCGATCACCCATAGGGCACGGCGCTGGCAGAAGGCGCCGAGACGGATCAGGGCAACGGTCAGGAACGGGTTGGGATCAGCAGCCACGCGGTCCGCTTTGCGCTGTTGAAGGATCGGCAGGCGGGCGGTGTTTTAGCCTGCTTCACCGACGGGAGAAAGCCGTCCGTGACTCCGGGGCCTCAGGGCGCCGGCACCCGGCGCAGCCCGGCGAGACGGGCGAGCCCCAGCCAGGCCAGCGCCGCCGCGGCGATGGCGGCCATCAGCAGCCAGGGATCGGCCCCGGTGACCCGCAGCGCCCAAGGGATCAGCGCGGTGGCCCCGGCCAGGCCGATGAAGCTGGTCAGGAAGGCGTAGCCGGCCTGGGCCATGTAGTGCAGCTCCGGCCGGATCCGCGTGCGGATCACGGTCTGCGCCGCCAGATAGGCTCCGCCGAAGGTCATGGCGTGGCCGAACTGGCTGAGGATGATCAGCGGCAGGGGCGGGTCGAGCGCCAGCAGCAGCCAGCGGCCGATCGCGACCAGGCAGCAGGCGGCCAGCAAGGTCGCCGGCGGGATCCGCTCCAGCCGGTGGGCGGCGGTGCGGTAGACCAGGACCTCGGCGGCGACGGCGGCGCCCCAGACCAGCCCGGTGCTGCCCTTGCCGACGCCATGGTCGATCCACCAGAGCGTGCCGAAGGAGTAGTAGAAAGCGTGCGACGCCTGCAGCAGCAGGGCCGGGGCCAGCAGCGGCGCCGCCACGGCCAGCGCCGCGGCGCCGGCGCGCGGGTCGAGGCGCGGCGTCGGCGGCTGCCAGGAAGGGCCCAGCACCGCGAGGCACAGGCACAGCAGAAGGGCGGCAGTGACGAAGGGCAGCAGCGCCGTGCCGTTCGGCAGCACCAGCAGCGCGCCCATGCCGACATTGCCGATCAGGAATGCGAAGGATCCCCAGGCCCGCATCCGGCCGTAGCCGTGGCCGCCGCGCAGCGCCACGGTGTTGGCGAAGCTCTCGATCAGCGGGATCGAGCCGTAGACGAGGCCGACCGCCAGCACCGACAGCAGCCCGATGGCGCCGGGATCGCCGATCAGCGCCGCCACGACCAACACTGCCGCGGCGGCCAGGGCTGCGCCGGCGGCCAGGGCGCCGGCCGGCAGCAGCAAGGTCGCGACCATGCCGAAGCCGAGAATGCAGACGGCACGCAGGGCAAAGCCGGCAGCCACCGCCCAGCCGACCGCATCGGCCGCAAGCCCGCTCGCCGCCAGCCACACCGGCAGGTAGGGAGTCAGGATGCCACTGACTCCGTAATGCGCCGACAGGGCCGCGACCGCGCGCAGCCGGCCGTGGTCGGGCCGCACCTCGGTCCCGCCCGTCGCGCCGTCGCTCAAGGCTGCCCCGTCACAGCCGGACCACGGTGCCGGTGTGGCGGGAGCGTTCGGCGGCGAAGGCCATGAAGTGGCTGTCCAGCGATTCCTCCAGCGAGGTCAGGGCGACATTCACCTGGCTGCGGCCGCGGCGCTGGATCTGCCGGCCCAGGAACTCGGCCATCAGCCGATCGTCGCCGCCGCCATGCCCGCTGTCCTCGGGCACGGTCAGCCGGATCGTGGTGACGTCGTCGGTGCGGAAGTCGATCACCGTGATCTCGTTCTTCTCCAGATGCCCGGCGATCTCGCCATGGGTGCCCATCAGATGCAATGTCCGGGTGTTCTCGGCGGTGAAGGCGCTGACATTCAGCGTGGCGCTGACGCCGTTGGCGAAGCGCATCGCCACCACTTGGTTGTCGACCACGTCGTTGTCACAGCGGTACACGCAGCGGCCGTAGGGGCCGTCGCGCAGCGCGGCGCGGATGCCGTCGGGTGAGGTGTCGAGGCTCAGCACCTTGTGCGGCCAGGCGTCGGCCGGCTTGAACTTCTCGAGATAGATGCGCTGGGCGGAGTAGGGGCAGGTTCGCTCGACCTTGCAGCCCTCATCGCAGCGGTCGGTCGATCCGTCGGGTGCGTTCTCGCGCCGGAAATGGGCCAGAGAGCCGTAGGAGGACACTTCGAGACAGGGCGCCCCGGCCAGCCAGCGGATGATGTCGAGGTCGTGGCAGGTCTTGGCCAGGATCAGCGGACTCGATTCCGCTTCCCGCCGCCAGTTGCCGCGGACGAAGCTGTGGGCGAAGTGCCAGTAGCCGATGTGCTCGGTCTGGCGCAGCGTCACCAGCCGGCCGATCACGCCGCGGTCCAGGATCTCCTTGATGCGCGAGAAGAAGGCCGTGTAGCGCAGCACATGGGCGACGGTGACGTCGGCCCCGGTCTCCCGCGCCGCCTCGGCCAGGATGCGCGTCTCCTCCTCGGTCGGCGATATCGGCTTCTCCAAGAGGATGCCGAGGCCGCGGCGGATTGCGGCCAGCGCCGGCTCCAGATGCAGCGCGTCCGGCGTGGTGATCAGCACCGCGTCCAGCTCCGTCTCCCGCTCCAGCAGGTCGCGCCAGTCGGCATAGAGATGCTCCGGGCCCAGGCCGTGACGGGCGGCGGCATCCCGCAGGCGGTCGGCCCGTGGATCGGCGATGGCGACGATCCGCGCCAGGTCGGGCCGGCGGCGGATGTAGTCGCCATAGGCCTCGATGCCGCGGTTGCCCGCGCCAATCACGGCGACGCGGATCTGCTGGGATTTCAAAGATTTGGACATCGGTCTTGGCTCTCAGGCTCGAACGATGGAGTTATCCCTTCACCGCGCCGGCGACGAGGCCGCGGGTGAAGTGCTTCTGGACCAGGGCGAACAGGATCGCGGCGGGCAGAGTGGTGACCACGCCGGCAGCCATCAGAGTGTCCCAGCGGATCACGTTCTCGCCGACGAAGCGGGTCAGGGCCAGGGTGACCGGCCATTTGCCGTCGTCGGTCAGCATCACCAGCGGGAAGATCAGGTCGCTCCAGGCGTGGATGAAGGTGTAGATCACGGTCATCGCTAGGCCGGGCCGCACCACCGGCAGGATGATGTGCCACAGGCTTCGGAGGCGGGAGCAGCCGTCGACCATCGCCGCTTCCTCCAACTCGCGCGGGATGCCCAGCAGGAAGCCGTGCAGCAGCCAGATCGCGATCGGCGTGGCCAGCGCGGTGTCGCACAGGATCACCGACAGGTAGGTATCGAGCAGCCCGGCCGCGATCATGGCCTCGTAGAGCGGGATGACGATGACGACCGGCGACAGCATCTGCGTCGCCAGGACCAGGAACAGCAGCGTGGTGCGGCCGGTGAAGCGGAACCGCGCCAGCCCGTAGGCGCCGAAGAAGCCGAAGCTTGTGGAGATCGCGGCCGTGGCCCCGGCGATGACCAGGCTGTTGCCCAGGGCCTCGACCACCCGGTACTGGCCGAACAGGGCACGGGCATAGTTGCCGAGATCCAGGCTGAGCGGCAGGAACTCCGGCGGCCAGACATAGAGCCGCTCATAAGGGGTGAAGGAGGTCTTCACCATCACCCAGACCGGCAGCAGCAGGAAGCCCAGCAGCAGGATCAGGGCCCCGTGCCGTCCGGCCTCGGGCAGGAGGCGCCGGGCCGTCATTCCTCGCCCCCCTTCAGCACGCGCCAGTACAGCAGCGACACCGTCATCAGGATGGCGAAGACCACCACGGCCATGGCGGAGGAGGTGCCGAAGTCGAAGGTGCCGAAGGCGGTCTCGTAGATCTGGATCGGCAGGGTGGCGGTGGCGCCGGCCGGGCCGCCCTTGGTCAGCGGCCAGATCACCTGGAAGGAGTTGAAGGTCCAGACCGTCGACAGCAGCACGCAGGTCATCAGCACCGGCCGCAGCAGCGGCAGGGTGATGCGGCGGAAGATCTGGACCGGCCGGGCGCCGTCGATCCGCGCTGCCTCGACATAATCGTCCGGGATGCGCTGCAGCCCGGCCATCAGCGTCACCACCATGAAGGGGATGCCGAGCCAGGCATCGACCACCACCGTGGCGATGAAGGCCGTGGTCTCCTGGCCCAGGAAGGACATCGGCTCGCGGATCGCGCCGGTCACCAGCAGCACCGCGTTGATCCAGCCGGACTGGCCGTCCAGCACCCAGCGCCAGGAGATGGCGGCGATCACCGCGGGCGTCACCCAGGGCAACAGCAGCAGTGCCAGATAGACCTTGCGGCCGGGGAAGGGGCGGTGCAGCAGCAGCGCCCCGCCCAGGCCGACCAGCAGCTTCATCCCCACCGAGCAGGCGGTCCAGACGACCGTCAGTTGCAGCGTCCGCAGGAAGGCCGGCTCCTGCACCAGCGCCAGGAAGTTCTCGGCCCCGACGAAGTCGTTGCCCTCCCAGGGTGCGGTCAGCACCACATGGTGCACCGACTGCCAGAAGATCCGCAGCACCGGCACGCCGAGCAATGCGATGATCAGCAGCAGCGGCAGCGCCAGATACGGCCACGGCGCCTTATCGGACGACCAGAGCCGGGCGCGGGGCGCCCGACGCGATACGGTGGTGGCGAGCGCGACCACGGGGGGTCAGGCGCGCGGTTCGATGCGGGCTTTGCGGATCTTCTCCGCCGCCGCGTCCAGCGCCTCCTGCGGCGTCGCCTTGCCCAGGATCGCCGACTGCACCGCCTCGACCAGGATCTTTTCGAAGGGCTGCCAGGCCCGTGGCGTCGGCTGGGCGAAGCCGTTTGCCTTCATGCCGATGAAGGTCTGCCAGAACGGCGTCTTGAAGGTGTCGAGCTGCTCCTCCTCCGCCAGCAGCGGCACCAGCCCGCGCTGGTCGTCCCATTTCGCATGCACGTCCGGCTGCAGCAGATAGGCGACGAACTTGCCCGCCGCCTCGGGATGCTGGCTCTTGGCCGAGATGGCGAGGCTGTCCGACACCTGCTCGCCCTTGCAGACCTTGCCGCAGGGCAGCGGGGCGACAGCGTAGGGCGCGGTCTTGTTGTCGGGGTCCAGCCCCATGATCGACCGGCCCCAGGGGCCGCTGACCATCATCGCGATCTTGCCCTGGGCGAACAGCGGCGGGTGCTGTTCGCGGTTCAGCTCCAGCGGGTTGGGCACGACCTTGTCCTTCTGAAACAGGTCGACATAGAACTGCAGCGCGCCCACCGCTTCCGGACTGTTGATCTTCGTCTCGCCCGAGGCGTCGAAGGCTTCGCCGCCATTCTGGTAGACGAAGTTCAGGAACTGGCTGACCAGGGTGACATGGGCGGCCGCCGAGGTGGCGTAGCCGTACATGCCGGGGTTCTTCTCCATCACCGCCTTGGCCACGGCCACCAGCTCGTCCCAAGTCTTGGGCGGGGTCGGGATCAGGTCGGTGCGGTAGTAGAGGGCCTGGGTCGAGAACGCCATCGGCGCGGCCATCTGCTTGCCGCCGAACTGCGCCGCGGCGCGCAGCGTCTCCGGGATCCGCCCCAGCGTCTCGGCGTCGACCAGCCCGTCGACCGGCTGGATCGCGCCCATCATCGAGAACTCGGCGACGTTGCGGGTGCCGATATAGACGACGTCGGCGGCGCGGCCGGCGATGAAGTCGGTCGACAGCTTCTGGAATGCCTCGTCCCAGCCCACGCCCTCGACCTTCACCTTGATGTCGGGGTTCTTGGCCTCGAAATCGGCGATGAAGGCGGGCAGGGTCCTCTGGCTGACCTCGTCGCTGGCGCCGGGGATGAAGAAGCGGATCTCGGCGGTCTCGGCCAGGGCCGGCCCGGCGAGGCCGGCGGTGATCGCGAGGATGCAAAGGCTCGGCCCGAGCCGCATGTTGCGCAGGTTCATGTTAGCCTCCCGTGGCTGGCTGGTGTTGCTTGGCTAGCCCCGATCCCCGGCGGGGATCAGGGCGGGCGTCTCATCCCGCCCCGGCGCAGCAGCAGGTCCAGCGCCAGGCCGACCGCGACGC
Organism: Inquilinus limosus; assembly: GCF_051487185.1. Classification (GTDB taxonomy): domain Bacteria; phylum Pseudomonadota; class Alphaproteobacteria; order DSM-16000; family Inquilinaceae; genus Inquilinus; species Inquilinus limosus_F. Next base: position 119,153 of record NZ_JAHVDK010000018.1, read on the forward strand.
GCAGATAGCCGTCGCCCTCGTCGGGGCTGATGACGAGACCGGTGCGGCACTCGTCGAAATTGTAGCCATGGGCGCGGAAGCTCTCGTTCAGCGCCTTCAGCAGGTAGATGTTCAGGGCCGGCTGCGGCGCCCGGAACACGATCGCCTCCAGGTCGAACAGGTTGGCGACCTGGGCCAGGGCCTGGCCGATCCAGCGGCCGGCGCAGTCGAAGATCTCGATCGCCTCCGGATCGCCCTGAGATGCGATCTGCGCCAGCACCGCGATGTCGTCGGACAGGCCGCGCTTCAGCGCCTGGCGCGAGATGGCGGAGAGCGAGGCCAGCGAGGCCAGGCAGCCGCATTTGCCGCAGCGGCAGGCGGCGCCGGAATAGGGGGCCAGCGACAGGTGACCGATCTCCCCGGCCTGGCCCTTGCCGCGATAGACGTCGCCGTTGATCGAGATGCCGGAGCCGATCTCGTTCTGCAGGCTGACCACGGCGTAGTTCTCGTAGGCCCGGGCGAGGCCCAGCATGCGCTCGGCGACGACGATGGCGTTGGACGGGGTCTCGGCCGCGACGCCGATGCCGAAGGCGTCCTGCAGCGCCGCGGTCAGGCGCTGGCCGGTGCCGACCACCTCGGCCCGGCGCGGCCCGACCTCGCCCAGCACCACGCCGCCGGCGGCGAGCATGTCCCAGCCGGGATCGCCCCTGCGGCGCAGGCGGTCGAGCGCGTCGACCAGCGGTGCCGGGTCGTCATTGGCCGGGGCGGGCAGGGGGATCGGGCTCTGCTTCGGCGCGCCGGCCAGGTCGGCGATGACCAGCTGCGCGGCATCGGGGCCGAGATGCAGGCCCAGGAGGGTGCCGTAATCCGGGTTGAGGTCCAGCATCACCCGCGGCCGGCCGCCGCCGGACGCCTTGGCGCCGGTCTCGCGCAAGAGGCCGTGGCCGATCAGGCTGCGGACCAGGGGAGTCACGGCCGAGGCGCTGAGGCCGAGCGCGCGTGCCGCCTCGATCCGGCTGGCGCCGCCGCGGCGGTGGATCAGGCGCAACAGCTCCGAGGCGTCGCCCCAGCGCCCGCGCAGATCCAGCTCTCCCGTGCCTTGCATCTTGCCCCCGCTGCGCTGCCCTTCGTTTCCGAGGGCGGCGTCTGATGGGACTCATATTTCATGCAGAAAGGGCAGGCAAGGTGGATAATTTCGATTTCAGAAATAAGTCAGGCGCGAGGATCCCGGAGCAGCGTCTGCACCAGCGCCGCCGCGATCCGTTCCAGCTGGGCCGAATCCTGGTAGATGCGCTCCATCACCGCCAGGCCGCGGGTGAAGGTGACGACCAGGTCCGCAGCTTCGTCCGGTGTCACCGCAAGCCGGGCTCGGGCGGCCTCGGTCGACAGCGCGGCCAGGACGATGCGGCGCAGCTCGTCCAGCATCCCCCGCAGCCGGGATTGCAGCCGCGGATCCTCCAGCGCTGCCGGCTCGGTCGCCGTCCTGGTGCTCAGGCAGCCGCGCGCCGGCGAGCCGCCGGTCATGCTGGCGATCGCGGTGTCGAACAGCGCCCGCAGCCCCTGCTCCGGATCCGGCGTCGAGTCCAGGGCCTGCCGGGCGCCGGCCAGGAACCGCCCGACATAGGCGTCGAAGGCCAGCAGGAAGATCTCCTCCTTGCCGCCATAGGCGTTGTAGAGCGACCCGCGCAGGACCCCGGTCGCCTCAGCGATGTCCTGCATGGTGGTGGCGCGCAGGCCCTTGCGCCGGAACACCTCCAGCGCCTCCGCCAGCATCGCCTGCTCATCGAACTGCCTCACACCGGCCATGGCCGCTCCGGATCATTCTTGACGGGGTTGTCAAACTTGACGCCGATGTCAAAGATACCGGTGCGATTCCCCGGCGGCCAGACTGCGACAGGCAAGGCGATGCCCGACACCCTCACCCTCTATGAGCTTGCCGGCGCCGATGCGGCGCTGCGCTTCAGTCCGCATTGCTGGAAGACCCGCATGGCCCTGGCCCATAAGAGGCTGGAGGCGGACCGCGTGCCCTGGCGCTTCACCGAGAAGGAGGCGATCGCCTTCTCCGGCCAGGGGCTGGTGCCGGTGCTGGTGCATGACGGCGAGACGGTCTGCGATTCCTGGCGGATCGCGCTGCATCTGGAGGAGCGGTTCCCGGACCGGCCGTCGCTGTTCGGCGGCGGCGCGGCGATCCCGCTGGCGCGCTTCGTCAACGGCTGGGCGGACACCGCGCTGCTGCCCGCCATCGTGCGGATCATCCTGGCGGACATCCCGAACTGCCTGGACGAGCGCGACCGCGACTACTTCCGGACGTCGCGCGAGCAGCGCTTCGGGCAGAGGCTGGAGGAGGTGGTGGCCGACCGGCCGGCCCATATGGCGGCCCTGAATCAGGTGCTGATGCCGCTGCGCCGGGCGCTGGCGCAGGACCCGTTCCTCTCCGGGCCGCAGCCGGCCTATGCCGACTACTGCGTGTTTGGCATGTTCATGTGGGCCCGCTGCACCAGCCCGGTCGAACTGCTGCAGCCGGGCGACCCGGTCTTCGCCTGGCGCGACCGGCTGCTCGATGCCTTCGGCGGCATGGCCCGGGCGGCGCCCTGCGCTCAAGGCTGAGCGTCCAGCCGCCAGACCGCGCATTCGGTGCCGTAGTGCCGCTGCAGGCCGACATTGCGCATGCCGAGCCGCTGCATCACTCGGATCGAGGCGGCGTTGCGGGGATCGGCCACGCCGTAGAGGCAGGGGGCCCCGAGAGTGGTGAAGGCGAAGTCGGCCATCGCCCGCGCCGCCTCGGTCGCCAGCCCCTGGCCCCAGTGGTCCGGCCGAAGCCGCCAGCCGATCTCCAGCGGCTGGGCCGGATCGTTCTCGATGTGCTGGACGCAGCCGGCGCCGATCACCTCATCCGAGCCGGCCGGCAGGATCGCCCACCAGGAGAAGCCTTGGGCTGCCCAGCGCGACTGCACCCGGGCGATGCCGGCGCGGACATCCTCGGCCGTGTCGGTGATGCCTCCGACATAGCGCATCACTGCCGGGTCCGAGTTCAAAGCGAGCAAGCCCTCGAAGTGCCGCTCCGCATAGGGTTCGAGCCGCAGCCGGGGCGTGTGCAGGATGGTCATTCCGACTCGAAGGCCTGGTGGAACTCGACGGTCCCACTCGGCACTTCGGCGCCGAAGGGCAGGACGAGGAAGTGTTCGGGCGGGATGCCCGGCGAGCGGAGCCTCGGGTTGGCGGCGAAGCCGAAGCGGCGATAGTAGCCGGCCGCGCCGGCCAGGACGCAGCCGCGGGCGCCGAGGGCGCGCAGCCGGTCGAGGCCGGCGCGGATCAGGGCCTGGCCGATGCCCTGTCCCTGCCGGTCGGGGCGGACGGCGACGGGACCGAGCCCGTACCAATCCCGGAAGGCGCCGTCGATGGTGACGGGCGAGAAGGCGACCTGGCCGACGATCTCGCCCTCTTCCTCGGCGACCAGCGCCAGGGCCAGCACGCCGGCCCGGCGCAGGGCGTCGAGGATCGCCGGCTCGCGCCCGTCGCTGTAGGGACGGCCGCGGAAGGCCTCCTCGACGAGGCGCAGCACCGCCGCATCGTCCCCGGGCTGCTGGTCCCTGATCATGTCGCGCCTCCGCCGATCCGACGGGGACCAGACCACGGACGGCCGGAGAGCGCAACGGCGCGGCTCGGCGGATGTCCAGCGGGCCGGTTCGGGACTATGCTGAAGGCGGCGAGCTCTGCCGAACCGAGGTGGAGGATGTCATGGCTGCCGGATCCGATGCGTGGCGGGCGGGGCAGAGCTACGAGCAGTATATGGGCCGCTGGAGCCGGCGGATCGCGGCGAGATTCATTGCCTGGCTGGCACCGCCGCGGGACGCCGATTGGCTGGAGATCGGCTGCGGCACCGGGGCGTTGACCGCGACCATCCTGGCCGACGCCGCGCCGCGGTCGGTCCTGGCGATCGATCCGTCGGCCGACTTCGTCGCCCATGCCCGCTCGACGATCGACGACACGCGCGTCCGCTTCGAGGTGGCGGACGCCCGGAGCCTGCCCGCGGCCGAGGCGAGCGTCGACGTCGTCGCCTCGGCCCTGGTGCTGAACTTCATCCCGGACCGGCCGGCGGCCTTGGCCGAGATGCGGCGGGTGCTGCGGCCGGACGGGCTGCTGGCCTTCTACGTCTGGGACTATCCCGGCGGCGGGATGGGCTTCATCGACGCCTTCTGGAAAGCGGTCGCCGAGCTGGGGCTGCAGAGCGGCGCCCCGGACGAGGGCCAGCGATTCCCGTTCTGCACGCGGGACGGGTTGACCGCACTGTGCCGCGAGGCGGGCTTCCGATCGGTGGCGGTCGAGCCGATCGAGATCGAGACCGTCTTCCCGGATTTCGAGGCGTTCTGGCAGCCCTTCACGCTTGGCGCGGGGCCGGCGCCCAGCTACTGCGTCGGTCTGCCGGAGGAGCGTCGTGCCGCTCTGAAGGCGCAGCTGGCCGGGATGCTCGGGACCGGCAGCCCCATCCGCCTCGGCGCGCGGGCCTGGGCCGTCACGGCCCGGTCCGCTCGAAGCGCATGATCCAGTTGGTCTCCCAGCTCTCGCCGCCATCGGTGGAGAAGGCCTGCTCCCACCGCGCCGAATGCCCGGTGATCTCCGACCAGATGAAGCGCACCCGGATCGGCGTGCCCTCCCAGACGTCGTCGGCGAAGAAGGTGCCGACGCCGTTCTCGAACCGGCCGCGCAGCGGCGCCTCGTCCATGTGCAGGCTGCGGCCATCGAACCACCAGATCGACCACAGCTTCGTCTCCGGATCGAACAGGCGCAGCGTGGCGGCGCGATAGGGTCCGGCCGGCAGCTCGATGATGTTGTCATCGATCGTGCCCAGGCCGCCGATCAGCGGGCGCATCTCCGAGGCTCCGGCGAACTCGTCCCAATGGGTGTCGCCGGCCAGGCGCCGGCGCAGCCGGCGGTGCGATACCGCCCAGCGGCCGAACAGGGGCTCGAAGTCGTCGCGGCCGTCGCGCGGCGAGTCGGGGACGCTGGGGTCGGTGCCGGGGGCGGGCTTGGCGAACAGCGCGGGCATCGGTCTCTCCATGATGGAATGGCGATGCGACGGATGATGCCGGTGTCCGACTGACACCCCGTGTCAGGATTTCGGCTATGCTCGCTTCATGCGCGCCAACCGCCTGCTGTCGATCCTGCTGCTGCTGCAGTCCCGCGGCCGGCTGACCGCGCAGGCGCTGGCGGCAAAGTTCGAGGTCTCGGTGCGCACCATCTACCGCGACATCGACGAGCTGTCCGCCGCCGGCGTGCCGGTCTATGCCGATCGCGGGCCGGGCGGCGGTTTCGCGCTGCTCGATGGCTACCGCACCCGGCTGACCGGGCTGACCGCCGGCGAGGCCGAGACCCTGCTGCTGGCCGGTCTGCCCGGCCCGGCGGCGGAGCTCGGCCTGGCCGAGCCGCTGGCCATGGCCCGGCTGAAGCTGCTGGCGGCGGTGCCGCCCGCAGCGGGGGAGGGGGCGGCCCGGGTCGCCGACCGCTTCCACCTCGACCCGGTCGACTGGTACCGGCGCGCCGAGCCGCCAGTGCATCTGCCGGCGATCGCACGGGCGGTCTGGGGCCAGCGGCGGCTGGTGATCCGTTACGAGAGCTGGTCGGCCACGGTGCGGCGGACGGTCGACCCGCTCGGCCTCGTGCTCAAGGCCGGCGCCTGGTACCTGATGGCGCGGATCGGGTCCGACATCCGCACCTACAAGGTGGCCAAGGTGCTGGACCTCGACATCCTGCCCGAGACGTTCGACTACCCCGCCGGCTTCGACCTGGCGGCGCAGTGGCGGGAGTCGCTGCAGCGCTTCGCCCAGGAGCTGCGCCGGGGCGAGGCGGTGCTGCGCGTGTCGCCGGAGGCGCTGCCGCTGCTCGACCGGCTCGGCGCCGACGCGGCGGATGCGATCCGGCAGGCGCAGCCGGATGCGGTGGGCTGGCGGCGGGCGACGGTGCCGATCGAGGGCATCGGCCACGCCGCCCGGCTGCTGCTCGGCTTCACCGACACGATCGAGGTGCTGGACCCGCCGGAGCTGCGCCAGGCCCTGGCCGAGGGCGCGCGGCGGGTGGCGGCGCTGTATCGGGATGCGGGCTGAGCCGCGACTCCGGTCTATATTCAACGGCCGCATCGAGTCCCCCTCACCCTCCCATTCGCTGTCGCGAATGGGCCCCTCCCTCTCCCCGAGGAGAGGGGAATAGAAGCTGCGGCCCCTTCACCTCTCCTCGGGGAGAGGTCGAAATCGCGACAGCGATTTCGGGTGAGGGGGCGGCACCGGCCGGTCCGCCTAGCCCTCCGTGCCCGTCTTCGCCGGGATCTCCGCGCCGGTCAGGGCGGCGAGCTCGGCGGCGTCGAGCGTCTCCTTCTCCAAGAGGCGCTTGGCGGTGCGGTCGAGCAGGGCGCGGCGCTCGGTCAGGATCCCGACCGTGCGGTCGAAGGCGGCGTCGACGATCCGCCGCACCTCGGCGTCGATCGCCGACGCGGTCTCATCCGAGAAGTTGCGCTCGTGCGGCCCGTCGATGAACGGGTTGGGGCTGAGGAAAGAGCGCTGGTCCTTCTCCAGCGCGATATGGCCGAGCTTCTTCGACATGCCGTAGCGCGTGACCATGGCGCGGGCGATGTCGGTCACCTTGGCCAGGTCGTCGGCGGCGCCGGTGGAGAGATGGCGAAACACGATCCACTCCGCCGCCCGGCCGCCCAGCAGCACCGCCATCTTGGTCTCGAGCTCCTCCTGCGTCATCAGGAAGCGGTCCTCGGTCGGGCGCTGGATGGTGTAGCCGAGGGCGCCGACGCCGCGCGGGATGATCGAGACCTTGTGCACCGTGTCGGTGCCCGGCAGGGCCATGGCGACGAGGGCGTGGCCCATCTCGTGATAGGCGACGATCTCACGCTCGCGCGGGTTCAGCAGCCGGTTGCGCTTCTCGAGGCCGGCGACGATGCGCTCCACCGCGTTGTTGAAATCCTCCATCGTCACCGCCTCGGCGCCGCGCCGCGTCGCCAGCAGCGTCGCCTCGTTGACCAGGTTGGCGAGGTCGGCGCCGGTGAAGCCGGGGGTCAGCCCGGCGATCTTCTCCGGGTCCACATCCGGCGCCAGCTTCGCCTTGCGCAGATGCACCTTCAGGATCTGGATGCGGCCCAGCCTGTCGGGCCGGTCGACCAGGACCTGCCGGTCGAAGCGGCCGGCGCGGAGCAGCGCGGGGTCCAGGATCTCCGGCCGGTTGGTGGCGGCCAGCAGCACCAGGCCGGTCGAGGAATCGAAGCCGTCGAGCTCGGCCAGCAGCTGGTTCAGCGTCTGTTCCTTCTCGTCATGGCCGCCAAAGGGGCCGATGCCGCGGGCGCGGCCGAGCGCGTCGAGCTCGTCGATGAAGATGATCGCCGGGGCCCGGCCCCGGGCCTGCTCGAACAGGTCGCGCACCCGGGCCGCACCGACGCCGACGAACATCTCGACGAATTCCGAGCCGGAAATCGAGAAGAACGGCACCTTGGCCTCGCCGGCCACCGCCTTGGCCAGCAGCGTCTTGCCGGTGCCCGGCGGCCCGACCAGCAGCACGCCCTTGGGCATGCGCCCGCCAAGCCGGCCGTACTCCTTCGGGTCCTTGAGGAAGGTGACGATCTCCTGCAGCTCGGCCTTCGCCTCGTCCACTCCGGCGACGTCGTCGAAATGGACGCCGGTGTCGGCCTCGACATAGATCTTGGCCTTGCTGCGGCCGATCTGCATCAGCCCGCCGCCCATGCCGCCCATGCGGCGCAACAGGAAGCCCCACAAGCCGAAGAACAGCAGCACCGGCAGGACCCAGGACAGCAGGTCGCGGAAGAAGGTGTTCTCGACCTGGCCGGTGACGCGCACCCCGTGCTGCCGCAGCGCCTCGGCGAAGGCGGGTTCGACCCGGGTGGTGACGAACTGGCTCTGGCCGCCCTCCAGCGGCTCCTTCAGCGTGCCCTGGATGTAGCGGTCGGAGACGGCGACCTCGGTGACCTTGCCGTCGCGCAGATACTGCTCGAAGTCGCTGTAGGGGATGGTCGCCACCTGCTGCCCGGTGGTGATCAGGTACTGCAGCAGCAGGATGCCGAAGAAGGCGGCAATCCAGTACCAGAGGTGGAAGCGGGTCTTGTCCATGTGGTGTCTCGCGCGGGGCCACGCCTCTAGAAAACACCCCCAAGTCCCGGAACGGTCCCATCGGACGCCGGCGGGATCGTTGAACAATCGGGGGGCGCGGCCTAGGGTTCGACGGTCGTGCGGCGGCTCCGCCGCGACCGTCATCTCGGGAAGGCTTTCATGGACAAGCGCGGCCTGCGGAAGGGGCTGACCAGCTACGGCGACGCCGGATTCTCGCTGTTCCTGCGCAAGGCCTTCATCAAGGCCATGGGCTATTCCGATGACGCGCTGGACCGGCCGATCGTCGGCATCGTCAACACCTACAGCGACTTCAACCCCTGCCACGGCAACGTGCCGGCGCTGGTCGAGGCGGTGAAGCGCGGGGTGATGCTGGCGGGCGGCATGCCAATGGCGTTCCCGACCATCTCGATCCACGAATCCTTCGCTCATCCGACCAGCATGTTCCTGCGCAACCTGATGGCGATGGACACCGAGGAGATGGTCCGGGCCCAGCCGATGGATGCGGTGGTGCTGATCGGCGGCTGCGACAAGACCCTGCCGGCCCAGATCATGGCCGCGGCCAGCGCCGACCTGCCGGCGATCGTGCTGCCGACCGGGCCGATGGTGGTCGGCCACCACCGGGGCGAGGTGCTGGGCGCCTGCACCGATTGCCGGCGGCTGTGGGGCCGCTACCGGGCCGGCGAGATCGACGAGCAGGAGATCGAGGCGGTGAACGGCCGGCTGGCGCCCTCGGTCGGCACCTGCATGGTGATGGGCACCGCCAGCACCATGGCGATCATCGCCGAGACGCTGGGCCTGTCGCTGCCCGGCGCCGCCGCGATCCCGGCCACCCATGCCGACCGCATCCGCTGCGCCGAGGCGACGGGGCAGGCGGCAGCGCGGCTGGCGGTGTCGGGCGGGCCGCGCCCGTCGGAGATCCTGGGGCCCGGCGCCTTCCGCAACGCCATGGTGGCGCTGCAGGCGGTGGGCGGGTCGACCAACGGGCTGGTCCATCTGGCCGCCATCGCCGGCCGGGTCGGCCAGGCGATCGACTATCCCGAGTTCGACCGGATCGGGCGCGAGACGCCGGTGCTGGTCGACCTCAAGCCCTCCGGCGCGCATTACATGGAGCATTTCCACCACGCCGGCGGCGTGCCGCACCTGCTGGCGGAGCTGCGCGACCTCCTGGACCTGACCGTCCCGACCGTCGCCGGCGTTCCCCTGGCCGAGACGCTGCCGAAGCCGGGCGAATGGCGGGACGAGACCGTGATCCGGCCGCGCGCCAACCCGCTGAAGCCGCAGGGCGCGATGGCGGTGTTGCAGGGCAACCTCTGCCCCCGCGGCGCGGTGATCAAGCAGTCGGCGGCGACGCCTTCCCTGCTGCAGCACACCGGCCGGGCGGTGGTGTTCGATTCGGTCGAGGACATGGCGGCGCGGATCGACGACCCGGAGCTCGACGTCGCGGCCGAGGACGTGCTGGTGCTGCGCAATGCCGGGCCGAAGGGCGCGCCCGGCATGCCGGAGGCCGGCTACCTGCCGATCCCGCGCAAGCTGGCGCAGCAGGGAGTGAAGGACATGGTCCGCCTGTCCGATGCGCGGATGAGCGGCACCGCCTTCGGCACCATCGTGCTGCACATCGCGCCGGAATCCGCGGTCGGCGGGCCGCTGGCCCTGGTGCGCACCGGCGACCGCATCCGGCTCGATGTCGCCGGCCGGCGGCTCGACCTGCTGGTCGACGACGCCGAGCTGGCCCGCCGCGCCGCGGCGGCACCGCCGCCCAAGCCGGCGCCGGACCGCGGCTATGCCCGGCTGTTCCATGACAGCGTGCTGCAGGCCGACGAGGGCTGTGATTTCGATTTCCTGGTGCCCGGCCGCAAGGCCGGCTGAGCCGATGGGGATGCTTCCATGCCGAGACTGACCGGCGTCATTGCTGCCGCCGCCACGCCGCTGCGCGAGGACCTCTCGATCGACCACGACCGGCTGGTCGGGCATTGCGGCTGGCTGCTGGGCGCGGGCGGCTGCGACGGGGTCAACCTGCTCGGCACCACCGGCGAGGCGACCTCCTTCTCGGTCGAGCAGCGCCTGGCGGCAATGCGGGCGGTGGCCGAGTCCGGACTGCCGATGGACCGCTTCATGGTCGGCACCGGCGCTGCGGCGTTGGAGGATGCGGTGCGGCTGACCGCCTCGGCCAAGGCGCTGGGCTTCGCCGGCGCGTTGCTGCTGCCGCCCTTCTACTACAAGGGCATCGACGACGAGAGCCTGGCCGCATACGTCGACACGGTGATCGGCCGGGTCGGGGCCGATGACCTCAGCCTCTACCTCTATCATATCCCGCAGAACACCGGCGTGCCCTGGCCGATCGAGGTGGTGGCGCGGCTGGCGGAGCGGCATCCGGGCACGCTGGCGGGGCTCAAGGATTCCTCCGGCGACATCGTCTATTCGACCGAGCTGGCGAAGCGGGTGCCCGACATCGCCGTGTTCCCGAGCTCCGAGGCCACGCTGGGCCTGGCGCAGGAGCACGGTTTCGCCGGCTGCATCTCGGCCACCACCAATATCACCGGCCCGCTGGCGCGGACCGCCTTCCACCGGGCCGGCAGCCCGGAGGCGAAGCAGGCGGTCGCCGCCGCCGGGGCGGTGCGCGCGGCGCTAAGCACGGTCACTCTGGTGGCGGCGGTGAAGGACACTTTGGCCGAGATCCATGGCGACCCTGCCTGGGGCCGGACCCATCCGCCGCTGCGCCCCCTGACCGAGGCGGAACGTCGGACGCTGCGCGAGGCGCTGGCGAAGACGGAGTATCCGCGGCTTTACGGGCGCTGACTTCACAAGCGCCGCTCGCCCGATAGACACGTCATCGCGAGGCGCGCAGCGCCGTGGCGATCCAGAAGCCGGTGCCGCTGGATGGCCGCGCCCCTGCGGGGCTCGCCATGACGGTTTCATGGTCGGGACAGCCGGTCTCGGCGAAAGACAGCGCTCAGCTGGTGTCCGGGCTCGACGGCGCCGGCAAGGGCCGGCCGGCATCGGGCTCGTCCGGCGGCCGCGGCCAATCCTCGGCGGTCTCCGCGGGCAGGTCGGCGTTGTCATTGGCCCCGGCGACGTCGTCCCAGCCCTGCGGCAGCCGGCTCGGATCCAGCCGGCGGCCGAGCCAGCGGCAGACCTCGCGCACGAATTCGTCCGCCGACAGGGTGTCGAGCTGCACGTCCAGCACCTCGTCCTCGGTCAGCTTCTCCCAAACTTCGGACCGCAGCCGTTCGGTCTCCTCGGGATCGACGGTCTCGCCGGCCGCGGCGAGATCCGCGGTCTCGGCGGCCGCGACCGCCTCGACCACCGCCTTGACGGCCTGCTCCCGCCGCCGCCGGCGGCGCTCCAGCGCCCCCGACTCCTCGGCCTCGGCCCGGCGGTGCAGGTAGTCGCCGCGGATCCGCTCGGCCATGGCGATCGACAGCCGGATCGAGCGGGACAGGCGCGACTGCATCAGCGCGAAATCCGGCGGCTCCTTCGGCCCGGCCAGCGTCACCGACTGCTGCTGCAGGGTCATCCGTTTGCTGCGAATGTCGATGTCGACCACCTCGCGCAGCTTGTCCAGCGCCCATCCCGTCCAGTTCAGATCGGGATCGGAGGGCCGGCTCTCGCCCGCCTCGCCATCGGTCTGCGCCATGTCCATGGAACATATCATGAACAAAGGCACGAGTTAACACAACTGCACATTGTGTTTACCCGACCGCGGTGGAACGCGGTTCGGACGACCGCAGCCTTACTCCCGGTACCGGACCACCGTCACCAGGGAAGCTATCGAGGCGTTGGCCCTTCTTTATACCGCCCGTCAATCCCGGAAGGTCGCCGCCTGGCCGTGCAACGTGCCGGCCTCGTCGATCAACCGCCAGACGGTGGCGTTCTCGATCCAGAAGCGGCGGCCGGATTTGGCGACGCGCAGGTCGCGATAGCTGGTGATGAATCCGTCGGCGGGTAACGGCGTCCAGCAGCCGCTGCCGCTCCGCCCGGTCCGGCGCCTCGGCGGAGAGGCGGGAGGGCAGCGTCGTGAACTCGTACAAGCGATACTCGAAGCAGGCCTGGGCCGCTCGGTTGGCATAGACGAAGGGGGATCGGCGTCGGTGTTGTGCACCAGCACGCAGAAGGGCGCAGCCTCGTACAGCCAGCGCGCCTGTACGGCGGCATCGCCGCCGGCCTCCTCCGGCAGCAGCGGCGTGCCGACCAGCCGGGCATGGCTGCCGGCCAGGAGGCGCAGGAAGTCGGGATCGTGGGCCAGGCTCACGGCATGGGCTCCGGGATGCTGGGCGAGGCGGGTCTTCACAGGTTGCCGGCCCGGGGATTGATGCCGAGGATGTGGCCGGAATCGACCGGCACCGTGACCAGGGTGGAGGTCAAGGCGCCGTGGTGATGGGCGTCCAGGATCTCGTCCAGATTGGCGAGGTCGGGGCGAAGCGCCGCCGACCGCCAGCCGCACGCGCCGGCCATGGCGGCGAAGTCCATCCCGACCAGGCGGTTGTGGCGGCGTGAGGCCGGCGCGTCCGGGATGATCGTTTGCACTCCCTGCTCGATGATGCCGTAGCTGGCGTTGTCGAGCAGGAACAGCAGGATTCCCAGATCCCGGGCCTCCGCCAGATAGCCTGCGAACAGCCGGAAGCAGCCGTCGCCGGTGAAGCCGACGACATGGCTTTCCGGCGCGGCGAGCTTGGCGCCGATGGCCAGGCCGAGCACGTTGCCCATGGCCGAGCCGCGATAGAGGGAAAAGAAGCGCGCCTGCGGGTGCGGGCGTTGGACGACGTATTGCCGGTCCTTGTAGGCCAGGCACACGTCGTCGAAGCCGATGGTGTTCGGTCGCCAGCGCGCATCCAGCGCCCGGAACAGCGAGGCCATGTCGACATGGCCGGGCCTTGGCGCCCCCGGCCGGCGTGTGTTGAGGTTGCCCGGCGCCGGGCCGGCCCGGCGGGTCTCCGGCGGCTGCCGCTCCAGGCGGTCGAGCAGGGACCGGAGCGTCGCGTCCAGAGGAGCGACGAACTGCCGGTAGGCGCCGCCGGCGCGGTGCCCGAACCCGCCATCGACCTGGCCGTAGCCGTCCTCGAGACCGGTCAGGACGAAGGTGTCGCCGGCCGCATAGGGGGCCAGGTTGACCGTGTACTCGTCGGGGCAGGCCCCGAGCACCAGCAGGACGTCGTCCTCCCCGATGCCCCGCCAGAGCCGGATCGCGGCGTCGTTCCCGCCGAAGGAGATGTAGCCGTATCCGTAGGGATTGCCGCGCTCGACCCCGTTGGCGCCGTTGATGCTCCAGACGATCGGCGCCCCCAGCGCCTCGCACAGGCGGGAGGTCAGCTGCGGCGCGTCGGGATACCGCGCCAGCTCCTCGCCGGCGAGGATGACGACGCGCCGGCCGCGGATGCGCTGGCAGAACGCGTCCAGGAACGCTTCGGCCGATGCGGCGACCGGATCAGGCTGCGGGGGCGCGCGATGCGGATCCGCCGCCATCCCGGTCTTGAGCGCCTCGTGGTCCAGGACGAGGACCACAGGCTTGCAGCGCTGCAGCCGGACGTGGGCGTGCCGCAGCTGCCGGCCCATGGTCGCGGCATCGTCCAGCACGAAGACGCCGTCCGGCAGCTCGGCGCGCAGCTGCGCCAGCATGTTGCTGCCGTGGCGGCTGGTGTCCTGCAGCGGGCACAGCCCTTCGGTCGAGTCCGGCGAGGCGGGGACGATGTAGACCGCCGGGATGTCGTGCAGCTTGGCGTCGCTGAGGCCGCAGCCCAGCAGCTTGGTCGCCGCGCCGGTCGTCGCGATGCAGGCGCCGATGCGGCCGGACGCCAGATAGCTGCCGAGCGGAACGAAGCCGGACGAATATTCGCCGAGCGACAGGAAGCGCATCCCGGCGGGCTCGTGCCGGTCGGCCGCATTCTCTCCTGGATAATGGGGCGAGAGATGCTGCAGCAGGCGGATGGCGCCGCCGCCGGTGACGCCTGCACAGAACTCGATGCCCCAAGACTCCAATGTCGTCACCAGGGCTTCGTAACCGGTCACGGTCTCCGCAACATGAATATCCATGCGAACGCCTCGTGTTCACGGAATTGTGATGCGACAAACCAGGCTTGTCGGAGGGGCTCTAATTCAGGCCGGCAGCGCGGATTCCAGTGTGTTCTGCAGAACCAGGGCGCGCAGCTTGCTGTCGCTGCACACTGGCTCTTCCGACGCCGTCAGCTCTCGATAAATGGATTCGATGAGGCCAGGCGTCGGCGACAGGCCGAACGCCTCGATCTTCGCCTTCAGCGCGTGCCTGCCGGAATGGCGGCTGATCACCATCCGGCGCTCGGCGCCGAACATCTCCGGCTCCAGGAATTCATAGGTCTGGGGATTCCGGATAATGGCGGCTTGGTGAATTCCCGCGGCGGTGGCAAAGGCGTTCTCGCCGATGATGGCTTTGCCCCGCGCCATCGGCAGGTGAAGGCTCTCGATGAGGAGCCGGCAGGCGGCGTAGACCCGGCGGACGTCGATGGTCGTCGATCGGTTGAAATGCGTAGGATGGGCTGTCAGGGCGGCAACGACCTCTTCCAAGGCGCAATTCCCGGCGCGCTCGCCGATGCCGCACAGCGTCACCTGGATCTCGTCGATTCCCGACTCGACGGCCGCGAGGGTGTTGGCGACGGCCAGGCCGAGATCGTCATGGGCGTGCATGGCCAGCTTGACTTCCGGCGGCACGCGCGCCCGTACGGTATCGATCAGGGCCGGAACCCGGCCGGGCAGGAGACAGCCGACGGTGTCCGGAATCAGGATCATCGTCGCGCCAGCCCGGGTGGCGACCTCGCACATCGAGCCGAGGAATTCCGGGTCCGCCCGGGTCGCGTCTTCGGGTGCGACGCAGATGTCGTCGAAGCCGATCCGCCGGGCGAGTTGAACGGCGCTTTCGATCTCGTCGAGCGCCTGCTGGCGTGTGATCTGGCGCTTGTGGAGGAGGTGAATCTCGGACGCCACACCGAGGATTTCGATCTGCGCCGCCCGGGCGTTCTCCAGCGCCTTGGCCGCGCGTTCGATGTCGGAGCTGCTGGCCCGTGCGAAGGCGCAGATCCTGGTCTCCCGCACGACATCTGCAACGGCGCGCACGGCGGCGAAGTCATTGTCCGACGCCGCCGGGAATCCCGCCTCGATCGTATTCACTCCTAACGCCTCGAGTTCGCGGGCGATGCGCAGCTTTTGCTGCAGCGACATGGCATTTCCGGGTGCCTGCTCGCCGTCGCGCAAGCTCGTATCAAAGATCGTCAGGGGCCTGTGAGTTGAAACAATTGCCATGATCAGATCTCCAGTCAGATCGCCACTATTCTCCGAGACTTCATGCTCGAACCCGATCGAGGAGGCACAAGTTGTCCCGACCAATTCGTATCCATCGTTCGGATAGATCGAATCGACGTGGAAGATGGGCTGTCGGATGAGGATTATTTACAGGCCGTATGAAAGTGAGTGCAGAACGGATCATGTTCCCTATTCCAGCCAGTCATTATTTATCTGATTCGATATTGTTGAGTCAAAGCAATATCGTTTTAGAATAGTCCGATGAATTTTCGAATGTTTGGGAAATATATTTAAGGAAAAAGTGTGCAAATTTTATAGTAATCTTCAGTTTTTACCGCCTCGACAACCACCGAGATCGTGTCCCTGGGGGTGGTGTAGCTCAGGCGCGGGTGTGATCGCGCTCTTCAGGTCAGGCGGCCAGGATGGGCAGGTTGACGAGGGGATCGTCACCCGAGGGGCGACGCCTTCCAGGGTCACGTAGCGGCAGCGCTGGGCGGATGCCGGCGGAACTTCCGCTGATGGCGGTGCCGTCGGCCGTCCGCAGCCGTCCCGGTCGACACCTATCCAAGATCGTGCTCCTTGACAATACGTTCATATACACCTATTTTAATCGGCATGACGCCTTCGCAAGCACTCGACAAAGAAACGGCCGACCTCATCGTCCGCACCTGCCTGTGCCAGCGTATCCAGCGGGCGGGGCGGATCATCGGCCGTCGTTTC
This sequence comes from Inquilinus limosus, assembly GCF_051487185.1. Classification (GTDB taxonomy): domain Bacteria; phylum Pseudomonadota; class Alphaproteobacteria; order DSM-16000; family Inquilinaceae; genus Inquilinus; species Inquilinus limosus_F. The sequence goes on from NZ_JAHVDK010000018.1 coordinate 135,238, forward strand.
GACGAAGCGTTCCGGTCGCTCGGGATCAACAACTGGCAGTTCTCCGTCCTCATCGCGCTCAAGCATCTTCGGTCCCCGACCATCAGCGAATTGGCGGAGGCGCTGGGGATGGACCGCACGACCTTGACCAAGAACCTGAAGCCGCTTGCCCGGCGCGCGCTCCTGCGCGTGTCCACCGACGAGCGCGATGCGCGGGCGCGGCGCATCACCCTGACGGAAGCCGGCGAGGACATCCTCGCCAGCGCCAAAGAAGGCTGGCATCAGGCCCAGCGGGCGGTCACGGCGAGCCTCCCGCCGGAAGAGCTCGCGCAGCTGACGTCCTCGTTGGAGCGCTTTCAGTCTGTGGGCAGGGGGTGAACGCGATGGCCGCGAGACTCCCATATCTGGCATATACGTGCATATACACTGATATTCGGACATCCGCCCGATCCCACCTCCCGCAGCGCCTGCCTCAGTTGTCGGAAACCCGCTCATGAAAAAGACGCACCTCCTGCTCTTCGTGGCTCTTCCGCTGCTGGCGATCGGCGCGGCGAGCTTCCTTGTGGTCTCCGGAGCGGCCGAAGAGCGGAGGGTGCAGGACGATCCGCGCAGCGCTCCGCCGGTCGTCGCGATGGCCGAAGCCAGAAGGGTCGGGCACGTCGAGCGCGCATTCACCGGCTCGATATCGGCGCGCGTGCAGAGCAATCTCGGCTTCCGCGTGCCCGGCAAGATCGTCGAACGCCTCGTCGATGTCGGCGAGCGCGTCGTCGCCGGCCAGCCGCTCATGCGCATCGACGAGAGCGATCTGCGCCTTGCCCTGACGGCCAGGCAGAACGCGGCGGCGGCCGCCCGCGCGGTTGCGGTGCAGGCCCGCGCGGACGACGAGAGATACGCCGATCTCGTTGCGAAGGGATGGGTGACGAGGCAGCGCCATGAACAGGCCAGGGCGGCGCTGGACTCCGCCGAGGCGCAGCTCGCCGCCGCCGAAGCCGAGGCCCGGGTCGCGGCGAACGAGGCCGAATATTCCACCCTCGAAGCCGACGCGGACGGCGTCGTCGTGGAGACGCTCGGCGAGCCCGGCCAGGTCGTCGCGGCCGGACAGGTGGTGGTACGGCTCGCCCATGCCGGACCGCGCGAGGCCATCGTCGCTCTTCCCGAGGCGGTCAGGCCAGCTCTGGGCTCGCAAGCAGAGGCGAGCGTCTACGGCCTCGACCAGCGGCGCTGGCCCGCCCGCCTGAGGCAGTTGTCGGATTCAGCCGATCCGCAGACCCGGACCTACGAGGCGCGCTACGTGCTGGACGGCGATGCGGCATCGACGCCGCTGGGCGCGACGGTGACGCTGTGGATCGCGGATGCCGATGCCGCCGAGGCTGTCGAGGTGCCGATCGGCGCCGTTCTGGACGACGGCCGCAGGACCGGCGTCTGGGTGATCGACGAGGCGACGTCCACGGTCGGCTTCAGGCCGGTGACGATACGCCGGCTCGGCGGGGAGACCGCGATCGTATCGGGCCTCGAGCCCGGCGAGCGGATCGCGGCCCTGGGCGCCCATCTCCTCCATGACGGCGAGACCGTGCGCGTTCTGATTGCAAAGGCGGATACGCCATGAGCTTCAACCTTTCGGCGCTCGCCGTCCGCGAGCGCTCGGTGACGCTGTTCTTCATCATCGCGATCGCGGTCGCCGGCGCCTTCGCCTTCCTCAAGCTCGGCCGCGCCGAGGATCCCGCCTTCACCGTGAAGACGCTGACCGTCACCACCGCCTGGCCGGGCGCGACGGCGCAGGAGATGCAGGACCTCGTCGCCGAGCCGCTCGAGAAGCGTCTTCAGGAGCTGCAATGGTACGACCGGGTCGAGACCATGGTGCGGCCCGGGCTCGCCTTCATGACGCTCACCCTGAAGGACAGCACCCCGCCGGCCGCGGTGCAGGAGCAGTTCTACCAGGCCCGCAAGAAGCTGGGCGACGAGGCCCGGAAGCTGCCCGCCGGGGCCATGGGCCCGTTCGTCAACGACGAATACTCGGACGTCAGCTTCGCGCTCTATGCGCTGAAGGCCAAGGGCATGCCGATGCGTGCGCTGGTCCGGCAGGCCGAGGCGATCCGCCAGCAGCTCCTCCAGGTGCCCGGCGTCAAGAAGATCGACATTCTCGGCGAGCGGCCGGAACGGATCTTCGTCGAGTTCTCCTATGCGAAGCTGGTCACGCTCGGCGTGTCGGCGCAGGACATCTTCGCCGCCCTCCAGCGGCAGAACGCGGTGACGCCGGCGGGTTCGATCGACACCGAGGGACCGCAGGTCTTCATCCGTCTCGACGGCGCCTATGACGATCTTCAGAAGATCGCCGACACGCCCATCGCCGCCGGCGGCCGCACGCTCAAGCTCTCCGACATCGCCGATGTCCGGCGCGGATACGAAGACCCGGCGACCTTCATCATCCGCCATCAGGGCGAGCCGGCGCTGATGCTGTCCGCGGTGATGCAGGACGGTTGGAACGGCCTCGACCTCGGCCGCGCGCTGGAGGCGGAGACGGCGAAGATCGCCGGCGCCCTGCCGCTCGGACTCAGCCTGACCAAGGTGACCGACCAGGCCGTGAACATCACGGAGTCCGTCGACGAGTTCATGCTGAAATTCGTCATGGCGCTCGGGGTCGTGCTGCTGGTCAGCCTGCTCAGCCTCGGCTGGCGGGTCGGCATCGTGGTCGCGGCCGCGGTTCCGCTCACCCTCGCGGTCGTCTTCCTGATCATGCTGGAGACCGGCCGCTTCTTCGACCGCATCACCCTCGGCGCCCTGATCCTCGCGCTCGGACTGCTGGTCGACGATGCCATCATCGCCATCGAGGTGATGGTGGTGAAGATGGAAGAAGGCATGGGCCGGATCGCGGCCGCGGCCTATGCCTGGAGCCACACGGCGGCGCCGATGCTCTCGGGGACGCTGGTGACGGTGGTCGGGCTCATGCCGGTCGGCTTCGCGCGTTCGACCGCCGGCGAATACGCCGGCAACATCTTCTGGATCGTGGGCTTCGCCCTCATCGCCTCGTGGGTCGTCGCCGTGGCCTTCACGCCCTATCTCGGCGTGAAGCTGCTGCCCGAGATCAAGCCGGTCGAAGGCGGGCACCACGCCATCTACGACACGCCGAACTACCGTCGCCTGCGCCGGGTCATCGCCTTCGCCGTGCGCCACAAGTTCCTCACCTGCGGCGCGGTGGGCGTGGTCTTCGCGCTCTCCGTCATCGGCATGGGCGCGGTGAAGCAGCAATTCTTCCCGACCTCCGATCGTCCCGAGGTGCTGGTCGAGGTGCGCATGCCGGAGGGCACGAGCATCGAGACGACGGAGCGGACGGTCGAGACGGTCGAGCGCTGGCTGGCGGACCAGCCGGAGGCGCAGATCGTCACGAGCTATGTCGGCCAGGGCGCACCGCGCTTCTTCCTGGCCATGTCCCCGGAATTGCCCGACCCCGCCTTCGCCAAGATCGTCATCCTGACACCCGACGCGGAGGCTCGCGAAGCCCTGAAGCGCCGGCTGCGCACGGCCGTGGCCGAAGGGCTCGCGCCCGAAGCCTATCTGCGCATCACCCAGCTGGTGTTCGGCCCCTACACACCGTTCCCGGTCGAGTTCCGGATCATGGGACCGGATGCCGACGAGCTGCGCCGGATCTCCGAGCAGGCCCTCGCCGTCATGCGGGGCGTTCCCGACGTGCGGCAGGCCAATCGCGACTGGGGCAATCGCGTGCCGACCCTGCGCTATGTCCTCGACCAGGACCGGCTGCGCCTCATCGGCCTGTCGCCGGCGGAAGCGGCGCAGCAGCTGCAATTCCTGCTCACCGGCGTCACCGTCACGCAGGTCCGCGAGAACATCCGCACCGTCGACGTGGTCGCCCGCAGCGCCGGCGGAGAGCGGCTCGATCCCGCCCGCCTCACCGACTTCTCGCTCACCAGCCGCGACGGGCGTCTGATTCCGCTCGACCAGATCGGCCATGCCGAGGTGCGCATGGAAGATCCGATCATGAAGCGGCGCGACCGGATCCCGACGATCGCCGTCCGCTCCGACATCGGCGAGGCCACCCAGCCGCCCGAAGTCTCGATGCGCGTCATGCAGGCCCTGCAGCCGCTGATCGCCTCGCTGCCGGACGGCTACCGCATCGAGATGGGCGGCTCGATCGAGGAAGCGGGCAAGGCCAATGTCGCGCTCGCCGCCGTGTTCCCGATCATGATCGCCCTGATGCTGGTCTTCATCATGCTGCAGGTCCGCTCCTTCTCGGCGACCGCCATGGTGATGCTCACCGCCCCGCTCGGCCTCGTCGGCGCCGTGCCGATCCTGCTCGCCTTCAACCAGCCCTTCGGCTTCAACGCCATTCTGGGGCTGATCGGGCTCGCCGGCATCCTGATGCGCAACACGCTGATCCTGATCGGGCAGATCAAGGAGAACAGGGATGCCGGGCTCGACGACTACCACGCCGTGGTCGAGGCGACCGTGCAGCGCGCCCGGCCCGTCATCCTGACGGCGCTCGCCGCCGTGCTGGCCTTCGTCCCGCTCACCCATTCGGTGTTCTGGGGGTCCATGGCCTACACGCTGATCGGCGGGACGGCCATCGGCACCGTGCTCATCCTGCTCTTCCTGCCGGCGCTCTACGCCGCCTGGTTCCGCGTGGCGCCGGCGGCCGCGGTCTCGCCGAGACCCGGAGCCGCCTTTGATCACGGACACCGCGAGGCAATCCCGGCGCCGGCCGGCGCCGAGTGACGGACGCATATGGCCGCAATGCGTTCCACGGTCATGGGATCGAACAATTTGGAAAGGAACGGAGGGGACGGTGGGGCGGCTGTTGCGAATCGAATAAGTGTCGGCTTATATGTCCACATGACCGCGCCCGAGATCTTCCAGGCCCTGGCCGACCCGACCCGCCGCGCCGTGTTCGAACGGCTGTCCGGCGGCGAGATGAGCGTCTCCGACCTCAAGGCCGGATTCGCCGTGTCGCAGCCGGCGATCTCCCAGCACCTCGCCGCGCTGCGCCGCGCCGGGCTGGTGGCAGAGCGGCGCGATGGCCGCTTCGCCTATTACCGGGCGACGCCGGAAGGGCTGACGCCGCTGCTGGACTGGATCGACCGCTACCGCGCCTTCTGGCCGGAGCGGGTCGCCCGCCTGAAGACCCTGCTCGAGGATATGGATGATGCGTGATCCGAAGCCCGACCCGGCCGATGCCGTGACCGTCGACTGCGCGCTGGACCATCCGCCGGAGAAGGTGTGGCGGGCGCTGACCGAGCCGGACCTCCTCGGCGCCTGGCTGCTGCCGAACGATGCCCGGACCGAGCTGGGGCCGGCCGAGGTGGGCCGGCGCTTCACCCTGCGCGGCGGGCCGGGGGCGGAGAAGCCGATCGACTGCGAGGTGCTGGCGGCGGAGCCGCCGCGGCTGCTGCGCTACAGCTGGCGCGGCCGCGACGGCGAGCGCGACGCCGGCGGCCGGGCGCTGGACACGGTGGTGACCTTCACCCTCGACCGCACCGCGGCCGGCGGCACCCGGCTGCGCATCGTGCACAGCGGCTTCCGCGTCGGCGCCCGGGCGACGACGCTGCGGGCCGGCGCGCCGAGGGCACGACGGGTTCCCGGCCGACGCGCGGCGGCGCGGCCGCGGGCCATGGCCGTTCGCGGGGGGCTGCGATGGGCGGCATGACCCTGGTGCCCATGGTGGTGGAGCAGTCGGGCCGCGGCGAGCGCGCCTTCGACATCTTCTCCCGCCTGCTGCGCGACCGGATCATCTTCCTGAACGGCCCGATCGACGACGGCGTCTCGGCGCTGGTCTGCGCCCAGCTGCTGTTCCTCGAGTCGGAGGATCCGCGGAAGGAGATCGCGATGTACATCAACTCGCCGGGCGGGGCGGTGAGCAGCGGCCTCGCGATCTACGACACGATGCAATACATCAAGAGCCCGGTGTCGACCGTGTGCATGGGCACGGCGGGGTCGATGGGCTCCTTCCTGCTGATGGCCGGCGCGCCCGGCCGTCGCATCGCCCTGCCCAACGCCCGGGTGGTGCTGCACCAGCCCTCGGGCGGCTTCCAGGGCCAGGCCTCGGACATCGAGCGCCACGCCGAGGACATCGTCCGGCTGAAGCGGCAGATCAACCTGCTCTACGCCAGGCATTGCGGCCGGGCCTATGACGAGGTGGAACGCACCCTCGACCGCGACCGCTTCATGACCGCCGAGGAGGCGAAGGCCTGGGGCATTGTCGATCACATCTTCGAGCACCGGGAAGAAGCTGCCTGAGAGGGGCGGTCGCCGTTTCGCGGGGCGCGACCCGGATCCGTGCCGGAAGCATCGCCGGCGCCCTTGTGCTTGCCCGCTGCACCGCAATATCGGACGGTGGGAAAGCTCCTGGGCGAAGGGATCATCATGACCGGATCCGCAGCGCGTCATCGCGTGGTCATCATCGGCGCCGGCTTCGGCGGGCTGGAGGCGGTGCTCCGGCTGAAGGGCGCGCCGGTCGACATCACCCTGATCGACCGCCGCAACCATCACCTGTTCCAGCCGCTGCTGTACCAGGTCGCCACCGCCTCGCTGGCGCCGTCGGAGATCGCCTGGCCGGTGCGGCACCTGGTGCGGCGGCGGCCCGAGGTGCGCACCATCCTGGGCGAGGTCACCGGCATCGACATCGCCGGCCGCGCGGTGCAGCTCGGTGACGAGCGGGTGCCCTACGACACCCTCTTGGTCGCGACCGGCGCCCGGCACGCCTATTTCGGCCATGACGACTGGGAGCCCTTCGCGCCCGGGCTGAAGGACATCGACGACGCCACCGCGATCCGCCGCCGCATCCTGACCGCCTTCGAGCGGGCGGAGACCGAGCCGGACCCGGCGATGCGCCGGGCGCTGCTGACCTTCGTCATCGTCGGCGCCGGCCCGACCGGGGTGGAGATCGCCGGCACCATCGCCGAGCTGGCGCACCACACCATGGCCGAGGACTTCCGTGCCCTGGACCCGAAGGAGGCGCGCATCCTGCTGGTCGAGGCCGGGCCGCGGGTGCTGGCCGCCTTCCCGGAGGACCTGTCGGACTACGCACACAAGGCGCTGGAGCGGCTCGGCGCCGAGATCCGCACCGGCCAGGCGGTGACCGCTTGCGATGCCGAGGGCGTGGCGCTGGGGGCGGAGCGGATCCCGGCCAAGACGGTGATCTGGGCCGCGGGCGTCCAGGCCTCGCCGGCCGCGATCTGGCTGGGGGCCGAGTCGGACCGCGCCGGCCGGGTCATGGTCGCGCCGGATCTCACCCTGCCGGGCCATCCCGAGATCTTCGTGGTCGGCGACACCGCCCGGCTCGACGGCTGGGAGGGCAAGCCGCTGCCCGGCATCGCCCCGGCCGCCAAGCAGCAGGGCCGCCACGTCGCCGACACCATCCGCGCCCGGTTGGCGGGCCGGCCGGAGCCCCGGCCGTTCCGCTACAAGCACGCCGGCAGCCTGGCGACCATCGGCAAGCGCGCCGCGGTGATCGATTTCGGCTGGATCAAGCTGCGCGGCTGGCTGGCGTGGTGGATCTGGGGCATCGCCCACATCTATTTCCTGATCGGGCTGCGCAACCGCCTGACCGTGGCGCTGAGCTGGCTGTGGATCTACACCACCGGCCAGCGCAGCGCCCGGCTGATCACCGGAAGAGGGCGGGAAGAATAGGCGCCCCGCCTCAGAAGGGGGAACGACCATGGGGAACACGGTTCTCGCCGACGGCATCGCCGGCACCGCGCTGATCCGGGCGCCGTCCAATCTCGGCCTCAGGCCGCTGCGGCCGGGGCATGAGCCCGGGACCTGGCGGGCGCCGGAGATGCTGACCCGAGCCGGGCTGGAGGCGCGGCTGGGGCCGGCGCGGACGGTCGACCTGGCACGGCCGCGCTACAGCACCGAGAAACCGCCCGGCACGGTGCTGCGCAACGGCCCGGCGATCCGCCGCTTCAACGAACAGGTCGCCGATGCGGTCGAGGCCGCGCTGCGCGACCGGCTGTTCCCGGTGGTGGTCGGCGGCGACTGCTCGATCCTGATCGGCTGCCTGGCTGGCGCCCGCCGGCATTCCGAGCTTTCCCTGGTCCATCTCGACGGCCACAGCGACTTCCGCCATCCGGGCAATTACGAGCCGGACCTCCCGCTGCATTCGGCCGCCGGCATGGACCTGGCGCTGGCGATCGGCCTTGGCGACCCGTTGATGCTGCGCTGGGACGGCATTCCCGACCCGCTGGTGCCGGCGGAGCGGGTGATCCAGATCGGCGAGCGCGAAGACCGGGACCCCGACTGGGGCTGGAAGGACATCAACGACACCGCGATCACCCGGATCGACGTGTTCGAGCTGCTGGAGCTGGGGCCGGAACAGGCGTTGCGCCGCAGCTTCGCGGTGCTGGACCGGACGCCGGAGATCCCGTTCTGGCTGCATCTCGACGTCGACATCCTCGACCAGGCGGTGATGCCGGCGGTGGATTCGCCAGGCAGCCCGGGGCTGGACTATGACGGGCTGGCGGCGCTGCTGCGCGGCTTCCTGGGCTCGCCCCGCTGCCTTGGCCTGAACGTCACTATCTACGATCCGGACCTGGACCCGGACGGCACCTATGCCCGCGGCCTGGTCGGCATGCTGGCCGAGGGGCTGGAACCGTTGACCGCGGCGCGCCGCCGGCCCTAGATCGGGCGCCTGACCGCCGCGACCGGGAGCATCCGATGACCGCCAAGAGCCCCGTCCGCCCGGAGAGCCGGGCCGCGATCCCGCGCGGCGTGTGGATGCTGGGCTTTGTCAGCCTGTTCATGGACGTCTCCTCGGAGATGATCCACGCGCTGCTGCCGGTCTTCCTCTTGACCACGGTCGGCGCCAGCGCCGCGGTGATCGGGCTGATTGAGGGCATCGCCGAGGCCACCGCCTCGATCGTCAAGGTGTTCTCCGGCGTGCTCAGCGACTGGTTCGGCCGGCGCAAGCTGCTGGCCGTGCTTGGCTACGGGCTCGGCGCCCTGTCGAAGCCGCTGTTCCCGCTGGCCGGCAGCGCCGGGCTGGTGCTGGCGGCGCGCTTCGTCGACCGGGTCGGCAAGGGCATTCGCGGCGCGCCGCGCGACGCGCTGGTCGCCGACCTGACCCCTCCGGCGATCCGCGGCGCCGCCTACGGGTTGCGCCAGTCGCTCGACACCATCGGCGCCTTTGCCGGGCCGCTGCTGGCGATCGGGCTGATGCTGGCCAGCGGCGGCGACATCCAGCTGGTGTTCTGGCTGGCGGTGATCCCGGCCGCGATCTCGGTCGCGATCCTGATCGGCGGGGTGCACGAGCCGGACACGGCCAAGCCGGCCAAGGCCCTGCGGTCGCCGATCCATCGCGACGAGCTGCGCCGGCTGGGCGGCGCCTACTGGCGGGTGGTCGCCGTGGCGGCGGTGCTGACCCTGGCGCGGTTCAGCGAAGCCTTCCTGGTGCTGCGGGCGCAGGAGGCCGGGTTGGCGGCAGCGCTGGTGCCGCTGGTGCTGGTAGTCATGAACATCGCCTATGCCCTGTCCGCCTACCCGGCCGGGGTGCTGGCCGACCGTCACGACCCGAAGCGGCTGCTGATCCTCGGCTTCGGCGTGCTGATCGCGGCCGACCTGCTGCTCGCCCTCGACGGCGGGCTGTGGGCCGTGCTGGCCGGCACCGCGCTGTGGGGGCTGCACATGGGCATGACCCAGGGCCTGCTGGCGGCGCTGGTGGCGGAGACGGTGCCGGCCGACCGGCGCGGCACCGGCTTCGGCCTGTTCAACCTGATCGGCGGCCTGGCGCTGCTGCTGGCCAGCGCGCTGGCGGGCGGGCTGTGGAGCTGGGTCGGTCCCGGCGCCACCTTCCTGGCCGGCGCCGGCTTCACCGTGATCGGACTGGCCGGGGCCGTGCTGCTGCTGCCGAGGCGGGCCGCGCGCTAATGCGCCATCAGCACCGGGCGGTCGGCGTGGAACAGCATGTGCTCGGTGACGCCGCCCAGGATCATCTCGCGGAACCGGCTGTGGCTGTAGCCGCCCATCACGATCAGCCCGGCATTGGCGCGCTGGGCCGCGGTCAGGATGGCGGCGTCGACCGACTGCTTCGGATCGTCGCCGGCGATCCGGTTCGATGGCGCGCCGTGGCGGCTGAGATAGCGCACCAGCTCGGCCGCGGTGCAGCGGTCCTCGCCCTCGTCGCGGGTGTAGACGCTGACGGTCGTCGCCGCCTCCAGGAAGGGCAGGGCGGCGGCGACGCTGCGCGCCGCCTCCTTGCCGCCGTCCCAGGCGACCAGGATGCGATCGGCGAAATCCTCCGGCACCGGGCCGGGCACGATCAGCACCGCCCGGCCGGTCTCGAACAGCGCCGCCTCCAGGACCGCGCGGCTGGCGTTCGGGTCCTGGCCCGGGCCGGGCGTCACGATCAGGTCGGCCACGGTGCCGCGGTGGCCGATCGCGCCGGTCTCGCTGCCGGTATCCTCGCGGTACTCCACCTCCGGCCCGGCGCCGGCTTCCGCCACCGCCGCCTCGAACGCGGCGCGGTTGCGGGCCGCGACCTCCTTCGACGCCTTCTCCGCCCCCTCCAGCAGCATGCTGGTGGCGACCGCCATCTCGGCCCCGGTGTAGGCCAGGACCCGCTGCGGGTCGGGGCGAAGCGACAGCACCTCGACCGACGCGTCGAAGCGCCTGGCGACCAGCAGGGTCGCGTCGAGCGCGGCGCGGTCGCCGGCATGGCCGCTGAGGGGGACGAGCAGATGCTGGATGGTCATGCAGCCTCCGGGGCTCTCGGGTCCGCCCCCATTGTCCCCCTATAAGCGGCGCCGATCCAGCGTTTCGGCGTCCGGCCCGTCGGCGGCGCCGTTGACCGCGAGGTCGCGCAGCTGCTGATAGAGGTCCGGCGTCTCGGCGGTGCAGACGCAGATGCCCCGGGCCGGCTCGTCGCCGGCGTTGAGATAGGCGTGGCCCATGGTGCTGTCGAGATAGATGCCGTCGCCCGGCTCCAGCACCTCCGGCGCGTAGAATTCGGTGTGGACCGCCACGCGCCCGGCGGTGACGAAGAAGTACTCCTCGCCCGCGTGGCGCAGCAGCGGCCCGAATTCCTCCAGAGTGCGGGCGCGGATCACGGCCGTGATCGGCACCATGCGCTTGCCGACGATGTCGGTGCAGACATAGCCGTAGGTGTAGTAGCGGGTGTCCACGATCTGCCCCTGGCCGGCCCGGCTGATGCTGCGCCGGGCGGTGACCATCTGCGGAGCCGGCGCCGCGGGCGCCGCAGGGTGGAACAGCTCGGCGATCTCCATGCCGAGGCCGGTGGTGAGCTGCAGCAGCTTGTCGTAGGTCAGCGACATCTGGTGGTTCTCCACCTTCGACAGGGTGGAGAGGGCGAGGCCCGTGCGCTCGGCCACCTGCTTCAGCGTCAGCCCGCGGGCCTGGCGCGCGGCCTTGAGGCAGTCGCCGAGCTGCGTCCGCGCGGCGTCGCTGCCGGTCTGGCGACGTGTCATCTGTGCATCTCTCCCGGGCCTTTCCGAAGCATCCAATTTTACGGGTCTTGAGGCTGTCTGAGCAACATATGGGGAGTACAAGCCGCATTTTGATCATTAGGTGCTCAATCGCTTTCCGGATTTGAAAATTTGAGGATGATCGGAAACTCCAGCAGCGATCGAGGCCAGCCATGAGCGCCCTCTGCGATCTGACAGCGACCGATCTGCGCCGGCAGATCGCCGCCCGGACGGTGTCCCCGGTGGAGGTGCTGGAGGCCTGCCTGGACCGGATCGGCGCGGTCAACCCAGCGGTCAATGCCGTCGTCGTGCTCGATGCGGACGGCGCCCGCGAGGCGGCCCGGGCGGCCGAGGCCGCGGTGATGCGCGGCGAGCCGCTGGGCCCGCTGCACGGCCTGCCGCTGCTGGTCAAGGACACCCAGGATGTCGGCGGCCTGCGGACGACCTATGGCAGCCCGATCTTCGCCCGGCACGTGCCGGTGGCGGATGCCGGCTGCGTCGCCCGCCTACGGGCCGCCGGGGCGATCATCATCGGCAAGACCAACACGCCGGAATGGGCGGCGGGCGGCAACACCCGCAACCCGGTCTACGGCGCCACGGGCAACCCCTTCGATCCGATGAAGTCCGCCGCCGGCTCCTCCGGCGGCTCGGCGGTGGCGCTGGCCTGTGGCATGGCGTCCCTGGCCACCGGGTCGGACACCGGCGGCAGCCTGCGCAACCCGGCCGGCTTCTCCGGCATCATCGGGATGCGGCCGTCCTACGGCCTGGTGGCCAGCGAGAAGCGGGGCGTCGGCTGGTCGGGGCTGTCCACCGACGGCCCGATGGCCCGGACGGTGGCGGATGCGGCGCTGATGCTGTCGGTGATGGCGAGCGACGACAGCCGCGATCCCCTGGCCTACACGCTGCCGGGCGAAGCGGTGCGCGGCCGGCCGGACCGCTGGGCCGCGGTGCCCGAGACGGATCTCAAGTCGCTGCGCCTCGCCTTCACCGAGGATTTCGGCTTCGCCCCGACGGAGCGGCATATCCGGCGGGTGTTCCGCAGCCGCGTGGCGGCGCTGGCCCCGCTGTTCGCCGCGGCCGAGGAGGCGACGCCGGACTGCGCCGGCGCCGACGACGCCTTTGCGGTGCTGCGCGCCTCGGTCTTTCTCGCCATGCACGAGAAGACCTATCGCGAGCGGCCGGAGATGCTGGGCCCGAACGTGCGCGCGAATGTGGAGGAGGGGCTCGGCTACAGCCTGTCCGACTACGCCCGGGCCGCAGCCGCCCAGACCCGCATCTACCGCGCCTTCCAGGCCTTCTTCGAGACCCATGACGTGCTGGTGAGCCCGACCATCACGCTGAGCCCGCGGCCGTGGTCGGAGCCGTACCCGGCCGAGATCGACGGCGCGCCGACGCGGTCCTACTTCCACTGGCTCGCGCTCGCCTATGCGGTGACGCTGGCGGGCCACCCAGCCATCAGTCTGCCGCTCGGCGTCGACGAGGCCGGCATGCCGTTCGGCCTGCAGATCGTCGGCCCGCGCGGCGGGGATGCGCTGACCCTCGGCGTCGCCGGGGCGCTGGAGGCGGCCTGCGCGTCGGATCCGCTGCTGTGTCGCCCGGTGCCGGATCTGGCGGCGCTGGCCGCCGCCCGGCCGCTGCGCGAGGCGCCGGGCTTCATGACCTGGGAATAGACCTCGGGCCGCGACCCCCGGAGAGCCGGGGGCGACAAGCATCAAAACACAAACAAGCGGAGGCGTTCGTGCTGAGGAAGATATCCGTCAACCGGACGGCGATCATCGGCTTCTCGCTGCTGTATGTCGCCTTCTGCATCTCCTATATCGACCGGGCGGCGATGTCGCTGGCGCTGACCCATGTGGGCCAGGAGTTCGGGCTGAAGCCGGACGAGCTGGGCGCCGTGCTCAGCATCTTCTTCCTCGGCTACGCCATCATGCAGATCCCCGGCGGCTGGCTGGCCGACCGGTTCGGCTCCAAATACGTCGTCATCACGACCATCGCCGCCTGGTCCGTCTTCACCATCCTCACCAGCCAGGCATGGTCGCTGGCCTCGCTGCTGGTCATCCGCTTCGTCTTCGGCCTGGCGGAGGGCGGCTTCCCCTCCGCCAGCGTCAAGGGCGTGGCGGAGCTGGTGGAGAAGGACGCCCGGCCGAAATTCTCGGCCCTGCTGACCTCCTCGAACTATCTCGGCAGCATGGTGGCGCCGCTGATCATGGCGCCGCTCATCATCGCCTTCGGCTGGCGCCACGCCTTCGAGATCGTCGGGGTGGCGGGCGTGGTCTTCGCCGTCTGCTATTTCTTCGCCGTGCCGTACCGGCGCCCGGCGCCGCGGGTCGGCGAAAGCGGCGGGCGGCCGCGCACACCGGTGCGCGACCTGATGAGGAACCCTCTGATCTGGCAGCTTCTGGTGGTCTGGTTCGGGCTCAGCTGCGTCAACAAGGGCCTCGATTCCTGGATGCCCACCTATCTGCTGCAGCAGCGCGGCCTCGACCTGAAGTCGGTCGGCCTGCTGACGCCGGTGCCTTTCCTGATGGCCACCATCGCCACTGCCATCGGCGGCTGGGTGATGACGAAGTTCTTCGCCCAGCGCGAGAAGTACCTGCTGATCGGCAGCGCCGTCCTGACCGGCATCTTCCTCTACGCCATGTACAGGTCGGATACGATCGCCGGGGTGATCTTCTTCCAATCGCTGGTCTATTTCTTCAAATCCTTCGTGCTCGCCACCGTGATCGCGCTGCCGACCAAGGTGCTGGCCGACGACCAGATCGGCACCGGCATCGGCATCGTCAACACGGGCGGGCAGAGCGCCGGGTCGATCGCGCCCTATGTCATGGGCGTGCTCGTCGCCAGCCTCGGCACCTATGACGCCGCCTTCAACTTCCTCCTGGTGATGACCGCGGTCTCCGTCCTGGCGGCCACGACGATCAGGACCCGGGCGCCGGCCCCGAGCCTGCGGCCGGCCGCCTAAGCATGCACAGCGTCGCTGGCGGAGATGATGACGGGAGATCGCCTCTTCGCGGAGCCCGCCCCCATTCTTTCCGCTCGATGCTTCAGGCGCTCGGCGCCGGCAGCGGCAGGCCGTATTTCTTCAGGGTCGCCTTCTGCCGCCGGGCCATGACCTCCTGGTCGAAATCGGCGATCAGCTCATTGAACAGCTTGTGCCAGTTCACCCGCGCCTTGAGGTGGATGAAGACCGAGCCGAGGCCGAGCGCCGCGCGGTCCATGAACACGAATTCGCGCGGCACCTCGACCCCGCCGACCCGGCGCAGCTCCTTGTGCACCTGCTCGGCGGTCTCGCGGCCGTAGACGCCGCCCTTGGCCTCGCCGATCAGCCGCACCTTGTTCTCCAGGATCGGCCCGTAGAGGAAGCCGGCCCAGACGTTCAGCACGTCGGCCAGCTCGTTGGTCATGTTCTTGAAGCCCCAGGTCTTGTAGGCCTCGACGGCGCGGTCGCGGTCGTTGGTCTCCAGCGCCCGGTACAGCTCGATCACCGCGCCGACGAAGCTGGGCTGGAACACCCGGATGCAGCCGAAGTCGAGCAGGTTGATCGAATCGTCCGGCCGCACCGTGTAGTTGCCGAGATGCGGGTCGCCATGGATCACGCCGTAGTAGTAGAGCGGCACGTACCAGGCCCGGAACATGTTCAGCGCCAGCTGCGCCCGCTGCTCCTCGCTGCCCTGGACGAAGGTCAGGATCTTCTCGCCCTCGAGCCAGGTGGTGGTCAGCAGGCGCTTGGTCGACAGCTCCGGCACCACCTCGGGGACATGCACGTTCGGCTCATTCGCCAGCATCTCGGAATAGAGCTGCGAGTGCCGGGCCTCCAGGGCGTAGTCCAGCTCCTCGCGCAGCCGCTCCGAGATCTCGGCGTGGATCTGCTTGGTCGACACGGTGCGGTCGTAGCGTTCGAAGATGCCGAGGATCAGCCGCAACTGCCTCAGGTCGGCCTCGACCGCCGACTGCATGTCGGGATATTGCAGCTTGCAGGCGAGGCGCCGGCCGTCGAGGCCGACCGCGCGGTGCACCTGGCCGAGCGAGGCCGCGGCCGCCGCCTCGTGCTCGAAGCTCTGGAACTTGGCCTGCCAGTTCGGGCCCAGCTCGCTCGCCATCCGGCGCTTGACGAAGGGCCAGCCCATCGACGGGGCGTTGGCCTGCAGATGCTGCAGCTCCTGCGCATATTCCTTCGGCACCGCCTCCGGGATGGTGGCCAGCATCTGCGCCACCTTCATCAGCGGGCCCTTCAGCCCGCCCAGCGCCGCCCGCAGTTCGTTGGCATGCGCCTCGCGATCGACCTTGAAGCCGAGATAGCGCTCGCCCGCCATCCGGGCGGCGAGGCCGCCCATGGCGCCGGAGACGCGGGCGTAGCGGCGCAGCCGGCCACCAAAACTGTTCTCTTCGTCGGCCATGTTCCAACCGGAGTCGCACGGCCGGGCCCGGCCGCCCGACCTATCTAGGGGCTGATCCCCGTTCCGTCATCCCCGGCGGTGTCGCATGTATCCGAATATGGGGCGGGTAGCGCGCAAGAGGCCACCCTGTTCAACCTATATTGTCGGTGCCGCTTGACAGTTTTGGATGGGCTTCGGCACGCCAGGGCGCCGCCGATCGAGTTCGTTTCCATCGCGTTTTCCGGAAACCCGGCAATCTTGGATCAAGGACAGCAAGGCTGTCGGTTACCCATTGCTTTCTTTCCCCGCGGGCCTCGGTGCGATTGTCCCCGCGGGGAAAGAAGATTACCTCTTAGGCGCGGGCCGCGGCGACAGATCGGCGGCCCTTCGGGAGGCATCGATGACGGCAGCGGCTCTTGCATCCGTGAGCCTCGAGGACAAGTACATCCTCGACTCCGGCCGCATCTATCTCACCGGTATCCAGGCGTTGGTCCGCCTGCCCCTGATGCAGCGCCGGCGCGACGAAGCGGCTGGGCTGAACACCGCCTGCTTCATCTCCGGCTATCGCGGCTCGCCGCTCGGCGGCTATGACCAGGCGCTGTGGGCGGCGCGCAAGTTCCTGCAGAAGCAGAGCATCGAGTTCCGGCCCGGACTGAACGAGGATCTCGGCGCCACCGCGGTCTGGGGCAGCCAGCAGGTCGGCCTGTGGCCCGGCGCAAAAGTCGATGGCGTCTTCGGCATCTGGTACGGCAAGGGACCGGGCGTCGACCGCACCGGCGACGTGTTCAAGCATGCCAACTTCGCCGGCACCTCGAAGCATGGCGGCGTGCTGGTCATGGCCGGCGACGACCACGCCTGCAAATCCTCGACCGTGCCGCACCAGTCCGAGCACGCCTTCATCGCCCATATGATGCCGGTGCTGAACCCGGCGAATGTCCAGGAGATCCTGGATTACGGCCTCTATGGCTGGGCGATGAGCCGCTATTCCGGCCTGTGGATCGGCTTCAAGACGATCGCCGAGAACGTCGACAGCTCTGCCTCGGTCCATGTCGACCCGAATCGGGTCCAGATCGTGCTGCCGGACGATTTTCCGATGCCGCCCGGCGGCCTGAACATCCGCTGGCCCGATCCGCCGCTGGTGCAGGAGGAGCGGCTGATGCGCGACAAGCTGTACGCCGCGCTCGCCTTCGCCCGCGCCAACAGGCTCGACCACCTGGTCTATGACAGCGGCCGGCACCGCTTCGGCATCGTCACCACCGGCAAGTCCTATCTCGACGTGCGCCAGGCGCTGGACGACCTCGGCATCGACCGCGAGCTGGCGGCCCAGCTCGGCATCTGCATCTACAAGGTCGGCATGCCCTGGCCGCTGGAGCCGACCGGCGTGCGCGCCTTCGCCGAGGGCCTCGACGAGCTGATCGTGGTCGAGGAGAAGCGCGCCCTCATCGAGAACCAGCTCAAGGAGCAGCTGTACAACTGGCACGCCGACAAGCGGCCGGTGATCGTCGGCAAGTTCGACGAGAAGCGCGACTGGATCCTGCCCTCGACCGGCGAGCTGACGCCGGCGCAGATCGCGGTGGCCATCGGCCGGCGTCTGCTGAAGTACCTGGACCATCCCAGCCTGGCCGAGCGGGTGCGCTACCTGGAGGAGCGCGAAGGCCAGAAGAAGATCGTCAAGGCCGCGGTCGACCGGGTGCCGTATTTCTGTTCCGGCTGCCCGCACAACACCTCGACCCGGGTGCCGGAGGGCAGCCGGGCGATGGCCGGGATCGGCTGCCACTACATGGCGACCTGGATGCCGGACCGGCACGCCGAGACCTTCAGCCAGATGGGTGGCGAGGGCGTGGCCTGGATCGGCCAGGCGCCGTTCACCGAGACCAAGCACGTCTTCGTCAATCTCGGCGACGGCACCTATTTCCACTCCGGCAGCCTGGCGATCCGCGCGGCGCTCGCGGCCGGGGTCAACGTCACCTACAAGATCCTCTACAACGACGCCGTGGCGATGACCGGCGGCCAGCCGGTGGACGGCACCGTCACCGTGCCGATGATCGCGGCCCAGCTGCGGGCCGAGGGCGTCCAGACCATGGTCGTCGTCACCGACCGGCCGGAGATCTATGGCGAGCCCGGGACCCAGAGCAAGCTGCTGCCGCACGGCGTCGCGGTCGAGCATCGCGACCGGCTGGACCATGTCCAGCAGCAGCTGCGCGACACGCCCGGCGTCTCGGTCATGATCTACGACCAGACCTGCGCCGCCGAGAAGCGCCGCCGCCGCAAGCGCGGCACGATGGAGGACCCGGCCCGCCGGGTGTTCATCAACGAGGCGGTGTGCGAGGGCTGCGGCGACTGCTCCAAAGCCTCGAACTGCCTGTCGGTCGTCCCGGTCGAGACCGAATTCGGCCGCAAGCGCGCCATCGACCAGTCGAGCTGCAACAAGGATTATTCCTGCGTCAACGGCTTCTGCCCGTCCTTCATCTCGGTGGTCGGCGGCAAGCTGCGCAAGCCGAAGCCGGCGGCCGAGGGCACGACCGAGCTGTTCCCGGCGCTGCCGGAGCCGGAGCTGCCGTCGCTGGAGCAGCCCTACGGCATCATGATCACGGGCATCGGCGGCACCGGCGTCATCACCATCGGCGCGCTGCTCGGCATGGCCGCCCATATGGAGGGCAAGGGCGTCTCGGTGCTGGACCAGGCCGGGCTGGCGCAGAAGGGCGGCGCCGTGGTCAGCCATGTCCGCATCGCCCGCGATCCTTCGGACATCCACGCCGTGCGCGTCGCCGCCGGCGGCGCCCGGCTGATGCTGGGCTGCGACCTGGTGGTCGCGGCCTCGGGCGAGGCGCAGTCGAAGATCCACCCCGGCCTGACCCGGCAGGTGGTGAACAGCCACGAGACCATCACCGGCGCCTTCACCCAGAACCCGGACTTCTCCATCCCGGCGAAGTCGATGCTGCAGACGCTGGCGAAGAACGGCGGCGACCCGGCGCTGCTCGACGCCGTCGACGCCACCCGCCTCGCCACCGCGCTGCTCGGCGACAGCATCGCCACCAACCTGTTCATGCTGGGCTACGCCTGGCAGAAGGGGCTGGTGCCGGTGTCGCACGAGGCGCTGGAGCGGGCGATCGATCTGAACGGCACCGCCGTCGCCATGAACAAGGCCGCCTTCCTGTGGGGCCGCCGCGCCGCCTATGATCTCGCCCGGGTCGAGCGGCTGGCCGCGCCGCCGCAGGAGCAGGGGCACCGGCTGTCGCGCACCCTGGACGAGGTGATCGCCCGCCGGGTCGAGCAGTTGACCGCCTATCAGGACGCCGCCTATGCGGCGCGCTACAAGGCGCTGGTCGACCGCGTGCGGGTGGCCGAGGCCCGGCTGGGCCGCGAGGAGCTGACCGAGGCGGTGGCCCGCAACTACCACAAGCTGCTGGCCTACAAGGACGAGTACGAGGTCGCCCGGCTCTACACCGACGGCGGCTTCCTGAAGCAGCTCGAGGCGCAGTTCGAGGGCGACTACAAGCTCGAGTTCCACCTGGCGCCGCCGAGCTTCGCCGAGAAGGACCCCGACACCGGGCACCTGAAGAAGCGCGCCTTCGGGCCGTGGGTGCTGAAAACCTTCAAGCTGCTGGCGCGGATGAAGCGGCTGCGCGGCACCGCCCTCGACCCGTTCGGCCGCACCGCCGAGCGCAAGGCGGAACGGCAGCTCATCGCCGATTACGAGGCGGTGGTGGAGGAGCTGCTGGCCCGGCTGGGACCGGACACGCACGCCGTCTGCGTCGCCATCGCCCGGGTGCCGGAGCAGATCCGCGGCTACGGCCACATCAAGGAGGAGAACCGGGAGAAGGCCAAGGCGCGCGAGGCCGAGCTGCTGGCCAGCCTGCGCACCCCGGCCGCGCCGAAGCTGGCGGCGGAGTAGTCAGGGCGTCGAGCGTGGCGTGTTACCGGAACGGGTTGATGATGGTCACGCCATCGATCGTGCGGCCGTGCGACAGGTCCTCCGAGAACAGCTCGCGGCAGCCCGCGGCGCGGGCGGCGGCGATAATGGCGCTGTCCCAGAACGAGAACTGGTGAAGCGCCTTGATCTCCAGCGCCGCCTGCAGGATCGCGACGGTGTTCTCCTGGATCTGGAAGCGCAGCCAGGTTCGAATCAGGCCCGCTGCGACATCATGGGGGAGAGGATCCGGTCGCGAGGCCCGGGTCGCCTGCACGTAAAATTCCTGCAGGACCTGGATCGAAAGAACGCAGTCATCTCGGTCCAGCAATGCCAAGGCCCGATCGCGTTTCTTCGATTCCTCCGCCGCATTGCTGATGGAATACAGCAGGATGTTCGTGTCGAGGAAACGGCCCGCCATTCAGGCGCCGCGCCCGTGGATGTCGTCGCGTGACAGGCGATCCGACGCGCGGAACGAGCGTATGGAGGCCCTTAGCCTGGCCTCTTCCCGCTTCAGCCGTTCGGCTTCGCTTTCTTCCTGCGCCAGCTCGTTCAGGAATTGTTTGACGAGAGCCGAGACAGAGGTGTCTCGCTCGGCGGCCTTCATGCGTGCCCGCCGATACGTGTCGTCGTCCACAGAAACTGTGATATTCTTCATGAAATCACAGTAGGCTTTCTCCACGAAATGATCAACCGCGGCAGGCGCGCTCGGTCAGCGGAAGAACAGCCAGATCAGGATAAGGAGCGGGATCGGCACCCCGAGCAGCCAGAGCAGGAGGTATCGCACGCGTGTCTCCGTGGTTCGGCGGCCGTCTTGGGCACGGCCGGCCTCCCCAGGGGAATGGGGGCCGGCGCCGCCCGGTTCCGGACCTCAGTAGAGCGGATGCGCCGGCACAGAGAGCGCCGCCTGCATCAGCAGCAGCCCGAGCGTCAACAGGATCAGGCCGCCCAGCAGGCCCATCGCATCGGCGATGGCGCCTTGCCGCGCCGACCCTTCGGGCAGGGCGGCCAGCAGCCGCAGCGCGGTCCGGCGGGCGTGCTGCGACAGCAGCGCCAGGGCATAGACCGTCGCCGCGGTGCCGACCGACATGGCCAGCACAGCGGCGATGCCGGTCCAGCGCAGCTGCAACGCCCGAGACAGGACCAGCACCAGGATTGCGCCGTTGCAGGGGCGGATGCCGACCGAGACGACGATGCCGAGCAGCCGCCGCAGCGACGCGGGGCCGGCGTCATGCTCCGGATGCCCCGGCGTCCAGCCATGGTCGTGGCCGCAGGCGCCGTGCCCCGCCGCCCCGCCGGACCGCCCGCGCCACAGGCGGAGACCGTGCGACAGCCCGAGATAGGCCCCGATGAGCGCCACCAGGGCGAAGCCGGCGGCCTCCAGGTCGTTGCCCGCCGCCTCGGCCCGGCGGAACGGCAGGCCAAGCAGCCCGATCGCCAGCTCCACCAGCAGGATCGCCGCCGCGCCCTGGGCCAGCGAGGACAGTGCCGCCAGCAGCAGGGCGTGGCCGGGGCGGCTGCGCTGGGTGGCGAGATAGGTGGAGATGACGGCCTTGCCGTGGCCGGGGCCGACGGCATGGAACACGCCATAGGCGAAGCTGAGCGCGACCAGGCCCCAGGCCGCGGCGCCGTCCTCGCGCACCGCCCGCAGCGCGCCGGCCAGGCGGCGGTGCAGCTCGTCCTGCGCCGTCATCGCCAGTGGCAGGCCGGCCCGGATCGCCGCCGCCGCGGCCAGGCCGAACAGCCCCAGCGCCACGCCGCCGAGGATCCAGGCTGGCAGTCGGTTCATCGGCAGGCGACCCGCACGGTCGCGGCGAAGATCTCGCCCAGCGTGTCGTCGGCCGCGGCTCCGCGGTCCAGCGCCTGGGCCATGGCGACCGCCTGCGCCGGCGG
Organism: Inquilinus limosus; assembly: GCF_051487185.1. GTDB lineage: Bacteria > Pseudomonadota > Alphaproteobacteria > DSM-16000 > Inquilinaceae > Inquilinus > Inquilinus limosus_F. Next base: position 156,822 of record NZ_JAHVDK010000018.1, read on the forward strand.
ATCGGCCGGCTCGATGCCCGCGCTGCAGCCCTCGGCCGCGGCGCCGCGCAGCGTGATCGCATCCTCGGCGACGTAGCGCATGTCGATGTAGTAGGTCGGATCGAAGATCTGCAGCGTCACCGCCCGTGCCCGCGGGTCGACCGGCGTCGCCAACGGCACGACGAAGCGCAGCCAGATGCGGCCGTTGCGCAGCGCGCTCTCGAACTCCGTCACTGTGCCCAGCGGCACCGCTTTGCCATCGGCCCGGATTCGGGTGAAGTAGCCATAGGGTTCGAGGTTCCGCAAATTGGTCCGGGCCAGCTCGGTCACCGCCTCTGGCGTCGGTCCGCCCCCCGGGCTACCGCCTTCGAACGCGACAGAGGTGTAGAAATCATCGAACAGCCACTGCTCCTCGACCGCGGCGATGCGCCCGTCCTCCTGCAGCAGGAAGGCGCTGTGCAGGTCGATCCAGGCATGCGGATGCGCCGCCGCAGCGCCCGGGAGCATCAGCGCCGCGACGATCGGGCCGAGCAGGCCCAGGCGTACCGGCCATCCGGTGGCGCCGTTCTTCCTCATCCGCGGCCTCCGCAGCGGCAATGCCGATCCAGCATAGGATGCGGCGGGCCGGCCGTCAGCGGCTCTCCGCCTGGTCGAAGGCCTCCCGTGCCTCGCGCTCGCGGTTCAGGTAGTCCTGCAAGGTCCGGCCGGAGACCGGCTCGAACCGCTCCTCCAGCCGCTCCATCGAATCGATCCGGTCGAGGCGGAAGCTGCGGAAATCCTGGCGCAGCTCGCACCAGGCGGTGACGGTCCAGCGATTGCCCCAGAAGAACAGGCCCAGGGGCTGGACCAGCCGCTCGGTCGTCGCCTCCGGCGCATTGTAGAGCAGGCGCAGCTTGCGCCGCTCGGCGATCGCGATGCGGATCGGCTCCATCAGCTCGACCGGATAGGGCCGGCGGCCCGGCGCATGGATCGGCACCTCGTCGAGCGAGGCGGCGCTGGCCTCCGGCAGCACGCCGGAGATCTTGCGGGCGGCGCTGCCGGCGGCGCGGGCCAGGGCCGGGTCGGTCCAGGCCGCGACCATGCGGGCGCCGAGGCTCAGCGCCAGCAGCTCTTCGGCGGTGAACTGCACCGGCGGCGGCTCGAAGCCGCGGCGCAGCCGGTAGCCGACCCCGGCCTCGCCGTCGATCGGCGCGCCGCTGGCCAGCAGATCGGCCATGTCGCGGTAGACAGTGCGCTCCGAGACCTCCAGCGCCTCGGCCAGCTGCTGCGCCGTCACCAGGGTGCGGCCGCGCATCAGCAGCAGGATCTGGATCAGGCGGTCGGCTCGGCGCATCGGCGGATCGCCCGCCGATCGGGCAGGCGCTGAAGTCAGAGGGAACGGCTCCTGAAGTGATAGAGCCGAATGCTCGGCCCGTCGATCACCTGCATGAAGCGGTTAAAGCCGAGCAGGCTGGGCACTGCCGCGGCCGCGGCTTCTGCGTTGGCCATGTCGCGCCAGCGCACGATGTCTGCGAACTCGCCCCCGGCGCCGACGCCGAAGCTGCGGTCGATATAGCCGTCCAGCCCGGCGAGCGCCTGGCGCGAGCCCTCGGCCGCCTCGATCACGGTCTCGACCGCGATGCCGGGCTTGGCGCGGAACAGCACGACCTCGGTGACGAAGGCCATCGATGTCTCTCCCTTCATGAGGCCCGGCGGGCCGTCGATGGTGGGAGAATACGCCACCCCTCCTGACAGCATATTGTCAGGAGGGGTGGGCGTCTTTCAGACGTTGAGCTTGCGCACCGACTGGCGGAATTCCGCCCGTGCGGCGTCGACGGCCTGGCGGGCCTTGGCGAGATCGCCGCCGACCCGCTCCAGCTCGCTCTCGCTGTCGTTCAGCTTGCCGAGATAGCGCTGGAACAGGTCGCTGTCCTTCGGCACGGCGCCGAGATTCTCACGCAGCCGCGCCTGCTCCTCGCCGATCTCGGCCTGGCGCTGCTCCAGCCGCGCCGCCTCCGCCTCGTGGTCGCGGATGACGGCGAGCTGGCTGGCCAGATCCGCCATCGCCCGGCGCACCGCCTCCGGCAGGGTGCGATCCTCGGCCCAGGCGGCGATCTGCTCGTCCACATCCGCGGCCAGGTCGATGGTCTGCGCCACCGGCTGCTCCTGCGTCACCGTCACGGTCTCGGTCCTGCCGGCGGCCACGGCCCGGCGGATCCGGTACTGGCCGGCGACGATCTCGACCTGACCCTGATCCGGCTCGGTCAGGGTCCATCCTTCGAAACGCGGCGTCTGCAGCAGCACCGCGCGGTCCTCGCCGGCGGCGCCGGTGACGGCATAGGTGACGCTGCGGCGTTGGGTTGTGGTCAGCTGCAGCACGCCGTCGACGATGCGGGCGCGGGCCAGGGTGTCGTCGCTTCTGTCCTCTCGCTCGACCGTCACCTTCTGGTCGACAGCGAAGCTGACCAGCCGGCTCTCGCCCGTCGGCAGCGCGCCCAGCCGGGCGTCGCCGACATAGGCGACGGCGCCGTCGGCGCCGCGCTCGTAGAGCGTCAGCACGCCGGGCGGCAGGCCGGTCTGGCCATCGTTCTTCAGGTCGACCGCGGCCAGCGGGTGCTCCGGCTCGGTGTCCGGCAGATACAGGTCGACCCGGCTGGCCGGAATCTCGCGGTCGATGATCGTCACCAGAAGGGAATGGCCGGCGGCGACGGTCACCGGCTCGGGCAGGCGGAAGGTGACCTGGGTCGCGGTCTCGCCCGATTCGGCCGCGGTGACCCGGGCGTATTGCTGCGGGGCGGCGACCATCTCGTCCGCAATCGTCGCTTCCGCTGCCGGCGCCGCCATCATCCTCATCGGCGCCGGCGGAGCGGCGGCCCCCGCTGCAGCGCGGGCGCGGCCCGGGCCGGCCCCGTCGGCGTCGCGGGCGCGCTCGTCGACGGGTGGTAGCACCCGGCCGGCGACCTCGACCGGCACCTCCGGCCGGGCGACGGTGTAGCTCTGGTACAGCGCCTGGCGGAAGGTGACGAGGTTGCCGGAGATCACGGTCAGGTCGACCCCGTCCCAGTCGGCGCCGCTCATGTTCTCCAGCACCGCCCAGCCCTGCAGCGCCGCCGTCCCCGCCGCCGGATCGGCCGGCAGGGTCAGCCGGTAGCTGGTCTTCCACAGCGGGGCGGCGACGACGTAGCCGACGCGCAGCGTGCGCTCGCCCTCGCCGGTCGCGCGGATGGCCAGGGTGCGCCGATCCTTGGCCGAATCGCGGGCGAGGGCGGCCAAAGCCGAATCCAGCTTCGACTGCAGCGCCGGGTCGGCGAATTGCAGCCCGTCCGCCTCCTCCAGCAGGAACTGGCGCACCCCGGCCGCGGTCATCAGGCTGACCCGGTGGCGGGTGATCTGGGCGTCGTCCTTGTCCTTCGCCGTCTCCGCCACCACCGACAGGATGCGGCCGGACAGGGCGCGGGCGCCCTCGACCCGGACCTCGGCGCCGCGCAGCGCGTTCAGGAGATCGGCGGGGGAGGACAGCGCCTCCGGCCCGAAGGGCATCTCGCGGAAGGCGGCGGCCAGCGGCTCGCGCCCAGGCAGGCTGATCTCGCCGATGCCGCCCTTGTCGTCATAGACGACGATGCTCTTCATCACGTCGTCGACCTGGTCGAGCGGCACGGCGAGGTCCAGGGTCTCGTTGCCGGTGACCCTGACCTCGTATTCGAAATAGCCGACGCCACCGGTCGACAGCAGCACGCGCTTCAGCGCCAGCGGCTCGGCCGCGACGGCGGGCGCGGCCAGAAAGACCACGGCCGCGGCGGCGGACAGGGCGAGGCGGATCGGTGTCATGCGGGTCCCCCTTCAGGATCGGTCGCGGCACCGACCATGCGCGGCGATCGTGGCGATGCCGCGGCCGTGTGGGGCCGAGCGTGGCGGAAAGGGGGCCCGCCTGACGGGCTCAGTCGAACGGCCAGCCGTCGTCGTCGCGCCAGTCGCGCCGGCCGCGCCAGCCGCCGGTGCAATCGGCGGTGTCGGTGCCGTCGGCGCAGCGGTTGGTGCCGCCATAGCGGCCCTCGTCGCAGACGCCGTTGAAGGCGCGGTCGCAGCGATTGGCGCTGCCGTCGCGGTCGCGGTAGCGGCGGCTGGCATAACGGCGGCAGTCGGCGGTGTCGGTGCCGTCGGCGCAGCGGTTGGTGCCGCCATAGCGGCCCTCGTCGCAGATGCCGTTATAGGCGCGGTCGCAGCGGTTGGCGCGGCGGTCGCGGCGGTCATAGCGGTCGTCGATCCGGGTGTAGCCGCCCTGACGGTAATAGCCGTCGTCGTAGTAGCCGCTGTCGGCGTAGCCGTCATTGTAATACCCGCCGTTGTAGTAGCCGTCCTGCGGCACGCAGGCGATGGCGCCGACGGCGGCGGCGGTGAGGGCAAGGGTGCGCAGGAAGGTGGACAAGGCGGATCCTCGAAGGCGTTTTCAGTGGCCGCGAACCGCGACGGGGCGTGGCGGTGCGGCTTCAGGGAATCAAGGCGCGAAGCCCCGTCCGGGTTCCGCTGTTTCAGGTGGAAGGATCGTGGACAGCGGGCGGCGGGCTGAGGCATGGTCGGACATTGCGTCGCCGCGGGGAAAAACTTGCGGATCCATCGCCGAGAACGCCGGAGGGAGAACGATCCATGCGGATAGGGGTGTTGCGGGAGCGGCGGGAGGGGGAGCGCCGGGTGGCGGCGACGGCGGACAGCGTGAAGAAGCTGGTGGGGCTGGGGGCGGCGGTGGTGGTGGAGGCCGGGGCCGGCCTCGGCAGCGCGGTGCCGGACGAGGCGTACCGGGCGGCGGGGGCGGAGGTGGTCGCGGATGCGGCGGCGGCGCTGGCGGGCGCCGATGTGGTGCTGAAGGTGCGGCGGCCGTTGCGCGCGGGCGAGGGCGAGGTCGACGAGCTGGCGCTGATCCCGCAGGGCGCGGCGCTGATCGGGCTGCTCGATCCGTATGACGACGCGGCGGGGATCCGGGCCTATGCCGAGGCCGGGGTGGAGGCCTTCGCGCTGGAGCTGGTGCCGCGGATCACCCGGGCGCAGGCGATGGACGTGCTGTCGAGCCAGGCCAATCTGGCCGGGTACCGGGCGGTGCTGGAGGCGGCGGCGGTGTTCGGCCGGGCCTTTCCGATGATGATGACGGCGGCGGGCACGGTGCCGCCGGCGCGAGTCTTGGTGATGGGCGCCGGGGTGGCCGGGCTGCAGGCGATCGCGACGGCGCGGCGGCTGGGGGCGGTGGTGTCGGCGACCGATGTGCGGCCGGCGGCCAAGGAGCAGGTGCAGTCGCTGGGGGCCAGCTTCGTCGCGGTCGAGGACGAGGAGTTCCGCGCGGCGGAGACCGCGGGCGGCTACGCCAAGGAGATGTCGGAGGCGTATCGGGCCAAGCAGGCGGCGCTGATCGCCGAGACGGTGAGAAAGCAGGACATCGTGATCTGCACCGCGCTGATCCCGGGGCGCAAGGCGCCGGTCTTGATGGACGCGGCGATGGTGCGGTCGATGAAGCCGGGCTCGGTGATCGTCGATCTCGCGGCCGAGCGGGGCGGCAACTGCGCCCTGACCCGGCCGGGCGAGGTGGTGGAGGACGGCGGCGTGACCATCGTCGGCCACCGGAACGTGCCGGGGCGGATCGCGACCGACGCCTCGGCCTTGTACGCCCGCAACCTGGTGGCCTTCCTGACGCCCTTGGTCGACCAGGAGAGCCGGGCGCTGAAGGTGGACGGGTCGGACGAGATCGTGGCGGCGACGCGGCTGACCGCGGGGGGCCGGGTGGTGCATCCGGGCTTCGGCGGCACGGCCGAGCAGGCGGCGTGAGGGAGGGGACGATGGCGGCGGACGGGATCGCAGAGGGGGCGCAGGGGCTGGCCGAGGCGGCGCGGGGGCTGGCCAACCAGGCCCAGGCGCTGGCGGCGCAGGCGCAGGCCCAGGCGGCCACGGCGCCGGCGGGGGAGCACGGCTTCTTCCTGACCGGGCTGACGGTGTTCGTGCTGGCCTGCTTCGTCGGCTACTACGTGGTGTGGCGGGTGACGCCGGCCTTGCACTCGCCCTTGATGAGCGTGACCAACGCGATCTCCTCGGTGATCGTGGTCGGCGCCCTGATCGCGGCCGGGCCGGCGGTGATCGGGGCCTCGAGCCTGCTCGGGGCGCTGGCGGTGCTGCTGGCCTCGGTGAACATCTTCGGCGG
>NZ_JAHVDK010000019.1:0-160023 GCF_051487185.1 Inquilinus limosus
GGATGGCGGGCGGCCGTCTTCGGGCGCGTCCGGCTGTTCAGGCCAGCCGTGTCCTGCCTTGAGATCAGCGGCGACGGTCGTGCCGTCACCGGCCGAGCCGGCGTTGTCGTTGGCCCCGGCGACATCGTCCCAGCCCTGCGGCAGCCGGCTCGGGTCCAGCCGGCGGCCGAGCCAGCGGCAGACCTCCCGCACGAATTCATCGGCCGACAGGGTGTCGAGCTGGACGTCCAGCACCTCGTCCTCGGTCAGCCTCTCCCAGACCTCGGACCGCAGGCGTTCGGCCTCCTCGGGATCGACGGCCTCGCCGGCCGCGGCGAGGTCCGAGGCTTCTGCGGCCGCGACCGCCTCGACCACGGCCTTGACGGCCTGCTCCCGCCGCCGGCTGCGGCGCTCCAGCGCCCTCGATTCCTCGCCCTCGGCCCGGCGGTGCAGGTAGTCGCCGCGGATCCGCTCGGCCATGGCGATCGACAGCCGGATCGAGCGGGACAGGCGCGACTGCATCAGCGGGAAATCGGGCGGCTCCTCCGGCCCCGCCAGAGTGGCCTGCTGCTGCCGCTCGGTCAGCCGCTTGCAGCGGATGTCGATGTCGACCACCTCGCGCAGCTTCTCCAGCGCCCATCCCGTCCAGTTCAGGTCGGGATCGCGGGTCTCGCCTGCGTCGCGATCGGTTTGCGCCATGCCCATGGAACATATCATGAACATACTCGCGCGTTAACGCAACTGGACATTGCGTTGCCCCGCCCCAGGGAGCGGCACTTGCCGCCGCACCACGGGGCGGACCACATCGGCATCTTTCTATGCCCAGGCGGATGCCCCGGCAGGCGCCCGGTCGTCCGCAACGGGCGGTTAGCGGACCTTCAGCGTCGGGCCCCTATATCGCCATCGATCTTCTCTACCAGCGTGCGCAAGAAGGCGGTTCGCCAAATGTCCAAGCCTGAGCAACTTGCGCGAAGCTCTGATCCTTCGAGCAATCTGAAAGGCTCGGCTACCTGAGAGATCGTCTGGGATTTCAATTCTGTAAGCCGCAGCTCCGAAGCGAGCCGTGGGCAGGCATATCGGGGTCAGTCTCAGGCCGGAGCGCTCGCAAAACCTCTTGCGGAGCCACAGCCGGTCTTTTCTTCCCCGAAGAACAAGAGCGGGAGACGTGGCCAGCATGATCGCAGGATAGCTCATTCTCTGATGACAGCAATGGGTCGAGTCCGGACACGGCAGCCGGAGCCTGCGTCACTTCGCCGGATCGAGCGGCGTGGCCTGCAGCTCGGCGTCGAGGTCCAGGGTGCGGGCGGTGTCGAACAGGCCGCGGGCCAGCGGCGACGGCGGGTCGCGGTCGGTCATCACCAGCCCCATGGTGCGGGTCGCTTCGGGGTCGACCAGCCGCAGCGCGCGGGTGCCGGCCGGCACGCCGAACAGGTGCAAGAGCGCCCGCGGCATGACGCTGGACCAGAAGCCGGAACGGACATGCGAGCACAGGTTGATGATGCTGTCGGTCTCCACCGCCGCGCGCGGCGCGCAGCCGACCGAGCGGAAGATGCCGTCGATGATCCGCCGGTTCTGCATGGTCGGGGTCAGGAGGCACAGCGGCAGCTCCGCCGCCTCGGCCCAGCGGATGGTCCGGCGCGATGCCGGCACCTGTTCCGCCGGCATCAGCAGGATATAGTCCTCCTGGTACAGCGGCAGGCTGCGGACATGGCGCAGCGGTTCGTTGTCGAGATAGGTGACGCCGACATCGATCTCGAAGTTCTCGAGGCCGGATTCGATCTGGATCGAGGTCTGCGACAGCACCGAGACGGTGACCGCCGGATGGGTCTGGGCGAAGGGCGCGGTGATCAGCGACACGACCGGCAGGGCCGAGGGCACGGCGCCGATCCGGAGCCTGCCGGCCAGGCCCTGCTGCAGCATCGCCAGCTCCTGCGACAGGCCGTCGCGGTCGGCCAGGATCTTCTTGGCCCATTCGAGCACCAATGTGCCTTCGCGGGTGAAGCCCTGGAAGCGGTGGCCGCGCTCGACGATCGGCACCTGCAGCTCCTCCTCCAGCTGGCGCAGCGCGGTGGACAGGGCCGGCTGCGACACGCGGCAGGCTTCCGCCGCGCGGGCGAAGTGCTTCTCGCGGGCCAGGGCGACGAGGTATTCGAGCTGGCGGATGACCATCCGGCCTCCGAAACGGCTGTTTGATAACGCATGGTTATCGGCTGCTTCCGGCCGGCAGGCAATCGCAGCCATGCCGACGGAGCCATGGTCCCCGGGACGCCGCCGATCCTATAGTCGCGCGACATGATCTTGCGCCGGCCCAGATGACCACCCCTGATCCCGATCCGTCCCGCGTCTCCGACCTGATCGAATGGCTGTCGGGCGACGAATGCCACGCCGCCGCCGACACCGCGATGCTGGAGGGGCTCGGCCGGCGGCTGCGGGCGCTCGGCCTGCCGGTCGACCGGCTGGGCTTGCATCTGCGCACGCTGCACCCGGAGATCCTGGCCCGAACCCTGGCCTGGAGCGAGGGCGAGCCGGTGGAGCAACGCGACCGTGACAACTCGGTCGAGCGCCTGCCCTTCTTCGCCACCTTTCCGATCCGACGGGCGATCGAGACGCGACACTGGCTGACCCTGGCGACGCCGGAGGACATGGCGCCCCTGGAGCAGACGGATTTCTACCAGGGCCGCGGCCTGGCGGTGGCGGAGATCGTGCCGCTGGTGATGGGCCAGGGCCCGGCCAGCGCCGCCGTCTTCGCCACCCGGCGGGCGGCGGGATTCGGGCCGGACGGCCATGCGGTGCTGCGGCGCATCACCCCAGCCCTGCGCAGCGCCTGCGAGATCCGCCTGCTGCGGCTAACCGAGGCGACGCTGCTCGACACCTATGTCGGCCCGATCACCGGCCGGCGCATCCTGGACGGGCACATCCGGCGCGGCGATGTCGAGACGATGGAGGCGGCGCTGCTGCTGTGCGACCTGCGCGATTTCACCGTGCTGTCGAACCGGCTGCCGCCGGAGCAGATGCTGGATCGGCTGAATCTCTACTTCGACCAGCTGGTGCCGGCGATCGCCGCCGGCGGCGGCGAGGTGCTGAAGTTCATGGGCGACGCGGTGCTGGCCTTCTTCCATCATCCGGACGGACCGGTGGCCAGCTGCGCCGCGGCCTTCGAGGCGGCCCGCGAGGCCCTGGCCCGCATCCACTCCGTCTCCCAGGCCGGCACGCCGCTCTCCGCCGGCGTGGCGCTGCATCACGGCGAGGTCGCCTACGGCAATATCGGTTCCGGCGGACGCCTGGACTTCACCGTGATCGGCCGCGACGTCAACCTGGTCAGCCGGATCCAGACCGCTTGCGCCGCCACCGGGCATCCGCTGCTGATGTCACAACGCTTCGCTGCGTTGCTCGACCGGCCGGGCAGCCGGAGCATCGGCCCGCATCCGCTGAAGGGCTTCGCCAAGCCGCTGGAGCTGTTCGCCTGGGATCCCGAGTGAGACCGTCGACCGTGACCACGACCGCCCCGGGCAGCGACCGCCTGCTCGACCACCCGTCTTTCCCGGTGTTCTGGGGCGCGCGGGTGCTGTCCGCCATCGCCTTCCAGATGTCGGCCGTCGCCGTCGGCTGGCTGGTCTATGCCCGCACCGGCAGCGCCTACAGCCTGGGCCTCGTCGGGCTGGTCCAGTTCCTGCCGATGGTCGCGCTGACGCTGCTGGTCGGGCATGTCGCCGACCGCTACGACCGCCGGCGCATCGTCCAGATCTGCCTTCTGATCGAGGGCGTGACGCTGGCGGTGCTGGCGCTGGCCATCCTCGGCGACTGGCTGACCGTGCCGGGCATCTACGCCGCGGTGCTGGTGCTGGGCGCGGCCCGCGCCTTCGAGATGCCGACCATGGCGGCGCTGCTGCCGGCGGTGGTGCCGGCCGGGATCCTGCCCCGCGCCCTCGCCGTCTCCTCCTCCGCCATGCAGACCGCGACGATCGTCGGCCCGTCGGTGGGCGGGCTGCTCTATGCCGTCGGCGTCACCGTCCCGTTCGCCGTGGCGGCCGGCTGCTTCCTGTGCGCCTGCGCGCTGATGGTCCTGATGCGGCTGGAGCGGCCGGCGCCGCGGCGCGAGCCGGCGACGCTGCGCTCGGTGTTCTCCGGCATCGCCTTCATCCGCAGCCAGCCGATGATCCTCGGCGCCATCTCGCTCGACATGTTCGCGGTGCTGCTGGGCGGGGCGACGGCGCTGCTGCCGATCTATGCCCATGACATCCTGCAGACCGGGCCCTGGGGCCTGGGCCTGCTGCGCGCCGCCCCGGCGGTCGGGGCGCTGGCCATGTCGGCGGTGCTGACCCGGGTGCCGCTGCGCCGCGCCGTCGGCCGCAAGATGTTCGCGGCGGTGATCGTGTTCGGCGCCGCCACCGTGGTCTTCGCCGCCTCCACCAGCCTCGCCCTGTCGCTGGTGGCGCTCGCGGTGCTCGGCGCGGCGGACAATGTCAGCGTGGTGATCCGCAGCTCGCTGGTGCAGCTGCTGACGCCGGACGAGATGCGCGGCCGGGTCAACGCCGTGAACGCGCTGTTCATCGGTACCTCGAACCAGCTCGGCGAGTTCGAATCCGGCATGGCGGCCGGGCTGCTCGGCGCCGTGCCCGCCGGCATCCTCGGCGGCGTCGGCACCATCGTGATCGCGCTGGCGTGGATGCGGCTGTTCCCGGAGTTGCGGAAGGCGCAGACGCTATCCGGTTGACGGGCGCTCAGGTGAAGGCGTCGGGCATGCTCTCCTTCTTGCGCCGCATGAAGTCCTGCAGCGCCTCGTCGACCGCGGGGTCGATCGCCGGCGCCTCGTACTCCTCCAGCATGCGCTTCCACAGCTTGTTGGCGCGCTGGGCCGCATCCTGCCGGCCCTCGGCCTCCCACTGCTCGAAGGAGTTGTTGTCGGCGACGGTCGAGCGGTAGAAGGCGGTCTCGAAGTTGCGCTGGGTGTGGTCGCAGCCGAGATAGTGGCTGCCGGGCCCGACCTGGCGGATCGCGTCCATGGCCTGGCCATTCTCGCTGAGGTCGATGCCCTCAGCCATCACCTGCATCATGCCGAGCTGGTCGGCGTCGAGGATGAACTTCTCGTAGGAGCTGACGAGGCCGCCTTCGAGCCAGCCGGCGGCGTGCAGCACGAAGTTCACCCCGCCCAGCATGGTCGGCAGCAGGGTCTGCGCGCTCTCGAACGCCGCCTGGGCGTCCGGGGCCTTGGAGCCGCAGAGCGACCCGCCGGAGCGGAACGGCACGCCGAGGCGCCGGGCCAGGGCGGCGGCGCCGTACAGCACCAGCGCCGGCTCCGGCGTGCCGAAGGTCGGCGCGCCCGACTGCATCGAGATCGAACTGGCGAAGGAGCCGAACACCACCGGCGCGCCGGGGCGGCAGAGCTGCGCCGTGGCCATGCCGGCCAGGCTCTCGGCCAGGGTCTGGGTCAGCACCCCGGCGCTGGTCACCGGCGCCATGGCGCCGGCCAGAATGAAGGGGGTGACGATCACCGCCTGGTTGGCGCGGGCATAGGTCTTCAAGGCGCCGAGCATGGTGCCGTCCCACACCATCGGCGAGTTGGCGTTGATCAGGCTGATCAGCACGCAGTTCTCGTCGACGAACTGTTCGCCGAACACGAGGCGCGCCATGGCGACCGTGTCCTCCGCCCGCTCCGGCGCCGTGACCGAGCCCATGAAGGGCTTATCCGAATAGCGGATATGGGCGTAGACCATGTCGAGATGCCGCTTGTTCACCGGCAGGTCGACCGGCTCGCACACCGTGCCGCCGGAATGGTGCATGGCCGGCGTCATGTAGGCGAGCTTCACGAAGTTGCGGAAATCCTCGATCCGGGCGTAGCGGCGGCCCTCGTCGAGGGTGCGGATGAAGGGCGGACCGTAGACCGGGGCGAAGACGGTGGCGTCGCCGCCGATCTGCACCGAGCGCTCCGGGTTGCGGGCGTGCTGGGTGAACTGGCGCGGCGCGGTCGCCTGCACCAGCTGCCGGCACAGGCCGCGCGGGAAGCGGATGCGGGTGCCCTTGACGTCGGCGCCGGCGGCCTTCCACAGCTCCAGCGTCTCCGCGTCATCGCGGAACTCGAGGCCGATCTCCTCCAGCACCGTGTCGGCGTTGTGCTCGATCAGCTCCAGCCCGTCGGTCTTCAGCACCTCGTAGAGCGGGATCTTGCGCGAGATGTATTTCAGCTGCTGCAGCCCGCCGCCGCGGCGCAGCGCCCGCCGGGCCTCGGCGCCGCCGCGGCCGCGCCGGCCGGCCCGGCCGCCGCCCTCCTGGGTCTCGCCGGCGGCGGACGGATCCGTGGGAATCGGGGCAGGCTCGGTCATGCGCTTCCTCCTCGCAATGGGCCGATGCTACGCCGCGAGGCCATCCCGACCATCGCGCCTGCGACCCGGCCTCGCCCGCCCACGACACCACCCGCCCGGCCCGTACGCGCCGCCTTGAACCCGGCCCGCGGCCGGGTTACCTGGAGGGCATCATGGCCGCCGACCTGCCCCCCATCGTCTCGCCCTGCATCGGCGTCTGCACGCTCGAGGCCGACACCGGCCTGTGCGCCGGCTGCCTGCGGACGACCGACGAGATCGCGGCCTGGCGCGACGCCGACAACGCCTGGCGCCTCGCGACACTGCAGCGGCTGCGCGAGCGGCGGCGCGCCCGCGGCCGCACCAGCGCCGCCGACAGCCGGCCGCGCCGGCGCCAGCCCCAGACCGCCTGAGGACCCTCCATGACCACCGTCACCGTCGCCGCCACCCAGACCTTCTGCAGCTGGAACGAGGCCGAGACCCTGGACCGGGTCGAGGCGCTGGTGCGAAGGGCCGCGGCCCAGGGCGCGCAGATCGTGCTGCCGCAGGAGCTGTTCGCCGCGCCCTATTTCTGCCGCGACGAGCTGCAGAAGCACTTCGCCCTGGCCAAGCCGATCGACGGCCACCCGGTGGTGGAGCGGTTCCGCCGGCTGGCGGCGGAGCTCAAGGTGGCGATGCCGGTCAGCGTGTTCGAGCGCGCCAACAACGCCTATTACAACTCGATCGCCATGGTCGACGCCGACGGCAGCGTGCTGGGCGTCTACCGCAAGTCGCACATCCCGGACGGGCCGGGATACGAGGAGAAGTTCTACTTCAACCCCGGCGACACCGGCTTCAAGGTCTGGAAGACCCGCTACGGCAACGTCGGCTGCGGCATCTGCTGGGACCAGTGGTACCCGGAGGCGGCGCGCTGCATGGCGCTGATGGGCGCCGACGTGCTGCTGTACCCGACCGCGATCGGCAGCGAGCCGCAGGATGACGGCCTCGACAGCCAGGCGCACTGGACCCGGGTGATGCAGGGCCATGCCGGGGCCAACCTGATCCCGCTGGTCGCCTCCAACCGCATCGGCACCGAGGAAGGCGAGCGCTTCAGCCAGACCTTCTACGGCTCCTCCTTCATCGCCGGCCCGACCGGCGAGCTGGTGGCCCAGGCCGGCCGCACCGAGGAGGAGGTGCTGGTGGCGAGCTTCGACCTCGACGCCATCCGGGCCCAGCGCGCCAGCTGGGGCGTGTTCCGCGACCGCCGGCCGGAGCTGTACGGCGCGATCCTCACCTATGACGGGGTCACGCCGCCCTGAGCCCGTCCGATACCGCTACTGGCGCGGCCGTCTGACGGCGGTTTCTCCGCTTCCGGTGCTCACGGACTTTCACGTCCGCTGCGCTCCGGTTCTCGAAACCACCGCCAGCCGACTCACGCCAGCGCAGTCTCGAACGAGCTCTGACACCGGCGAGCCGCGGCGGCGCGATCCCTGGATTGCTTCGTCGGCTTCGCCTCCTCGCAATGACGATGGTTCGATTAGAACATAAAGAGAACATTTGAATCAAGACCGCGCGCCAGATGCGAGGCTGATCGTTCATCCATAAAGACGGCTTATCCGTTGCTTATCGAGAACGCGTTGGTCAGGCGCCCGCGGACCAGCGATATTCCTCTCGAACAGAACGACCGGCCCGTCGACATGCATCAGCAGGGCTGATGCATCCGGGCCATCCGGAGACCGAGATGACCAGCATCGTCCAGCGGGCGCCCGCGCGCCCGATCCCCCGGCTTCGCCCTCGTCGAGGCCTGATGTCCAGCTTGCGCCGCGCTCTGGGCGCCGCCGCCCGGCGGCTGCTGCGCCCGGCCGCCGGCCGCGTGCTCGACCCGAGGGCCCTGTCCGACCAGATGCGGCGGGACCTGGGCTTCGACAGGAGCTGACGCCGGCGTGTCCAGATTTGTCATGGCGAGGCGCGCAGCGCCGTGGCCATCCCAGAGGGCGGTGCCGCTGGATGGCCGCGCCCCTTCGGGGCTCGCCATGACGGTTACGGGACATGAGGCTGCGATCACGCGGCGCTGGCCTCCCGCGCCGCCATGGCTTCCGCCGCCTCGGCCAGCAGCCAGTCGCGAAACAGGGCGATCTTCGGCACGTCGCGGCGGGTCTCGAGATAGACGACGTAGTAGGCGCTGTCCTCGCGCAGCAGCGTCGGGAAGGGCTGGACCAGCTGGCCGGCGGCGAGCTCCTCGGCGAAGAGCAGCGGGTTGAGCAGCGCCACCCCCTGCCCCGCCTTCGCCACCTGGCCCATCATCTGCTGGGTGTCGAGCCGCAGCCCCTCATCGGCGACCGAGGCCGGCACCACCTCGCCCACCGCGGCGAACCAGCGCTGCCAGGCGTCGGCAACGTCCCACAGCAGCGGCAGGCGCAAGAAGTCGCGCGGATGGCGCAGGCCGCCGGCGCGCTCGACCAGCGCCGGGCTGCACATCGGCGCGAAGTCGACCGGCATCAGCCAATGCGCGGCCAGTCCCGGCCACACGCCCTTGCCGACGCGGATGCCGAGATCGTGCTCGCCGCGGGTGAAGTCGACCAGCCCGGCGCCGGTGTCGACCCGCACCGTATAGCCGGGATGGGCCGCCCGGAACCGGCCGAGCCGCGGCACCAGCCAGTTCGAGGCCATGGTCAGCACGGTGGTGACCGAGAGCAGCCCGCCGGCGTCGTCGCGCAGCGCGGCGAAGGCCCCGGCCATGCGCGACATCGCCTCGGTCAGCACCGGCGCCAGGCGCGCCCCGGCCTCGGTCAGCGCCACCCGGCGGGTGAGGCGCCGGAACAGCGGCGTGCCGACCCGGTCCTCCAGCAGGCGGATCTGGTAGCTGACCGCCGCCTGGGTCATGCCCAGCTCCGCCGCCGCGCGGGTGAAGCTGAGATGCCGGGCCGCGGCCTCGAACACCCGGACCGCGGACAGCGGCGGAAGCTGGAAGCCTGGCTGGGTGTCCATGAGGAGGTCTTATACCAAGTCCTGCCGCAGGAGGCTCATAGTGAACCTAAACCGTCATGGCGAGGAGGCGAAGCCGACGTGGCCATCCAGGGGCTGGTGCCGCTGGATGGCCACGCCCCTGCGGGGCTCGCCATGACGGTGAAGGGCGAGTAGCTGTGCTGCCCGCCTCAGTCCAGCGACTGCAGGGTCTCGCGCAGGGTGTCGACGAGGCGGTCGATCTCCGTCTTCTCGATGATGAAGGGCGGCGACAGGGCGACGATGTCGCCGGTGGTGCGGATGCCCACCCCCTTCTGGAAGCATTTGACGAACAGGTCGTAGGCCCGGGCGGTGGGGCGGCCCGCAATCGGCTCCAGCTCCACCGCGCCGATCAGGCCGAGGTTGCGGATGTCGATGACGTGGCGGGTGCCCTTCAGGCTGTGCAGCGCCTGCTCCCAATACGGCGCCAGGTCGGCGACGCGCTCGAACAGCGCCTCCTCGCGGTAGACGTCGAGGGTGGCGAGGCCGGCGGCGCAGGCCAGCGGATGGGCCGAGTAGGTGTAGCCGTGGAACAGCTCGATCATGTGCTCCGGCCCGGTCATGAAGGCGTCGTAGATGTGCTTGCGCACGCCGACGGCGCCGGCCGGGACGGCGGCGTTGGTCAGGCCCTTGGCCATGGTCACCATGTCCGGCTGCACCCCGAACCAGTCGGCGGCGAAATTGGCGCCGAGGCGGCCGAAGCCGGTGATGACCTCGTCGAAGATCAAAAGGATGCCGTGCCTGTCGCAGATCTCGCGCAGCCGCTGCAGATAGCCCTGGGGCGGCAGCAGCACGCCGGTGGAGCCGGCCACCGGCTCGACGATCACCGCGGCGATGGTGGAGGCGTCGTGCAGCGCCACGATCCGCTCCAGGTCGTCGGCCAGCTCGGCCCCGTGCTGCGGCAGGCCGCGGCTGAAGGCGTTGCGCGCCAGGTCGTGGGTGTGGCGCAGATGGTCGACGCCGGTCAGCATGGTGCCGAAGGTGCGGCGGTTGGCGACCATGCCGCCGACCGAGATGCCGCCGAAGCCGACGCCGTGATAGCCGCGCTCGCGCCCGATCAGGCGGGTGCGGGTGCCCTGGCCGATCTGGCGCTGATAGGCCAGCGCGATCTTCAGCGCGGTGTCCACCGCCTCGGACCCGCCGCCGGCGGCGAAGAAGACGTGGTCGAGGTCGCCCGGCAGCAGCTGGGCGACGCGGGAGGCCAGCTCGAACGCCTTGGGGTGGCCCATCTGGAAGGACGGGGCGTAGTCCATCTCCGCCGCCTGGTCCTGGATCGCCTGGACGATCTTCGGGTGGCAGTGGCCGGCGTTGACGCACCACAGGCCGGCGGTGCCGTCCAGCACCTGGCGGCCGTCGACCGTGGTGTAGTACATGCCCTTGGCCGAGGCGTAGAGCCGCGGCGCCGCCTTGAACGACCGGTTCGCGGTGAACGGCATCCAGAAGGATTCGAGGTTGTTCGGGGCGCGGACATCGCCGCGGGGCAGGGCATCGTCCATCAGTTGCAACTCCGGTCGGCTGTGGAGGGAACCGAACATGCCGGACACCCGGCGCCGGCCCGCCCCCAGGTCATGAAGGGCCGGAGGGGAGCCTAGGACCGCCCGGATCGCTGGACAAGCGGGCGCGCGCGCCGGAGGATGGGAAAAGCGCCGGCGGAGGCCGCCCCGATGCCGGCGTTCGGGATCTCGAACAGGAAAACACCCATGGCCGACGCTCCCCCGCTCGGAATCGCCCCCCAGGACGAGGCGGAGAAGCGGCGCGCGGATCCCCTCTCCCCGGGGAGAGGGAGGGGCCCGGCGCCCGCAGGGCGGCGGGAGGGTGAGGGGTTGGCGCCGGCGGCGGATGATCCGGGCCCCCAAGACCCGGGCATCGACATCGGCGGCCGGCTGCGGCGGCTGCGCGAGGAGCACGGCCTGAGCCAGCGCGAGCTGGCGCGGCGGGCCGGCGTCTCCAACGCCACCGTCTCGCTGATCGAGCAGAACCGCGCCAGCCCCTCGATCGGCTCGCTGAAGCGGGTGCTGGACGGGCTGCCGCTGAGCCTGGCCGAGTTCTTCGCCCTGCCCGAGGGGCCGGAGGACCCGGTGTTCTTCGCGGCGGCGGAGCTGGTGGAGATCGCCGGCCGGGCCGCGGGCCACGCCTCCGGGCCCGAGGGGGCCGGGCTGATCTCCTACCGCCAGGTGGGCTGCCACCCGGGCCGGGCGCTGCAGATCCTGCACGAGCGCCTGGCCCCCGGCGCCGACACCGGCCCGACGCCGCTCTCCCATACCGGCGAGGAGGGCGGCGTGGTGATCCGCGGCCGGGTGGAGCTGACGGTGGGCCCCCGCCGCCGCATCCTGGGCCCCGGCGACGCCTATTACTTCCAGAGCCGCCTGCCGCACCGCTTCCGCGTGGTCGGCGAGGAGCCGGTGGAGATCGTCTCGGCCTGCACGCCGCCGAGCTTCTAGGCGCCGCCCGGGCCGCAAGCCCGGGCGCTCGCAGAAGGCATTCCTGTGTGCCTCTCCCGCGGCGCGGGAGAGGTCGGCTTCGCGCAGCGAGGCCGGGTGAGGGCCGGCACCGGCCCCTCCCCTCGCCCGGAACCGCAAGCGCCCCCGCCCTCTCCCGCGCCACGGGAAAGGCGAAGCCATCGGATCTGTCCTATGTGAGGGAACGCTCGACACCGGACAGCGCTCAGCTGCTGTCCGGCTTCGGGAGCGTGAACAGCGCGAGGCCGTCTTCGGCCTCGTCCGGCCCAGGCCAGCCGTCCCCGGCTTCGACGTCCGCAATGAGGCAGTCCGTTCCCTCGCCAGGCGGACCGCCGGAGGCGTTGTCGTTGGCTTCGAGGACATCGTCCCAGCCCGGCGGCAGCCGGCTCGGGTCCAGCCGGCGGCCGAGCCAACGGCAGACCTCCCGCACGAATTCATCGGCCGGCAGGGTGTCGAGCTGCACGTCCAGCACCTCGTCCTCGGTCAGCCGCTCCCAGACCTGCTCCCGCAGGCGTTCGGTCTCCTCGGGATCGACAGCCTCGCCAGTCGCGGCGAGGTCCGCGGCCTCGGCCACAGCGACCGCCTCGACCACGGCCTGGACGGCCTGCTCCCGCCGCCGGCGGCGCCGCTCCCGCGCTCCCGATTCCTCGCCCTCGGCCTTGCGGTGCAGATAGTCGGCGCGGATCCGCTCGGCCATGGCGATCGACAGCCGGATCGAGCGGGACAGGCGCGACTGCATCAGCGGGAAATCGGGCGGCGTCTCCGGCCCCGCCGGGGTCGCCTGCTGCTGCCGCTCGGTCAGCCGCTTGCAGCGGATGTCGATCTCGACCACCTCGCGCAGCTTGTCCAGCGCCCACCCCGTCCAGTTCAGGTCGGGATCGGACGGCCGGGCCTCGCCCGCCTCGCCATCGGTCTGCGCCATCTCCATGGAACATATCATGAACAAAGCTGTGAGTTAACGCAACTCAACATTGTGTTTCCCCGCCTACGGAAACGCCGGCCGGCCGGTTGTCGCCGAATCGCCACGGCGGATATGATGGATCTTCATCGTTCGTCAGCGGTCGAGGCCCCCCATGAGCGATACCGCGATCGCCCAGTTGTTCCGGATCGGCCGCAGCCAGGCCGTGCGCCTGCCTGAGGAGCTCCGCCTGCCCGGCAAGGAGGTCCGGGTGCGCCGCTACGGCCGCGGCGTGCTGCCGGAGCCGATAGAGCAGGAGACCACCAAGAATATCCAGGCGGTCTTCGCTGAGATCGATCGGCTGCGTGGGGTCGAGTTCCTGCCCGAGCAGCCGCCGATGCCGCCGGCCGACGACGTGTCATTGGACGAATAGTCGGCCCGAGGTCGGCCTCCGTGGACTGCCCCCTGTTGTGAGACAGAAGGATTAGGGTGAGATAGGCGATCAGAAAGAGAATGTCCGATAAGCCCAGGACTCTCACACGTCGTTTTCCGCCCTCGCTCCCGCCAAGCGAGGGCGAAAGCCCGCTAAAGGTGCAGTATCACCGTAATCGAGGTGGATCCGAGGCGGAAGTTCGACTCAGCGCGGCCAAAGGGGCGCTTCGTCCCATTGCGGACGTTCGTTGATAACAGCTCTATTATCCGCTTCGCGCGACATCGCAGTTGGACCTTGCTAGCGACGCCGGTGCGCAGAACGTCGCCTGACGGCTTCACGGAACTGTTCTTGCCACCCTTCCACATGCGGAATGCGGTCGTAATCGGCACTTGTGCCTTTGAGCAAATTGGTTCGTGAGCGTTGTGACACCTCCTCCCAATTCTCATGGAGCACATAGAGCGCATTGCCATATCGAACATTTTCAAACACAACTACATCGTGCGGCAGCACAGCACCGATGTAACGGTTGAATCCCCCCTTGCCGAGAATGTAGCGCTCGGGCGACAGCCGGCGAAACTCCGCCACTCTTTCGTCGATCACTTGATTGGTTTGGCCATTGGCCTTCCCAAGCTCTGCCTTGGCCTTGGCGAGAAAACGGTCAATCGATCCGGGCGGGAAGATTTCCCAGTCCACGAGAGTGGTCTCGACATACTCTTGGCGGGTCTTGTCGCTACGGTCGATGTCGCATACGCCCGTGTTCTCCTGCAGGATATTCAGACAGAACAGGAGATCTTCTTCAAAATCGGAGTCTCTTATATCTAGGACACAATCTAGATTGAATTTAAAAATGAAGTTTCCATCTTTTGTCGTTAGAAGATCAATAGCTATCGAGTAGTCAGTTGATGCGTATTCATCGACTTGGTAAACCTGCCGCTCTTGCCACAGCGGAAATGATCCATTAGTCCAATCTCCGTAGACTGGCCGTTCGCCGAGATAGATTGTCTTCAGAATCATGGGTAGGTCATGGCGCTTAACTTCCCAGCCGTTGCGGTTTTTGTAAGAGTATGGGCCAGCATCCTCACGTGGCAGCACCGTCGGCGGAAAGGTCGGCTCGCCATCAACTAATTTCATCTTAAGGTGGCGATAAGCGCCGTCATTAAGCTCATCGGCGGTAATCCGCTTCGTGCAGACAGCAACGATCCCTGCTCCCCTGGGGATTTGCTGCAGTTTCGCGGAGAGAGGGGTCGGAACTCGCCGAATGTTCCGTTTCCAAGGAAAATTGCGGTATTTGGTCATCTCTACTCTCAGGCTAAAATCTAATCCTCAAAGGGCAAAGCCAACAGCTCGATTCTACGCGTACGAGGCTTCTGTGAAAATGTTTGTGGCGGAACCAATACTGATTGATCGCACGTCTTGCGCAAATGATCGAGCAGGCCAAACTAATGCTACCAGCATGTCTATTAATGTTCAATCCCCGGCCACTGGGTTGGATGTTGGTCGGGCACGGGTTCCGGAATCGAGGTGCCGGCGCTCGCTGCGCCAGCCGGTTCGTTGGCATTTTGCGAATCGATTCGACTTCTCGTCGATTTTAGAACATATAGAGAACGAGGCCTCAGACTGAGGAGTCTGTCATGGGTGCACGCAGCCTCTGGCTTTACCCCGACCTGATTATCCCGCCGGACGAGCCGTCGCCTGACCCTCGTGACCACACGGAGATCTACGAACAGATCACCGGCCGCGTCATCGGCCACTGGAATCCGAAGGCCGAGACGGTCGAGGCGTTGAGCGCGCTGCTGGAGCGGCTGCTCGCCGAGACCGAGCACGGGCCGGATATGGACCGCCTACCGACGATCGGCTTCCTCCTCGACCTTGATCCTTACGTCTATGTCGCGGACCACCGCGGCATGTGCCTGGTCGTTTCCGATCTGGAGCCAATCGTCCACGTCACCAAGCTGCGCCGGCAGGTTGGTAAGGTCTGACATGCCCCGCGATCTGGCGATAAAGCTGCTCGATGTCGAGATCGAGGAAGATGTCCACCGCAATGAGCTGCGCTGGCGCGGCCTGAAGCTTGGCCTTCGCGAGGCCGAGATCGCCGCCCTATTGGCCCAGGGCGTCACGGTGGCCGAGCGCCATCTGGACGCTCTGGATGTCGAACGATGAAGCACGGCTACCCCTTCAGCGGGGATCTCCGCATAGCCCGCGATCCTGGTCGGTTCAGTCGCGGCACAGCAGCGGACCCGACCGCAGGACATCCGGTTTCGGGCGCGCCCCATGGGCTATCCCAACTTGAAGTTGCGGACTTGGTCATGTGCGGGCCCGACGAGGCCAAGCGCCGATTTGCCGAATCGCCGCGCCAGCTCCGGCTCCGCGACCTGACCCGAGGCGAACGGGTGCGCGCCACCTGCACCGGGGTGCGGTGTCGGCACACGAGTTGGGTGGATCTCGACCGGCGCCGGTGGGGCAATCTCACGCTGCAGGAGATCGCCGGCCAGCTACGCTGCGAGCACTGCGGGGCCCGGAAGCCGAGGCTACAGATCGGCCCAGGCTGGCCGAGAAACTGATGAAGTGAGGCAAGCATGTGCGGCCGAACCACCCAAAAACTCTCCTGGCCGAAACTCCACGCCCTCCGACACGATAGGGTTGTGTGATCCCAAATTTTATCTCGTAACCCTGGAGGCTTCGGATAGTTTGAACGCGACGTTCTTCACCGCGATCACGAATGTGTAAGATGGCCCCCCACCACGTAGGCAGCCGGGACGATTCGCGCTTGAACCAGACCGATGACGCCCCCACCCAACTCCACGAGGAGGAGTATTCGAACCATAAGAGCCAGCTCGAGGAGAGCCGGCCGCCGGAGTCCCGCTTGGCTGAACTGGAGGCGGCGCTCTTGTCCGCGTTCAAGGGTTTCATCGAGCTACGCGAGATTCCGGTGATCATGTTTGGCGATCTCAGCGTAGATGAGCTCACCACGGCTTTTCACCGGTATCCGATCATTATCAAACCGATTCTTACGAGCGTGAATGTCGCGCAGCGAGCCCTAAAACGTGACCTCGATCTAGCGTTTGATACCTATTCCCTCTCTGTGCCAGAGCGGGTCGCCGCGCAGATTGCCGGCTACGTGAAGCCCTTCCTTCCTAAATCCTTGGCGGTTCCTGCCCTTCTTGAGCTGGATCGTTATGCTTGGACTGACAAGCAGATGCGTCAGCGAAAGGGCGCTTGGGAACAAACTGTAACGGAAATCATCAACACCGACTCCAATCGGCGCTTCCGTAAGCGCAAGTTCAATTGCAATGGTGAGATCTTTGAGATTGATGCCGCGTACCCCGCAAGCGGTGGCCCAATCAAAGTTGCGATTGACGTCAAACGCATCGAATCCCAACGAGACATCCACAAACGCGCAGATGAAATCATAAACAAGGCAAACAAATTTAAGCAAACACATCCAGAAGGACGATTTTTCGCTATCGTATATTACCCCTTCCCTCAACAACATGCGAATGCGGGTAACCGCCTACAACATCCGGATATAGACCAGATCTATTTTGCTGGCGAAACTAGATCCTCAATCAAGCATGCAGTTGACCTATTAATGGGTTACCTTGGTTTTGGAGTGCAGGATACCGAAGAATGAACACCTTTGCACTCTTCAAGGAGCTAGACATCCAGTTGGCGAGCGCTAAACGAAGTGTAACCGAACGCAAGGGGGTACACGCGTGGCATCCCTACTATGCTGGATATTCAGAGCAATTTGTCGAAAGTGCGCTAGCGTACCTTAACTGTGGGCTGGGGAGCGTCGTTGCTGATCCGTGGGCGGGCAGCGGCACCACGGGATTTGTTGCTAGCCGAGCAGGAGTCGACAGCGTTTGCCTCGATATCAATCCCGTCATGGCTACCTTCGCAGCCGCTAAGTCGAACTCAATTCTGAAGGTTCGTAGTGAGATCGAAGCTTGGCTGCGCGCCTTACCTTCGCGCCCGTCGAATAGTGCATGGCCAGTTGATCCAGAGCCGCTCGCAGGAATCTTCGACGCAGTAACAGCGGCGCATTTGAGGAGAGTCCTTCGAGCCATTCCTTTTGGCGAGTATCTCAGCCCATCGACGTCCGTGCTGAAGAACGACGCAGCGCGCACTGTACTTGATCCGTGCTATGCGTTCTGTCGGGCCGTAGTCTTCGTGACTCTTAGAAAGCTGTCTGGGACCCAGAAGCTGCAGAACCCGACGTGGTTGCGGACCGAGGCTGCAGAAGTTCACGTGTCGGAGCGCGATCTCCTGGCGGCTCTACGGGTCAACGCTGAAACCATGTTGAGACAGCTTTGTGAGGTCTATGGCGGAACAGTCGGCGGCGGCACGCTTAATGCTCTTTGCGGAGATGCACGAGCCCTGCCGCTCAAGAATGCCAGCGTCGATGCAGTTATTACATCACCGCCGTACTTAACCCGCATCGACTACGCGGTGTCCACCCTTCCGGAGATGCTGACCTTCGGAGATGACGTTCTTCTGGAGTCCATCCGCCATAAAACGATGGGTGCCCCAGTGATCACCAAGGTCGAGCGCGCACAGAACGCGAAGTGGGGACCTCTTTGCAATGAGATTCTGAATGCAGTGAGATCTCACCCCACCAAGGCGGCGGCGTCCTACTATTGGAAAAACATAGTTCAGTACTTCATGGACATGGATGCTTCTCTCCAGGAGATAAAGCGCATCCTTAAACCTGGGGCGGGCGCTCTCGTCGTGGTTCAGAGCTCCTATTTTAAGGACATTGAGATCCCGCTTGGTGATATCTATGTTCAGGCAGCTGAGGGTTTGGGACTCAAAGCAGGGATAGCCGCCCGTGAAAAAGTCAAAACGCACATGGCGCATGTCAACACACGCTCAACGATATACAAGGCAAACAAGGTGTATTATGAGGATGTTGTAGAGATTCGTAGATACGCCTAGAAATTTGAGAAGGAAGGCTGATATCTAGGGACGATCTTCTATACCTGCATGCAGCTTCTGGGTGCCAACTGAATGTATTCGTGGCCGCATGCATCAGATCAGGAGCATGCAATCGCCAGGTTGGAAGTGGCGGCGGCCGTCCGGGTCACGCATTCCTGTTCGCGCCGTCTCAGCCTCGCTGCTGATGGCCGAACAGTGCCGGTCCTCGCTCCGGGTTCCCCAGACCGCACGCTTGCGCTACATCGGGGCCATCCTCCCGCCACACCGGCCCCGCCATGCCCGACTGGTTCTCGCTCGCCGAGCTCACCGCTCTGGTCCAGGTCGTGATCATCGACGTGGCGCTGGCGGGCGACAACGCCATCGTCGTCGGCATGGCCGCGGCCGGGCTGGCGGCCGACGAGCGGCGGCGCGCCATCGTCTGGGGCATCGTCGCCGCCACCGTGCTGCGAATCGTCTTTGCCCTGTTCACCACCCAGCTGCTGCAGATCGTCGGCCTGCTGTTCGCCGGCGGCATCCTGCTGCTGTGGGTGTGCTGGAAGCTGTGGCGCGAGCTGCGCGCCGACCGCGCCGCCGAGGCCGCGGCGCTGCAGGAGGTGGAGGCGGCCGAGGGCGAGAACGGTTCCGGTGGAGAGAACCCCCTCCCCCTATCCCCCTCCCGCGAGGGGAGGGGGGACTCGATGGCGACGGGCGGAGGGAACCCCCTTCCCCTGGACTCGATGGCGGCGGCCGCCCCCGCCAAGACCTTCCGCCAGGCCGTCACCCAGATCGTGGTGGCCGACGTGTCGATGTCGCTGGACAATGTGCTGGCCGTGGCCGGCACCGCGCGCGACCACATCGAGGTGCTGATCGTCGGCCTCGCCCTCTCCGTCGCGCTGATGGGCCTGGCCGCCAACTTCGTCGCCCGGCTGCTGCACCGCCACCGCTGGATCGCCTATGTCGGGCTGCTGATCATCTTCTATGTGTCGCTGAAGATGATGTGGGATGGCGGGCATGAGATCTGGAATGCTACTGGCGCGGCCGGCTGACGGCGGCGTCTGCGCTTCCGGTGCTCACGGACCTTGAAGTCCGCTGCGCTCCGGTTCTCGACGCCACCGCCATCCGACTCACGCCAGCGCATTCCAGGCGCCGGCGCTGCTGGATGGCCACGCCCCTGCGGGGCTCGCCATGACGATCGGGGCCAAGGTCCCAGCGCCGGCGCCCTCCCCCTCACCCTCCCATTCGCCGTCGCGAATGGGCCCCTCCCTCTCCCCGAGGAGAGGGAATTTTCCAGCCTCCGGGAAGGAGCCCGGCCCGGCGCCGCGAGGCGCATCGCGCGGGGCCGGATTCGCGCGATCCGGAGTGGAACCGGAAGGCCGGATGTTCCCGTTGGACCTGCAGCAAAGCGCGCGGAGACGGTCATGCGCCATGGCGAGACGACACCGCCGGACCGCGGCGGCACGGCGCCGGCCGGCCCGCCGCCATTTCTTCATGAGGAGGTCCGGTATGCGTCGTCTGGCTCTCAGCCTCGTCATCCTCTCGGCCGTCGCGGGCACGGCCGTGGCGCAGGACAAGCCGAACTTCGTCACGCCCCAGTCCAATGACCTGATGGGATCGAGCCTCGTCGGCGCCGATGTCCGCAACCGCGGCGGCGAGACCATCGGCGAGATCGAGGACGTGATCATCGCCAACAAATCCACCGTCCGCGGCGTCATCGTGTCGGTCGGCGGGTTCCTCGGCATGGACGAGCACTATGTCGCGATCGATCCCACCGCCCTCGACCTCCAGCGCGAGGGCGACGGCTGGCGGGTGACGCTGGACGCGACCAAGGACCAGCTGCGGGCGGCGCCGCAGGTCGACTACAAGGGCCGGCAATAGGCAAGGGCGCGGCGCCGGGCGACGGTCGCGCCGGCCCGGCGCCGCACGAGGAGACGGCGGGTGGTCCCGCGGGCGGTCCCACCCGCCAAGCCCGGTCAGACGAGGACGAAGTCGTCGGCCTCGAACTCGTTGACCAGGCGGCCGAGGAAGAGAACCTCCCCGGCCGCGCCGAGGTCGAGGACCGTGCCGGAGGTCTCCTGGCTCAGATTCGCCAGCGGATCGAAATTGCCCGCGAAGCCGGCCAGCTCGACCACATCCTCGGTCGTGAAATCGGTGATCGTGTCGTTGCCCGGCTCGTCGGCGCGGAAGACGAAGGTGTCGGCGCCGCCGAAGCCGGCGAGGATATCGTTGCCCCTGCCGCCCTCGATCGTGTCGTCGGCATTGCCGCCGAAGACGGTGTCGTTGCCCCTGCCGCCGAACAGGTCGTCCGCCGCGTGGGTCGCGAGCTCCTGATTGGCGACGGCGCGGATCAGGTCGTCGCCGGCGCCCCCGAAGATGGTGTCGGCCGCGACGTCGCCGCCGCGGAGGATGTCGTTGCCCTCGCCGCCGAAGACGCGGTCGCCCGTCGGGTCGTTCCAGGCGACCAGATCGTCGCCCGCGCCGGCGAAGACGACGTCGCTGCCCGCCATGCCGCCGACGCTGTCGTCGCCGCTGCCGGCGAAGACGAGATCATCGTCGGCGCCGGTGTTGATGTCGTCCTTCCCGGCCCCGCCCCTGAGAAGATCCTCGCCGGCACCGCCGGCGAGGGTGTCGTCGCCGGCGCCGCCGGACAAGAGGTCCGACAGCTCGGCGCCCGTGAGGGTGTCGTCGCCGCCGCGACCGAAGGCGATCAGCATCTCCCCGGCGTTCGCGGTGAAGGTGTCGGGACCGTCCGTGCCGAATTCCACTCTGATGCTAGACATCGTTCGCTACCTCCTGAATCGAAGTGATTGCCGATGTCGTCGCTGACGCGGGTTTGCACCCGCGTCCCGGGGGCCGGCCCACGATGTGCTCAGATCAGGCGCTGCGCCGCGTGAAACCGCCGGACGCGCGCGTGGGGAGACGGCTCATGGCCGACACCCCCAGGGGCCGGGCCGCCGCCCGCCATCCTACACCCGCCGGACCCGCGCATCGATTAACCTGGATCAATCCTGCTTCGGCCGCGGCGGCCGGTCCCGCTCACTCGTCGCGGTAGGCGCGCACCATGCCGGCGGGGCGGATATGGGCGCCGTCGGGGTCCTGGCCGTATTCGCGCAGGGCCCGGCGCTGGCGCAGCAGGTCCCAGGCGCGGTCGAGCTCTCTCTCGATCTCGCGCAGCCGCTTCAGCTCGGCGTCGGTCGGGCGGCCGCGAGCCCACAGCCGCTCCTCCTCCGCCACCAGCTTCTCGATCCGGTTCAGCACGGTCCGGTCGGTCGTCATGCGGCTGAGAATAGCGCAAACCGCCGCCGCGGTCAGGGGGAGCGCGCCGGCGGAGTCCCCCTCACCCTCGCTTTCGCTGCCGCGAACGGGCCCCCTGCCTCTCCCCGAGGAGAGGGAAAGACCTCCGCCCGGCCTAGCCGGCCTCGTAACGCCCCTTCAGCTCCGCCGCCAGCTTCGCCTCGGGCAGCAGGCGGCTGCCGGCGTAGAGCAGCTCGGCCGCGGCGCCCTTGCGGTCGCGCTTGAGAGTCACCTCCTCGCCGTAGCTGTTGTAGCCCTGGGCGCGGGTGATGCGGCCGCGGTCCGGACCGTCCGGCGTGATCTCGGGCGCGTCGAGGAAGGGCGTGGCCAGCGCCGGGTCGGCGACCAGCATCTTGCCGCCGGCCGGCACCAGGTCGACGGCGCGCCAGGTGCTCCACCACCGGCCGGCCCAATCGCCGGTCTTCGCCGCGGGCGCGCCGTGCCTGGCGAAGGCGGAGAGGATGTGGACGATGCCCTCGGCCCAGGGGTTGGCCGGACCGTCCACCGCATTGGTCACCACCGAGGCGGCGATGCCCTGCCCCGGCAGCACCACGGTGCGGCTGATATAGCCGAGGAAGGCGCCGCCATGGCCGAACCAGCCGAAATCGCCGGTGCGGCCGATCATGGTGCCGAGGCCGTAATGCCGCTCCACCTCCGCGTCCGGGTTGCGCCATTGCGGCCGCACCAGCTCGCGCCGGCTGGCCGGGGACAGGATGCCGTGCTTCGCCTCGGGGTCGAGCCGGCCGAAGAACAGGGCCAGGTCGCGGGCGGTGGAGACGAAGCCGGTGGCGGATGCCAGCGCGTTGGTCGGGGTGCCGCCCGGAATCGGCACCCGCCGGCCGAGCGGCCACTTGCCGCTGTGCCCGGTGGCGAGCGGCCCGGCGCCGGGCGACGGCAGGTCGGGCGCGGTCTCCTCCAGCCCGGCCGGGGCCACGACCTCACGGTGGATCCAGTCGCCATAGGCCTCGCCGGTCACCGCCTCGATCACCAGGCCGAGCAGACCGAAGCCGTGGTTGGAGTATTTGAACCGGGCGGCGGCCGGGACCGGCGCCGGGCCGGAGAGGGCCTGGCGCAGCTCGGTCTCGGACGGGAACGGCCGGCGGTCCATCCAGTGGTCGGTGTCGGCGCCGTCGCGGCTGAGGCCGGCCGCATGCGACAGCAGCTGGCCGATGGTGGCGGATGCTGTCGCAGGATGCAGCCCGTCGACATGGCGGCCGGCCGGGTCGTCGAGGCCGAGCCTGCCCTGCTCGCGCAGCCTGAGAATCCCGACGGCGGTGAAGGTCTTGGAATGCGAGGCGACGCGGAAGCGGTGGCGTGGCGTCAAGGGCTCCTTGCGGCCGAGCTCGACCGTGCCGAAGGCCTGCTCCAGCACGATCCTGCCGTTCTCGGCGACGGCGACGACGCAACCGGGCTGCTCGGTCAGCCGCATCTGGAAGTCGAGCCAGCGCGGGATGTAGTCGAGGGCGGCGGGCAGCCATTTCGCCATGGGAGCCGAATCCGTTCTGGAGTCGCGAGGCGCACAGGCTCTCACGAAGCGGGCCGGGCTGCACCTCCGCGCTTGACTCCGTTCGGCTGCTGATTGAACATCTGTTCATCAATTGAGCATAATCACAATGCTCGATTGATCGACCGTCAGGCGCCGTCGCCCAAATCGGCGTAGGCTTCCCGCCGGAAGAGAGCGAGACCGCGAGAGACGCGGCTTTGGAGGAACAACCCCGAGGAGGCCCACCATGTCCTGGAAGATGTGCAAGGCCCTGGCCGGAGCGGGCGCGCTGGCGCTGCTGCTCGCGTCCGGATCGGCGATGGCGCAGCAGAAGCTGACCATCGCCACGGTCAACAACGCCGACATGATCATCATGCAGCGCCTGTCGAAGGACTTCGAGAAGGAGAGCGGCATCGCGCTGAACTGGGTGGTGCTGGAGGAGAACGTGCTGCGCCAGCGCGTCACCACTGACATCGCCACCAGTGGCGGGCAGTTCGACGTGCTGACCATCGGCACCTATGAGGTGCCGATCTGGGGCGCGCAGGACTGGCTGGTGCCGATGGACGACCTGCCGGCCGACTACGACATCGAGGACGTGCTGAAGCCGGTGCGGGACGGGCTGTCGCATGAGGGCAAGCTGTACGCCCTGCCCTTCTATGCCGAAAGCTCGATGACCTTCTACCGGAAGGACCTGTTCGACAAGGCGGGCCTGAAGATGCCCGACCAGCCGACCTATGAGCAGATCAAGGAGTTCGCGTCGAAGCTGCACGACCCCTCGCACGAGATCTACGGCATCTGCCTGCGCGGCAAGCCGGGCTGGGGCGAGAACATGGCCTTCATCGACCCGCTGGTGAACACCTATGGCGGGCGCTGGTTCGACATGGACTGGAACCCGACCATCGACACGCCGGAGTGGAAGGAGGCCATCACCTTCTATGTCGACCTGCTGAAGAGCTACGGCCCCCCGGGCGCGCCGTCGAACGGCCACAACGAGAACCGGGCGCTGTTCGCCAGCGGCAAATGCGCGATGTGGATCGACGCCACCTCGGCCGCCGGCTACCTGTACAACCCGAAGGACTCCACGGTCGCCGACAAGGTCGCCTTCGCCCAGGCGCCGGTCGCCAAGTCGCCGAAGGGCAACCACTGGCTGTGGTCCTGGGCGCTGGCGGTGCCGAAGTCGACCAAGGCGCCGGACGCGGCCAAGAAGTTCATCACCTGGGCCACGTCCAAGGCCTATATCGAGAAGGTCGCCAAGAGCGACGGCTGGACCGTGGTGCCGCCCGGCACGCGCGCCTCGACCTACGCCAACCCGGAGTACAAGAAGGCCGCGCCCTTCGCCGACTTCGTGCTGAAGGCGATCGAGACCGCGGACCCGAACGACGCCACGGTGGAGAAGGTGCCCTACACCGGCATCCAGTTCGTCGGCATCCCCGAGTTCCAGGCGATCGGCACCGAGGTCGGCCAGCAGCTCGCCGCCGCCCTCGCCGGCACGGTCTCGGTCGACCAGGCGCTGAAGGCCTCGCAGGAGGCCGCCGACCGGGCCATGGTCCAGGGCGGATACAAGTGACAGCCTGATCCGGACCGGCCCCGGCCTATGACGCTTCCCCCTCCTCTTGCGGGAGGGGGACAGCGGAAACGCGCCCGTCGCGCAGTCAGGAAAGGATGCACGCCATGGCCGCCATTGCCTCGACCCGGCGCAGGGCGACGCTGCTCCTCGCCCCATCGGTCACGGTCCTCCTGCTGTGGACCTTCGTGCCGCTGGCGGCGACGATCTACTTCTCGACCCTGCGCTACAACCTGATGAACCCGCTGCGGCGCGGCTTCGCGGGGCTGAACAACTACATCTACCTTGTCAACGACCCCGCCTTCTGGGACGCGATCCAGAACACGCTGATCCTGGTCGGGGCGGTGCTGGCGATCACCGTGGTGCTGGGCACCCTGATCGCGATCCTGCTGGACCAGCCCTTCCCCGGCCGCGGCATCGTCCGCGTGCTCGTCATCGCGCCCTTCTTCGTGATGCCGACGGTCAGCGCCCTGGTCTGGAAGAACCTGCTGCTGCACCCGGTCTCCGGCGTCCTGACCTGGGCGGCGCGGACGGTCGGGCTCGAGCCGATCGACTGGCTGAGCCAGGCGCCGCTGGCCGCGATCATCATCATGGTCGCCTGGCAGTGGCTGCCCTTCGCCGTGCTGATCCTCCTGACCGCGCTGCAGTCGCTGGACCATGAGCAGCGCGAGGCGGCGCGGATCGACGGCGCCGGGCCGATCTCGATGTTCTTCTACATCGTGCTGCCGCATCTGATGCACGCCATCGGCGTGGTCATCATGGTGCAGACGATCTTCCTGCTGGCGATCTTCGCCGAGATCCTGGTCACCACCAATGGCGGGCCGGGCACGGCCAGCACCAACCTGACCTATCTCGTCTACCGGAACGGCCTGCAGCAGTTCAACGTCGGCGCCGCCTCGGCCGGCGGGGTGATCGCGGTGATCCTGGCCAACATCGTCGCCTTCTTCCTGGTGCGCGCGCTGGCCCGCACCCTGCGCAAGGGAGGCTGAGCCATGGCCGTGAAACGCTCCGCGCGGCAGACTCTCGGCGTCACCGTCCTGGGCTGGGCGGTCGGGCTGGCGCTGTTCTTCCCGATCGGCTGGATGGTGCTGACCAGCTTCAAGACCGAGGTCGAGGCCTTCGCCACGCCGCCATCGATCTTCTTCACCCCGACCCTGGAGAACTACGCCGCCGTCGAATCCCGGATCGACTATTTCCACTACGCCTTGAACTCGGTCTACATCGCCTTCGGCTCGACCTTCCTGTGCCTGGTGATCGGCGGGATGGCGGCCTATTCCATGGCCTTCTTCCCGACCAAGCGCACCGACGGCACGCTGTTGTGGATGCTGTCGACCAAGATGATGCCCGCGGTCGGCGTGCTGGTGCCGATGTATCTGGGCTTCCGCGACCTCGGCCTCTTGAACACGGTCATCGGCATGGTCTTGCTGATGACGCTGGTCAACCTGCCGATCGTGGTATGGATGCTGTACACCTATTTCCGCGACTATCCGCGCGAGATCCTGGAGGCGGCGCGGGTGGACGGCGCGGGATCCTGGGCGGAGATGGTGTACATCCTGCTGCCCACCACCCTGCCCGGCATCGTCTCGACCTCACTCCTCACCATCATCCTGAGCTGGAACGAGGCGTTCTGGAGCATCAACCTGACCGGGCCGGATTCCGGGCCGCTGACCGCCTTCATCGCCTCCTTCTCCAGCCCCGAGGGGCTGTTCTGGGCCAAGCTGTCCGCCGCCTCGACCCTGGCCATCGCCCCGATCCTGGTGCTGGGCTGGCTGTCGCAGCGCCAGCTCGTGCGCGGCCTGACCTTCGGTGCGGTGAAGTGAGCGTCACCCGCCATGGCTGACGGCTACGACTACATCATCGTCGGCGGCGGCAGCGCCGGATGCGTCGTCGCCAGCCGGCTGGTGACCGAGCGGCGGGCGCGGGTGCTGCTGCTGGAGGCCGGCGGACGGCGCGGCAGCCGGCTGCTGGACATGCCGGCCGGCTACATGAAGTTCCTGAACCGGGACACCTATCTGACCCTGAACCAGACCGTGCCGCAGGAACAGCTGGGCGGCCGCGCCCCGATCATCCCGACCGGCAAGCTGCTGGGCGGCGGCAGCGCGGTCAACGCCATGGTCTATATGCGCGGCCGGCCGCAGGACTATGACGGCTGGGACGCGGAGCTCGGCGGCGGCTCCGGCTGGGGCTGGGCCGAACTGCTGCCCTATTTCATCAAGCAGGAGGGCAACGACCATCTCGGCGCCCCCTTCCACGGCACGGACGGGCCGCTGAAGGTCTCGCATCTCGGCCAGCACTGCGCCATGAGCCGCGCCTTCGTCCAGGCGCTGCAGGGCATGGGCGTGCCGTACCGGCCCGACTTCAACGGCGGCGTCCAGGCCGGTGTCGGCTTCATGCAGCACACGATCGATGCCCGGACCCGCACCCGCTGCAGCGCCGTGACCGCCTTCCTGGCCCCGGTGCTGGGCGACCCGAAGCTGACGGTCGAGACCGGGGCGCTGGTCACCCGCATCCGGATCGAGCGCGGCCGCGCCACCGGCGTCGACTACGTCAAGGACGGGCAGACCCGCCGGGCCACGGCCGGCGAGGTGATCCTGGCCGCCGGCGCCTATGCCTCGCCCAAGCTGCTGATGCTGAGCGGCATCGGCCCGGCCGAGGCGCTGGCCCGGCACGGCATCCCGGTGACGGCGGACCTGCCCGGCGTCGGCGCCAACCTGCAGGACCACCATGAGGTGCCGGTGATCGCCGCCACCAACGGCGCCTACGGCTATTTCGGCCGCGACCGCGGCCTGCCGATGATCCTGGCCGGGCTGCAGTACCTGCTGTTCAAGACCGGCCCGGTGACCACGACCGGGGTCGAGGCCTGCGCCTTCATCGACCCGGATGGCGAGGACCAGAGCGACCCGACGCTGCAGCTGTACTGCGTGCCGACCGTCTATCTCGACCGCGACGTCACCGGCGTCAAGCCGACCGACGGGGTGACGCTGAACGCCTGCCTGATGCGGCCGAAGGCGCGCGGATCGGTGTCGCTGCGCTCCGCCAACCCCGCCGACCCGCCGCTGATCGACTGCGCCTTCTTCGGCGACCCGGAGGATCTGCGCCTGTCGGTCGCCGGTCTGCGCTATGCCCGCCGGGTGTTGGCGGCCGACCCGGTGCGGCGAATGGTGACCGGCGAGATCTTCCCCGGCGACGCCACCACCAGCGATGAGGAGCTGGCCGCGCATTGCCGGCGCACGGTCAAGACCAACTACCACCCGGTCGGCACCTGCCGCATGGGGCCGGAC
Source organism: Inquilinus limosus (assembly GCF_051487185.1). GTDB lineage: Bacteria > Pseudomonadota > Alphaproteobacteria > DSM-16000 > Inquilinaceae > Inquilinus > Inquilinus limosus_F. The sequence continues at coordinate 27,581 of NZ_JAHVDK010000019.1, forward strand.
GGCGATCCGATGGCCGTCGTCGACCGCACGCTGCGCGTGCGCGGGGTGGAGGGCCTGCGCGTCATCGACGCCTCGATCATGCCGCGGGTGACCAGCGGCAACACCAACGCCCCGGTTCTGGCGGTCGCCGACCGGGCGGTCGACCTGATCCCGATGTGATGGAGAGGACCATGTACCGCGAGAAATTCGACCTATCCGGCCGCGTGGCGGTGGTGACCGGCGGCGGCCGCGGCATCGGCCGGGCGACCTGCGAGGCGCTGGCCGAGGCCGGCGCCAAGGTGGTGGTGGCCGAGATCCTGGCCGATATCGGCGCCGAAACCGCCAAGGCGGTGGGCGGCGAGTTCATCCGGTTGGACGTCACCGACCCCGCCGCGGTGACCAAGGCCGCCGACGACATCCAGGCCCGGCACGGCCGGGTCGACGTCCTGGTCAACAACGCCGGCATGGCGCGCAACAGCGACGCGCTGGAGACCAGCGACGAGGAATGGCGCAAGGTCATGGACCTGAACGTCAACGCCGTGTTCTGGTGCGCCCGCGCCTTCGGCAGGCACATGGTGGCGGCCAAGCGCGGCAGCGTGATCAACATCGGGTCGATGTCCGGCATCATCGTCAACAAGCCGCAAGGCCAGGCGCATTACAACGCCAGCAAGGCCGCGGTGCATCTGTTGACCAAGTCGCTGGCCTGCGAATGGGCGCCGCACGGAGTGCGGGTCAACGCGATCGCCCCGGGCTACATCGCCACCGACATGACCCTGGCCGGCCGCACCAAGAAGGAATGGTACGACACCTGGATCGAGATGACGCCGATGGCCCGCTGCGGCGAGCCCTGGGAGATCGCCGCCACCGCCCTGTTCCTGGCGGCCGACGCCTCGGGCTTCTTCACCGGCGCGATCCTGGGCCCGGACGGCGGGTATACGGCCTGGTGATCAGGCCCGGTGAAGGACGGCTCGCGACGCATTAGAATCCGTCATGGCGAGGCGCGCAGCGCCGTGGCCATCCAGGGGCCGGCGCGAGCGGCCTGGATGGCCACGCCCCTTCGGGGCTCGCCATGACGGTTTGAGAATTTGGAAGGCTCATCAATCCCGGATGTGCCTCTCCGATTCGAGTCGCGCTTGTTCCCTTTATGTTCTAACCTGCGGCATGGTCGACGCCATGCCCGCCACCGCCCGCCTGGTCCGGATCGACGCTGCCCTGGCCGCCGCCTTCGGGCCGCCGCCGCGCTGGCTGTATCCGGCCCCGGTCGAGGTGCTGGTGCTGGCGCTCTTGTCCGCGCGCACCGAGGATGCGGTGGCGATGGCCGCCCACCGCATCCTGCGGGTGCGCTTCCCGCGCTGGCAGGATCTGCTCGACGCCGATCCGGCGGTGATCGAGCGGCTGATCGGCCGCACCACTTGGCCGGACAGGAAGGCGCAGACCCTGCAGGAGGCGCTGCGGGTGCTGCAGGCCGCTCGCGGCCGGCTGGAGTTGGACTTCCTGGCCGGGTGGCCGGTATCGCAGGCGGCCGCCTGGCTGCGACAGCTGCCCGGCGTCGGGCCGAAGACAGCAGCCTCGGTGCTGCTGTTCAGCCGACTGCGCATGCGCGCCCTGCCGGTCTCGACCGGCCATCTCCGCACCGCGAAGCGGCTTGGGCTGGTCTCCCGCCGCGCCGGCGCCGAGGCGGCGCACGAACCGCTGCTGGCGATGCTGCCGCCGGACTGGGACAACGATCGGATCGAGCGGCACCACTGGCTGGTCAAGCGGCTGGGCCACGACCACTGCACCGACCGGCGGCCCCGCTGCGGCGACTGCCCGGTGCGGAACCTGTGCCCGAGCCGCGGCCGCATCCGACCGGCGCCCGAGCACCGCGCCCGCCAGCTGGCCCTGCCCTTTCCCGGCCCGGCCGCGGGCATCCAGGCGCAATCAGGCTTCACATCCGGCGGCGCAACGGAATCCTCAGCGAATCGTCCATCCGCCCTTCGGCTCAAGCGAACGAAACCTTCTTTTTCGAACGAAATCTCCGGCCCGGATGTCCGATCCCGCCGTGATCTGATAACTTTCCCAAAAACGGAATAGCCGGAGGCTCGCCCGCCTGCGAGGACGTGAACCCAATTCCCATCTCGGAGGGTTCAGATGCCGCTCATCACCAATGTCGCCTACTCGCCCGACCCGACCGACGGTCAGGCGCTGGGCCTCGACCTCGCCCTGAACGGCGCCACGCGGATCGTGGTCAGCTGGGGCGACGGCTCCCCGCTGCAGACTTACACCGTGGAGCCGGGGAGCAACTCGATCCATCTGTCGCACGACTATGCCGGTCCCGCGGCCGGCACTATCGCCATCCGCGCCGCCGCCCCGGGGGTGCCGGACGAGCGCACCACCCTGAACCTCGTGGTCGGGGCGGATGAGTATTACAGCCGCGTCTCCGGTGATCCGTGGGACCCGGCCATCACGCGGGAAAGCCCGCGGATCTCGGGCGACGGTAGCCTCGTGCTCTGGGCCGAGACCTACAACGGCTATGCCGACGACGTGGTGCTGAGGAATCTCGAAGACGGGACCACCTTCCACATCGGCAACGCCCGCGACGCCTATGAGTACGACGGCCCCCCGGTCCTGCTGGCGAACGGCGCCGCAGCCTATTTCTACGAAGAGTACTTCGGGATGGCCGGCTTACTTCACCCGGCCACCATCTATCGGGTAGAGGCCGGCGAGAAGATCGTCATCGGGGACGCCTACGACGTCACCGTCACCGACGATGCACGCTACGCCGTCTACCGGCAGGACAGCGACTGGGAGCCGGGGCCCGACGGCTGGTATCTGCGCGATTTCGAGGCCGGAACCAGCACCTTTCTCGGCGATGACGCCGAATATGACGGCCCGCGCTACCACGTGCATTTCGTGGACGGCCAGCTCGTGGTCGACGACGACACCACCGGAGAGCAGTCGGTCAGCGGACCGCTGGCCACCGACACCACGGCCGACGATGGCACCACCGTCATCGCCAGCGACGACGCGCTGGCGCCCGGCGACACCAACAACGCCTCGGACGTCTATCTGCAGGAGAACGGCACCCCCACCCATGACGGGACCGACGGGCCGGACGTCCTGCTGCTGGGCGTGGCGAACGACATCGCGAGCGGCGCCGCCGGCAAGGACTACCTGGCCGGCGGCCTGGGCGACGATTCCCTGAGCGGCGGCGCCGGCGACGACCTGCTGGAAGGCGGTACCGGGGCGGACAGCCTCGACGGCGGCGACGGCATCGACGCAGCGGGCTACGCCACCAGCCTCGCCGGGGTGCAGGCCAGCCTCGACCGGCCGGCCGGCAACACCGGCGCCGCCGCCGGAGACACCTACTCCGGCATCGAGAACCTGCTCGGCAGCGCCTTCGCCGACCGGCTGGAGGGTGACGCCGGCGCCAACGCCCTGCGCGGTGGGGCCGGGGACGACCGGATCGGCGGGCTGGGCGGCGACGACCGCCTGGTCGGCGGCGACGGCAATGACGTCATCGCCGGCGGCAGCGGCCGGGACCGGATCTACGGCGGTGCCGGAGACGACCGGATCGCCGGCGGCATCGCGGCGGATGTCGTCGTTGTCCAGCCCGGCTTCGGCCGCGACGTGGTCCAGGACTTCGACGGCGCGGCCGGGGACGTCATCCTGTTCGACCGTGACGTCTTCGCCAGCTTCGCCGAGGTCATGGCCCATGCCCGCGACTACGGCACGGACGGCACCGTGATCACGGCCGACGCCGAGAACAAGATCATCCTGCTCGGGGTCGACCGGTCCTCGCTGCAGGCGGACGACTTCGCGTTCGTCTAGCCGCCAGGCGAAAGCCTTTCGTTATTGCGAGGAGGCGAAGCCGACGAAGCAATCCAGGGGCCGGTGCGAGCCGTCCTGGATTGCTTCGCTACGCTCGCAATGACGGCAGAGGGACGCGTCTGAACCGATCTTTACGCCGCCAGGCTGGGCTGCGGGCCGACATAGCGGCTGTCGGGCCGCAGCAGCCGGCCGGTCTGCTCCTGCTCCAGGATATGGGCTGTCCAGCCGGCGACGCGGCCGACGGCGAAGGCCGGCGTGAACAGCGACCGGTCGAGCCCGACCGCGTCGAGCAGCAGCGCGGTGTAGAACTCGACATTGGTGTCGAGCGGCCGGTCCGGCCTGTGCCGGCGCAGGGCGACGAGCGCTGCCTTCTCCACCGTCTCGGCCATGGCGATGCGCGGGCTGGACAGGCCCGCCAGCACCGATTTCAGCACGTCGGCGCGCGGGTCGCGGGTGCGGTAGATGCGGTGGCCGAAGCCCATCAGCCGGCGGCCGGCCGCGAGTTCCGCCTTGATCCAGCCGGGTGCGGCCGCACCGATGCCGATCGCGTCGAGCATGTCGAGGACCGGCCCCGGCGCGCCACCATGCAGCGGCCCCTTGAGCGCGCAGAGCGCGGCGGTGACCGAGGCCACCGCGCCGGCGAGGGTCGAGGCCACCACCCGGGCGGCGAAGGTGGAGGCGTTCAGCCCGTGGTCGGACACGGTGACGAGATAGGCGTCGAGCGCCCGCGCCAGCTTGGGATCGGCCGGCTTGTCCGCCAGCATGCGCAGCAGGTCGGCCGCGTGGCCGGCCTTCGGGTCGGGAGCGACCGGACGCTTGCCCTGCCCCTGCCGCACCAGCGCCGCCAGGAACACCGGCATGGCCGCGACCAGACCGAGCGGCGTGCCGTCTTCGTCGTCCGCCAGGCCGGCGATCATTGCCCGCAGCCCGTCGACCGGCGGCAGCCCGGCCGCGGCCGGCAGCAGCCGGGGCACGTGGCGGAAGGCGGCGGCGCGGGCGGCGCCCAGCCGGGCCTTGAGGTCGCCGGTGTCGGCGAAGCCGTCCCACAGCAGCGCCAGCACGCCTTCGAAATCGAGCGTCCGCACCGCCTCCTCGACCGGCAGGCCGCGGATCACCAGCACACCGCGCTGCCCATCCACCAGGCTCATCACCGTCTCGGCGGCGACGACACCATCCAGTCCTGTCGTCATCTCGACCTCCTCTTCGCAGATGCACAACAGGTCGAGCGAATGGAATAGGTTGTCAATCTTGATAGATGCGATCAATGTATCTGGATGATCGACAGCGTGCATGCCCCCTCACCCTCCCGACCCTTGCGGGTCGGGCCCCTCCCTCTCCCCGAGGAGAGGGAAGGTTCACCTCTCCCCCGGGGAGAGGTCGAAATCGCGCAGCGATTTCGGGTGAGGGAGCGGCGCAGGCCCGTCGTCTCGTCCCGGCCCCTCCCCCGCCGCCCATGATCCAGGAACCGACCCTGTCGGCGAGCGAGGCGGCGGCGGAGCTGGGGGTCAGCGTGGCGACGCTCTATGCCTATGTCAGCCGCGGCATGATCCGCTCGATCGCCGAGCCCGGCCGCCGCCAGCGCCGCTACGCCGCCGCCGACATCCGCCGCCTGGCCCGTAAATCCGAGCCCGAATCCGCTCCGCCGCCCCTCTACTGGGGCCAGCCGGTACTGGAGTCAGGAATCACCCTTGTGGCCGGCGGGCGGCTCTACTACCGCGGCCGGGACGCGGTGCGGCTGGCCGAGAGCGCGACGCTGGAGAGCGTCGCCGGGCTGCTGTGGTCCGTCGACGCCGACGACCCCTTCGCCGCCCCGGCCGCGCCGCTGCCGCCGACCGCCGCGCGCATCGCTGCCGGGGCCACCGGCCTGCCGCCGCTGGAGCGGGCCATGGCCGTGCTGCCGGCCCTCGGCGTCGAGGACGACCGCGCCCTCGCCCGCTCTGCGGCCGGGCTGCAGCGCACCGGCGCGCGCCTGCTGCGCTGGTTGACCGCGGTGATGCTGCGGCGCCCGGCCTCGGCGGCGCCGGCGCATGAGGCCCTGGCGGAGACCTGGGGCGCGCCCCAGGGCGCCGACCTGCTGCGCCGGGCCCTGGTGCTGTGCGCCGACCACGAGCTGACCGCCTCGACCTTCGCCGCCCGCATCACCGCCTCGACCGGGGCCTCGCCGCATGCCGCGGTCGCCGCCGGCCTGGCGGCGCTGAACGGCCCGCTGCACGGCGGCCTGAGCGCCCGCACCGGGGCCTTCCTGGAGACGGTGCTGGCCGCCGACGATGCCCGCCGGACGGTGGTGGAGCGGCTGCAGCGTGGCGAAGACCTGCCCGGCTTCGGCCACACCCTCTATCCCGAAGGCGACCCGCGCGGCCAGCACCTGCTCGACCGCCTCGCCGCCGGCTGGCCGGAAGCGCCGGAACTGGCCGTGGCGCGCACCCTGGCCGAAACCATGGCCGACCTGACCGGCGAGAAGCCGACGCTGGACTTCGCCCTGGTGCTTGCGGCCCGGGTGATCGGCCTGCCGCCCGAGGCGCCGCTGGCGGTCTTCGCCCTCGGCCGCAGCGTCGGCTGGATGGCGCATGTGATGGAGCAGTACGCCGCGGCCCGGCTGATCCGCCCCAGGGCCCGCTATGTCGGCCCTCAACCCTGAGGCTCCGCCCCCCCGCGCAACCCGACCAGGGCATAGATCGGCACCGGCTCGCGTGCGCCGCGGGGAACCTCGTTGCCGACGAAGCGGAACTCGAACTCCTCCCCCGCCTCCTGCCGCACCGCCTCGCTGGCCAGGATCGTGGTGCCGTGGATCTTGTTCAGCGCCTCCAGCCGCGCCGCGACGTTCACCGTGTGGCCGAGCGCCGTGTAGTTCATGCGGTCGACCGAGCCGACATTGCCGACCACCGCGTCGCCCGTGTGCAGGCCGAAGCGGGTCAGCATCGGCCGGCTGCCCTCCACTTCGAACTCGGCATTCAGCTTGTCGATCCGCGCGGCCGCGTTCAGGGCGCCGATGCAGGCGCGGCGGACATGGTCGGGCTGGGGCTCCGGCGCGTTCCAGAACGCCATGACGCTGTCGCCGATATACTTGTCGATGGTGGCGCCGCTGGCGATCAGCTCCTCCCCCAGAGCGCTGAAGTAGCGCGAGGTGCGCTCCATCAGCTCCTCCGGCGCCAGCCCCTCGGCCAGGGCGGTGAAGCCTTCGACATCGGAGAACAGCACGGTGATCGGCTGGCGCCGGCCGCCCAGCGCCGGGACCAGCTTCTGGGCGACGATGCCGCGGACGATCTGCCCGGGAACATAGGCGGCGAAGGTCCGCAGCGTCAGGCCGAGCACCCCGATGGCGGAGGCCAATGACCGGATCTCCTCGATCCGCGACCGCGTCGAGCCGCCGCCATGAAAGTCGAACCGCATGATCTGCCCGAGCTCCGCCGTCACCCGGCGCAGCGGCCGCGCCAGCGCGCGCGCCGCGGCCATGACGATGCCGAGCGCGAGCAGGGTGGCGCCGACGCCGATCAGCAGCGAGGTGAACCGGATGCGATCGGCCGGCCCGACCACCAGGTCGTAGGGATAAGCGATGCCGAGCACGATATCGGGCATGTTGGAGGCAATGAGCTCGAAGCGTTCGAGATAGGGTTCGTCCCCGAGCTGGCCCATGAAGTTCCGGCCGGTGCCGACAGCTTGGAAGCTGCGGTACATCTCGGCCAGGATCGGCGATCCCAGCTCGGTCATCCGCGGCAGATGTTCCGCCCGCGCCTCCCGGAACTCGGTGCGGAAGCGGACACCGTCGGGATGGGCGATCAGCTCTCCGGACCGGCTGAACACCACCAGATCGAGACCGTGTTGCCTGCGCAGATCGGCCAGGGTGCTGTCGACGCTCGCGAGGCCGATGTCGATCCCGAACACCACGTCGCCGGCCAGGCGGGACTTCCGCGCCAGGGTGAGGCCCACCTGGTTCATGTTGGCGAAGCGATAGGGCTCGGTGACGATCGCCCCGGCGGTGGCGAATGCCTGTTCGTACCAGGGCCGGGTGCGGGGGTCGAAGTCGGTCGGCGCCGTCCGCGGCTCGCCGAGCGGACGCCCCTGGGCGTCGGTTATCACCCAGCGCGCGGTCGCACCGTTCGAGCGGCGGTCGACGAACTCGAGCACATAGGTCGCCCCAGGCAGCGCCGTAGCCTTCATCTCCGGCAATCGCGCCGTCGCCAGCGACTCCGCCAGGACGAAGCGGCCATCGTTCCAGGCGACGAAGAAGGAGGTGGCTGCCGGCAGCACCTTCTCGAGGTCGCGCAGCGTGCCGCCCGCCACCACACCCAGATGGTCCTCGGGCACATCGGTCTCGATCGTCAGCGTGGAGGTGTCCAGCACCACCTGGGCCAGATGTAGCCCGTCCTGGAACTCGCCCCGCACCCGTTCGACCACCCGATCGAAGCGGGCGCTGGCATCGGCGCGGACGAGCTTCGTCACCTCGCCATTGTTGTACCAGATCAGGCCGCCGGCGATCGCCAGGACGATGACGGCGAACACCGCCGCCACCACGGCCTGCAGCTTCCACGGCCCGAGCCCGGTTGCAACCAAGCCCCGCATGCCCCCTCCCAGGGTTGTGCTCGCCACCCTAGCCCGACGATGCGCCGGCCGGAACCTCCCCGATCGGGCCATGCCAGACAGATCGGGGCTGCCCTTCGATCACGCCGTTTGACACGCCTCGCCGGGCCGCGCTTGCCTGCGAAGGAACGCCCCGCGCCGCCCGGACCATGCCCGCCCTCTACCTGCCCGTCGCCGCCATCATCCTCGGCATCTCCGTCCTGCAGATCGCCAACGGCATCTTGATCACGATCCTGCCGATCTCGCTGACCGAGGCCGGCTATTCGATCCAGGCCTACAGCGCCGTGGCGACGGCGCATTCGCTGAGCTTTCTCGCCGGCTGCGTGCTGTCGGTCCGGATCATCGGCGCGGTCGGCCATATCCGCGCCTTCGCCGCCTATGCCGCCGCCAGCTCGGTGACGGCGCTGAGCTTCGCCGTCGCCCCCGACCCGGCGCTGTGGATGGCGTTGCGCCTGGTCACCGGCTTCTGCTCTGCCGGGCTGTTCACCGTGGCCGAGAGCTGGCTGAACGAGATGACGCCGAACGCCCATCGCGGCCGGGTGTTCTCGGTCTACACCATCGTCCAGAAGGTCGCCCTGGTCGGCGGCCAGTTCGTGCTGCTGCTCACTGGCGGGCCGGTGGTGCTGGGGCTGTTCATGATCGCCTCGGCGTTCTACTCGATGTCGCTGATCCCGGTGGCGCTGAACCGGGCCGGCACCCCGTCGATCGCGGCGCTTCGCACCCTACCGCTGCGCGAGCTGTACCGGATCGCGCCTGCGGCGCTGATCGGCTGCGTCGCCAGCGGGCTGATCAACAACGCCGTCGCCTCGATCGGCCCGATCTGGGGCCTCGCGGTCGGGCTCAGCGCCGGCCTGGCCGGCGCTATCCCGGCCATGGCCCAGGTCGGCAACCTTTTGGCGCAATGGCCGCTGGGCCGGCTGTCGGACCGGATCGACCGGCGCGGCGTGATGCTCGGCGCCAGCATCGTCACCATGCTGGTGTCGCTGACGCTCGCCCTGGTGCGGCCGGAGTCGGACTGGCTGCTGGCAGTGCTGTTCGGCCTGTGGGGCGCGGCCTCGATCTCGACCTACGGCATCTGCGTCGCCCATGCCAACGACCTGGCGCCGCGCGGCACGGCAGTGGCGCTGTCCAGCAGCCTGCTGCTGTCCTGGGGGGTCGGCGCCTGCGCCGGGCCGCTGGTCGCCTCGGCCGTGATCGACCGGATCGGGCCGAACGGCCTGTTCCTCTACGGCGCCGCGGTGGCGGCGGTCACCGCCCTCTTCACCGCCTGGCGCATGACCCGCCGCCAGGCCCGCCCGGCGGAGGAGCGCGAGCCCTTCGTCAACCGCCCGGCGACCAGCCCGATCGTCAGCGAGCTGACGGCGCCGCGGGATCCGGGGAAACAGGGCTGAAACGAAACGGGCGGCCCGAAGGCCGCCCGCTTCGCTGAAACGGGACCAAGCGACGGCCGCTACGCCGTCCGCCTCGACGCGGGCTGCAGGGCGAGACGAGGCCGCATCACTTTCGCCGGCGCCGCGGCGGCTCCGCGTCCGCGCCGCTCGCCTGCGAAGTCGCCTCGTCTCGCCAATCCTCGCCCCGCGCTGAGCAGCCTCGCCAGCTCGCGCCGGGCCCGGGACAGGCGGCTCTTCACCGTGCCGACGGCGCAGTTGCAGATCTCCGCCGCCTCCTCGTAGCTGAAGCCCGAGGCGCCGACCATCAGCAGGATCTCGCGCTGATCGGGCGTCAGCATCATCAGCGCCCGGCGGAAATCCTGGAACTCCAGCTTCGAATCCTGCGACGGCGGCACCCAGAGGAGATCGAGATCGACCCCGTCCTTCGGCTCGGCCACGAATTTCCGACGCCGCAGCTGGTTGACATACTGGTTGCGCAGGATCGTGAAGATCCAGGCCCGGAAGTTGGTGCCCGGCGTGAACTGGTTCTCGGCCCGGAGCGCGCGAAGGATCGCGTCCTGGACCAGATCATCGGCGCGATCCGCATCACCGCTGAGCGAACGGGCGAAGGCCCGCAGATGCGGGATCGCCTTGGTCAGCTCGGCGTGAAAGTCGAATGGCACATTCCCCTCCTTGTTGACGCCGACGGCCGTGCCGCCCACGCGGGATTCATGGCGGTACGATCGCGACTCTCGGCACCGAATGAGGCAGAAATTCGGCCCGTCCGCAACCCGCCGCGCCGGTTTCGGTCAGCGATCCTTATCCTCCTTCGGCTTGTCCGCGCGCTTGGCGCTTTCCTCGAGCATCCGCACCAGATCGTCCGGCAACGGTTCCTCCAGCACCGGATCGTACAACGATCGGAGCTGCTGCGAGAGCCAGTTGTCGAATTGCGGCGGCCGCTTCAGGCGGTCCGGTGCCGGACGGCCGGAGTCGGCCGGCCGCGCCCCGGGTTCCCGCCTCCGCGTCCGCTCGCCTCGCCGTCGGTTCATCAACACTCGATCCCGCTCTGCTTCGGCCGATAGTGGCGCGCGCTACAATACCAATCCCCGATCCGTATGGAAGTTCCTGTGCCACCCCTTGCCCGTCGAACAGTTTCTGCAGCATTGGATACGGATTGCGATCACGGCCGACGGCCGCTAAGCATAGCGCTCGACGAGCTGCCCTTACCGCATTCGTCAAGGTGGACGCAATGACCGGCACTTCCCAGGAGATCCTGAAGCACCTGCCCTACCTGCGGCGCTATGCCCGGGCCCTGGTCGGGTCGCAGGAGCGGGGCGACCAGTACATGCGGGTGTTCCTGGAGGCGATCCTGGCCGACCCGCAGCGGATCTCGCCCGACGGCGACCTGCGGGTCCAGCTCTTCGCCGTATTCCACGACGTCTGCACCCTCCTGCACGCCGCCGACGAGGAGGAGACCGCGGCGGCGCCGCTGGAGGGGCTGGTGCCGGTCGAGACCCGGCTGTCGCAGCTGACCCCGACGCAGCGCCAGGTCCTGCTGCTGGTCTCGCTCGAAGGCTTCTCCTTCGCCGATGTAGGCTTCATCCTGCACCTGCCGGAGGCGGAGGTGCGCGACCAGCTCGACGCCGCCCGGAAGGAGATGCAGCGCCAGCACCCGGCCCGAATCCTGATCGTCGAGGACGAGCCGCTGATCGCCATGGACATCGCCCGCATCGTCGAGGAGATGGGCCACACCGTCTGCGGCACCGCCGCCGACCATGCCGAGGCGGTGGCCCTGTCGAAGCGCACCTCGCCGCACATCGTCCTGGCCGACATCCAGCTCAAGGGCGGCGACAGCGGCATCGAGGCGGTGCAGGAGATCCTGAACGGCATCTCGGTGCCGGTGGTCTTCGTCACCGGCTTTCCCGAGCGGCTGCTAACCGGCGAGCGGCTGGAGCCGACCTTCGTCGTCACCAAGCCGTTCCGCCCCGAGGCGCTGATCTCGGTGATCGGCCAGGCCCTGGCGATGCATCCGCCGCTCGCGCCGGCCTGACGCCGGGATGGCGACCGGGTCGGGTGGCGGCTCTCCCATGACCAGTGCGCTGATCACCGCCATCGACACCCGCGAGGAACGCGACGTGATCGCCGCCCGGCAGCGCGTGCGGCTGGTGGCGACCGAGCTGGGCTTCGACGGCCGTGACCGGGTGCGGATCGTCGCCGCCGCCTCGGCCATGACGCGCAGCTTCCTGGCGCGCTACGAGCAGGCCAATGTGTCGCTGCTGGTCACCGCCGGCCCGCCGATGGCGCTGGAGATCGTGCTGGCCGCGCCACGCCGGCCGCCGGGCCAGGGACAGCAGCGGCCGCGCCTCGACACCGCGGCGGTGCGGGCGCTGATGGATTGGGTCGAGCTGCGCCACGCCCGCGGCGTGGTCCGCCTCTTGATGCGCAAGGAGCTGCCCGCCGCCGCCGGCCGCGAGCCGACGGCGCTGGCGCACCGGACCATGGCGGCGCTGGCGGACGAGACCGGCGTCGACCCGTTCGAGGAGGTGCACCGGCAGACGATCGAGCAGATCGCCAGCCTGACCGAGCTGCGCCAGCGCGAGGAGCAGCTGATCGCCGCCAACGCCCAGCTGCGCGAGGTGGAGCGGGCGCTGCGCGCCAGCCTGGAGGAGAAGGACGTGCTGATGCGCGAGGTGCATCACCGCGTCAACAACAACCTGCAGATCATCTCCAGCCTCTTGAACCTGCAGGCCTCGCGCGCCACCGAGCCGGCGGTGCGGGAGGAGCTGGCGGTGGTCGGCAACCGCATCCAGTCGCTGAGCCTGGTGCATCAGAAGCTGTACCGGTCGGACGACCTGTCGCATATCGACGCCGGCAGCTACGTCCAGGAACTGTGCGCCCATCTGCAGTCGACCTTCGCCGCCACCACCGGCCCGGTGGGGCTGACGGTCGAGGCGCCGCGCCAGCAGATCCCGCTGGACAGCGCCATCCATCTCGGCCTGATCGTCAACGAACTGGTCACCAACAGCCTGAAGCATGGCTTCCGCGACGGCCGCGGCGGCCATATCGCCGTGTCGCTGCACCGCACCGGCACCGACAGCCTGACCCTGACCATCGTCGATGACGGAAGGCCGGACGACGGCAGCCGGCGCGGCTTCGGCATGACCCTGGTCGAGGCCATGGTCCGCCGGCTGGACGGCAGCCTGACCATCGACCGGAACGGCGGCACGCGGACGACCCTGACCGTGCCGCTGCCCAAGGATACCGCCCAAAAGCGTTCCGAATCAGAACTCTAGGAAGAAACTTCACAGCGTAACGTAAACTTCGCCCCCTATAGTACTGACGCCGAAATACAAGACGATTTGTATGTCAATTTTTCTTTGTCCGATCAATCGCCTCGCGCCGGTCCTTTAGAAAAACACTCCACCCTCGTCGCGTTTATGGTATAGTTACACGTGCAGTACCTTCTGCACCCTTCCGCTTCCTAACGACCTCAACCAAGCCGCGGTCCCCCGCGGCTTGTTTTTGTGCGCATGAATCATCGACGCTGCCGGCGAGGCGAAAGCCGCCGGGAACCCGGTCCGCCGAGCTCAAGGGGAGACGAAGGTGAGCGGGATCTCGGTCGTCGACTTGATCTCCTCCATGGCGAACATCGAGGTGACGTCCGCCAGCTCGATCCGCGCGATGATCTTTTTGTAGAGCGCATCATAGCTGCCGATGTCGGCGACATAGGCCTTGAGCAGATAATCGATCTCACCGCTCATGCGATAGACGTCGACAATCTCCGGGAGGTCGCGCACGGCGCGGCTGAAGCGCTCGAGCCATTCGACCGTGTGCTGGTTCGTCCGCACGGCGATGAACACCGTCACGCCGACATTGAGGGCCGCCTTGTCGAGCAACGCCACGCGTCTGCGGACAATGCCCGCCTGCTCCAGCTTCTGCACCCGGCGCCAGCACGGCGTGGCGGAGATGCCGGCCTTTGCCGCGAGGTCGGCAAGCGCGATCGTCGCGTCCGCCTGCAGCGCCTTCAGGATCCTGAGATCGATCTCATCGAGCTTGAGCCGCGTCGGCGGGGCCACGGCATGGGTTCCCTTCTGTGGCGGCGACGCCTCCGCTTTGGGCAGACGGCATCACCCAGAATGCCAATCATAGAAACAGATTCTATCGAATTCGCGAAACTTGAAAATCAATTTCCACAAACAAGCTCGCTTCCGCCAACAACGCAAGCTGATTCCCATGGGTCGGGCATACCCTGTCTCTCATGCATCGAGAGGCAGGTCGCACCATGAATCACGCAGCCATATCAGATGCCTTCCGGTCCACCGCGAGGCTGGCGGGCACGATGCTGAGGACCCTGCCGGACTTCGGTGGATCGCCACGGGCGATGCTAGAGCATTTCACGGCACATCCCGAGCTCATCTGCGATCTCGACCTGGAGCACCGGCCCGGCAGCTACGCCCGCAACCTGCTGTGGGGCGATTCCGAGACGAGCGTCTGGGCGATGGTGTGGGACAAGGGCGCCCGGACGGCAATCCATGACCACCACTGTTCCTGCGCCTTCGGCATCGTCATTGGCAGCCTGACCGAGATCCGCTTCCGGGCCATCGACGAGATGCGGGCGGCGAAGACCTGGGAAGCCGTGCACCAGCCGGGCGACATCGCGAGCCTGGCGACCACGCATCCCAACATCCATCAGATGGTCAATGACGGCGACTCGGTCGCGATCTCCCTGCACATCTACGGCTTCGACCACCGCGTGCATGCCTCTTCCGTCGACCGTGAGTACCTGCTCGCGCCGCTCTGAAGCTCTCCTGGCGGGCGGCTTTTCCCAGTTTCTCTGTAGCTTCGACCTGCTTTCCCCCTACTCTCTGTGAAAGGCGGCACGCCCGCCGCGACAGAAGGGGAGGAGGCGATGCTCGGTCGGATGCAGCACGGACCCTTGCTGATCGGATCGCTGCTGGAGCATGCGGCACGCTTCCACCGCCACTCCCGGGTGACCACCCAGCGCCGCGACGGCAGCACCGTCGTCCATTCCTATCCCGAGATCGCCGCCCGCACCGCCCGGCTGGCCCACGCCCTGGCCGGGCGCAGCGTCGCCCGGGGCGAGCGGCTGGCGACGCTGGCCTGGAACGACCACCGGCATCTCGAGCTCTATTACGGCGTCAGCGGCATCGGCGCGGTGTGCCACACGGTCAATCCGCGGCTGTTCCCGGACCAGATCGCCTACATCCTGACCGATGCCGGCGACACGCATCTGTTCCTCGACCCGATGTTCCTGCCGATCCTGGCCGGGATCGGCGACCGGCTGCCGCCGGATCTCAAGACCCTGGTGCTGCTGGAGCCGCCGGCCGAGCCGGTGCCCACTGCCCTCGCCGCCCGGTTCGAGATCCTCGAGTACGAGGCGCTGATCGCCGGCCATCCGGACACGTTCGACTGGCCGGTCTTCGACGAGAACACGGCCGCCTTCCTCTGCTATTCCTCCGGCACCACCGGCGAGCCGAAGGGCGTTCTGTCCTCGCACCGCTCGACCGTGCTGCACGCCTATGCCGCGAACCAGCCCGACGCCTTCGGCCTGCGCGCGACCGACGTCGCCATGCCGGTGGTGCCGATGTTCCACGTCAACGCCTGGGGCATCCCCTTCGTCGCGCCGCTGGCCGGGGCGTCGCTGGTGCTGCCCGGGCCGCGGCTGGACGGCGCCTCGCTGTTCCGGCTGATCGAGCAGGCTGGGGTGACCTTCTCGGCCGGCGTGCCGACGATCTGGCTCGGCCTCCTCGCCCATCTGCGCGAGAGCGGCCAACACTTCACCCGGCCGCCGCGGCTGGTGATCGGCGGCTCGGCCTGCCCGCTGCCGCTGATCGAGGCGTTCGAGCGCGATTACGGCGTCGAGATCGGCCATGCCTGGGGAATGACCGAGACCAGCCCGATCGGCCTGTTCAACGCGCCGAAGCCGGAGACCGTCGGCCGGGACGAGGCCGAGCGGCTGGCGCTGAAGCGCAAGCAGGGCCGGCCGATCCCCGGGATCGCGCTGCGCATCGTCGACGCCGAGGGCCGCGACGTGCCGGCGGACGGGGTCGCCTTCGGCGAGATCCTGGTACGCGGGCCCTGGGTGGCCGCCGCCTATTTCGGCCGCGACGACGACCCCGCCTTCACCCTGGACGGCTGGTTCCGCACCGGCGACGTCGCGACCATGGACGAGAGCGGCTATGTCGAGATCGTCGACCGCGCCAAGGACGTGATCAAATCGGGCGGCGAATGGATCAGCTCGATCGCGCTGGAGAACATCGCCGTCGGCCATCCGAAGCTGCGCGAGGCGGCGGTGATCGGCGCCCGCCACCCGAAATGGGACGAGCGGCCGGTGCTGGTCGCGGTGCCGGCGGCGGGCCAGAGCCCGACCAAGGAGGAGATCCTGGCCTGGTTCGAGGGCAAGGTCGCGACATGGTGGCTGCCGGACGACGTGGTCTTCGTCGACGAGCTGCCGCACACCGCCACCGGCAAGCTGCAGAAGACCGAGCTGCGCAAGCGGTACCGGGACCATCTGGTGAGCCGGGCCGCGCCATAGCCCGGCGGCCATTGCCCGGTCCGAAGATCCCGCCCATACTCTCCCGGCCACCAGGGGGAGCCGAGCCTGGCTGAGAGGTCCCGCACAGCGGGACGACCCCTGAACCTGATCCGGGTCATGCCGGCGTAGGGATGGGGGACAGCATGCGCGGCCGATTCATCATCGCTTCTTCCGCCGCTCGGACACGGGGATGAGCCCCGCTGTCATCGGGCTGGCGCTGTTCGCGGCCGTGCTGCACGCGACCTGGAACGCCGTGCTGCGCGCCGGCGCCGACCGGCTGTGGTCCATGATGGTCATGAACGTCGCGGCCACGGCCGTCGCGATTCCCTGGGCCGCCCTGCTGCCGCTGCCCGCGCCCGCGAGCTGGCCGTATCTCCTGCTCTCCTCCGCCCTGCAGGTCGGCTACAGCGTCTTCCTGGTCTTCGCCTACCGCCATGGCGAGCTGGGCCAGGTCTATCCCGTGGTCCGCGGCAGCGTGCCCCTGCTGGTGACGCTGGGCGCCTTCCTGGCGACGGGGCAGCGGCCGCCGGACCCGGCCCTGCTCGGCATCGTCCTGGTCTGCCTCGGCATCATCAGCCTCGCCATCGGCCGCAGACGGGCGACGCCGGTCTCGATCGTGCTGGCGCTCGTCACCGGCCTGTTCATCGCCGGCTACACCACGACCGACGCGATCGGCGTCCGGCAGGCCGGGAATGCGCAGGCCTACGCCGCCTGGATCTTCCTGATCTACGGGCTGCTGATGCCGGCCGCCTTCATCGCCCTGCGCGGACGGATCACGGTCGACCTGCGATCGCCGGAGACGCTGAAGGCGCTGGCCGGCGGAGTGATGTCGCTGCTGGCCTATGGCGCCGTGGTCGTCGCCTTCTCGCTGGGCCCGGCCGGCCCGATCTCCGCCCTGCGCGAGACCAGCGTCGTCTTCGCGGCGGTGATCGGCCGGATCTTCCTCGGCGAGGCGCTGACGCCCCGCCGGCTCGCGGCCTGCGCCGTCGTGGCCCTCGGCGCGATCTGCCTGGGCGCCGCCTAGCCGAGAACGAGGTCGTCGCGGTGGATCATCTCGTCCCGGCCGCGATAGCCGAGGATGGCCTCGATCTCGCGGCTCTTGTGGCCGCGGATACGGTCGGCATCGTCGGAATCATAGGCCGAAAGGCCGCGCGCCAGCACCCTGCCTTCCCCGTCCTTGACCGCGATCGGGTCACCGCGGCGGAAGCTGCCCTCGACCGCTGTCACCCCGGCCGGCAGCAGGCTGCGCCCGTCGGCCAGCGCCCTCGCGGCGCCGGCGTCGATCACCACCGCCCCGACCGGCTTCAGCGACCCGGCGATCCAGCGCTTGCGCGCGGTTCGCGGCTCCGCTCCCGGCACGAACCAGGTGCAGGGCGCGCCGGATTCGATGCGCTTGAGCGGCGCCGCCTCCTTGCCCATGGCGATGACCATGCGGCAGCCGGCGCCCATGGCGATCCGGGCGGCGACCAGCTTGGTCACCATGCCGCCGGAGGAATAGCCGGGCAGCGCCTCGCCGGCCATGGCCTCGATCTCCGGCGTCAGCTCGCTGACCACCGGGATCAGCGTCGCCGAGGGGTCGCGCTTCGGGTCGGCGGTGTAGAGGCCGTCGATGTCGGACAGCAGCACCAGCGTGTCGGCCGAGATCATCTGCGACACCCGCGCCGCCAGCCGGTCGTTGTCGCCGAAGCGGATCTCGGCCGTGGCCACCGTGTCGTTCTCGTTGATCACCGGCACGGCGCCGAGCCTGAGCAGCGTCTCGATCGTGGCGCGGCCGTTCAGGTGGCGGCGGCGGTCCTCGGTGTCCTGCAGCGTCAGCAGAATCTGGGCTACGGTGATGTCGTGCCGGGCCAGCGTCTCCTGATAGGCGTGGGCCAGGCGGATCTGGCCGGTGGCCGCGGCGGCCTGCTTCTCCTCGAGCCTGAGCGGCCGGCCCTTGAGGCCGAGATGCTCGCGCCCCGCCGCGATCGAGCCGGAGGAGACGATGATCACCTCCTGCCCGCGCGCGCGGCAGCGGGCGACGTCGTCCGCCAGGGCGTCGAGCCAGGCGCGACGCAGCTGCCCGGTGCGCGGGTCGACCAGCAGGGCGGATCCGACCTTGACGACGATGCGGCGGGCCTGGGCAAGGGAAGCGGTCATGACGGCATTCGACGGACGAAAGGCAAGGCCCCCTTCCTAGCCTCCCGACCGCATCCCAGCCAAGCCGTTCCGCACCCTCCCCGCCCCGCGGCACGGCCGCTATGATCCGCTTGCTGCATCCGATCCGGAGCCAGACGCATGACCAAGGCCGCGACCGTCCTCCTGTTCTCCTATGGCACGCTGCAGCAGGAGAATGTCCAGCTCGCCTCCTTCGGCCGCCGGCTGGAGGGGACGCTGGACACGATTCCCGGCTGGCGCCGCGGCGAGATCGAGATCACCGACCCGGAGGTGGTGCGGACCAGCGGCAAGCGCTTCCATCCGATCGTCGAGCCCAGCGGTGATGCGGCGGACGAGGTGGCGGGCACGGTGTTCCGCATCACGGAGACCGAGCTCCACGCCGCCGACGCTTATGAGGTCTCCGACTACAAGCGGATCCTGGTCCGGCTGAAATCCGGGCTGGAGGCGTGGGTCTATGTGCGGCGTTGAGTCAGCCTTCGGCACGTCTTCATCAGACGATAAGGTCGTTGAAGACCGAGTCTCGGGTCGCCCAATTCTTCAAACTGTCATGCCCGGGCTTGACCCGGGCATCCAGAGACTGTCGACATCCGCTGGATAGCCGGGTCAAGCCCGGCAATGACAATAAAGTCAGAGCGGTCGCTCCAGATCGATCTCGTCGCGGATCGGGATGCCATGGGCGCCGACCAGCGGAATCGACGGCTTGAGTCGGCGGGCCGCCTCTATCGCGCCGCGGCGGAGCGCGACCAGGCGAAAGCCGCGGCGCTGGTAGAAGCGAAGCGCGTCGAGATTGTCATTGGTCGTGGTCACCCGCATCACCCGATGGCCGCAGACCTTGAGTTCAGCCGCCACCGCCTCGACCAGCGCGGTGCCGACGCCCTGCCCTGGCGGATCGGCGTCGAGCGACATCAGCTCGCCGGCCTCCGGGTCGAAGGTGGCGAGGCCCCGCCCGAAAGGCTCTGTGACGATCGCGGGCAGGTCCCGGAGATCGATCAGCCGGCCATGCAATGCCATCAGCGGCGCACCCCAATGCGCCGTCAGGAACGCAGCCACCGCCTCCTGGTCGGCCGGACCGCTCAGTCGGAGTCGGACGGCGCCCATGGGGTGATGTCGGCCGGTGCCGGCTGCTCCTCGGCCGCCGGGGCCGGGCGGCTTTCGGCGATGCGGGTCCAGAGCAGGCGCAGCACCTCCTGCACGCCGCCGCCGGTGGCGCCGGAGAGGGCCATCACCTTGGCCTTGCGGCCGGCCGCCGCCTTCAGCGTCTTCAGCCGCGCCGCCAGCGTCCCAGGGTCCAGCGCGTCGGTCTTGTTCAGGCCGACGATCTCGGGTTTCCCGGCCAGGCCGGCGCCATAGGCCGCAAGCTCGCCGCGGACCACGCGATAGGCCTCGGCCACGTCCTCCTGGGTGCCGTCGACCAGATGCAGCAGCACGCCGCAGCGCTCGACATGGCCGAGGAAGCGGTCGCCGAGCCCGGCGCCCTCATGCGCGCCCTCGATCAGGCCGGGGATGTCGGCCAGCACGAATTCGTGGTCGTCGACCCGGACCACGCCGAGATTCGGATGCAGCGTGGTGAAGGGATAGTCGGCGATCTTGGGCCTGGCGGCGCTGGTGGCGGCCAGGAAGGTCGACTTGCCGGCATTGGGCAGGCCGACGAGGCCGGCATCGGCGATCAGCTTCAGCCGCAGCCAGACCCAGCGTTCCTCCCCCGGCCAGCCGGGATCAGCCCGGCGCGGAGCGCGGTTGGTCGAGGTCTTGAAATGGGCGTTGCCGAAACCGCCGTCGCCGCCCTTGAGCAGCCGGATGCGCTGCCCGACCTCGGTCAGGTCGGCCAGCACCGTCTCCTTGTCGTCGTCCAGCACCTGGGTGCCGACCGGCACGCGCAGCACCGCGTCCTGGCCCTTGGCGCCGGAGCGGTCCGAGCCCATGCCGTGATGGCCGCGCTCGGCCTTGAAATGCTGCTGGTAGCGGTAGTCGATCAGGGTGTTGAGCCCGTCCACCGCCTCGACCCAGACGTCGCCGCCGCGGCCGCCGTCGCCGCCGTTCGGGCCGCCGAACTCGATGAACTTCTCGCGCCGGAAGGCGACGCAGCCATTCCCGCCGTCGCCGCTCTTCAGGAAGATCTTGGCTTCGTCGAGGAACTTCATGGCCGAATCGCTCTGTGCCGCCGGCCCGCCGGCCGGCCCCGATCTTGTCGCATCAAAATAGGAAGCGGGGGAATGGTCGCCCATTCCCCCGCTTCACCAAATCCCAAGCCTGCAAGCCCCCGCGGGGGCGAGGCGTTACTCGGCGGCGTCCGCCTGGGCGATCGACACCGTGGTCCGGCCGCCGGCGGTCTTGAACTGGACGTTGCCGGGAACGAGCGCGAACAGGGTGTGGTCCTTGCCCATGCCAACATTGACGCCGGGATGGAACTTGGTGCCGCGCTGGCGGACGATGATGTTGCCCGGGACGACGACTTGGCCGCCGAACTTCTTCACGCCGAGGCGCTGACCCGCCGAATCGCGGCCATTGCGCGACGAACCACCGGCCTTCTTATGAGCCATCTCTCGATCTCCTCTTTACGCGCCGGCGATGGCGGTGATCTTGAGCACCGTCAGGTCCTGGCGGTGGCCCTTCTTCCGCCGGTAGTTCTGGCGGCGCTTCTTCTTGAAGACGATGATCTTCGGGCCACGGGTCTGCTCGACCACCTCGGCGGTGACCGAGGCGCCGGCCAGCACGGGCGTGCCGATCTTGATGGCGCCGTCGCCGCCGACCATCAGCACCTCGTCCAGGGTGACGGACGCGCCGGGCTCGGCGTCGAGACGCTCAACCGTGACAAGTTGGTCCGGAGCAACCCGGTACTGCTTCCCGCCCGTGCGGATGACTGCGAACATGGTCAAGCTGCCGTCGACTAGGAGGACGACCCGTAGCCGGCCAGTCCTCAGGTGATCAAAAACAGGCACGGGTGCCAGCCGGAACCAGCACCCGTGTCCGTGAACGCGGCACTATAGTCAGGCGCGCCCGGCTGTCAACGCCGGAATGGAGCGGGCCGGGTGAATCCGCCCACGATCGATGCTTGCATGGCCGCACACTCTCGACTATGGTCCGCGCCGGCCACGCGGAGGGGGTCTCGACACCACCCGCCGCGCCTCGCGGAGAGGTGCTAGAGTGGTTGAATAGGACGGTCTCGAAAACCGTTGTGTCCGCAAGGGCACCGAGGGTTCGAATCCCTCCCTCTCCGCCATCCCATCCCAGACATTGCTCGCCACAACTCGCCTTGGCGCGAGAGCCTTCCGGAACCCACGCCCGGCGCATGCAGTTCTCCGAGCATGGCGAAGTGTCGTGATCCGCAGGATTGGACCGTCCTTCCCTCCGGCCTGGGGGCCGGGTCGGTGAGCTGCGGCCCCTATCGCGGCAGCTATAAGACGAACAGCCGCGGCGTCGTCCAGATCACCTGGACTGACGGACCCGAGGAGGGGCCGCACGCCGTCGCTATCGAGCGCGCCGCCAACAAGGCCTGCGCCAGGGCCGAGGAAGGTCAGATGACCAAACCCGGCCGCCTGGACGCGGGAGGATGAGGGACCGGCCCGTCCGTCGGTTCAGCCCTCGAAATAGGCCGGCCGGTCGATATCGGCGATCAGGCCCGGCTGCTTCGGCTCCCAGCCCAGCAGGGCGCGGGTCCGCTCGCTCGAGGTCGGGACGTCCATCCCCGCGAACATGGCGAACCAGCCGAAATGGGCCGCTGCCTCCTCGGCGGATTTGGCGACCACCGGCACGCCGAGGCGGCGGCCGATCACCGCGGCGATGTCGCGGAACGGCACGCCCTCCTCGGCGATCGCGTGATACCGGGTCCCGGCGGCGGAGCCGCGCTCCAGTGCCAGCCGGTAGACTCCGGCAGCGTCCAGTCGGTGCACGGCGGGCCAGCGGTTGAGCCCCTCACCCACATAGGCCGATACGCCCTTCTCTCGGGCCAGGCGGCTCAGGATCGGGACGAAGCCGTGATCGCCGTCGCCATGGACCGAGGGCGGCAGGCGCACCACCGCCGCACGCACGCCCTGCGCCGCCACTGCGGCGGCGGCCGCTTCGGACATGCGGGGATAGGAGTCGGAGCCGGGAACGGGCGCATCCTCCTCGGTCGCGATCGGGCCCCGCGCCTGGATCGCGGCCCCGGAGGTGACGAGCAGCGGGCGGTCGGAGCCCGCGAGCACGTCACCGAGCGCTTCGATGGCGCGCCGATCGATCTCGCAATTCTCCCGGAATTTCGAGAAGTCGTGGATGAAGGCGGTGTGGATCACGCCGTCCGACTGCGCGGCGCCACTGCGCAGGCTGTCCAGATCATCGAGGTCGCCCCGGTGCGGCTGGGCGCCCGCGGCAAGAAGGGATTCGGCGCTCGCGTCGGAGCGGGTCAGGCCGAGCACCTGATGGCCCGCGCCAATGAGCTCCCGGACGATGGCGGAACCGACGAAACCAGTAGCGCCGGTGACGAAGACACGCATGAGAACATCTCCGTTTGAGGACGGAGGCGACTGTCTCCCTGCATGCTATCCTGGTAAATAGGTGGCGTTATACAGGTATAATACCTAGCAGGATCGACATGCCGCTCGCGAAGGCCAACCCGCTGGGAACCTATCTGAAGGACCGCCGCGCCAAGCTCGATCCGGCGGCCTTCGGCCTGTCCGGATCGCGCCGGCGCACGCCCGGCCTGCGCCGGGAAGAGGTGGCCCAGCGCGCCAATATCAGCGCCACCTGGTACACATGGCTCGAACAGGGGCGGGGCGGCGCGCCCTCGGCCGATGTGCTCGACCGCATCGCCCGCGCCCTGATGCTGACGGATGTCGAGCGCGAACACCTCTTTCTGCTCGGCCTCGGCCGTCCGCCCGGGATCCGCTACCAGCAGGCTGCGGCCGAGGGGGTCACGCCGCGGCTGCAGCGCGTGCTCGACGCGTTGGAGCTCAGCCCGGCGCTGGTGAAGACCGCCACCTGGGACGTCGTCGCCTGGAACCGCGCCGCGGCCGCGGTGCTGACCGATTACGGGTCGCTGCCGCCGGAGCAGCGCAACATCCTGCGCCTGATCTTTCTGGATCCCCGCGTCCGCGCCGCGCAGTTCGATTGGGAAGGCGTCGCCCATTTCGTGGTGGCGGCATTCAGAGCCGATGCGGCGCGTGCCGGCGCCGCGGCGAAGGTGGAAGCGCTGGTGGACGAGCTTTGCCGGCTCAGCCCCGACTTCGAGGCGATGTGGCGCGATAACGACGTCCGCAGCTACGGCGAAGGCGTGAAGCGTCTGCGGCACCCGATCGCCGGGCCGCTCGCCTTTGAATTCTCGGCCTTCGGCATCGACGGCCGGCCCGATCTCGGCATGGTGATCTACAATCCGGCGACGCCGGAAGATGCCGAGCGGATCAGGTCCCTCATCGGGTCGCAGAGCGCCGCGCCGGCGTGATCACCGAAGTCAGGCACCGAGCGCCGCCTTCACCCGCCGCGGCAGGAACGGATAGTGCCGCAGCCGCACGCCGCCGGCGAGCCGCGCCACCGCATTGGCGATCGCAGGACCGACCGGTGGGAGGCCGACCTGGCCGATGCCCCCGATCGGGCTCTCGGGCGTCGGAATCACGGCGACCTCGATATCGGGCACCTCGGACATGCGTATGACCCGATAGGTGTCGAAGTTCGACTCCTGCACCCGGCCGTCGACGATGTTGATCCGTTCGAACAGCGCGTGGCTGATGCCGTTCGTGATCCCGGTCATCATCAGCGCTTCGATGTGGCGCGGCTGGACCGCCACCCCCGGATCGACCGCGCACCACACCGAGTGCACGCGGATCCCGCCGCTCTGCCGGTCGAGCGACACCTCGGCGATCTGCGCGCAGTGGGAGCCGAACGCATCGGAATAGGCGAGGCCGAGCGCCCGCCCGTGGCGCGGGCGGTCCCATTCCGCCATCTGCGCGACGGTCTCGACGACCCTCCGCGCCCGCGGCTGGTCCTGCAGCAGCTCCAGCCGAAGCGCCAGGGGATCGGCGCCCCTGGCCGCCGCGATCTCGTCGACCACGCATTCGATGGCGAACCTGGTGTAGCCGACCCCGACCGCGAACCAGAAGCCGACATCCAGCCCGTTGTCCTGGCGGATATACTCGACCCGATGCGCCGGGACGGCGTAGTTGAACTCCGCGCCCTCGGTCACGACATCGTCGTGGCCTCCCGCGCTCTCGAGCAGCCTGGGCATGGTCCGGGCGAAAATGGAATCCGCCACGATGCGGTGCCGCCAGCCGACGATGGCCCCGCCGCCGTCGAGCCCGACCTGGATGTGCTGCGCTGCGAGCGGTCGGAACTTGTCGTGCTGGACATCGTCTTCACGGCTCCATACGACCTTGACCGGGCGGCCTGGCACCGCCTTGGCCAGCGACACCGCGTCGATGATGAAGTCGGCCTCCGCCTTGCGGCCGAAGCCGCCGCCGAGCAGTGTCGTGTTCACCTTGACCTTGTCGGGAGTGGTGCCAACCACCTCCGCGGCGAAGCCCTGAGTGCCCGTCGGGCCCTGTGTCGGTGCCCAGATTTCGACCGTATCGCCGGTCACCAGCGCCGTGGCGTTCATCGGTTCCATGGTCGCATGGCAGACATGGTCGCTTATGTAGTCGACCTCGATGACCGTCGCGGCCCCCGCGATCGCCGCCGATGCATCGCCTTCGGCGAGAGCATCGACGCCCGTCCGGGAAAGGTCGCGGCCGACGCTGCGGTACTGATCCAGCAGCCGATCGCTGGTGTAGCGACGGACCCGCGACGATGTGCTCCAGGTCACGTCGAGCAGGTCCTTGGCCCGCATCGTCGCCTCGATGGTTTCGCCGATGACGCCGACGCCGTAGGGCAGCGGGACGATCTGCCTGATGCCCGGCACGGCCCTGGCCGCGGCATCATCGACAACTTCCGGCGTCTCGTCCTGAACGGGTGCCCGCAGCACCGCCCCGTACAGCATGCCCGGAAGCTGCACGTCGATGCCGAATATCGCGCTGCCGTCGACCTTCGAGGGCACGTCGACGCGAGTCAGCGTCGGATTGCCGATATAGCGCCACCGCTCGCGCGGCTTCAGATCGGCAGCGGTCGCCTGCGGCAGCGGGTCGGGAAGCTCGCCGGCCGCGGCGATCTCGCCGTAGTCGAGCGAGCGGCCCGATGGCGCGTGCACGACCCGATTGGGCTCGGTCGTGAGCTCGCCCGCCGGCACGTTCAGCATGCCGGCAGCACCCGCGATCAGGACCTTGCGCGTCTGGGCGCCGACCAGGCGCAGCATCTCGTAGTAGCCCCGCGTGGATTCGCTGCCGCCGGTGAGCTGGATACCGTAGAAGCCTGGGTTACCGTATGTCTCCGCATCGGACGGAGCCTGGACGACGCGCACCTTGCCCCAATCGGCATCCATGTCCTCCGCGATGAGCAGAGGCAGCGTCGTCATGATGCCCTGCCCCATCTCGGAAGCCGGTGACATCACGGTCACGGTGCCATCGGCCGCAATGGCCACCCAGGCATTCGGCCGATAATAGCGCTCAGCCGCCGGCGCCACGGTGGCGCCCAGGGCATGCTGGGGCAGACCGCCGAACACGACCGCAATGCCGAAGCCGCCGGCGGTGACGAGGAAGCTGCGTCGCGAGAGCGCGCGGCTGTGGAGCTTCAACACGGCTCAGGCCTCCCGTGCCGCGCGCTGGATGGCGCTGATGATCCGAAGATAAGTCCCGCAGCGGCAGATGTTGCCGTCCATGTGTTCAATGATCTGCTCGCGGGTGGGACTGGGGTTGCTCGCGAGGAGGGCTGCGGCCTGCATGATCTGCCCGGACTGGCAGTAGCCGCATTGCGGCACCTGCTCCGCGATCCAGGCCTTCTGCAGCGGATGGCTGGCATCCGGCGACAGGCCTTCGATCGTCGTCACCGCCCGGCCGGCCACGCTCTCGAGCGGGGTGACGCAGGAGCGTGCCGGCTCGCCGTCGACATGCACGGTGCAGGCGCCGCACTGCGCGATGCCGCAGCCGAATTTGGTGCCGGTGAGCTTCAGATGCTCCCGGATTACCCACAGCAGCGGCGTGTCGGGCCCGGCGGCGACGTTCATCGCGCGCCCGTTGATCGTGAACGCTGTCATGAAGGCTGCTCTCTCCACCCGGTTACAGGCTTTCGGAGGCGCTGCCCCTGGATCACCTCCGCTGGATGGCCCAACGATAGGAGTCCGCCAACAGACGAGCTATGCTGGAAAGTCCGTTTTATTTTTGCGATCGTCCAGGACGGCCGATGGATCCGCTCTCAGACGTGCTGTCGCTGCTGAAGCCGCGCAGCTATGTGTCGGCCGGCTTCGATGCCGGCGGAGACTGGTCGATCCAGTTCGACCACCAGCACGACCGGATCAAATGCTACGCCGTGGTGTCCGGCGCGTGCTGGCTGTCCGTGGAGGGCGTTCCCGACCCGGTACGCCTGAAGACCGGGGACTGCTTCGTGCTGCCGAGCGGGCGGCCTTTCCGCCTGGCCAGCGACCTGGCCTTGGCGCCTGTCGACGCCGGCACCGTCTTCCCGCCGGCGCGGGATGGCGGCGTCGTCACCTTCAACGGCGGCGGGGACTTCTTTCTGGTCGGCAGCCGCTTCGCCGTCAGCGGCGATCATGCCGGCATCCTGCTGCGGATGCTGCCGCCCATCGTGCACATCCGGAAGGAATCGGACCAGGCGGCGCTGCGCTGGTCCGTCGAGCGGATGATGCAGGAGCTGCACGAGCGCCAGCCCGGCGGCTTTCTGATCGCTCAGCATCTCGCCCATATGATGCTGGTCCAGGCCCTGCGGCTGCACCTGGAGGAAGGGTCGGGAGGCGGCGTCGGCTGGTTCTTCGCCCTGGCGGACAGGCAGATGGGAGCGGCGATCGGTGCCATGCATGCCGATCCCGCGCATCGCTGGACATTGCAGGCGCTGGCGGCGCATGCCGGCATGTCGCGATCGAGCTTCGCCCTGAAGTTCAGGGAGACGGTCGGGGAGACGCCGATGGAATACCTGACGCGCTGGCGGATGCTGCTGGCGGTGGACAGGCTGGCGAATTCCGGCGATCCCGTCTCCGCCATCGCCCTGTCGCTCGGCTATGAATCCGAGAGCGCCTTCAGCACCGCCTTCAAGCGGGTGATGGGCTGCTCGCCAAGGCAGTACGGCCGCGGCGCCCGCCTCGCCTTCCCTGTGCGGGGAGACGGCGACGGGGCGATGCGCACGGACGAGATGCGTCCGGCGCCGGTCAGCGCGGCTGTGGCCGCAGCGTCAGGAGGTCCGCGATCCGGTTGTGCGAGATCATCTCCGCCTGCAGCTGCTCGTGGGCGGCGTTGACCGGATCGATGCCGTCCCTGTAGGGGCCAACCGTCAGCCGCGACGGCCGCGCGCCGAACTCCGTGGCGGCCAGCGCGACGACCGCGTTCGACACCTCCTTCGGGTCGAGTTCCGGATCGGGAACGAGATCGGCGAGCATTGCCTCGATATGGCGCGCATAGGGTTCCGTCCGCGCGCGCTCGGCGTCCGGAAGCTCGCCCAGCATCCGCTCCCAGTGGCGCACCGCATTGGCCTGCAGCTGCGTCGGATAGGCGCCGGCGGGCTGCACCACGATCACCTCGATGTTGGAGGCGGCGGCTTCGTAGGCGAGCGCGTCGGCGGCGGCCTCGACGGCCAGCTTCGACGCGCAATAGCCGCCCAGCATCGGGTCGATGGCGCGGCCGAGCGCACTCGACATCTGGATGATCGTCCCGCCCCGCTGGGCGCGCATCTGCGGCAGCACCGCGCGATACAGGCGCAGCGCCCCGTTCAGGTTGGTCTCCAGATTGGCGCCGAACCAGGCCGGCGTCTGCACCTCCACCGGGCCGGGGACGACGATGCCGGCATTGCTGACCAGCACGTCGATCCGGCCTGCGGCGGCGATCACGCGGGAGATGCCGGCGGCGACCGACTCGTCGCTCAGCACGTCGATCTCGACCACCTCCAGGCTCAGGCCGTCCTCGGCGAGTGCGGCGAGCTCGCGGGCCGCCGACGCGTTGCGGCCGCCGGGATCGCGCATGGTCGCGAAGACCCGGGCCCCCTGCCGGGCGAAGCCTTCCGCCATCAGGCGGCCGAAGCCGGAGCTGGTGCCGGTGATCACAACCACCGGAGGCTGCGCCGCCTGCGCCCAGAGGGGGCGGGCCATCGCCATCAGCCCTGCCGCCATGCCGGCCTGCAGCAGCACCCGACGGCTGGTTCCGGCCTGCAGCCGGCCTTCGTCATCCACGGTCATCGCACGCCCTCCCGTGATCATCGACGGCGGGCAGGATCACATGGCGGGGAGGCGTCGCGGTAGGAGCGACAATTTGGAAACACCGTCTCACATGCGCTAACAGCGGCGTCGGCTCGTGCGCGCCGTCAGGCCGCCCGGGCGCGAAGCTTGGCGGCAAGGAAATCCAGCAGGGCCCTATGCGCGGCGGTCGGATGGCGGCCGCTCGCATAGACCGCATACAGGCCGCCGCTGTCGACGCTGTGCCGCTTCAGGACCTGCCGGAGCCTGCCGGCATCGAGGTCACCCTGGACGACGCCGGTGGGCAGCAGGGCGAGCCCAAGGCCGGCCACCGCGGCGCGAAGCGCGGCCTGCGCGCTGTTGACGGCGATGCGGCCCTGCATGTGGACCTCCTCCGGCCCCTGCGGACCGTCGAGCCGCCAGACGGCGTTGTCGACCGACGGTCCCAGCACGACGGCGTCATGCGCGGGCAGGTCGCCGACCGATCGCGGTGTGCCCCGGCGCGCCAGATAATCGGGGCTGGCCACCACGATCCGCTTCGCGGGGCCGAGCTTGCGGGCAACGAGGCTCGAGCTGGAGAGCCGGCCGGTGCGGATGGCGATGTCGATGCGACCCTCGATGAGGTCGACATAGTCGTCGCTGAGGTGCAACTCTACCTTGACATTTGCGAACCGGGCGCAGAACTCGGCCACCCATTCGATCAGGTAGCGCACCCCGAAATAGACGGGCGCCGTCAGCCGCAGCGTGCCGCTGGGCACCCGCTGCGCCGCCGCGACCCGCTCGGACGCCGCCTCCAGATGCCCGAGGCCGAGATCGACCTCGTCGAGATAGGCCCGGCCGAGCGAGGTCAGCTCGATCTTACGCGTCGTGCGGTGCAGCAGGCGCGCCCCGATCTCCTCCTCCAGCCGCGCGATGTTCCGGCTGACGGTCGCCTTCGGCAGGCCCAGCATCCGCGCGGCACCGGAGAAGCTGCCCGCCCGCACCACGCGCGAGAACAGGATCAGGTGGTTGAGATCGACCGCCAATTGGCGACTCCGATGGAACAGTCATCCCTGAATGTCACACCGAGGATACCGTCGCTTCGACGTACTCAGAAGGGCAATCCCCGTGTCACCGAGACGCGGGCCAGCCATTCACACCACCTCGATCCGCGCCTTGTGCCCGGCCGCGGCGGCGAGGCGCTGGTCGCGGGTCAGCAGCGGGGCGTCGAGCGCTTCGGCCAGGGCCATGTAGGCGGCGTCGTAAGCCGTGACGTTGGCCCGCAGGTCCCAGATGCGCGGCAGGAGGATGTCGTGCGGGTAGCGGTGCAGCGGCAAGTCCGCCAGGTCGGCGAGGGCGGCGCGCCCGCGCGCGTCGTCGATCTCCCCCTTCGCCGCATAGCGGCGGATCACCTGCGCGACCTCGACGTCCAGCAGATGCGGCGCGTGCAGCGTCAGGCCGGAGTCGAACAGCCTCGCCTCCACGGCCTTGGCCGCCGGCGTGCGCAGGAGCACTTCGAGCACGGCCGACGCGTCGACGACGATCATCGCTGGTCGCGTTCGGTCCGCACCGCCTGCGCCGGCGCTTCGGACGGCGCCACCTTCGGCCGCTGCTCCAGGCGCGCCCGCAACTCGTCGAGCGTCGGCCGCTCGGCCAGCCGACGGATCTCCTGGAGCAGATAGTCGGATAGCGACATGCCGGCGAGCGCTGCGCGCGACTTGAGCCGGCGGTGCAGCGCATCCGGCACGTTGCGGATCTGGATCATCGCGGTCATGCGTAGAACATGAGCACATGTGATGCACATGTCAAATCTCGACCGGACATTGGAGGAACCCAAATGAACCGTTTCGTCGTCATCTCCGGCTGCTCGGGCGGCGGCAAGTCGACGCTGCTGGCGGAGCTCGCCCGGCGTGGGCATGCGGTGGTGGAGGAGCCGGGGCGGCGGATCGTCAAGGAGGAGCTGGAGAGCGGCGGCCGGGCGCTGCCCTGGGTCGACGGGCCGGCCTTCGCCCGCCGCGCTATCGCCATGGCGCTGGCCGACCGTGCCGCGGCCGGAGCCCTCCCCGGCTGGGTGTTCTTCGACCGCGGCCTGGTCGACGCCGCGGCCGCGCTGCAGCACATGACCGGCGAGCCGGCGCTGGAGACGATCGCCCGCCACCATCCCTGTCACTGGCAGGTGTTCCTGACCCCGCCCTGGCCGGAGATCTACGGCACCGATCCGGAGCGGCGCCACGGCTTCGACGCGGCCATGGCCGAGTACGAGCGGCTGCTGGCCGTTTATCCGGCGCTGGGTTACGAGGTTATGGTCCTGCCGAAGACGGGCGTGGCCGAGCGGGCCGATTTCGTCCTGGGTCTGTTGGCGGAATAGCTATTTCGGCGGCAGAGTGCGGACGAAGGCCAGCGCGGCGTCGAGCAGCCGCCGGCGCAACGCGTCGTCGCCATAGGCCGCCGAACCCGCCCGCACCCAGCCATCCATGCGCCGGCCCTGCATGATCATCGGCGCGACGTCCGGCTGCTCCAGCGCCCAGCCGTCGTTGCCCTTGCCGAGGCGGACCAGCATGCTGTCGACGCGGGCGCCGCACAGCAGGTTGCCGTGCAGCAGCCAGGCCAGGCCGCCGAACATCCGCTTCTCGTCCAGGCCGGGCTCCGCGCCCAGCGCCTCCCGCACCAGCTCCTCCAGCCCCGGATCGCGCGCCATACCGACCTCCCTGCCCTCGCGGGCCGTGGCTCAGCCCGGTCCCGCCACCTTCTCGGCGATGCCGCGGTTGCGGGTCAGCATCGCCATCACCGCGTCCCGCGCCTTCTGCGGGTCGCGGCCGCGGATGCCCTCGGCAATCGCCATATGGTAGTCGGCCGAGGGGCTGTAGGCGTATTCCGCGGCGATGCCGTGCGCCGAGACCAGGAACTGCACCCGCAGCAGCACCTCGAGCGGCCGGGCGAAGCCGGAGAGCAGCCGGTTGTGCGAGGCGTTCAGCACCGCCAGATGGAAGGCCACGTCGGTGTCCAGCACCTGGGGCATGGCCTCCACCGCCAGCCGCGCGGCCAGGGCCACGATCGCCTCCGCCTCCTCCGCCGTCGCGCGCTGGGCCGCAAGCTCCGCCGCCCGCGGCTCGACGATCTCGCGCAGCTCGGAGATCTCGACCAGGAAGCGGCCGATCCCGTCCGGCTCGCGCAGATGCCAGGCCAGCACGTCGGGGTCGAGGATCGACCATTCCTCGCGCGGCCGGATGCGCGAGCCGTAGCGCCGGGCGGTGCGGATCAGGCCCTTGCCGGCCAGGACCTTGATCGCCTCGCGCATCGCGTTGCGGCCGACCGCGTATTCGGCGGCGAGCTCGGTCTCGGTCGGCAGCGGCCCGTCCTCGGCATAGCGGCCGGCGACGATGGCACGGCCCAGCGCCTGCACCGTCTGGCGCACCGCCCCGCCGGCGAGCGAGCGGCGGGGATCGGTGGAAAGGGCGCGCTCCAGGATCGCGGCCAGCGCCTCCGGATCCTGGGCCCCTGATTCGGTTCCGTTGGAGAGAGAGAGCCGCCGATCCGCCAAGGCCGCGCCGTGAAAACAGGTCAGAAAATGCTCGCCGACGTCGTCATCGGACACCATCGGGAGAGCTTGAGATAAGGTATCAGCACCCGGTGCGCTGCGTCATCCCCGATGCGGGACAGCGCCTCGACCGCATAGCCGCGGACATAGCGGTTCGGATCCTGCGTCAGCACCCGGCCCAGCGCCGGCACCGCCGCGGCCGCCGCCTGCCCCATCCGCGCCAGGCCGAGCACGGCGTCGAAGCGCACCTCCTCGTCGGCGTCGTCCAGAGCGCGGACCAGCGCGGCGACGGTCGCGTCGTCCGCCGGCTTCAGCCCGAGCGCCTCGACCGCGGCGATGCGGAGATGGGGGTCGGTGTCGCTCGTCGCGGCGATCAGCGCGTCGCGCACCTCCGGCCCGGAGCCGGCGATCTCGCCGAGGGCGAAGGCGGCGAGCTTGCGCGCCCGGCCGGCGCCGTCCCGCAGCAGGCGCAGCAGCCCCGGCACCGCCGGCGCCCCGATCTCGATCAGGCCGTAGGTGGCGGAGAGGGCGACGCAGTCCTTCGCCGTCAGCCGGCCGGCGTCGCTCTTGACCGTGCCGTCCTCCGGATCGTGGCTTGTGTCGGCCTCGACCCGCTGCAGCAGGGCGGGCAGCGCCGCCTCGCCGATCGCGCCCAGCGCATAGGCGGCGTCGAGCTGCAGCGCCTCGTCGTCGCCGTCGAGCCAGGGCAGCAGTGCCGGCACCAGCGCCGCGGGCGAGGGACCGAGATCGGATATCGTCGACATCGCCGCCGCAGCCTTCGCCGGCGTGCCGGCCAGCGCGGTGCGCAGAGCATCGAGATCCGCCGCGCCGCCGGCCGCGGTGCCGCCGGTCAGCCAGCGCCACTGTGCCTTCCAGGCAGCCTCCATCGGGAAGGACGGCAGCGGCGAAGGCGCCCGCCAGGCCGGGTCGCTGTGCGGCCAGGCCGGCGCGCCGACCGGCGCCATGCGGATGAACTCGAACTTCATCATGAACCGCTTGTCCGCGGTCAGGTTCTTCATCTTCCGGTGCCAGATGTCGTAGTGGATCATCAGCACCGAGCCGGCCGGGCCGGAGCCGTTGCGCTCCAGCGCGTCCGGGTCCTTGATCCCGGCGGCGAGCAGGTGGCTGCCCGGCACCACCCCGGTCGGCCCCAGCTCGGCCGGCGTGTCCTGCGGGTAGTACATGATCATGACCCAGCGCGGCCGGTGGTTCCGCACCCGGCGCATGTAGCCCCAGTAGCTGTCCTTGTGCCAGTTCTGGATCGGCGATCCTGGCGGGTTCTTATGCAGGGCCCGGTGCGGATGCATGATGTAGTCCGGCCCCAGCACGCTGGTCAGCGCGCCCTTCACCACCGGGTCCTCGAACACGGCGTTGATCTCCGGCACCAGCGGCAGGAGGTTGTTGCCGGGGTTCTCGTGCCGGTCTCCGCCGATCAGCTCGTCGAAGCGCTGGAAGATCTGGTCGTGGAACGACTTCGGCAGCGCCGTCTGCAGCACCAGATAGCCGTTCGCCAGGAACTGTCGGATCTGC
The DNA here is from genome assembly GCF_051487185.1 of Inquilinus limosus. GTDB lineage: Bacteria > Pseudomonadota > Alphaproteobacteria > DSM-16000 > Inquilinaceae > Inquilinus > Inquilinus limosus_F. The sequence continues at coordinate 61,306 of NZ_JAHVDK010000019.1, forward strand.
GCGTCGGTGAGAAGCCGCGGCGCCTCGGCCTGCGCCGGAACATGCATGTCCATGGTCGCTCCCCTTCCCGCCCCTTCTTGTGGCTCGTTCGATGATGCAACTCTAAGTGGGATTTATCAAGTCTAGATCCCACCTAGAGCCCTTATCGCCCGCCAAATCCCGAATTCATGGCGATGCCGCTGAAGATGTAGCGTTGCAGCAGGATGGTCAGGCACAGGCCGGGGATCATCGAGATCGCGGCGCCGGCCATCAGGTAGTTCCACTGCGTGCCCTGCTGGGTCTGGAACATGGTGAGGCCGAGCGGGATGGTCGCGTGCTCGGTGCCGTTCACGATGATCAGCGGCCACAGGAAGCTGTTCCACTGCGCCGTGAAGGTGAACAGGGCCAGGAGGCCCAGGACCGGCAGCGACATCGGCAGGATGATGCTGACCAGGATGCGCAGCCGCGAAGCGCCGTCGCACAAGGCCGCCTCCTCCAGCTCGCGCGGGATGGTCTTGAAGAACTGGCGCAGCATGAAGGTGCCGAAGGAGCCGAAGGCGACCGGCAGGATCAGCGCCTGGAAGGTGTTGACCCAGTCGAGCCTGCTGATCAGCAGGAACAGCGGGATCACCAGCACCGCCTGCGGGATCATCAGCGTCGAGAGATAGGTCAGGAACAGCGTGTCGCGGCCGACGAAGCGCAGCCGGGCGAAGGCGTAGGCGGCGAGGCTGGAGACGGTCAGCACGATCACGGTGACGGCGGCGGAGACCAGCGCGCTGTTCAGGAAGAACCGGCCGAAGGGCAGGTAGACCCAGGCGTCGAGGAAGTTGCCCCATTGCCAGTCGCTGGGCAGCAGGCGCGGCGGCACGGCCAGCACTTCGCCGTTTGGTCGGATCGCGTTGGTCAGCATCCAGAAGAACGGGAACAGGAAGGCCAGCGCCACCAGCGCCATCGCCCCCTGCGAGACCAGAGTGCCGGCGGTGACAGCGCCGGCCGCCTTGGGCCTAGTCGTCATAATGCACCCATTTCCGCTGCAGCCGGAACTGGAGCGCCGTCAGCGCCATGATGATGACGAACATCACCCAGGCGATCGAGGAGGCGTAGCCCATCCGGTAGGTCGTGAAGCCGTTCTGGTAGATGAAGAAGCCGAGCGTCGCGGTGGCGGCGCCGGGTCCGCCGCGGGTCATGGAATAGACCTGGTCGAACACCTGCAGCGCGGTGATCGCGGTCATCACCGTGCCGAAGAACAGGGTCGGCGAGATCAGCGGCAGCTTGATCCGCCAGAAGCGCTGCCAGGCGTTGGCGCCGTCGATCTGGGCGGCGTCGAGATAGGTCTGCGGGATCGATTCCAGCGCCGCGCCGAACAGCAGCAGGTTATAGCCGAAGCCCGACCACAGCGAGACGATGACGATCGCCTGCATCGCCCAGTTCGGATCAACCAGGAGGTTCGGGATCGGCAGGCCGAGGGACTGGACCAGCCAGTCCATCAGCCCGCCCGGGGTGAAGATCAGCAACCAGACCACCGAGGCGCCGATCATCGGCGTGAAGGTCGGCAGGAAGAAGATCAGCCGGAACAGCCGCTTGCCCCAGCGCAGGCTGGAGATCCAGACCGCCATGCCGACCGCCAGCACGATGTTCAGCACCAGATACTCGGCGGTGTAGAAGGCAGTGTTGGCCAGCGCCCGCCAGAAGCTGGGATCGACCTTGAACAGGCGGATGTAGTTGGCCAGGCCGACGAATTTCGGCTCGGTCAGCAGTTGCCAGTTGGTGAAGCTGAGCGCCAGCGACGCGACCAGCGGGAACAGGAGGAAGGCCAGGAAGCCGAGCAGGCTGGGCAGCAGGAACCAGAAGGCGGCCCGCCCCTCCGCCCGGAAGGCGCGGCGCCGCCGTGCCCTGGGAGTGGGCGCCACCCGCGCCGCGAGATCCTGGGCCTGCACGGTCATTCGGCGGCCAGGCCCTGCACGATGTCCAGCACCTCGGCGCCGCTCTGCGACCCGCTATAGGCCAGCGGCGCATACTGCTCCAGCAGCTCGTACACCGTGTTCCAGTTGGCGGTGGTGCGATAGGGCTGCGCGTTCTTCAGCGCGAAGTCGATGGTCTCGCGGGCATTGGCCACGTCCTGCGCCGCGACGTCGTACCAGTAGCCCTGCTGCGCGGTCCGGGCCGGGAAGGCGCGGCCCTGCGAGGCCAGGTACTGCTCCGCCTCCGGACCGGTCAGCACCTGGATCGCCTTCCAGGCCAGGTCCTTGTGCGGGCCGGCCTTGTTGATGCCGAAGCCCGAGCCGGCGCTGAAGGTGATGCTGCCGGCCTTGCCGGCAGGCAACGGCGCCAGCCCGACCGGGAAGTTGGAGGATTTGCGGATGTTGATCATCTCCCACGGGCCGGTGACGTACATGGCGACGGTGCCGGCCAGGAAGCGGCCGCGGGCGATGTCGCCGGACGGCTGGCCGCTGGCCGCGATCACCGGCGCGACCTTCTCCTTGGTCACCAGGTCGACATAGGACTGGAAGGCGGCCTGCAGCTCGGGATCGGCGAAGTTCAGCCCGCCCTCCTCGGTCAGGTACCTGGCCCCGTCGGACAGGGCGAATTCCAGCCAGTCGCTGGCGGTGACGGCGAAGCCGTAATTGCCGTCGCGGGTCAGCGCCTTCGCCGCGGCCAGGAAATCCGCCCGCGTCCAGCCGGATTTTGGCGGCTCGACCCCGTATTTCGTGAACAGGTCGCGGTTGTAGTAGACGACCAGCGGCCCGAAGTCGTAGGGCAGCGCATAGAGATGCCCGCCATAGCTGAGGCCGTCGAGGATCGAGCGGTCGAACTGGCCGAGGTCGAAGCCCTCCTTCACATAGTCGTCGAGCGGCTCGAACAGGGTGCTGAAATTGGACAGGCGCAGCGATTGGATGCTGACGATGTCCGGCAGCGTGTTCGACGCCGCGAGGGTCGGCAGCTTGGTCCAGTAGTCGCGCCAGGGGGAGGTCTGCAGCTCGACCTTGATGTCGGGATACTGGGCGTTGACCAGCCCGGCGACATGCTTCCAGGCCTCGATCTCGGCATCGGTGCCGGCCCACATCTGCCAGGTCAGGGTCACCGGCTCGGCCCGGGCCGGGGCGGCGGACAGCGACACGGCCACCGTCGCCGCGGCCAGGATGGTGCTCAGCGTCTTCATGGCGTTCATCCTCCTGCTGCGGCCGCCTTCTGCCGGGCGGGCGCTTGATGGGCGAGTCCGGACGGGCTCAGCCGTCCTTCAGGAACAGCTCGATCACCGGCACGGTCACGTCGGGGCGGCGCACCGGCAGCTCCAGCGTCAGGGTGCCGGCGGTCAGCGGCACATGGGTGTTGCCGCCGAGCGCGAGATCCTTCGGCTCCAGCCGCTTCACCTCGCTGGCGTCGTGCAGCAGCTGAGCATAGGCGACCTTGCCGCCGAGCCCGTCGAGATGCAGGTGCCGGAACGGCCAGGCGAAGAGATGGACGTAGAGGCGGTTGCCGTTGCGGGTCAGCCGGCAGTCGCGTGGCACCGGGAACTCAGCCCCGGCCGGGCCGCAGCCATAGATGCTGCGGCCGTGCAGATCGAGCCAGCTTCCATAGACCTCGAGCGCCGCCTTGGCGCGGTCGTCGAAGGTGCCGCGGCCGGTCGGGCCGACATTCATCAAGAGGTTGCCGCCCATGGCGACGTTGTCGACCAGCAGCTGAATCAGCTGCTCCGGGCTCTTCCAGCTGGTCTCGTCGCGGTGATAGCCCCAGGAACCCGAGAAGGTGTGGCAGGATTCCCAGGTCACCGCCTGGCCCAGCACCCGCGGCGCCTCCCGCGGCAGGAACTGCTCCGGCGTGGTGATGTCGGGCGGCACGCCCAGCACATCCAGCAGATCGAGCCGGTTGTTCACCAACGCGTCCGGCTGCAGCTCGCGCACCAGCGCCAGCAGCTTCTCGCTCTCCCAGTCCTGATGGCCCTTGCCCGGCAGGCCCTTGTAGGTCCGGTTCGGGTAGGAGAAGTCGAACCACAGGATGTCGATCTTCCCGTAGCCGGTCAGCAGCTCGCGCACCTGGTCGCGCATATAGGCGGCGTAGCGGCGCATGTCGCGGCCCTGGTTCAGCGCCGCCGCCTCGGGGTGGTTGCGCTGCGGGTGGTGGACATCGATGGTGAAGTCCGGGTGGTGCCAGTCGATCAGCGAGTAGTAGAAGCCGACCTTCAGCCCCTCGGCCCGGAACGCCTCGACGAAGGGCTTGATCAGATCCTTGCCGTAAGGGGTGTTGGTCGCCTTGTAGTCGGTGACCTTGCTGTCCCACAGGCAGAAGCCCTCATGGTGCTTGGCGGTCAGCACCACGTATCTCATGCCGGCCCTCTTCGCCCGGGCCGCCCAGTCGCGCGGGTCGTAGAGGTCGGGGTCGAAATGCTCGAAATAGGCCCGGTAGACCTCGTCGCCGATCTCCTCCCGGCTCTTCACCCATTCATGGCGGGCCGGCAGGGCGTAGAGGCCCCAGTGGATGAACATGCCGAAGCGGTCATGGACGAACCAGGCCTTCTTCTCCTCCGGCAGGAAGGGGGCGCTCATGGGCGGGCCTCCTGGTCGTCGCGCCAGGCGCTGCCGTCGGGGAAGCGATGGGCCTGGAGCGAGGCGGGCTTCATGGTGATGGAGTAGCCGGGCGCGGTCGGCGCCCTGTAGCAGCCGTTCTCGATCCGCACCGGGTCGACGAAATGCTCGTGCAGATGGTCGACATATTCGATGAAGCGGCGGTCCTTGCTGCCGCTGACGGCGACAAAGTCCCACATCGACAGGTGCTGCACGTATTCGCACAGGCCGATGCCGCCGGCATGGGGACAGACCGGCACGCCGAACTTGGCCGCCATCAGGATGATGGCCAGGTTCTCGTTCACGCCGCCGACCCTGGCCGCGTCGATCTGGCAGAAGCCGAGGGCCGCGGCCTGCAGGTACTGCTTGAACATCACCCGGTTGTGCACATGCTCCCCGGTCGCGACCCTTGTGCCGTAGCGGCGCAGCACCCGGTCGATCGCGGCATGGCCGAGGATGTCGTCGGGGCTGGTCGGCTCCTCCACCCACAGCGGCTTGAACGGCAGCAGCGCGGTCGACCATTCGATCGCCTGGCCGACATCCCAGACCTGGTTGGCGTCGACCATGAAGGTCAGGTCGTCACCGATCTCGCCGCGCACCAAAGCGGCGCGGGCCAGGTCGGCCTCGCGGTCGGCGCCGACCTTGATCTTGAACGCCTTGAAACCCTGGGCCAGCGCCTCGCGCACCAGGCGACGGATCTTGTCGTCGCTGTAGCCGAGCCAGCCGGCGCTGGTGGTGTAGGCGGGATAGCCCTCGGCCAGCAGCCGCTCGATCCGCGCCGCCTTGCCGGCTTCCTGCTGGCGCAGCAGCTCCACCGCCTCGGCCGGCGTCAGGGCATCGGTGATGTAGCGGAAGTCGATGCAGCGCACCGTCTCCTCGGGCGTCATGTCGGCCAGGACGCGCCACAGCGGCTTGCCCTCGGCCTTGGCCCAGAGGTCCCAGATCGCGTTCAGCATCGCCGCGGTGGCGAGCTGCATCACCCCCTTCTCCGGCCCCAGCCAGCGCAGCTGACTGTCGCCGGTCAGGTGGCGGTAGGTGGCACCCATGTCGCGGGTGAACCCGGCCAGGTCGCGGCCCAGCACCGCCGGCTTCAGCGCCTCGATCGCGGCGCAGACGATGTCGTTGCCGCGGCCGATGGTGAAGGTCAGGCCGTGGCCTTCGAGCCCGCCATCGGTCGAAAGGATCACATAGGCGGCGGAATAGTCGGGGTCGGGATTCATCGCGTCCGACCCGTCCCGCCGCCGCGCGGTCGGGAAACGGATGTCGAGGACGCTGATCCGGTCGATCTTCACGAGTATCTCCGTCCCAGAGCGGCGCGCCATGACGGCGGCGCCGAGCGACGTTCCACGACCGCTTCTTCCGGCGGCTGTCCTGCCGGGCGACGGCAGCCTTGGCATTAGGGCTCCGCTGCGGCTAGGCTGTCAAGTGGTCAGGCCAGTTCAGATGGGATTTAGAATCCGATTGGGATGCCGGCCGGACCGAAGACAGGTCCTTTGCAACGGCAGGGCGCGATGCCCCTACAAGCGGTCGTCAATCGCAAGCTCTACATCCAGATCGCCGAGCAGATCACGGCGCTGATCGAGTCCGGCGAGTTCAGGCCGGGGCAGCAGCTGCCCTCCGAGCGCGACCTGGCGCAGCAGCTGGGCGTCAGCCGCCCGACGGTGCGCGAGGCGCTGATCGCGCTGGAGGTGGCGGGGCTGGTCGAGGTCAAGATCGGGGTCGGCGCCTTCGTCCGCGCCGCCGCCAAACCCGGCCGCCCCCTGCCCGAGGCCGACCATTCGGCGCTGGAGATCATGCAGGCGCGGGCGGTGGTGGAGCCGGAACTGGCGGCGCTGGCGGCCCGCCACATGACCGAGGAAGGACGGGTCGAGCTGGCCGGGATCGTCGCCGCCATGCGCGGCCAGACGGCGCGGCGGGAATGGTCGCAGGAGTCCGACCGGGCCCTGCACCTGCTGATCGCCGAGCATTGCGGCAACCAGGCGCTGAAAGAGATCGCCCAGACCCTGTGGCGCGGCCGCGAGGAGGGGCTGAGCGCCGCCTTTCACCAGCATCTGGCGCGGCAGCCCGCCCTCTTGGACCACATCATGGCCGACCATGACGGCATCGCCGCCGCCATCGCCGCCGGCGATCCGGACCGGGCCCGGGCGGCGATGGCGGCGCATCTCGACTATGTCCAGAAAGAGATGCTGGCGGTGTGGGATTGAAGCTGACATCTCGAAACAGCAGCCCGTCATGGCGAGCCCCGAAGGGGCGTGGCCATCCATATGTGGACGGCCCCCTGGATGGCCACGTCGGCTTCGCCTCCTCGCCATGACGAGGAGGGTCAAACCCGACGACCTTCAATGCCATTCCTGAATGGATCGATGCCCATTCGGAAATAGAAGTGGATCGAACCGGCTCCTAGGGTTCGCCCCGAGAACAGGGCTTTCACAGCCGAATCCGGGAGGAACCCGATGGCCGTCGCCACCGCCGTCGACCGCGTCGCCAGGAGTCGCGTCCGCTATCAGATTCTTCTGATGCTGTTCGCGGTGACGGTGCTCAACTACGCCGACCGCGCCATCATCTCCGTCGCCGGCACCCCGCTGTCCAATGAGTTCGGGATCGACCCGGTGGCGATGGGGTACATCTTCTCGGCCTTCAGCTGGTCCTATGTCGCGGTGCAGGTCCCTGGCGGATGGCTGCTCGACCGCTACGAGACCAAGCGGGTCTACGCCCTCGGCATCATGTTCTGGTCGCTATTCACCTTCCTGCAGGGCTGGGCCGGGTTCTTCGGCGCCGGCGCCGCGGTCGCCCTCCTGTTTCTGTTCCGCCTCGCCGTCGGCCTGTCCGAGGCGCCGTCCTTCCCGGGCAACGCCCGGATCGTCGCCGCCTGGTTCCCGAGCGCCGAGCGCGGCACGGCGTCGGCGATCTTCAACTCGGCCCAGTACTTCGCGCCGGTGATCTTCGCCCCGCTGACCAGCTGGATCGTGCAGGAATACGGCTGGCGCTGGGCCTTCTTCGTCATGGGCGCGCTCGGCATCGTCCTCGTGGTCCTGTGGAACCGGACCATCCACGGGCCGAAGGAGCACCCCTCGGTCACCCGGGCGGAGCTGGAGCATATCGAGCAGGGCGGCGCGCTGATGTCGGTCGGCGGCACCAAGCCGGGCGCCTCCGCCGGGCGGTGGAGCGACGTCAAGCAGCTTCTGGGCAACCGCATGCTGCTCGGCATCTACATCGCGCAGCACTGCATCAATGTGATCACCTATTTCTTCCTGACCTGGTTCCCGATCTACCTGGTCAACGACCGCGGCATGTCGATCCTGAAGGCCGGCTTCGTCGCCTCGCTGCCCGCCCTGTGCGGCTTCATCGGCGGCGTTCTGGGCGGCGTCATTTCCGACCATCTGTACAAGCGCACCGGCTCGCTGACCCTGGCGCGGAAGCTGCCGATCGTCTGCGGCATGCTGCTGTCGATGACGATCATCGGCTGCAACTACGTCGACGACCCGGTGCTGGTGGTCGGGCTGATGGCGCTGGCCTTCTTCGGCAAGGGCATCGGCGCGCTGGGCTGGGCCGTCGTCTCCGACACCTCGCCGAAGGAGATCGCGGGGCTGAGCGGCGGACTGTTCAACATGTTCGGCAACACCGCCGGCATCACCACGCCGATCATCATCGGCTACATCCTGCACGCCACCGGCTCCTTCAACGGCGCGCTGCTGTTCGTCGGCCTCAACGCCTTCATCGCCATGGCCGCCTATCTCTTCGTGGTCGGGGAGATCAAGCGGGTCGAGCTGAAGCGGTGAGAGGGCTGAACCGGCCTCTTCCCTTCCGTCGGCCGCACCGGCCGGGGCAGTATCCGCCAGCAACCGCTGCGGAACGCCCCCTCATGTTCGACCTCAACCAGCTGCGCTGCTTCGTCGCCGTCGCCGAGGAGCTGCATTTCGGCCGCGCCGCCGCCCGGCTGAACATGACCCAGCCGCCGCTGAGCCGGCAGGTGCAGATCCTGGAGCGCATCCTCGACGTCGCCCTGTTCGAGCGCACCAGCCGGTCGGTGCGGCTGACCCCGGCCGGGCAGAGCTTCCTGGTCGAGGCGCGGCGCCTGCTGAAGCAAGCGGAGGGCGCGGCCCTCCTGGCCCGCCGCGTCGCTGCCGGACAGGCCGGCGCGATCGGCATCGGCTTCACTGCCACCTCGGCCTATAGCTGCCTGCCCGACCTGGTCGCCGCCTGCCGCCGCCGGCTGCCCGACGCCACGCTGGTGCTGCGGGAGATGGTTTCGACCGACCAGAGCGAGGCGCTCGCCTCCGGCCAGATCGACGCCGGGCTGCTGCGGCCGCCGGTGGTGCAGGCCGGCACCGACAGCTTCCGCATCGCCGAGGAGCGGCTGATGGCGGCGGTGCCGGAGGACCATCCGCTCGCCGCCGCCCCCAGCCTGTCGCTCCGCGACTTCGCCGGCGAGCCCTTCATCATGTATGCGCCGCATGAGGCGCGCTATTTCCACGACCTGGTGATCGAGCTGTTCGCCCGGTCCGGCCTGCTGCCCGACTACGTCCAGCATCTCAGCCAGATCCATTCGATCCTGGCGCTGGTGCGCTCCGGCCTCGGCCTCTCGATCGTGCCGGAGGCGGCGCTGCAACTGCAGATCCGCGGGGTGACGCTGCGCCCGCTCAACCTCGCGGCGCCGCGGCCGGCGGAGCTCTATATCGCCTGGCGGCAGGACAACGACAATCCGCTGCTGCCCATCATCCTCGATATCGCCCGCGAGATGGCGGAGCAGCACCGGCTGGCCGAACCCAAGGAAAGCGAGGTCGAGGGCTGAAGCCTCCCGCGCCGGCGCGGCCCGCTGTATCCTCGATCACTTTTCGCCACGACCTCGGCCAGACCGCCCTCCCATGGCTTCGCAGCCGGCCCTTCTGAACTGGGACGATCTTCGCCTCGTGCTGGCGGTCGCCGAGAGCGGCACCATCTCCGGCGCCGCGGCCGTCCTGCGCATCAGCCACCCCACGCTGTCGCGGCGGCTGCGGCACATCGAACAGCGGCTCGGCGCACGCCTGTTCGAGCGCACGCCCTCGCTGTGCCGGCCGACCGAGGCGGGCGAGGAGATGAGAGCTCTGGCCAGCCGGCTGCGGGAGGATATCGCGGCGCTGGAGGGGCGGATCGCCGGACGGGACCGGAGCACGAGCGGCCCGGTGCGGCTGACGGCGCCCGACGCCGTGGCGGACTATCTCCTGCCCGGGATGTTGGCCGACATCTGCCGGGATGCGCCGGAACTGACCCTGGAGCTCGTGGTCTCCAACCAGGTGCTGTCGCTGGCGCAGCGCTCCGCCGACATCGCCCTGCGCGTCACCGATTCCCCGGATCCGGCGCTGCGCGGGCGGCGCGTGGGGACCGTGGCCGCGGCCGTTTATGCCGAAATGTCGCTGGCCGAGGCCTATCACCGGGCCGACGATCGGCCGTGGGTCGGCTTCGACGCCGCGCTGGCCTGCACCAAGCTCGGCACCTGGGTCGCGGCGCATGCGCCCGACGGCGGCATCCGCTTCCGCGCCAACACGCTGCTCGGCGCCGCCCGGGCCGTCCGCTCCGGCATCGGCTTCGGCGTCCTGCCCTGCTTTGTCGGCGGCAGCATTCCGGAGCTGGCGCAAGTGGAGCGGCCGATTCCGGCCCTGGACCAGGGCCTGTGGCTGCTGGTCCATCCGGAGATCGCCCGGGTTCCCCGGGTGCGGGCCGCGTGCGACGCCCTCGCCCGCAGGTTGAAGGCAGCGGCGCCTCTGCTGTCGGGCGAAGGATAGGCCGATCAAAAATTCTTTCAGCACCCTGTGCAGGAATTTCGAGTGGGAACGCGGCCCCGAACGGCCAAGATCCGACCCGGGATATCAACAGGGGCAAAAACCGATGTTCGTGGTCCTTCTCAGGTTTTCGGACAACAGGGACAAGGCCGGCCAGTTCATGCAGGGCCACAATGAGTGGCTGCAGCGCGGCTTCGACGACGGCGTGTTCCTGCTGGCGGGCAGCCTGCAGCCGCGGCTGGGCGGCGGCATCCTGGCGCACAGCACGAGCCGGCCGGAGTTGCAGGACCGGGTGGATGCCGATCCGTTCGTGGCCGAGGGCGTGGTGACAGCCGAGATCCTGGAGCTCTCCCCCTCCAGGGCCGATGCGCGGCTGGATTTTCTGCTCGCCTGAGCGCTTTCCTGTCCGGAGGGGCTGAACGATGAGCATGACGATCGCCGGGCCGGACGGGAGGCCGCGCTGCCGATGGTGCGGCGCCGCGCCGGAGTTCCTGGCCTATCACGACACCGAATGGGGCTTTCCGGTCGCGGACGACCATCGCCTGTTCGAGAAGCTGTGCCTGGAGGGCTTTCAGTCCGGGCTGAGCTGGCGCACCATCCTGGCCAAGCGCGAGAATTTCCGGGCAGCCTTCCACGGCTTCGATTTCGACAGGGTGGCGCGCTTCACCGAACGCGATGTCGAGCGCCTGCTCCGGGACGACGGAATCGTCCGCCATCGCGGCAAGATCGAGGCGGTGATCAACAACGCACGGCGGGCCCGCGAGTTGGTCGAGCGGGAGGGCTCGCTGGCCGCCTTCCTCTGGCGCTACGAGCCGGACCCGAAGCGCTCCGCGGAGCCGCAGACCGCCTCCACCTCAGCGGAGTCCATCGCCCTCTCGAAGGATCTGAAGAAGCGGGGCTGGGCCTTCGTCGGCCCGACCACGGTCTACGCCTTCATGCAGGCGATGGGGCTGATCAACGATCACGCCGCCGACTGCGTGATCCGGGTCGAGGTCGAGCGCGCGCGTCGGACCTTCAGACGTCCGGCATCCGATACTCAATCCGCATCGATCGATCCAGCAATTGGGTTGGAAGGGAATTGATCCGGACGCTAGAACGACATCGAATTCAATATCGACGCCGGGAGGATGATTCATGGCCAAGATGACCCCGAACGAGATGGCGCAGCGCCTCGGCTCCGGCCTGCTGTCCTTCCCGGTCACCCCCTTCGACCGCAACAACGCCTTCGACGCCGAGCGCTACCGCTCGAACCTCGACTGGCTGTGCGGTTACGATGTCGCCGGGCTGTTCGCCGCCGGCGGCACCGGGGAGTTCTTCTCTTTGACCCCGTCCGAGGTCGAGACCGTGGTCGCCACGGCGGTGGCGGAGACCCGCGGCCGGGTGCCGGTGATCGCCGGCGCGGGCTACGGCACCGCGATCGCACGGGAAATGGCGGCCGCGGCCGAACGGGCCGGCGCCGACGGCATCCTGCTGCTGCCGCCCTATCTCGTCCATTCCGAGCAGGAAGGGCTGGCGGCCCATATCGAGGCGGTCTGCGCCGCCACCAAGCTCGGCGTCATCGTCTACAACCGCGACAACGCGATCGTCACCGACGAGACCCTGGCGCGGCTGTGCGAGCGCCGCCCGAACCTGGTCGGCTACAAGGACGGGATCGGCGATATCGAGCTGATGACGCGGGTCTATTCCCGCATGGGCGATCGCCTGACCTATATCGGCGGCCTGCCGACGGCCGAGACCTTCGCCCTGCCCTATCTGGAGATGGGCGTCACCACCTATTCCTCGGCCGTCTTCAACTTCGTGCCGGAGTTCTCGACCAAGTTCTACGCCGCTGTGCGCCGCCGTGACCGCGAGACGGTGCAGGCGGGGCTGCGCGACTTCATCCTGCCGCTGATCGCGATCCGCAACCGCCGCAAGGGCTATGCGGTGTCGATCATCAAGGCCGGGATGCGGGTGATCGGGCGGGATTCCGGCCCGGTCCGCTCGCCGCTCGTGGACCTGACCGAGGCCGAGACCGAGCAGCTGGCTGCGCTGGTCAAGGGCCTGGCGCAGAGCCGCTTCGCCGCCGCGGCCTGACGGGAGGGCGCCGATGCCGGAGCCAGGAACGGCCCACGCCGAAACACCCCGCACCATCCGGCTGCACGAGGCCGACAACGTCGCCATCGTGGTCAATTCCTTCGGCCTGCCGGAGGGCACCCGCCTTCCGGACGGCCCGACCCTGCGGCAGTTCGTGCCGCAGGGCCACAAGGTGGCCCTGGCCGACATTCCCGAGGGCGCCGAGATCCGGCGCTACGGGGAGGTGATCGGCCGCGCCGCCCGGCCGCTCCGGACCGGCGACTGGGTCGAGGAAGCGGCGGTGCTGGTCCCGGCCGCGCCCGCGCTCGACCGGCTGGAGCTGGCGACCCGGCCGCCGGCGCCGCTGCCGCCGCTCGAAGGCTACACCTTCGAGGGCTTCCGCAATCCGGACGGGTCGGTCGGCACCAAGAACGTGCTGGCGATCAGTACCAGCGTGCAATGCGTGGCCGGGACGCTGGATTTCGCGGTGAAGCGGATCAAGGAGCAGCTGCTGCCCCGCTTCCCGAACGTCGACGACGTGGTGGCGCTGAACCATAGCTACGGCTGCGGCGTCGCCATCAACGCGCCCGAGGCGGTGGTGCCGATCCGCACCCTGCAGAACCTGGCGCTGAACCCGAATTTCGGCGGCGAGGTGATGATCGTCGGCCTGGGCTGCGAGAAGCTGCAGCCCGAGCGGCTGATGCCCGACGGCATGCCTCCGGGCATTGTCCGGCTGCAGGAGGAGGCCGGCTTCGGCGCCATGGTCGATTCGATCCTGGCGATGGCCGAGGCGCGGCTCGAGATCCTGAACCGTCGCCGCCGCGAGACCTGCCCGGTCTCCGACCTCGTGGTCGGGGTGCAGTGCGGCGGCAGCGACGCCTTCTCCGGCGTCACCGCCAATCCAGCAGTCGGCTTCGCCGCCGACCTCTTGGTCCGCGCCGGCGCCACGGTGATGTTCTCCGAGGTCACCGAGGTGCGCGACGCCATCCATCTGCTGACGCCGCGGGCTGCGACCGAGGAGGTCGGCCGCGCTTTGATCCGCGAGATGGCCTGGTACGACGAATACCTCGCCCGCGGCCAGGCCGACCGCAGCGCCAACCCCTCGCCCGGCAACAAGAAGGGCGGCCTGGCCAATGTCGTCGAGAAGGCGCTGGGCTCGGTGGTGAAGTCGGGCACGAGCGCGATCGTCGACGTGCTGGCCCCCGGCGAGCGGGTGCGGAAGAAAGGCCTGGTCTTCGCCGCCACCCCGGCCAGCGACTTCGTCTGCGGCACGCTGCAGCTGGCTTCGGGCATGACGCTGCAGGTGTTCACCACCGGCCGCGGCACGCCCTACGGCCTGGCCGCGGCGCCGGTGATCAAGATGTCGACCCGGACCGACCTGGCGCAGCGCTGGTCCGACCTGATCGACCTCGACGCCGGGCGGATCGCCAGCGGCGAGGCGACGATCGAGCAGGTCGGCTGGGACCTGTTCCATCTGATCCTCGACGTCGCCAGCGGCCGGGCCAAGCCCTGGTCCGACCGCTGGGGCCTGTTCAACGCCCTGACCCTGTTCAATCCGGCGCCGGTGACCTGATACCGACGAACCCCCGAAGGGTCGTCATCCCGTGCGCGCCGCGGCGCGAAGTGCCGCGGTGCAGACACGGGATCTCCGCACTGTCATCGAAGAGATCCCGGTTCTGCGGCGCATCACTCCGTGCTGCGCCGCGCCCGGGATGACGGCATGACAAAGAAATCCCATCCGGGCCCGGCCGATCTCACGATTGACTTGAACGTACCAGTTCGTACATTTTCAAAAACTGGGAAGACACCGGCACAGGCGGGAACCATGGATCGTCCGAGACGCACCGCGCGTCCTTGCGGAGTCATCATGTTCGGGCGGTTCGGCGCCGACACCCACCCATGACCCATATCCGCCCGGCCACCATCCGCGTCGGCCTGATCGGCGCCGGCATCCAGGCGTCGCGGACCCCGGCCCTGCACATGCGCGAGGGCGCCGAACAAGGGCTGCGCTACGAGTACGAGCTGATCGACCTGGAGGTGATCGGCCGCGGGGTCGAGGCCCTGCCCGAGCTGGTCGCGGCGGCGGAGCGGCGCGGCTTCGCCGGGCTCAACGTCACTCATCCCTGCAAGCAGGCGGTGATCCCGCTGCTGCACGCGCTGTCCGACGACGCGCGGGCGCTGGGCGCCGTCAACACGGTCGTGTTCGCGGATGGCCGGCGGATCGGCCACAACACCGACTGGTGGGGCTTCGCCGAGAGCTTCCGGCGCGGCCTGCCGGATGTCCGCAAGGACCGTGCGGTCCAGCTCGGCGCCGGCGGTGCGGGGGCGGCGGTGGCCCACGCCGCACTCACCCTCGGGATCGGCGAACTGGCGATCTTCGATGTCGACCAAGGCCGGGCCGAGGCCATGGCCGCCGGCCTTTCCGCCCGGTTCGGGACGGGCCGCGCCGTGGCGGGCACGGACCTGGCCGCCGCCATGGCGAGAGCGGACGGGCTGATCCACGCCACCCCGACCGGGATGGCGAAATATCCCGGCCTGCCGCTGCCGGCCGAGCTGATCAAGCCCCGGCACTGGGTCGCCGAGATCGTCTACTTCCCGCTCGAGACCGAGCTGCTGCGCGTCGCCCGCGCCCGCGGCTGCCGGACCCTGGACGGCGGCGGCATGGCGGTGTTCCAGGCGGTCGAGGCGTTCCGGCTGTTCACCGGCATCACGCCGGACGCCGAGCGGATGACCCGGCACTTCGCTTCGCTCGGACCGGGCTAGAGGCCTCTCCGGCCGGAGCGACCTCCGCCGCCTCCGCCCCGCCCTGCAGCAGGCGGATGACGGCGTCGCCGATTATCCGCCGATGCGTCTCCCGCAGCCCCGGTTCCGACAGGTCGCGGCGGAAGATGGTGCCGAAGGTGTGGCGGTTGGAGATGCGGAAGAAGCAGAAGGCGCTGATCAGCATGTGCAGGTCGACCGGGTCGATCTCGGCCCGGAACACGCCCGCCTTCCGACCACGCTCCTGGATCGAGGCGATGGTCTGGATGATGCCGAGATTGGCGCTGCGGATCGAGGCGGTGCGCTGCAGGTGCTCGGCCCGGTGGATGTTCTCGATGCTGACTAGGCGGATGAAATCGGGATGCGCCTCGTCATAGTCGAAGGTGAACTCGGCCAGCCGCCGCATCGCCTCCTCCGGCGGCAGGTCCTCAAGATGCAGCTCGGCCTCGGCCGCCCGAATATCGGCATAGGCCTTCTCCAGCACCGCGAGGTACAGCCCCTCCTTGCCACCGAAATAGTAGTAGATCATGCGCTTGGAGGTGCGCGTGCGCTCCGCGATCGCGTCGACGCGCGCCCCGCTGAGCCCGTAGGTCGCGAACTCCTCGGTCGCGACCTCGAGAATGTCCTGCCTAGTGCGCTCGGGATCGTTCTTGCGGGTGGTCTTCCGCTCCGCCGCGCCCGATCTGGTCCTGCCCGCCATCGCCTGGCCCGTCTCCCGCACCGATGCCGCCCGATCGGCGGACATGCCTCTACTTCTCCGGAACTTCATGGCCGCGAACAAGCGGTTTCAAACCGCCTCCCCTCCCGTCATTGCGAGGAGGCGAAGCCGACGAAGCAATCCAAGGCCGGTACGAGTGGCCTGGATTGCTTCGCTGCGCTCGCAATGACGACAGGGCACAGCCGAAGGCTTGACTATACGTACCAGTTCGTACATTTCTGAGAAAGAAGAATTCGGAACCGACGAAGCCGCGGCCGGCGGCCATCACAGGGAGAGCGCCCGATGCGTCTTGTCGTCGACTCCTACTTCGCCCTGCTGAGGTTGCTGATCGCCCTTCTCCTCGCCGGGATGGTGGTGCTGGTCTTCGGCAACGTCGTGCTGCGCTACGCCTTCAACCTGGGGCTGACCGCGTCGGAGGAGCTGTCGCGGCTGTTCTTCGTCTGGCTGATCTTCCTCGGCGCCGTGGTCACCTTGCGCGAGCGCGGGCATATCGGCATCGACACGCTGCTGCGCCGCCTGCCACGGCCGGCGGCCAAGGCCTGCCTCGCCCTCTCCGGCGCGCTGGCGCTGCTGGCGATCTGGCTGCTGCTGAAGGGCAGCATCGAGCAGGCGGCGATCAACCTCGGCGTCGCCTCGCCGGCCGTGGGCTATCCGATGGCGTTGCTGTACGGCGCCGGCATCGCCTTCGCGGTGCCGGCCGCGCTGATCATCCTGGCCGACCTCGCCCGCCTGATCCTCGGCCGGGCCGGGCCCGAAGAGCTGATCCTGGTCCGCGACTCCGAGGAGCTCGCCGCCCTCGATGCCCCCTCCCCCGCCCCGCACGCCGCGCGGAAGGGCTGAGCCGTGGTCGTCGCCGTCTTCCTGTCGTCGCTGCTCGGCACCATGGCGATCGGCATGCCGATCGCCTTTGCCCTGATCCTCAGCGGCGTCGCGCTGATGATCCATCTCGGCCTGTTTGACTCCCAGATCGTCGCCCAGAACGTCATCAACGGCGCCGACAGCTTCCCGCTGATGGCCGTGCCCTTCTTCCTCCTGGCCGGCGAGGTGATGAATGCCGGCGGCCTGTCGCGCCGCATCGTCGACCTCGCCATGGCCCTGGTCGGCCATATCCGCGGCGGGCTCGGCTTCGTCGTCATCCTGGCCGCCTGCCTGATCGCCAGCCTGTCGGGCTCGGCCGTCGCCGACGCCGCGGCGCTCGGCGCCCTCCTGATGCCGATGATGCTGAAGTCGGGCCACGGCGCCGGCCGGTCCGGCGGGCTGATCGCCTCGGCCGCGATCATCGGACCGATTATCCCGCCCAGCATCGGTTTCGTGCTGTTCGGCGTCATCGGCGGCGTCTCGATCACCAAGCTGTTCCTGGCCGGGATCGCGCCCGGCCTGATGATCGCCCTCGCCCTCTGCGTCGCCTGGCTGCTGGTGATCCGGCACGAGCCCGTCGCCCTGCCGCCCCGCCGCAGCGGGCGCGAGCGCCTGCGCGCCTTCGCCGACAGCCTGTGGGCGCTGTTCCTGCCGGTGATCATCGTCGTCGGGCTGAAATTCGGCGTGTTCACGCCCACCGAGGCGGGCGTCGTGGCCGCGGTCTATTCCCTGTTCGTGGCCATGGTGGTCTATCGCGAGCTGGGGCCCGGACAGCTGTTCGACGTGTTCGTCTCGGCCGCCAAGACCACCAGCGTGGTGATGTTCCTGGTGGCCGCCGCCGGCGTCTCCGCCTGGCTGATCACCGTCGCCGACCTGCCGGGCCAGCTGGCCGCGATGCTCGACCCGTTCATGGACAGCCCGACACTGCTGATGGCGGTGATCATGCTGCTGGTCGTGGCCGTCGGCACCGCCATGGACATGACCCCGACCATCCTGATCCTGACGCCGGTCTTGATGCCGGTGATCAAGCAGGCGGGCATCGACCCGGTCTATTTCGGCGTGCTGTTCATCATCAACAACTCGATCGGCCTGATCACCCCGCCGGTCGGCACCGTGCTGAACGTCGTCTGCGGCGTGTCGAAGCTGACCATGGAGGAGCTGATGAAGGGCGTCTGGCCCTTCCTCCTGGCCCAGCTGGCGGTGCTGGCCCTGCTGATCCTGTTCCCGGAGCTGGTGACGGTTCCGGCCAAGTGGCTGGCCCGATGACCGGGCCGACGGAAGACAACCAAAGAAAGATTGGGAGGATCACCATGTCCAGGACCCTGACCGGCCTGATCGCCGCGCTGTCGGCCGCGCTGGTGCTGGCCCCGGCGGCGCGGGCCGAGATCCGCGAGCAGCACATCAAATTCGCGGCGGCGAACAGCAAGGGCCATCCTCAGGTCACGGGCATGGAGAAGTTCGCCGCCATCGTCGCCGAGAAGAGCGGCGGCAAGATCACGGTGCAGCTGTTCCCCGGCGGCACGCTGGGCGGCGACGTGCAGACCCTGTCGGGGCTGCAGGGCGGCATCGTCGAGATGACGGTGATGAATGCCGGTATCCTGGCCGGAAACGCCCCGGCCTTCGGCGCGGTCGACCTGCCCTTCCTGTTCGACAGGCCGCAGGAGGCCGACGCGGTGATGGACGGCCCGTTCGGCGACCATCTGCTGCAGCTGCTGCCCGAGAAGGGGCTGGTCGGCCTGGCCTATTGGGAGCTGGGGTTCCGCAACCTGACCAACAACCGCCACCCGGTGGCGAAGGTCGAGGACATCAAGGGGCTGAAGATCCGCACCATCCAGTCGCCGATCCCGATCGCGCTGTTCAACGCGCTCGGCGCCAATGCCGTGCCGATGCCCTATCCCGAGCTGTACGGCGCGCTGGAGACCGGCACCGTCGACGGCCAGGAGAACCCGTCGGCCAACATCCTGAACGCCAAGTTCTACGAGGTGCAGAAATACCTGACCCTGACCCGCCACCAGTACAACCCGCAGATCGTCCTGGTCAGCAAGACGTTCTGGGACAAGCTGAACGACGAGGAGCGGGCGGTGCTGCAGTCGGCCGCGACCGAGGCGCGGGACTATCAGCGCCAGGTGTCGCGCGAGGCGGATTCCAAGGCGCTGGACGAGATCCGCGCCAACGGCATGGAGGTCACCGAGCTGCCGCCCGAGGAGGTGGCGAAGCTGCGCGCCGCCACCGCGCCGGTGGTCGAGGAGTTCCGCCCCAAGATCGGCGCGGACACCGTGGCGCTGCTGCAGGCCGAGTTGGACAAGCTGCGGAAGAAATGATCCGCGCCGGGAGGTCTGTCCGATGAAGACGTCGATCGCGACCGTATCCCTGAGCGGCGACCTGCGCGACAAGCTGGAGGCCATCGCCGCCGCCGGCTTCGACGGCGTCGAGATCTTCGAGAACGACTTCCTGTCCTTCGACGCGACCCCACGCGAGGTCGGCCGCATGGTGCGCGACGCCGGCCTTGTCGTGACCACCTTCCAGCCCTTCCGCGACTTCGAGGGCATGCCCGAGCCGCAGCGCACCCGCGTGTTCGACCGGGCCGAGCGGAAATTCGACCTGATGGGCGAGCTGGGCGCCGAGCTGCTGCTCGTCTGCTCCAACATCTCGCCGGCGGCGCTGGGCGGCATCGACCGCGCCGCGGCGGATTTCCGCGAGCTGGGCGAGCGGGCGGCGAAGCACGGCCTCAAAGTCGGTTTCGAGGCGCTGGCCTGGGGCCGGCACGTCAACGACCACCGCGACGCCTGGGAGATCGTGCGCCGCGCCGACCACCCGAACATCGGGCTGATCCTCGACAGCTTCCACACCCTCGCGCGCGGCATCGATCCGGACAGCATCCGCGCCATCCCGGCCGACAGGATCTTCCTGGTGCAGCTGGCCGATGCGCCGCGGCTGGAGATGGACCTTCTGTCCTGGAGCCGGCATTTCCGCAACCTGCCGGGCCAGGGCGACCTGCCGGTGACCGCCTTCACCGAGGCGGTGGCGGCGACCGGCTATGACGGCGTCTACTCGCTGGAGATCTTCAACGACCATTTTCGGGCCGGGTCGGCGCGGTCGGTCGCGATCGACGGCCGCCGCTCGCTGCTGCAGCTGGCCGACACGCTGGAGCGGCGCAAGCCCGCCGCCGAGCGGACCCGGCCGCTGCTGCCGGAGCGCGCCCGGTGCCTGGGCGTCGAGTTCGTCGAATTCGCCGTCGACGAGGCCGCCGCGATCGAGCTGGAGGCGCTGTTCGCCGGTCTCGGCTTCGCCCGGCGCGGCCGGCACCGGTCGAAGGACGTGACCCTATGGTCGCAGGGTGGGATCAACCTCCTCGTCAACCGCGAGAAGGAGGGCTATGCCCATGCCGCCTATATCATGCACGGCCCCGCCGCCTGCGCCATCTGCCTCAGGGTCGATGATGCCAGGGCAGCAACCGCACGGGCCCAGGCCCTGCTGGCGACGGGCTTCCGCCAAGCGGTGGGCCCGGGCGAGCTGGAGATCCCGGCGATCCGCGGCGTCGGCGGCAGCCTGATCTATCTCGACGACCCCGGCAGCGACCTGGCGCGATGGCGGGAGATCGACTTCCTCCCGGTCGAGGACGGCGCGGCGCCGGAAGGCGGCCTCTCGCGCATCGACCACCTGTCGCAGTCGATGCAGTATGACGAGATGCTCTCCTGGCTGCTGTTCTACAGCTCGATCTTCGATCTTGCGAAGACGCCGGAGCTGGAGATCCCGGACCCGGCCGGGCTGGTCCGCAGCCAGGTGGTGCAGAACGCCGAGGGCACGCTGCGGATCGTGCTGAACGCCTCGCAGAGCCAGCGCACCCTGTCGGCGCGCTTCCTGTCGGAGTTCTTCGGCTCCGGCATCCAGCACATCGCGCTGGAGACCGACGACATCTTCGCCGCCGCCGCTCGCATGCGGCAGGGCGGCGTGACGTTCCTGCCGATCCCGGCCAATTACTACGACGACATCGAAGCCCGCTTCGGGCTGGAGCCGCAGCTGGTCGGCCGGCTGCGCGGCACCGGCATCCTGTACGACCGCGACAATGGCGGCGAATTCTTCCAGCTCTACACGACCAGCTTCGCCGACCGCTTCTTCTTCGAAATCGTGCAGCGCCGGGACTATGCCGGCTTCGGCGCCGCCAATGCGCCGATCCGCCTGGCCGCGCAGACGCGCCTCGCGCCCGACGTCACCATGCCCAGGCGCTGAAACGCCGGTCAGCCGATCACCCGGCAGGAGTCCCGCACCACGAGCTGCGGCGCGAACACATGATGCGCCGGCTCGGCCGGCGGCGTGCCGCCGAGGCGGGCCAAGAGGCAGTCCACCGCCCGGGCGCCGATCGCCTGCACCGGCTGCACCACCGCGGTCAGCCGCGGCGAGAAGGCGGTGGCCCATTCGAAATCGTCGATGGCAGCGACCGAGACGTCCTGCGGGCAGCGGAAACCCTGTTCGGCGATCGCCCGCATCACCCCGATCGTGGTCAGGTTGCTGGTCGAGAAGATCGCGGTCGGCCGCGGCCGGCGGTGCAGCAGCGCCACCGTCGCTTCGATCGCGGCTTCGATGCGGAAGTCGCCGCAGGCGGCGAGGTCCTCGGTGAAGCCGATCCCCGCCTCGGCCAGCGCCTCGCGATAACCCTCGAAACGCTCGGTCGAGATCGAGATCCCCGGCCGGCCGGTGACGATGCCGATGCGGCGGTGGCCGCTGCGGATCAGGTATTCGACCGCCATGCGCGCCGCGACGCGGTTGTCGAGCGTCACCGAATCGAAATCGGCCAGCCCTCGCAGCGTGCGGTCGACCAGCACCGCCGGCACGGCGACGAGGCGCCGGATCGCCCCGGCATCGCCGGGCTCGACCCCGCTCAGCACCAGGATCAGCCCGTCGGCGCGCTGGGTGCGCATCAGCCGCAGATGCCGCAGCTCCTTCTCCGGGTCGTCGGCGGTGGCGCACAGCACCAGCGCGTAGCCGGCGGCGTCGCAGGCCCGCTCGATCGCGCTGGCCAGCGCGGCGAAGAGCGGGTTGGTGATGTCCGGGATGATGAGGCCGATGGTGCGGGTGCGGCCGGTCTTCAGGCTGCGCGCCACCCCATCCGGGGCATAGCCCAGCTCCTCGATCGCATCCATCACCCGCTGGCGCAGCGCCGTGCTAACCGGCGCCGTCCGGTTGATCACCGCGGAGACCGAGCCGATTGAGACCCCGGCCCGGTTCGCCACGTCCCGCAATGTCGCCATGATCCCCGAAGCCGTTGCCAAGCCGCGGATCGGATGATAGCCTTTCTGAAACGTTTCAACAACAAGGCGGCAGCCGAATTCCGGGCCACCGGTCGGCTCCGCTTGGCTGCGACATCATCAGATTCGCCAGGCTGGCTGAAAGGTTTCAGCCGCCCGGTCAGGCTGACGCCACGACGCGTCGCGACAAGGGGAGGACCGCCATGACCAACCGCAACGGCACCCGTGTGTCCGGACACGGCGAGGGCCCCGCGCCGCTCGGCCGCCGGACGATCCTGGCCGCCGGGACCGCCGTCCTCGGCGGCAGCCTGCTGCCGATGCCTTACCTCTCCCGCGCGCGGGCGCAGGAGGGGCCGCTGAAGTTCTGGCAGTTCTACGCACCCGGCGGGCCGGTGCCCGGCCAGGTGCAGTGGTTCCAGGACACGGTCAAGGCCTGGAACGACCTGCAGGAAGTCAAGGTCGAGCTGGAATACATCCCGACCTCGCAATACATCAACGGCACCAAGCTGCAGACCGCCTTCGCTGCCGGCGAGGGGCCCGACATCTTCCTGATCAGCCCGGGCGACTTCCTGCGCTACCACAATGGCGGCGCCCTTCTGAATCTCGCCCCCTACGTCGCGGCGGAGGCCCGCGCCGACTATTACGACACCGCCATCGCCACCCGGCTGGTCGACAAGGGCCTGTACGGCCTGCCGATGGAGGTCGAGCCGATGGCGATCTACTACAGCGTCAAGGCCTTCAAGGAGGCCGGCCTCGGCGAGGCCGACATCCCGAAGACCTGGGACCAGCTGCTGGAGGTGGCGAAGAAGCTGACCACCGACCGGCGCTTCGGCATCCTGTTCGAGACCAACCCCGGCTACTACCAGAACTTCACCTGGTATCCGTTCCTGTGGCAGGGGGGCGGCGAGATCGTCGGGAAGGACGGCAAGAGCGGCTTCAACTCCGACGCCGCCCGCGCCGCTCTCAAATTCTGGCAGGACGCGATCGCCCAGAGCGTCGCCCCGCGCAAGCCGCTGGGCTACGGCGCCAACGACATCGCCGCCAATCTCGGCTCCGGCTACTGCGCCATGCAGAATGTCGGCATCTGGGGCATCGCCGCCCTGCGCAACGCCGACCCGAATTTCGAGTACGGCGTGTTCAAGCTGCCGGTGCCGCCAGGCGGCCAGGACCGCACCGTGGCCGGCGGCTGGGCCTTCGTCGCCAACGCCAATGGCCGCAACCCCGAGGCGGCGGGCAAGTTCTGCGCCTGGGCGCTGGGGTCGATGGACGCCGGGTCGGTACGGCGCGTCGTCGACTGGTGCACCAAGGCCAAGAGCGACATGCCGCCGCGCAAATCCGCCTTCCAGCAGGCCGAGGCGGCCCAGGCCTATGGCAGCGGCGCGATGAAGACCTTCGCCGAGCAGGTGTTCCCGACCGCCCGCGGCGAGCCGCGCGTGCCGCCGCAGGTGTACAAGGCGATCTCCGACGCCATCCAGGCGTGCCAGCTGAACGGCGAGGATCCGGGCAGGCGGGCCGAGATGGCGGCGCAGCAGATCGACAGCTTCCTGGCCGGCTACGACGGCGCGTCGATCCTATGAGCGTGGCGCCGGGAACAGCGGTTCGCGAGGATCGGACGGCTGTGGTGCCGAGGCGCCGCCGCCTGTCCGCCCGGCATCGGGAGTGGATCGCGGGCTATCTCTTCGTGCTGCCCGATGCGCTCGGCCTGCTGGTCTTCGTCGGCGGGCCGATGCTGCTGTCGCTCAGCCTCGGCTTCTTCGGCGTCACCGGCTTCGGCGGCTACCGCTTCGTCGGCTTCGCCAACTACCGGCGCATGCTGGCCGACCCGCTGTTCCTGGAGAGCCTGAAGGTCACCCTGCTCTATGTCGTGCTGCTGGTGCCCAGCCTGTACGTCACCGGGCTCGGCCTCGCCCTGCTGGTGCATCGGCGCAGCCGCTTCTCCGGCCTGTTCCGGACGATGTTCTTCCTGCCGCACATGGTCAGCCTGGTCGTGGTCGGGCTGATCTGGCAGGTGCTGCTGATCGACAAGATCGGCGTGATCAGCCGCCTCTCCGCCGCGCTCGGTCTCGGCGGCCTGTCCTGGCTCGGCGACCCGGAGCTGGCGCTGTTCGCCATCGTCGGCGTCAGCGTCTGGTTCCTGATGGGCTATTACATGCTGATCTTCCTGTCCGGGCTGCAGGACATCCCGCGCGAGTATCACGAGGCGGCACGGATCGACGGCGCCGGGCCGGTCGCGTCCTTCCTCTACATCACCCTGCCGCTGCTGCGGCCGACCAGCTTCTTCGTGCTGCTGGTGTCGACGGTCGCCGCCGTCGCCGGGGCCCAGACCTTCGACCTGGTCTATGTCATGACCAAGGGCGGCCCGGCCAACTCCACCTCGCTGGCGATCTACTACATCTACGAGCAGGCCTTCCAGTTCGGCGAATACGGCTATGCCGCGGCGATGGCCTCGGTGCTGGTCCTGATCCTGCTGGGCTTCACCGCTCTCCTGTTCCTGGTCACGCGCGGCGGGCGCTTCGACTATGACTGACGCCACCGCCCTCCCTGCCCGCTCCTTCCGCCCGGCCGGGACGATCTGGTTCCTGGCCTCCGCCCTGCTGGCGCTGACGTCCGTGGCGCCGCTGCTATGGATGGTCTCGATCGCGTTCAAGGGGCCGGACGAGATCTTCGACCCCGGGCTGATTCCGTCGCGGCCGACGCTGGAGAACTTCCTCTATGTCTTCGTCGAGGTCGATTTCCTGCGGTTCCTCTTGAACACGCTGGTGGTCGCCGGGTCGGTGACGGTGATCGCGCTGCTGTTCCACTCCATGGCCGGCTATGCGCTCGCCCGGCTCCGCTTCCCGGGACGGGAGGCGATCTTCCTCGGCATGTTCTCGACCTTCCTGATCTCGCTGCCGGTGATCATCGTGCCGCTGTTCATCCTGGTGCGGCAGCTCGGCCTCGTGAACTCCTATGCCGGGCTGATCGTGCCGGCGATCTTCAACGCCTTCGGCATATTCCTGCTGCGCCAATTCTACCTGAACGTGCCGCGCGAGCTGGAAGAGGCCGCCTTCATCGACGGCGCCGGCTACTGGCGGGTCTATTGGAGCATCGTGCTGCCGCTGTCGCGGCCGATCCTGGCGGCGCTGGCGATCTTCTTCTTCCTGGCCAACTGGAACGCCTTCCTGTGGCCCCTGACCATCACCACCGACCCGAAGCTGTGGGTGGTGCAGGTCGCGGTCGCCAGCTTCCAGGCCCAGTACTCGGCCTCCTGGAACTACATCATGGCCGCCTCCACCGTGGTGGCGCTGCCGACCCTGCTACTGTTCGTGCTGTTCCAGCGGCAGATCGTGGAATCGATCAAGACCGGCGGCCTGAAATAGCCACCGAGACGAGAGGAAGCCTCATGCAGAGCAATGCCGGATTGTCGCCGCTGCGCGGCCTCGCCAAGCTGCGCCAGGCCAGGACCCGCCGCTTCTCCAGCTGGGACCGCACCGGCGGCAACGACGACCGGCTGCACATCGCTCCGGGCGAGACGGTGACGATCGCCGAGGTCTCGGGCGCCGGCATCGTCACCCACATCTGGGTCACCATCAACTGCGCCAGCCGGCACGCGCTGCGCAAGATCGTGCTGCGCGCCTGGTGGGACGGCGAGGCCGCGCCCAGCATCGAATGCCCGCTCGGCGACTTCTTCGGCATGGGCCACGCCCAGACCCGCAACTTCGCCAGCCTGCCGCTGCAGATGAGCCCGCAGGACGGCCGCGGCTTCAACTGCTACTTCCCGATGCCCTTCGCCAGCCATATGCGCTTCGCCGTGACCAACGAGGCCGAGCACGAGCTGCTGTTCTACTACTACATCGACCTCGAGCTGCACGATGCGCTGGAGGACGGCCTCGGCCGCTTCCACGCCGAGTGGCGCCGGGCGGTGCCGCAGCCCTTCGACGAGGCCGGGCTCAGCAACGAGGAGGTGCTGTTCGGCGGGGTCAACACCGACGGGGCGAAGAACCACGTCATCCTCGACGCCGCCGGCCACGGCCATTATGTCGGCTGCCTGCTGAGCGTCTATTCGCTGCGCCGGTCGCCGAACTGGGACTGGTACGGCGAGGGCGACGACATGATCTTCGTCGACGGCGAGCCGGGGATCTCGGTCCCGGATGCCGGCCGCAAGCGGCAGATCGCGGCGGAGCCGCCGCAGCCGGTGATCGCCGACCGGCCGGAGAGCACGCCGGGCGCCAACGACGCCTGGCCGCCGACGCTGCACGGCACCGGCACCGAGGACTACTTCAACACCGCCTGGTGCCCGAACCAGGAATACTCGGCCCCCTATCACGGCATCATCGCTGGCGGCGGCCCGAACTGGCAGGAGCCGGTGACGCTGTACCGCTTCCACATCGAAGATCCGGTGGTGTTCAAGCGCTCGATCCGCGTCACCATCGAGCGCGGCCACGCCAACCGGCGCGACGACGAGGTGACAAGCACCGCCTTCTGGTATCAGGCCGAGCCGCACAAGCCCTTCCCGCCCCTGCCCGCCGCCGCGGACCGGCTGCCGAGCTTCCGCGCGCCTTTCGAGGAGCGGGGCTGACGCCGCTACGGCAGCCCGCGCGTACCGGGGCTGGGGTCGGCGCTATCGTCGACCGTGGCGGTGCCGCTTTCGTTGGAATCCGCGCCCCAGGCGCGGGCCTCCGCCAGCACCGCCTCGTCGAGCTGGTCGGGCATATGCGCGCCCATCAGGCGGATCGCCTGGACCAGGGCCAGCACCTCGCGGTCGAGGGTCGGCTCCGGCCCGTCGCCGCTGCCGATCAGGCGGGGCGGGATGCTGGCCTCGACCACCACGCGGATCCGCCCGAGGGCGTCCCAGGCCTGCTCCGCCGTCCAGCCGGCGCTCTTGTCGGGTTCCTTCGCCATACCCGGTCAACGGCGGCAGGCCGGCCCCCGGTTCCTACAGGAAGCCGGCCTGCCTCAGCTTCGCGATCGAGTCCGCCGCGCTGCGGTGGTGGATGAACACGCCGCCGGTCCGCTCCCACAGATGCCGGTACTTGTCCCGGTCGTCGACCAGCGCATCGCCCGGATGGCAGTGCTCGCACTTCAGCGCCGCCGTGGTGGTGATGACCTTCACGCCCGGGAAGTATCGCGCGGCCCAGCGGCGCTTCTGCGGCTCCGCCCATGCCCCGTGCGGCAGGCCGGTCAGGATGACGGGATCGAGGTGCCGCACGGCGTCGTACAGCTCCATCGCATCCGGCATCAGCTCGAGATTGGCGAAGAAATCCGGAGCCCGCGCCAGCGCCTGCCAGAACCGGGCCAAGCCGAACCGCCTCTCATAGACCCGAGGAGGCATGCCGAGGACCGCCGCGGCGCCGCGGTCGAAATCCGCCAGCACGCCGTCGCAATCCAGATAGATCCGCGCCATCGCCACCACCGCTCCCCGTTGCCAACGCGCCCGGTATTCCACGTGTTCCGGGCTGCTGTCTCGAGTCTCACCCGCCCGCTCCGTACGGCTCCAGATAGGGCAGTGGGTCGGGCCTGAACTGCCGCGAGACGACGTCGATCCGCGCCACGGCGCGGTCGAGCGATGCCCGGAGGTGGTGTTCGAGCGCCCTGGCCGCCTCGGCCACGCGCCCGGCTTCGAGGCGCTCGACCACCGCCATGTGCTCGGGCAGGAAGGGTTCGGTCGGGTAGAGCCGCGGGCCCCAGCGGTAGAGGAAGCTGTGGGCGATCAGCAGCGACTGGTAGAGCCGCAGGGCCTCCATCATCGTGCGGTTGCCGCAATGGCCGAGGAGCTGCACATGCATCTCGGCCTCCAGCGCGTCGAGCGCCGCGCCGTCGAGATCCTCGGCCCGGGCGATCGCCTCCTCCAGATGCCGGCGCATCACGGCGACGAAGCCCGGCGGCACCGCCGGCATGGCGTTCAGAAGCGCGGCCGGCTCCAGCACCCAGCGCATCTCGTACAGCTCCGCCACATAGTCGCGGGTCAGGGCCGGCGCATACCAGCGCGACCGGTCGTCCTTGCGGATCACGCCGCGCTGATGCAGCCGGGCGATGACGTCGCGTGCGACCGTACGGCTGACGCCGTAATGCCGCGCCATCTCGGCCTCGACCACACGCCAGCCGGCAAAGGGGGTGCGCGCCACCACCGCGGCCTCGACCTCGCGGTAGATGCGCTCCCAGCTCGCCGCCGCGGTCAGGCGCAGCGGCTCGATCGCCCTGGCCTCCCCCTGCCCGGCCGGCGCGGTTCCGGCCCGGCCACGGACGACATAGCCGTGGCCCTCGGCCCGTTCGACCAGCCCCTCCGCCTCCAGCCGCGCCAGCGCCTGCCGCGCCGGGGCGCGGCTGATGCCGAAGCTGCCGGCGAGATGCGATTCCAGGAGCCGGGTGCCGGGCGGCAGGCTGCCCTCGCCGATCCGTGCCGCCAGGACGGCGAAGGCGCGCTCGTGCAGCCGCGGTTCGACGCCGGAGGTTGTCATCCGTCTGCGCATGGCTAAAGTATACACAAGACACACGACAGGTGCAGCGAGAGCGGAGCGGCATGTCCGTTCGCACGAAGGGAGGCGCCATGGGCCGGCTCGACGGCAAGCGTGCGTTCGTGACCGGGGCGGGCCAGGGCATCGGCCGGGCGGTGGCGCTGGCCTTCGCCCGCGAGGGCGCCGCGGTGGTGGCGGCGAGCCGCACCCCGGCCAAGATGGAAGATCTCCCTGTCCTCGCCCCTGCGATCAGGCCGGTCGGGCTGGACGTGACCGACGGTCCCGCGGTCGAGCGGATGATCGCGGCGGAAGGCCCCTTCGACATTCTGTTCAACGGTGCCGGCTGGGTGCACAGCGGCACCATCCTCGACTGCAGCGAGGCCGACTGGGCGCGGAGCCTGGACCAGAACATCACTTCGATGTTCCGCACCATCCGGGCGGCGCTGCCGGCGATGCTGGAGCGGCGCCGCGGTGCGATCATCAACGTCGCCTCGGTCGCCTCCAGCCTGTCCGGCGTGCCCGGCCGCGCCGCCTATGGCGCCAGCAAGGCGGCGGTGATCGGCCTGACCAAGGCGGTGGCGCGCGACGTCATCGCCCATGGCGTGCGCTGCAATGCGCTGTGCCCCGGCACCACGCACACGCCGTCGCTGGAGGAGCGGATCGCCGTCGCCCCCGACCCGGAGGCGGCACGCCGGCAATTCATCGCCCGCCAGCCGATGGGCCGGCTGGGCGATCCGGCGGAAATGGCCGCCGCCGCGGTCTATCTGGCGAACGACGAGTCCGCCTTCACCACCGGAACCGTCCTCGTCGTCGATGGCGGGCAGACGCTGTGAGCGGCAAGGAGACAAACGCAAAGGAGGGACAGATGACGATCTGGGGGAGGATGGTCCGGCCGGTCTGCGTCACGCTCGGCCTCGTGGCGCTGGCCATGGCGCCGGCCGGCGCGCAGGAGAGCTATACGCTGCGCTTCAACCATGTGCTGGCGCCGGGCGAGCCCTATCACGAGGGCTTCCTGGCCTGGGCCCAGCGCGTCGAGGAGCGCACCAAGGGCGGCCTGAAGATCGAGGTCTTCCACTCCGCCCAGCTCGGCGTCGAGGAGGACATCATCGAGCAGATGCGCCAGGGCGCCAATGTCGGCCAGAACACCGACGCCGCCCGGCTGGGCACCTATGTCCCCGGCATCGCCGTGATCAACGGCCCCTATTTCGTCGAGACGCTGGAGGAGGTCGGCAAGCTCGCCGCCGCCCCGACCGTCATCGACTGGCAGGAGGAGCTGGCGAAGCAGCACGGGCTGAAGGTGGTGTGCTTCGACTGGGTGCAGGGCTACCGCAACTTCTTCACCAACGCGCCGGTGCGGAAGCCGGAGGATCTGAGCGGGCAGCGCATCCGCACGCCGCCGGCGCCGATCTGGCAGGAATCGATCCGCGCGCTCGGCGCCTCACCGGTCGCCATGGCGTTCGGCGACATGTATCCCGGCCTGCAGCAGCGCGCGATCGACGGGGTCGAGCTGGTCTACAGCAACATCCCGGGCGGCCGCTTCTACGAGGTGCTGAACACCGCCAGCGAGACCAAGCACATCCTGCTGGTGAATTTCGAGGTGGTCAGCGCCGAGTTCTTCGACAGCCTGCCGCCGGAGTACCAGACCGCGCTGGTCGAGGAGTGCCGGCGCGCCGGGCAGGAGACCTCGGCGAAGATCATCGCCCAGGAACAGCAGATCAAGCAGCAGCTGCGCGAGCGCGGCATGACCATCGTCGAGGATGTCGACCTGGCCGCCTTCCGCAAGGCCGGCGAGCAGGCCTACCAGACCCTCGGCCTGGTCGAGGCGAAGCAGAAGGTCCACCAGGAGATCGGCAAGAAGTGACGGCCGGCGTGAACCGGCGGAGGCGGGTCGTGGCGAAGGTCTATTCGATCCTGTGCAGGGCGGAGGCCGTGGTCGCTGCGACCTGCCTGGTGCTGATGGTCGGGCTGATCTTCCTCGGCGGCGTCGCGCGCATGGCGCATCACCCGCTGAACTGGACCACCGACCTCGCCACCTGCCTCTTCGCCTGGGCCTGCTTCCTGTGCGCCGACATCGCCTGGCGCAAGGGCGACCTGATGTCGATCGAGATCCTGACCGCGCGCCTGCCGGAGGCCGCCCGCCGGATCCTCGCCTATTCCAACCTCGCCATCATCGCCGCCTTCCTGATCTATGTGATCGGCGCCGGCCTGCGGCTGGCCTGGATCAGCCGCTTCCGCAGCTTCCAGGGCATTCCGGAGGTCAGCTATTCCTGGGTGACGATGAGCCTGCCGGTCGGGGCGATGCTGCTGCTCCTCACCACGGTGCTCAAGCTGAAGCAGCTCCATCGTGGCGCCCCGGCGGCCGAGCGGCAGCCGGCGCCGACGGCTTGAGGCGGCGCCGTGCTGATCGTCGCCATCGCCTTCGTGATCCTGATGTTGATGGGCATGCCGATGGCGTTTGCCATCGGCATCTCCGGCGCGCTGTTCTTCCTGCAGCATCCGGAGCTGCCCTACACCATCCCGATCCAGCTCACCGTCTCGCAGACGCAGAACTTCGCGCTGCTGGCCGTGCCGCTGTTCATCGTCGCCGGCAATTTCCTCAACAAGTCCGGGATCACGGAACAGCTGCTCAACCTCGCCGCGGTGCTGACCGGCCGGCTGCGCGGCGGCCTGGCCCAGGTGTCGATCGCGCTGGCGGCGCTGATGGGCGGCGTCTCCGGCTCGGCCATCGCCGACGCCGCGATGCAGGCGCGCATGCTGGGGCGGGAGATGCTGAAGCGCGGCCTGTCGCGGGGCTTCGCCGCCGGCGTGCTGTCCTTCGGGTCGCTGCTGACGCCGATCATCCCACCCGGCATCGGCATGATCATCTACGGCACCATCGGCCAGGTCTCGATCGGCCGCCTGTTTGCCGCCGGCTTCGTCCCCGCCTTCCTGCTGTGGGCGGCGCTGGCGGCGACGATCTCGCTGACGGCACGGCGGCGCGGCTATCCGCCGGAACGCGCGGCGCGGCCCACGGCCACGGAAGTCGTGACGGCCCTGCGCGGAGGCATCTGGGCGCTGCTGTTCCCGGTGTTCCTGCTGCTGGGGCTGCGCCTCGGCATCTTCACCCCGTCGGAGATCGGCGCCTTCGCCGTGGTCTACGCCATGGTCGTAGGCCTGCTGATCTACCGCAAGCTGGGGCGGCAGAGCTTCCTCGAGGCGCTGGAGGGCAGCCTCGCCGATGTCGGCGCGGTGGTGTTCCTGATCGCGCTGTCGGCGATCTTCAGCTACGGCATCGTGCTGGAGCGGGTGCCGGACACGGTGTCGACCGCGATCCTCGGCCTGACCGACGATCTCGAACTCGTGATGATCCTGATCGTCCTGATGCTGCTGGTGGCCGGCTTCTTCATCGACGCCACGGTGCTGATCATCATGCTGACGCCGATCTTCCTGCCGCTGATCCGCGATCTCGGCGGCGACCCGGTGCATTTCGGTCTGGTCTTCATCGTCGCCGCCACCATCGGCAACTTCACCCCGCCGGTCGGCGCCGCGATGTACGCGGTGTGCTCGATCCTCAGGATCCCGATCGGCGAGTACGCGCGCGAATCCCTGCCGTTGTTCGCCGCCGTGTCGCTGGTCACGCTGCTGCTCATCTTCCTGCCCTCGGCGGTGCTGTTCGTGCCGAACCTGATCTTCGGCCCGTGACCACCGCCCCGTGGCAGAAATTGTTCCGGGCTTGTCGGGTCGCGACGGTCCGAATCGTCCTCAGACGAGATCATGTCTGGAGGTGAGCCATGGACGAACGGCCGGTGATCAAGACACGTCGCAAAGGCAAGGACCTGACTCAGAACATGCTGATCCCGAGCGAGAGCATGATTGCCGACGCGCTCCGCGCCGCGCGGCCTGGCCAGCTTTCGGACCTGGCCGAGCTGAGGCGCGCGCTCGCGGCGAGATACGGCGCTGATGCCTGCTGCCCGGTGACCACGCAGCGGCACCTGGTGCGCATCAGCCAGGACGGCAGCGCGCCCTTCTGGCGCGTCGTCGATCCCGACCGGCCCTTCGCCCGCAGGATGGCCGGCGGACCGGACCACATCCGCGAAAGGCTGGCCGCCGAACGCTGATCCCAAAGGACTAGCGGCCGGCCAAGTCGCTATGACACCGGTTCCGGCGCGGCGCCGCGCGGTTCCCGCCGGGCCGCGACCCGCTCCGCGTGCTTCTCGCCCCAATCGGCGAGCGGGCCCAGCGCCTGGTTGAGCGAGGTGCCGAGCGCGGTTACCGAATACTCCACCCGTGGCGGCACCTCGTGGAAGACCTCGCGATGGACGAGGCCGTCCGCCTCCATCTCGCGCAGCTGCTGGATCAGCATCTTCTCGCTGATGCCCGGCACCAGGCGCTTCAGCTCCCCGAACCGGCGGGGCTCGGCCTGGATCTCCCACAGGATCAGCGCCTTCCACTTGCCGCCGATGACCTCCAGGGCGGGCCCAAGGCCGCAGCTGTAGGGCTGCTCTCCTCTCATGATACCAGCTGCCCGAAACGTTGACCCGTCATGGCGAGCCCCGAAGGGGCGCGGCCATCCAGCGGCACAGGCCCCTGGATGGCCACGGCGCTCCGCGCCTCGCCATGACGGGGAAGAGACCGAAGAGTCGATCTCAAAGGCCGCTGGTGTGACACCCTCATATCACGAACTCCACAATTCTTACCATGGGGTAAGTACCTGACTTTTAAGTAGGTACTTGAGGAAAATCAAGCAGCCCATACCTTCAAAGCGACCGAGCGAGCCGAACCCGGCCTCGGGCGCAGCAGGAAGGGCGAGACATATGGACGCCGAACCCAACACCATCGAATCTCCCAGGGACGCGGCGACGGAGGTGACCCTGCGGGTCAACGGCCGCACCCGCCGCCTCCGGATCGATCCTCGGGTCACGCTGCTCGACGCGCTCCGCGACCGTCTCGGCCTGACCGGGAGCAAGAAGGGCTGCGACCGCGGCGAATGCGGCGCCTGCACCGTGCATATCGACGGCCGCCGGGCGCTGTCCTGCCTGACGCTCGCCGTCATGGCCGAGGGCCGCGAGATCACCACGATCGAGGGGCTGGCCGAGGGCGACCGGCTGCATCCGGTGCAAGCGGCCTTCATCGAGCAAGACGCCTTCCAGTGCGGCTTCTGCACACCAGGGCAGATCATGTCGGCGGTCGCCTGCATCCGCGAGGGCCATGCCGGCTTGGACGACGAGATCCGTGAGTTCATGAGTG
Organism: Inquilinus limosus; assembly: GCF_051487185.1. Classification (GTDB taxonomy): domain Bacteria; phylum Pseudomonadota; class Alphaproteobacteria; order DSM-16000; family Inquilinaceae; genus Inquilinus; species Inquilinus limosus_F. Next base: position 94,900 of record NZ_JAHVDK010000019.1, read on the forward strand.
GCAATCTCTGCCGCTGCGCCGCCTATCCGCAGATCGTCGCCGCGGTGCGGGCCGCGGCGGCCGCGACCGGAGCCTGACCGATGCAGAGCTTCGCCTATGAGCGCGTGGCGACCCTGGCGCAAGCCATCGGCGCCGCGGCCGCGCCGGATACGGCGGTGATCGCCGGCGGCACCGAGCTGCTGAACTGGATGAAGGACGGCATCGCCGCGCCGCGGCGCCTGGTCGACCTGAACGCCCTGCCCGGCCTCGATGGCGTCACAACCGACGATCGCGGCCTCAGGATCGGGGCGCTGGCCCGGATGAGCGACGTGGCCGAGCATCCGGCGATCCGGCGCGACTGGCCGGCCGTCTCGCAGGCGCTGCAGCAGAGTGCCTCGGCCCAGATCCGCACCATGGCCTCGATCGGCGGCAACCTGATGCAGCGCACCCGCTGCCCCTATTTCCGGGCCGAGGTCGAGCTGCCCTGCAACCGGCGCCGGCCGGGCAGCGGCTGCGCGGCGCTGGCGGGCGAGGACCGGTCGGCCGCGATCTTCGGCTGGACCGAACACTGCATTGCGACCCATCCGTCGGACGTGGCGGTGGCGCTGGCTGCGCTCGACGCCGTGGTGCATGTCGACGGGCCCGACGGGCCGCGTGCCATTCCGGTCGCGGAGTTCCACCGCCTGCCCGACCACGCCTCGGTCCGCGAGACCGCGCTGGAGCCCGGCGAGCTGATCACCGCGATCGGGGTCCCCGCCTCCGCCGCCGCGCGGCGGTCGCATTACCTCAAGCTGCGCGAGCGCGCGTCCTACGAATTCGCGCTGGTCTCGGCGGCGGTCGGGCTCGACCTCGACGGCGGCGTGATCCGCGAGGCCCGGACTGCGCTCGGCGGTGTCGCGGCAAAGCCGTGGCGGCTCGGGGAGACCGAGACAGCGCTGCGGGGCGTGGCTCTGGCGGACGAGCCGGCGCTGCGGCGCGCCCTGGATGCCGGCTTCGCCGAGGCGCGGCCGCAGCGCAGCAACGGCTTCAAGATGGAACTGGCCAAACGCGCCGTCATCCGGGCGCTGCAGATCTCGGGAGGCATGGCATGATCGGCGGAATCGGGCAGGCGGTCAGCCGCCGGGACGGCCCGGCGAAGGTCACCGGCGCGGCGCGCTACGCCGCCGACATGCCGGTCGCAGGCGCGGTCCACGCCGTGATCGTGCCGGCGACGCGGCCGAAGGCGCGCATCGCGAAGATCGATCTCGACCAGGCATCGGCTGCGGCCGGCGTGATCCGCATCTTCACCCACGAGAACGCGCCGCGCTTCGGCCAGGTGACCGCGGTGCTGGCGGAGGACAACCTGCCGCCGCTGCAGGGCGACCGCGTCCTGTACGAGGGACAGCCGGTGGCGCTGGTGGTCGCCGGGACGCCGGAGCAGGCGACGGAAGCCGCGCGCCTCGTCCACGTCTCCTATGACGGGGAGCCGTTCGAGGCGGACTTCCTCGCGGACCCGGATCGGGCCGAGCCGGTCCCCGAGTTCTTCGGCCTGCCGCTCGACACCGCCTGGGGCGACCTGGCGGCCGCCCGGCGCGAGGCCGATGCCGCGATCGAGGCCGTCTATGTCACGGCCGACCGGCACCACAACCCGATCGAGCCGGGGGCGATCCTGGCGGTGTGGCAGGACGGGCAGCTCACCGTGCATGATTCGACCCAGGGCGTGGCGGAGGAGCGCGAGGCCCTGGCCCAGGCGCTCGGGCTCGACCCGGAGCGCGTGCGGGTGCGGAACGACTTCATCGGCGGCAGCTTCGGCGCCAAGCTCTGGGGCCTGCCGCACCAGCTGCTCGCGGCGATGGCGGCGCGGGAGCTGGGACGCCCGGTGAAGCTGGTGCTGACCCGGGCCCAGTCCTACACCGCCTGGGGCTACCAATCGGCGACCCGCCAGACGGTGGCCTTGAGCGCCCGGACCGACGGCGCCTTGACCGGCCTTCATCACGACGTCGTCGCTGCAGGCTCCCATATCGGCCACTACATCGAGGCGGCGGGCTGGGACACGCCCGCGCTCTACGCCACGCCGAGCTTCCGGATCAGCCACCGCCGCCGGCGGCTGGACCGCGCCAGCCCGTCGGCCATGCGCTCGCCCTTCGGCGGCGTCGGCTTGGTCCCGGTCGAGATCGCCATGGACGAGCTCGCCGGCCGCCTCGGCCTCGACCCGCTCGAGCTCCGGCTCCGGAACTATGCCGAGGCCTATCCGGCCGATGGGCGCCCCTTCTCCTCCAAGCGGCTCAGGGAATGCTACGCGGAAGGGGCGCGCCGGTTCGGCTGGTCCGGCCGGTTGGCGACGCCGCGGTCGATGCGCGACGGGCGGGATCTCGTCGGCTGGGGCATGGCGACCGCGGTGCTGCGGGCGTTCCGCTTCCCGGCCACGGCCCGGACCGGCATCGACCGCGACGGCCGGGTGCTGGTCGAGACCGCCACGCACGATGTCGGCCAGGGGCTGAGCACGATCCTCCGCCAGATCGCCGCCGACGCGCTCGGCGTGGCGGTCGAGCGGGTGGATCTGGCGATCGCCGACACGACGCTGCCGCGGACCACCTTCACCGGCGGCTCCTCCACCTCGATGAGCGTCGGCTCCGCCGTGCAGGCCGCCGCCGCGGCGCTGAAGGAGAAGCTGGTCGAGGCCGGCGCCAACGGACCGGAGGGCTATGCCGGCGCGCTGGCGCGGCTCGGCGTCGAGCGGCTGTCGGCCGAGGGCGAGTGGTCGCCGGCCGATGACGAGACGACGCCGCCGATCTTCAGCTTCGGCGCGGTGTTCGCCGAGGTGCGGGTCGACCGCGACATCCCGATCCCGAGAGTCAGCCGCGTCGTCGGCGTCTATGACGCCGGCCGGATCCTCAATCCCAGGACCGCGCGCAGCCAGATGACCGGCGGCATCATCTGGGGGATCGGCCAGGCGCTGCTGGAGCGGTCGGAGATGGATCCCCGCCTCGGGCGGTTCCTGTCGAAGAACCTGGCCGGCTATCTCGTCCCGGTGAACGCCGATGTGGGCGAGATCGACGTCGCCTTCATCGAGGCGCCCGACCCGCATGCCAGCCCGCTCGGCGCCCGCGGCATCGGCGAGCTGGGCGCCATCGGCATCGGCGCGGCGATCGCCAATGCCGTGTCACACGCCACCGGCGTACGGATTCGCGAACTGCCGATCCGGCCCGAGCATCTGATGGCGACGGGGTCCTGATCGCCGGGTGGAGATTCAGCCCTTGAGGCCAGTATGCGCCAACCCCTCGATGAACTGGCGCTGGGCGAGGATGAAGACGATCAGCACCGGCACCGCCGTCAACGTCACCGCCGCCAGCTGCACGTTCCACATCGGCCCGCCATAGGCGTCGACATACTGGGTCAGGGCCTGCGGCAGCGTGAACTTCTCGGTCGAGGAGAGGAAGACGATCGGCTCGAGATACAGGTTCCAGCTGTGCAGGAAGGTGAAGATGGCGACGGCGCCGAGCGCCGGGCGGGCCAGCGGCAGCGCGATGCGCCAGAACAGGCCGAAGCGGCCCAGCCCGTCGATCCGCCCCGCCTCCTCCAGCTCCGGCGGCAAAGTGATGAAGAACTGGCGCATGATGAAGGTCGCGAGCACGCAGGGCGCGCCCAGGATCGGCACCAGGATCAAGGGCCAGTGGGTGTTGACCAGGCCGAGCCAGAGGAAGAAGCGGAACAGCGGCACGATCGTCACCTCGCTGGGCACCAGGAGGGCCAGCAGCACGACCATGAACACCAGGTTCTGGCCCGGGAAGCGGATGCGGGCGAAGGCGTAGCCGCCCAGTGAGGCCACCGCCATGGTGCCGAGCGTGACCACCGCGGCGATGTAGAGGCTGTTCCAGTACTGCAGGGCGAAAGGCTGCAGCTCGAACACCTGGCGGTAGGCCTCGAGGTCGAAGCGCCGCGGCAGCAGCGCCGGCGGGAAGGCGAAGATCTCCTGCACCGGCTTGAAGGACGAGGTGACCATCCACCAGGTCGGAAAGACGAAGGGGATGGCCAGCACGCACATCAGGCCATAGACGGCCAGGCGCGCGCGGGGGGTGAGCTCAGCCCTCATGGAACACCCACCGGCGGCGCAGCTGCCATTGCGCCAGGGTCAGCACCGCGACGATCAGGAACAGCAGCACCGCGAGCGCCGAGCCGTAGCCGAAGGCGTGGAACTGGAAGGCCTGCTGGTACAGGTAATAGACCAGCACGGTGGTCGAGATGCCCGGCCCGCCCTGGGTCAGCACCGCGATCTGGGCGAAGACCTGCAGCGAGCCGACGATGGTGATGATCGAGGTCAGAAGGATGGTCGGGCTGATGAGCGGCAAGGTGATGCGGCGGAACCGGGCGAAGCGGCCGGCACCCTCGATCCGCGCCGCCTCGTACAGGTCCTGCGGCACGGTCTGCAGCGCCGCCAGGAACAGCACCATGTTCAGCCCGACATTCTTGAACACCTGGACCACGATCACCGACAGCATCGCCGTGGTCTCGCCGCGCAGCCAGTTGGGGCCGGTGATGCCGAACACGGCCAGGATGCCGTTGATGCCGCCGTCCTGCTGCAGGAGGAAGCCCCAGACGATGGTCCAGGCCACCAGCGACACCACCACCGGCGAGAAGAACAGCGCCCGGAACAATGTCATGCCGCGCAGCCGCTGGTTCAGCAGCACCGCCAGCAGCAGCGCCAGGCTGAGATTCATCGCCACCAGCCCGACCGAGAACAGGGCGGTGGCGCGCAGAACGCCCGGCAGCTCCGGATCCTCCAGCAGCAGCCGGTAGTTGGCGTCGCCGGTGTAGTCGAAGCTGCCGGCCAGCACGTTCCACTCGTGCAGGCTGTACCAGACCACCAGCGCCAGCGGCATCAGCACGAACAGCGCGACGCCGGCGAGCTGCGGCGCGACGAAGAGATAGCCGGCCAGGGCGTCGCGGCGCCGCAGGGTCCAGAACGGCGTCCGGGGGGCGGCCTCCACCGGCTGGGCCGTCCCGGCCGCCATCGTGGAGGTCCGTGCCGCCATCGTCAGCGCGCCAGCAGCGGCCGGATGCGGCCGCAGACCGCCTTCAGCGCGGCGTCGACATCGGCGTCGGGCTGCCACAGGGCGTCCAGCCCGGCCCGCACCACCTGGGCGATCTGGGCGTTGCCGGTGTGGCTGGGCTTCACCGCCCCGATCTCGATCCCGCGCACCACAACCGCCTCGATCTGCCCCGGCTTCAGCATCGGATTGGCCTTGGCCAGGAGATCGACGACGAGCTGGCTCTTGCGCGGCGGTGGGAAGAACTGCGCCAGCTTCGCCGAATTCTCCGGATTGGTCAGGAAAGCCAGGAAGTCCGCGGCGGTTTCCGCGTTCGGCCCCGCCTTGAACACGCCGATGCCGGCCTGGCCGATCACCGCATATTCGCCGGCCGGCCCCTTCGGCAGCGGCACCAGGTCCCAGGCGAAGGCGCCGTCCTTCAAAAGCGCCGCCCGGCTGATCTGGGTGATGGTCATGGCGGCGTCGCCGGCGAAGAAATCGGCCGGCGCGCCTGGACCCGGCATCGCCTGATCGGTGAACACCGCCTTGTGCAGAAAGCGCATCGCCTCCGCCATCTGCGGCTGGTCGAAGCCGCAGGCCTTGCCATCCGCGCTCCAGGGTGCGGCGCCCCAGCCGTTCCAGACGGTGGCCAGATTGTCCCACAGCTTGTAGTCGAAGTCGCGGACCACCAGCCCGGCCTTGCCGGTCTTGGCATGGACGGCGGCCGCGTCGGCGATGGCGCTGTCCCAGCTCCACTCCCCCGCCGCGATCCGCTCCGCCGGCGCCTTCACCCCGGCCTGCTTCAGCAGGTCGAGATTGACGAAGACGCCGAAGGGCGAGGTCGAGAACGGATAGGCGTAGAGCACGTCGTCCTGCCGCCACAGCGCGGTGGCGCTGGGCAGCAGGTCGTCATAGCCGTAGCCGGGCGTCGCGCGCAGGATGTCCTGCAGCGGTAGGAGGACGCCGGAGGAGACGAAGTCCGGCGCCGAATTCTCGAAGATCCAGGCCAGGTCCGGGGCGTTGCCGCCGGCGATCTGCGTGGTCAGCGCCGTGGTGTAGCCGTCGAAGGGCAGCGTCTCGAAGGTGATCGACGCCACCTCCGGATGATCCTTGCGGTACGCGGCGGCGATGTCGTCCAGCAGCTGCAGATGCGCCTTGTTGCCGGTCCAGACCGTCATCCTGAGCGCGATGCCCTCCGCCTGGGCCGGGGCGCCGACCGCGGCAGCGAGGAGGCCGGCCGCGGCCATGGCGAAGATGCGCTGTCTGAGCCTCATAACGTCCTCCCCTTGTGTCTTCGTTCGGTCGGGTCAGTAGCCGGCGACCTCCGGCCAGCGCAGTTCCACCCCCTGCCCTTCCAGCCGGGCCTGGAAGGCGGCCAGCCGGTCCGGTCGTGCCCGCACCGCGCGCGGCGGCAGGTCGTGCCGCAGGCACCAGGCGGCGAGATGGCCCGCCACCTCGCCGATGTTCCATTCCACCGGATGCAGGCGGTAGCAGCCATTGGTGATGTGGGTGGTGCCGATCGCCTTGCCGGCCGGCAGCAGATTCTCCATCCGCCGCGGCAGCAGGGCGCCGAGCGGGATCTCGAACGGGCAGCTGCCGACATCGATGTAGTTGTCGCCGCCGGTCGAGGGATGCAGGTCGATCCGGTACATGCCGACGCCGACGGAATCCGGGTAGCGCACCGCGCCCCGGGCGCCGCGAACCGCCAGGGACAGGTCCTGCTCCACCACCGTGGTCTCGGCGCGGATGCGGCGGGATTCGCGGATGTAGGGCGCCTGGGCCAGGCCGTCGAGCGTGCCGGTGACGTCGCTGCGCAGCCGCAGGCCCGGGAAGCCGGCGCCGCCGTCCGGCCGCGGCGCCTCGGTCTGCAGCCAGTAGAGGACGCAGCGCGACAGCTCCTCGGCACCCTTGAGGTGGCGCTGCGCCTCCTCCTGCGGCACCTCGAACACCGGCCCCTCGAAATAGTCGATCATCGGCCAGTTCACGAGGGTGATGTCGCTGGCATAGGCGCCGTCGGTGAAGTTGCGGCGGGCAGCGATGCGCCGGAAGGTCCAGAGGTTGCCGTCGCCCGGGTTCAGCCGCTGGTCGGCGTTCACCGCCAGCGGGTCGTCGCCCGGGTTCGGGGTGAAGCTGCGCTCGACGAACTCCAGCGTGCGCGGATGCGGCGACCGCCAGCCGAGCAGCGGCCCGCCCCAGAAAGACGGCCGGTAGTCGCGCCAGAAGGCGTAGTTCGCCGGCCGGTCGATGACGTGGCTGCCGTCGACATGGTCGATGGCGAAGCAGATCGACACCGCCTGCATGTTCAGCGGCTGGGCGGTCTCCGGCGCGCTGGGCTCCCCCGTCTCGGCCCGGGATTCGAAGCCGGTGACGTATTCGGTGCCGGTCAGCGGCAGGAGGGCGCCGGTCTCGGTCGCGTCCAGCACATAGCGGCCGCGGGCGACGATGTCCGGCCCGCCGTCACGATGCGCCAGGCGGACCGCGCGCACCCGGTCGCCCTCGACATCGGCCGCCACCGGCCGATAGGGCTGCAGCACCTTGAGACGGCCGGAGCCGCGCCAGGGCGCCAGCATCGCCTCGATCACCGCCAGGCCCACCCGCGGCTCGTGGCACAATCGGCTGACCCAGCCGGCGCCCGGGTTCAGGTCGCGCCAGGCGCGCGACCGCTCGGTCAGCGGGTAGTGGCGGCGGTAGTAATCGCGGATGCCGTCGCGCAGCGCCCGATAGCTGGCAGTGACGCCGAAGCGCTCGACCCAGGAATGCTCGTCGGGCGGCACCGCCTGGCTGGTCAGCTGGCCCCCCAGCCAATCGTATTCCTCGGTCAGGATCACCGAGCAGCCGGACCTGAGCGACGCCGCTGCCGCAGCGACGCCGCCCAGGCCGCCCCCCACCACCAGTACATCCGCATCGAATTCCAGGGTCATGCCCGCCGTCCCTTCCGCTTGCCGGGTGCCGGGCCCAGGGTCTGCCCCTCGGCCAGCTCGCAGGGCAGCAGCCGCTGCCGCCCCTCCTCCTCGCCGTTCATCACCAGGGTCAGGATCTCGACCGCCTGCCGTCCCATCTCCTCGCGCGGGATGCGGAAGCAGGTGAAGTCGACATCGGTCGCGACCGGCCGCGTCGGGTTGCCCAGCGCGATCAGCGACAGGCCGTCCGGCACCGCCACGCCGCGGTCGCGGGCTGTCCGCTCCAGCACCACGGCGTCGGCCTGGTCCTCGATCAGGGCGCAGGTGGCACCGGCATGCAGCAGCCCGTCCACGATCTCGCCGGGATCGCGGCCCTCGCCGGGCTCATGTACCCAGTCCACCTCCGTCTCCTCGACCGCAAAGCGGAAGCCGGCCCAGCGGTCGTCGGAGGATTCGGCGCCGCCGGCGGGGCCGACGAAGGCCAGGCGGCGGTGGCCGAACGCCACGGCCTGCCGCACCAGCGCCGCGGTGGCGGCGACATAGTCGGCGCCGACATAGGGAACCGGCCCGCCGGCATCGTCGCGGCGGCCGACGGCGACGAAGGGGTAACGATCGGCGACCAGCCGGGCCAGCTCGTCCCGATCCAGCGTGCGGCCCAGCAGGATGCAGCCATCGGCCAGGCGCAGCCGGTTGTTCTCGTGGAAGATCCGGCGGCGCCCGTCGGCCACCGGCGCGCTGGTGAACAGCAGCAGGTCGTAGCCGAACCGCTCCGCCGCCCCTTCGATGCCGAGCATGAAGGGGGTGTAGAAATCGGCCTGCAATGTCGGGAAGACCGGCTCGTAGGTGAAGACGCCGAGCAGATGGTTGCGCCGCCCGACCAGTTGCCGCGCCGCCGGATCGGCGACATAGCCGGTTGCGCGGATCACCTGCATCACCCGCTCTCGCGTCTGATCCGGAATCCGCGCCGAACCGTCGCCGCGCCAGTTCAGCACCAGCGATACCGTCGCCTGGCTGACCCCCGCCAGCCGTGCGATATCCCGCTGCGTCAGCCGCACGCCTCCTCCCGACATCGCCTCGCCGCGATAATACGTATTATCAGGAACGATAGCGGCATCCCGCTCCCGGGTCAATCGGCCGGATCCGGTCCGCACATCGAGGCAGGCCGAACCAGACGCTGCCCGGAGGCGCTTGGCTTCCGGCGGACGGGCGGAACCGGCATCATGGTTCGATGAAGACTCGTCCGCTCCAGATCGTCGACGTCGACGGCGGCACGGCCGATCTGGCCGTCGCCCTGCTGGCGCGCTTCTTTCGCGAGGAGGGATTCGCCACATCCGACTCCGTGATCGCCCGCAGCGTCCGGGATATGATCGTGGACCCGCATCACTGGGTCGGGCTCGCCCGGCTCGACGGGACGGCGGTCGGCGTCGTCACCGTCACGACCATGATCTATGTGGAGGGCGGCCGCCTCGGCGAGATCGGCGATCTGTATGTCCTGCCGACCGCGCGGCGAAAGGGTATCGCGGCCGCCCTGATCGCCGCGGCCACCGCCAAATGCACGGTGATGGGCTGTTCGGAGGTCTTCGTGATGGTCACCCCGGACGGCGAAGCCCGGCACGGGCTGGAACGCTTCTATTCCCGCTTCGGCTTCGCGTGGGACGGCCGGAGGCTGCTGTCCCGGCGCCTCGGCTGATCTTCGCGTCAGAACCCGAGCCCGCCATTGATCTGCAGGATCTCGCCGGCGAGGAAGGAAGCTCGGTCCGAGGCCAGGTACAGCACCGCCTCGGCCACATCCTCCGGCGTGCCCTCGCGGCGCAGGGGCGTCCGCTCCACCACTGCGGCCCGGCCCTGCGGGGTATTGAAGACGTCGTGGAAGCGGGTGCCGATCAGCCCGGGGGCGACACCGTTCACCCGGATGCCGAGCGGTCCGACCTCCTTGGCCAGGGCGCGGGTGTAGGTCGCAACCGCCCCCTTGGTCGCGGCGTAGTGCGAGGCGCCGGGGCCGCCGCCGTCGGAGGCGGCCAGCGACGACATGGTGACGATAGCGCCTGTGCGGCGCGGCTCCATCGAGCGCAGCGCCGCCTGGCAGCACAGGAAGGTGCTGGTCAGGTTGACCGCGATCGCCCGGTGCCAGAGGTCGAGCGGCGTGTCGACGCAGCGGCTGCGCTGCAGCAGGCCGCCGGCATTGGCGAAGAGGACGTCGAGCGGCCCGAGCTCCCGCTCCGTCCGGGCGAAGACCTCCGCCACCTCCTCCGGCCGGGTCAGGTCGGCCTGCAGCGCCAGGGCCTTCGTGCCGTCCTTCGACAGCTCCGCCGACAGTGCCGCCGCCTCGTCCCGGCTGGTGGTGTAGGTGAAGGCGACCCTGGCGCCGGCCTGGGCGAAGGCGCGGGTCGTCGCCCCGCCGATACCGGAGGCACCGCCGGTGACGAGCACGACCTTGTCCTGGAAGCTCATGGAAGATCCTTTCGGTGGGCGGCAGTGAGGCCGAGACACGGCATGTCCATGCCTGAACCGTCATTGCGAGGAGGCGAAGCCGACGAAGCAATCCAGGGGCCACGCCAAACGGCCCTGGATTGCTTCGCTGCGCTCGCAATGACGGCTCTTTTCATGGGTCTGCCAGCGTTACGCCATCGTCGCGAGCATCGCCGGCGTTACCCGGTGGCGCAGCGGCTCTCCGGCCAGGAAGCGGCAGATCTCGTCGACCGTGGTCGCCCCCTGCCGCCGGTGCGAATCCGCGCTGTGGCCGGCGGCATGCGGCGACAGCACGACATTCGGCAGGCCGCGGAACGGGCTATCGGCTGGCAGCGGCTCCTGGTCGAAGACGTCGAGCGCCGCGGTGAAGCGGCCGGTGCGCAGGGCGGCCAGCAGCGCCGCCTCGTCGATCAGCGCCGAGCGGGCGGTGTTGATGAACAGGCAGCCGTCGCGCAGCCGGGCGAGCTGGGCCGCGCCGATCATGTGCCGCGTCTCCGGCAGCGCCGGCGCGTGCAGCGAGACGATGTCCGAGGCGCCCAGCAGATCGTCGAGGCCGGCGCGCTCGACCCCGAGCTCCGCCGCCTTTTCGGCTGAAAGATAAGGGTCGGAGACCAGGATGCGGGCGCCGAAGGCCCTGAACAGCCGGATCACCAGCCGGCCGACATAGCCGGCGCCGACGATGCCGACCGTCTGCGCCCCCAAGAGCCGGCCGAGACAGCGCCGGCGCAGCTCGAACCAGTCCTCACCAGCCTTCATCCCGGAGTCGTGCCGGTGCGGCTCGCGCAGGATCGACAGGCATTGGGCGATCACGAACTCGGCCACCGATTCCGCGATGTTCACCGCGGCATGAGAGACCTGGATCCGGCCGCTCTCGATCGCCGCGGCGGGCACCAGGCGGCGGACGCTGCCGGCGGAATGGGCCACCAGCGCGAGGCCCGGCCGGGCCGCCAGCACTTCGTCGCCGATCGGCGGCGTGCCCCAGCCGGTCAGCGCCGCGACGGCGCCGTCGAGCAGCCGGGGCAGATTGTCCGCGGTCAGCTCGCCCGGCCCTGGCGCCCGTACCGTGGCGGCGGCCGCGAGCCTCTCCTCCGCCTCGGGCGGGATCATCTGCGCCCGCATCTCCGGCGTCAGCAGCAGAGCCACCACCGGCTGTTGTCCCGGTCCTGTCGACATCGGCGATCCGCTCCCTCCGGTTTGTTTCTCTGCCGTCAGCTCCGGCTCGGCTGCAGCACGATCTCGGCGACATGGGCGCGCGGCGGCAGCGCCATGACGAACAGGCAGGCGGCGGCGACATCCTCCGGCTGCAGCGCCGCCCGGCGCGCCTCCGGCGGCACCGGCACCGGGCGCTTGTCGAGCAGCGGCGTGTCGGTCATGCCGGGCAGGATCACGGTCAGGCGCAGGCCGTTCTCCCGCTCCTCCTCCATCACCGCATGGGACAGCGCCAGCACCCCGGCCTTGGCCGCCTGATAGGCGGCGCCGGAACGGTCGGGCTTGCGCGCCGCGACCGAGGAGATGTGGATGATCAGCCCCTGCTTGCGGCGGCGCATGCCGGGCACGACGGCACGGGTCAGGTTGAAGGCGGCGTTGAGGTTGACGTCGACCATGCCGGCCCAGATGTCCGGCGTCAGCTCGCCGAAGGCCCGGCGGACGATGTTGGTGCCGACCGAGTTGACCGCGATGTCGATGGCCCCGGCATGCGGCGCTAACGCCACGTCCAGCGCGGCCGCATCGGTGGCATCCGCCGCGACCACGGCGGCCGGTCGGTCCGGCGCAATATTGCGGATCTCCGCCGCCACGGCGTCCAGCCGCGCCCGGTCGCGGCCGAGCAGCAGCAGCGAGCCGCCCTCCCGCGCCGTGGCCAGCGCCGTCGCCCGGCCCATGCCGCTGCCGGCGCCGGCGACCAGGATCGTCCGGCCGGAAAGCACACCCGCCATCATCGGACTCCTTGCTTCGGCGGCGCCGTCGAGGCCCGCACGATCAGCTGCGGCATGGCGCTGACATGCGCCTCCTGCCCCGCATCGGTGCCTTCAAGCACCCGGATCAGCGCCCCGACCGCCGCCTCCGCCATCGGGGCCAGCGGCTGGCGCACCGTGGTCAGCGCCGGATGCGCGATCGCCGCCAGATCGATGTCGTCGAAGCCGACGATCGAGAGGTCGCCGGGGATCGAGGCGCCGAGGTCTCGGGCGCCGGCATAGGCGCCCATCGCATACATGTCGTTGACCGTCAGCACCGCGCTCGGCGGGTCGTCGCGGCTGAGCAGCTCGCGGATGCCGATGCGGCCGAGCTCCGGCCCCTCGGTGTCGCCGTAGCCGCCGATGCCGGCGCCCTGCCAGACCAGGCCGGGGTCGAGCGCGAGCCCCGCCTTCGCCATCGCCGCCCGCAGCCCCTCGAGCCGGCCCACCCGGCTCGCGGTCCGGATCGGACCCGAGAGGAAGCCGATGCGGCGGTGGCCGATGCCGATCAGGTGCTGCCCGGCCAGCCGGGCGCCGAGCTCGTTGTCGACGCTGACGCTGCAGGCCACCACCTCCTCCGCCCCCTGGCCCTTGCGGTCGAAGGCGGCGACCACCAGGCCGCGGCGGGTCAGATGGGCGATGTGGTCGAAGGACAGCGGCGAGGAGCTGAAGATGACGCCGCGCACGCCCGAGGCCAGCAGCGTCTCGGCATAGCGGGCCTCGAGCTGCGGGTCGCGCTCGGCATTGCAGAACAGCACCTTGTAGCCGAGGGCGGTGGCCGCGCGCTCGACCTTGTGCGCCAGCGCGCCCCAGAACGGGTTGGCGACCGAGGGCACGATCAGCCCGATGGTCCGGTTTCGGCCGGACTTGAACTGCTGGGCCAGCGCGTTGGGGGTGTAGCCGAGCTCCTCGATCGCCCGCAGCACCCGTGCCTTTGTCTCGGCCTGCATGCGGTCGTGCCGGCCGTTCAGCACGTTCGACACCGTGCTGGCCGAGACGCCCGCCGCCCGCGCCACGTCGAGAATGCTCGCCACGATCCCTTGAGCCTACCCGTTCAGTACAACGTTTTATCACGAATAGCGCCGGCCCGGCGCCGCTGTCAAACGGCCGATCAGCGGATCAGGTGAAAGCTGCGAAAAGTCTCCGTGTTGACTCACTCGGCGATGTTGGTGTTACGTTGCACCAACCGAGCATCAACGAGCCGGTCATGGCGAGGGCGCGGCAAGCGCCCCGCCGCTCAGGGGAGGACCCGACATGTCCAGGAGACTCAATCGACGCGACGCCCTGCGGCACGGCGGTGCGCTGCTGGGAGGAATGGCCCTGGCGGGCCTTGCCCCCCGCGCGTTCGCCCAGGCCCCGGCCCGCATCCGCTTTGGCGGCTATGTGGAGTCGCAGGAGCAGCTGAAGCAGACGCTGGCGACGCTGCAGGCCTATACCGACCGCAATCCGGGGGTCGAGATCGTCCCGGAATTCACCAGCTTCAGCGCCTTCACCGACAAGCTGGCGACCGAGGCCGCAGGCGGCAACGCGCCCGACATGTTCAGCGTCAATGTCGATCTTCTGGGCGAATATGCCCGGCGCGGGGTGCTGACGCCGCTGAACCCGTGGATCCCGAAGCCGCTCGACCTGTCCGACTATGTCGACGGCGCAATCAAGGCCGGCACGCTGAAGGGCCAGCTCTACGCCGTGCCGAACGATTGCATCGCCCCGGCGATCACGCTCAAGCCCGGCGTGTTCGAGGAGTCGGGCGTGCCCCTGCCCGACCAGATGTGGACCTGGGAGCAGATGGCCGAGACGGCGGTCGCGATCAGCAAGGAGAAGGGCCCGCGCTTCTGGGGGCTGGAGGATGCGGGGGCGAACTACATCCCCTGCGACATCTTCCTGCGCAGCCGCGGCAAGTCGATGTTCACGCCGGAGCGGCAGTTCGGCTTCGGCCGCGAGGACATGGCCGAATGGTTCGCCTATTGGGCCCGGCTGCGCGAGGCCGGCGGCGTCCCGCCCGGCGAGGTGCAGGCGCTGGCAACCGGCGACGACCTGGCCCTGACCGGCCTGATCTCCGGCCGCACCGCGATGTTCCCGTCGCTGACCGACAACTTCACCGGGCTGCAGGCACTGACCGAGGACGAACTGGCGCTGCACATGCTGCCGAACGGCTTCCAGGGCGGGACGCTGGAGCAGCGCCACTACACCTATGCCGGCAACTCCACAGGCCTCTGGTCGAAGTCGCCGCACAAGGACCGGATGATCGACATCATCCACTTCATGCATTTCGAGCCGGCGGGGATCGAGCTGTACTACCGCGGCAGCGGCATGGTGCCGGCCTCGAAGTCCGGGCGGGCCGCGCTGGCGAAGGAGGGCACCGACGCCGACCGCAAGATCCTCGCCTATATCGACCTGCTGCAGCAGAACCCGGCGCCGCCGCGCTATCCGGGTGTGACCGGGATGTCGGGCATGCTGCGCCGCGCCAATGAGGCTGTGGCCTTCGGCAAGATGACGCCGCAGCAGGCCGCGGACCAGTTCATCGGCGAAGCCAAGGCGCGGCTGTGAGGCGGCGGGGCGTCGGCACCACGGCGGAGCAGAACGGCGCCGCCTTCCTGTTCCTGGCGCCGTGGATCGTCGGCGCCCTGTGCCTGACGCTGGGGCCGATCCTGGCGTCGCTGTACCTGTCCTTCACCAGCTACGACCTGTTCAACCCGCCGGCCTGGGCCGGGCTGCACAATTACCAGCGGCTGCTGTTCGAGGACCCACGGTACCTGCAGGCGGTCAAGGTCACCTTCAGCTACGTGTTCCTGTCGGTGCCGCTGAAGCTGGCCTTCGCCCTGGCCGTGGCGGTGATGCTGAACCGGGGCATCGCCGGGCTCGGGATCTATCGCGCCGTCTACTACCTGCCCTCGCTGCTGGGCGGCAGCGTGGCCGTCGCTATCATGTGGCGGCAGATCTTCAGCTATGACGGGCTGATCAACCATGTGCTGCTGTGGTTCGGCATCGACGGGCCGAGCTGGATCTCCAACCCGGATACCGCGCTCTACACCCTGGTCAGCCTGGCGGTGTGGCAGTTCGGGTCGCCGATGATCATCTTCCTGGCCGGCCTCAAGCAGATCCCGCAGGACCTGTACGACGCCGCGGCGGTGGACGGCGCGGGACCCGTTACCCGCTTCTTCCGGATCACCTTGCCGCTGCTGACGCCGATCATCTTCTTCAACTTCGTGATGCAGATGATCGGCGCGTTCCAGGCCTTCACCCCGTCCTTCATCATCAGCAACGGCACCGGCGGGCCGGCGGATTCGACGCTGTTCTACACGCTCTATCTCTATGAGCAGGGCTTCACCCATTTCCAGATGGGCTACGCCTCGGCCATGGCCTGGATCCTGGTCGGCATCATCGCGACGGCGACCGCGGTCGCCTTCCTGTCCGCCCGCTGGTGGGTGCATTACGGGGACGAGGAGCGATGACGGCGGCGCCGGCGCGGGACGAGGGGCGGATGGCGGCGGGCTCGCAAGGGCTGCCCTTCTGGCTGGCCGACGTCCGGCCGAAGCGGATCCTGGTGCATCTGGCGCTGATCGCCGGCGCCGTGGTGATGATCTATCCGCTGCTGTGGCTGGCCAGCAGCTCGGTCAAGCCGTCGACCCTGATCTTCTCCGACCCCGGCCTGTGGCCGGCCAGGCTGCGGCTGCAGAACTACGCCGACGGCTGGCGCGGCGCCGCCCTGCCCTTCAGCGTGTTCTTCGGCAACTCCTTCATCATCTCGGTGCTCGCCGTCATCGGCAACGTCCTGGCCTGCAGCCTGGTGGCCTACGCCTTCGCCCGGCTGAACTTCCGGTTCAAGCGCACGCTGTTCGCGCTGATGTTGGGCACGATCATGCTGCCGCTGCACGCGACGCTGATCCCGCAATATGTCCTGTTCCTCAAGCTCGGCTGGGTGAACACGATCCTGCCTCTCGTCGTGCCGAAGTTCCTGGCCGCCGACGCCTTCTTCATCTTCCTGATGGTGCAGTTCATCCGCGGCATCCCGCGCGAGCTGGACGAGGCCGCGGCGATCGACGGCGCCGGGCCGTTCCGGATCTACCGGTCGATCATCCTGCCGCTGATGAGCCCGGCCCTGGTCACCACCGCGATCTTCTCCTTCATCTGGACCTATGAGGATTTCCTGACGCCGCTGGTCTACCTGACCGACATGGCGTCCTACACCGTGCCGCAGGGGTTGCGGCTGTTCATGGCCTCGACCGGCGTCTCCGCCTGGGGGCCGATGCTGGCGATGTCGCTGCTGTCGCTGGTGCCGCTGTTCGTCCTGTTCCTGGTCTTCCAGCGCCGGCTGATCGAGGGCATCGCCACCACCGGCCTGAAATGACAGCCTTCGGAGGAGAGATGGCCGAGACGATCCTGATCGTGTTCACCAAACCCTGGACCTGTCCGCTGCCGCAGCTGGCCGACACGGTGGCGGAGCTGGGCCTGCAGGGCGTGGAGCTGCCGGTGCGCCCCGGCTATCAGGTGACGCCGGAGACGGTGGCGACAGGCCTGCCGGCCGCGGCGCGTACTTTGGCCGAGCGCGGCCTCGAGATCCGCAGCGTCGCCGGGCCGATCGACGAGGCCACCATCGCCGCCTGCGGCGAGGCCGGGGTGCCGATCATCCGCATCTGCGTGGCCGTCGACATGGCGATCGGCTTCCGCGCCACGGTCGAGGCGTATCGCCGGCAGTTCGACGCGCTGATCCCGGCGCTGGAGCGCCACGGCGTGACCATCGGCATCCAGAACCATTCCGGCCTGCAGATCGGCAGCGCCGCGGGGGTGCTGCACCTGATCGAGCCCTACGACCCGAGGCATGTCTGCGCTGTGCTGGACATGGCGCATTGCGCCGTGGCCGGCGAGCCGACGGCGCTGGCGGTCGACATTCTGGCCGACCGGATGCGCGGCCTGGCCAATTTCAAGAGCGCCTATCACCGCCGCGTCAACGGGCCGGAGGAGGAAGCGGTGTACAAGGTGCACTGGACCACGCATCAGCACGCCGGCTATTCCTGGCGCGAGTACGTGCGGTGCCTGCGGCAGATCGGCTTCTCCGGCGCCTTCTGCCTGCCGGCCGAGTACAGCCATCCGAGCGGCCAGGGCCAGCGCATGGGCGATGACGTGCTGCCCTTCCTGCGCAGCGACATCGCCTTCCTGAAGGCATTGCTCGCCGAACAGGGCTCCGCCGGCGCCGTGGCGTAGGACGCCGGCCTTCCCTACCCGCTGGCCCGGACCACGAGGCTGATGTCGACCAGCTCGATGCTGCGCTCCGGCCTTTCCCCGCCGAGGCGGGTGAGCAGCATCCGCCCGGCGCGCCGGCCGATGTCCTCGCTGTCGATCCGCACCGTCGTCAGCCCCGGCTCCAGCTCCTCCGCCATCTCGATGTCGCCGAAGCCGGCCAGGGCGAGGTCGCCCGGCACGACGATACCGCGGCGCCGCGCCTCGAACAGCGCTCCGATCGCCAGCAGGTCGTTGCCGAAGAACGCCGCGTCGAAGCGCTCGCCCAGCTCCAGCAGCGCGGCCATCGCGCGGCGCCCCTCGGCCAGGCCGGCCGGACCGTCCACCGGCAGCTCCGCCGCCGGCCGCAGCCCGTGCTTGGCCAGTCCTTCCCTGAAGCCCTGCAGGCGCAGCACGCCGCGCCCGCCGCCGCGGCCGACATAGGCGATGCGGCGATAGCCGCGCTCGCCGAAATGCTCGCCGACCAGCCGCCCGCCATCGAAGTTGGAGAAGCCGACCAGCATGTCGATCGGATCCTGCGGATAGGCCCAGGTCTCCATCACCGGCACGCCGAGCGAGCGCAGGAACTCGCGGTTCTCCTCCAGCTCGATCACCCCGGTGAACAGCACCGCCGCCGGGCGGAGGTCGCGCAGCGACTGGATCATCGCCGTCTCGCGCGCATAGGAATAGGCGGTCTCGCCGATCATCACCTGGTAGCCGGCCGGCTCCAGCACACCGGCGCAGGCCTGCACGGCGCGGGAGAATTGCGGATTGGCGATGTTGGAGACGAAGGCGGCGACGATGGTCGACGCTGCCGCACCGGGCCGGCCGCCGGAGCGGAGGCGGATCGCGTCCTGGTTCGGGGCGTAGCCGGTCTGCTCGATCGCGGCCAGGATACGGCGGCGCTTCTCCTCCGCCACCTTCTCCGGCTGGCGCAGCGCGCGGGACACGGTGATCGGGGAAACCCCGGCGATCCGCGCGACATCGTCGATGCGGGGCGGCCGCTTCTCCGAATCCGTCATCCGTTCCTCTCCGTCCGGCCCCGCTTCGTCCTTATGCGGCGCGAGGTCATGCCTACGCGCCGCTCATTGGCCGGCGTCCAGCACCTCGGCCACCTGCATCAGACAGTCGCCCGGTTCGCACCGGCTGTGCAACCGCTGCGAGATCACCACCCCGGCTTCGGCGAAGCGCAGCGGCGCCTCGGCCATCTCCAGCCGGTCGAGGTCGTGATACCAGCCGGCCAGATCGCCCGCCGCGACCTCGGTGCCCGGTTCGACCGCCGGCTCGAACCAGCCGGGCGCCGTGGCGTAGATCGCCTGGCTGTGCCGGGCCAGGGACAGAAGCCGCATCGGTCCCGCCGCGGGCGCCGGGCCCAGCAGCGGCGCGTCGATCACGCCGAGCGCCAGCAGCAGCGCGTCGATCGCGGCCGAGGCGCCGCGCATGGTCGCCGGCGTCACCGTGCCGCCGCCGCCGAACTCGCCGGACAGGCCGATCGCCCCGGCCCGCGCCGCGGCGCCCATCGAGGTCGGCGCCGCCGGCCCGTTGTCGGCGATGAAGCCGTAGGGCAGGCCGAGGGCCCGCATCAGCGCCACCGCCCGCTCCTGCCGCTGCGGATCCGCATGCCGCTCGATCAGGGCGCAGGGCAGATGCGCCATCGAGGTGCCGCCGGAATGCAGGTCGAACACCACGTCATGGCGCGGGAACAGCTCATGCTCGAGGAAATGGGCGATGCGCTGGGTCGGGGTGCCGTCCGGATCGCCCGGGAAGGCGCGGTTGAGATTGCCGCCGTCGAGCGGCGAGCAGCGCTTGGACGCCCGCACCGCCGGCGCATTGGCCATCGGCAGGATGGTGACCGCGCCGCGCATCCGGGCCGGGTCCAGCCGGCGGATCAGCCGGGCCAGGGCGAATTCGCCCTCGTATTCGTCGCCATGGTTGCCGGCCATCAGCAGCACGCGCGGCCCGTCCCCGTTCCGGATCCGCGCGACCGGGACCTTGACGTGGAAATAGGGCGACCGGTCGACCGAGAAGGGCAGGCCCAGATGGTCCAGGATCTTGCCGTCGGCGTCGAAATCGATGGTGTGGAACAGACCCGTATGCATCTCGGTCCTCGGGGCGCGGGGGATGCCGCCGCCCGTGGGACGGCGGCGAAGGTTCACATCAAAGGCAATTGCTGCGCCTTGCCGAACCAGGTGGTCTGCAGCTTCGCCAGCTTGCCGTTGAGGCGGTTGTAGTAGAGAAAGGTGTTGATCCAGTTCAGCAGGTCCGGCTGGCCGTGCGGGATCACGACATGGGCGGGGGACTGGCGGATCAGGAACTTCAGCTCCACCTCCTTACCCGGATTCTGCTGCGACACGGTGCGGGCGATGGCGCTGTTCTCGGCGAACATCTCGGCCTGGCCCGACAGATAGGCGGCGACAGCCGAGGGCGCGTCCTCGAACCGGACATAGCTGGCGTCCGGCGCGTTCTCGGTCAGCCATAGGTCCAAGGTCGTGCCTTTGGCGACCGCGATGCTGTGGCTGGCGAGGCCCTTGGGATCCTCGGTCGCCGGAATGGCCTTCGGCCCGTAGACGCCGAGGTCGACCGCGGCATAGGGCTGCGAGAAGGAGACCTGCTGCGCCCGTTCCGGCGTGGCGCCGGCGGCGGCGATCAGCACGTCGACCTTGTCGGCCAGCAGGCTGGGGATGCGGCTGGCGCCGGTGACCTGCACCAGTTCCAGCTCGACGCCCATATCGGCGGCCATCAGCTTGGCGAGGTCGATGTCGAGGCCCGCCGCCTCGCCCTTGTCGTTCTTGAAGCCCCAGGGCGCCACGTCCATCAGCACCCCGACCCGCAGCTTGCCGGCGTCGAGCACGTCCTGCAGCTTGTCGGCATGGGCCGCGGTGGGCAGAGCGAGGGCCGCCACCGCCACCGCGGCGGCGAGCAGGCGACGCATGGTCGTGATCATGGGAAAGCCTCCTTCTGTTCGATTGTTCGGGGTCACTGCACCGAGCCGATGAAGCTCCTCAGCTCCGGCGTCTGCGGGTCGCCGAAGATCCGGTCCGGCGGCCCCTCCTCCCAGACCCGGCCCTGATGCATGAAGACGATCTTGGTCGCGACGTTGCGGGCGAAGCCCATCTCGTGCGTCACCAGGATCATGGTCATGCCCTGGCGCGCCATCTGCTCCATCACCCGCAGCACCTCGCCCACCAGCTCGGGGTCGAGGGCGGAGGTGACCTCGTCGAACAGCATCAGCTGCGGCGACATGGCCAGGCACCGGGCGATGGCGACGCGCTGCTGCTGGCCGCCCGACAGCCGCTCGGGCCAGGCGTCGATCTTGTCGGCCAGGCCGACCCGGCCCAGCACCTCTTCCGCCAGCGCCCGCGCCTGGTCCTTGCGGATCCGGCCGGTCAGGATCGGCGCCAGGGTGACGTTGCGCTCGACCGTCAGATGCGGGAACAGGTTGTAGCTCTGGAACACGATGCCGACGCGCTGGCGCAGCGCCCGCAGGTCCTTCATCCCGGCGCGGACCGGCCTGCCCTCGATCCGCACCTCGCCCTCCTCGATCGTCTCCAGCGCGTTGATGCAGCGCAGCAGCGTCGACTTGCCGGAGCCGGAGCGGCCGATGATGGTGACGATCTCGCCCTCCTCCACATCCAGCGAGACGCCCTTCAGCACCTCGATCGGGCCGAAGCGCTTCCGCAGGTTTCGGACTTCAACCAGCGCCATTGAGACGGGCCTCCAGCGAGCGCGACCAGGTGGTCAGGGGGAAGCAGATCGCGAAGTAGATCGCGGCGACGACGGTGTAGGTCAGCAGCGGCTGGAAGGTGGCGGCGCTGGCGATCTGCCCGGCCCGCGCCAGCTCGACGAAGCCGACGACCGAGGCCAGCGAGGTGTTCTTCACCAGCTGCACCAGGAAGCCGACCGTGGCCGGCAGAGCGATGCGGAAGGCCTGCGGGCCGACCACCCAGCGGAACTGCTGCCACTTGGTCAGGCCGAGGCATTCCGCCGCCTCCCACTGCGCCGGCTTCACCGCCTCGATGCCGCCGCGCCAGATCTCGCCCAGGAACACGGCGGTCCAGATCGTGTAGGCGACGGCGACCGCGACCAGGGCCGGCACGTCGACGCCGAGGAACACCGGCATGCCGAAGTAGAAGAACATCAGCAGGCCCAGCAGCGGCACGCCCTGGACCGCCTGCAGCAGCAGCGCCGCGATCCAGCGCGGCAGCGCCGCCCGCCCGGCGCGGATCACGGCGAGGCCCAAGGCGAGCGGCCCGCCGCAGCCGAGCGCGATCAGGGCCAGCGCCACCGTCCATTGCAGGGCGGAGAGAAGCGACAGCAGGTCGCCGGCGGAGAAGACGCGCATCCCGCCCTCCCCTAGCGCCGCAGCGGCCAGCGGAAGGCCAGCCGGCCGACCGCCGCGAACAGCGCCTTGAAGGCGACGACCATCGCCAGATACACGACGCAGACCACGGCATAGACCTCGAAGCTGCGGAAGCTGCGGCTCTCGACGAAGCCGGCGGTGTGGAACAGCTCCTCCGCCGAGACCTGAGAGGCGAGCGAGGAGCCGAGCAGCAGCAGCACGAACTGGCTGGTGATCGATGGGTAGACGTTGCGAAGCGCCGGCGGCAGCACGACGTGGCGGAAGACCTGCCAGCGCGTGAGCCCCAGGCAGGACGCGGCCTCCACCTGGCTGCGGTGGACCGAGTCGAGCCCCGACCGCACGATCTCGGTGGCATAGGCGCCGAAATAGAGGCTGAGCGCCACCGCCGCGGCCTCGAAGGGCGGCAGCTTCAGCCCCATCCCGGGCAGGACGAAGAAGATCAGGAACAGCTGGATCAGCGCCGGGGTGTTGCGGATCAGCTCGACATAGGCGCGGACCAGCAGGCGCACCGGCCGGGGGCCGTGGCGCAGCGCCAGCGCGCCGGCGACGCCGATCGCGAGGCCGGCCGCGGCGGCGATCGCGGTCAGCAGCAGCGTCATCAGGGCGCCGTCCAGCAGCTGCCCCTCATAGCGCCAGAGCGGCCGGAAGTTCAGGCGGTCCATGACAACGTTGTCTTTTCAATGCGCGAAGACACGATGGCGGCAATCATGGGCCGGATCAGCCGAAGCAGGTGGGATAGGCGGCGCGGACCCGGCCCTGGCGGTCGATGCCCCAGATCACGCGCCAGCGGTCGAAGCAGGTGCAGGGATGGGAGATGCCGAATTCGATCACGTCGCCGACCGCGACCGGGCTGCCGGGGCCCAGCGCCAGGAAGCAGTGCTGGTCGTTCAGCTTCATCACCCGCGCCGCCTCCGGCCCGGCGAAATCATGCACCGCCCAGCCGTCGCGGTGCAGGCGCAGCGGCAGCGGCAGGTCCTGGTCGTGGGAGACGTCGCGCATGCCCATGCCGCAGATGGCGAGGCCGGGCTCGGGCCGCGACAGCACCTCGGCCCAGATCCGCAGCGCTGGTCGGAACCCCGCCGCCGCACTCACCACCTCGCCGCCGAGGCGGAAGCCCTGGCGGTCGTCGAGCGCCATCAGGCCGCGGCGATAGAGACCGTGATCGTGGAAGAAGATCGCGCCGCTGCGCAGCACCAGCCGGGCCCGGCTGTCGCCGGCGGCCACGGGGCCGAGATGCTGCACCACCAGGTCGAAATAGGTGGAGCCGCCGGCGGTCAGGATCAGCGGCGCCTGCGGGCCCACGGCCGCGCGGACCGTCCGGAAGACCTCTGCCGCCAGTTCGGCGAGATCGGAGATCGCCGCCCTGGTCCGATCCGGATCGGTGCTTGCCGCGGCGCCCTCATAGGCGCCGACGCCGGCCAGGCGCAGCCGTCCCTCGCTGGCCTTCACCGCGGCGATCACCCGCTCCGCCGCCGCCAGGTCGCGGGCGCCGGCGCGGCCGGCCCCGACCTCGACCACCACCGGCAGCGGCGCCAGCCGCGCCTCGTGCCAGGCGGCGTCCAGCGCCGCCGCGGCCTCGGGGGAATCGGCGAAGGCGTAGATCTCGGCCCGGGGATAGGCCTCGTGCAGCCGGGCCAGGCGGCGCGCGCCGCCCGGGCCGCCGACCTGGTTGGCCAGGATCAGCCGGTTCAGCCGGGCGCGCAGCATCACCGCGGCCTGGCGGATGTCGGCCACGGTCGTGCCCCAGGCGCCGGCCGCGACCAGCGAGGCCGCCAGCGCCGGCGCCATCGGCGTCTTGGCATGCGGGGCGATCGCCGCCCCTTGCTCCGCCACATAGCGCAGCATCAGCGCGCGGTTGGCGGCGAAGGCATCCTCGTCCAGGGTCAGCACCGGCAGCGACATGGTGCCTTCGGCCGGGTGCCAGCCCTGCGCCGCCACCTCGTCCAGCGGGATCGGCCCGGCGCCCGGGGGCACGCCCCGGATGCCGTCATGCAGCATGTCCTGCTCGATGATCCCGTCGGCCACGATCGACGCCCCTTCCCTGTCCTTGGGCTTTCTTAGACGGCAGCGGCGGGCTATCTGTCAAGACAACGTTATCATCGAGCAGGACGGATATCCTGCGGGAGAGGCTTCGTGACCCAGCCCTATGACGGCCCCATCGTCGACGCGCACCATCACCTCTGGGATCTCTCCATGAATCGCCATCCCTGGCTGCGCCCGGTGCAGGAGATGGTGTTCGGAGACACCGGGCCGCTGCGCCGGAACTATCTGCCGGCGGATTACCGTGCGGATGCCCGGAACCAGCCGGTAGTCGCGACCGTGCATATCGAGGCCGGCTGGGACCCGGCCGACCCGGTGGCGGAGACGGAGTGGCTGGAGACGCTGGACAAGGCGGACGGCATCGCCGCGCGCTATGTCGCCCATGTCCCGCTCGAAGCGCCGGATGCGGCGGCGCTGATCGAGCGGCAGGCGGCCTTCCCGCGCGTCGTCGGCATCCGCGATATCCTGAGCTGGCATCCCGACCCGGCGCGCAGCTTCGACAGCCGGCCGGACCGGATGGACGACCCGGCCTGGCGCCGCGGCCTGGCCCGGCTGGCCGGGCACGGCCTTTCGTTCGATCTGATGATCTATCCGGGCCAGATGGCGGATGCGCTGCGGCTGGTGCGCGACTTCCCGGACCAGGTCTTCGTCCTGAACCATTGCGGCAGCCCGGCCGACCGCGACCCCGAGGGCATGGCCCGCTGGCGCGCCGGCCTCCTGGCACTGGGCCGCGAGCCCAATGTCCATCTCAAGATCTCGGACCTCGTGGCCTATGACCATGACTGGACGCTGGAGAGCCTGCGCGCGGTGGTGCTGGCCTGCATCGACGCATTCGGCCCCGGCCGGTCGCTGTTCGCCAGCGACTTCCCGGTGGCTGGGCTGCACGCCTCCTTCGACCAGGTCTGGGACAGCTTCAAGGCGATCACCGCCGGCTTCACCCCGGGCGAGCAGCGGGCGCTGTTCCACGACAACGCCCGCCGGCTCTACCGGATCGACTAACGCCGCGCTTCGCGGCCGGACAGCAGCAGCAGGCCCAGGATCAGCCCGCCGAACAGGATGCTGCGCCAGCCGGGCGAGGCGTTCACCACGGTGATCAGCGCAGTGATGGTGACCAAGAGGATCGCCCCGGGGATGGTGCCGGCATAGGTGCCGCGCCCGCCCAGGATCGAGGTGCCGCCCAGCACCACCGCGGCGATCGAGGTCAGGAGGTACGGGTCGCCTATGCCGACGTAGCCCTGCCGGTTCATGCCCAGCACCAGCACTCCGGCGACGCCCGCCGTCAGCCCGCTGATTGTGTAGAGCAGCACCGTCGTCCGACCGATATCGACGCCGGACAGCCGCGCCGCGAGAGAGCTGGTGCCGAGGGCGAAGATCCGGGCGCCCATGGCCGTGCGGTGCAGGAACACCAGCACCGTGGCCGAGACCACGAGCCACAGCAGGATGCCGACCGGCACCCCGGCCGGGCGGGCGGAGCCCAGCCATTCCACCACCGGGTTGCGCACGGTGACGGCGCTGCCGCCGGCGACGATCACCAGCACGCCCTGCAGCAGCGTCGCCATGGCCAGCGTCATGATCAGCGGATGCACCCTGAGGGCCGCTATGCCGAGGCCGTTGAGGAAGCCGATCACGGCCGCGACCAGCAGCGTCGCCGCCACCCCGACCAGCCCGGTCGGGTCCCAGGCCACCGAGAGCAGCGGCAGCAGGATTGCCGTCACCGTGATCACCGCGCCGACGGCGAGGTCGATGCCGCCGCCGATCACCACCAGCGTCTGCCCGGCGGCGACCAGGCCGATCACGGCCGCGAGCTCCAGCAGATAGCGCAGATGGCCGTAGGCGCCGAAGCCGCGGGTGGCGAGGCTGGCGACGATCCAGACCGCGATCACCACCAGCCAGGCCAGCACCGCCTTGTGCCGCAGGATCGCGGGCAGCCGCGCGGCGATCGCGCTCATGCCCGCCTCCAGCGGATCTGCGGCAGCGCCACGGCGCCGACGATGATCAGCCCCTGGGCCACGTACTGCGCCACGGGCGGAAAGCCGAGGAAGAACATGACGTTGATCATGACGCTGAGCAGCAGGCTGCCGGCCAGGGCGCCGCGCATGGTGCCGACCCCGCCGAGGAAGCCGACCCCGCCCAGCACCGCCGCGGCGATCGAGTTGAGGGTGAAAGGCGTGCCGATCACCGGGTCGCCGGAGCCCGTCTGCGCCGCCACGAACAGTCCGGCCAGCGCCGCCAGCATGAAGCTGACGGCATAGGCCACGATCTTGGCGAGGTCGACCGGCACGCCGGAGCGGTAGGCGCCGACCGGGTTGTCGCCGGCAGCGTAGAGGCCGAGGCCGATCGGCGTCGCCAGATACAACTTCCAGCCGAGGGCGAGCAGCACCAGCAGCAGCGCCGCCACCGGCTGATGGCCCGCCAGCAGCTCGGACAGCCAGTCCGGCACGTCGCCGCCCGGCCGCGGCAGCACCAGCAGCGCCGCGCCGCCGAGGATGAAGGACCCGGCCAGGGTGACGATGATCGCCGGCAGCCGGAAGAAGGCCACGATCGCCCCCGCCCCGGCCCCGACCGCGAGGCCGATCGCGGCCACGGCCAGCGCCCCGCCGGCCACGCCGAGCATCCCGTCGAAGCTGGTGGCGGCGACCACGGCGCCGAGGCTGACCATGGCGCCGACCGCGAGATTGATGCCGCCGGTCAGCATGATCATCGCCTGGGCCATGGCGACCAGCGCCAGCGGGAACCAGTTCTGGGTGAACTTGGCGACGCCCTCGATGCTGACCAGCCCCGGGAACAGCGCGACATAGAGCGCCAGGAACAGCGCCACGATCAGGTACAGCCCGCGCAGTCCCTGGTGCCGACGGCCCTGGATGGCCCGGTAGAGCGCCGCGCTCATGCCGCCAGCCCCGGCGCCGCGACGCCCATGGCGGCGCCGACGATCGCCTCCTCGCTGATGCCCGGCCGCTCCAGCGTCGCGACGGTGCGGCCGGCGAACATCACCACCACCCGGTCGCAGAGATGGACCAGCTCGGGCGTGTCGGAGCTGAGCAGCACGACCGCCTTCCCCTGCGCGGCGAGCGCCCGCAGCATGACGTAGATCTCCCGCTTGGTCTCGACATCGACGCCCCGCGTGGGGTCGTTCAGCAGCAGCACGCGGGGCATCAGCGGCAGCCATTTGGCCAGCGCCACCTTCTGCTGGTTGCCGCCTGACAGCGCCTGCACCGGCCGCGCCGTGTCGCCCTTGATGGTCAGGCGCTTCGCGAGATCAGCCACGGTGGCAGCCTCCCCCGCCCGATCGCGCAACCCGCGCGCCGGCCCCGCCAGGGTCGGCAGCAACAGGTTGAAGGCGATGCTGTGCGGCAGCAGCAGCGCCTCCTTCTTGCGGTCGGCGGGGATGTAGGCCAGCCCCGCCGCCGTTGCCTCGGTCACCTTGGCGAAGGGTCGGTCGGCCCCGGCGATGCGCGCGGCATCGGCCGCCGCCGGCAGGGCGCCGACGAGGCCGAGCAGCAAATCCTCCTGCCCCTGCCCGACCAGCCCGCCGATCCCGACCACCTCGCCATAGCGCACGGTCAGGTCGACCTCGCGCGCCACGCCCGCCCGGAACCCGTGGATCTCGATCGCGGTCTCAGCCTGGGTATTGGGCTGCCAGGCCGGGAACAGGTCGCCCGGGTCGCGCCCGACCATCAGCCGCACCAGCCCTTCCGGGTCGACCCCGGCCAGCGGCCGGTCGGCGGTGCGGGTGCCGTCCTTCAGCACGGTGGCATAGTCACAGAGGTCCAGCACCTCGTTCAGCCGGTGCGAGATGTAGAGGATGGCCACGCTCTCGTCGCGCAGCCGCCGGACCAGCCGGGCCAGGGTCTGCGCCTCATGCGCCGACAGCGAGGAGGTCGGCTCGTCCAGGATCAGCACCCGCGGCTTGCGGTAGAGGGCCTTGGCGATCTCGACCATCTGGCGGCGGCCCAGCGACAGGGCGTCGACCGGCAGGTCCAGCGGCTCGTCCAGCCCGACCAGCTCGCAGGCAGCGCGAGCCCGCGCCGCCAGAGTGCGATAATCGATCAGCCCGAGCCGCCGCGGATAGGCGCCGAGGCCGATATTCTCGGCGATCGACAGGTGTGGCGCCAGGCTCAGCTCCTGCTGCACCACGGCGATGCCGGCGCGCTGGGCCTCGCGCGGGGTCAGGTGGCCGGCGCCGCGGCCGTCGACCGTCAGCGACCCGCCATCCGGCCGCAGCGCCCCCGACAGGATGTTGATCAGGGTCGACTTGCCGGCCCCGTTCTCGCCCAGCAGCGCATGAACCCTGCCCGGGTGCAGCGCGATCGAGACCTCGCGCAGCACTGGGTTGCCGAAGAAGGCCTTGGACACGCCTTCGGCGGCGAGGATGGGCGACGCCGTCACGGCGCCGCCCCTGCCTTGGAGACCATGCTCACTTCGCCTGCAGCAGCTTGTCGAACAGCGCCGTATTGTATTCGGAATAGATGTAGCCGTCGGCGGGGAACTGGTCGGCCCGCGCCAGGTACTGGTCGATGCTGCTGTCGTCGATCACCGGCAGCGGCACCTTGACGAAGGCGGGCACGTCCTTGCCTTCCAGCGCCTGCACTGCGGTGTAGACGGCGAGCGCGCCCAGCCAGTTCGGCTGCATCGTCGCCCAGCCCTTCAGCTCGTGCTGTTTCCACAGTTCCAGGAACTGGCGGTAGTTCTCGCCGGTGATCGGCACATAGTCGCGGCCCTGCCGCTCCATCGCCAGGATCGCGCCGGCCGACAGCGCGCCGCCCAGCGACAGGATGCCGTCGATCTCCGGGTTGCTGAACAGCAAGCTGGTCACCGCCTCCTGCGCCGGGGCGACGTTGTAGTCGGTGTTGGTCTCGGCCAGCACCTCGACCCCCGGGTTGGCCTGCAGCACGGGCGTCGCGCCCTTGCGGCGGTCGTCGCTGACCGAGATGCCGGCCGGGCCGTTCAGCACGATGATCTTGCCCTTGCCGCCGATCTGCTCGATCAGCCACTCCGCGGCCTGGCGGCCCCAGTCGAGCGAGTCGGTGTTGATCTTGGCGGTGACCTTGTCGGTCTGCACCAGGCTGTCGAAGTTGATCACCGCGATGCCCTTGGCGCAGGCGTCGGCGACCACGCGATCCAGCGCCGTGGCCGAGCCGGCGATCAGGATGATCGCGTCGACATCGGCATCGATCATCGACTGCACCTGCTGGATCTGGGTGTTGGCGTTACCCTGGGCGTCGGTGATGACCAGCTTGTCGACCAGCCCCTTGCCCTTCAGCTCCTCCACCATCTTGCTGATGGTGCCCTCGGTCTGCTTCATCCAGGTGGGCACGGAGTAGATGTTGGCCCAGCCGACGGTGAAGGGCGGCTTGCGGTCGCCCTTGATGCAGTTGGCGGCCGCGTCGGCGGCGCCGGTCGCGGCGACCAGGGCCGCGACCGCCACGGCAGCGCGGCAGGCGGCGCGGCGCGCCAGATCCTTCATCATCATCCCTCTCCCGTTTGACCCGGGCCGTCCCGGTGTGTTGTCGATTTGTCCGGGCCGGGCCCGGACCGGTGCGACGCCGACCCGCGCCGGCCGCGATCGGAGCAATCTTCCGACGCGGACCGCCGACGGGACGACATCATCCCCGCGCCAGGAGAGACGGGCCGGCAGGATTCTGTCAAGACAACGTTGTCATCGCGATACGGGACCCGGGTCTTGCCGCATCCGCCGAAGGTGGGCATCACCAACAGGCCACAGCCGGGAGCCCGACCATGCCCGCCAATGAACGCGACGACGAGCTGCGCTACGCGATGAACCAGCTGGAGGCCTGGCTGGCGCACTGGCGTGCGGGCTAGGCCCCGAACGGGGTCCAGTTGGCCGCGATCAAGCGGGCGGTCGGCGAGCTGCACATCGACGAGGGCAAGGTCCACGACGATGCCAAGCCCTCGGTACAACAAATAAAATTCGAATTACGGTGACCACACGAATGTGATCGGCTCAGACGCCAGAGCAACACATCCTTGCTCCCGCCAAGCAAGGATGAAAGCCCGTCAAAAGTGCATTGTCACCGCAATCCCTATCAATTTCTATGCGATCCGGTTGTAGCGCAGATAGACCTCGTACCGGCTGTCCTCGTCGTCGGCGACATATTCCCGGAACTCGCGGTACGTCAGCGCGATCTTGTCGAGCGGCGTCACCACCACTTCGAGATCCTGCGGCGACTGGTGCCTGGTGATCCCGCCCGTGGGCACCTCAACGTTGGTCAGCTCCGCCAACTCGATCGCCGAGAAGCCGATGGCGTCGTCCATGATCAGGTCCGCCGGTGCCCAGCGCGCGATGACCGCGATGACGGCAATCCCGATCACCGCGGCGATGGCGATCGCGATCGCCCCCTTCGCGAAGCCGAGGGCCTTGATCGCTGCTCCTGCCCCGGCGGTAAGCGCCTCTTTCAGCTTCTCCCAGGCCCGGCTCAGATAGTCGACAAAGGCGTCCTGGAAGT
Source organism: Inquilinus limosus (assembly GCF_051487185.1). Classification (GTDB taxonomy): domain Bacteria; phylum Pseudomonadota; class Alphaproteobacteria; order DSM-16000; family Inquilinaceae; genus Inquilinus; species Inquilinus limosus_F. The sequence continues at coordinate 125,287 of NZ_JAHVDK010000019.1, forward strand.
CGTTCAGCTGCTCGCGAAACGCCCGCTCGCTGTCGACCTCGAAGCCGACCACGCTCATCGCCATCCCGAGTGCGGGTTGGGACTGGATGAAGACGGGGGGCTGCTCGATCGTCCGGTTCTCGCCCGAATCGACATCGCCGAAGCGCTTCGTGAGCGTCTGCACCGAGCCGGTCGACCCGTCCGGCAGAAGCTCCGCCGCCATGAAGGTGAGCGCCACCTCGTCCGAGCCGAAGGATTGCGGCGCCGTCTCCTGCCGGGCGCGCAGCCGTTCGGCGACGATCTGGAACCGCGCCGTGGCCGGCGGCACGATGTTGATGAACTCGGTGTTGGACAACACCGTCGGACCGAAGATCGGGAATCCGGTGGTGTTCGGCATCGCCAGTTGCAGCTCATAGATCCCCGGCGGCAGGTCGTCCGGCACGACGAAGCTCAGCTGGTCTTTCACGCGGCAATCCCGAATGAGCACCGTCTGCCCGTTGACGACCTCGTTCAGCGGCGTGGTCAGATCGCCGAAGACGTGCGCATCCACTTCCGCGGAACCAGCCCCGACCCGCGCCTTGAGCCGCACCTTGATGTCGAGATTCATGAAGTTGACGCCGCTCAGCATCACGCTGTCGCCATTGGCGATGTCCGGCACCCGGGCGCAGACCGCGTCGGGCAGCTGATTGCCCGGGCAGTCGCCGGTCTGGACGCTGCAGTTCTGCCGAATGACCCCGTCGGGGCCCAGCACGAGCGTGCAGGTCTGCTGGATTTCCCCCGGCAGCCGGTCGCCCAGCGGTATGGGCGGCCGGTACGACGCGGTGCGCAGGTCATTGATTCGGCAGATCTGGAGCTGCGCCTCGAAAAACTCGCCGCCGGGATCGAAGAACCGGTTGCGGCCCGGCCGCTCCTCGAGCGCCGTGACGTCCCCGAACGCGGCTTCGGCGGATCGCAGCCTGATCTCGCGGACCACCGCCGCGGTCAGCGTTGCCGTATCCACCGGCTTGGCCGGATCGGCGAGGATCGAGGGCTCGAGCCCCGCATCGCGCAAATCCGCAGGCGTCGTCTCATAACTGTCGACGGCGCAGGCCAGAACGGCCCGGACCGACGGCGACATGCCGTTGAAGACCGGAAAGACCGCGGCTTCGAAATCATTCGCCGCGCTTGCCCCCGCCAGATGCCGTCGTGCCGTCTGGAAGAACGACGCGGCCAGCGCGCTCGGAACCGAGCTGCGGGAGCGCAGCCGTTCGAGCTTCTGGGCGCGGCTCTGCTTCGGCTTGCAGCCGAGCCCGAGCGGGATGCAGGCGCCCTCGGTTCTCGGTGGTGGACAGTCGCTCGGGCACTCGGTATCCGCCGGCTCCTTCTCCTCCGCGCAGCATGCGTGGATGTGAACGTCGCCCTTGCTCTCGATACGGATGTCGACCCGACAACGCGTCCCGCCGTCAGGACTCCTCGATCCATGCGCGTCTTTCGTCATGTCAGCCTCCCGAGCTTGCATCGAACGTGCGACGGGACCTGCGCAGAATGATCCCGCCAAAGACGCTCCGAGGACTGGCTCCTGAGACTGCTTGCTCCAGCGCCGGCACGAACCGGATCGCGGCCAATTCTTTCTTATATACCGCCAGTAATTAAAACAAATTATTGGCAGAGCGAATGAAAATGTCAATCTGCTTTGGCCGATGGAGTTGAGGGCAGGCGCGTGCGCGTGGCCGGACACTGCACGGGCGCGTGCCGCGTCACGGTGAGACAGCAATATCCTATCGGCCAGCCTGGACGAAATCGGCGATCCGCTCGGCGATCATGATGGTCGGGATGTTGGTGTTGGCGCAGGGGATCGACGGCATCAGCGAGGCGTCGGCGACGCGAAGACCGCCCACCCGGTGAACCCTGCCGGTCGGCGAGGTCACGGCTGCCGGATCGTTCTCCGCCCCCATGCGGCAGGTGCCCGAAGGATGCCAGGTGCCGCCGACATGCCGGCGTACGAATTCGGTCATCGCGTCGTCGTCGTGCAGCAGGCCCTCCATCGTCGTCCCCAGAGTGATGGCGGCATGGACCAGGGCGGAACGCAACGGCCCGGCCAGGTCGAGCAGCCCCGACAGAACGCCACGCTGCAGCGCGTTCCAGGCGCCGGGCACCGCGATCCTGGCGACGCGGGGCGAATAGCTGGAGGGGAAGACCGGGCCGCGATGCCCGTCCATGTGGGAATCCAGCAGGACTTCCGCCCCCATTCGCAGTGCCATCTTCAGCCGGTCGAGGTCGCGGCGGTCGCTCAGCATGCGGAAATCCACATGCGGCTCGGCGGCCGGATCGGCCGAGGCGAGTTTCAGGACGCCGCGCGAGCAGGATTTGTTCACCCAGAAGAACAGGCTGCCCATCCGCCGGCCGACCGAGTGCCAGCCGGAGCGCGACAGGATGGCGGCATGCATGTCGCCCTGCGGCAGCCCGTCCAGCCCCGACGAGAAGCGCCAGATCGCCTGCTCGTGGTGCTCCCTGAGGTCCCGCACCCGCATCCGCGGCGGCAGGGTGGCGGCCACGGCGATGGATGGATGCTCCATCAGGTTGCGCCCCACGCCGGGGACGTTCGCCACCACCGGGAGTCCGAGCGGCCGCAGCCCCGCCGCCGGCCCGATGCCAGAGCGCAGCAGCAGCGTGGGGGTGTGGATGGCACCCGCCGCGACGATCACCTCGCGGGCGCCGATCGCCTGCGGCCTGCCATCCGCGCCCACGATTTCGGCACCCGTGATGCGGCGGCCGTCGAACAGCAGCCGATCGGCACGGCAGCCGGTCAGGATCGTCAGGTTGGGCCTGCGGCGGACTTCCGGTGTCAGATAGGCGATCGAGGTCGGAAGACGCTCGCCACGGTCGCTGACCGCGATGGCGCCGCGATACGCGCCGTCCTCCCAGTCACCGTTCTGGTCGGCCCGGATCGGGTGCCCCCGCCGCTCCAGCGTCTGCATCACCCGGCGCACGAAGGGCGAGATCCGGTCGTCGGCGATGCGCCGGATAGTGAGCGGCCCGTCGGCGCCGTGCAGCGGACCCGCGAAATCGCGGTCGGCCTCGATCCTGCGGAAGTACGGCAGGCAATCGTCCCAGCCCCAGCCGGTCGCGCCGAGCGCCTCCCACTCGGCGTAATCCACGGGCGAGCCGCGATTGGCCATCAGCGCGTTGATGGCGGAGCCGCCGCCGAGGATCTTCGCCTGCTCGTAGTGGCGGACGCTGCGCGGGGCCGCGTTCGAGCGGCCGTATCCCATCAGCGCCGTCAGCGAGCCCCAGATGTTCGAGGTGTCGAGATAGGCCCGCCCGGGATAGCGGCTGCGGATGTCGGCCGGCACGTTGCCGGCGGAGATGTCCCGCCCCGCCTCCACCAGGATGACGGAGCGGCCGGGATCCTCCGACAGCCGGGCGGCCAGGACGCAGCCGGCGGAGCCGCCGCCGAGGATCAGGCAGTCCGCCTTCACGCGGCGGCGGTCCGCCTGCGCTCCGCGTTCCTGGCGCTGAGCGAGGCCAGCAGGAGGATGACGAAGGAGATGGCTGTCAGCAGCGTGCTGATGGCGGCGATGGTCGGGTCGATCTCGTCGCGCAGCGAGGTGAACATGCGCTTGGTGAGGGTCTGGTACTGGCCGCCGGAGACGAACAGCGCGACCACGGTCTCGTCGAGCGCCGAGATGAAGGCGAAGAGCAGGCCGGAGATCACGCCGGACCGGATCTGCGGCAGGGTCACGGCGAAGAAGGTGCGGAACCGGTTCATGCCGAGGCTCAGCGCCGCCATCTCCTGCGCCGGATCGAATTTCCGCAGGCTGACCAGCACCGAGGTCACCACATAGGGCAGCCCGAGCATGACATTGGCCAGGATCAGCCCGGTCATGGTCGCCAGCAGCCCGACATTGGCATAGACGAGGAAGATGCCAACCGCGGTGATCACGATCGGCACCACCAGCGGCAGCAGCAGGACCACCTGCAGGCCGCGCAGCAGCTTGGAGCGGGTGAAGTTCAGCGCATAGGCGGCCGCGGTTCCGAGGACGGTGGCGACGGCCGCGCTCGCCACGGCCACGATCAGGCTGACCCGCGTCGCCTGCATCCAGGCCGGGTTGCCGAGATAGGACTCGTACCAGCGCAGCGACCAGGACGGCGGCGGGAAGGACAGGAACCGCGCGCCGGAGAAGGACATCGGCACGACGATGAGGATCGGCACCACCAGCCAGATCAGGACCAGCGCGACAAAGCCGTAGAGGAGGACTTTAGAGAGTCTCACGGTTCACCTCGCGCCCATGATCCGCTCGAACGGGATGAAGAGGCTGGCGACCCGGAAGATCAGGAAGACGCAGACGAGCAGGACGACGCTGATGGACGAGGCGGCGCCCCATTCGTTGTAGACCTCGATGTTCCGGGAGACGAGCATCGACACCATGTAGGTCCGCCCGCCGCCCAGCAGCTCCGGCGTGATGTAGAAGCCGAGCGTCAGGGCGAAGACCAGCACCGCTCCCGCGATCACGCCGGGCAGGGACAGGGGCAGGAAGACGCGGAAGAAGACGAAGGCGGGCGACCCGCCCAGGCTGGCCCCCGCCATGGTCAGCTCCCGCGGGATCTTCTGCATGGCCGCATAGAGCGGCAGCACCATGAAGGGCAGCAGGATGTGGATCGTCGCGATCACGGTCCCGAGCTCGTTGTTGACGAGCAGCAGGGGGCTGTCGATCAGGCCGAGATCGGTCAGCGCCGAATTGATGATGCCGCGCCGCTGCAGCAGGATCAGCCAGGCGTAGGACCGCACCAGCACGCTGGTCCAGAAGGGCAGCACCACCAGCGCCAGGATCACCACCCGCCATCCCGGCGACGCGGCCGCCGCCACATAGGCGACCGGATAGCCGAGCAGCAGCGCCGCCAGCGTGACGGTGAAGGCGATGCGGAAGGTCTGCAGGAAGGCCATCCAGGTGGCGTCGTCGGTCAGGAAGCGCTGGTAGTTGACCAGCGTGAAGCCGCCGTCCTGCCGGATCGACTGCCAGGCTAGCCAGCCGAGCGGCACGATCAGCAGGCAGACGATCACGGACAGGGCCGGCGCCAGGAGCAGGAGCGTCAGCCGCTGCTCGCGACGCTCCTGCGACACCGAAGGCCTGATGGCCGGCTGCGATAGCGAGGGACTGATGGTCGACGCGGACATGAATGGCCTTGCTTCCGCCGCTACTGCTGGATGAAGGAGGCCCAGCGCTTCAGCACCTCCTCGCCTGCCGGGGAGCTCCACCACTCGGTGGAGACCAGCACCTGCTTCGCAGCATTGTCCGGGGCGCTCGGCATCTCCGCCGCGCGCTCGGGCGAGATCTTGCCGGTCTCGTAGGCCTTCGGATTGCCCGGGCCGTAGTCGATATAGGCCGGGAAGTTGGCCTGGATGTCCGGCGCGATCGCCGCGTTGACGAACCTGACCGCCGTATCGAGGTTCGGCGCGCCCTTCAGGATGCACAGCGAGGTGTTCTGCAGCATGCCCTGGTTGAAGGTGAAGGCGACCGGCGCGCCCTCCTTGGCACCGGCGGAGACGCGGCCGTTCCAGGCCATGATCATGTCGGCCTCGCCGTCGGCGAGCAGCTGCGCGGACTGGGCGCCGGAGGTCCACCACACCGCGATATGCGGCTTGATCTCCTCCAGCTTGCGGAAGGCGCGGTCGACATCCAGCGGGTAGATCTTGTCCGGCGCCACGCCGTCGGCCAGGAGCGCCGCCTCGAGCGTCGCCAGCGGGTGATTGCGCAGCGCGCGGGTGCCGGGGAACTTCTCCACGTCCCAGAAATCTGCCCAGGTCTTCGGCGGATTGTCGCCGTACTTCTCCGTGTTGTAGGCCAGGACGCTGGAATAGAACTCATAGGCCACCGAATACGGCGTCTTGTACGCGTCCGGCAGGCCGGCGGCGTTCGGGATCTTCGAGAAATCCAGCTTCTCGATCATGCCCTGCTCGCCGCCGCGCAGGCAGTCCTTGGTCGGGGTATCGACCACGTCCCAGATCGGCTTGCCGGTCGTGGTCTGGGTCTTGATCACCGGCCAGGCGTCCGGCGCACTGTCCTGGTTGACGGTGATGCCCAGCTGCTCGGCCACCGGGTCGAGGATGGCCTTGGTCTGCGCCTCCTGATAGGCGCCGCCCTGCGACACGAAGGTGATCTGCTCGGCGTCGGCGTCGCCCGAGGCCAGCGCGCCGAGGGCGGAGAGTCCGATGATGGCAAGGACGTGAAGCCTGGATCTCATGGTCCTGTCTCCCTGTGTCGTTGGCCGGATCTCCGGCGGTCTAAAGCCCGACGGCATCGAGCATCTGGTACCAGCCGGCGACCGCGCGCACGGCCGGCTCGCGCAGCGGATAGAGCGGCACCGGCGCCAGCCGCCGGGCGTCGAGCAGGCCGACATCCGGCGTCTCGCCGCGCACGAAGGCGGCGAGATAGCGGCCCATCAGGCTGGCCATGGCGACGCCGGCACCGTTGTAGCCGAGGGCGAAGAGGATGCGGTCATCGCGCCGGCCGACATGCGGCACCGAATCCAGCGTCATGCCGACCAGCCCCGACCAGCGGTATTCGACCGGGATGTCGGCCAGCATCGGGAACAGCGCCACCATGGCGCGGCGCAGCGCCGCGAAAGCCGCGGGCGAATCCGCCTTGCCGAAGGCGCCGCGGCCGCCGAAGACGAAGCGGCCCTCGACGATCCGGAACCAGCGCATCATCCGCCGCGTCTCGCTGCAGATCCGGCGCGTCGGCAAGAGGCTGGCGGCGAGGTCCGGCGGCAGCGGCGCGGTCGCCAGGATGGCGCTGCGGAACGGCACCAGCGTCCGCTGCATCTCGCGCGTCGCGCCGGTCAGGTCGGAATAGGCGTTGGTGGCGATGATCGCCTGGGCCGCGCGCACTTGGCCCCGCGGCGTCTCCACCACCACCGCCCCCTGCTCCCGCCGGATCGCGAGCGCCGGGCTGTTCTCGTGGATGCGGATGCCGCGCGCCGACAGGCCGGCGGCCAGCCCGCGCACATAGTTCAGCGGGTGGATGCAGGCAGGGCCGCGGGTCAGCGCGCCGCCGACGAAGCCGTCGGAGCCGAGCTCCGCCCGGACCTCGTCGCGCGACAGCAGGCTGACATGGCCGTCACCCATCTCGGCCTTCATCCATTCGGCCTCGGCGGCGACCGCGGCCAGGGCCCGTTCGGTGTGCGCCGCCTTGACCAGCCCGACCCGGGCGAAGCCGGCGCTGTCGATGCCGAACTCCTCGACCAGTTCCTCGACGGCGTCGACGGCCTCATGGCCGAGGTCGTACATCCGCCGTGCCACGTCCCGGCCATGGGCCGCGGCGATCGCCGGCAGGGACAGGCGGAACTTCGGGGTGACGAAGCCGCCGTTGCGGCCGCTGGCCCCCCAGCCGACGGCATTGGCGTCGAGCACCAGCGGGTCGAGCCCGCCGGCGGCGATGTGGCGCGCCGCCGACAAGCCGGTGTAGCCGGCACCGATGATGACCACATCCGCCGCGGCGTCGCCGTCCAGGGCCGGCAGACGGGGCGCCGGGCCCGCGGTCGCGGCCCAGAGCGAATTGACGCCGGGCTTGGGGGAATGGAGGGCCATCACCGGCGCGTGTCCGGTCAGGCGGCCCGCGGCTCGCTCGCCTCGATGGCGTCGGCGAGCTGCTTCAGCGTGGCGAAGTGGAAGTCCGGCGTGGTCAGGGTGGCCACCGCCGGCGTGCCGCCGAAGCCCGGCTGCCCCTGCCGGCGCTCGATCCAGCAGGTTTTGTAGCCGAGTTTCCGAGCGATCCCGATGTCGTGGTGCTGGCTCTGCGCCACATGCAGAATCTCCCCGAACTTATAGCCGAAGGCCGACTGCCGGCCGCGGTTGAAGGCGAAGAAGTTCGGGTCCGGCTTGGCCGTCCCGGTCTCGTCGGCGGTGACGCTGTCGTCGAAGGGATGCCCGAGCGTGTTGGAGTAGCTGGAGAAGGCGGTGCGGTCGGCGTTGGTCATCGCCACCAGTCGGAAACGGCGACGCAGGCGGCGCAGCGCCTCGGCGGAATCGGCGAAGGCCGGCCAGCGCAGCACGTCGAGCTGGAAGGCACCGGCCGACAGGTCGTCGGCCGGCAGCTCTAGTTCCTGCGCCAGCGACTTGTAGACATGGAACATCGCCTCGCTCGACCGGTACGGATGGGCGTCGCGGCCGCGCTTGTAGGCCTCGAAGATCCGGTCGTCGCTCAGCCCCTGCGCGGCGCGGCCGCCGATCCGCCGGACGGACTGCAGGATTCCGGTCTCGAAGTCGATCAGGGTGCCGACGACGTCGAAAGTGAGGACTTTGAAGGCGCTGAACGGCATGGGTGGTCCGCTTCCGGGTTGTTGATCTGGATGGGTTGACGCCGTCGCCCGTCTCAGGCGGCCGAGCGCGGGACGACGATCGTGTCTTCGGGATGGAGGGTGACGGCGATCCGGTCACCGACCGGCGGGACGCTGCGGCGCGCCGCATGATGGCTCGGCTGACGCAGGCTGAGCACCGTGCCGTCGTCGAGCGTCAGGAAGACCTTCAGGCTCTCGCCCTGATAGATGATCTCCGACACCCGGCCGGACAGGCGATTGGCGCCGTCAGCGCCGGCACTGTCGTCGATCAGCAGCTTCTCCGTCTGCACTGCCAGCAGCAGTTCGCCCGCCTCAGGGATCGGCCGGCCGGAGCGCAGCACGGCGCCGCCGAGCGCCACCCGGTCGGGCCCGGCCCGGGTGACCGGCAGCAGCGCGGCCTCACCGATGAAGCTGGCCACGAAGCTGTCGGCCGGGTGGTCGTGCAGCCGCTCAGGCGTGTCGATCTGCACCAGCCGTCCGTCGCGCAGGATGGCGACCCGGTCGCTCATCGTCAGCGCCTCGCGCTGATCGTGGGTGACGTAGACGATCGTCGCGCCTAGGCGCCGGTGCAGGTGGCGCAGCTCGATCTGCATCGCGTCGCGCAGCTGCTTGTCGAGGGCGGAAAGCGGCTCGTCCATCAGGATCAGCCGTGGCTCGAAGACGATGGCGCGGGCCAGGGCAACGCGCTGGCGCTGGCCGCCCGAGAGCTGCGAGATGCGACGGTTCTCGTAGCCGGACAGCTCGACCATCGCCAGCGCCTCGGCCACCTTTCCGGCCCAGCCCGATTTCGGCAGGCGTCGCGCCCGCAGCGGAAAGGCGACGTTCTCGCCCACGGTCATATGCGGGAACAGGGCGTAGTTCTGGAAAACGATGCCGATGTCGCGCTTGTGCGGCGGGGTGAAGGTGACGTCGCGTTCGCCGAACCGGACCGATCCGGCGGTAGGCTGGATGAAGCCGCCGAGGATGCTGAGCAGCGTGGTCTTGCCCGAGCCGGAGGGGCCGAGCAGCGAGACGAACTCGCCTGGTGCGATCGTCAGGCTGACATCGTCGAGGGCCCGGAAGGCGTCGTAATGCTTGCTGACGGAACGGATCGAGACGCCCGTGCTGCCGTGCTGCGTCATGGTCGTGAGCCCTGTCCCTGAGCACCACATGCCGCAGAGGCATGGGCGGTCGCCACGGCCTCGGGCGCATCGTTCTCCGCCAGGCGGGTGATCGCTTTCCGAGATCCTTGTGAGGTGCGGAAATCAGAGCAAACGCCCTCGATCGACGCAATTGCGAAAAGGTTGGACAGACCATAAACTCAGATTATGACCCAGCTGCGCCGGATGCTCCCCTCCTCGAACGCCCTCTTCGTGTTCGAGGCGGCGGCGCGCTGCGGCAGCTTCACCCGCGCAGCGGCGGAGTTGAACGTCACCCAGCCGGCGGTCAGCCGCATGCTCGGCCGGCTCGAAATCCATCTCGGCGTGCGGCTGTTCGACCGCTCGGCCGCCGGCATCGCGCTGACGGAGGACGGGCGGTCGCTCTACCGCCGCATCGCGGAGGGCTTCAGCGGGATCGAGGCCGCGATCCGGGAGATCGAGGCCCGCCGCACGGGCACCGAGACGGTGACGCTGTCGCTGTCCACCGCCTTCACCACCCATTGGCTGATGCCGCGGATCAACCGGCTGCAGAAGGAGTTCCCGTCGGTCGACCTGCGCTTCCAGCTGATCGCCGGGCCGCTGCACGGGCCGGTCGACGACGTCGACCTCGGCATGCGCTTCGTCGACGGCGGCGATGCGCAGCACGAGACGTTCCTTGTGATGCGCGAGATCATGCTGCCGATCTGCAGCCCGGCCTATCTCGAGCGGCAGAAGGCGGCGAACGGCGCCGACGGTAACACCATCATCAACCTCGCCGGCTCCGACCCGGATTGGGCGGACGCGTTCGAAGATCTCCGCACCGGGCCGAGGAGCACGCTCACCTTCTCCGACTACGCGATCGTGGTCCAGGCGGCGCTGCTGGGCCAGGGCATCGCGCTCGGCTGGGTGACGGTCTCCTCGCACTGGCTCGGGACCGGGGCGCTGGTGCCCGCCGCCCGCAGCCTGATGCGCACCGGCCGGCTGTGCCAGCTGGTGCATTCGCGCGCCCGGCCGATGCGCACTGCCGTGGCCGAGATCCGCGACTGGATCATCGCCCAGACCCGGTCGGATGTCGGGGCGCTCGACGCGCTCTATCCCGAGCTCGGGATCGGCGTGGCGGCGTTCTGACGGCCTGGAGACGCGACGAGGGCTGAACGACGCCGAGATCGGCCATGCCGATCAGCCCGGCGTCGTGGCCGAGGGCGGCCGGACGCAAAGGGATACGGAACAGCGGCGGCTCGTCCGCCAGGGCGCGTTCGACCCGGCCGAGGAATCCCTCCGCCAGGCCGACGCCGCCGCCGATCACCGCGAGGTCGAGGTCCAGCACCGCCTTGAGGTCGGCCAGCAGCCGGGCGATGGCGGCCGCGGCGCGATCGATCAGCGCCGCGGCGGCCGGATCCCGCTCCGCCCGCCGGAACAGCGCCGGCGCGTCCATCGCCTCGCCGAAGGCCGCGGTGGCCGCGGCGGACAGAGCCCGGCCGGAGGCGACAGCTTCGACGCAGCCGCGCCGGCCGCAGCCGCAGAGCGGCCCGTCCGGCACCGCCACGACATGGCCGAGATGGCCGGCCAAGCCGCCCGGCCCGACCCGCAACTCTCCGTCCAGCACCAGCCCGCCGCCGACGCCGGTCGACACGGTCAGGAACACCATCGAGCCGACGCCCCGCGCGGCGCCGTGGCGGAACTCGCCCCAGGCCGCGGCCTGGGCATCGTTGACCGCCAGCACCGGCACGCCGAGCCGATCTTGCAGCGCCGCGACCAAAGGCGAGTCCGGCGGCACCGGCAGAGTACCGGGGTTGGTGGCGGACAGTTTCCCGTCGCGCACGAGGCCGGTGGTGGCGATCCCGACCGGCCCGTCGGCCCAGTCCGCCACCAGGGCGGCGACGGCCTCGACTAGGCTCTCGAACCGGCCGTCGCGCGGGGTCGGCGTCTGGCGCCGCTCCAGCACACTCGCCCCGACCACCCGGGCCGCGGCGATCTTGGTGCCGCCGAGATCGACGACCGTCGCAGGCCTTTCAGTAGCCACGATCGGCCACGCTCTGCGCCGTGCGGCGGATGGCGTCGCGGGCGCCGGGGTCGCGGTCGGCGATGGTCTCGAACAGCATGTCGACGATCACCAGCTGGCTGATCTTCGACGCCAGCGCCCCGCCGGTCAGCGGCGTCTCCGGCGTCGAGGCCAGCAGCACCACATCGGCGAGCGTGGTCAGCGGGCTCTTGGTCCGGTTGGTGATCGCCGCCAGGAAGGCGCCCGCCTCCTTCGCCAGCGTGGCCGCGCGGACCACGTCGAGGGTGGAGCCGGAGCTGGAGACCGCCAGCGCCACATCGCCCTTCCCCAGCGCCGCGGTCGCCATCGCCGCCATGTGGGGATCGTCATGCGCCACCGCCTGCAGCCCGACCCGGGCCAGCTTGTACTGGGCGTAACGGGCGGTGATGGCCGAGGCGCCGACGCCGAACACCAGCACCCGCCGGGCCTTGCGCAGCCGATCGGCCACCGCCTCCACCGCCGCCGGGTCCAGCAGGTCCTCGGTCTGGCGCAGCGCGTCGACGGCGCGGTCGACGATGCGGAACAGCGCGTGCCGGCCTGCCTCCTCCGCCCGCGCCGGCTGGGCCGAGGCCAGCTCGGTGGCCAGCGCCAGCTTGAATCCCTGGAAGCTGGGGAAGCCCTGCTCGCGGCAGAAGCGGATCACCGAGGCCTCGGAGGAGCCGGAGGCCTCGGCCAGCTCGGTCACCGTCTGCGACAGCACCCGCTCCGGCCCCTCCAGCACATAGTCGCCGATGCGGCCCAAGGCCGGCGAGAGGCTGGGATTGGTCGCCCGCAGGCTGGCCAGCACCTTGCGCCCGATGGTCGAGGTCTCGTTCATCGCCACATCCTATCCCTTGACGGCGCCGGCCAGCATCGCCCGGCCGAGATAGCGGTAGCTGACGAGGCCGAGCAAGAGCGGCGGCAGCACGCTGAGCATCATCGCCGCCGCGGTGGCGCCCCATTTCACGCCCCAGGAGGTGATGAAGAAGGTGGCCCCGACCGTCACCGGCACGGCGCTGCGGGTGGTGAGGATCAGGCCGAACAGGAACTCGTTCCAGCTGTAGATGAAGCTGAGGATGGCGACCGCCACCAGCACCGGCCGGGCCAGCGGCAGCACGATGTGGCGCAGCACCGCGAAGGTGGAGGCGCCATCGACCCGCGCCGCCTCCTCGATCTCCTGCGGCAGGTCCTGCAGGAAACCGACCAGCAGGATCAGGGCCAGCGGCAGATTGATGATGCAGGAGATCAAGGCGAGGCCGAGCCGGGTATCGAGCAGGCCGAGCGCCTGGTACAGGAGGTAGAAGGGGATGGCGAAGATCACCAGCGGCAAAGCGCGCAGATTGGTCACCACCGGCAGGACGATCCGGGTCCCCTTCCCCAGCTTCGCCATGGCATAGGCGGCCGGCACGCCGAGCGCCAGCGCCAGCGCCGTGCCGCCGAGGGCGATGACGGTCGAGTTCAGCAGGTAGCGCGGGAAGTCCAGCGCCGGGTCGGTCAGCACCGTGACGTAGTGCTCCGCGGTCGGGGCGAACAGCCACACCGGCGGATAGGCGTTGATGTCCAGCGTGGTCTTCAGCGAGGTCAGCAGCGTGACGATCACCGGGATGTTGAGCACGAGGACCGCCAGCAGGAACACGGCCCAGCGCAGCCCGGCGACGAGGCGTGTCATCGCCGCGCCCCTTTCAGCATCTGCGCCATCAAGAGGCGCAGCACCACCACCGAGGCCAGAAGCAGCAGCATCGAGGCGGCGACGGCGGGGCCGATCTGCTCCTGCTGGAAGAAGGTGCGGTAGATGTAGATCGACAGGCTCTGGGTCAGCGTGCCCGGGCCGCCGCCGGTCAGCACATAGATGTGGTCGAACACCCGGAAGCTGTCGATGAAGCGGATGAAGCCGGTGATCGCCAGCGCCGGCACCATCAGCGGCAGGGTGATGCGGCGGAACACCGCCCAGCGTCCGGCGCCGTCGATCCGCGCCGCCTCCACCAGCTCGCCCGGGATCGCCTGATAGGCGGTCAGCAGCGCCAGGAAGGCGAAGGGCGTCCACTGCAGCACCTCGATCACCGCGACGGTGGTGAAGGCCCAGTCGACGCCCAGCAGGTTGTCGCTGAAGCCCAGCATCTGCAGGTATTGCGGGATGACGCCGACGAAGTCGTTCAGCATCAGCCGGTACATCACGCCGAGCAGCGCCGGCGACACCATCATCGGCAGCAGCAGGAACGCCATCAGCCAGCGCCGCTTCGCGATCAGCGGATCGAGCGCCAGCACCAGGGCGAAGCCGAGCACCAGCTGCGCCGCGGTGACCACCACGGCGAAGCGGGCGGAAAAGCCGACCGCGCCCCAGAAGGCCGGGTCGGCCAGCACCGCCCGGTAGTTGCCGAGCCCGACCCAGCGCGGCGACCACAGTCCGGTGAAGCGCACCTCGCTGAGGCTGTAGATCAGGTTGGCGACGGCCGGGAAGCCGAGGAGAGCGGCCAGGAACAGCAGCAGCGGGCCGAGCAGCCACAGCCCGTCCCAGCGCCCTTCGTAAGGCCGCCGCCGCACGGCCCCCGCGGTCGATGCCATCAGCCCTTGATCCGCTCGGCCATGCCCTCGGCCGCCTGCTTCAGCGCGGTGTCGAGGTCGATCTGCCCGGCCCAGAAGGCGGAGAACTTCTCGGCCAGCACCTCGTAGACCGGCACGGCATAGGCGGCAGTGCCGCCGGTGACGACGAAGCCGTAGCGGCCGACGAAATCGCCGACCAGCGGGAATTCCGGCCGCGTCGCCGCCATCGCCTTCAGGATCTCCGGCACCGGCGGAGATCCGCCGGCCTGGGCATAGACCGTCAGCGCGTCCTTGGTCGCCAGCCAGGCCAGGAACTTGCCCGCATCCGCCTTGTTCTTCGACGCCTTGTTGAGGCCGATGCCGAGGGAATGGACATGGGTCTTGTGCCCGGCGCTGCCGGCCGGCAGCGGGGCCAGGCCGATCTTGCCGGCGACAGCCGGCGACTTCGCCGGGTCGTTCAGCTCGTTGAAGGCCGCGTTCCACTGCAGCATGGTGGCGGCCTGGCCGGCCTGGAAGGCGGCGTTCGCCTCCGGATACTCGTAGCTGATCGACCCGGGCGGAGTTGCCCTGGCGTCGATCAGGGTCTTGTAGACCTGCAGCCCTGCGCGGCCGGCCGGGCCGTCGATCGCCGGCTTGCCGTCGGCCTGCCAGTCGCCGCCATTCGACACCAGCGTCGCCTGCCAGAGCATCACATTGAAGATCAGGTTCTTCATCTGCAGCACCGTGCCGAAACGGGTCGGGCTGTCCGGGTTGTCGGCGGCGCTGAAGAACAAAGCGGCGGCGATCCAGTCGTCCCAGGTCCAGTCGTCCGGCGCCTTGGGCTGCAGGTCCTTGCCGAGTTTCTCCTTCGCGATCTCGGCATAGCGCTTCTGCCACTCCGCATCCGACAGCAGCCGGTCGATCAGGTCCTTGCGGTAGTAGAGGAAGTGCAGCGAGATGTCGGTCGGCACGCCGTACAGCTTGCCGTCGAGCGTCAGGGACTGCAGCGCCACCGGCGCGAAAGCCGCCTTGGCCTCGGCCGGCACCTGGGCGTCGATCGGGTCGAGATAAGGTGCGTAGCGGCCGAGCGTGTAGGTCGTGACCAGCGCCAGGTCGAACTCGCTCGACCCTGCCGCCAGATCCGCCTGCTCCTTCTCGAAATAGCCTTGGCGGCTGAACAGCAGTTGCTTGACGGTGACGCCTTCGGCCTGGCCCGGGCCGGCGTTGTAGGTGTCGATCGCCTTTTGCATCGCCTCGCTTTCCGGCCCTGGCCAGAACAGCAGCGTCACCTCACCCGCCATGGCGGCGGAGGACAGAAGCGCCGGCAGGACCAGCCCCGCCAGCAGGGTCTTGCGCAGCATCGTTCTCATCGTTTGCCCCCTGTTCATCTTGGTTGAAGGACGGTTCCTCAGCCTGCGCCGAGGGCGTCGAGGAACCAGCGCGTCACATGTTCCGGGCGGGTGATGGCCGAGCCGGCCACCACCGCATGCGCCCCCGCGGCCAGGGCGGAGGCCGCCTGTTCCGGCGTCCGGACATTGCCTTCGGCGATGACGGTGAAGCCGTCGGCCGCGAGGTCGGCAACCAAAGCCAGGTCCGGCTCCGTCGGCTCCGGCCCGGCGACATAGCCGGCAAGGGTCGAGGCAACAATATCGGCGCCGGCCGCCGCGGCCGCCCGGCCTTCCGCCCGGGTCGAGACATCGGCCATGGCGATGCGGCCGTGGCGATGGATACGCGCCACCAGCTCCGCCACCGCGACCGGCCGGACGCGGTCGGTGGCGTCGAAGGCGATGATCTCGGCGCCGGCTTCGGCCAGCGCGTCGATATCGGCGAGATGCGGGGTGATCCGCACCGGGCTGTCGGGCAGGTCGGTCTTGACGATGCCGATCACCGGCACGCCGGCGATGCGGCAGACCGCGGCCACACGTTCCACCCCCTCGATCCTGAGGCCGGCGGCGCCGGCGCCGACCACGGCCCGGGCCAGCGCCACCACGAACTCGGTGCGGTCGAGCGGGCCGCCCACGACCGGCTGGCAGGACACGATCAGCCGGCCGCGCAGGCGATCCAGGACGGCGGAGGCAAGGGCGGATGCGACGTCGGTCATGACGCCCCATGCTAAGATCGTCTGGAAATTTTTATCAAGTAGGATAACGAGACGAAAAATTCCTCCAAAAGAGATGCCGTACTGGCTGTCTCAGGTTTGACTCGTCATTGCGAGCCCCGAAGGGGCGTGGCAATCCAGCGGTCCCGGCCCCCTGGATCGCCACGGCGCTGCGCGCCTCGCGATGACGAGGTTGGCTCCGGACCGCTGGAATTCGTCGGCTTGATCAGGCCCGGACGAACGTGTCCCGCAGGCGCAGCACCGCCTCCAGGGATCGGGTGACGGCGGCCTCGTACAGCTTCGCCCCGGCCTCGGCCGTGGCATCGGAGGGGCGGCCGATCACCCCGGTCGGGTTGATCTCCTCGAAGCCGCGCCAGACCGTGATCGGGCTGGAGGAATAGAGATGCGGGTCCGGCCAGCAGGATGGTGTGCCGCCAGCCGGGATCGCCTTCGCCCGCGCCGAGCCCGGGAACAGGTGCAGCATCAGCGAGGTCTCCAGCGCGCAGGCATGGCCGCAGCCCTGGTCGGCGTCGGGCAGGATCGCCGCCGCGTCCTCGCGGATCAGGTCGAAATAGGAGAAGGCGGCGCTACGCACGCCGTCGGCGCCCAGCTCCGACACCGCCACCTGCAGCGCGCCGCGGTTGCCGCCATGGCCGTTCAGCAGGATCGGGAAGAAGCCGTCGCGGGCCAGGCAGCGGCAGACATCGACCACCACGGCGATGAAGGTCGATGGCCGCAGGCTGATCGTGCCGGGGAAGGCAAGGTGATGCGCCGAGGAGCCGTAGGAGATCGGCTCCGCCACCCGGATCGACGGGTCGCGGCCGGCGACGCCGAGAGCCACCGCCGTCGCCAGCCAGATGTCGACACCGGTGGCGAGATGCGGCCCGTGCTGCTCGACGGCACCGGTCGGCACCAGGACCGCGCCGCGGGCCTTGCCGAGCGCACCGAGCTCGGGCGACGGGCTCCAGGCCAGGCGGCCGGGGCCGGGGGTGAAGGGGGGCAAGGTCATCCGATACGTCCTTCATCGAGGCGCAGGCGCAGCATCCGGATCCCGGCATCGGCGATCAGCGCCAGGACGATGATCGCGCCCTTGAACAGATCGATGCTGGAGGGATCCACGCCGAAGACGCGCAGGGCATTGGTCAGGAGGCTGACGATGACGGCGCCGATCACGACGCCGGCGACAGAGCCGCGGCCACCGAAGATGCTGGTGCCCCCCAACACCGCTGCGGCGATGGCGTCGAGCAGCAGCGGCGTGCCGCCGAGATTGGGGGTGACGACCGGCACACGGCTGATCATCAGGACCGCGGTCAGGAAGGTGAAGACGGCGGCGACAACATAGGTCAGCAGCTGCTGCAACGGCAGCGGCACGCCGGCCAGCTGCGCCGCGGCGGGGTCGGAGCCGATGGCGTAGGTGCGCAGGCCGAAGCGGGTTTGCCGCATCAGCCACCAGGCCCCGATCGCGATCAGCCCGACGAGCAGCACGGAGTTCGGCACGCCAACCCACTGCCCGATGCCGATGTCCTTGAGCGTCGGGCTCTTCAGAATCAGCACGCCCTTCTGCGCCGCCCACAGCGTCGCCCCCTGCACCGCCACCATGGTGGCCAGGGTGACGACGAAGGGCGGCACGCGGAGATAGCCGACCAGCAGGCCGTTCAGCAGGCCCAGCAGCGCCATGGTGGCGAAGCCGGCCAGCAGCGCCAGCGCCAGCGGGTCGCCCGCATCCAGCCGCCCGGCCATCACCACGCTGCAGAAGGCGACCGCCACCCCGGCCGAGAGGTCGATGCCCCCGGTCAGCAACACCACGAAGGCGCCGAGCCCGAGCAGCGCCACCGGCGTGGCCTGGGCCAGCACGTTGCGCAGGCTGTCGGGCGTCACCACCCGCGCGTCGATCAGGCCGAACGCCGCCACCAGCAGGATCAGCAGCAGCAGCGGCGCGAGGTCGAGGGCGCGGCGGAGCCAGGGATGGCGGATGTCCATCGGACAGATCCCGGTCAGCCGCGCCAGTCGGCAACCGCCTCGGGCTGGTCGCTGGCGACGCTGCGCCGGATCGCGTCGTTGACCGCCACGGCGCGCAGCGCCTCGGGCAGAGAGATGACGAAGGGCTTGTCCTCGCGCACCGCCTGCACGAAGTGGCGCAGCTCCTCGTACAGGTCCCCCATGATCCGGCCGTTGACGGTCGGCCAGTGCAGCCCGTCCGGCAGGCTCCAGGCGCCGCTCGACAGCACCCTGAGCCCGTGGTCGCGGACGTCGAGGTCGACCACGCCCTTGGTGCCGATCACCTCGGTCCGGGCCCAGATCCCGGTCGGGATGTCGCTCGGTAGCGACCACCCGAAATAGAGCTGACCGACCATGCCGTTCGACATCTCGCAGGTGGTGAAGATCGCGTCCTCGGACCGGACGCCGAGGCTCGGCATCAGCTTCGAGACCGCGCGGGAGTAGACCCGGGTGACCTCGGCGCCGCTGATCCATTGCAGCGCGTCGACGTCGTGCACGCCGAGATAGAAGCAGACGCTGGAGGAGCCGTTCATCCGGGTGCCGATGTCGCGCACGGTGAACCGGCCGGAGCTGGCGTGGATCGGGTCGCCGATCTTGCCGGCCCGCACCGCCTCCGCCGCCTGCACGTAGCGCGGGTCGAAGCGCAGGATGTGGGCCACCAGCAGGCGGCCGCCGCCTTTCCTCTCCGCCGCCGCCATGGCCTGCGCCGCCTCCAGCGTGTGCGCCATCGGCTTCTCGACCAGCACCGGCTTGCCGGCCTCCAGCAGAGCGCAGGTGACATCGCGGTGCAGCGTGTCCGGCAGCGCCACGACATAAGCGTCGGCGGCATCGGCGGCCAGGGCCGCATCGATGTCGGCGAAATGCCGGGCGTCGTACTGCTCCGCTGTCTTCCGGCCGAGCTCCGCCGACAGGTCGACGATCGCCGACAGGGTCGCCGTCTCCAGCCCGGCGATCGCCTGGGCGTGGAACTGCCCCATGAAGCCGGCGCCGACGATGCCCAATCTCATCCTCCTCATCCCGCTACCCTCTCCTGTTTCGTCAGGCGTTGCGCCTCGGCGCTGCGGCCGAAGGCCAGCGCCATCACCTCGGTCTCGGTCGCCCCGCGCGGCAGCTCACCGGCAGTGCGGCCCTCATGCATCACCACGATGCGGTCGGCGACGCCCAGAACCTCGGGCAGCTCGCTCGACACCATCAGGATCCCGGCGCCCTGGGCCTTCAGCTCGGCGATCAGCGCGTGCAGCTCCGACTTGGCGCCGACATCGACGCCGCGCGTCGGCTCGTCCAGCAGCAGCACCCGCGGGCGCGTCGCCAACCATTTGCCGATCACCACCTTCTGCTGATTGCCGCCGGAGAGATCCCCGACGCGCTTGCGCGGGTCCGGCGGCCGGACGCCGAGCTGCCGGATCAGCCGCCCGGCCTCGGCCGCCAGGGCCGACGGCCGCACCAGTCCCAGCGCGGATTTGGCCCGGATCCAGGCCAAAGTGACGTTGTCCTGGATCGACATCGGGCCGACGAAGCCTTCGAGATGCCGGTCCTCCGGCACATAGGCGACGCCCAGCGCATTGGCCCGCCGCGCATCGCCGGGCGGCAACCCGGCGCCGCCGATCCGGATCATCCCGGCGCGGTGGGCGGACAGGCCGGCGATGCAGCGCATCACCTCGGACCGGCCGCTGCCCATCAGCCCGGCCAGCGCCACCACCTCGCCCGCATGCACCGTCAGGCTGGCCGAGCGCAGCATCCCGCCATCGCTGATGTCCTCGACCGCCACCAGCAGCTCGCCCCGCGGCACCGGCCGGTGCGGGAAGACGTTGCCGATGTCGCGGCCGACCATCATTCCGATCAGCGCCGGCTCGTCGAGATCGCGGATCGCGCGCTCGCCGACGAAGCGGCCGTCGCGCAGCACGACAGCGCGGTCGGCCAGGGTGAAGATCTCCTCCATCTTGTGCGAGATGTAGAGAATGGCGCAGCCGATCCCCTTCATCCGGCCGATCAGCTCGTAGAGGCGGTCGCGCTCGCGGGTCGACAAGGCGCTGGTCGGCTCGTCCATGATCACCAGCCAGGCCTCGGACAGCATCGACTTGGCGATCTCGACCATCTGGCGCTGGCCGACCGTGAGGTTGCCGACCCGGTCGTCGGGCCGGAGGCCGAGGTCGAACTGATCGATCAGCTCCCTGGCCTTGCGCCGCATCTCGGCCCGCCGCAAGGCGACGCCGCCCGGCTCGCGCCCCAGGAACAGGTTCTCGGCCACGGTCAGGTCGGGCACCAGGCTGAAATGCTGGTGGATCACGGCGATGCCGGCCGCCGCCGCCTCGGCCGGGGTGCGCAGCCGCACCGGGCGGCCATCCAGGATCAGCCCGCCCTCGTCGGGCTGGTGCACGCCGGATAGGCACTTCACCAGGGTCGACTTGCCGGCGCCGTTCTCGCCCGCCAGCGCCACCACCTCGCCGGCCCGGATGTCGAAGGCCACGCCCTCCAGCGCCTTGACGCCGGGGAAGACCTTGCCGAGGCCGACGATGCGCAGCTCGTGCCGGTCCAGCCGGCGCGGCGTGGCCTGGGCCGCCGCCTCCTCCGCCGTGTGGGCGGCGCGGCTGCGGCGGCGCCACTTCGCCACGGTGGCGGCCAACCGGTCGCGTTGACTCAGCAGCACCGCGAACAGCACCAGCCCGCCGGTGACGATGTAGATCGCCTGCTGCGGCACCTGCAGGAAGGACAGGCCGGTGTTGATGGCGCCGAGCAGCAGCGCGCCCAGCGCCGTGCCGGTGACGCTGCCCTCGCCGCCCGACAGCTTGGTGCCGCCGACGATCGCCGCTGTGATCGCCGCGAATTCGAGGCCGGTGCCGGCCAAAGGCTGGGCCGAGCCGAGCCGGCCGATGATGACCACGGCGCCGAGCCCGGCCGACATGCCCGCGAGCACATAGGTCAGGGTCTGCACCGTCCGGACCGGGATCAGGGAGGCCAGGGCCGCGCCGGCATTGCCGCCGACCGCGAAGATCCAGCGGCCGAAGACCGTGCGGTGCAGCAGCCCCCACCAGCCGGCGAGCAGCAGGAGGGCCAGCAGCAGCGAGGCCGGGACGCCGAGAATGTCGGCGCTGCCGGCCCACAGCAGGGCCGGGCTGTCGACCGGGATGCTGGAGGCGCCGGACAGGCTGAGCGCCGCCCCCTTTCCCGCGGCCAGCGTCGCCAGAGTGGCGATGAACGGGCTGATGCCGAACGCGCTGACCAGCAGCCCGTTGACCAGCCCGACCGCGGCGCCCGCCGCCAGGGCGGCAGCCATGCCGAGCAGCGGCGACCCGGTCGCGCTGTAGGCCTGGGCGGCTACGATGCCGGAGACGGCGAGGGTGCTGCCGACCGAGATGTCGATGCCGCGGGCGATGATCACCGCGGTCATGGCGAAGCCGACGATGGCGATCACCGCCGTCTGCTGGCCGATCGAGACGAGGTTGGCGAAGGACAGGAAGCCGGGCCCGGCCAGGCCGAAGCCGGCCAGCACCAGCAGGATCAGCCCGGCCAGCACCAGGTCGTTGCCGAAGCCGGCCCCGGCGAGAAACAGGCGCCGCGCCGGGGCCACGTCCGCGGTGTTCGGCGGCATCGCTCCGCTCCCGTCCTTCCTCTCCCTACTTCGCGACCGTCATGGCTGCGGTGGGCTGCTTCGGCCCGAGCTGCTCGGTATAGGCCTTGGCCGCCTTGGTCGCGGCCTCGGGGGTGATGTGCTCGACCTTCAGCCCCTTGCCGGCCAGCGCCTGGGCGGTGGCGTCGGAGGTGACGAAATAGGTCGGCATGTAGAGATCCTTGGGCATGCTCTCGCCCTTGGCCAGCCGTGCCGCGACCGCGATGTTCCAGTAGCCGACGCGATAGGCGCCGGTCAGCACGTCCATCACCATCGACCCGTCCTCGAGCAGCGGGTGCATTTCCTCGTCGCCGTCATAGCCGGCATAGAGCAGCTTGCGGTCCATCGCCTGGGCGACGGCGCTGGCGGCGAGGCACATCGAATCCGAGATGCAGCCGATCGCCTTCAGGTCGGGATAGGTCGTCAGCCAGGTCTGGGCCGCGTCGGTGGCCTTGGCCGAATCCCAGCCGGTGGGCTGGATGCCGACCAGCTTGATGTTCGGGAACTCCTTGGCCAGCGTCTCGGTGAAGGCCTTCTCGCGGGTGTCGGAGACGAAGTTGCCGCGGGTGCCGACCAGCAGCGCGACCTCGCCCTCGCCGCCGAGGGTCTGGCCCAGCGCGCGGGCCACCACCGACATGTTCTCCTGGTCCGGATACAGCGTCGAAGTGTTCCAGCCGCCCTCGACCTTGTTGCCCATGGTGATCACCGGGATCTTGGCGGCCTCGGCCTTCTTGATCACCGGCAGCAGGGCGTTCTTGTCCAGCGGGTCGACCAGGATCGCGTCGACCTTCTGGTTGATGAAGTTCTCGATGATCGCGACCTGCTTCTCCAGGCTGCCCTCCGCGCTCTGCCAGGTGGCCTGGACGCCGTAGTCCTTGGCGGCGGTGTCGCCCGCCTCCTTCATCCGCACGAAGAAGGAGTTCTGCAGGTCGATGGCGGCGAGGCCGAGCACCGGCTCGGCGGCGGATGCGAGGCCCGACAGGGCCAGGACCGCGGTGAGGGCCACACCCGACAGCACATGCTTGATCATGGTCTCGTCCTCTCCTGTGAAGCCTCGGTGCACTGTTCTTGTTGGGAGGGCGCAGTCCTCCGGGCTCTGCGCTCAGGCGCCGAGGCCGTCCGTCCCCGCGCCGCAGACCAGGCCGCAGACGACATCGCCGTCGCGCGGCACCACTCGGCCGGATTGCAGCGCCGCGACCGAGGCGGCACCGCTGAGATCGGCGGCGAGGCCGAGCTCGAACCACAGCCAGCGGGCCGCCCGCTCCATGTCCCGGTCCTCGATCAGCACCACCTCGTCCACGGTGCGGCGGATGATCTCGAAGATGCGCGGATCGGTGCGGCCGCAGGCCATGGTCGGCACCGCCGTGGTGACGGCGTCGAGCGTCACCACCTGCCCCGCCGCCAGGCTGGCGTGCAGGGTCGGGGAGCCGACCGGTTCGATTCCGACGATCCGGGCCTTCGGATAGGTCGCGCGGATCGCCGTCGCCATGCCGGCGGCCAGCCCGCCGCCGCCGATCGCGATCAGGAACAGGCTGGCCTCCGGCAACTCCTCGGCGATCTCCAGCGCCACGGTGCCCTGCCCCGCGACCACCTCGGGATCGGCAAACGGATGGAAGTAGACGGCGCCGGTCTCCTCGGCGGAGGCTCGGGCGGCGCGGTCGGATTCGTCCCACACCGTGCCCTCGATCCGGATCTCCGCGCCCCAGCCGGCCAGCTTGGCGCGCTTGGCCGGCGAGGCGTTGCCGGGCAGGAATACGGTGGTCGGCACCTGGGCGAGATGCCCGGCCCGCGCCACCGCGAGACCGTGATTGCCGCCCGAGGCGGTGACGATGCCGCGGGCCAGCGCCGCCCGGTCCGCGGCCAGCAGCCGGTTGGTCGCCCCGCGTGCCTTGAAGGAGCCGGTGACCTGCAGGCATTCGAGCTTCAGCCACAGCGGCGCCGCCGTCGGCGCTTCGAGCAGCTGGTCGGCCCGCATCAGCGGCGTCCGCCGGACATGGCCGCGGATCCGGTCGGCTGCGGCCGTGATGTCGCCGAAGCCGATCATCCGAGGCTCCCGCGATAGGGCGAGGCGACGACCAGGCAGCAATTGCCGGGCCGTACCCGCCCGGGCTGCCGCCGGGCATAGACGATGCCGTCGGCGCCGTAGCGCAGCTCGACCGGCGTGCGCCCCGGATCGTGCAGGAAATGGATGCGCCCAGCCGGCTGACCTGCACGCACCTCCGTGCCATTGCGGTGATAGGGCTCGAACACGCCGTCATCGCTGGCGATGACATAGGCGGAGGCGCCCAGCACCTCATAGACCTTCGGATCGGGCCGGCGCGGCGTGGCGAAGGACGGGTCGAGCACGCCGAGATGGGCCAGCACGTTGCGCACGCCGCGCCGGCAGAGGGCGAGCGCGTCGAGTGACACGGTCCCCGCCCCCGCCATCTCGGTGCCGACCACGGTCAGCCCGGCGGCGACGGCTGCGGAGGTCGCGGTGCGCGGCTCGCCGAGATTGTCGACCACGACGGTGATCGGCGCGTCGAAGGCCAGCACGGCGTCGATGTTGCGCCGCAGATGCGCCGGGTCGGCCGCCGGCTCGATGATCGCGCTCGGCAGGATGTCGAGCGACGAGCCGCCGGAATGGAGGTCGAGGAAGGCGTCGCCCAGCGGCAGCAGCACGTCCTGCACATAGGCCGAGATCTGCCGGGTGATGGTGCCGGCCGGATCGCCGGGGAAGGTCCGGTTGAAGTTCAGCCCGTCGACCGGCGAGGTGCGCTTGCCGGCCACCACCGCCGGCAGGTTGATCGCCGGGATCAGGATCAGCCGGCCCTGCACCGCGCCGGGGTCGAGGTCGCGGATGATCTCGCCGAGGGTGATCGGCCCTTCGTATTCGTCGCCGTGGTTGCCGCCCTCCAGGATCACGGTCGGCCCGGTGCCGTTGGCGATCACCGCCAGTGGGATGCGCACCGTGCCCCAGGCGTCGTCGTCCGGCGATTGCGGGATGTGGAAGAAGCCGACCTGCCGGCCCGGCCTGTCGAAGTCGATATCGGTGAAAGCTGTGCTGCGGCGCGCGGTCGCCCCGCCGGATCCCGCCGTCACCGCTTCGATGCTTTCCACCGTGAAGCCTCCCTGCGGCTGTCTCGGCTGTGTTTGCCGAAAACGCTATGGCTGTTTCATTGGTGATGTCAACGTCATATATAAAACGATCATCGAGCGGCCGACGGCGGCGATACAGTCGGTCCGGGATTCGTCGGGGGTGTACGTGACGGAAAAGAGAGCGGGGTATTCGGCGCCGGCGCTGGAGAAGGGCCTGGATATCCTGGAGCTGCTGGCCAGCCGCGACGAGCCGCTGTCACTGAGCCGGATCGCGGACGAGTTGGGGCGCTCGAAAAGCGAGATCTTCCGCATGGTGATGGTGCTGCTGGAGCGGGACTACCTGGCCCGCGACCCGGCCACCGACGAGCTGACCCTGACCAACCGGCTGTTCTCGCTGGGGCTGCGCACGCCGCGGGTGCGCAACCTAGTGACCGAGGCGGTGCCGGTGATGAACGCGCTGGCCGCCGAGACTGGCCATTCCGCCCATCTGGTGGTGCTGTATCGCGGCCGCACTGTCGTGCTGGCCTCCGTCTCCGGCGAGCCGGACATCAGCTTCACCCTCAATCTCGGCTTCAACCGGCCGGCGGTGGACGCCACGTCGGGCCAGGTGATCGTCGCTTTCCAGCCGCCGGAGGTGCAGCGGCGGCTGATCCGCGAGAGCCTGCCCCAGGCCCAGGGCCGGGTGACCGAGGCGGAGCTGATGCAGGACCTGGCCCGCATCCGCAGCCGCGGCTTCGAGCTGCATGAGAGCCGGGATTTCGTCGGCCTGACCGACATCTGCTGCCCGATCCTGGACCGCAACGGCCATGCCGTCGCCAGCATGATCATCACCTGCATCAAGCGCCACGGGCAGGAGGTCCGGCTGATGGACACGCTGGACGCCCTGAAGCGCGCCTGCACCGTGATCAGCCAGACCGCCGCGTGACGCAGCACATTCCTCCCCAGGATCGTCATCGCGAGCCGGCGAAGCCGGCGTGGCGATCCAGGGGCCGGGGACCCCTGGATGGCCACGCCCCTCCGGGGCTCGCCATGACGGTTTTTGCCCGTGGTTGGGGATCGGGCTTGCACATCTCGGGATTATCGATATCGTTATCAATATCGATAACAACATCGAGACGTCAGATGCTCGCTATTGCCCAGGAGGGCATGCGGCCCGGCAAGAGTGCGGAGGTCTTCGACGGCCTCAAGCGCCTGATCATGCTGGGCGAGCTGGCGCCCGGTATCGCCCTGCTGGAGCTGGAGCTGGCGCAGCGTTTCCAGTGCAGCCAGGGCACGGTGCGCGAGGCGCTGCTGGCGCTGCAGGAGGAAGGGCTGGTGCATCGCCAGCCGCACAAGGGCACCCGCGTCGCCGACTGCACCGAGGATGAGGCGGTCGAGATGTTCCGGCTACGCCACGGCATCGAGACCCGCGGCGTCGTCCGCGCCCTGCGGCGCCCCGACCCCGCCCTGCTGCCGGACCTGACCGCCCTGATCGAGGGCATGGAGGCGAAGGCGCAGGCCGGCGACGAATACGGGCAGACCGAGCTGGACCGCGCCTTCCACCGGCGGCTGTTCCGGGCCGCCGGCCTGCCGGCGGTGGAGCCGCTGCTGCACCGCTGCATCCTGCACAACCACCGCTTCAAGATCACCCGCAGCGGCGAGCGGCGCGACCTGATGGCCACCGCTCGGCGGCACTGGACCATCGTCGAGGCGCTGACGGCGCGGGACGAGGCGGCGGCGGTCGCCGCCATCGGCCACCACATCGAGACCATCGTCGATTTCGGCCCGTCGATCTTCGGCGCCGCCGAGGAGGGCCGCACGGCATGACCGGCTTCGATCCGAACGACACGCCCAACGCCGAGATGGCGGCGATCATGGCGCGGCTGGCCGCCGAGGACGGGCACCTGCCGGACCCGAGCACCCTGCCGCCCGCCGCGGGCCGGGCCCAGGCGGAAGGGGCGAACGGACGTTGGAATCGGGACCTGCCGCCGATGGCGGAGACGACCGAGCTGATGCTGCCAGGCAGCGCCGGCCCGCTGCGGGCCCGGCTGGTCCGGCCGGATTCGGCGCGGGGCGCGATCCTCTACATCCATGGCGGCGGCTGGGCCTTCTGCAGCATCGACACCCATGACCGGGCGATGCGCTGCCTCGCCAAGGCGACGGGCATGGCCGTGATCGGCGTCGACTACCGCCTGGCGCCGGAGCATCCCTACCCGGCCGGGCTGAACGACGCCGTGGCAGCGTGGCGGGCCTTCCCAGAGACACTGGCGTGGCACCGGATCGCGGGGCCCGTCGGCATCTCGGGCGATTCCGCCGGCGCCAACCTGGCGCTGGCGCTGATGCTGCGGGAGCAGGCCGCCGGCCGGCCGCTGCCCGAGTTCGGTCTGCTGTTCTACGGCGTCTATGCCGTCGACCACGACACCGAATCCCACCGGCGCTTCGGCCCCGGCGGCTACGGCCTGACCAGCGCAAGGATGGCCCGGTACCGGGACTGGTACGTGCCCGATCCCGCCACCTGGGGAGAGCCGCTGGTCTCGCCCCTCCTGGCATCGGACGCCGCGCTGCGGGTGCTGCCGCCGCTCTATCTCAACGCCGCCGGGCTCGACCCGCTGCTCAGCGACACGCTGGCGCTCGGGGCGCGGCTGCGGGCGTCGGGGCGGGCCGATCCGCTGCGGGTCCATCGCGGCGTCATCCACGGCTTCATGCAGATGACGACCGCTCTGGCGGAAGCCCGAACGGCCTTCGCCGAAGCCGGGGCCTGGGCCCGGCGCTTCAACGACAACGCATAACAACAGGAGGAGACGTCATGAGGAAGATGCAGGGTGCGGCCCTGGCCGCGCTGCTGGCGCTGGCCGCGGGGACGGCGCAGGCCGAGAGCACGGTCCGCTTCTGGTACCATTTCGACAATCCGGACAATCCGGTGGCCGATCTGGTCGCCAAATTCGAGGCGGCCAATCCGGGGATCAAGATCGAGGCCGAGAACATCCCCTGGAACAGCTATTACGACAATCTCTACACCGCGATCGCCGGCGGCAACGCGCCGGACGCGGCGATGGTGAAGCTGTTCGCGCAGCCGCGGCTGGTGGAGATGGAGGCGCTGGAGCCGCTGGACGACCGGATCGCCGGCTGGGACGGCAAGGCCGACCTGCAGGATGACCTGTTGAAGATCAATGCGGGTCCGGACGGGCACCAATACTACCTGCCGGTCCAGTATGTCGTCTCCTACCTCTACTACCGCGCCGATCTGTTGGCCGAGGCCGGGCTGCAGCCGCCCAAGACCTGCGACGAGTTCCACAAGGCGGCCAAGGCGCTGACCCGCGACACCAACGGCGACGGGCAGCCGGACCTCTGGGGCTTCGGCTTCCGCGGCGGCAAGGGCGGCTACGACCATTGGGGCCCCTTCGTCCTGTCGGCCGGCGCCAAGTTCGAGAAGGGCGGCCTGACCACGCCGCAGGTAGTCGCTGCCAACAATTGGCTGGTCGATCTCTATCGCGGCCAGAAGCTGTTCCCGCCCTCGGCGCCGAATGACGGGTTCCAGGAGATCATCGCCGCCTTCCAGCAGGGGCGGACGGCGATGACGATCCACCACATCGGCTCCTCCGCCGGCATCGTGAAGGCGCTGGGCGACAAGGTCTCCGCCGTGCCGGTGCCGGAATGCAACGGCGGCCGCTGGACCTCCTACGGCGACGAATCCCTGGCCGTGCTGTCCTCGGCCGAGGACAAGGACGCCGCCTGGAAGTGGATCGCCTTCCTGGCCGGCGGCGACGCCAATGTCGAGTTCAACAAGGCGACCGGCCAGCTGCCGGTGACCAAGAGCGGCGCGGCGAAGTGGACGCTGCACGAGATGCGCTTCGTCGATGCCACCGTCCAGTCCCTGCCCTTCGCCCACAGCCTGCCCGCCGTCTCCCAGACCGCGGATTTCGTCAACACGGTGTGGCCGGCGGCGATGCAGCGGGCCCTGACCGGCGAGATCACGGCGGAGCAGATGATGCAGGAGTTCGAGCAGCTCTACGCCCCATAAGGCGGAGGACCCGATGTCGATGACCCTGGCGACGGCCCGGGCGGCGCCGGTCCGCGGCAAGGAGCGGACCCGGATCCTGCCCTATGTGCTGCTGAGCCCGGCGGTGCTGGTGACGCTGCTGATCGTGTTCCTGCCGATACTGCAGGCGCTGGTCCTCAGCCTGCACGAATTCGTGCTGTTCCGGCCGACCCGGATGCCTTTCGCCGGGCTCGACAACTTCGCCAAGGCGCTGGCCGACCCGGTGTTCTGGACCTCGCTGCAGCACACCGCGCTCTGGGTCGGGATCACGGTCCCGGCCCAGCTGCTGCTCGGCCTCGCCACCGCGCTGCTGCTGAACCAGCGCTTCTGGTGGCGGCCGCTGGCCCGGGCCGTCGTCATCATCCCCTGGGCCCTGCCCAGCGTCGTCATCGCCCTGATGTGGCGCTGGATCTACGACCCGAACGCCGGGGTGCTGAACGACGTGCTGGTGCGTCTCGGCATGCTGCAGGGCGCCTTCCCCTGGCTGGCCGACCCCGGCACCTCGCTCTACGCCATCATCCTGACCCTGACCTGGCAGGGCTTCCCGTTCTTCGCGGTGATGATCCTGGCGGGGCTGCAGGCGGTGCCGCGCGACCTGTACGAGGCGGCGGCGATCGACGGCGCGACGGGCTGGCAGCAGTTCTGGCGGATCACCCTGCCCTCGATCGCCGGGGTGATCGCGACCGCGGTGCTGCTGCGGCTGATCTGGGTCGCCAACTCGATCGACGTGATCTTCGTCATGACCGGCGGCGGCCCGGGCTACGCCACCCACACCCTGCCGCTCTACGCCTTCATCAAGGCCAGGACCAATCTCGACTTCGGCTACGGCTCGGCGCTGGCCGTCATATTCACCCTGCTGCTCGCCGGCTTCGTCCTGGTCTATCTGCGGCGCACCACGAGGACCATGGACTGATGGTCACCCGCAGCTCCCCCTGGCGCCGGGCCGCCCTGATCCACCTGCCGATGCTGCTGATCGCGGGCTTCGCCCTGGGCCCCTACCTGTGGATGGCGCTGACCTCGCTGACGCCGCCGGACGACATCGTCGGCCGCGGCGTCGCCGCCGACCCGTCAGCCTGGACCGCCGCCAGCTACGAGAGGCTGTTCGGCCGCACCAGCTTCCTCGCCAATATGGGCCACAGCCTGATCGTGGCGCTGGGCACGGTCGCGGTCGGGCTGACGCTCAGCGTCACTGCGGCCTATGCCTTCTCGCGCTTCCGCTTCCCCGGGCGCCGGCTGCTGATGGTCCAGTTCCTGGTCATCAACATGTTCCCGATCGTGCTGCTGATCCTGCCGCTGTTCGTGCTGATGCGGCGGCTGGGCCTGCTCGACACCCATGTCGCGCTGATCATCGCCAACGCCACCGTCGCCATCCCCTTCGCCATCTGGATGATGACGAGCTACATCGACGCGATCCCGAAGAGCCTGGACGAGGCGGCGATGACCGATGGCTGCTCGCGGCTCGGCGCGCTGTGGCGGGTGATCCTGCCGCTCTGCATTCCCGGTCTCGTGGCGACCGGGATCTACATCTTCATCACCGCCTGGAACGAATATCTCTACGCCCTGACGCTGGGCGGCCGCAGCGTCCGCACCATGACCGTCGCGATCCAGACCCTGATCGGCGAGTACCAGATCGAATGGGGCCTGCTGACCGCCGGCGGCGTGGTCGGCGCCCTGCCCGCCACCATCCTGTTCCTCCTCGTCCAGAAACGCCTGATCGGCGGCCTGACCCAGGGCGCCGTGAAGGGATGACCATCTCCCGACCAAGAAAGACCGCATCCATGCCGAACCCGATCGGCCTCATCTCCATGCAGGTCGCGCGCCCCTTCACCGCCGAGCATTTCGGCTGGTTCGAGCGGATCCGCACCATGGGCTACGACTTCATCGAGCTGCTGGTGCCCGAGCCGGGCGAGCTGGACCTCGCCGAAACCCGTCGGGCGTTGGACGGCGCCGGCCTGTCCGTCGTGCTAGCCGCCCGGGTCAATCTGCAGCGCAACCTGACCGGCGACGATGCCGCCGCGCGCGAGGCCGGGGTCGATTACCTGCGCTATGCCGCCGATTGCGCCGAGGCGTTGGGCGCCCGCATCGTCGGCGGCCCGCTCTACGGCAACCCGCTGGTCTTCGCCGGCCGGCCGCCGGCGCCGGTGCCCGAGGACCTCCGGCTGCGCCGCCGCGACTGGTGCGTCGACGGGCTGCGCCGGGCCGCCGACGCCGCCCGCGACCACGGGGTGACGCTGGCGGTCGAGCCGCTGAACCGGTTCGAGACCGACATCCTGTGCACCACCCACCAGGGGCTGGAGCTGATCGACCTTGTCGGCCGGCCGGAGGTGCGGCTGATGCTCGACACCTTCCACATGCATATGGAGGAGGCGGACATCGCCGAGGCGATCCGCCTGGCCGGCGACCGCTTCGTCCATTTCCAGGCGAACGAGAACCATCGCGGCTTCGTCGGCACCGGCGCCACCGACTGGGTGGCGGTGGTGCGGGCCCTGGCCGAGGTCGGCTATGCCGGCCCGATCTCGGTCGAGCCGTTCCGGCGCGACGACGACCGCTTCGGCGTGCCGATCGCGCAATGGCGGCCGCCGCATGAGGACGAGACCGAGAAGCTGACGCAGAGCCTGGCCCTGCTGCGTGGCGCTCTGGCCATGGGAGGGCACCGGCGATGAGGATCGGCTGGATCGGCTGCGGCACGCATGCGACCCAGATGCTGCTGCCGCAGCTGACGCGCCACGATGTCGAGCTCGTGGCGCTGTGCGATGTCGACGGCGCCAACCTGGCCCGCGCCGCCCGCCAGTTCGGCGTCCGCGCCACCTATTCCGACCATCGCGACCTGCTGGCCCATCCCGGGCTCGACGCGGTCGGCATGGCGGTCGGGCCGGCCGCGCATCACGCCATCGGCCTCGCCGCCCTGGCCCGCGGCCTGCCGGTGTTCATGGAGAAGCCGCCCGGCGACACTCTCGCCCAGGCGGAGGAGCTACTGGCGGCGTCGGAGCGCGCCGGCAAGCCGCTGGTGGTCGGCTTCATGAAGCGCTGGTCGATCGGGAACCGCATCGCCGGCAACATCGTCCGCGGCGGCGAATTCGGTCCGGTGCTGGGCTTCTACGGCTCCTACATGACGGCGCCGACCTATTTCCGCGGCGCGGTCGACTACAGCGGCTTCTTCCTCCACCACTGCATCCACTACATGGACCTGCCAGCCTTCCTCGCCGCCTCGCCGATTCGCGAGATCTCGGCACGCAAGGTCGAGAACGGGCCCGGGCGCCTCTTGATGCACATCGCGCTGGGCTTCGACAACGGCGCCATCGGCACCATCGTCATGGGCACGGTGCAGTCGCGCGGCACGCCGATGGAGTTTGTCCAGATCATGGGCGACCACCGCCGGCTGGAGGTGCGCAACGTGGTCGACGTGACCTACTACCGCGACCCGGCCTTCAAGACCCAGGATCTCGGCGCCACCCTGTCCGGCACGGAGGACGCCCTGACCTGGTCGCCCAACTTCACCGCCGCCGCCAATGAGGACGTGAAGGGCTACCACGCCCTCTTGGAGGTCACGCTGAAGGCCTTCCTCAGCGAGACGGCCGACGCCCCCACCATCCGCGACGGCGTGACCGCGATGCGGCACCTCGAGACGCTGCGGCACCAGGTCGAAGGATAGGCGGCACAGGGCGGAGGCCTGCCAGCCATGCGGAAATGCAAAACTGTACCTTGTATTCTGTATACCAGATTTCATTGCGTTCTCTCTGTCGCGCTGCCATATGTGCAGCGCAACACGAACGGAGGAGAACGACATGACCTTTCTCGTGCTCGGCGCCGCCTTGGGCTTCGCGCTTCTGGCCTATGCCGCGGACCGGCTGGCCCCGGCGGAGATGGGCCGCGCCCCGCTGGCGCTGCGCCCCGCCTCCCGCTTCGGCCGCGTCCCGCAGCCCGACGAATTCGAGGCCACCGACCCGGCCTGGGCCAGCTTCATGCGCGCGATGTGAGGCACACGCACAAAGAAAGAGGAGGCAAGCAGGCTTGCCTCCCGGGGATCGTCTCGATTGCCGGGATCGTCCCGGCCCGGTTCAGTTGGCGAGGCGCGGCTCCCCTTCCAGGGCGGCCTGGGCCCGCGCCTGCTCCAGCGCCCGGGCCCGCATCGGCTTGAGCACGAACATCGCCATCACCGCCGCGATCACATTCACCAGCGCGGCGAAGATGAACACCATGTCCCAGCTGCCGAGCTGGCTGACCGCAATATTGGCGAAGGGCACCACCAGCGAGGCCGTCCCCTTGGCGGTGTAGAGCAGCCCGGCATTGGTGGTGGCGTAGCGCGACCCGAAGGTGTCGCCGCAGGTCGCCGGGAACAGCGAGTAGATCTCGCCCCAGGCGAAGAACACCATCGCGGTCAGGATCACGAACAGAACAGGGTCCTGGCCGAACTCCATCAGCAGGACGATGCCGACCGCCTCCAAGAAGAAGGCGATGAACATCGTGTTCTCGCGGCCGATATGGTCCGAGACCCAGCCGAAGAACGGCCGGGTGACGCCGTTCAGCACGCGGTCGAGCGACAGCGCGAAGGTCAGTGCCGGCATGGTCAGGCCGAGCATGCTGACCGGCGTGTCGCCGATCTTGAAGTCGGTCGCGATCGGGGCCAGTTGCGCGGTCGCCAAGAGGCCGCCCGAGGCGACCATGACGAACATCGCATACATCACCCAGAACACCGGGCTGCGCAGCATCTCCGTCGGCGCATAGTCACGCCGGGTCTGCACGATCTTCGGCTTCACGACCGGCAGCTGCCCCTTGGCCGGCGTCGCCAGCAGGAAGGACAGCAGCACCACGGCGCCGCCCTGGATCAGGCCGAAGGTCAGGAAGGTCGCCTCATAGCCCGAGGAATGGATCATATTGGCGATTGGCACGATGGTCAGGGCCGAGCCGGCGCCGAAGCCGGCCGCGGTCAGCCCCGCCGCCAGGCCGCGCCGGTCCGGGAACCATTTCAACGCCGCGCCGACGCAGGTGCCGTAGACGGCGCCGGCGCCGATGCCGCCGATGGCGGCGGCGATGTAGAGCACGGTCAGCGAATCCGCCACCGAGTTGATCGCCCAGGCGATGGCGCAGAGCACGCCGCCGATCAGGACCACGATGCGCGGCCCGAACTTGTCGACGAACCAGCCCTCGACCGGCACCAGCCAGGTCTCGGTCAGAACGAAGATGGTGAAGGCGACCTGGATCGCCGCCCGGCCCCAGTGATGCGTCGCATCGATCGGGCCGACGAACAGGGTCCAGCCATATTGCAGATTGGCCACCATCGCCATGCAGACGATGCCGATGAGCAGCTGCAGCCAGCGTCCCCCCGGCGGCCCTTTGCGAACCGGCTCCGTCTGAGATGAGGTTTCAGTCAGCATTTCCGTCCCAATCCTTCGCATGTCGGTTGAGGCAACCCCATGGCATCGGAGGTGACGGCCCGTGACGGACGCCATCGTCCTCGAGAAGGGGCGCGCGGAGTGCTGTCGCCGGGCCGGTCTGGGACCGGATTCGGTGGGTCAGCAGATCCCGTCGTGCCGATGTGTCGATCGGCTGCCCCTCCCCTCGGTTATGTCGTTGTTATCCGAGGCCGTTATCGCCGGCCTTCTGGCATACCAAATGCAGTACGTCTGGTACCAAAGAACGTTTCCGCCGCGGTGGCAAGCCGGAATCGTGGCTGCACCGCAGCATCTCGTGGCCTTATTCCGCCGCAGCCCTGCTGCCTTCGCGCAGCACCCGGATCATGGTTTTCCCGAGCGCTGCCGGGGAGTCGGCGACGGTGATGCCGGCGGCCTTGAGGGCGTCGATCTTGTGGTCGGCGGTGTCGTGGCCGCCGGAGATGACGGCGCCGGCATGGCCCATGCGGCGGCCGGGCGGCGCGGTGCGGCCGGCGATGAAGCCGACCACCGGCTTCTTGGTGCCGCTCGCGCGGAGGAACTCGGCGCCCATCACCTCGGCGTCGCCGCCGATCTCGCCGATCATGATGATGCC
>NZ_JAHVDK010000020.1:0-153454 GCF_051487185.1 Inquilinus limosus
GTCGGCGGCCAGGGCTGCCGGCTCGCCGTTGCGGATCGTGGCCTCCGACCGGAACCGGGTGCTGCCGTAGCCGCGCAGATAGGGCACGATCACCCGGTAGCCGGCCGCCGTCAGGACCGGGACGACGTCGACGAAGCTGTAGATGTCGTAGGGCCAGCCGTGCAGCAGCAGGACCACGGGTCCGTCGGCCGGGCCGGCCTCGACGTATCCGACGTTCAGATCGCCGGCGTCGATCTGCTTCAGCGGGCCGAAGGTGGCGCCGGACGGGATGGCGGCCTTGCCTGCGGGGGCGGCGGTCTGCGCGGCGGCCGCAGGTCCGATCGAGACGAACGGGGCGGCGGCCAGGGTCATCAGCGCGGTGCCGAACAGGCGGCGGCGCGGGAGATCGATATCTTCGGGCATGCGTCCCTCCGTCGGGGATCGGTCAAGGAATGGGTGGGGCGCGCCCGGCCGGCACGGGCAGGCCGGGCGATGGCTCAGACCACGCTGAGCGTCACGTCGATGTTGCCGCGGGTGGCCTTGGAATAGGGGCAGATCTGGTGCGCCTTCTCGACGATGGCCTGGGCGGTCTCGCGGTCCAGTCCGGGCAGGCTGACGTTGAGGCGGGCCTGAAGGAAGAAGGCGCCGTCGGTCGTGCCCAGGTCCACCTCGGCGTCGACGGCCCGGTCGGCCGGCAGGGTGACCTTCATCTCGGTCGCCGCCCGGCCCATCGCACCGATGAAGCACGCCGACCAGCCGGCGGCGAACAGCTGCTCCGGATTCGTGCCCGTGCCCGGGCCGCCGGGGGGCGAGAGCTTGATGTCCAGCCGACCGTCCGAGCTGCGGGCCATACCGTCCCGGCCGCCGGTGGTGTGGGTCTTGCCGGTGTACAGAACCTTTTCGATCCGGGTCACGATGGTCTCCTTGCGAATGGGGTGTTGACGGTCGTCCGCCCTGGTCTTCAGGGCGATGGCTCGATGGGGCCGTCTTTGGGCGGCGGGGCGGCCTGGGCCTCGGTCAGGTGCCGCCGGCGCCAGGCGCTCGGGGTCTCGCCCAGCCAGCGGCGGAACAGCTTCGACAGATGCGCCTGACTGGTCAGGCCGCAGGCCAGCGCGATCTGGCTGAGCGGATCCCTGGTGGTCAGCATCAGCCGCTGGGCCTGTTCCAGGCGGAGGCGAATGATGTAGCTGTGCGGAGTGGTCCCGAAGCTCTCCTTGAAGGCGCGGGCGAAGTGGCTGACGCTCAGCGCGGCCTGCTCCGCCAGTTCCTCCAGGCGCAGCGGCCGGTCCAGGGACCGCCTCAAATAGCGGTCGACCCTGCGCTTTTGCCATGGGGCCAGTCCGCCGCGGCTGCCCGCGGCCTTCGCCGCGTCCGACAATGTGAGGAGCGTCACGAGCCGCACCGCGGCGGCGCGTGCCGCCTCCGGGTTCCGCACCAGCCCCCGGCGGACATCCTCGATCAGCGCCTCGGCCGGCGACATGCCGTCCGTCGCGGCCGTTTCCGTCGAAGTGCTCTGCGCGTCCTCGGCCGGGACGATGAGGCGTGTCACATCGTTCTGCATCGTCGCGTCCACCAAGCCGTCCTCGGGCGCCGGGCCGGGGATCTGCCTGTGATCCGCCGGGGGCGTTCCCGGCGGGCGGCGGCTGCGCCGCCCGGCCCGTCGGGATGCCTCGATGTCTACGCCAGGACGCGGAGAGGTGCTCGTTAGGGCTTGTGAGCCGCTGTTAGGGCCTGTCGGGCGCGGCCGAACGCGGGCCGCGCAGGACGCCGGGACCGTGTCGAATCCTGCAATGCCGGTCAACGCAGCGACCGGAAGGCGGCGCGAACCTCGGTGGCGAACAGCTCGGGCTCCTCCCAGGCCGCGAAATGGCCGCCCTTGTCGACCTCGTTGAAGTAGATGAGCTTATGGTAGGCGCGCTCGACCCAGCTGCGCGGGGCGCGGTAGATCTCGCCCGGGAAGATCGTCACCGCGGCGGGGAGGGAGATGTCCACCGCATTGAAGTTGTTGGAGTGGTCTTCCCAGTAGATCTGCGCCGCGGACGTCGCGCTGTTGGTGAGCCAGTAGAGCGAGATGTCGTCCAGGATCTCATCCCGGGTCAGGGATTTCTCGGGATCGCCGCCGCTGTAAGTCCATTGCGCGATCTTGTCGTACATCCAGGCGGCCTGGCCGACCGGCGAATCCGCCAGGGCGTAACCCACCGTCTGCGGCCGCGTCACCATCATGGCGGAGTAGCCGGTGTTGTTCTGGTAGAAGTCGTTCAGCTGATCGTAGGCCGCCTTCTCCCGGGCTGGCAGCCCGGCCGGGGCGGGCAGGCCCTGCGCCAGAAGCGGCTGCAGCTCGGCCGGCACGGTGGCGGGCATGTTGACATGGATGCCGATCAGCCCCGTCACATTCTGCATCGCCATCCGGTGCGAGATCACGGATCCGCAATCGCCGCCCTGGGACACAAAGTGCTTGTAGCCCAGGCGCGCCATCAGCTCGCCCCAGGCCCGCGCGATATGGTCCGAGCCCCAGCCGGTCCCGGTCGGCTTGCCGGAGAAGCCGAAGCCGGGCAGCGACGGCACGACCAGGTGGAACGCGTCCTCCGCGCTGCCGCCATGCGCCGTGGGGTCGGTCAGCGGGCCGATGGCTTTCACCAGCTCCAGGATCGATCCCGGCCAGCCATGGGTCATGATCAGCGGCAGGGCGTTCTCGTGTGTGGAACGGACGTGGATGAACTGGATGTCGAGCCCGTCGATCTCGGTCACGAACATCGGCAGGGCGTTGAGCTTGGCTTCCACCTTCCGCCAGTCGTAGTCCGTCCCCCAGTAGCGCACCAGCGCCCGGAGCCTCGCGAGCTGCACGCCCTGGGACTGGTCGGCAACAGTTTCCCTGCCGGGCCAGCGGGTCGCGGCGATGCGCCGGCGCAGATCGGTCAGCGCGTCCTCCGGGACCTCGACGCGGAGCGGGCGAACGGCATTGCCCTGGGCGGCCGCAGCGGGGCGCGAAGAGAGAAGGGGCAGGGCGTTGGCCGCCGTGGCGGCGAGAAGCGCGGTCGCAGACGACGCCAGGAAGCCGCGCCGGGTGGCGGGCGGCAATGCTTCGGACATGATCGTTCCTCTGCTGAAGGCAGGCAGGCCGGGGGAGGCCGTTCCGTCCGGGACCCTAGCGCCGGGACCTTGCCCATGCTTTTACGAGACTGCTGGGGTTTGCCGCCGATTGCTGCATTCTGCGCCCGGCAGGCGGCCGGTGGTGCGGCCGCGGCCCGTCCCCTAGGATGCGTTCGATCGATTCAGGCGATGGCGGAGGACGGAGAATGATCATAGGGCCGGCGCAGGCCGGGGATGTCTTCTCCTTCGGTCCCTTCCGCCTGGCCGTGGGCGAGCGGCTCCTGACCAGGGACGACGTCCCCGTCGAGCTGGGCGCGCGAGCCCTCGACATCCTGATCGCCCTGGTTTCCCGCCCGAACGAACTGGTCGGCAAGCGGGACCTGATGGCCGAGGTCTGGCCCGACGTGACCGTCGAGGAAGGCAGCCTGCGGTTTCACATCGCCGGGCTGCGCAAGGCGCTCGGCGATGGCCGGGACGGCGCTCGCTACATCGCCACTCTCGCAGGCCGGGGATACTGCTTCGTCGCTCCGGTCGCGCGTTCGGCCGGCGCGACGG
This sequence comes from Inquilinus limosus, assembly GCF_051487185.1. Classification (GTDB taxonomy): domain Bacteria; phylum Pseudomonadota; class Alphaproteobacteria; order DSM-16000; family Inquilinaceae; genus Inquilinus; species Inquilinus limosus_F. The sequence continues at coordinate 3,625 of NZ_JAHVDK010000020.1, forward strand.
ACGGCTCCGCCACCGCCGGAGCCTCCTCGATCGGCGCCACCTTCCTGCCGGCGCGCCTGGCCCGGATGGTCGGGCGGGAGGAGGGTGTCCAGGCGCTGTCGGCCCAGCTCGCCGCCGCGCGCTTCGTCACCATCGTCGGCCCGGGCGGGGTCGGCAAGACCACGGTCGCGATCGCGGTCGCGCACGACCAGCTGGGGGCGTTTGGCGGGGCGGCACTCTTCGTAGATTTCGGGATGCTGACGGATCCGGGCATGGTCCCGGTCGCAGTGGCATCGATGCTGGGGCTGCCGATCCAGTCGGATGATCCGACCCCGCGTCTGATCGCCTATCTGCGCGACCGGCGCTTCCTGCTGGTTCTCGACAGCTGCGAGCATGTCATCGAAGGCGCAGCCGCATTGGCGGCGAACATCTTCCTGGCCGCCCCACAGGTGCACATCCTCGCCACCAGCCGCGAGGCCCTGCGGGTCGAGGGCGAGCAGGTCCACCAGCTGGCGCCCCTGGCCAGCCCGCCGGTCGATTCCGGCCTCACCGCTGCGGCGGTCAGGGAATTTCCCGCCGCCCGGCTGTTCCTGGAGCGCGCTGCGGCGGCCGGCACTCCCTTGCAGCTCAGCGACGCGGATGCGGCTCTCGTGGCAGAAATCTGCCGAAGGCTCGACGGCGTGGCGCTCGCGATCGAGCTGGCGGCCGGGCGGGTCCAGGCCTATGGCCTCCAGCAGACTGCGGCGCTGCTCGACCAGCGCCTGCCACTCTCCTGGCCGGGTCAGCGCAGCGCGCCGCCGCGGCAGCGGACCCTGCAGGCGACGCTGGACTGGAGCTACGGCCTGCTGTCCGAGCCGGAGCGCCTCGTGCTGCGCCGGCTGGCCGTCTTCGTCGGGCCGTTCACGATCGAGGCGGCGCTGGGGGTGGCGACCGGCGGGGCCGCGGACGACGCCATGGTCTTCGACGCGATCGACAGTCTGGTCGCCAAGTCGATGGTCGCGACCCGCCCGGTCGGCGCCATGATGCGCTACCGCCTGCTCGACACCACACGCGCCTATGCCCGCCAGATCGCCGATGACGCCGAGCGCGCCGCCCTGGCGGCGCGCCACGCCGGCTACTACCGGCGCTGGCTGGAGCAACTCGGGGGCGAATGGCCAGCCTTGTCGAACGCGGCGGAGCGAGGGCCGTACCTCTCCGCCATGAACAATGTGCGCGCAGCCCTGTACTGGTGCTTCGGCCCGGCCGGCGATGCCAGGCTCGGCATGTCCCTCGCCACGGCTGCGGCTCCCGTCTTCCTGGCGATGTCGCTGCTCCCCGAATGCCGGCGCTGGTCCGAGCGGGCGATCGTCGCCCTCGACGACACCACCCGTGGCGGCAAGGAGGAGATGCATCTCCAGGCGGCGCTGGGGATGGCGCTGATGTTCATGCAGGGGGCGAGCGACGCGGCGCGGACGACGCTCGAGAGAGGCCTCGCGATCGCCGACGCGCGCGAGGATGCCCTCGGCCGGTTGCTGCTGCTGGGCCCGCTGCACATGTTCCATCTGCGGGCGGGCGAGTTCAATGTCGCCCTGGGCCATGCGAAGCGCGCTGCCGCCCTCGCCGGTTCCGTCGAGGATCCGGCCGCTGCGGCGCTGGCCCATTTCCTCCTCGGCATCTCGCTGCATCTGGCCGGCGATCTCGGCGGCGCCCGCATGGCGCTCGAGGCGGCGTTGAGGCAACAGCCGGGCGCACCGCGCTCCAGCACGATCTATCTCGGCTTCGAAGGCCAGAACCTGGCCGGCGCCATCCTCGCCAGGACCTTGTGGCTGCAGGGCTACCCGGCCCAGGCTGTGGAGCATGCCCGCCGGTCCGTCCGGGATGCCGGGCGGATGGATCATCCGGTCACGCTCTCCGTTGCCATGCTCTGGGCGATCACCGTGTTTCTCTGGACCGGCGATCTCGGCAGCGCCGAGGAGCATGTGGAGTGGTTCACCGCCCGCGCCGATTCCCATTCGTTGGGGCCCTATCTCGCCGTCGGACGGGCCCTCGCCGGGGCGCTGGCCGTCCGTCGCGGCGGCGTGAAAGCCGGGGTCGAGGCCTTGCAGGAGGGCCTGAAGACGCTGCACGAGGCGCGCTATGAGGTGCTTACCACAGCGCTCGACATCTCGCTCGCGGAAGGGCTTGCGGCCCTCGGCCGCCCGGCCGAGGGCCTGGCAGTGGTCAACGAAACGATCCGCCGGGTCGAGACACAGGGCGACCTCGTCTATATGCCTGAGCTCCTGCGGGTGAAGGGTCGGATGCTGCTCGGAATGCCGAAAGCCATCGACACCGATGCCGACGCATGCTTCGGGCAATCGCTGTCCTGGAGCCGCTCCCAGGCCGCGCCGGCCTGGGAGCTGCGGGCTGCGGTCGATCTCGCATCGCTGCTGGCCCGCCAGGGCCGGTCCGATGAGGCGACGGCGATACTGCGGCCGGTGTTCGAGCGCTTCACCGAGGGGGCGGAAACGGCGGATGTTCAGACTGCCGGGCGGCTGCTGGCGGCCTTGACGCGAGTCCCCACTCGACAATCCTCATGACGTGAGAGGCGACGTGGAATTCGGCTGATTGCAGCTCATCCCGCAGGCTTGAGGCATCCCGAGGGACGCAGCTGTTCCCAATCGAGCCGTCGGTCGTACAAGCGGCTTGGCGGTGCGCATGCCCTGCATGGAGCGCCGCCGTGCCGACGAGGCGAATTCGATGCTGCTGCCTATCGGGTCTGTTTCGAAACCGATTCAGCGGCCTCGACAATGATCGCGGCGACGGCCTCCGGCTTTGCGATATAGACCGCGTGGCTCGCTTCCACTTCCCGGATCTTGCTTCCCGCGCGCTTGGCCATGTCACGTTCGAGGGCGGGATTGATCGACCTGTCCTGCGTTGCGACGAGAGCCCAGCTCGGCTTGACTTTCCAGGCCGGCTCGCCAGCCGCGGCTGTGAACGCCGCCTTTGATGCGAATACCTGCGATCGAGCGAAGAAATCCGCATCCGCCTCCGGCAGGTCTGCCGCGAAGGCTGCCGCAAAGGCCTTCGGGTCAAGATAGAGGTAGCCATCGGCTGTTGCCTTAACCGCGCCGGGCTGCATGCTCGGATCCGGTTTGCTTTCGGCGAGCCCGGCTAGAGTTTCGCCCTTCTCGGGCTGGAAGGCTGCGACGTAGACCAGGGCCGCGACCTTGCCGTCGTTCCCGGCGTCGCTGATGACCATTCCGCCGTAGCTGTGCCCGACGAGCACAGTCGGGCCGTCCTGCAGCGACAGGACTCGCCGGGTTGCCGCGGCGTCATCCTGCAGAGAGGTCAGGGGCTGCTGCACGATCGAGACATTGTATCCCTCGCCGGCCAGAATGTCGGAGACCTTGCGCCAGCCGGAACCATCGGCGAAAGCGCCGTGGACGATGACAATATTGTTGATTCCGGCAGCAATGGCCCGGGATGAGGTCGCAGTCAGGGATAGCGCAAGACCGAGCGCAGCGATTGCGAGAGAGCGGAAGCGCATAGACGTGTTCCTTTGCGGTATCGCGATGATCAGAGGCCGGCTACTCGCTCAGTTTGGAGCGCAGCGCCTATGTGACTGACCCTATGAATGGATTCAGCTGCGCGCCGAAGGCTGAACAGGGCGGGTCATAGAGAAGCCGTTCCGTTCAAGACCGTAGCACCGGAGGCTCGTCCGCGCTTTCACAGGACCGCCGGCCTTTGCCGCCGATTGCTGTATTCTGTGTCCTTCGGCCGGCACTCCGAAGTCTCCGGAACGCAGCGACGGCGTGAGGTATTCAGAGTTGCTTGCGCATGGCGCAAGGCCAAAACACCGAGCGTCGATCATCTTGATGGCCAGTTCCCAGCCGCTGACGGCATGTCTGGGAGCGGCTGGATATCAGCCCGCTTGCTATACGGCGATGGCGAGCTCGTATGGGTATCGGTGGTATCCTGTCCCCGCAACCACCTTTGTTATAACTCCCTCGATATCGAGGTCCGAGCCAGCGCCCCGCCCAAAAAAGGCGGGGCTTTCTGCATTCTGCGGAGCTTCCAGAAGGCAAGGTAAGCCAAAGTGACGAATGGGCCGTCCGGCACTGCCGCTGCATGACCCTGGAAAGCGCCGCGGCCTCGGGCGATGATCCCACCGTCGCCCTGCCTGAACTGGCAGTCTGACCCTTCCCGGCCACGCCGGCAAACCACGGTGACCCTCTCGTCACCTACACCACTCCCCGGGACACGACCGCCACGAACTATGACCGTGTAACTCAAGCGGAATGGCCTCGGCTGATCCTGATCGATTCAGGGATGGAACCACCTTGCGGTCGGATTTGTCGCGCCGCTCTTCCTCCAGCATCGCGACGCGTTCCCCCAGGCTTTCGACCACGCCGCCCAGCTCGGTGGCAAGCCCGGTGAGCGCCTAGCGATCGAGCGGCAGCTCTTCCTCGTCCTTCCTGCCGACCCAGCGGCCGAACATGCGGGCGAGCAGCCGCGACAGGTCGTCCATGACGAGGAAGAAGGAGGGGACGACGACGAGGCTCAGCACCGTCGAAACCATGATGCCTCCGATGACGGCGATCGCCATCGGGGCGCGGAAGGAGCCGCCTTCGCCGACGCCGAGTGCGGAGGGCAGCATGCCTGCGGACATCGCTATCGAGGTCATGACGATCGGCCGCGTCCGCTTGCGCCCGGCCTCGATGATCGCGACCGTCCGGTCCATGCCGGCACGCACCATCTCGACGCCGAAGTCGACGAGCAGGATCGCGTTCTTGCTGACGACGCCCATCAGCATGAGGATGCCGATCAGCACCGGCATCGAGAGCGCGTTCTGGGTCAGGATCAGGCCGGCCGCGACACCGCCGATGGCGAGCGGCAGCGAGAACAGAATGGTGAAGGGCTGCACCACGTCCCTGAAGAGCAGGATCAGGACGGCCAGCACCAGCATCAGGGCCAGGATCATCACGTTGGCGAAGCTCTGTTGCACTTCGGCCTGCAGCTCGACATCACCGCTTTCGAAGACCTCGACGGTCGCAGGAAGGCCGGCCTCGGCCGCGAGCGCCTCGAAGCGTTCGGACGCGGTATCGAGCGCAATGCCGGGCGGCAGGTTCGCGCCGAGCGCGACGACGCGGTGGCGGTCGTAGCGCCTGATCGAACTGGGTCCTTCCGAAGTGTCGATGTCCGCGACGCTGGACAGCGGAACGGTCGATCCGGACCCGGTCTCGACCTTCAGGTTGCGGATCGCGGCGATGTCGCTGCGGAAGTCGCTGTCGAGCTGCACACGGATCGGGATCAGCCGCCCGTCGAGCGCGATCTTCGTCAACTGCTCGTCGATATCGCCGATGGTGGCGACGCGGATGACCTGGGAAACCTGCTCCGGCATGATGCCAAGTCGCGCCATCCGGTCGTCGCGTGGCCGGATCTGCAGTTCCGGCCGGGGCAGGGAACCGTCCGCGCTCACATCGGCGAGCAGCGGATCGCCGCGCAGCTTTGTCTCCAGAAGTGCGACCGCCTTGTCCAGATCCGCTTCGTTGTTGGACAGCAGGTTGAAGGACAGGTCGTGTGTGCCCTCTTCGTTGACCTTGAAGATGCGAGCATCGGGGATCGAACGCAGTCGGCCGAGGATGTCCGCTTCGATCTGTGATTGAGGTCTGGTGCGGCCAGCCGATGGCGGCTTCGGCAAGTAGAGGTCGGCCACCCGAATCCAGCCGACCACGGTGTTCATGACCTTGGTTAAGAGCGAATGATCGAGCGGTTCGAGAAGCACTTTGACGGTGGCGAGCCGCAACTCGAGATCGCCGCGCGGTGAAGCGCCGCCGAGCACCAGGACGCTCTCGATGCCGTCGATATCCTTGATCCGATCGTAGAGTGCCGTCGTCGTCCGTTCCGTATCCTCGAGCATCGCGCCCGGCGGCAGCTCGACCGCCAGGTTGATGCGCGAGTCGTCCTCCGGCGGTATGAAGCTGCCTGGAATCTGGGCCATAACATAAACGGAGACGGCCAGGCAGCCGAGGGCGGCGAGCAGTGTCGAATAGCGCCAGCGGGTCGTGACGCCGAGGAGGGCCGTATAGAGTTTCGTGATGCCGGTGTCGTCGCGGCCATGGCGGTCGTCGCCGATATCCGTCGGGCGCATCAGATAGGCCGCCATGACCGGCGTGATCAGGCGGGCGACCAAGAGGGAGAAGAAGGCGGAGACGGCGACCGTCAGGCCGAACTGGATAAAGTATTGCCCGGGGATGCCCGGCATGAAGGAGACCGGCAGGAAAACCGCGATCAGCGCGAAGGTGGTGGCGATCACCGCGAGGCCGATCTCGTCCGTGGCATCGATCGCGGCACGGTAGGGCGACTTGCCCATCCGGATGTGCCTCGCGATGTTCTCGATCTCCACGATCGCGTCGTCGACGAGGATGCCGGTCGCGAGTGTCATGGCGAGCAGGCTGACCTGGTTCAGCGAGAAGCCGAGGAGGTCCATGACCCAGAAAGTCGGAACGGCCGACAGCGGCAGGGCGATCGCTCCGATCAGGGTTGATCGCCAGTTGCGCAGGAACACCATCACGACGAGGACGGCGAGGAGCGCACCCTCGATCAGAGCGTCAACTGCGGCCTCGTAGGTTCCATAGGCGATGGAGACCGCATCGTCGACCATCTCGATGGTGACGCCGGGGTGCTTCGCGCGGATGTCGTCGAGCGTCTTGGCCACCGCTTCGGCGACGCTCACCTCGCTGGCTCCCTTGGCCCGGAACACGGAAAACGTGACGCTCGGATTCCCGTTGAAGCGGGAAAACGACTGAGGCTCTTCGACGGTATCTGCCACTTGGCCAAGTTCGGACAGCCGGGCGAGGCGGCCGTTCGGCAGCCAGATCATCGTGTCGGCGAGCCTGGCCGCGTCGCGCGCATCACCGAGCATGCGGATCGCCTGTTCGCTGCCGCCGACCTGGCCGCGGCCGGAGCCGAGATCCAGGTTCATCCGGCGGAGCTGCCCGTTGACGTCGGCCGCGGTGATTCCGAAGGAGTCCAGGCGATCGGCATCGAGCTCGATACGGACCTCACGATCAGAGCCGCCATGCCGTTCAACCCGACCGACGCCGCGTTGACCCTGGATGGCGCGGATGACCGTGTCCTTGACGAACCAGGACAGCTCCTCAAGCGCCAGGCCGGGCGAGGAGACCGCAAAGGTCTGGATCGCCTGAGCTTCGAACTCGACTCTCGATACGATCGGGGGATCGATCGCGGCCGGAAGATCGCCGCGGATCCGGTCGACCGCATCCTTGACATCCTGCACGGCCTGGGCGGTGGGCACCTCCAGGCGGAAGGTGACGGACGTCGTGGATCGCCCGTCGGTGATCGTCGACTCGATGTGATCGACACCGGAAATGCTGGTGACCTCGTCTTCGATCAGCTTGGTGACCTGGGTTTCGAGTTCGACCGGCGTGGCGCCGCTCTGCGTGACGACGATCGAGACGATCGGGATGTCGATGTTCGGGAATTGCGTGATCGGCAAGGCGTTGAACGATTGCCAGCCCAGCACGACGAGCACGAAGACCACCAGAATCGGCGCGATCGGATTGCGGATCGACCAGGCAGAGAGATTCATGGTCTCGAATCCGGTCAGTTGGTGAACGGCTGGGCCGGCTTGACCGGAATGATCCGGTCACCGTCGCGCACGAAGGCGCCGGCCTTTGCCACTACCTGCTCGCCGGCCTCGAGGCCGGAGAGGATCTCGACGAATGACCCGTCCTGGATGCCGACCGTCACCGGCACCAGCCGCACGACGCCGTTTTCGACCTTGCGGACCGTGGATATGCCGTGCGCTGACGTGACGGACGTCCGCGGCAGGACGACCGCCTGCTTCTCTTCGGCAATGATGGTTGCGCTCGCATACATGCCTACCCGGGCCTTGGCCGTATCGGCCAGGGTGATGTGGACGGTGCCGAGACGCGTCTGCGGATCGACCGTCGGTCTCACCATGCGGATCTTCCCCTGGACGGTCGTGCTGCTGCCGGCGAGCCTGACCGCTGCGGACTGCCCGACCGCGAGCTTGATGAGGTCGGCCTCGGCCACTTCGGCCTTCATCTCGATGAGACCGTCGCGGATGATCGTGTAAAGCGGCAGACCGCTGCCGGCGACGACGCCGCCCACCTTGGCATTCCTGGCGGAAATCACGCCGCCGACGGGAGCCTTGACGGCCGTGCGGGCGAGCCGCAGGTCGATGTCATCGAGCTGCGCGCGGGCCAGCCTGATATCCGCTGCCGCAATGCTCAGGGATTGCTCCGCCGAACGGAGGCGGGCGCCCGAGGCGGTGGCCAATGCCTTCAGCCGGTCGACCTCCGCCCGCGAGACTGTCTTGTTGGCCGATAGCAACTCGGCGCGATGGGCGACGCGCGTCGCCTCCTCCGAATTCGCCCTGGCTTCGACAAGCTGCGCCTGGAATTGGGTGAGCGCGGCCTCGGCCTTGACGACTCCGGCCTCGAGCCGGCTTTTCTCCAGAAGCAGCGCGTCGTCATCGAGGACGGCCAGTGTGCTGCCCTGTTCGACCCGGTCTCCGATATCGGCATTCAAGGTCCGGATCGGAAGCCCGTCCACGAGCGGCGAGACATGGATCTCCTCCACCGCCTCGATCGAACCGGTCGCGAGAACATGATCGCCGATCCTGCGCTCGACAGCCTCGGCGACGACGATCGACGGCAGCATCCGCTGCCGGTCCGGCCTAGCCGCTTCCTCGGCCAGGACGCCGAAGTTCAGGATGACCGCAACCGCCACGCGGGCGCTGAACAACAGAAGCCCCCAGGGCTTCAGTCGGCCGCCACGACAGAAAAGCCAAACCATTTCACCTCACCGGTCCTCGATCCAGCCGTCGTCCAGCCCTCGTTGGGAAAGGGGAAGCGGAGAGTCCGTCTGCCGCCTCCTCGCTCCGCTACCAGCGGTAAGTCAGACCGAGCATCGCGGAGAGCTGATCGGCGCTGCCCTCGCTGTTGACCAGCGGGCTGTCGGCGGCGTCACCGAGCAGCCGGCTGTAGCCGACCTGGCCCATCAAGTAGATCGAGTCGGTCATCATGTATCCGATGCCGAGATTGATGCCGACGTCCTTCAGGCCGCTGCCGGCGTCGTAGCTGGAGAGCCCGCGGGCCGATCGTGCGGCCTGGGCCGCGGTGATGCCGAAGGTGTTGCTCATGTACTCGTCGTCGGCCCAGGTGAGGTGCGGGGTCACGCCGAGCCGGACGTCGTCGAGCAGCTGGATCGTATATTCCGCCTCGGCGGTGGCCGTCAGGCCGTTGCGATCGCCGGTCAGGTCGCGGGCGACCTCCAGGCCGAGATTCACGGGGCCAGCCTCGTAGCCGAATCGGACGACCGCCACTGCGCCGACCTCGAGATCGCCGAGCCCTTTCAAAGCGTCGTTGTCGTCCTCGTAGCGCCCGAACTCGTATCGGACGCCGAGGTCGAGCCGCAGGCCGTCGGTCGCGAACGGGGTCGCGAAGATCCCCGGCCCCCCTTCGGTCGTCAGCCGGATCCGGTCCTGCCAGGAGATCTCCACGAATGGCAACGGCAACACCGTGTAGTCATCGGACCCCTCGTAGTCCGGCGCATACATTCCGCCGCCGCCGAGGGTGAATGACCATTCCGCCGGAGGCTCGTCCTGGGCCGCTGCACTTCCCGCCGCCGTCTGGACCGCCGCGGTGACGCAAAGGATCGCGGCCGGGAACAGCCCGCGGCCGAAGAATGCGCGTCTCATCTTGTTTTTGCCTTATGTTGGGTCGGATGCGGCGCCGACCCTGCCAGCGGTACCTGAACCGGACCTGAACGTGACGGAGGCGGCGATTCAGCTTCGTTTCAGATTCCGATGGGATGCTGTCGCCCGAGCCACCGGGAGTGAGTGATGCGCATCCTGCTTGTCGAGGACGACCCGCTGATCGGCGACGCCATCCGCGCACGCCTGACCCGGTCCGGCATGACCGTCGACTGGCTCAGGAACGCAGCCGGCCTCGACGGGATCACCGAGCTGGACGCCTTCGACCTGATGATCCTCGACCTCGGCCTGCCGGACCGGGACGGCCTCGAGATCCTGCGGGAGCAGCGGGCGGCCGGCCACGGCCTCCGTGTCCTGATTCTGAGCGCGCGCTACGAGCTGGACACCAGGGTGCGCGGCCTCGACCTGGGCGCCGACGACTATCTGGTCAAGCCGTTCGCGATGGAGGAGCTGATGGCCCGCTGCCGCGCGATTGCCCGTCGCCGCGGTGACCGCCGGTCGGAGGCCCTGCAATACCGGGACCTGCGGATCGATCCTGCGTCCTTCACCGTGCAGCGCGGCGGCGAAAGCATCGCGCTGACGCCGAAGGTGTTTGCGCTGCTGCTGATGTTCGTCGAGAATCAGGGTCGGGTGCTCACCCGGCACGCTCTCGAGGACCACCTCTATGGCTGGAGCGGGGAAGCCGAGAGCAACACGCTGGAAGTCTTCGTCGCGCAGATCCGCCGCAAGCTCGGCGCCGATCTGATCCAGACGATCCGCGGGGTCGGCTACATGCTGCCGAGGGAATAGCATGCCGTCGATCCGTGCGCGCCTGCAGCGTCGACTGGCCTGGCTGATCGCGGCGGTCTGGGCGCCGGCATCCCTCCTGATCGTGGTCGCCGTCGCGTTGGAGTACAACGAGTCGTTCCACAGCCGGACCGCTCACACGGCACAGCTGATGCTGGCCTTCGCCTCGACACAGCCGGCTTCGCCGACGGTGTTTCCGCTGTTCACGCCGCGACAGGGCTCCGACTTCGAGGTCGACCTCCACGACTACCTGATCGTGATCAGCCGGAACGGGCAACTGCTCTATGCCTCGGAGCCGCTGCCGGCGGAACAACTTCTGGCTCTGCCCCTGAAGGGAACGGTCGATATCCACGGTGATTCGGTGACCATCGACAGCTTCGAGGACGAGCGTACCGGCACACGGGTCGCGATCGGCGTAGACACGTATGAGCCCTTCTTCTCCTCTCTTCAGGTGGCCGGCCTGGTGGCGGGCTATGTCCTGATCTCGGCGGCATTGGTCAGATTTGCCATGACCGTCGGCATCCGTTCTGGCCTGAAGCCGCTCGGCGCCTTCGCCGACCAGGTCCGCGATCGCAGCGAGGAGAACCTCGCGCCGCTGGACGAGGCGGAGGCCCCGAGCGAACTGCGAGGGGTTGCTCACGCGCTGAACGGCCTGATGGCACGGCTGCAACTGGTGCTGGAACACGAGCGCGACTTCGTGTCGAACGCGGCCCATGAGCTCCGCACCCCGCTGACCGCGATCCGAGCACAGGTGGAAGCCCTCGAAGGTGACGTTCCCGAGCGTATCCAGCCGCGTTTCGCCAATATCCTGGAGGCCACGAACCGCGCGGGCCGGCTGGTCGCGCAGCTCCTCGACGTCGCCCGGTCACAGTCGATCGATCTCACGCGACGCCCCGTCGGCCGCATCGATCTGGTCGAGCTCGTTCAGTCCGTCATCGCCGACCTGGTGCCATCGGCCAATGAGCGCAACGTGGAGGTCACGCTGGAATCGCCTCGGTCAGCTGCGGTCACGGGCCACCGGGAGCTGCTGGCGATCGTGCTGCGGAACCTCGTCGAGAACGCGGTGAAGTACGCCGCCTCGCCAGGCCGGGTCATCGTCACGATCGCCCGAGGCCACCCGGCTGCCACCGACCTGCTGGTAGGGGATGACGGACCCGGCCTATCGGCGGAGGCGTTCGAGCGTGCGTTCGAGCGGTTCCAGCGGCTCGGACGCTCCGGAGGCGATGGGGTCGGCCTCGGCCTCTCGATCGTCGCCGAGCTTTGCCGGCGCATGGATGTGCCGGTGGACCGGCTGGAGCCGGGCGCACTCGGTGGGCTGCACGTCCGCTTGCGGCTGCCGAGCGCGCCGCCGCCGGTGCTGCCGCCGGACCTCCGGACCTCGCACTACGGGTGACAGCCCTGGCGCCGCTCCGGCGGCCCGCTACAGTCGCGACCATCCTGGTCTCGCTATCTCCCCAGCCGTCGGTGGTGGCCGGACAAGCGCTCGCCAGTTCCGGAAGGTCGCCGCCTGGCCGTGATGGCATCGCTTCAATGTCGATCCCTCCCGCGACGGATCGAATTGTGAGCTATACAAGCCGATCGCAGTGGCCTCACAACACTCGGCACGCGAACCGTGGGCTAACGACATGGCACGTCAGGACAGCGGAACGTCCGAACCCGACGCCTCAGGGGGGACTCGCGACCGGATCAAATCGGTTGCTGCGGAGCTCTATGTCCTGAAGGGGCATGAGGGCTTCAGCTTCGGCGACATCGCCGCCGTGATCGGGACGACACGGGCCAACATCCATCATCATTTCGGCAGCAAGCAGCAACTGATGCGGGAGCTGATCGAGGACATCGCCTCGAACGCCGTGGCCCGCATCGAGCGCTATTGGCGGGCGGGAACCGCCACCTTCGCCGAACGGCTGTCGATGCAGCTGGACGACCTGCGCCGATACTACGAACGCTTCAACAGGGGCGACGGGGACCGCAACGTCTGGAGCCCCCTGTCGCGGCTGCGCCACGACCTGCCGACGCTCGGCAGCGAGGCGGTGGCGGCGCTCGAGCGGGTCAACCGCACATATGATGCCTGTCTCCGTCATGCGGTCGAGGAGGCCGCAAAAGCGGGGCAGCTGCGGCCGGGGACCGATGTTGACGACGTCGTGCGGGTTCTGCGCGTCATGCTCCTGGCCTGTCCGCCCATGACGCAGGATGCGGGGCGGTTCGACGAGATCGAGCTGCTGTTCCGGGCGCTCGGCCGGATGATCAGCGCTGCCGGAGAGCCCGGGAGCGGGGAGTTCCAATCCCATCGCACGGCATGACCAGTCCCCAGTTGACGGCCTTCCGCTCGCGGTATACTTACTTACACGTAAGTCAGCTCGCGTCGTCGAAGAGCGCGACGACCAGGGAGGCGGGAAGATGATGCGGGACGGGCGCTTCACCCAATTCGAGCTCCGGCCGTTCACCGGCGCGCTGGGGGCGGAGATCATCGGCGTCGATCTGAGGATGGCGGCCGAGGATACGTTCCGGGACGTGCTGCGGGCCTTGCACGAATACCACGTGCTCGCGGTGCGCGATCAGGACCTCGTGCCGGCCACGCTGCAGCAGGTCGCCCGCCGCTTCGGGCCGTTCAGCGGCAATCCCGTGCACACCCCGATCGAGGGGTTCGAGGATATCGTCCGCTTCGTGCGCGAGGCCGACGACACCGGAAAGGTGATCGGCGAGGACTGGCACATGGACCTGGCCTGGCTGGCGAAGCCGCCGGGCGTGACCATGCTGTACGGCGAGGAGGTGCCGCCGGTCGGCGGCGATACCTGCTTCACCAGCCTGGAGAAGGCCTATCAGTCGCTGTCTCCCAGGCTGATCTCGATCCTCGAGGGCCTGACCGGCATCCACAGCGGGCGGGGCGTCTTCGCGATCAACGCGGCGCAGAAGCGCCTCGGCGTCACCAGGGACGTCGAGGCGATCGAGAACGCGGCGGTCGAGCACCCGGTGATCTGCGCCCAGCCGGTGACCGGGCGGCGCTACGTCTTCGTCAGCAGCGTCCTGACCCATTTCAAGGGCATGTCGGAAGAGGAGAGCAAGCCGCTGATCGACTTCCTGATGGCCCGGGCGACGCGGCCGGAGTTCAACTGCCGCCTGCGCTGGGCGCCGCGCACGCTCGGCATGTGGAACAACCCTTTCGTGCTGCACACCGCGATCAACGACTATCCCGGATACCGCCGGGTGATGTACCGGACCACCATCGAAGGCCACGCGCCGGCCGCCGCCGCGGCCTGAGGGACCCGGCGGCCGGCACGCGGAGCACGACCGAAGGCAGCCGTCGGCCAGGCCATGGGCCGCGGCGTCTCGTCGAAGAACAGCATGGCCCGGGAGGCGGAATGCAAGCGCGCCTGAAGCGTCTGCGGCAGGGTCTGGCGGGAACGCTGCCCTTCGTCGCGCCCGTGCATGTCCTGGTGCTCGGGATCATCGTGATTCCGTCGATCTTCGTCCTGTGGCTCAGCTTCCAGGCGTCGAGCTTCGGCCAGGCGGCGACCTTCGTCGGCTTGGCCAACTATGCCCGCGTGCTGGGCGACGCCTATTTCTGGGGATCGCTGCTCAACACCGTCGCGGTGGTGGCGGTGGCCGTGCATCTCGAACTGGTGCTCGGGCTCGGCATCGCCCTCCTGTTCGCCAGCGGCCTGCCGGCGCGGCGCCTGCTGCTGGTCATCGTGCTGGCGCCGTATGCGATTAGCGAGGTGACCGCGGCGGCGATGTGGCGCTTCCTGTTCGACCCGGATGTCGGGCCGGTGACCAACGCGCTGCTGGCGCTGGGGCTGCCGACGCTGGACTGGACCTTCATCCCGTCGCACGGGCTGATCCTGGTCGGGCTGCTGACCATCTGGCTGCACCTGCCCTTCACCTTCGTCATCCTCTACGCGGCCCGGCTGGCGATCCCGAGGGACCTGTACGAAGCGGGGAGGGCGGACGGCGCCTCGCCGTTCCAGCTGTTCCGCAACGTCACCCTGCCGCTGCTGGCACCGGCGATCCTGATCGCGATGCTGTTCCGCTACATCTTCGCCTTCCGGCTGTTCTCCGAGGTCTGGATGATGACCCAGGGCGGGCCGGCCCGCACCACGGAGGTGGTGGCCGTCTATCTCTATCTCGAGGCGTTCCGCTACAACTCCTTCGGGACCGCCGCTGCCACCGCCTGGATCATGGTGGTGGTCTCGCTGCTGCTGGCGACCGCCTATATCCTGCGGCTGCGGAAGGGGATGGCGGCCGATGCGCGCTGACCGCCTGCTCGTCGCGATCGGCAAGGCCGTCGCCGTCACGGCGGTGGTCGCCTGGTCGATCGTCCCGATCGCCTTCATCGTGCTGTCGTCGTTCAAGCCGGGGCGCGACATCTTCGCGGTGCCGCCGAAACTCCTGTTCGAGCCGACGCTGCTTCACTACGAGCATCTCTGGCAGCGCTGGGGCAGCTTCTTCGACGGGCTGGTCAACAGCCTGATCGTGACCGCGGGCTCCGCCATCCTGGCCATCGCCGTCAGCTCCCTCGCCGGCTTCGCTTATTCGCGCCACAGCAGCAGACTTCTCGCGGGCTCGGTCTTTCTCCTCATCGGCGTGCGCCTGATTCCGCCGATCGTCGTCACGCTGCCGCTGTTCCCGATCGTCAACCTGCTGGGGCTGAACGACACCCATCTCGTCCTGATCCTGCTCTACACGACCTTCTTCGTGTCGCTGGGCACGATCCTAATGCGCACCTTCATCGACCAGGTCCCGCGCGAACTGGACGAGGCGGCGATCATCGACGGGGCCGGGCGGCTCGCGGTGCTGCGCCGGATCGTCCTGCCGCTCGCGGCGCCCGGCATGCTGGCGGTCGCCGTCTTCGTGATCGTGTTCGCCTGGAACGAGTTCCTGTTCGCCTTCATCTTCACCGCGACCAACGCCAAGACCGCGCCCTTCGTGCTGTCGGAGATGATCAGCTCGGTCGACGGGGTCGATTGGGGCGTGCTCTTCGCCGCGGCCACGATCCAGCTGCTGCCGGTTCTTCTGTTCGTGATCGCCATGAACCGGTTCCTGGTCGCCGGGCTCACCGCCGGCGCGACCAAGGGATGAACAAGGATCAAAAGGGAGGAAAGATCATGGAGACCCGTCTGACGAGACGAAGCCTGCTCGCCAGCACGGCGGCCGGCGCCGCGACCATGGCGCTGGGCCGCACTGCGCTGGGCCAGGCCAGGACGCTGAACGTGCTGTCGCACCTGGTGCACCAGAACGTGCTGACCAAGGGCAGCGCCGGCGATGTCATCGCCCCGTGGCGCCAGGCGAACGGGGTGGAGATCTCCTGGACCACCCTCGACAGCAATCCGCTGCAGGACCGGCTGTTCCGCGAGGCGAGCCTCGGTCAGACCGGATTCAACGTCGGCTTCGTCATCGACAACCGGATGACGCCGCAGATCGCGGGACTCTTTGAACCGCTCGACCGCTACCAGGCTTCCGATCCGATCGAGGACATCGACGACATCGCGCCCGGCCTGCGGCGTTCCATGACCGTCGACGGCAAGATGGTCGGCATTCCCGTGCGGCACGCCACCCAGGCGCTGTTCTACAACGAGGCGCTGCTGGAGGAGGCCGGCTTCGCCGCCCCGCCCGCGACCCTGGAGGAGCTGGTGGAGCAGGCGAAGAAGCTGACCTTCACCTCCGCCGCCGGGACGCGGGTGGTCGGGATGATCCTGGCGAGCGACCTCGCGGTGTTCTCGGTGATGTTCGCGCGGGCCTTCGGCGGCGACTTCATCAGCACCGACTTCAAGCTTCTCCCGAATCCGGAGGCGATGGAGAAGGGCTTGGGCGTTCTGGCCGAGCTGTTCCAGGCCGGCGCGCTGCCGCGCAGCTACGCCAACACCCGCAACGACGACATGGTGACCTGGCTGCAGCAGGGCCGCGCGGCCTTCGGCGTGCTGCCTTTCGCCCGCTTCGCCCAGCTCAACAACCCGGAGCAGTCCTCGGTCCCGGGCAGGATCAAGGCGGTCGAGTTCCCCGGGTCCTCGACGCTGCCCGCCGGCAGCGGCATGGCGGCCGTGGTGGAATCCTGGGCCATGGCGGTCCCCGCGAACTCGACCGACAAGGACCTGTCCTGGAGTTTCATCAAGGCTGTGTCCAGCAAGGCGGTGACGCTCGGGGCGGCGCGCAACGGCAACGGCTCGGTCCGCGTCTCGACCTATGCCGATGCCGGCTTCGCCGCGGCCCAACCCCTGGCGAAGATCGAGGCGGCGGCCCTGGCCAAGGCGCGGCCGGCCTTCCCGGCCTTCCCCGAGGCGGTGCGGGCCCAGGCAACCTTCCTCGAGGAGGTGCAGCTGGCCGTCCTCGGCCGCAAGACGCCGCAGGAGGCGGTGTCGGCGATGCGGGAGCGGGTCGGGCCGCTGCTGCCGGCCTGACCGCGGTCACCCCGCAGGGGCGGGGGGCTCGTGCTGCCCGATCCGTCGATCGGGGCTATGCCGGAATCGCGTGCGGCGCCGCGACGGCCGCCAGGATCAGATCGGCGGCCTTTTCCGCGATCATGAAAACGGCGGCCTGGGTGTTGCCGGAGACGATCGTGGGCATGACCGAGGCGTCGACGATCCGCAGCCCGCCGATGCCGTGGACCCGAAGCTCCGGATCGGTCACCGCGTGGCTGTCCCGGCCCATGCGGCAGGTGCCGCACACGTGATAGATCGTCTGGCCGTCGCGCCGGGCGAAGTCCAGCCACTCGGCATCGGTCCGGCACTCCGGGCCTGGGGCCATCTCCCGCTCCCGGAACGGGTCCATCGGCGCCTGCTCGACGATGCGGCGGGCGATCTTCATGCCTTCGACCATGGCCCGCCGGTCCTCCTCCTCGGCGAGGAAGTTGGGCCGGATCGCCGGCGCGCGCATCGGATCGGGCGACACCGCGTGGATCGTGCCGCGCGACTGCGGGCGCAACTGGGTGACGCCGACGGTCATGCCCGGCAGCCGGTCCAGCTTGCGCTCGGCGGCGTTGGCGTAGCTCGCATGCATGAAGAAGTACTGGACGTCGGGGCCTTCGAGGCCCGGCCGCGTGCGCACGAAGCCGAAGGCCAGCCCGGTGCCGAGGGTCAGGATGCCGCGTCGCGTGGCGAGATACTGCAGCACCGAGGCGCCGAGCCGCCATCCGCGCGTCTGCTCGTTCAGCGTGACCGGCTGCTTCACCCGCCAGTTCATCCGCGTGCAGAAATGGTCGATGTAGTTGGCGCCCACGCCGGGCAAGGTGTACCGCACGGGAATGCCGAGCGGCTGCAGGATGGCGGGATCGCCGATGCCCGACAGCTCCAGCAGCTGCGGCGTCTGCACCGCGCCGGCTGCGAGGATGACCTCGCCTCGGGTGCGGAAGGGGACGTCGCGGTCGCCGATGCGGGCAGTGACGCCGACGGCGCGGCGCTCGTCGAAATCGATCCTCAGCACATGCGCATCCGTGCGCACGGACAGGTTGGGCCGGCTTAGGGCGGGCTTCAGATAGGCGTCCGCGGCGCTGACCCGCCGGCCCTGGCGCTGGTTGACCTGGTAGTAGCCGAACCCATCCTGGCCTTCGCCATTGTAGTCCCGGTTGCGGCCATAGCCGGCCGTCCCGGCCGCGGCGATGAAGGCCTCGGCGAGGATCGGGCGCTCAGCGACCTCGGTGACCGGCAGCGGGCCGCCCTTGGCGCGGAACCGGGTGGCCGGCCCGCCATAGTCTTCGAGCCGCTTGAAATAGGGCAGGACGTCATCGAAGCCCCAGCCGATGCAGCCCCGCTGCGCCCAGGTGTCATAGTCCTGTGGTTGGCCGCGCACATAGATCATGCCGTTGATCAGGGTCGAGCCGCCCAGGCCCTTGCCGCGCGGCACGGCGATGATGCGGTTCCCGGTGGCCTCCTCCGGCTCCGTCCACAAACGCCAGTTGTGGGCGGGATCGGTCAGAAGCCGGCTGAAGCCGGCCGGGATCGGCACCCAGAGGCTCTGCGCCTCCCGGCCCGCCTCGAGCAGCAGCACGGTGTGCCGGCCCGACGCGGTCAGGCGGTTGGCCAGCACGCAGCCGGCGGTGCCTCCGCCGACGATGATGTAGTCGAAGGTTTCGGCGGCGGCAGACACTAGAGTGCGCCCATATGTCTGGCCATCAGTTCGATCTGCGCTTCCAGCATCGGCAGCCCGCGCTGGATACGGCAGCCCCTGGCCGCGGCGGCCGCGAGCAGCGGCGTCTCCTCCGGATCCATGATCGCCTCGGCGACGAACTGGCGGCTTTCGATCCGGGACAGGTCGAGGGGAGGGGGATCGCCGGGGCGCATGCCGAGCGAGGTCGCATTCACAATCAAATCGTGCTCCGCCACGCTGTCCGCATCCGTGCCGAGCGACAGGCCGGGATGGGCGCGGCGCAGGCGGGCGGCCAGCGCCTCGGCCTTGTCGCGCGTCCGGTTGGCGATGGTGAGGTGGCGGATGCCGGCCTCCGCCAAGGCAAAGGCGATGGCCGAGGCGGCCCCGCCCGCCCCGGCGAGATAGGCGCGCAGGCCGTTCGGCTCCGGGCCGGACGATCGCAGGGCCGTGACGAAGCCGATGCCGTCCAGCATGGCGCCGACCATGCGCCCGTCCGCCTCCCACCGAACACAGTTCACCGCGCCGATAAGCTGCGCTTCCGGCGTCGCCTCGTCGCAGAGCGCCAGCATCGCCGGCTTGTGCGGCACGGTAGCGATAAAGCCGCCGAAGTTCCGCATGGCCCGCAGCCCGTCGACCAGCCGCGCCAGCCCATCCGGCCCCACGTGGAAGGGCACGAGCACGCCGTCGACGCCGTGGCGCTCGAGCAGGGCGTTCATCACCTGCGGTGTCTTCACGTGATGGATCGGATCGGCGAGGACGCCGAAGATGCGCGTGCGCCCGGTGATCGTCCGCATGTCGGTTCGCTTTTCCTTCCGCCCGATCAGGTCATGTACAGGCCGCCGGCGACATCGATCGTCTGGCCCGTGACGAAGCTGGCCTCCGCCGAGGTCAAATAGAGCGCGGCATCCGCCACCTCGTCCGGCGCCCCGAGGCGGCCCATCGGGGTCAGGCGCACCTGCTCCTCGTTCACCTCGGCCGCCACGGCGCGCACCATCGGCGTCTCGATCCGCCCCGGCGCCAGCGCGTTGACGCGGATGCCGAAGGGGCCGAGCTCCGCGGCCAGGTGCTTGGTGAAGCCGATCAGCGCCGACTTTGTCGCCGCATAGTGACAGGCCACGATCGGCGAATAGGTCTTCCCCGCCACCGAGGACATGTTGACGATCCAGCCGCGCCCGGCCTCGCGCATCGTCGGGCTCAGCGCGCGGACGGTGTTGAAGCAGCCGGTCAGGTTGACGGCGACGACCCGGCTCCATTCGGCGGGGTCCATCTCCCAAACCTTGTGGGCGACGCCGTCGTGCTTCGGTGAGATGCCGGCGTTGTTGACCACCGTGTCGAAGGGGCCGCCGATCGCGCGGGCGGCGTCGGCCAGGCCGGCCTCGACCGCGCGGTAATCGGCGACATCGAGGGCAAGGGGCCGCGCCTCGCCGCCGGCCGACCGGATCTGCGCCACCGTCTCGTCGATATCGGCCGGCGTCAGATCGGCGACGCCGACGACCGCGCCGCGCCGGGCGAAGCCGAGGGCGATCGCCCGGCCGATGCCGCGGCCGGCGCCGGTGACGAGAACGCGCCGGCCGCGGTGGCTCGGGCGGTCGGCGATCTCCGCCGGGTTGACTTCGCGTGGTGCCATGTCCCTGTCCATGCGGTGAAGGGGTCAGATGCCGAGATAGGCCTGGCGGATGTGGTCGTTGTCGAGCAGCGCATCGGCCGTGTCCGACAGCACGATCTGACCGTTCTCCAGGACATAGCCGCGATCGGCGGCCTTCAGCGTGTGGAAGACGTTCTGCTCGACGATCAGCACCGTGGCGCCGGTCCCGACGATGGCGTCGATCGCCTCGAACACCTGGGCGACGACGATAGGGGCGAGGCCGAGCGACGGCTCGTCGAACATCAGCAACTTCGGCCGGGCCATCATGCCGCGGGCGATCGCGACCATCTGCTGCTCGCCGCCCGACAGCGACACCGCATTCTGGTCCAGGCGCTCCCGCAGCCGCGGGAACAGCGCCAGCACCTCCTCCAGGGTATCGGCCCGCCGGTCGCGCGCGGCCCGGCGATAGGCGCCCATCAGCAGGTTCTCACGCACCGTCATGTCGGGGAAGAGCTGGCGGCCTTCGGGGATGAGCGTGATGCCCAGCTCGACCGTCTCATGCGCCGACAGGCGGGTGATGTCCCGCCCTTCGAACAGGATGCGCCCGGCGGCCGGCCGCAGCAGGCCGGCGATGGTGCGCAGCGTCGTGGTCTTGCCGGCGCCGTTGGCGCCGACGATAGTCACCACCTCGCCGGCCTCCACCTCCAGCGACACGTCGTGCAGGACGGTGGTCGCGCCATAGCCGGCGTGGACGCCCTCAAGCTTGAGCATGGACGAACTCCTTGCCGAGATAGGCCTCGATCACCGTGGGGTCGCGCACCACCTCCTGTGGCCGGCCCTCGGCGATGACCTGGCCGGAGGACAGCACGATCACCCGGTCCGACAGCGACATCACCGCCTGCATCACGTGCTCGATGGCGATAATGCTAACCCCGCCGTCGCGGATCGACCGCATCAGGTCGACGGCGCGACGCACATCGGTCTGGTTGATCCCGGCCATCACCTCGTCCAGCAGCAGGATGCGCGGCTTCATCGCCATGACGCGCGCCACCTCCAGCCGCTTCAGCCCGCCGATGGTCAGGCTGCGCGCCTCCGCGTCGAGCCAGGGGCCGAGCCCCATGCGATGGGCGGTCTCCCGCGCCAGCTCGCGCGCCTCGCGCACGTCATGGCAGCGGTGGAAGGCGCCGACCATGATGTTCTCCTCCACCGTCATGGCGGCGAAGGGCTGGACGATCTGGAAGGTACGGCCGACGCCGATGGCCGCGAAGTCGGCCGGCGACACCGGCCTCTGCCAGCTGCCGTCCGCCCCCCGCACCGAGACCGAGCCCGCATCCGGGGCCATGAAACCCGAGATCATGTTGAACAGCGTGGTCTTGCCGGCGCCGTTGGGGCCGATCAGGCCGAGCACCTCGCCCTCGCGCAGGGTGAAGCCGACGTCGTTGGTGACATGCAGGCCGCCGAAGCGCTTCTGCAGCCCCTCGACGCGCATGATCTCCTCGCCGACCGGCGGGCGCTCGGCCTTGGCCGGCACGGCCGCGACCGCCGCAGCCGGAACGCCTTTCGATTGAGCGCTGCCGTCCTTCAGCCGCGCCAGCAGCCCCATCAGCCCGTTCGGCATGAAGAGGACGACCAGCACCAGCACCGCGCCGTAGACGAAGCCGTGCAGCCCGAGCGCCTGGGCGCCGAGCCAGCCGCGCGCCATCTCCGAGATCGGCACCAGCAGCACGGCGCCGAGCAGGGGGCCGAAGACCGTGCCGATGCCGCCGATCAGGGCGAACATGGCGATCTGGATCGACAGGGGCAGCGAGAACATCGCCGCCGGCTCGATGAAGGTCAGGTACATCGCGTGGAAGGTGCCGACCATCGCGGTCAGCGCCGCCGAGACCGAGACGGCGACAAGGCGCACCTTCACCGTGTTCACGCCGGCCGCCCGGGCGGCGGATTCGCGCTCGCGGGTGGCGACCAGCTGGAAGCCGATGCGGCGGGAGCGGATCCACCACGCCACCGCCAGGCACAGCAGCAGCATGCCGAAGGCGATGGTGAGCGATGGCAGGCGCTCGCGGAACACCATCCACTGCCAGCCCATCTTCAGCGGGATCATCAGACCGGTGGCGCCCCCGGTCAGGTCCCGGAAGTGCAGTGCGACGACGCGGAACACCTCGAGGAAGGCGATGGTCGCCAGCGAGAAGAACGGGCCGCGCAGCCGGAAGCAGGGATAGCTGATGGCGACCGCGACGACGACGGCGACCGCCGCCCCGGCGAAGATGCCGAGCCAGGGGCTGACCCCCAGATTCATCAGGATGACGCCGGCATAGGCGCCGAGACCGTAGAAGATGGCGTGGCCGAGCGACAGCTGGCCGGCGAAGCCGCCCACGATGTTCCACCCGGTGGACAGCGCCGCGAAGACGCAGACGGTGATGAAGACGTGGTAGACGAAATCGTCGCCGATCAGGACGGGCAGGACGACGAGCGCGGCCAGCAGGCCCGCGAGGGCCAGCAGGCGGGGCCGGGCCAGGCCGGAGAAGCGGGCGGGCGCGGCCGAGGCGAAGGGGGTGTCCGTCATGGCGACACGTGCGACAGGGTCAGCCGGCGGCCGAACAGGCCGGCGGGCCTCAGGATCAGGATGACGAGGAACATGCCGAAGACCGCCACCTCGCGCAGGTCGGAGCCGAGATAGAAGCCGGCGAAGCTGTCGATCAGCCCGATCACGAGGGCGCCGACGAACGCCCCGGTGATCGAGCCGAGCCCGCCCAGCACCACGACGACGAAGGCGGTCAGCACGAAATACGCGCCGATCGTGGGCGAGGTGGGATAAAGCGGCGCGACCAGCACCGCCGCGACGCCGACGCAGGCCGCGCCGATGCCGAAGGCCAGGATGAAGATGCGGTCGACGTTCACGCCCATCAGCTGGGCCGCAGCACGGTTCTGGGCGACCGCGCGGATGGCGTGCCCGGTCCGGCTGCGCGACAGGAACAGCTGCAGCCCGGCCACCAGCAGCACGGCCGCGGCGAAGATCGCGACCTGGCCGCTGAGGATGCGGACGGGGCCGATCTCGACGGGCGTGCGCAGGCCGCTCGCCGGCGTGGTGGCGATGTCCGCCCCGAAGACCAGGAGGGCGAGGTTGATCAGCGCCGTCGACAGGCCGACCGTGGCGAAGATCTGGATGTGGTCGTCGCGCGCGCTCATCAGCGGCTGGATCACCAGGCGCTGGGTCAGGGCGCCGAACAGGAACAGCGCCGGCACAACGACGATCACCGCCGCGAAGGGGTGGAGGCCCAGCCAGCCGGTGACCAGGAAGGTCAGGTACATGCCGACCATCAGGAATTCGCCATGGGCGAAGTTGACCACCTTGACGATGCCGAAGATCAAGGTCAGCCCGATCGCCACGATGGCGAAGAGCCCGCCCAGCATCAGCCCGTTGGCAAGGAGCTGCAGTACCGTATCCATGCGCCTCTCCGGGGAGCAGGCAGGGGAGACGCGCGGCCTCCCCCGGCGGATCATTGGTCGAGGCGGATCTGGGACACCGCGGCGGCGTCGGGATAGACGGTTACCAGCTTGCCGTCCTGCCACTGCATGCCCATCATCCGGGCGCGTTCGTTCTGGTTGTTCTGGCCGAACTTCACGCCATAGCCGACGGCCGTTGCGCCTTCCGGAACATCGATCGCCTTCGCGGCGTCGAGGATCACCTCCGGCTCGAAGCCCTCGGCTTTGTTCAGGGCCTCGAGGATGACCTTGGCGCCGGCGTAGTTGTTGAGCGAATGGCCCGACCGAGGCGCCTCGCCGTACTTCTTCTTGTACGCCTCGACGAAGCTCTCCAGGCCGGGCGTGTACTTCGTGTTGACCAGGTATTGGGTGAAATCGACGTCGAGGACGCCGTCTATCACCTCGTGGCTGACCGCGTCGGCCGTCGGCTGCAAGGAATAGCCGCCACCGCCGCCGATGATCGCGGCCGGCTTGAACCCGGCTTCGTTGGCTTGCCGCAGGAACAGGACGGAATCGTTCTGGTACGAGGTCTGCAGCACGACGTCGACGCCGCGCGACTTGAGGTCGAGCACCAGCGAGGACATGTCGACGGTCGACGCCGGATAGCTCTGGAACGCCACGATGTTCAGGCCGGCTTCCGCCGCATACTCCTTCTGGTGCCCGGCGACGGAGGTGCCGTAGTTCGAATCCTCGAAGATGACGCCGATCTTCAGGTCTCCCGGCTTCTTGCCGAGGCCGGGCGCGACCTTGCTGACGATCATCTCGACGATCATCTTCGCCATATCATCGGCGGTCGGGTTGGTGCGGAAGAGATATTGCAGGCCGCGGCCGGTCACGTCGTCGGCCACTGCGCCCATCTCGAAATAGGGGGTGCCGGACAGCTCGGCCACCTGGCTGGCCGCGATCGAGCGGGCCGAGGAATAGGTGCCGAAGATCGCCGCCACCTGCTCGCGCGAGATCAGCCGCCGCGCCTCGCCGATCGCCTGGTTGTTGTCGACGGCGTCGCCGCGCACCAGCACGACCTTCTCGCCCTGGACGCCGCCGGCGGCGTTGATCTCGTCGACCGCGATCTCCAGCCCGCGCGCGCTCTCGTCCCCCAGCAGGGCGAGGTCCCCGCTGAAGGGGTAAAGGGCGCCGAACTTCACTTCGGCATGGGCCACCGTCGCCGACAGGGCGATGGCGGCGACGGCGGTCGTCAGCAACAGCGGCAGCTTCATGGCGATTCCTCCCTCGGTGTTTGTTCGTGCTGCGGTCAGTAGTTCAGGGCTTCCTTGCCTTCGAAGACGGTGATCGGCGGATAGGCGCGCTGGTCGGTGACGACGTCGATCACGGTCACGTCCCGGCGGGCGAGCGCGTCCTGCAGCGTCGGCAGGAAATCCGCCGGTTGCTCCACCCGCACGCCGCTGCAGCCGCAGGCGCGCGCGATCGCGGCGTGGTCCACCGCCTCGAAGTCGCAAACATCGGTGAAGTCGCCGTAGAGGCTGAGTTCGGCATGCTTCTGGTAGCCGAGGATCTGGTTGTTCAGGACGACGAGGACGACCGGCAGCCGCATGCGGCGGGCCGTCTCCAGCTCCGCCCAGACATGGCCGAAGCCGCCGTCGCCGCTCACCGCGATGACCGGCGCGTCGGGGCGTGCCGCCTTGGCGCCGAGGGCGAAGGGCAGGCCCCAGCCCAGCCCGGCCAGGCCGCGTGGCGTCAGGAAGCGCTGCCCGGGCCGGCGCGCGGTCAGGAAGTTGGCGATCCAGATCGAGGAGTAGCTGGCATCCGCCACGACGATCGTGTCCGGCGTCAGCACGCTGTCGATATCGGCCATCAGCCGCTCGGGGCGGATGGGCGTCGCCTCGAGGTCGACGAGGCGCTTCATGTCCCCGGCATGCTGCGCGCGGCCGGCGGCGATCTTCGCCTCGAGCGCGGGGCGGCGTGACGCGAGGGCGGGGGGCTTGGCCGCCTCCAGTGCCGCCGTCAGGGCCGCAAGCGTCAGCTTGGCGTCGCCGGCCAGCCGCAGCGCCTCGTAGTTGCGGCCGATCTCGGCACTGTCCACGTCGATATGGATGTAGCGGGCGTGGCGCGGATACAGCGACCAGCTGTCGGTGCCGTTCTGGTTGGTGCGGTTGCCGACCAGCACCACCACATCGGCCTCCGTGATCAGGTCGCGCAGATGCGAGGACCGGCCGCCCGGCGCCATGAAATAGCCGACGACGCCGAGCGACAGAGGATGGGTCTCGTCCACCGCGCCCTTGCCCATGACGGTGGTGGCGACCGGGATCCCCAGCGCCTGCAAGGCCGCCAGCTCGGCCGCGGCGCCGGAAGCGTGCACGCCGCCGCCGGCGATGATGACGGGTCTCTCCGCTCCGGCGATCAGCCTGGCCGCCTCCGCGACGCGGGCGGGATCGGCCACGGTGCGGTCGAGCGGATAGGTGCCCAGGCTCTCCATCCGCTGCGGCATCGCCGGGTCGAGCTCCGGCCGCTCGTCCAGCACGTCGAGCGGCACCAGCAACACGGCCGGACCCGGGCGGCCGCTGGCGGCGGCGGTGAAGGCCATGTCGACATAGTCGTCGATGCGGGCCGGGTCGGCGACGCGGCGCACCCATTTGGCGACGCCGCCGAACAGTGCGAAATGGTCCAGCTCCTGGAAGGCGTTCTTGTCGGTGAACCGGCGGCTCACATCCTGCACGATGGCGACCATCGGGATGGAGGCCTTCAGCGCCTCGGCCAGGCCGGGCACCAGCAGGGTCGCGGCCGGGCCGTTCTGGGCGGTGACGACCGCGACCTTGCCGGAGATGCGGGCATAGGCGTCGGCCATGGCGGCGCCGGCATTCTCCGTGCGATAGCCGATCTGGCGGATGCCGTAATCGGGCGCGGCGAGGAACAAGGCCGAGGGGATGCTCTGGCCGAAGATCTCCCGCACGCCGTGGCGCTGCAGCGCCGCCGCGATCAGATGGGCGCCGGATATGTTGCCGGTGGCGCGCGGCATGGGCTTGGTGACGGCGATCATGCTCCTGGTCCTTCCCCGGCGCTCAGGCCTTGTGGTCCATGGTGAGAACGATCTTCCCGACATGCGCGCCGCTCTCCATCCGCGCATGGGCTTCGGCGACGCGATCGAAGGGGAAGGTCGTATCGATCAGCGGCTTCGCCTTGCCGGCCGCGACCAGCGGCAGCACATGCTCGGCGAGGGCTGCGGCCAGCGCCGCCTTCATCGCGACCGGGCGGGCCCTGAGCGTGGATCCCGTCAGCGTCACCCGCTTCAGCATCAGCGGCATCAGGTCGAGATCGACCTTCGAGCCGCGCTGGAAGGCGATCTGGGCGATGCGGCCGTCGACGGCGACGGCGTCGAGGTTGCGCCGGATGTAGTCGCCGCCGACCATGTCGAGGATGACGTCCGGGCCCTTGCCGCCGGTGACGTCGCGGGCGGCCGCCACGAAGTCCTCCGCGCGGTAGTCGATGGCTATGTCGGCGCCGACCGATCGGCTGGCCGCGCATTTCTCCGGCGAGCCGGCGGTGACGATGACGCGGGCCCCGAAGGCCTTGGCCAGCTGGATGGCGGTGGTGCCGATGCCGGAGGTGCCGCCATGGATCAGCACGGTCTCGCCGGCCTTCAGCCCGGCGCGCTCGAACAAATTCGACCACACGGTGAAATAGGTCTCGGGAAAGGCCCCGGCCTCCACAAAGGACATGCCGTCGGGAACGGGCAGGGCCACCATCTCGTCGATTACGGCCCATTCGGCATAGGCACCGCTCGCCACCAGCGCCATCACCCGGTCGCCCAGCTTGAAGCGGCCGGCGCCGGGGCCGAGGCTCTCGACCACCCCGGCCAGCTCCAGCCCCAGCACGTCCGAGGCGCCCGGCGGCGGCGGATAAAGCCCCTGGCGCTGCATCACGTCCGGCCGGTTGACGCCCGCGGCGTGTACCCGGACGAGGGCCTGGCCCTGGCCGGGCACCGGCCTGTCCCGTTCGACAATCGTCAGCGCCTCGGGACCACCGGGAACCGGGGCGACGGCGGCGCGCGTCAGCGACGTCATGCGGCTTCACTCTCGGCTTGGGGAAGGAGCAGCACCTTCGCCGCCTGCCGCTGGCGGGCCAGCTCGAAGGCCTCGACGGCCCGGGCGAGCGGCAGGCGATGGGTGACGAGGCGGGACAGGACGGCCGCATGGGCCGTCAGCACCTCGATGGCGGTCTCGAACGCCCGCGCGGTGGTGTCGTGGGCGGCGCGGAGCTGCTTCTTGTCCCGCACGAATCGCGTCAGATCTAGATCCAGATGACCGGAATGGATGCCCGCCACCACCAGGATGCCGCCGGAGCGCAGCACCGCGAGCCCGTCACTGACCGAGCGGGCGGCGCCCGTCGCCTCGATGACGCGGTCGGCCGGGCCGTCGAAGACGCGGGCCACGGCCGCCGCCAGAGGCTCCTCGGCCAGGTCGGCGCAGTGGGCAATGCCCAGCTCGCGCGCCAGGCTCAGCCGGAGGTTGTCGTCCAGGCCGCACAGCAGCACCCGCGCCCCGCGCAGCTGCGCAACGAAGGCAATGCCGAGACCGATCGGCCCGGGGCCGAGGACGACCACCCTGTCGCCGGGCGCGACATCCGCCACGTCGACCGCGTTGACGGCCACCGAGAGGGGCTCGGTGAGCGCCGCGATCTCGAGCGGCAGGCCGTCCGGAACGCGCCGGCAGCTGGCGGCCGGCACCCGCACAGCCTCGGCGAAACCGCCATCCGCATGCAGGCCGACGATGCTGCGGTTCTGACAATGCTGAGGTTCCCCGCCGCGGCAGGCGAAGCAACGGCCACAGGCAACCGTCGGCCAGCAGGTGACGCGGTCGCCGACCGCAAAGCCGGTAACACCGGGGCCGAGCGCGCGCACCGTGCCTGCGAACTCATGGCCGAGCGTGACCGGCAGGACCGCCGTCATGAACTCGTAACCCGGCGTCCATTCATAGGCGTGGAGATCGCTGCCGCAGATGCCCGCGGCCGCCACCGCGATCAGGACCTCGCCCGCCGCCGGGGTGGGCGGCGCGGTCGACGCCACCAGTTCGGCCCCAAAGGCCGCGGCCGTCTTCCTGAGCGCGTTCACCGCTTCCTCCGCTGTCAGCTCCGATGCCGATCCGGCCCTCGAAGGGGGCGGGCGGCGGTGCCCGATCTCGTGGGTCGGGCATCGGTTGCTGCAATAAGTAATTTGTTATAACAAGATTGGTCGAGGACAACGGCTGATGTCAAGTCGCGTGCAGCACGATATCGAGACCGCACCCGAGCCGTCGGATTGGGTGCAGCCGATCGTCAAGGAGAACCTGAGCGAGCGGGCCTACAACAGCCTGCGCGCGGCGCTGATGCGCGGCCAGCTGCGGCCGGGCGAGCGGCTGTTGCTGCGGCCGATGTCGCTGCGCTTCGGCATCAGCGCGACGCCGATGCGCGAGGCGCTGCTGCGTCTCGTCAGCGAGAAGGCGCTGGCGCTCGGCGCGCGCAACACCGTCGTGGTGCCGACGCTGACGCTGGACCAGCTGCTGGAGATCCGCGCCATCCGCACCGACCTCGAAGGTCGGGCCGCCGCCACGGCGGCCACCATCGCCTCGCCGGAGGAGATCGAGGCCCTCGCCGCCATCCACGCCCGGATTGCCGAATGTCACGCTTCGCGGAGCTTCGCCAGGGCGGTGGACCTCAACACCGAGTTCCATCTCACCTTCTGCCGGATGGCACGCCTGCCCATCCTCTACGAGATCGTCGAGGGGCTATGGGTGCGCTGCGGGCCGATCCTCTCGCATCTCTACGACGAGGGCCTGCCGGACTGGGAACCCCATCCACATCGCAAGCTCATCAGCGCACTGCGCGAGCGCGACCCGGAGAAGGCGCGCGAGGCCAGCCGTGAGGACATTGAGCGCGGCGGCCAAGGGCTCCTGGTGCATGTCCAGGAGACCGCAGGCGGGTAAGGCCACAATCGACGGGCGGTGGGTGAGTCTCTTGATCACCGACCCGAGCCTGAGCCGCTCGACGGGGAGCTGCGTATTCAACCAATCGCAAGGAACCTCGCGGCTCATTTCGATGTTCCCGAAACGTGGGCGAAGCGTCGGAGGTTTCCGTGCCTGCCGTCGAGCCGGTGCTTCCTGGCAGGACGTTGGCCGATCCATCAGTGCGACCGGACGGGTTCCGTACGCTGCTCGATGTCGTCGAATCGCTTCCCGGACACAAGCACAAGCCCGCGCTTCTCGCCGTCCATCAGAAGGACGTCGAGACATGGTCCTACGGCGATCTGAGCGATCGGGTCGACGCGTTCGCACGCCGCTTGATCCGAACGGGAATCGGCAAGGGCGATATGGTCGCCCTCTCCGCCGACAACCGTCCCGAATGGGTCGCGGCCTGTCTGGCAACGATCAGCATCGGTGCCGTGATCGTGCCGGTCGATCCGCAGCTCGGGGACGAGACCTTCAAGCATGTCCTGAACGACAGCGGCGCCAAGGCGATCATCCTCGCGGCCGCGGGCGAGGAGCGGGTGCGGGCACTCGAGACCGCCGCCGAGCCGGCATTCATCCGCCTGGACGATACGGAGGGCGAGCGGGATCGGGGACATGGTCCGAGCGGCGAGGCCGAGACGCGTGCCGTGGAGCCGGACGACCCCGCGTGCCTGTTCTACACCTCCGGCACGACCGGGCCGCCGAAGGGCGTCCCGCTCACCCATGCCAATATCGTCTTCCAGCTCAACGCCGTCATCGCCGCCAGGCTGGTCCGGCCGGGGGACCGGGTGCTGCTGCCGCTGCCCTTGCACCATGTCTACCCCTTCGTGCTCGCCATGCTGGCGCCGCTCGCGCTCGGCCTTCCGATCGTGATGCCGAGCACCCTGACCGGACCGGAGGTGGCGAACGCGATGCGCGGCGGCGACGTGACGCTGATCATGGGCGTGCCTCGGCTCTACGACGCCTTCGATGCCAATATCCGGGCCCGGTTCGAAGCCCGCGGGCGGATCGCCGCCGGGGTGTTCCGGGGCGGCACGGCCGCGGCCACCTGGCTCCGGCGCCGCTTCGGCCTGCGTCCGGGCAAGCTGCTGCGGCCGCTGCATAGACGGATCGCCCCGAAGCTGCGGCTGCTTATCTCCGGCGGAGCGGCGCTCGACGCCGGGCTGGCGCTGCGGCTGGAAGGTCTGGGATGGCGGGTCGCGACCGGCTACGGCCTGACCGAGACCTCGCCCATGCTCACCTGGAATCTTCCGGGCAAGGGCAAGTTCGAGAGCGCCGGGAGACCGGTGCCCGGGGTCGAGCTCCGCATCGAACCAGTGCGGCAGGACGAGGCGGAGGCAGCGCCGGAACCGGCGGACGGGCGCGAATACGGGGAGATCGTGGCGCGCGGTCCGGGCGTGTTTGCCGGCTACCGCAATCTTCCGGACCAGACCCGCGAGGCGTTCACGGACGACGGATGGTTCCGTACGGGCGATCTCGGGTTCCTCGACGGCGACGGCTATCTTCACATCGTCGGCCGCGTCTCGACCATGATCGTCACCGAGGGCGGCAAGAACATCCAGCCCGACGCCATCGAAGCGGCCTATGCCGCGAGCCCGGAGATCCAGGAGATCGGTGTGCTGCAGAAGCACGGGCGTCTGGTGGCCGTGATCCTGCCCGAGAGCGGCAGAACCGGCCGTGGCGAGCAGGCCAGGAAGGCCCTCGACGCAGCGTTGCGCGCCCGATCGCGGGAGCTCCCTTCGTATCAGCGCCTGTCGGACTATGCGGTGACAAGCGAACCGCTGCCTCGGACCCGCCTCGGCAAGCTGCGCCGTCATCTGCTCGAGGACCGCTTCGACCGGGCGAAGCAAGGCAGAGACGAAGGCATGGCCGCGGCGGGACCGATCCGGCTCGAGGAGATGTCCCCCGAGGATCAAGCGCTGCTTCGAGACCGGGCCGCGCGGGATGTCTGGACCTGGCTGGCCGAACGATATTCCGATCGGCGCCTGACGCCCGACACCAGCCCGCAGCTGGATCTGGGCGTCGATTCCCTGGAATGGCTGACCCTGTCTCTGGAGATCGGGCAACGGGTCGGCGTCGACCTGACCGAGGAGGCCATTGCCCGGATCGAGACCGTCCGCGATCTGCTGCGCGAGGTGGTCGAGGCTTCGGCAGCGGGCCAGACCTTCGAGGCATCCATCCTGGACGACCCCGAAGCCCATCTGAACGACGCGCAGAAGCGCTGGCTCGAGCCCCTGGGGTCGCGGCAGGCCCGCATCGCGGACGGCGTCTACGTCGTCAACCGGACGATCATGCGTCTGGTCTACCGGCTGCATGTCGAGGGGCGAGAGCGCCTGCCGGATGGACAAGCCCTGTTCACGCCGACGCATGGCAGCCTGCTCGACCCGTTCGTGATCACCGCCGCCATTGATCGGCAGCGCCTCACCCGCACCTTCTGGGCCGGCGATGCGGACTGGGCGTTCGGAAATCCGGTCAGCCGCTGGTTCAGCCGGCTGGCACAGGCCGTGCCGATCCATGCGGAGCGCGGGTTCATGTCCGGGATGGCGCTCGGCGCCGCGGTGCTGAAGCGCGGCCACAGCCTGATCTGGTTTCCCGAGGGCCAGCGGGCGCGGCGGCCCGAAGTCGAGGATTTCATGCCGGGCATCGGGCTGCTCCTGGAGCGTTTCCCCGTTCCCGTCGTTCCGGTGGCGATCCATGGGGCGCATGAAGCGTTCCCGCCGGGCCGCTTCCTCCCGCGACCCGGCCGGGTCAAGCTGGTGTTCGGCGATCCCCTCGATCCCGCGATGCTCGACAGCGAAGGGACGGGCGATCAAGCTTCGCGCCGGATCACCGACGCCCTGAATCGCCGGATCAGAGAGTTTTACCATCGAACGCGCCCGGGCAGGCCGGCCTGATGCGGTGATCCCGGATCCAGGCGCGCAGGCGTCCCGCTACGTCCTTGCCGGCGAGAGTGACAGCGTCTTCAGCTTGACCGCCGGCGAGGCGAGCGCGTCCGGGGCGGGGGCGGCGCGTTGCGCGATCAGCATCTCGGTCAGGCGGATGTCCCGCGCGATCTTGCCCAGAGGGCCGATGCCGCTGGCCGCGACCAGCCGGCCATCCGCGGCCAGATGGAACAGCAGCATCGCGCCGTCGCCGAGGTCGCGGGCCACCGTGGTCCGGCCTTCGTCGGCCAGGCCGGCGATCTGCAGCGTCAGCTCATACTGGTCCGACCAGAACCACGGCACCGCCCCGATCGCCTCGCCGCGGCCCAGCATGTTGCGCGCCGCCAGGGATCCCTGGTCCTGGGCGTTGCGCCAGGCCTCCAGCCGGATGCGGCGACCGGCATAGAGCGGGTGGGCGCAGGCGGCGCAGTCTCCCGCCGCGAAAATGTCGGGGTCGGCGGTCGCCAGCGTCGCGTCGACGGCGACGCCGTTGTCGATGGAAAGACCCGCGGCCTCCGCCAGCGCGGTCTCCGGCACCGCGCCGATGCCGGCGATCACCGCGTCGGCCGCGATCCGGCTGCCATCGGCCAGCAGGATAGCGCCGTCCGGATCGATCCGCTCGACGCCGATGCCGGTGCGCAAGTCGACGCCGGCGGCGCGATGCCGGTCCGCGATCACGGCGGCGATCTCGGTCGGGACGCCGCGCATCAGGATGCGGGGCAGGGCCTCGATCACGGTCACGGCGCAGCCGCGCGCGACCGCGGCCGCGGCCAGCTCCAGCCCGATGAAGCCGCCGCCGATGATCGCCAGCCGCGCGCCGGGGCGCAGCAGCGGCCGCAGCGCCAGCGCATCGTCGAAACGACGCAGATACAGGGCCCGCTCATGCCCCGGAAGGGTCAGCCGGCGCGGTCGTGCCCCGGTCGCCAGCAGCAAGCGGTGATAGGGCAGGGCGCGCCCGTCGGCCCGGGTCACGCTGCGGGCCGGACGATCGATCGCCACGGCCTCGGCCCCCAGGATCAGCTCTATGCCCAGGGCGGCGGCGCGGTCGCGGTCCAGCACCGTGGTCGCGGCCGGCTCCTCCGCCGCCAGCAGCGCCGCCTTGGACAGGGGCGGGCGCTCATAGGGCGGGTGGATCTCGGCGCCGACCAGCGTGACCGGGCCGTCCCAGCCCTCCTCGCGCAGCGCCGTCGCCGCCCGGGCGCCGGCCTCGCCGGCGCCGATGATCACCATGCCGGCTGTGGCCATTCGCTACGATCCGAGCCGGAGATAGACTTGGCCGTCCTCGACCTTCACCGGGTAGGTCCTGAGGGCGACGCAGACCGGGGCGCCTTTGGCGGCGCCGGTGGTGAAGTCGAAGCGGCCGTTGTGCTTCGGGCATTCGATGATCGTGCCCATCACCAGCCCGTCGGCGAGATGCACTTGCTCATGCGTGCACAGCCCGTCGGTGGCGTAGTAGCGGTCTTCCTCGGTGCGGTAGATGGCGAAGCTGCGGCCACCATGGTCGAAGCGGATCACGTCCTCCTCGTCGATGTCGTCCGCGCCGCAGGCCGCGATCCAGCCGTCTTCGGCCATGGTCTTCCTCCCTTGTCGATGCGTTTCACTCGGCCGGCGCGGCCTGGACGGTTCCGATGTCGGGGCCCGGCGAGGCCCCGGCCGGCAGCCGCCGGACGACGTGGTGGCGCGGGTCGCGCAACTGCCGGAGCAGGGTCGGGATGATCTCGCGATAGGCGGCCCAGCAGCTCGGATAGGGCGGCGGGCAGTCGTGCTTCATCGCCGCATGCAGCTTCGGCAGGGCGTGGTAGGGGACCATGGGGAACATGTGGTGCTCCACATGGTAGTTCATGTTCCAGTAGAGGAATCGGAACACCGGGTTCATGTAGACGGTGCGGCTGTTCAGCCGGTGGTCCAGCACGTCCTCGGCCAGGCCGGCATGCTGGGTCAGGCCGAAGAACTGGACCATCCCGCCGCCGTAGAGGGTCGGCAGGCCGACATACATTGCGGGCAGGATGCTGCCCAGCGCCAGACAGGCGGCGATCACCGCGGCGAAGATGGCGAGGTAGATCCGCGCGACCAGGAACACCTTCCAGCGCTCCATCTCCGGGATGAAGGTCTCCTCCTCGGTGGTCAGCCGGCCGGCTGCGTGCACGAACAGCTTGCGGATCGCGACCTCGCTGCTCTTCAGCGCGAACATGTTGAGGGCGATCTTCAGGAGGCTGGGCGGGCGCGGCGCGGCGATCTCGGGGTCGCGGCCGACGATGATGGTGTCGGTGTGGTGCCTTGTGTGGCTCCAGCGCCAGACCGTCGGCTCGCGCAGGATCATGAAGCAGGCGATGTGGTAGACGGCGTCGTTCATCCACCGCGTCTTGAAGGCGGTGCCGTGGCCGCATTCGTGCCAGCGGCTGTCCGAGGCCGAGCCGTAGAGCACGCCGTAGACCAGGAAGAACGGCACCGCCCACCAGCTGCCCCAGAAGGTGCCGCCGAGCCCGCCGGAGACGGCGAGGGCGGCGAACCAGATCAGCGTGTCGCGGATCGCCGGCCCGTCCGACCGGCGCATCAGCTCCTTCAGCTCCTTGCGCGGGATCGGGCAGGCGTACCAGGCGGCGCCGGCCAGCCCGGTCTCGACCGCGCGCCGCGCTTCCGCCCCGACCAGACTGTAGTCCCTCCGGCCGATCTCCCCGGGCATCGCATCCTCCTGCACTGCTTCCGCTTATCCGCGGTTTTGCAGGGAAGCGTAATTCAGGACGCTACATTGCTCAATGCATCCGATGATAGAATCTATCATTTCCAATCACGCCGTGGCAGGATGCCGTGATTGGATTTGCGATCGGGGACAGGATGAGCAAGCGCCCGACCATCGCCGACCTCGCCGCGGCGGCGGGGGTCAGCGTCGCCACCGTCGACCGCGTGCTGAACCAGCGCCACCCGGTGCGTGAGGGCACGGCCGAGCGGGTGCTGCGCGCCGCCGAGGCGATCGGCTATCACGCCACGCCCCTGCTGAAGCAACGTCTGCGGGAGGACCTGCCGCTCCGGACCTTCGGCTTCCTGCTGCAGAAGCGGGCGGACGCCTTCTACCAGCAGCTCGCCGCCGATCTGCAGGCCGCGACCGCCGCCTGCGCCGCGGTGCGCGGCCGCGCCGTGGTCGAGTTCATGGAGGAGCTGTCGCCCGGCACCATCGTCGAGGCGCTGCGGCGGGTCGGCAGCCGGGTCGACGCCCTGGCCGTGGTCTCGGTCGACCATCCGCATGTGTCGGAGGCGATCACGGAGCTGCGGCGCCAGGGCGTGCCGGTCTTCGCCCTGCTGACCGACCTGATGGCCGAGGACCGCGCCGGCTATATCGGCCGCGACAACCGGAAGGAGGGGCGGACGGCGGCGTGGATGGTGGCCAGGACGGCGCGGGCGCCGGGCAAGGTCGGGATCATCGTCGGCAGCCACCGCTATCTGTGCCAGGAGACGGCGGAGATCTCCTTCCGCTCCTATTTCCGCGAGCATGCGCCGGGCTTCCGGCTGCTGGAGCCGCTGATCAATCTCGAGGATGCGCGGATCGCGCGTGAGGCGACGCACGACCTGATGGCGAGGAACCCGGATCTGGTCGGCCTCTACATCTGCGGCGGCGGCACGGAAGGGGTGATCGATGCGGCGCGGGAGGAGGCGGGCCACGCACCGGTCGCGATCGTGTGCAACGAGCTCACGCCCAAGGCCCGCGCCGCCCTGATCGACGGCGTCCTGACCGCCGTGATCTCGACCCCGACCGCGCTCATGGCCGCGCGCACGGTGGAGGCCATAGTTCGCGCCCTCGAGAGCCCCGCCCCCGAGCCGTCGGGCCAGATCCTGGTGCCGTTCGAGCTGTATGTGTCGGAGAATCTGTAGGCGCGAGGCGTCTCATCGGTTGTACTTGGTCACGATCACCGGCCGAGCGGGCGCTTCCTCCTGCGCCGGTTCGCCGGTGAACCGGCCGCGGATGATCGCGATCGCCTGCCGCAGCTCCGCCGCCACGTCGTGGCTCAGCACGGCATCCATGCCGCCCTCCTCCAGCAGCCGGGCGGAGTTCTCGTTCAGCTCGTGGCCGATGAAGGCGACGGCGCCGGTCAGTCCGGCCTCGGCGATGGCCCGGGCGATCCCGACATTGCCGCCGGCGGTGTTGTAGACGCCGAGCGGCGCCGGCCCGGCGGCCAGGATCTCGCGCATGCTGGCATAGGCGAAGTCTGGGTCGTCGCTCGAATTGATGCTTTCCTGGACCGATAGATTCGGGAACTCGGTGCGCAGCACGCGGCGGAAGCCGATCTCGCGCTCCTCCTGGCAGCGATACGGCGCGCTGGCGACCAGCACGATCCGCCCCTGGCGCCCGCCGGTCAGCCGGCCCATCAGCCAGGCGGCGGTCGACCCCGCCCGCTCCTGGTCCATGCCGATATAGGCGGTGCGGCCGGAGCCGGGCAGGTCCGTGGTCAGGCAGACCACCGGCTTGCCCGTCGCCACGCCGGCCTGAACCGCGCGGTTGATGGCGAAATGCTCACGCGCCACCAGCAGCAGCCCGTCGCAGCGCGACAGCATCGCCGAGACGTGCTCGGCGAAGCCCGGCGGGTCGACCTCCACCGTCGGACGGGTGAAGATCTCCGGGCTCAGCCCCGGATCCGCCGCCGCGATCTGCTCCAGCGCCTGGACCAGCGTGGCGGTGAAGGTGCGGCCGGAATCGCAGGCGAAGCCCAGCCGGATCGGTTGCGCCGCGGCGTCCGGCGCCGCCATGCCACGCCGCCGCTCCAGCGCCGCCAGCACCGCCTGCGCCTTCTCCGCGGCCACGCCGCCGCGCCCGTTCACCACACGGTCGACCGTGGCGGTCGAGACGCCGGCCTCCGCTGCGATCTCGGCGATGGTGGGGCCCTGCCAGCTTCCGCGTCGCATGGGACTCTCCGTTGATGGTTTATCAATCAATACGGATTTGCTTGGAAGGGGTCAAACCCTATCTGGTTGCTGGGATTCTGCCGTTTCGCCATGATGTCTATCAGCGCAGTTGACAACTATCCAATCATGTGTCTCTCATTTTTGGCGTTAAGTGATGAAAGAATGATGGTTAACAAATCAAGCGGTGACGGGATGGAAACCGACTTCGTCTTGGCGCTGAACCATATGGCGGCGCCGGCCCTGGATGTGCCGCGGTTCTTCGACCTCGCCGCAGGCCTGGGCTGCCGCGGCGTCGAGATCCGCAACGATCTCGGCGGCGATGCCGTCGCCGGCGGCCTGGCGGCGGAGGAGGTGGCGCGGCTGGCGGTGCTGCGCGGCCTGGCCATCCTGTCGATCAACGCGCTGCAGCGCTTCAACGACTGGACCGAGGCGCGGGCCGAAGAGGCCCGGACGCTGGCGGATTATGCCCGGCGCTGCGGCGCCCGGGCGCTGGTGCTGGTGCCGGTCAACGACGCCGGCTGGATGCCGCCGTCGGAGGAACGCCGCGCCGGGCTGCGCCGGGCGCTGTCCGGCCTGGCCCCGATCCTGGCCGAGGGCGGCATCCTCGGCCTGGTCGAGCCGCTGGGCTTCGAGATCTGCTCGCTGCGCTCCAAGCGCGAGGTGCTGGCGGCGATCGACGCGCTCGGCCTCGGCAGCCGTTTCCAGCTGGTGCACGACACCTTCCACCATCATCTGGCGGGGGAGGAGGACCTGTTCCCGGAGCGCACCCGGCTGGTCCACATCTCCGGCGTCGAGGACCGCGCCGTGCCGCTGGCCGGGCTGCGCGACGCCCATCGGGTGCTGGTCGGCCCGGCCGACACGATCGGCAACGCGGCCCAGATCCGGGCGCTGCGCGCCGGCGGCTATCGCGGGCCTTTCTCCTTCGAGCCCTTCGCCGCCAGCGTCCACGCCGATCCCGATATCGCCGGTTCGCTGCGCGCCAGCGCCGATCACCTGTCCGCGGCGCTGGCCCGGATGGCGGCCGAATGATGAAAATCGATCAAGAAAATTCGCGGGCCCCTGAATGGATATGAGAGATTCCATCATGGGCTGATTGAGCCGTCCGGCGGTGCCGTCTACCGTCGCCGGACACAGAACCGGCACGAACCGGAGGCCCGGACATCCCCGGGGCCGAACATGGGAGGACGCCAGATGAAGAGAAGCCTGCTCGCCTTCGCCGCCGCCGCGCTGCTGTCGCTGCCCGCCGAGGCCGCGACCAAGATCGGCGTGTCGATGGCCTATTTCGACGACAACTTCCTGACCATCCTGCGCAACGCGATGACCGAGGAGGCCAAGGCGAAGGGCGCCGAGATCCAGTTCGAGGACGCCAAGGGCGACATCGGCAACCAGACCAGCCAGATCCAGAACTTCATCGCCTCCGGCGTCGACGCCATCATCGTCAACCCGGTCGACACCTCGGCCACGCCGCAGATGCAGCAGCTGACGGTCGACGCCAAGATCCCGCTGGTCTTCGTCAACCGTAAGCCGGATGGCGACACCCTGCCCGACGGCGTCGTCTTCGTCGGCTCCGACGAGCGCCAGTCCGGCACGCTGGAGATGGAGGAGCTGGCGCGGCTGGCCGGCTACAAGGGCAATGTCGTGGTCATGGTGGGCGAGCTGGCGACCAACGCGGCGCAGCTGCGCACCAAGGATGTCGAGGACGTCGTCGCCAAATACCCCGATATGAAGATCGTCGAGAAGCAGACCGCAAACTTCCAGCGCAACGAGGCCATCGACCTGATGACCAACTGGCTGACCGCGGGCCTCGACTTCACCATCATCGCGGCCAACAACGACGAGATGGCGGTCGGCGCCATCCTCGCGCTGCAGCAGGCCGGCAAGGACCCGAAGCCCTATCTGATCGGCGGCGTCGACGCGACGCCGGACGCGCTGGCCGAGATGGAGAACGGCAATCTCGACGTCACCGTGTTCCAGAACGCCCGCGGCCAAGGCAAGGGCGCGGTCGAGGCGGCGCTGAAGCTGGCCGCCGGCGAGAAGCTCGAGAGCTGGCAGTGGATCCCGTTCGAGCTGGTGACGCCGGAGAACATGAAGAAGTTCTCGCAGTAATCCGCGATCATCGACCAAGGTCCGGGGGCGCCCGTGCCCCCGGGCGGAAAGGCGCCGCCATGACCGCCTCCGTCGCCACCTTGCGCCGGCCCGAGCCCGGCCCTTCGCCGTCCGACTGCCTCTTGGAGGTGGCGAATGTCCGCAAGGCCTTCCCCGGCGTCGTCGCCCTCGACGACGTATCGTTCCGGCTGCGCCCCGGCACCGTGCACGCGCTGATGGGCGAGAACGGCGCCGGCAAGTCGACTCTGATGAAGATCATCGCCGGCATCTACACGCCGGATGCAGGCGAGATCCGGCTCAAGGGCCGGCCGATCGCGCTGCCGACGCCGCTCGCCGCGCTGGAGGCCGGCATCGCCATGATCCATCAGGAGCTGAACCTGATGTCCTTCATGACGGTGGCGGAGAACATCTGGATCCGGCGTGAGCCGCGCAACCGCCTCGGCCTGATCGACCACGGCGCGATGCGGCGGCTTACGAAGGAGCTGTTCGCCCAGCTCGCCATCGACATCGATCCGGAGGCGGAGGTGCGCAGCCTGACCATCGCCAACCGGCAGATGGTCGAGATCGCCAAGGCGGTCTCCTACAACTCCGACGTCCTGATCATGGACGAGCCGACCTCGGCCCTGACCGAGCGCGAGGTCGACCACCTCTTCGCCATTATCCGCACGCTGAAGGCGGCCGGCAAAGGCATCGTCTACATCACCCACAAGATGAGCGAGCTGGCGGCGGTGGCGGACGAGGTCTCGGTGTTCCGCGACGGCCGCTTCATCGGCTCCGGCCCCGCCGCCGAGCTCGACCGCGAGGCCATCATCCGGATGATGGTGGGGCGCGAGCTCGGGCAGATGTACCCGAAGCTGCCAGCCGAGATCGGCGCCCCCGTGCTCGCGGTCGAGGGGCTCGGCCTCGAAGGCGTCTTCGCCGATGTCGGCTTCGAGCTGCGGTCGGGCGAGATCCTCGGCGTCGCCGGCCTCGTCGGCTCCGGCCGCACCAATGTAGCGGAGGCGCTGTTCGGCGTCACCCCGGCCACCGCCGGCACCATCCGGATCAAGGGCGAGGCGGTGCGGATCGACTCGCCGGCCCGGGCGATGGCGGCGGGCATGGCTTTCCTGACCGAGGACCGCAAGGAGACCGGGCTGTTCCTGACCCTGCCGGTGCTCGAGAACATGCAGATGGCGGTGCTGCGCGACCGCTACGTCAAGGCCGGCTTCGTCGCCCAGGGGGCGATCGCCCAGGCCTGCCAGGCCTGGCGCACCACGCTCAGGATCAAGACGCCGGACCTGCAGGAGCCGGCGCTGAACCTGTCCGGCGGCAACCAGCAGAAGGTGCTGATCGCCCGCTGGTTGCTGACCAAGCCGCGCATCCTGATCCTGGACGAGCCGACGCGCGGCATCGATGTCGGCGCGAAGGCGGAGATCTACCGGCTGATCTCGGCCCTGGCGCAGGAGGGCGTGGCGGTGCTGATGATCTCCTCAGAGCTGCCGGAGATCCTCGGCATGAGCGACCGGATCATGGTCATGCATCAGGGCCGAGTGACCGGCATCCTCGACCGCAAAGAGGCCGACCAGGTGAGCATCATGCGGCTGGCCTCGCGCTGAGGCCGCCGCCCGTGGAGGAAACGAGAGCCGGCCCGAGCGCCGGCCGGGGAGGACAGATGAGCGCGACCCAGGTCTCCGCACCCCAGATCGAACCCAGCCGCCGCCGGTTCCGCATGCCGGTGGAGGCCAGCATCTTCCTCGTCCTGATCGGCATCTGCGTGCTGTTCGAGGCGCTCGGCTGGTACGCCCGCGGCCAGTCCTTCCTGGTCAATCCGCAGCGCCTCTTGATCATCGTGCTGCAGGTGTCGATCGTCGGGCTGCTCGCGGTCGGCGCCACCCAGGTGGTCATCACCTCCGGCGTCGACCTGTCGCCGGGCTCGGTGCTGGCCCTCGCCGCCATGGTCTCTGCGACCTTCGCCCAGAGCTCGAGCTTCAGCCGCGTCATCTTCCCGGCCCTGACCGACATGCCGGTGCTGGTGCCGGTGGCGATGGGCCTGCTGGTCGGGGCGGCGGCCGGGCTGATCAACGGCACGCTGATCGCCCGGACCGGGATCCCGCCCTTCATAGCGACGCTCGGCATGATGGTCGCGGCCCGCGGCGCCGCCCGCGCCTATACCGACGGCGCCCCAGTCTCCGGCCTGCAGCCTGACTTCACCTGGATCGGCCAGGGCAGCCGGCCGGTGATCCTGTTCCTGGTCGTGGCGCTGATCTTCCATGTGGCGCTGCGCTACACCCGCTACGGCAAGTTCACCTACGCCATCGGCGCCAACCCGCAGGCGGCGCGCGTCTCCGGCATCGATGTCGGCCGGCACCTGATCCTGGTCTACACCATCGCCGGCCTCTTGGCCGGGCTCGGCGGCATCGTCATGGCGGCGCGCAACGGCAGCGGCCAAGCCAATATGGGCACGGGCTACGAGCTCGACGCCATCGCCGCGGCGGTGATCGGCGGCACCAGCCTGGCCGGCGGCGTCGGCCGCATCACCGGCACCGTGATCGGCACGGTGATCCTGGGCGTGATGACCAGCGGCTTCACCTTTCTCGGCATCGACGCCTATTACCAGGACATCGTGAAGGGCGGGATCATCGTCGCCGCCGTGGCCGCCGACCAGTATCGCCAGCGCCGCCGGCGCAAAGCTTAAATGCAAGGGGAGGGCAGGGAATGCGGGGGCTTCTGGTGCTCCAGTCGCTCTGGGCGATGGAGCGGCGCCACACCGACGGGTTCGAGCGCACGCTCGAAGCGAATGTCGAGATGATCGCCGGGGCCGGCTTCGACGGCATCAGCGCGCATTGGACCGACCGGGACGCGGTGCGCCGCACGGCGGAGTGTCTCAGCGGCACTGGCATGGTCGCGGAGGGCATGTGCTTCCCCACGAGCGTCGACGATCTGAAGCCGGTGCTGGAGATCGCGGCCGAGTTCCCGGTGCATCACATCACCCTGCAGTCGGATGTGCGGCCGCGGCGGCTGGAGGAGTGCGCGCCGCTGATCGAAGGCTGGCGGCGCTTGGCCGAGGAGGCCGGCATCCCGGTCCTGATCGAGACCCATCGCGACCGGATGACGACGGATCTGTACTTCACCCTCGACCTGCTCGACCGGTTCCCGGATCTACCGCTGCTGGCCGACCTGTCGCACTTCCTGGTCGGGCGGGAATTCCCCTATCCGGTGTCGGACGAGAATCATGCCCTGATCCACCGCATCCTCGACAATGCCTGGGCCTTCCATGGGCGCGTCGCCTCGCGCGAGCAGGTGCAGATCGAGATCTCTTTCCCGCACCACAAGCCCTGGGTCGACCTGTTCCGCGACTGGTGGGGCTATGGCTTCCGCAGCTGGCGCCGGCGCGCCGCCGCCGATGCGACGCTGTCCTTTACCTGCGAGCTGGGGCCGAAGCCCTATGCGATCACCGGGCGGGACGGCAACGACACCACGGACCGTTGGGCCGAGTCCCTGACCCTGAGAGATCTGGCGCGAACCCTCTGGGCCGAGACCGCCGAGGGATAGGAGGGATCATGGCGCGGGGAAGGGCCGAGCCGATCAACCTGTCCGAGGCCGAGCGGGCCGCGCTCGAGCGGATCGCCGCCTGCAGCCTCGGGCGGCAGGCGATGGCGCTGCGCGCCGGCATCGTCCTGCTGGCGGCGAAGGGGCTGAGCAACCGTGCGATCTCCGGCCGGCTGCGGCTCGAGGAGCATTGCGTCGGCCGCTGGCGCCGGCGCTTCGCCCGGGAGGGGGTCTGGGGCCTGTTCGACCGGCCCCGCCCGGGCGCGCCGAGGAAGAGACGCTGGGTGCCGGGACAGGCGGGAGGTGCCGATGACGCAGATCAGATATGGTCTTCTGGCATACAGAATCCATAATGCGCAGCTTGATGAAAGACAGCAGGCCTGCCATATGTTGCGGCGCAACAGACACGCCCAGGACCCTGCCATGACGCTTGACCTCCTGCCCGGGCTGCTCGCCCTCATCATCGCCGGTGCCGGCCTGGCGGCCGTGATCTCCGAGATCGCCGTGAAGGCTCCGGATCTGTTCGGCGCGATCGCGACCGACGTCCGCCGGATGGCGATGCCGGATCGCGACCGCGCGGTCGGATCCCAGGCGCCCGCGAACAGCAATGTCTGGCGCAAGGCGGCCTGACCGACTCTCTCTCCCCGTTTCCCTACGTCTTCCGGACGGGCGGCCCTCCTGGGCCGCCCGTCGCCGTTTCCGGCCCGGCTCATCCTTGTGCAGAGGCGAAAAGGAGTCGCTAGCCTGAACCGCCCGGAATAGGCCGATTCTGCATTGTCGGTAATTTCATTCTGCCGCACCGCAGCATGACGATCGAAATGAATCGCCCTGGCCTTCAAAAGATACATTGCGTTACATTCCAGATACAATATATTGGATACCAGCCAGTCTCGGTCACCGACCTGGCCATCCACCAACAAGACAGTCGGGCCGCGCTTCGCGCGAAGCCGCGGCGCTGGGGAGGCACGAATGACCGGGAAGTTGCGCAACGCGCTTTTGCATGGATTCGCCTGTGCCGCGGCTGCAGTGACCCTGCTGGGGGCCGGCATTGCCCAGGCGGATTGGAAGCCCACCCGGAACGTCGAATTCGTCGTGCCCGCGGGCACCGGCGGCGGCGCCGACCAGATGGCCCGCATGATCCAGGGCATCATCCAGAAGCACGGGCTGATGGAGCAGTCGATCGTTGTGATCAACCGCGCCGGCGGCGCGGGGGCGGAGGGGTTCCTCGACGTCAAGGGATCGGCGGGCGACCCGCACAAGATCATCATCACCCTGTCGAACCTGTTCACCACCCCGCTGGCGACCGGGGTCCCGTTCAGTTGGAAGGACCTGACGCCGGTGACCATGCTGGCACTCGACGAGTTCATCCTGTGGGTGAACGCCTCCGAGCCGTATCAGACCGCGCAGGACTACGTCGCCGCGATTAAGGCGGCGGGCGACAACAGCTTCAAGATGGGCGGCACCGGCTCGAAGCAGGAAGATCAGATCATCACCGCTGGGCTCGAGCAGATCATCGGCAAGCGGCTGACCTACGTACCTTACAAGGGCGGCGGCGACGTCGCGGCCCAGCTGGTCGGCAACCACATCAACTCCAGCGTCAACAACCCGATCGAGGCGGTGGCGCAGTGGCGCGCCGGTGCGCTGCGCCCGCTCTGCGTCTTCGACGACCATCGCATCGCGGTGACGACGCCGCAGGCGGAGGGCAAGGCTTGGAGCGACGTGCCG
The DNA here is from genome assembly GCF_051487185.1 of Inquilinus limosus. Lineage (GTDB taxonomy): Bacteria > Pseudomonadota > Alphaproteobacteria > DSM-16000 > Inquilinaceae > Inquilinus > Inquilinus limosus_F. Next base: position 48,367 of record NZ_JAHVDK010000020.1, read on the forward strand.
ACCTGCAAGGAAGCCGGCCTGGACATGAAATACCTGATGCTGCGCGGCATCTTCATGCCGCCCGAAGCGTCGCCGGAGCAGGTGGCCTATTATGTCGGGCTGTTCGACAAGGTGCGCGAGACGCCCGAGTGGAAGGAGTTCATGGCTGCTGGCGCGTTCAACACCACCAGCATGACGGGCGACGCGTTCAAGGCCTGGCTCGGTGAGGCCGAGCAGGCCCACCAGAACTTGATGGAAGTGGCCGGCTTTATCGCGAAGTAGGACTGGGCGAAGTAGGACCGGCGCCCCCGGAACATGCCGGGGGCCCGCTTTCGGCGGCCCATTTGGGGCTGCCGCCCAATCTTCCAGGAGGATCCAGCCATGGCGGACCACGACCGGCAGGACGACGGCACGGTCAGCGTACGGGCGGTGGAGATCGTCGTCGCGGCCGTCCTGATGATCATCGCCGTGGTGGTGATGGTCGACAACCTGCGGATCGGCATCGGCTGGGCCTATGACGGGCCAGAGGCCGGCTATTTCCCCTTCTATGTCGGCCTCGTGCTGTTCCTGGCCAGCACCGGCACCCTCCTGATCAACCTGTTCGGCCGATCGCCCGATCTCGGCAGCTTCGTCGGCCGCTCGCAGCTCGGGCTCGTGCTGAAGGTGCTGGTGCCGACCATCATCTTCGTGGCGCTGATCGGGGTCCTCGGCCTCTACGTCGCAGCCGCGCTGTTCATCGCCTTCTTCATGTATTGGCTCGGCAAGTACCCGGTGGTGAAGATCGTGCCGGTCGCGATCCTGGTGCCGGCCGTGCTGTTCCTGATGTTCGAGCTCTGGTTCCTGGTGCCGCTGCCCAAGGGGCCGCTGGAGGCGATGCTGGGCTACTAGCCCCACGCGAAGACATCTCAAGACCCGCGGCCAGCGGGCGACGCGAACGCTGGGAGGGACCGTTGGACGCTCTCTATTCTCTCATTCACGGCTTCGGCGTGCTCGCCGACCCGATGAACATCGTCTACATGTTCGTCGGCATCACGCTCGGCGTGCTGATCGGGGTCCTGCCCGGGCTGGGCGGCGCCAACGGCGTGGCCATCCTCCTGCCGCTGACCTTCGCGATGTCGCCGACCTCGGCGATCATCATGCTGTCCTGCATCTATTGGGGCGCCCTGTTCGGCGGCGCCATCACCTCGGTGCTGTTCAACATCCCCGGCGAGCCATGGTCGGTCGCGACCACCTTCGACGGCTATCCCATGGCCCAGCAGGGCCGGGCGGGGGAAGCGCTGACGGCGGCCTTCACCTCCTCCTTCTTCGGCGCCTTCGTCGCCGTCGTGATCCTGACCTTCCTGGCGCCGCTGATCGCCGGCTTCGCCCTGCGCTTCGGGCCGGCGGAGTTCTTCGCGGTCCAGCTTCTCACCTTCTGCAGCTTCATCGGCATGGGCCGCGAGGCGCCGCTCAAGGTCATCGCCTCAATGATGCTGGGCTTCGCCCTGGCGGCGGTCGGCCTCGACACGGTCACCGGCCAGCTGCGCATGACCTTCGGCTCCACCGAGCTGCTGCGCGGCTTCGACTTCCTGATCGCGGTGATCGGCCTGTTCGGCATCGGCGAGATCCTGCTGACCATGGAGGAAGGCCTGGCCTTCAAGGGCAAGAACGCGAAGATCAACGCGAAGGTGGTGCTGCAGGCCTGGGCCCAGCTGCCGAAATACTGGATCACGGCGCTGCGCGGCGCGATCGTCGGCTGCTGGATGGGCATCACCCCGGGCGGCGCCACCCCGGCTTCCTTCATGAGCTACGGCCTGGCCAAGCGGTTCTCGCGCAACGGCAAACGCTTCGGCCGCGGCGAGATGGAGGGCGTGGTGGCGCCGGAGACGGCGGCGCATGCCGCCGGCACCAGCGCCCTCTTGCCGATGCTGACCCTCGGCATCCCCGGGTCGCCGACCGCGGCGGTGCTGCTGGGCGGCCTCTTGATCTGGGGCCTGCAGCCCGGGCCGCTGCTGTTCGTGGAGCAGCGCGATTTCGTCTGGGGTCTGATCGCCAGCATGTATCTCGGCAATATCGCCGGGCTGATCGTGGTGCTGACGACGGTGCCGCTCTTCGCCTCGATCCTGCGAATCCCGTTCAGCATCATCGCGCCGGTGATCATCACCATCTGCGCCGTCGGCGCCTACACGGTCAGCAACGCCCTGGCCGACATCAGCATCATGCTGGTCTTCGGCGTCGTCGGCTATCTGTTCAAGAAGCTGTCCTATCCGCTGGCGCCGCTGGTCCTGGCCCTGGTGCTGGGCGACATGGCGGAGGGCTCGTTCCGGCAGGCGATGCTGCTGTCCCAGGGCAGCCTCTCGATCTTCTGGTCGAACGGCCTGGTCGGCAGCATCGTCGCCCTGGCCCTGGTGATGCTGTGCTGGCCGCTGATCTCGCTCGTGATCGCGCGCCTCCGCGGCGGCGCCAAGCCGGGCGACATCGTCGCCGCGGATTGAGGCGGCGGCACGGGGCGGCGGGGAGGCGGCGGTGTTCGAGGCGCGGATCAGCACCCGGCTGTCGCTGCCGCGCCTGGATTCGAGCGAGAGCTTCCGCACCCAGGCCTATCTGGCGCTGAAGCGCGCGATCGCGGCGATGGATCTCTACGACCATCCCGGCGAGATCCGGCTGGACGAGCGGCAGCTGTGCCGGGATCTCGGCGTCAGCCGCACGCCGATCCGCGAGGCGCTGACGGTGCTGGAGCAGGAAGGCTTCGTGCTGACCCTGCCGCGTCGCGGCATCTTCGTCAGGCGCCGGACCAAGCGCCAGATCGTCGAGATGGTGCAGGTCTGGGCGGCGCTGGAGAGCATGGCGGCCCGGCTGGCGGCGACCCATGCGACGGATGCGGAGATCGCGGCGCTGCGCAGCATGTTCGCGGATTTCGAGGAGCGTCGGCCGGCGGCGGAGATCGACGACTATTCCGACGTCAATATCGCCTTCCACCGGGCGATCGTCCGGCTGGGCGGCAACCGGCTGATCATCGCCCGGACGACCGATCTGCTGCTGCAGATCGACGCCATCCGCCGCCGCACCATCCGCGAGGACGGCCGGGCGGACCGGTCGATCCAGGATCATCTGCGGATCATCGAGGCGCTGGAGCGGCGGGACGCCGACCTGGCTGCCCGGCTCGACCGCGACCACACGCTGGGCCTGGCCGACCACATCGAGCGGCACTGCCATTTCCTGGCGTGAGGCCGAGCCTCTGATAGGCAACGTCGCCACTGATTGGGCGCATCTTCCTGCTGTGCGGGTTCCTGCGGCGGGATGGAGATGCTACCTCTGCCTCGCCTATCTCCGGAATCGCATCGATCGAGGTCGATATGAGGCTGGCCGCCCTTGCTTCCGCCGTCGTCTGCGCCGTCGCGATCGGGGTCTCCGCGCCGTCGGCCGCCGGCGAGAAGAAAGGAATAGCGATCGGTCCCAAGGACCCGCATGCGGCCGATACGATCAAGGCGCTCGATGTCGGCTGGTACTACACCTGGAACACGACGGCGGTCGAGGAAGCCGGGCCGGCGCAGTTCGTGCCGATGATCTGGTCCGCCGGCCCGAAGATGGAGCAGCAGATCGCCCAGATCGAAAAGGGACCGATGCCTTGTGCGCTGCTGGCCTTCAATGAGCCGGATGGGCGGCGGCAGGCGAACATGTCGGTCGACGCGGCGATCGATGCCTGGGACAGGATCCGGCCGCTCGCCCGCCGCATCGGCAGCCCGGCGGCCGTCAACGCCCTCGGGCCCTGGTTCGAGGGCTTCTCCGCGCGGATGGCCGAGCAGGACAAGGCCTATGATTTCGTCGCCGTCCACTGGTACGGGGCGCCGTCGGCGAAGAGCTTCCTGCGGAAGATCGACGACATCTACGAAACCTACAGGAAGCCGATCTGGATCACCGAATTCGCGGTCTCCGACTGGGCCGCCCGGGACGGACGGAAGAACCGATACACCGCCGACGCGACGGAACGCTTCATGCGGACGGTCCTGCCGGAGCTCGAGCGCCGTCCCTATGTCGAGCGCTATGCCTGGCTGGGCGCCGGCGGTGACCAGGAGACGACCGCCACGTCGCGGCTGGTGGACGGCACCGGCGGGCTGACCGCCCTCGGCAGGATCTACGCCGAGTTCGACGGGGAGGGATCCGTCACGGACGAGCTACCCTGCGCGGCGGAGAACTAGGGTTCACTCGACAGGGCTGGGGTCGGCCGCCTCGTCGCTCTCGGCGATCTCCGGCTCCCCGTCGGGTGCAGGGTCGGGATCGGCGACGGCCCTTGCCGGACTCTCCTCCGGCGCGTTCGGGTCGCCGGGAGCGGTCTCGCAGCCCAGCTCCGGCAGGGCCACGATGCGGTGGCCGCCGCGGCCGGCGGCACGGCAGACGATGAAGCCGCGCTGCTCCATATAGGACAAGAGGCGCCGGGTGCGGCCGACCGACTGGGTGCCGTAGGCGCGGGCGATGGTGGCGTCGGACGGGCAGGGGGCGCCGGCCAGCGCCGCCTTCACTAGCAGCAGGAAGATGCCCTGCATGTCCTCCGGCAGCTCCCGCGCCAGCGCGGTCGCATGCTGCCAGGCCGGGCTCTCCGCCGTGTCGGTGTCGACCCCGGCGCGGGCCACGGCCAGCCGGGAGCGGAAGCCCGCGAGGTCGAGCGCCGGGGCGCTGCGGCTGCCGATCCGCTGGATCCGGCAGCGCACCAGGAAGTCCTGGTACAGCACCGAGATCGGGCGGAAGGCCGAGTCCTCCTCCGCCACCAGGTCGCGCAGCACCGCGTCGATCGCGGCGTCGCGCTCGGCCTGGGTCATCGGGTCCGGCTCCTCCTCCGGCGCCGGGGCCGGGTCGGGGCGGCTGCGGATCAGCTGGGCCAGCAGCTCCGCCGTCGATTGCGGCTGCTGCGGCGGCGGGCGCGTCGGGCGGGGCATCGGCGGCTCGGCCGCGGCCGGCTTGAAGATCAGCTCGTGCAGGTCCTCTGGCGGCGCCTCGGGCATCGGCAGCAGCTTCGGGCTGGTCGAGCGCGCGCCGGTTTCGACCGAGCCGATGCGGATCTCGATCGGCCGGCGCGACAGGGCGGGACCGAGGGCCACGAAGCGGCCGCGGCCGAGGTCGCGGAACATCTCGGCCTGGCGCCGCTCCAGCCCCAGGAGGTCGGCGGCGCGGGCCATGTCGATGTCGAGGAAGGTGCGCCCCATCAGGAAGTTCGAGGCCTCGGCCGCCACGTTCTTGGCCAGCTTGGCCAGCCGCTGGGTGGCGATCACCCCGGCCAGGCCGCGCTTGCGGCCGCGGCTCATCAGATTGGCCATGGCGCCCAGCGTCGCCTTGCGCGCCTCCTCCGACACGTCGCCGGCCGCGGCGGGGGCGAAGAGCTGGGCCTCGTCCACCACCACCAGCACCGGGTACCAGAGGTCGCGCTCGGCATCGAACAGCCCGTTCAGGAAGGCGGCGGCGGCGCGCATCTGGGAATCGATGTCGCAGCGCTCCAGGTTCAGCACGGCGGAGGTGCGGTGCTGCCGCACCCGGCCGGCGATGCGGTACAGGTCGTCGTCGGAACGATCGCCGTCGACCACGATATGGCCGAAGCGGTCGGCCAGGCTGACGAAGTCGCCCTCGGGGTCGACCACCACCTGCTGCACCCAGGCGGAGCTCTGCTCCAAGAGGCGGCGCAGCAGATGCGACTTGCCGGAGCCGGAATTGCCCTGCACCAGCAGCCGCGTCGCCAGCAGTTCCTCGAGATCGATCATGGCCGATGTCCCGTCGGACAGCGTTCCGATGTCGATTTGGACCGTCATCACCCCTCCGCACACCTCGGCCCCGCCGTCCGGGGGGCGGCGGGGCCGGGCATGGTCTATCACGATCGGGCGACTATCCGGCAACCCGGCGGGACAATGCAGGGGTGTCCTGGGCGTGACGGCCGAGCCGGTCCACGACCCGGCGAATCAGTCCCTGGGCGTCGACGGGGGCGCGCACCTTGGCGTCGTTGTCGAAATAGACGAAGACGTCGCGGCTGGCCCGCTTCGGCCCGGGCTGGTCGATCACCCGTTCGGCGTCCTCGGGCTCGCCGCCGGTGGCCCAGGCGGCGACGCGGTCGGCCCAGCTGTCCAGCGCCGCGTCGTCATAGCCGCTGACATACAGCACCTCCGACCCGTGCAGGCGGCAATAGACGAAGTCGGCGGTCAGATCCATCTTCCGCGGCCAGTCGACCGTGTCGGCGCAGACCAGGGCGACGCCGTAGCGCCGCAGCAGCCGGATGAAGGCGGGGTCGACGAAGCTGTCGTGGCGGATTTCCATGGCGTGCCGCAGCGGCCGCTTCCGGTCGGTCTTCGTCCAGGCCCGCCCGGCGAAGCGCTTATCGTGGCGGCGGGCCATCCGGGCCGCCGCTTCGGTATCGTGCGGCAGCAGGGCGAAGAAGGGCTCGATCCGCTCCGGGTCGAAGCGGAAGTTCGGCGGGAACTGCCACAGGATCGGCCCCAGCTTCGGACCGAGGCGCAGCAGGCCGGAGCAGAGGAAGTTGGCCAGCGGCGTCTCCACCTCGCGCAGCCGCTTGGTGTGGGTGATGTAGCGCGACGCCTTGACTGCGAAGACGAAATCCGCCGGCGTCTCCTCGGCCCAGCGGGCGAAGCTCTCCGGCCGCTGGCTGCCGTAGAAGGTGCCGTTGATCTCGACGGTTGGGAAGGTCTGGGCGGCGAAGGCCAGCTCGCGCTTCTGCGGCAGGCCCTTGGGGTAGAACACGCCGCGCCAGGGCGGGTAGGTCCAGCCCGAGATTCCGATCCGCACCTGTCCGGCCTTGCCCATCGCGGTCCTCCAGTCGGGAGAACATCAACGAGACCGGTCGAGTGCCGCGGATCGCCGAAAACAAGGAGGGCGGCCCCTGGCGCCGCCCTCGAGTTCGCTAGGTAGGTAGGGGTCAGTCTCTGATCAGAAGGCGAGGGCGATGCCCGTGGTCAGCGCGGTCGCCTCGTAGTCCTTGCCGAAACGGAACTCGTTCCGCTCATAGGCCAGTTCGGTGAAGCTGTTGAGGCCCGGCGCCAGGTTGTAGAGGAACGAGCCGATGACGCTATGGTTGGCCTTCAAGTCCTCGCCGTCGGTGAAGGACGACTCGAGTTCGTTGCCCTTCTCCGCCGTGGTGTAGGCGTAGCCGACCGAGATGACGTAGGGACCGCCATAGTAGGACAGGTCGCCGGTGATCGAGTCGATCGCCTTGTCGGCACGGAAGGTGCTGGAGAAGTGCACCCAGTTGACGCTGGCGGCGAAGCCGCTGGCGTGGATCAGCTGGCCGCCGAGGCTGTAGGCCTCGTAGTCGTGATTGCCGACGACGCCGTTGCCGTTGCCGGCCGAACCCCGCAGCGTCACCGTGCTGCCGTCGAAGGTGTTGGTGTACTGGACGCCGGCAGTGACGATGTTCTCGTAGCGGGTGCTGCTGTCGTTGGTCAGGTCGTTGCGGCCGCCGTTGCCGGCATGGCGATTGCCGCCCGCGACCGGCGTGAAGTCGACGCCGAAGGAGAAGCCGGAGAAGCTCGGCGAGGTGTACTTGATCTTGGTGTCCTTGCCGTTCAGCCCGCCGATGCCGTAGCTCGGGTCGATGGCGTAGAAGGTATCGGAGCCGCCGAACAGGTTGAACTTGCCGTCCAGGCCGTCGCCCCAGCCGGCGCCGAGGCCGAGCTTGCCGTTCAGCGTGTCATGGGCATAGACGTAGCCGAAATCGGCGATGGCATAGGGCGCGTCGCCGAAGGTCACCGTGCCGAAGCCGCCCTTCACATAGAGATAGGTGCGGTCGATGGTGACGTTGTTGCGGCGGTCGACGTTGTTCATGCGGATGCGGGCGCCGTATTCCAGGCCGGAATCGGTGACGTTCTTGACGTCGAACTGCAGCCGCGCGTTGGAAATGAAGTCGTAGTCGCGGTCGAAGGTGTCGTCGGCGGTGTTGCTGAGCGACAGGCCGGCCATGAAGCCGATCCAGCCGTTGATCTTCAGCGACAGGCCCGAGGTGACGTTCGCGTCCGCCGCCTGGGCAATACTCGTCCCTCCCGCGGCGGCCGCAAGGCACACCCCGAGCAACAAAAACTTCCGCATTTTACTTCCCCTCACGTGTCAGGCGCGCTTCCCCCCAAGTGGAATCGCGGCCTTTTTCTGTGGCGGCGGGCTTATACGAGGCGGACTGATCCAAATCAATCATCCGCCGCGGCAAAAATTCGTGTGTGCGCAAATTTCATAGAATTGTCACGACGTGGCGCCGGTACTTTGGCCAGCCCCGTTCCGGCTTGCGGCGACGCAGGATGCCGTGCCCCGGTTGCCAGCGGCCTTGGCGGCCGATATCAACGACGGGTCGAAGTGGGAAAGGACAGGGCTCATGCAGCGGGATTTCGGCCAGCCGGGGCGCTCGGCGCTGATCACGGGAGAGGCGGCGATCGCTACCTCGCATCCGCTGGCCTCGGCTGCCGGGCTCGAGGTGCTGATGGACGGCGGCAATGCGGTCGACGCCGCCTTGGCTGCCGTCGCGGTGCAATGCGTGGTCGAAGCGCATATGACCGGCGTCGGCGGCGACTGCTTCGTGCTGTATGCCCCGGCTGGAAAGGATGCCCTGGCCCTGAACGGCAGCGGCCGCGCCCCGCGGGCGGCCTCGGCTGAGGCGCTGGCGGCCCAGGGCCTCGCGGCGATCCCGCAGCGCAGCCCGCATGCGGTGACGGTGCCGGGCGCGGTCTCGGCCTGGTGCCGGCTGCATGCCGAGCATGGTTCCCTGCCGCTCGATCGCCTGTTCGCCCGCGCCATCCTCTATGCCGAGCAGGGCTATCCGGTGGCGCCGCGCGTCGCCTGGGACTGGGCGGAGGATGCCGGCTTCCTGGCCGGCGACCCCGGCTGCCGCGCCGTGTTCCTGCCCGGCGGCCGGATCCCGGCGGTCGGCGACCGGCACGCCCAGCCGCTGCTCGGCGCCCGGTTGCGCGACATCGCCGCCCGCGGCGCCGCCGCCTTCTACGAGGGCGCGGTGGCGGAGTCGCTGGTCCGCTTCCTCAAGGCCCAGGGCGGGCTGCACACGCTCGACGACTTCGCCGCCGGCCGCGAGGTCGCCAATTGGGTCGACCCGATCCGGCTCGACTATCACGGCACCGAGGTGGTCGAATGCCCGCCGAACGGCCAGGGCCTGGCGGCGCTGATGATCCTCGGCCTGCTCTCCGGCCACGACCTGGCGGTGGAGATGCCGGAGGCCGACCGCATCCATCTGCACGCCGAGGCGACCAAGATCGCCTATCACCATCGCGACGCGCTGATCTGCGACCCCGACCACCTGCCGCACGACCCGCGGACCCTGCTGTCGGAGGAGGTGCTGGCCACGCTGCGCCGGCGGATCGACCCGAAGCGCGCCGGCCGCCCGGCGCTGTGGACCGAGCCGGAGCACCGCGACACGGTCTATCTCTGCGTCGTCGACCGCGACGGCAACGCCGTCTCCTTCATCAACTCGATCTTCGACAGCTTCGGCAGCGGTCTGCTCGACTCCGGGACCGGGGTGCTGCTGCACAGCCGCGGCCGGTCCTTCCGGGTCGAGCCGAGCCATCCGAATTCGATCGGGCCGGGCAAGCGGCCGATGCACACCATCATCCCCGGCCTGCTGCGCCGCGACGGCCGCACCGCCGGGGTGTTCGGGGTGATGGGCGGGCACTACCAAGCGGCCGGCCAGGCGCAGTTCGTCTCCTCGGTCATCGACCGCGGCCTCGACCCGCAGACGGCGCTGGACCTGCCACGCAGCTTCGCCTTCGACGGGGTGCTGCAGCTCGAGCCGCGGATCGGCGAGGCGGTGGCGGCGGATCTCGCCGGCCGCGGCCACACGGTCGAACGGCGCGACGAGCCGCTGGGTGGCGGCCAGGCGATCCTGATCGACCACGACCGCGGCGTGCTGATCGCCGGCTCCGACCCCCGCAAGGACGGCTGCGCGTTGGGGATCTGATCACGACCATGCGAGTCTAAAGCCGTCATGGCGAGCCCCGCAGGGGCGTGGCCATCCCAGCGGCACCGGCCCCTGGGGTGGCCACGTCGCTACGCTCCTCGCCATGACGATTTTCGGAGAACGAACGGCGGTTCATCCGTTGCTCTCTAAGCACCATCGCCCGAATACGTGAGAAGAACCGGAGGACCCATGCAGCTTCAGCTCAGCTCCTGGCCGGAGATCGAGGCCTATCTGAAGACCTCGCGCGGCGCGATCATGCCGATCGGCTCGACCGAGCAGCACGGCCCGAGCGGGCTGATCGGCACCGACGCGCTGTGCGCCGAGGGCATCGCCCGCGGCGTCGGCGATCGGACCGGGGCGGTGGTCGGCCCGACCATCGGCGTCGGCATGGCGCATCACCACATGACCTTCCCGGGCAGCATGACGCTGAAGCCGTCGACCCTGGTGCTGGTGATCCGCGACTACGTCATGGCGCTGGCCGAGCACGGCTTCGAGCGCTTTCTCTTCGTCAACGGCCATGGCGGCAACATTCCCAGCATCCAGGCCGCCTTCTACGAGACCTATTCCGAGCTGCGGGCGCTCGGCCGGCCATCGGTGCGCTGCCGCCTGGTCAACTGGTGGGACAATCCCGGCGTGCAGCGCCTGGCGAAGCAGCTGTACGGCGTGGCCGAGGGCAGCCACGCCACCGCCAGCGAGGTGGCGGTGACGCAGTATCTGTTCCCCGATCACATCAAGACAGCTGAGCTGGATCCGCCGATCGCGCCCTCCGGCCGCTTCTACGACGCCGCCGATTACCGCCGCCGCTTTCCGGACGGCCGCATCGGCTCCAACCCCGGCCTGGCGACGCCGGAGCATGGCAAGCAGTTCTACGACGCCGCGGTGGAGGCGATCGCCGGCACCTATGCGGAGTTCCTGGAAGAGGCCTGACGCCGCCGCGGCGCGTCGCCCAGCGCCTGCTGCAGCGCCTGGCGCAGGGCCGCGGCGTCGTCCTCCGGCACCAGGGTGACGCCTAGACCCGCATCGATGCCGCAGGCGGCGGTGGCGATCACCGGGATGCCGAGCGCCATGGCGCGCAGGAGCGCCCGCGGCTGGTGCTCGACGATGGCCGGGAGCACCACGGCCGCAATCGGGTCGGGCCAGGGGCCGGCGGGCAGCGTCCGCACCGCGACGTTGCGCCAGAACGGGCCGTCCTGCTCGCGCGCCCGGCCGGTGGCGACGAGGTCGATGTCCATGCCCTCGACCGCGTCGCGCAGGGCATAGGCGCCCTTGCGGCCCAGGGCCGAGGCCGGGAACAGGATGGTGCGGCCGCCGATCGCCGGCCGCGGTGCGGCAGCCACATCCGGCAGCGCCCAGTCGAGATGCACCGCCCGGTCCGGGAAACGCGCGGCGATGCCGGCATGCGGAGTGTAGAGGCGGGAGGCGGCGGCCAGCGCCTCGGCCTCGGCCGCCACGATCTCCTCCGGCGCCCGGAAGTCGCCCAGGGTCGGGCTCTCGGGGTGGCGGGCCAGGGCGCGGTCCAGCCGCGCCTGCAGTGCCGCCAGCGGCCAGCGCTCCATCAGCACGTCGAAGCTGCGGCCCTGCAGGCAGCCGAGGCGCCAGAGATGCGGCAGCAGCCCCTGGCCGACCACCAGATGAGTGTGCCGGTAGGACAGGCGGCTTGCATAGGACTCGGCCAGACGCCGGTCGTGGTCCAGCATCGCCCGCGGCAGGGCGCCGCCCGTGGCCGGCAGGCGGCGCAGCGCCCGGGCGCGGGCCAGCGCGACCAGCGTGGCGCGGCTCTCGCCGCCGGGCAGCTCCGGCCAGGCGTAGCGGGCCCGGGCCGGCCAGCGCATCGGCAGGAACAGCCTGTCCTTCGGCCCCGCCTGGGCGCGTATCAGCGCCGCATATTCCGGCCAGCAGCCATCGACCAGCCAGGCCGTCGGCCGCCGCGTGACCGCCGCGCCCCTCGGCAGGTGGTGGACGCAACCCTCCCGGACGCAGCCGACGCAGTCATGCGCCGCCTCCCGCGGGGCTGGGAAGGGCACCACGACGCCGGCGGCCGGGGCGGCGGCGCTGCGGAAGCGAATCTCCAGCTCCGACGCCGTCAGCCGCGCCTCGATGCGGAAGCTCGCCGGGCTGCGGAAGCGCAGATCGACATAGTTCCAGAACACGGTGGCATCGCGCCCGACGGCGGCGCGCGATCCCGGCACCCGCCGGCTGTGGGCGTGGCGCTCGACGATCTCGAAGCCGGCGGCCAGCGCCGCCTCGTACAGGCCGTTCGACAGCTGGCACAGCCCGCCGCCGGTGCTGGCGACGAGGCAGCCCTCGCGCAGCTCGCGCCCGGCGACGAAGCCGCGCCGGCTGGTGGCCCGGCCGACCTGCCGCCAGAAGCTGAACACCGTCCCGGCGGGCACCACGACGCCGTCGACGGCGCGCACGGCCAGACGCAGATTCTGGATCTTGCCGGCGGTCAGATCGTGCTCGCCGGCCCTTTCGACGCCGGACCACAGCGGCGACCGGATCTCGGCGACGACGGGAGCATCGCGCAGCGCCTCGGCCCGTCGATGGCGTGCCGGCCGGCTGCGGATCTCGGCCAGGGTCCGGCGGGTGCGCAGCAGGGTGGCCTTCGCCTGGAAGGCCAGCGCGCCCCATCGTGACGGAACCCCGTGGTCCGCAGGCCGTGCCATGATCGTCTCTGTCCCCCCGTGCCCGACGGGATCAGTGGATCAGCGGAAGATGGCCGGACGATGTCGCCGGCATGGCAGGGCGGGCGCCTGCGGGCGGGCTTGACGTCCGGGCCCGCCGGCTTGATGAAAGGCGACGCTTCCGATCGGGCCCACCATGACGACCGACGCCCCCCGCCGCATCGGCTTCCTGCTGCTGCCGCAATTCTCGATGATGGCCTTCGCCTCGGCGCTGGAGCCGCTGCGCGTCGCCAACCGACTGTCGCGGCGCCAGGTCTATCGCTGGACCATCTTCTCCGCCGACGGCCTGCCGGTGCCGGCCTCGAACGGCCTGCCGCTGCCGGCCGACGCCGTGGCCGGCAGCCAGGACGACCTGCCGATGCTGATCGTCTGCGCCGCCTTCGAGCCGCTGGCCGCGGTGACCCCGGCGCTGATCCGCTGGTTCCGCCGGCTCGACCGCGCCGGCGCCGTGCTGGGCGGCATCGACACCGGCTGCTTCGCGCTCGCCGCCGCCGGGCTGCTCGACGGCTACCGCGCCACCGCGCATTGGGAGGCGCTGGACGGTTTCGCCGAGCAGTTCCCGCGGGTCGAGGCGCGCGCCTGCCTGTTCGAGGCCGACCGCCGCCGCCTGACCTGCGCCGGCGGCACCGCGGCGCTCGACCTGATGCTGCAGATCATCCGCATGGACCACGGCGCCCGGCTGGCCGCCGCGGTGTCGGAGCAGTTCATCTACAACACCCTGCGCCACGCCGAGGACCGGCAGCGCCTGTCGGTGCCGCGGCAGCTCGACATCCGCGACAGCCGCCTGGCCCGGATGGTCGAGATCATGGAGCGCAACGTGGCCAGTCCGATCGCCGTCACCGCCCTGGCCCGCACCGTCGACATGTCGCCGCGCCAGGTCGAACGGCTGTTCGCCCGCCATCTCGGCAAGGGCCCCCAGGGCTTCTATCAATCGCTGCGGCTGCAGCGGGCGCGGTCGATGGTGCAGTATTCCGATGACCCGCTGCTGGAGGTGGCGGTCGCCTGCGGCTTCGGCAGCTACGAGCATTTCTGCCGCTGCTACCGGCGCGAATTCGGCGTGCCGCCCAGCCGCGACCGGCGCGCCTCCGCCACATAACGGAAAGCGTCAAGCCGCTGTCGCTCCCGATCAAGGCTCCGGAGCCCGCCAGGGCGTAGCCTGACCCGGATGCCGGTTCGCCGGCGAGACGGGGAGGTGGCGGGCGATGGCCCTGCAGACTGACATCAACCGGCGGGTGATCGTGACCTGCGCCGTCACCGGCGCCGGCGACACAGTGGGCAGGCATCCGGCGATCCCGGTGACGCCGCAGCAGATCGCCGATGCGGCGCTGGAGGCGGCCAAGGCCGGCGCCACCGTCGCCCATATCCATGTCCGCAACCCCGAGACCGGCAAGCCCAGCCGCGACCCGGCGCTCTATCGCGAGGTGGTGGACCGCATCCGCTCCTCGGGGGTCGACATCGTCATCAACCTGACCGCCGGCATGGGCGGCGACCTGGTGATCGGCCCCGAGGACAACCCGACCCAGTTCGGCCCCGACACCGACCTGGTCGGCGGCATCGCCCGGCTGCCGCATGTCGAGCAGCTGCTGCCGGAGATCTGCACCCTCGACTGCGGCTCGCTGAACTTCGGCGACGGCTCGCTGGTCTATGTCTCCACCCCCGACATCCTGCGGAAGCAGGCGAAGCGGATCCAGGAGCTGGGGGTGAAGCCCGAGCTCGAGATCTTCGACACCGGCAATCTCTGGTTCGCGCGGAAGATGGTGGAGGAAGGGCTGATCGACGCGCCGCCGCTGTTCCAGCTCTGCCTCGGCATTCCCTGGGGTGCGCCGCCCGACCCGCGGATGATGCTGGCGATGCGCGACATGCTGCCGGAGGGCGCGGTCTGGGTCGGCTTCGCCATCGGCCGGCTGCAGCTGCCCTTCGTCGCCCAGGCGGTGCTGCTGGGCGGCCATGTCCGGGTCGGGCTCGAGGACAACCTCTATCTCGACAAGGGCGTCTACGCCTCGAACGGCAGCTTGGTCGAACGGGCGCGCGCCATCATCGAGGCGATGGGGTCGAAGGTGATGACCCCGGCCGAGGCGCGCAGCCATCTCGGCCTGAAGGCGAGGGGGCAGGCCCATGCCGCGTGAGATCCGCACCCTCGGCATCGTCGGCGGCGGCGTCATCGGCAGCGGCTGGGCCGCGCGGGCGCTGGCCTGTGGCCTCGACGTCGTCGCCTGGGACCCGGCCCCGACCGGCGAGCAGGCGCTGCGCGACGCCGTCGCCAATGCCTGGCCGGCGCTGATCCGCATCGGCCTGGCCCCGGGCGCCGACCCGGAGCGGCTGCGCTTCCTGAGCTCGGCCGAGGCCGTGGCCGCCGAGGCCGATTTCGTGCAGGAGAGCGCGCCGGAGCGGATCGAGCTGAAGCGCAAGCTGCACGCCGCGATGGCGGAGGCGGCGCCGGCCGAGGTGATCCTCGGTTCCTCCTCCTCCGGCCTCCTGCCCAGCGAGATCCAGGACGGGGCGCGGCATCCGGAGCGGATCGTGATCGGCCACCCCTTCAACCCGGTCTATCTGCTGCCGCTGGTCGAGGTGGTGGGCGGGAAGCAGACGGCGCCGGAGACGATCAAGGCGGCCTCGGCCTTCTACGCCTCGCTCGGCATGAAGCCGCTGCATGTCCGCAACGAGATCGACGGCTACATCGCCGACCGCCTCTTGGAGGCGCTGTGGCGCGAGGCGCTGCACCTGGTCGCCGACGGCATCGCCACGACCAAGGAGATCGACGAGGCGATCTGCTTCGGGGCCGGCATACGCTGGGCCTTCATGGGCACCTGCCTGACCTACCACCTCGCCGGCGGCGAGGGCGGCATGGCCCATATGCTGGAGCAGTTCGGCCCGGCGCTGGAGCTGCCCTGGACCAGGCTGGAGGCGCCGAAGCTGACCGACACGCTGTTCCAGCGCATGGTCGACGGCACGCGGGAGCAGGCGGGCGGCTGGCCGGTGAAGCGGATCGAGCGCTGGCGCGACGAGCGCATCATCCGGATCCTGCAGGCGCTGGAGGCCGCCGACCGCGACACCGGCCACCCGACCTACGACCCGCGGCCGGGCTCGACTTGAGCCCCCGGCCCCTGTTCGCCTGACTGCGCCCGGCCGGCTCCTCCCCCGGCCGGGCGTCTTTCTGACGGTCAAGGGCTGCCGTCGGCCGGCTGCGCCGTCTGCCGCACTCTGGCGAAGGCCGCCTTCAGCTGCGCCGCGTAGATCGGGTCGCCTGACAGGGTGCGTTGCCGCGGCAGAGGCCGGGCGGCCACCGCCGTTGCCAGTGTCCTCAGCCGAACCGCCTCGCCCTCCGTCACCGAGGTGCCGCCGAGCAGTTTCATATAGGTCTTGGTGTCGTGCTGCTGCAGCACCTCGTCGAGCCATGGGCCCAACGGGGAGTCGGGATCGGGCGTCAGCCATGTGCCCGGTAGCGGCTGGCTGTCCGGAATGTCGGCGTAGGTGGCGCCGCAATCCCACAGCCAGAACGCATAACCGAGCACCGCGGTGGCGATATAGACCGGTGCCAGCAGTCCCGGGCCGACATCCGCATAGATCAGCGGGATCTCGTCCAGATCGGCCATCGCTTTCGGCACGATGTCGAGCGTGTTCCGATAGCAGATTGCCGTCGGGAAGGCGCTGCGGAAGGCATCGGCGAAGACCTGGTTGCCGGCGGTCGGCGCTGCGTAGGTGGTGGGCACGATCGCGGGGGACAGGTTCCGCTGCCCCAGCTGCGCCTGCAGCCACGGCGCCAGCACGGTGGTGACGCAGCCGCCCAGGCTGTGCCCGGTCACCTGCAGCGGCACCTGCTGGTTGGCGGCGGTGCCGTAGAAGCCGGCGAGGAAATCGACCAGGGACTGCCCGCCCGCGGTCATGCCGGTGACCCGGGACAGTGCGTCGGCGGTGCCGGCGGCGATCAGCGCGCCGCTCGGAGCGGTCCAGGGCGGCGCCTGCTGGCTGTCGGCGTCGAGATCCTGGACGATCTGGTTCCACAGCCCGAGCAGAGGCACGTCCCAGTCGGTGCCGCGCACGACGACGGCCAGGGACAGGGTCTGTCCCGTCGTCCTGCGCACCGCGACATAGGCGAGATTGGCCTGGGACGGATCCTGCGCCGGCCCCCAGGCCAGCGACCAGCTGCCGCCGTCCGGCGCCGGCCAGGCCAGCGGGAACTTGCCGGGGATGGCGGAGGGATCGAGGTAGGAGATCTGGCAGAGCTGGAGCAGGCTGATGCTCGCGGCATCCACCGTGGCAAGCGGAGTGGGCATGATCAATTCCTCGAATTAGTAATAAAATTATAGAATCTGACGAATATTATTCTACCAAGCAGGCAATATTCTGAAAGCTATTTCACATGCGCCCGCAGGGTGCGGCCGCGGACGCGCTCGCGATGCATGATGTAGAGGCTGGAGGCGATGACGATGCAGGCCCCGATCACGACAAAGGGGTCGATCTCGTTGCCGAAGAACAGGCTGCCATAGGCCAGCGCCCAGACGATCATGGTGTACTGCATCGGCGCGATGGTGCTGGCCGGCGCCAGCGACAGCGCCCGCACCACCAGGAACTGGGCCGATCCCATCAGCAGGCCGGCGACGCCGACACGCAGCAGGTCGAACCAGCTCGGCAGCTTGAACACGAAGAAGGCGACCGGCAGGCTGGTGGTCAGCAGCCCCAGCATCACCGCCGTCACCAGCACGGCGCGCTGCTCGTCGCGGCTGATCTTGCGCATGATCAGCACCACCCCGGCGCCGGTGAAGACCGAGCACAGGGCCGAGAGATGCCCCAGCGTCAGCGACTCGAAGCCGGGCCGCACCATCACCAGGATGCCCAGGAAGCCGACCACCACGGCGGCCCAGCGATGGGCGCGCACCTGCTCGCCCAGGATCGGGATCGACAGGATGGTCACCACCATCGGCGTGCAGAAGGCGATGGCGTAGACATCGGCCAGGGGGAGGGCGGAGAAGGCGTAGAAGCCGAAGATCGTGCCGATCCCGGCCAAGAGGCCGCGCAGCACGATCAGCCGCGGATGCGCCGCCCGCATCCGGCCGAGCCCGCCGTCGCGTTGCAGCATGATCAGGATCGGGATGCAGGCGAAGGCGACCTGCATCGGGATGATCTGGAAGATCGAATAGCTCGCGGTCAGCCCCTTCACCAGCGCGTCGCTGGACGCGAACATGAGATTGGCGAGAAGCGAGCACAGCACGCCGAGCAGCGGCGTCTCGGCCGCGGGTGCGGCCAGCGGGGACAGGGCGGCGGGGGGCGCCGCCGGCGCAGGCACAGGGGCCATCGGGACATCATCGTCGCCGCGCCGCCAGAGTCGCATGGTCGTTTCGTTTCCCTCGGGGGCGGCGGGCTGCCCGTCCTGCCCCGGAGGTCAGACATACGCCTGTCGGCGGAAAACGGGTGGCGAAAGCCGGAAGGGCTGGCATGCGCGGCAGGCGGCCATCAGGCGCCGGTTGTGGAAACGTTTTAACAATCATGCGTGGCGCGATCTGCCCCTGCACCGCCGGTCTTATCATTGGACTTCGCCGCACGGATGTTGACGTTCACACGGATTCGTCCAAACATGGCAACGGTCTGATGAATAGGCGCCGGCGCGGGCACCTCCCGCGGGCGAAGAGCGTCGAGGGGAGGGATGTGAGCGTCCGGGAAACCGCCTCGTCCGAACTGTCCGCCGGCACGCCGGCCGTGATCGCCGCCGAAGGCATCTCGAAATCCTTCGCCGGGGTCGAGGTGCTGCGCGGCATCGACCTCGCTTTGGCCGGCGGCGAGATCCACGCGCTTCTGGGCGAGAACGGCGCTGGCAAGTCGACCTTCGCCCGCATCCTCGCCGGCGTGCACCGGCCCAGCGCCGGGCGCCTGCTGCTGCAGGGCCGGCCGGTCGAGATCGGCTCGCCGCTCGAGGCGCAGCGCTTGGGCATCACCTTGATCCATCAGGAGCCGATCTCCTTCCCGCATCTGTCGGTGGCGGAGAACCTGTTCATCGGCGGCATCGACGGCGGGCCGTTCGCCCGGGTGCGCTGGCGCGGCATGGCGGCCGCGGCGCGGCGGCTGATGGAGGATCTCGGCGTCGCCATCGACGTGACGCGGCCGACCGGCGGCCTGTCGATCGCCGACCAGCAGATGGTCGAGATCGCCCGGGCGCTGGCCGCCGACAGCCGGCTGATCCTGATGGACGAGCCGACGGCGCCCCTGACCCCGCGCGAGGTCGAGACGCTGTTCGCCATCGTCCGCCGGCTGCGCGACGAGGGCCGCGCCGTGGTCTTCATCAGCCACCGGCTGGAGGAGGTGCGGGCGCTGTGCGACCGGGTCACCATCTTCCGCGACGGCGAGCGGGTGGCGACCGCGCCGGCCGCCGACCTGCCGGATGGCGAGATCATCCGGCTGATGATCGGCCGGCCGCTCAAGGCCTTCCTGCACAAGGAGAAGGCGGCGATCGGCGAGACGGCGCTGGAGGTCGAGGGGCTGGGCCACGCCGGCCGCTTCGCCGATATCGGCTTCACCCTGCGCCGCGGCGAGGTGCTGGGCATGGCCGGGCTGGTCGGCGCCGGCCGCACCGACGTGGCCCGGGCGCTGTTCGGCATCGCCCCGGCGGATCGCGGCCGGATCCGGATGAAGGGGCGGGAGGTGGCGATCACCGACCCGGCCCGGGCGATCGGCCTCGGCCTCGCCTATGTGCCGGAGGACCGGGCGGCCGCCGGCATCTTCCGGTCGCTGCCGGTCGACCAGAACATCACCGCCGCGGCGCCCGGCCGGATCGCGCGGCGCGGCGTGATCAGCACGGCGGCGGAGCGGGCGGCGGCGCGCGGCGCGATCGAGAGGCTGCGCATCCGCCTGGCCTCGCCGCGCCAGCCGATCGGCGAGCTGTCCGGCGGCAACCAGCAGAAGGCGATCCTGGCGCGCTGGCTGATGACCGACCCGGAGATCCTGATCCTCGACGAGCCGACCCGCGGCATCGACATCGGCGTGAAGGCGGAGTTCTACGACATGATCAACGCGCTGGCGGCGGACGGGCGGGCGATCCTGCTGATCTCCTCCGAGCTGCCGGAGCTCTTGACCCTCAGCGACCGCATCCTGGTGATGTCGGAGGGCCGGCTGACCGCCGAGTTCAGCCGCGCCGAGGCGACCCAGGAGGCGATCATGGAAGCCGCCGTGCCCCGCCGCCGGGCGGAGGGGGCGTGATGCAGATGCCTCGCCCCCTTCCTTGCCCATTTCAACCTCCCCCTCCCCTTGCGGGAGGGGGGCAGGGGGAGGGGGCTCGCGCCGCAAGAGCGGTCTCGCGCGCGACGGCACGTCTCCGAGCCTCCGGGGTGGACCGGCCGGCTTCATCGGCAACCCCCTCCCCCTGCCCCCTCCCGCGAGGGGAGGGGGAGGATAGACTTTGGCGCGAGGGGGCACCCAGATGACCGCCCTGACCCGCCTCCTCGCCGCACGAGAGGCCGGCATCGTGGTGATGCTGGTGCTGTTCTACGCCGTGGTCGGCGCGATCGAGCCGCGCTTCCTGACTTGGGAGACCTTCCGCATCGTCCTCCTGGCCATCCCGCTGATACTGGTCGCGGCGATGGGGCAGATGATGGTGATCCTGGCCCGGCACGTCGACCTGTCGATCGGCTCGGTCCTCGGCTTCGCCGCCATCGCCGTCGGCATGATCTTCCGCGACGACCCGGGCTTCCCGATCTGGCTCGGCTTCCTGCTGGCCATCGCGATCGGCGCCGGGCTCGGCCTCGTCAACGGCCTCGTCGTCACCCTGTTCGGCCTGCCCTCGATCATCGTCACCCTCGGCACGATGAGCCTGTTCCGCGGGCTGATCTTCATCCTGTCCGGCGGCCGGCAGGTCGACCCGAACCACATCCCGCCGGAACTGATCCGCATGGCCCAGACCTCGCCGATCGGGATCCCCTGGATCGTGCTGATCGCCTTCGCCGTCGCCATCGCCACCCATCTGGCGCTGCGCCATCTGCGCTTCGGGCGCGAGATCTACGCCATCGGCTCGAACCCGCCGGCGGCGCGGCTGCGCGGCATCCGGGTGGTGCCGGTCACGCTCGCCGTCTTCGCCCTTTCCGGTGCCTGCGCCGGCCTCGCCGGCCTGCTCTACGCCTCCCGCTTCGGCTATGTGAACCCCGGCATCACCGGCGTCGGCTTCGAGCTGACGGTGATCGCTGCGGTGGTCATCGGCGGGGTCAGCATCAATGGCGGCACCGGCAGCGTCGCCGGCACCGCGCTCGGCGTGCTGCTGCTCGGCTCGGTCACCGTGGCGTTGCCGATCCTCGGCATCTCCGGCTTCTGGCAGAACGCGATCTACGGCGCCATCATCATCCTGGCGCTGGTGATCGACCGCTCGGTGCGCGAAGGCGGCTTCGCCCATCTCTGGCGCCGGGGGCCGGCATGACGGTGCTGCCGATGGAGCGACCCGCCTTCTCCTGGCGCCGCGCCCTGCTGCGGCCGGAGACGATGACCTTCCTGCTGCTGGTGGCCGCGGCGGTCGTCGGCACGCAGCTCTCGCCCTTCTTCGCCGATCTCGGCTTCGTGCTGGAGAGCGCGACCTATTCGATCGAGTTCGGCATCGTCGCGCTCGTCCTGACCATGATCGTGGTGTCGGGCGAGATCGACCTGTCGGTGGCGGCGATGATGGCGCTGTCCACCTGCCTGTTCGCGCTCGCCGCCAAGGCCGGGTTGCCGATGCCGGCCGCCATGGCGCTGGGCGTTCTGGCCGGGGCGGCGATGGGCGGCTTCAACGCCCTGCTGGTCACCTGGCTGCGCCTGCCTTCGATCATCGTGACGATCGGCACCATGACGCTGTATCGCGGCATCGCCCAGATCTTCGCCGGCGACCGCTCGATCGGCGGCTTCCCGGGCTGGTTCGTCGGCATCGACTTCGTCGAGATCGGCATCGTGCCGGTGCCGGTGCTGATCTTCCTGGTGCTGGCGCTGCTGCTCGGGCTCCTCCTCGGCCGCACCGTGTTCGGTCGCCAGATCTACCAGATCGGCACCAGCGAGACCGCGGCGCGCCATGCCGGCATCCGGGTCGACCGCATCAAGACCATGCTGTTCGTCGCCTCCGGCGTGGTCTCGGCGCTGGCCGGCCAGATGATGGCCTCGCGCCTCGGCTCCGTCCGCTACGACCTAGCCGCGGGGGGCGAGCTGCAGATGGTGCTGATCGTGATGCTCGGCGGCACCTCGATCTTCGGCGGCCGCGGCACCATCGCCGGCACCTTCCTGGCGCTGTGGCTGCTGGTGATCATCCAGACCGGCATGACCGTGGCCAACATCGCGATCGAGGCGCAGCTGACCGTGCTGGGCCTGCTGCTGATCCTGTCGATCATCGCCTCGAACGCCATCACCGCCGCCCGCAGACGCTGACAAGAGTTGAACAAGGAGGAAACCATGCCCAAGCTTCTCACCGCCCTCGCGGTCGCCGCCGGCCTGTTCGCCGGCACCGCCCTCGCGGCCGACCCGGTCAAGATCGTCTATATCCCGAAGAACACCGGGAATCCTTATTTCGACAGCATCATCAAGGGCTTCGAGGACGGCTGCAAGGAGCTGGGCTGCGAGTTCACCACGGTCGCCCCGGCGACGCCGGAGGCGACCTCGCAGATCCCCTTCGTCACCGCCCAGATCCAGCGCGGCGTCAACGTCATCGCCATCTCGCCGAACAGCCCGGACGCGCTGAACCAGATCTTCGACCGCGCCCGGTCGCGCGGGGTAAAGATCCTGGTCGTCAATTCCGACGTGCCGGGCAACGAGGCGCATCGCGACGCCGCCATCCTGCCGGTCGACTTTTCGCAGACCGGCGCGGCGCAGGTCGAGCTGATGGGCTCGCTGATCGGCTACAAGGGCGAGGTGGCGATCCTGTCCGCCACCACCGACGCGCCGGACCAGAATGTCTGGATCGCCGACATGAAGAAGGTGCTGGAGGGCGACGCCAAGTACAAGGACATGAAGCTGGTCACCATCGCCTATGGCGACGATGACCCGCAGAAGAGCACGACCGAGACCGAGGCGTTGCTCGCCAACTACCCGAACCTGGCCGGCATCATCTCGCCGACCACGGTCGGCGTCGCCGCCGCGGCCCAGGTGGTGGAGACGGCGGGCAAGGCCGACAAGGTGAAGGTCACCGGCCTCGGCACCCCGAACCAGATGCGCCGCTTCATCGAGAACGGTACGGTGACGGCCTTCCAGCTGTGGAGCCCTTACAACGAAGGCTGGCTGGCCTCGCATCTCGCGGTCGGAGTGATGGGCGGCAAGATCGAACTGAAGCCGGGGAGCAGCTTCGAGGTGCCGAAGCTGGGCACGATCAAGATCGGCGAGAACAACCAGATCCTGACCCAGTCCCAGCCGACCACCTTCGACAAGAGCAATATTGGGGACTTCAACTTCTGAGGGTATTTTCTCCGGCTGCGCCTTCCTTTTTCTGTCATTGCCGGGCTTGACCCGGCAATCCAGAAGGTCTCGACAGTCTCTGGATGCCCGGGTCAAGCCCGGGCATGACAGTCTGGGAGGGCCTGCGGAACCGGCAGCCGGCCCGCCGCGATGCCTTGCAGCACCTCGACGAAGAAAGCCGGCTCCGCCTCGCCGATGCGCTGCTGCAGCATATCACCGGCCCAAAATATTGATCCGTCATGGCGAGCCCCGAAGGGGCGTGGCCATCCAGTGGTCCCGGCCCCTGGATCGCCCCCACGTGCCTCGCGATGACGAGGATGTCATCACCGCGCATCCTTCGTCTGCTTCCCCTTCGGCCGCCCGATCGAGCCGTGCAGCACCACGCTGCTGCCCAGCAGCACCCGGCGCGGCGGGGCGTCGAGGCCGGCGAGGCGCTCCAGCAGCATCCGCGCCGCGGTGGCGCCGACCTCGGCCATGTCGCGGTCGATCACCGTGATCGGCGGATCGACCAGCTCGGCCAGCACCCGGTCGTCCGCCCCGGCCAGCGACAGGTCGCGCGGCACCGACAGGCCCAGCAGCCGGATCGCGCGCAGGGCGCCCTGGAAGATCTCGTTGCCGCCGGCGATCAGTGCGGTCGGCGGCTTCGGCCCGGTCAAGAGGTCATGCGCCTCGGCCGCGCCGTAATCCGCGGTCTGGGCGCGAGAGCGGATCAGCCGCTCCTCCACCGGCAGGCCGGCCTCGGCCACGGCCTTGCGGAAGGCCTCGGCGCGGGCGCGGCCGGGGCGGATCTTCTCCGACGCCGTGATCAGCGCGATCCGCTTATGGCCCTGCGCCGCCATCTGCCGCACCAGCGTCTCGATCGGCCGGGCATGGTCGCTGTAGACCACATCGGCCGCAACCGGCACGTCGCGGTCCAGGATCACCAGCGGCACGCCGATCCGGCCGAGGCGCTCGACCACCGGCGCATGCGTCTCGTCCGCCAGGGTGACGATCAGCCCGTCCATCTGGCGCTGCTGCGCCGCCTCTAGGAAGGCGATCTCGCGGGCGGGCGAGCGGTTGGAGGAGACGGCGAACAGCATGTAGCCGGCGGCGGACAGCACCGGCTCGGCCCCGATGGCGACGCGCGAGAACACCGGGTTCGCCATGTCCGGGATCAGGAAGCCGATGGTGCGGGTGCGGCTGGTGCGCATGGTCCGGGCGGCGGCATTGGGCTGGTATCCCGTCTCCGCCATCGCCGCCAGCACGCGCGCCCGCGTGGCCTCCGCCACCCGGGCGCTGCCGCCGGCGACGCGCGACACGGTGCCGATCGAGACGGCGGCCCGCGCCGCCACGTCGCGGATCGTCGGCCGGCGGGCCGGGAAAACGTTCACAGGAGAGGTCTTGGAGCGATCGGCCATGGCTTGCCGTGATTCTCGCCGGAATCCCCGACGGCTGCAATCGCTCCGATGTTGACGTTTACACGCTCGCGCCGCCGCGGCATCGATGCTACCCCGCTGTCAGGCCATCCGGGAGAAGACGATGATCGAGTTCGGTGTCGATACGGTCCAGATCGTGTTCAACCCGGCGGGCGGGCATCTGCACGACGTCGTGATGCGCTGGAACGGGCGGGAGATCCGGCCGCTGCACCGGGCGCCGTGGATCGACAGCGGCGAGGCGCTGCCGGCCGACATCCCGCTCGGGCTGCGCAACTTGGCCGGCGACTTCTTCTGCGCCCCCTTCGCCGACAGCGACCTGGACGGCGCGCCCGGCCATGGCTGGACCGCCAACGGCCACTGGGACCTCGACGGCATCGACGAGGAGGCGGGCGGCGTCACCGCGCGCTTCACCCTGCAGGAAAAGGTGTTCGGTGCCACCGTGCGCAAGGCGATCACGCTGCGCCGCGGCCAGCCGATCGTCTATCAGCGCCACGTGTTCGAGGGCGGCGCCGGGGCGCTGCCGATGGCGCATCACGCCATGATCCGGGCGCCGGGCGGGGCGGCGCTCAGCTTCTCGCCCAAGGCCTTCGGCACCACCCCGCCGACCCCGGTCGAGCCCGACCCGGCGCGCGGCCGGTCGGTGCTGCACTATCCGCAGCGCTTCGCCGGGCTCGACGCCCTGCGCCTGGCCGACGGGCGCACGGTTGACGCCTCGCGCTACCCCTTCGCCGAGAGCCATGAGGACATTGTGCTGCTCGCCGAGGCGCCGGGCTCGCCGCTCGGCTGGTCGGCGGCGCTGGCGGCGCGCGAGGGCTTCCTGTTCTTCGGCCTCAAGGACCCGCGGCGCCTGCCCTTCACCATGCTGTGGATGAGCAATGGCGGCCGCGACTACCCGCCCTTCTCCGGCCGGCACCGCCATGTGCTGGGGGTCGAGGAGGGCTGCATGTACCTGCATCTCGGCCACCGCGCCTCGGCCGGGCCGAACCCGCTGAACGCCGAGGGCTACCCGACCGCGATCGCCCTGGAGCCGACAGGGCGGGTCGAGATCGCCTACGCCTTCGGCGCCATCCCGGCCGAGCCGGGCTGGGACCGGGTCGAGGCGATCAGCCACGGCGCCGCCGGGCTCGATTTGCGCATCGCCGGCGGCCCGGCGCTGACGGTGCCCTTCGAGGCGGAGCGGATCGGGCTCTGAGGCGCTTTTCCGCAGCGTGGAACATCCACCGCCGCTCGCCTGCGATTCGCTCTTGAACCGCGGCCGATCCTCGCCTTGGATGGGCGCCCGCAGCCGCATCCGGAGAGAAGGGGCCTCCATGTCCGCGTCCGACCGCGCCGTCCTCGAGGCCCTGTTCCAGGCCGCGCTCAGCGCCGCCTATCC
The DNA here is from genome assembly GCF_051487185.1 of Inquilinus limosus. GTDB lineage: Bacteria > Pseudomonadota > Alphaproteobacteria > DSM-16000 > Inquilinaceae > Inquilinus > Inquilinus limosus_F. The sequence goes on from NZ_JAHVDK010000020.1 coordinate 74,131, forward strand.
GGAGACGCGGATGCGGCATCTGCTGCCGGAGCCGCCGAAGGGCCGCACCATCGTGCTCGGCGCCGGCAAGGGCGCGGCGCGGATGGCGCGGGCCTTCGAGACGCTGTGGCCGCATCCCTGCGAAGGCCTGGTCGTCACCCGCTACGGCCACGGCACGCCGACCGAACGGATCGAGGTGGTCGAGGCTGCGCATCCGGTGCCGGACGCGGCCGGCGGGGCCGCCGCCGGCCGCATCCTCGACCTCGCCCGCGCCGCCGGGCCGGACGACCTGGTGGTCTGCCTGATCTCGGGCGGCGCCTCGGCCCTGCTGTCCCTGCCGGCCGAGGGGCTGACCCTCGAAGACAAGCAGGCGATCAACAAGGCCCTCCTGCGCTCCGGCGCGCCGATCCAGGAGATGAACGCGGTGCGCAAGGCGATGTCCGCGATCAAGGGCGGGCGCCTGGCCGCGGCCGCGGCGCCGGCGCGGGTCGTCACCTATCTGATCTCCGACGTGCCGGGCGACGAGCCGGGGGTGATCGGATCCGGTCCCACGGTCGCCGGCGGCGCCGATCCCGAGACGGCGCTGGCCATCCTGCGCCGCTACGAGATCGCTGTGCCGGAGCCGGTGGAGCGCGCGGTCCGCACCAACGCTGCCCCGGCCGAGTTGCCGCCGGGGCAGCAGTTGCACATGCTGGCGACGCCGCAGATGGCGCTGGAGGCGGCGGCGGCGAAGGCGCGGGAGCTGGGCCTGACGCCCCTGATCCTGGGCGACGCGCTGGAGGGCGAGGCGCGCGAGGTCGGGCGGGTCCTGGCCGGTATCGCCGAGCAGGTATCGCGGCACGATCAGCCGGCGGCGCGGCCTTGCGTGCTGCTGTCCGGCGGCGAGACCACGGTGACGGTGAAGGGGCAGGGGCGGGGCGGCCGCAATGTCGAGTTCCTGCTGGCGCTGGCGATCCAGCTGCAGGGCCGTCCCGGCATCGCCGCCATCGCCTGCGACACCGACGGCATCGACGGGTCGGAGGACAATGCCGGCGCCTGGATCGACGCGACGATGCTGGCCCTTGGGCGAGAGCAGGGGCTGGTCGCGACCGAATTCCTGGCGAACAACGACGCCTATAGCTACTTCGCCGCGCTCGACCGGCTGGTGGTGACCGGCCCGACCCTGACCAACGTCAACGACTTCCGCGCGATCCTGGTGCGCTAGTCTGGCTGCATTGCCGGATATGCCGGAACTGACTTAAGTCCTGGACGATCGTCGGAACTAGGCGGGGGCGTGTAGAACCCTGAGGCCCGGTGTGTGAACCCACGTTCATTACTCGTATCACTGCTATTCGTACGATTTTGTTTTCCTCCTGATTTTCCCGACGGTGCAGCCCCGCCAACGGGCGCCATCGACAACAGATTTGATGGGGAGGTTTTCCGTCATGACTGTCAACGCCAGCTCGATCACCCGGATCTCAGTCGACAGCAGCGGCAATGCCGCCAACAACATCGCGACAGGCGGCCTGATGTCGGCCGATGGCCGCTACGTCGTGTTCCAGAGCACCGCGACCAACCTGGTCGCCGGCGACGCCAATGGCTTTTTCGACGTCTTCCTGCGCGACACGCAGACTGGCACCACGACGCTGATCTCCACGGCGACCGGCGGGACGCAAGGCAACAACGTCTCCAGCGTGCCGGCGATCACCGATGACGGCCGGTTCGTGTTCTACAGCAGCACCGCGACCAACCTGGTCGGCGGCGACGCCAACGGTGTCCTGGACATCTTCATGCGGGACACCCAGACGGGCGTCACCACCCGGGTCTCGACCACCTCCGCCGGTGGCGAGGCCAATGGCGCGTCGCAGAATGTGGATGTCACCGGCAACGGTGCCTTCATCGGGTTCCAGAGCACCGCCAGCAACCTGGTGGCCGGCGACAGCAACGGTGTCGGCGACATCTTCGTCAAGAATCTGGCGACCGGCGCGGTCACCCGCGTCTCGGTGGCGAATGACGGCTCGCAGTCGAACGGGGCGTCCTTCGTGGCCCGCCTGTCCGAGGACGGCAACTGCGTCTCCTTCGTCAGCAACGCCAGCAACCTGACCGCGAACGACAGCAACGGCGCGGTTGGAGATGTCTTTGTCCGCGACATCGCCGCCGGCACCACCACCCTCGTCTCCGTCTCCACCGGCGGCGGGTCGGGCGACGGCGCGTCTTCCGGCGCCTCAATCTCCGGCAACGGCCGCTACGTCGTGTTCCAGAGCGACGCAACCAACCTGGTCGCAGGCGACAGCAATGGCTTCGGCGACGTCTTCGTCCGCGACCTGCAGACCAACACCACCACCCGCGTCTCCACCGCCACCAACGGCAGCCAGGCGAACGACCAGTCGCTCCAGCCGGTGATCTCTGCCGATGGCCGCTTCGTCGTGTTCCAAAGCAATGCCAGCAACCTGGTGCAGGGCGACACCAACGGCGTCCGCGACATCTTCCTGAAGGACCTGGTGACGGGCACGGTGACGCGACTCTCCGTTGGCATCGACGGGTCGCAGCTCAATGATCTCTCGAACACGCCTTCGATCTCGGCCGATGGCCGCTATGTCACCTTCCAGACGCAGGCGACCAATGTCGGGGCGGGCACCGACGCCAACGGCACCGGCTTCGACGTGTTCCGCATCTCGCTGGCGGCCTCGGCCGGGGCCGATCGCATGATCGGCTCAGACGGCAACGACACCATCGACGGGCTGGCGGGCGACGACATTCTCACCGGCGGGCTGGGCGCCGACCAGCTGACCGGCGGCGCCGGGGCGGACCAGCTCCTCGGCGGCGACGGCACCGACACGGCGGACTACTCGGCCTCGGCCGCCGGGGTGACGATTGACCTGGCGGCCGGCACCGGCAGCGGCGGCGACGCCCAGGGCGACACGCTGACGGCGATCGAGAACGTGACCGGGTCGGCCCAGGCCGACCATCTCTACGGCTCCGCCGGCGCCAACGCGCTCGGCGGCGGGGCGGGCGACGACACGCTCCGCGGCGGAGCCGGGGGAGACACCATCAACGGCGGCAACGGCTCGGACTTCGCCAACTACCAGGGCTCGGCCGCGGCGGTCGCAGTCAACCTGCTGGCCGGCACCGCCTCCGGCGGCGACGCCCAGGGCGATGTGCTGACCAACATCGAGAACCTGTACGGATCCAGCCACAACGACCAGCTCACCGGCAACAATGCCCGCAACATCATCGGCGGCGAGCTCGGCGATGACACCCTCGTCGGCAATGGCGGCGACGATGTCCTGGCCGGGGAGGCGGGCAATGACAGCCTCGATGGCGGCGACGGCAACGACCGGCTCGTCGGCGGGGCCGGGATCGACACCATCCATGGCGGCATCGGTGCCGATTCGGTCGATGCCGGCAGCGAGAACGACACCGTCTTCGGCGAGGCCGGGAACGATGTCCTCTATGGCGGCGCCGGGGCCGACAGCCTCGACGGCGGCGACGGCAACGATCTGTTGGAAGGGGCGGCCGGGGCCGATGTCCTGACCGGCGGCGCCGGCACCGACACGGTCAGCTACGCCGGCTCGGCCGCCGGGGTGACGGTCGATCTCGCCACCGGGGCGGTGTCCGGAGGGGATGCCGAGGGCGATACCCTGTCCGGCATCGAGCAGGTGCTGGGCTCGGTCTTGGCCGACGTGCTGACCGGCGACGCCAACGCCAACACGCTGTGGGGCGGGGCTGGCGACGACGTGCTCACCGGCGGTGGCGGCGGCGATGCGCTGAAGGGCGGCGCCGGCGACGACCGCTTCGTCTATACCGCCCTGTCTGATAGCGCCGTCTCCGGCCTCGGCAAGGACACCATCGCGGACTTCGCGACAGGCGACCGGATCGACCTGTCGGCGATCGATGCCGACGGCAATTCGGCCAACGGCGACACCGCCTTCACCTTCGGCACCGGCGGCTTCACCGGCGACGGCGGCGAGCTGCGGGTGGTGACGGCGGGCGCGATCCAGGTGGTCTATGCCGATGTCGACGGCGACAAGGCGCCGGACTTCGCCATCAACGTCATCTCCGACCACGCTCTCACTGCGGCGGATTTCCTGCTCTAGAAAGGCCTCTCGACCCCGGACCGCTGCCGTTGGCGGCGGTCCGGGGCGAAACAGGCAGGCGCGTCGAACCGAACAGTCCCCGAGGCAACATGGGGAAAGGGGAGATTCGCCATGACCACCACCTTTACAGCGAATCTGGACTCGTCCCAGGAGGTCGGGACGGGCAGCACCGAGACCGCGACCGGCGTGGCGACGGTGAGCCTGAACACGGCGGGCACCGCCATGACCTATTCGGTCACGGTCTCCGCCGGTATCGATTTCGGCGAGCTGATCGACGGCGTCGGGCGGACGGCGGATCCTCTCGACGACGCCACCCTGATGCACATCCACGCCCAGGCCCGCGGCAGCAACGGCGGGGTCGTGTTCGATATCCTGCCGCGGGCCGTGACCGACGATGACGACGACCTGACCATCGTCGAGAACGGCGACGGCTCGGTCACGATCAGCGGCGTCTGGGAGACCACCGACAGCGATCCGCTGCCGGCCGACATCGTCGCCGCGCTGCAGGCGGGGACCGGCCCGAACGACGTCTCGTTCTATTTCAACATCCACACCGCCCAGTTCGGTGGCGGCGCGATCCGCGGGCAGCTGGTCACCCGCGCCAGCGAGAATGACGACAGATTCGTCGGCACCGGCGCCGCCGACGTCATCGATGCCTTCGGCGGCGACGACAATCTGCGCGGGGGCGGCGGCGCCGACAGCCTGACCGGCGGGGCCGATAACGACATCCTGATCGGTGAGGCCGGCGGCGACACCCTTGCCGGCGGTGCCGGCATCGACACGGCGGTCTACGACAGCAGCACGGCTGCGGTGACGGTCAGTCTCGGCGCCGGGACGGCGACCGGCGGCGACGCGGCCGGTGACAATCTGACCGGCATCGAGCAGCTGTTCGGCTCGGCCTTTAACGACCGGCTGACCGGCAATGCCGGCGCTAACGGGCTGTGGGGCGACGGCGGCAACGACGTGCTCACCGGAGGCGCGGGCGCCGACACGCTGAAGGGTGGCGCCGGCACCGACAGCTTCGCCTACGGCAGCACGGCCGACAGCACCGTGGCGGCCGCAGGCCGCGATACGATCAACGACTTCACGACCGGCGACAGGATCGACCTGTCGGCGATCGACGCCAACGGCTCCGGCGCGGGCGACACCGCCTTCGTCTTCGGCACCGGCGGCTTCACCGGCACGGCCGGAGAGCTGCGGGTGGTGGCCATCCCCGAGGGTTACCAGGCGGTCTATGGCGACACCGACGGCGACAAGACGCCCGACATCGCCATCGTCGTGCTGTCCGACCACGCCCTGGCCGTGGGCGATTTCGTGCTGTAGGGACCGGCCGGGGCCGGGTCAGTCGAGTCCGATGCGCTTTGCAGCCTCACGGAACAGGCGCTGGTCCTCGGGGGCGAACTGCATGGCCGTGAGGAAATCGTCGACGCGATAGTGCGGCAGCGCCCGGCGGATCGCGGTGACATGGCCGCGCGCCTCGTCCGTCCGGCCGGCCAGCGCCAGGGACAGCGCGGCGATCGCCAGGATCTGCGCATGCGCGTTTGGTCGGGCGGCCGCCTTCACCCCCCAATGGGCCGCCTCGTCGAACCGGCCGAGGCGCACCAGCGCCATGGCGCGGGCGCCGAGGAAGCCGAACAGCATCGGGTCGAAGGGGCTGAGTCGGCGCGACCGCTCGGAGGAGGCGATGGCGGTGCCTGGATCGCCGGTCTGGGAGTGGACGAAGGCAAGGGTATAGTGGCCCTGGGCGAAGTTCGGGCTCAACTCGATGGCCTGTTCCAGCTCGACGATGGCCTGGTGGTGCTCGCCGCGCAGCCACAGCGCCCGGCCCATGGCCCAATGCGCGGTGGGGTCGCGGTCGTCCGCCATCAGGCTCCGACCGGCGGCCTCGAAGGCCCGGTCGACCTCCGGCCCACGCGGGGCCCAGCCCTGGAAAGCGCTCTGGAAATGGGTGAAGGACAGGCCGGCATGGGCCCGGGCGAAGGTCGGGTCCTGGCGCAGCGCGGCCTGGAAGAAGTGCCGCGCCTGGTCGTTGTCGGCCCGGGTGAAGCGGTACATGTGCCACAGGCCGCGGTGATGCGCTTCCCAGGCGTCGAGGGAGTTGGGCGGCCGCAGGATGGCGCGGTTGCGCTCGATCGTCTCGATCTCGCTGTCGATCGCCGCGACGATCCGGTTGCCGATCTCCTCGAGCACCAGGAAGGCATCGTCCAGCCTGTGGTTGAAGATCTCGGCCCAGACGATCCGGGCGGTCCGCGTCTCGGCCAACTCGGCGGCTACGGTCAGGCGCGGCCCCTGCTGCTCGACGAAGCCGCTGACGACGTAGTCGACATTCAGCATCCGGCCGGCGTCCTCCGCCCCGACGTGCCGGTCGCGCAGAGCGAACATCGTGCCCTGGGCGATGACGAACAGGCTCCGCAGCTTGGCCAGCCGGACGGTGACGTCATGGGCCAGGGCGTCGGCGATGCTGCCCGGAGGTGTCGCCGCCTGTGATCGGTCGGCGAAGGGCATCACTGCGATGGACGCGCGCCGGATGCCGGCGACGTCGCCGACGGCTTCGGTCGGGGTGGCGGCCGACGCGGCACTGGGGGGCTCGGCACGCCGCGCCCGCGCCGCCCGCCAGGATTCGCGCAACGGCGCGGCGTCAAGTCCGTCGGCTTCGAACTGCCGGACTGTCGCCGCGAGATGAGCCTCCCCTTCACGGATCCGGCCGCGGCGAGCGAGCTCCGCCAGCAATAATGCGTGCACGCGCGGATCGAACGGCGCCAGCTCCAGCCATGCCTCGAGATGGCCAAGCCGCTCCTCGTCCTCATCGCCGGTGGCAAGGTGCTCCAGCAGGGCGGCGCGGCAGCCGCGGAACCGGCGGCGCTGCGCCGCCAGCCAACTGGTGAAGCCGGGGCTGTGCTCGATCTCCAGCCCTTCGAGGAATTCCCCGGCGAACAGCGCGGTCATCGCCCGCAGCCGCTCCGGCGCGATCGCCGCGATGCCCTGCTGCGCCGCCCGGGCGATCTCGACGGCGTCGACGAAGCCATCCGCGAGCTCGAGCCGGATGGCGTCCGCCGAGGCCACGACCCGGTGCCGGCCGGGCTCGTCGACCAGGCCGCGGATCTTGCTCAGGCACCAACGCAGCTCGCCGCGCGGATCGCTGGGTCCGTCCCACAGCAGCTCGCACAGCTGGCTGCGGCCGACCGGATGCGGCGCCATCGCCAGATAGGCCAGGAGGGCGCGGGTCTTGCGCGACGCCGGCAGCGCCACCGCCACGCCGTGCCGGCGCACGGCCATCGGCCCCAGCAGCCGCAGCTCGATCGGCGGGCCGGTCCGGTCCGGCTTGGCGGATTCCTCGGGCATTCCCACGCCACCACCCACGCTCGCCTCCACGCGAGCCGGCTACGCTCGTCATCGCGATCCAGGCCCGCGCACGTCAGGGCCGACCGCCACCGCATCCCGCGGGGGCGGACCCCTTGGGCCGACGGCCCCATGGAGAACGATCATGGCCACCGCCAGCGAAAGCATGACTCAGAACCCGCCGCCCGCTCAACCTGACCTCTCGGCTGTGAAGGCCCGCCAACAGGGAGCCTGGTCCTCCGGCGACTACGCCGTGGTCGGCACGACCCTGCAGATCGTCGGTGAGCAGCTGTGCGAGGCGCTCGACCTCCGTGCCGGCCAGACCGTGCTGGATGTCGCTGCGGGCAACGGCAATGTCGCCCTGGCCGCCGCACGGCGCTGGTGCGACGTGGTCGCGACCGATTATGTGCCGGCGCTGCTGCAGCGGGCCCGCGAGCGCGCCGAGGCCGAACGGTTGCCGATCGAGTTCCGGGAGGCCGACGCCGAGGCCCTGCCGTTCGCCGACGAAAGCTTCGATGTCGTCGTGTCCACTTTCGGGGTCATGTTCACCCCGGACCAGGATCGGGCCGCGGCCGAGCTGCTGCGGGTGTGCCGGCGTGGCGGCCGGATCGGCCTCGCCAACTGGACACCGGACGGCTTCATCGGCCAGCTGTTCAAGACCATCGGCCGGCACCTGCCGCCGCCGGCCGGCACGCGGTCACCGGCGCTGTGGGGCACGCGCGAGCGGCTGGCGGAGCTGTTCTCGGCGCGGGCGGCGTCGGTCGCCTCGGCGCAGCGGCACTTCGTGTTCCGGTACCGCTCGCCGGGGCATTGGCTGGAGGTCTTCAAGACCTATTACGGCCCGGTGCTGAAGGCCTTCGCGGCGCTGCCACCGGCGGGACAGGCGGCGCTGGAGGCCGATCTCGTCGCCCTGATCGACCGGTTCAACCGGAGCGGCGACGGCTCCATGGTCGTGCCCAGCGAGTATCTCGAGGTCGTCGTCACCAAGGCGTGACCTCAGCCCCGCGGCGCATCCCCCAGGAACTCGGCGATCGCCGCGCCCAGCTCCGGCTTCGCGACCGCGCTCATGTGGTTGCCGGGGATCGCGACGTGGCGGCCGTTCGGCAGGGCGGACGCCAGCGCCGCGGCGGAGCCGTTGTCGTCGTCCTCGGCGCCCGCCACCACCAGGGTCGGCGCGGTGATCCGCGCCAGCGCCTCGCGCGGCGTGTCGACCGAGGTGCCGAGCACCTGCAGCAGCGCCTCCGGGTCGCCGCCGACCGTCTTCAGGAAGGCTTCCGCCATCCATTCCGGCGAGCCGCGCTGGAAGCTGCCGAGATTGGTCAGGATGCGGCGGAAATAGGCGTTGCGGCCGCCGGCACTGACGATGCCGTCGAGCCCCATCCCGGCGATGATCGCCCGCGCCGGCGCGGCGCCGCGCGCCAGCATCCGCACCACCGTCCGGCCGCCCAGCGAATAGCCGCCGAGATCGTAGTCGGCGAGGCCGAGATGCTCGACCAGGGCGAAGCCGTCATCGGCCAGGATGTCGGGCGGGTAGGCGACAGCGTCATGCGGCTTGGCGCTGTCGCCATGGCCGCGCAGGTCCGGCATGATCACGCGATAGCCCCGCGCCGCGATCGCGGCGGCGTGGCCGTAGCGCAGCCAGTTGACCGTGGCGGTCGAGAAGAAGCCGTGGATCAGCACCAGCGGCCGGCCCTCCCCGATCTCGCGATAGGCGAGATCGACGCCGTCGCGGCCCCGGAACTGACGGACGGGAAGGTCGGTCATGCGCTGCTGTCCTCCTGCGGGTCGGCCGCGCCGGATTGCCACGCCCTCGCCGCGCTGGCAATGCGGTTCGCTTCACACCTCGCGAGGACGTTTTGGTGGGGAGGGCCTTCCTACCGCTCCACCGTCCGGTTCCAGCGGTCGTTCCACTCCGGCCGATGGGCGTTGATCTGGTCCCAGTCGACCGTGACCGCGTGCTCGAGATAGCCGCGGATGTCCGACAGCATCCTGCTCGCCTCCGGGGTCGCGCCCTCGGCCTTGCTGTTGGACGGGATCTGGTTGCCGTATTCCAGGGCCGCCGCCTGGGCCTTGGCGCTCAGAAGATAGTGCGCCAGCTTCTGGGCCAGGGCCGGCTCGGTGTTCCCGGCGATGACGCACTGCGTCACCATCAGCAGCACGCCGCCTTCTTTTGGTTGGGCATAGGCCACCGGGATGCCCTTGTCCTGCATGCCGGCAACGGCGGTCGGCGTCAGCGGGAAGACCGCGGCCTCGCCGGTCTGCACCATCTCGGACAGCTTGGCCGAGCTCGGGATGTACTCCAGCACGTTCGGGCCGATGCTCTCGCCCCATTTGGCGAAGCCGGGCTCGACATCCGCCTCGCTGCCGCCCTGGATGCGGTTGAACATCAGGAAGCCGTGCAGCCCGTAGGTGCTGCTCGACAGCGACTGGAACACGACCTTGCCCTCGAACTTCTGGTCGGCGAGGTCCATCCAGGAGGTCGGGGCCGGCCAGCCCTCCTCCTTGAACATCTTGGTGTTGTAGCCGAGGCCGGTCAGGCCCAGCGTCACCCCGGTTGCCATGTCGTCCTTGATCCGGGCGGCCGGGAACAGCTCGTCCAGCACCGGGTCGGGCTCGGTCTTCTGGCACAGGCCCATGCCGATCGCCCGCATCATCACCCCGTCGTCCAGGAACATCACATGCATCTGCGGATTGTCCTTGGCCGCCTGCGCCTTGGCCAGGACCTCCGACGAGGTGCCGGGTACGACCACGACCTTGACGTCGTTGGCCTTCTCGAACTCGGGGAAAACGTGCTGGGTGAAGGCGCGCTCCATGTCGCCGCCGTTCATGCCGATGTAGAGGGTCTTGGTCTCCGCCATGGCGGCGCCCGAGGCCAGCAGCGCCGCGGTCGCCAGCAGCCCCGCCCGGATCCGTCCCTGTGTCTTCATTCCGCGCTCTCCTGTTTGGTGTTGGTCACGCGGCGGTGGTCGCCGCTTGGGTGGCGAAGCGCCCGATGTCGAACGCCTCGATCGGGGTGGTGCTGCGGCCGTCGCGCGCCAGCTCGGCCGCCACCTCGCCGACCGCCGGCCCGATCTGGAAACCGGCGCCGGAGAAGCCGAAGCCGTGGATCAGCCCCGGGGTGGTGCGGCTCGGCCCCAGCACCGGGTTGCGGTCGGGCGTGTCGCCTTCGACGCCGCTCCAGAACCGGATCACCTGGGCGCCGCGCAGCCCCGGGAACAGCTCCGCCGCCTGGCGCAGCAACGAGCCGATGGCGGAGCGGCCGGGCCGGGCGCGGTCGGCATCCAGCGCGAAGCCGCGGCCGCCGCCCATGACGCAGTTGCCGCGCTCGACCTGGCGGGCGTAGATGCCGCCGCCCTCGACCCCGATGTTGACGTCCATGAAGCGCGGCAGCGGCTCGGTCACCGCCATGTTCGGATGGGCCGAGACCAGCGGCACCGGCTCGCCAAAGGCGGCGGCGAAGCGGCCGGCCCAGGCGCCGGCGCAGTTCAGCAGGATGCGGCACCGCACCTCCAGCCCGTCGCCGGCCAGCAGGCGGAAGCCGTCGCCATCGCCCATCGCCTCCCGCACCGCCGTGTTCTCCCGGATGTCGGCCCCGGCCTTGCGCGCGGCGCGGGCGAAGCCGGGCGACACCAGCCGCGGATTGGCGTGGCCGTCGCCCGGGCACCAGGAGCCGGCGAGAGCGCGGTCGCTCAGCCAGGGCCAGCGGGCGCGGAAGGCTCTGCCGGCGACGATCTCCAGCCCGAGGCCGAGGTCGCGCACCCGGTCCTGATAGGCTTCGAGCGACGCCAGGTCGGCCTCGCTGCGCGCCAGCTTCAGATGGCCGGAGCGGATGTATTCGCCATCGATGCCGATCACCTCCGGCAGGCGCTGCCAGATCGCATGCGCTCGCTGAGCCAGCGGGATCTGCTCCGGCGGCCGGCCCTGCCGGCGCACGCCGCCATAGTTCACGCCGCTGGCCTGGGCGCCGCAGAAGCCGCGCTCCAGCAGCAGCACCGGCATGCCCATGCGGCGCAGCGCCAGGGCCGCGGCGGCGCCGGCGATGCCGCCGCCGATGATGGCGACGTCGGTGGTGATCCGCTCGGTCGCGGTCATGCGGCGCTCCGGACCAGCGGGTGGCGCGGAAGGGGATGGGCCTGAGCCGCCCCCTCACCCGGAAATCCTGCGGATTTCCGACCTCTCCCCAAGGAGAGGTGTCGGGCGCCGATAGTCTTCCCCTCTCCTCGGGGAGAGGGAGGGGCCCATTCGCGACAGCGAATGGGAGGGTGAGGGGGCTGGTGCAGGCGCTTGAACGAGTCGGTCATGGTATCCATCACGCCGCTTCTTCCGGCGCGTCCTCGATCGCGACCGGGATCGGCTTGACCGGCGCCTGGCCGCGCAGCCGTCCCACCGCCTCGACCGGCACGCCGCGATGGGCGGCCAGGATCTCCGCCGCGGCGGCGCCACACATCCGGCCCTGGCAGCGGCCCATGCCGACCCGGCACAGCGCCTTCAGCCGGTTCAGCTCCGGCGTGCCCCAGCGGGTGGCGGTGGCGCGCAGCGTGCCGGCCGACACCTCCTCGCAGCGGCAGACCACCAGCTCGTCCGGCGCCGCCGCGGCCCAGTCGGCGGGGAAGGGGAAGGCGCGCTCCAGCCCCCGACGGAACCGGCCGATCGCGGCCAGCTTCGCCTCCAGCCGTCTGGCGCGGGCCGTGTCGACCGGCCGGCCGAGGTCTTCGAGGAGAGCCAGGGCCGCGCGCTCGCCCGCCAGCTCGGCGGCATCCGCCCCGGCGATACCGGCGCCGTCGCCGGCCAGGTAGAGGCCGGCCACGCTGCTGCGGCCGGCGGCGTCGCGCTCCGGCAGCCAGGCGCGGTTCAGCGGGTCGAAGCGGAAGCGGCAGCCGGCCAGATCGGCCAGCTGGGTCTCGGACCGCAAGCCATAGCCGAAGGCGACGGCATCGCAGTCGATCCGCCGCTCGCGCTCGCCGTCGTGCCAGACCAGCCCCTCGACCCGCTCCGTCCCGAGGATGCGCAGCGGCCGGGCCCCGTGCCGCACCGGAACGCCGCCAGCCTTCAGGGCCGCCATCAGGCGCAAGCCCTTGGCCAGCACCGCCGGGCCTCGCAGCAGGCCGGGCAGAGCGGCGAGCTTGTCGGCCTGCCGCGCCGTGTCCAGCACCTCCGCAACCTGGGCCCCTGCCTTCAGATACTGCGAGGCGACGAGTGCCAGCAGCGGGCCGGTGCCGATGAAGGCGACGCGCCGGCCGATGCCGCAGCCCTGGTACTTCAGCGCCACCTGCGCCGCGCCCAGGCTGTAGGCGCCGGGCAGGGTCCAGCCGGGGACCGGCAGGATCCGGTCGGTCGCGCCGGTGGCCAGGATCAGATGACTATAGGGCAGGCGCTCGGCACGCCCGTCGCGCAGCAGGTCCAGCGCCCCGGCCTCGATGTTCCAGACCAGCGTGTTCGGCCGGTGGTCGATGGCGAGGTCGTCGATGGTCCGGTGCAGCACCTCGGCCTTGGCCGCCTCGGTGCCGTAGAGGGTCTTCGCGTCGCGGGTGAATCCGTCCGGCTGGCGGCGGTAGATCTGGCCGCCGCCCCGAGCGGCCTCATCCACCAGCACCGGCCGCAGCCCGGCGGCCACGAGGGCCTGGGCGGCGCGGATGCCGGCCGGGCCGGCGCCGACGATCACCGGGCGGATGTTGCCGCTCATGCCGCCTCCCCCGGCCCGGTGACCAGCCGCATGCCCTCGGCGATGAAGGTGGAGCAGGCGCGGAAGCGCTGGCCGTCCTTGGTCGCCACCCAGCAATCCTGGCAGGCGCCCATCAGGCAGAAGCCGGCACGGGGGGCGCCGCCGAACTCTGATCGCCGCAGCCGGTCGGCCGCGGTCAGGATCGCGGTCAGCACCGTGTCGCCAGCCAGTGCCGTGGCCGGGCGCCCGTCCAGGCGGAAGCGGATCTCGGGCCGGCCGGTCTCGGCGAGGCGGATCAGGATGGGCATGGTGGAGGATCCGGTCACTGGCGGCCGACCAGGATGCGGTCGAGGCCGTAGATGCGGTCGAGCACGACCATGGCGACAGCGGTGACGGCGACCATCAGGGCCGACACCGCGGCCATCATCGGGTCGATCGATTCCGTCGCGTACATGTACATCCGCACCGGCAGGGTGACGGTGGCGGGCGAGGTGACGAAGATCGACATCGTCAGCTCATCGAAGCTGTTGATGAAGGCCAGCAGCCAGCCGCCGGCGACGCCGGGCAGAATCATCGGCAGGGTGATGCGGCGGAACACGGTGAAGGCGCTCGCGCCCAGCGACGCCGCCGCCTGCTCGGTCGACCGGTCGAAGCCGACCAGGGCAGCGATCACCAGCCGCAGCGCATAGGGCGTGATCACCACGCAATGCGCCAGCACCAGCCAGAAAAAGCTGCCGGCGGCGCCGAGCCGCGAGAACAGCTGCAGCAGCGCCACGCCCAGCACCAGATGCGGGATCAACAGTGGCGACAGGAACAGCGCGTTCAGCGCGTCACGACCAGGGAAGGGATAACGGGTGATGGCGATGCCGGCCGGCACCGCGATCGCGGTCGACAATGTCGCCGACAGGGTCGCCAGCGCCAGGCTGTTCCAGAAGGACTGCAGGAAATCGGGGTGGTGGAACACCGCCTCGAACCAGCGCAGCGAGGCGCCGGCGGTCGGCAGGCCCAGTGTGTTCTCCGGCGTGAAGGCGACCAGGCAGACGATCACCAGGGGCGCCAGCATGAAGGCCACGACCAGCGTGTGGAAGACCAGGGCGAGGGGGCCGTTGCGGGACATCGCCGCCTCACCCGAGGCTCTTCCGGTACCGTCCTTCGACGATCCGGTTGTAGCCGAGCATGATGGCCAGGTTGGCGACCAGCAGGATCACCGCGACGGCGGCGCCCAGCGGCCAGTTCAGCGAGTTCAGGTATTCGTCATAGACCACGGTCGCGACCATCTTCAGCCGCCGTCCGCCGAGCAGCCCCGGGATGGCGAAGGAGCTGGCGGCGAGGCCGAACACGATCAGGCTGCCGGACAGGAGGCCGGGCAGGATCTGCGGCAGCACCACCCGGCGCAGCACGGTGGCGTGCGACGCGCCCAGCGACAGCGCCGCCTGCTCGGCCGCCGGGTCCAGCTTCTGCAGCGAGGTCCAGACCGGGATGACCATGAAGGGCAGCATGATGTGGACCAGCGCCACCACCACCGCAGTCTCGGTGTAGAGCAGCCGGACGCGGCCGATGCCGAGGGCGATCAGCGCCTCGTTCACCAGCCCGGTCGGGCCCAGCAGCATGCTCCAGCCGAAGGCGCGGACCACGACCGAGACCAGCAGCGGCGCCAGCACCACCAGCAGGAAGATCGACCGCCAGGGGCTGCGTATCCGGCTCAGCACATAGGCCTCGGGCGCGCCGACCACGATGCAGATCAGCGTGGTCAGGGCCGACAGGCGGAAGGTGCGCAGGAAGATCTCGTAATAGTAGGGGTCGGTCAGCACCGTCAGGTATTGGCCGAGGGTCAGCGCGTCCTGCACGCCGGTGGCGTGGTCGTAGACGCGGAAGGACAGGATCAGGGTCAGCGCCAGCGGCGCCAGCACCAGCCCGGCGAACAGGATCGTCGCCGGCAGCACCATCGCCGCCGGGGCCAGGCGGCTCCCTGCCGCCGCGCTCATGGGGCCGCCTCCGCCGCCTCGGCGTCGCGCAGCACCCGGATCATGCCGGGCGCCCAGTCGATGCCAGCCTGGGCGCCCTCGGCCAGCGGCTCGCCGCCCAGGTTCGGCGCCGCGGCCAGCAGTTCGCCGGCCGGGCTGTCCAGGTGGTACAGCCACTGACTGCCCAGGAAGTAGCGGCGCGACACCGTGCCGGGCAGCCGGCCGGTGCCGGGCGCGCCGAGCGTCAGCTTCTCCGGCCGCAGGCACAGCAGCACCCGGGCGCCGGCGGCCAGGCCATCGCCCGGCACCTCCAGCGTCGAGGCGCCGACCGTCACCCGCGCCACGGCGCCGGCCTGGGCCACCACCCCGTCCAGCAGATTGGCCTTGCCGACGAAGTCGGAGATGAAGCGGCTGCGCGGATGCTCGTACATCCGGTAGGGCTGGTCGATCTGGGTGATGCGGCCGTGCTCCATCACCACCACCCGGTCGCTGATCGACAGCGCCTCGGCCTGGTCGTGGGTGACCATGATCGTGGTGGTGCCGGTGCGGCGCTGGATCTGGCGCAGCTCGAACTGCATCGCCTCGCGCAGCTTGGCGTCCAGGTTCGACAGCGGCTCGTCCAGCAGCAGCACCGGCGGCTCGATCACCAGCGCCCGGGCCAGGGCGACGCGCTGGCGCTGCCCGCCCGACAGGGCCCGCGGATAGCGGCCGGCGAGATGGTCGAGATGGACCAGCGCCAGCGCCTCGGCCACCCGCTTCGCCCGCTCCGGCTTTGGTGCGCCGCGCATCTCGAGGCCAAAGGCGATGTTGTCGGCCACGGTCATGTGCGGGAACAGGGCGTAGCTCTGGAACACCACGCCGAGGCCGCGGCGGTTCGGCTTCACCCGGGTGAGGTCCTGCCCGTCCAGCACGATCCGCCCGGTGGTGGCCGGCACGAAGCCGGCGATCATCTGCAGCGTCGTGGTCTTGCCGCAGCCGGACGGGCCCAGCAGCGACACGAACTCGCCGCGCTCCACGGTCAGGTCGAGATCGGCGACCGCGGCGACGTCGCCATAGAGCTTCGAGATCCGCTCGAGACGGAGAAAGGTCACTGCCGGCTCCCTGGCATCCCTGTCGATGTCCGGCCGTTCCGCGCTGCCGCGCATCGGCCCCGCCGATCTTGGCTTCCGTGGAACGAAAGGCGCCGGCGCGTCTTTTCAGAACACCCTTTCAAAGCGGAGAGTCAAGGAGACATTCCGTTTTATAGGAGGTATTATCATTTTAATTCCATATGTCGGAATCATTGGCGTCGATACTGATCTGGAGTTTCCGGAAATG
This sequence comes from Inquilinus limosus, assembly GCF_051487185.1. Lineage (GTDB taxonomy): Bacteria > Pseudomonadota > Alphaproteobacteria > DSM-16000 > Inquilinaceae > Inquilinus > Inquilinus limosus_F. The sequence continues at coordinate 90,468 of NZ_JAHVDK010000020.1, forward strand.
ACGAAAGAGAGCGAAGCCCCGGTCAAGAGCCTGCAGCGCGGCTTCGCCATTCTGCGTGCCTTGGCCGAGGCGGGCGGGGAGGGGGCGAAGCTGATCCGCATCGCCGAGGCCACCGGCCTGACCCAGGCGACCGTTCACCGGCTGCTGCAGGCGCTGCAGGCGGAAGGGATGGTGGAGCAGGACGGGCGCAGCCGGCTCTACCGGCTCGGCATCGAGTTCTTCGCCCTGGCAGCGCGGGCCGGGAACCCCGGCAACCTGCGCGACCTGTGCCGACCGGTGCTGCAGCGCCTCTCCGCCATGCTCGGCGACACCGTGTTCCTCCTGGTGCGCAGCGGCTTCGACGCGCTGTGCCTCGACCGCTGCGAGGGGCCGTTCCCGATCCGCTCCTTCACCGGCGACATCGGCGGCCGGGTGCCGCTCGGGGTCGGACAGGGGGCGCTGGTGATCCTGGCCTTCCTGCCGGAGGCGGAGCGGGAGGAGGTGATCCGCTTCAACGTCCCGCGCCTGATCGGCCAGAGCTTCATGATGGACGAGGTCTATCTGCGGACCGAGATGGCCAAGGCGCGCGAGACCGGCTTCGCCGCCCGGCGCGACTTCGTCTTCCCCGGCATGGGCGGCGTCGCCGTGCCGATCCTCGATCGTGAGGAGCGGGCGGTGGCGGCACTCAGCATCGGCACGATCTCGGAGCGGCTGGGCGAGGACCGGCTGCCGACCGTGGTCGAGATCCTGAAGCGCGAGGCGGCGGCGATCGGCCCGCGCCTCAACCCCTTCGACCCGGCGCTGCGCCGGCCGGCGCAGCTATTGGGCAGCGCCTCGCGCGGAGGGTGACGCTTCCGTTTTCAGCGTCGATATGCCAGGGAGGGCCGGCATGACCGACGATCCCGCGCTCGACACCCTGTTCCTGCCGTTCCGGACCGGGGCCCTGGCTTGGCCCGCGGAGGACCGGGCCTTGTTCCTCGGCGCCCGCGCGGGCGCCGCCCTGGCCGAATTCGCCTCGCCCGCGCTGGCCTGCGAGCAGAGCTTCCGGCCGCAGGCCGCGGCGCTGGAGCGGGCTGGGCTCGCGGTCTCGACCCGGGTCGAAGGCCGGTTCCCGCTGGTCCTCGTGCTGCCGCCGCGGCAGCGCGAGGCGGCGAGGGCACTGCTGGCCCGGGCGCTGGACCAGGCCGAACCCGGCGGGACGGTGGTGGCCAGCCTGGCCAACACCGACGGGGCTCGCTCGGTCGAGGAGGATCTGGCCCGTCTGGCCGGCCCGGTCGAGAGCCGGTCGAAGAACCGCTGCCGTGTGTTCTGGGCGCAGCCGAGTGACGACACGGGCGATCCCGCCCTGCGCGCCGAATGGGCGGCGCTGGACGCGCCGCGGCCGGTGGCGGGCGGCCGCTTCCTCAGCCGCCCCGGCCTGTTCGCCTGGGACCGGATCGATCCCGGCTCCGCCTTGCTGGCCGCGCATCTGCCGTCGGACCTGAAGGGCCGCGGCGCCGATCTCGGGGCCGGCTTCGGCTTCCTCGCCGCCGAGGTGCTGGAGCGCTGCCCGGAGGTGACGGCGCTTGACCTCTACGAGGCGGAGGCCAAAGCGCTGGAGCTGGCACGCCGCAATCTCGAACCCTATGCCGGCCGAGCAGAGCTCGACTTCCTCTGGCACGACGTCGCCGCCGGGCTGATGCCGGGCCGACGCTACCATTTCATTGTCACCAACCCGCCTTTCCACGAGGGCGGGCGGGCCGACCGCCACGATCTCGGCCGCGCCTTCATCGCCGCCGCGGCGGCGGCGCTGCGGCCGAAGGGGCGGCTGTGGCTGGTGGCGAACCGGCATCTGCCCTACGAGGCGGCGCTGGAGCAGGCCTTCACCATGGTCCGCCGCGTCGCCGATGACGGTGCCTACAAGGTGATCGAAGCGGCGAAGGGGGCGCGATGAAGCTGGTCCGCCGCCTCGCCAATCTCGGTTACGGCAGCCGCAAGCAGGTCGAAGCGATGCTGCGCGACGGCCGCGTCACCGATGCCGAGGGCCGGCCGCTCGGAGCCGAGGCGCAGCCGGAGCACGAGGCGGTCCGGGTCGACGGCCGGCCGCTCGACCCGCCGCCGGGCGCCGTGCTGATGCTGCACAAGCCGGCCGGCTACACCTGCTCGACCAGCGATCCCGGCCGCGTGGTCTATCAGCTGTTGCCGCCGCGCTTCCGCCTGCGCAATCCGATCATCGCCCCGGTCGGGCGCCTCGACCGCGACACCACCGGCCTGCTGCTGCTGACCGATGACGGCCCGCTGCTGCACCGGATCATCTCGCCGAAGAGCCGGATCCCGAAGGTCTACCAGGCCACGCTGGCGCGCGACCTGACGGGGGAGGAAGCGGCGGTCTTCGCTTCTGGCACGCTGATGCTGCGGTCGGAGACGACACCGCTGGAGCCGGCGGTGCTGCAGCCGCTGGGGCCGCGCCGGGCCCGGCTGACCGTGACCGAAGGCCGCTACCATCAGATCCGCCGGATGTTCGCGGCTGTCGGCAACCATGTCGAGGCGCTGCACCGGATCGCCATCGGCGGCCTCGGCCTCGGCGATTTGGCTGAAGGCCGATGGCGGCTCCTGGACCAGGCCGAGGTGGCGTCAGTGTTCAAGGTGACGGATCCTGAACATATGTTCGACGGTTCAGGTACCGGAGCGTCATAGGAATGTAATATTATGTCCTGATTGATGATTTTCCTTGTCGGCACGCCCTCACTGGCGCAGAGTGCCGACCCTGCAGGTCGGAGATCGACCGCGGGGCAGCAAACAGATATTGCCGTCAGCCCCGCCGGCCCGTGTGCTTATCGGTTTGGCATCCGTTCCCCGATGTCGATGCGCTTCACAGGATCCGTCGCATCGCCGATGAACATGCAGTGATCGATCTTCTCCTGCGAGAACACGGCGCGCGGCAGGCTTTCGGGGCTGCCAAGGGCCGCAATGACAAAAGCTGCTGGAGGAACCGCCATGGCTGGTCAGCACCGCAGGCGTCCCAGGTCGAGCCCGGCCCCGCTTCGGGCGGATGAACACGAGATGGTTCCCCTTCCGCCCAAGGCCGCGAACGACACCGGCGCTGTGGTCCCGATGAGGGAGATCGCGGAAGTGGACCGTCCGGCCGAAGCCCCCATGCCCCGCCCGTCGCGCGTGCATGCGGCCTTGCGGGCCGAGATGCTGTGCCGCGGGCTGCACCTGTCGCAGGCTGAATTCGCCCGTCGCTACGGTCCGGCCAGTTCCGTCGTGCGCAACTGGGCGCCGCGGCAGGCGCAGCCGAGCGGCATCAAGCTCTAGCCTTCTCCGAGCACAGTTCTCGATCGAACCGGCGGCCGCCGACGCGGCCCGCCGGCTTTCGCTTGCCCGCGGTCTGGAACGGCTTTCCGCACCGACCGCGGATGACAGCCCGTCGGTACGGTGCTACCCGGGAGTCAGCATGGTCGGGCGATCGAGGGGAACGGATGCGCTGGGAAGGACGGACGGCGATGGCGCGGGCCTGGGTCCGGCTGCCGTCGGGCAAGCGGCTCGACCTGCTCAATCCGACTCCCTTCGACTGGGACGACCGCGATCTGGCGCTGGGCCTCGCCCGGACCTATCGCTGGGGCGGGCATTCGGCCTGGCCGCTGCCGCTCTCGGTCGCTCAGCATTCGCTGGCGGTTCTGGCGCTGTGCCGCGCCTGGGCGCCGGCCCCTCTGTCGCCCCTGGCCGAGCTGCGCGAGCTGCTGCACGACGCCGATGAAGGGCTGCTCGGCTTCGACCCGCTATCGGTGATCAAGCCCTTTCTGGGCGAGGAGTTCCGTGCCCTGACCGCGCGGCTTGAGGATGCGGTGTTCCAGCGCTACGGCCTGCCGCGCTGGACGGCGGAGCAGAAGGCTTTCCACAAGCGGGCCGACCGGGTCGCCGCGGCCAGCGAGGCGATCCATGTCGTCGGCTGGACCCGTGACGAGGTCTCGCGGGTGCTGAAGATCCGGTTCCGCCCGATCGACGACGATCCGCTGCAGCCGATCTATGGCGGCACGCCGTGGGAGCCTTGGGCACCGGACCTGGCGGCGGAGCGGTTCCTGGTCGAGCTGGGGCGGCTGAAGACAGCGGCCGGCTGAGCCGCCTATCAAACGTGCCGCGTCCGCCGGGCGATGAAGCGCGCCACCGTCGGGCCCAGCAGCACCACCAGGAAGAAGCGCACGGTCTGCAGCGCCATGACGAAGGGCAGGTCGACATCGCTGGAGGCGGCGATGATGGCGATCGAATCCATGCCGCCGGGGCTGGTCGCGAGATAGGCGGTCAGCGGGTCGACCCCGAGCGTCCGCACCAGCACATAGGCCAGCCCGCCGCAGAACGCGATCAGCACCAGGATCGACAGCAGGATCTGCGGCAGCGCGCGGGCGGCATGCTGTAGGACCGACCGGGTGAAGCCAAGGCCGATGTTCCAGCCGACCAGGGCGTAGGCGATGGCGAGCAGCCATTCCGGCAGCTCGATCTCGATCAGGCCCAAGGAGTGCAGCACCGCCCCGACCACCAGCGGCACTAGCATCGGGCCGGCCGGAATGCGCAGCAGCCGCCCGGCCACGGCGCCGAGTCCGGCCAGGGCCAGCGTCACGGCGAACGGGCCTGCGTCGAGCGGCGGGAACCAGATGATGGCCGGTGGGCCGGCGGCGCCGGCATCGATCCAGACGCGGGCGATAACCGAGGCCGCGGTGGCGACGCAGACGACGCGGAGGTACTGCATGAAGGCGACCAGCCGGGCATCGGCGCCGAACGCCTCCGCCATCAGCACCATGGCGGTCGCCGCGCCGGGGGAGGAACCCCAGACGCCGGTGGTCCCGGGCAGCACCTGCCAGCGGCTCATCAGCCAGCCGAGCACGCTGCTGGCGACCAGTGTCGACAGCACGATCGCCAGGAACAGCGGCCAGTCCTGCAGGAACGAGGCCAGGATCGTCGGCGTGATCGCGGCGGCGATCAGACAACCGATGATCGCCTGGGCGCCGAAATAGGGCCGGCGCGGCACCCGGATGGTGCCGCCGCCGACGCCGACCGCGATGCCGGCGATCATCGGCCCCAGCAGCAGGGCCGCGGGCAGGTCGGCGGCCTCCAGCAGGCCGGCCATGGCAGCCGAAGCAACCAGCAGGAGAGCCCATTGCCCGGCACGCGGCAGCTTGGCCAGGCTCGGCGTTGCCGAGCCGCTCATGGAAACCACTGCAGCCTCGCTTTCCGCCTCAGGATCGGCCGAGCACGATGTCCGCGGCCTGGGAGACGATTCCGATGCGCGGCAGGATAGACTCGACCGCGAAGGCGTGCATCTCCGCCGACAGGCGCATCAGGGCTGACGCGGCGGCAGGGCGATGAGGCGGAGCGCGATCAGCAGCGCCGCCAAGACCAGGGCACCGATCATCAGGGTGATGCCCGGCCAGCCCCAGCCGGTCCAGGCGATGCCGCCGAGCGAGCCGGCGACGCTGGAGCCGAGATAGTAGAAGAACAGGTAGAGCGAGGAGGCCTGGGCCCGGGCCTGTCGCGCCCGCCGGCCGACCCAGCTGCTGGCCACCGAATGGGCGCCGAAGAAGCCGAAGGTCAGGACCGCGACGCCGGTGACGATCGCCCACAGCGCGTCACTGCTCGTCAGGGCGATGCCGGCCAGCATCAGCGCGATCGGCGTCCAGAACACCCGACGGCGGCCGAGCACCCCGGCGAGATGGCCGACCCAGATCGAGGCGCCGATGCCGACCAGATAGACGACAAAGATCGCCGCCACGACGGTCTGGCTCAGCCCGAAGGGCGGCACCAGCAGCCGGAAGCCGGTGTAGTTGTAGAGGGTGACGAAGGCGCCCATCAGCAGGAAGCCTTCGAGGAACAGCCAGCGGAGCCCTGGGTCGCGCAGATGGTCGGCGAAGGCGGCGAGCAGCGCCCGCGGCCGCAGCGGCCGGGGGCGGAAATGGGCCGAGGGCGGCAGGCTGCGCCAGAACAAGACCGCGCAGATGAGGCCGGTCAGCCCGACCACGCCGAGCCCCAGGCGCCAGGAGCCGAGATCGGTCAGCACGCCGGCGATCAAGCGTCCGCCTAACCCGCCCAGGGCGCTGCCACCGATGAACAGCCCCATGGCCAGCCCGACCGAGCGCGGATGCATCTCCTCGCTGACATAGGCCATGGCGACGGCCGGCAACCCGCTGAGCGTCAGCCCCATCAACGCCCGCAGCAGCAGGAGGCCGTGCCAGGACGGCATCAGCGCCGTCAGCACGGTCAGCAGCGCCGAGGCGAACAGCGAGGCCAGCATCACCGGCTTGCGGCCCCAGGCTTCGGACAGGGCGCTGGCCCCCAGCATGGCGAAGGCCAGCGTGCCGGTGGTCAGCGACAGCGACAGGCTGCTCTCGGCGGCGCCGACCCCGAAGGTCCCAGCGAAGACCGGCATCAGCGGCTGCACGCAGTAGAGCAGGGCGAAGGTGGCAAAGCCGGCGGCGAACAGCGCCAGGTTGGTGCGGTGGAACGCGGCGGTGCCGTGCTCGATATAGGCGACGAGGTCCTCGGCCGCGATCGTCCCGGCCGGGACGGCGTGGGCTATGGACGGGGGCGCGGACGGGCGCGGCAGCGACTGGATCGATGACGTCACGGGATCTCTCCGGCCGGGCCTGCGGAAGGGAAGGCGCCCGGCCTTTGCGGAAAAACATGGTCCCGCCGATTGATAGTGTCCAATATGTTTGGCGGCACATTTGATAGCTTTGACGAATGATGGAACTGAGGCATCTGCGCTATGTCGTGGCCCTGGCCGAGGAGCTGCATTTCGGCCGGGCGGCGGCGCGGCTCGGCATTTCGCAGCCGCCGCTGAGTCAGCAGATCCAGGCGCTGGAGGAGGAGCTCGGCGCCCGGCTGTTCGAGCGCAGCAACCGCCGGGTGGCGCTGACCGAGGTCGGGCGGCTGTTCCTGGAGCAGGCGCGGACGGTGCTGGCCGCCGCCGACCGGGCGGCGGAGGTGGCGCGCCGGGCCCAGCGCGGCGAGATCGGCGAGATCCGCATCGCCTTCACCGCCTCCGCCCCCTTCACCACGCTGATCCCGCAGACGATCTTCGCGTTCCGCCGCAGCCACCCGGACGTGCATCTGGAGCTGCAGGAGATGCCGACCCGCCAGCAGATCGAGGCTCTGGCGGAGCGACGGCTGCAGATCGGCTTCCTGCGCAACCCGACCTTCCCGCCGGTGCCGGAGGAGATCGAGGTGCGCGAGCTGTTCCGCGACCCGCTGGTGGCCGTGCTGCGCGCCGACCATGCCCTGGCCGCGGGGGCGCCGGCGCCGATCGCGCTGGTCGAGCTCGCCGGCGAATCCTTCGTCTGCTATCCGCGCGACGCCGGCACAAGCCTGTACGACCAGATGATCGGCCTGTGCCGGGATGCCGGCTTCAGCCCGCGGCTGGGGCAGGAGGCGCGCGAGGTCTCCACCATCGTCGGGCTGGTCGCGGCCGGGCTCGGCGTATCGCTGCTGCCGGCCTCGCTGCAGCGGATCCAGGTCGAAGGCGTGGTGTTCCGCCGGCTGTCCGATCCGGGCGCCGTCACCACCATGTGGCTGACCTGGCGCCGCGACGAGACCTCCCCGGCGGCGCGCGCCTTCATCGAAATGGCGACGCGGGTCGATTCATCTTTTGGTAGTAGCCGCTAGATTTAGCTGCACCCGCGGCGCGGTTCGGCCACAATTGGTATGAATTTTCCGTGTCGCTCGTTCTTTTCGCTGGTGCAGCACGGAGGATGATGCGACTCTTCTATCCGGCGACGCGATTTCGTCGCCTGTGATCGGAAAGGCGACATGCGACGGGCTGCAGCCTGGCATCACCATCCGCTTCCCGGCTCCGACCAGGGCCAGACTCAGCATCGACACCCGTTCGAACGCCCCTCGCAGGGGCGTTTGTCGTTTTCAGCCCTCCGATCCGCAACCTGTCCTGTTCCACCCGACCTGAAGGAGGATTCCGGCAAATGAGATCTCCCAATGAAGGAGGCGGTGGCTGGGATCCCATCTTCGAGGATGCAAGCGAGAGCAAAGGACGACGTTCCATGGCCAAACGCAACGCCTCCAGTGCCCGTGTCGTCGCGATCAGCGAGGGCTACGACGACGATTTCCGGGAGCAGAGCTACCTGAAGACGGTCAAGCCGCGGACCGCCAATCAGGAAGCGTTGATGAAGGCCATCGATGGCCATGCCATGACCCTCGCGCTCGGGCCTGCCGGCACGGGCAAGACCTATCTCGCCGTGTCCAAGGCGGTCGAGGCGCTGACCGCCGAACGGATCAGCCGCATCGTCATCACCCGGCCGGTGGTGGAGGCGGGCGAGAGCCTTGGATACCTGCCCGGTGACATCAACGAGAAGATGGACCCCTGGATGCGCCCGATCTACGACGCGCTGTCCGACCGTCTCGGCGCCAAGCAGGTGCGCCAGATGACCAAGGAGGGGATCGTCGAGATCGCGCCGCTGGCCTATATGCGCGGCCGCACCATCTCGCGCAGCTTCGTCATCGTCGACGAGGCGCAGAACATGACCTTCCAGCAGTTGAAGATGCTGCTGACCCGCCTCGGCTGGCACTCGACCATGGTGATCACCGGCGACCCTGACCAGACCGACCTGCTGCCGGGCCTGTCGGGGCTGGAGGAGGCGGCGCGGCGGCTGGAGCCGCTGGACGGCGTCGCCGTCGTCCGCCTGACCACCGCCGATATTGTGCGCCACCCGCTGGTGGCGGCGATGATGCCGCTCCTGGCCTGACGCATCAGCACCTCCGGGCCCGTGGAACCGCGGGCCGATCGCTGCCATTGCCTTGGAAAGATGGCCGCCGGGTTGCCCGGCGGCCATCCGTTCCCATCATCAGCCACAGCGAGGCCGGCCATGGCAACGAAGACGCTGCATGATCTATTCATCAACGAGCTCAGGGATATCTACAACGCCGAGCGGCAGCTCACCCGGGCGCTGCCGAAGCTGGCGCGCGCCGCCAGCAATGCGGAGCTGAAGCAGGGCTTCGAGCAGCATCTCGAGGAGACCAAGACCCAGGTCGAGCGCCTGGACAATGTGTTCGAGAGCCTCGACGTGTCGTCGCGCGGTCAGAAATGCGAGGCGATGGAAGGGCTGCTGGCCGAGGCGCAGGAGCTGACCGAGCTCGGGCTCGAGCCCGATGCGCTCGACGCCGCGCTGATCGCGGCGGCGCAGAAGGTCGAGCATTACGAGATCGCGGCCTATGGCACTGTCAGCACCTGGGCCAAGGCGATGAAGCACGACCAGGCCTTGAACCTGCTGCTGGAGACGCTGGCGGAGGAGAAGGCGACGGACGAGAAGCTGACCAAGCTGGCCAAGACCGCGATCAACGTCGCGGCAGCCCAGCATGCCCATCCGCAGGCCGCCTGAGGCACGGCACGACCGGCCGGCCGCCGAGTCCTGACGGCGGCCCGGCCGGACGCAGGCAAAAAAGAAGGGCAGGCTCGAGCCTGCCCGGATGGAGCGAATTCAACGGGGTGGCGTCAATGCGGTCCGTGGCCGGACAGGCCACCCTTCCGGCCCGCCTCGGCCGCACGCTCGCGATCATGGGCGAAGTTGCCGCCGCTCTCCTGCCCGCCCTTGCGGCCGGCCGCCGCGGCGCGTGCCGGATCGTTCTTGAAATTGCCGCCGCTGTGTTGCCCGCCCTTGCGGCCCGCCTCCGCCGCACGCGCCGGGTCATGGGCGAAATTGCCGCTGCTCATCTGACCGCCCTTGCGGCCAGCCGCCGCCGCACGCTCCCGGTTGTAAGCGAAGTTGCCGGCGCCACCCCGGTGCGGAGTCTGGCTGTTCGCCATGGTCCAAGCTCCCTTGTTGTGGGCTCACGCCATGGGAATAGGCCGCAGCGAAGCCGGGTTCCCAATGAAAAATCCTTAATTTAGAGCCGGTGCGTCGGCTTCGTTTGGGTAGCCTTCGGCTCTGCCAAGGCGCGGCCCATGATCTCTGATCCGATCCGGCGGCTTTGCTGCCTGCGACAGCTTTCGGTTCCCGCCAGGACCTCGGTTCCGATAATATACTGGCGTGTGGCTGCAGGCGAAAGGGGGAGCGGGGTCATGGTGGCGCGCAAGATGGTGGATGGGGCGTTCCACCCCTGTCCGATCCGGGATGTGCTGGACCGCATCGGCGACCGCTGGAGCCTGCTGGTGCTGCAGACGCTGGCGCCGGGGATGAAGCGCTTCACCGTGGTCAAGCGCGAGATCGGCGACATCTCCCAGCGCATGCTGGCGCAGACGCTGCGCCGGCTGGAGCAGGACGGCCTGGTGTCGCGCACGGTCCATCCGACCATCCCGCCGCGGGTCGACTACGCGCTGACGCCGCTGGGCCAGTCGCTGATGGAGCCGCTGAACGCCCTGGTGCACTGGGCCGACGAGCATCACCACCAGGTGCGCGCCGCCCGGATGGCCTATGTCCCGCCGGCCGCGGAGGCGGCGTAACGCCGCTCAACTCGTCCGCTTCTGCGCCATTTTTTCCAGGGCCGGCGCATCCAGCATCTGCAGCCGACGCCCCCTGATCCGGAACAGCCCATCGCGCTGCAGCCGCATCAGCGTCCGATTGGCGTGCACCAGCGAGATGCCGAGCGCGTCGGCGATGTGCCGCTGGGTCAGCGGGAAGGGCATGCCGCCGTCCCGCACCATGTCGCGCGCCTCGGCCCGGCCGTACAGCTCCAGGATCAGTGCCGCCACCCGCTCCAGCGCCGTGCGCTGGCCCAGCGACAGGAGCTGTTCCTCCATCACGCGCTTCTGGTCCGCGGCCAGTGCCGCGAAGCGCAGGGCGATCTCCGGCTGGGCGTCATGCAGCCCGGCGATGTCGTGATACGGGACGACGCAGAGGGAAATCTCGGTGATCGCCTCGATCGAGGTGACCGCGCTGTCGAAGAACTGGGCCTGGAATCCGATCACATCGCCCGGCATGACGAAGGACAGAATCTGCCTGCGCCCGTCCTGCAGCGTCTTGAATCGCATCGCCCAGCCGCTGGTCACGGTGTAAAGCGGCGGATCCGGCTCCCCCTCCGCGATGATCCGGGCGCCGGCCGGATAGATGACGTCGTCGACCTGGCGCTGCTGAATGTAGTCGAGCAGCTCGGGATCGAGAACCTTGAGCTGCGGCATGTCGGCGTCGAGCTTCACCGTCAGGTCGTGAGGAGACATGGCAGGCTCCCTGTGCGGACTGACGCAATCGAGCACAGCGGCGGCAGCCGCGAGACACAGCTGGAAGGCAAGGAGCGCCGGGTCTCCGGCGTCAGCATCGTACCAACGCGGCAATGGGGTCCGAGTTCCGTCGAAGCTCGGCGGAACGGTCCGTCGCCGAAGCGGAAAGGGCCGCTCCGAAGAGCGGCCCCCCGGCAATTTTACCGGAACGGTAGGATCAAAGCAGGAGATCGGCGGCGACCAGGCCGGCGACGCCGTTGAGCACGATGTGGAAGTTGGACACGCCGTCGCCGTCGATGTCGCCGGCAACGGTGACGGTGCCGCTGCCATGCGCATTGACGGCGAAGCGCAGCTCTCCCGCCGCATGCGTGTACAGGCCGCTGCCGATGAAGGTGAAGGCCTGATCGCCGGAGACGAGGGTGTTGGCGTCGATCAGCCTGAGGTCGATCAGGTCGCCCTGGCCGTGGCTGAAGCCGCCGATCCGGTCGGCATTCGCGCCGATCCCGCTGTCCTGGATCGACGAGTAGACGAAGCGGTCGGTGCCGGCGCCGCCTCGCAGGCTGTCCCGGCTGCCGCCGCCGTTGATCACGTCATCGCCGTCGTTGCCGGACAGGGTGTTGGCCCCGTCGCTGCCGACGAGGCTGTCCTTGCCCTGGCTGCCGCTGACGCTCTCGATGCTGACCAGCAGATCGCCCTGCGCATCGCCGCCGCGGGCGGTGCCGGTGGCCAGGTTGATGGTGACGCCGACCGAGCTGTCGAAGTAGCTCGCCAGATCGATTCCGGCGCCGCCATGCAGGACGTCGGCCCCGGCGCCGCCGCGAAGCACGTCATTGCCGTTGTCGCCGTGGAGGCGGTCGTCGCCGGCCCGGCCGATCAGCGTGTCGTCCCCTCGGCCGCCATGCAGCTGGTTTGCCACGGCGCTGCCGACCAGCGTGTCGCCCAGATCGCCGCCGAAGGCGTTCTCGATCGACCCCGCGGCGAATGTCACCGACTTGCCGGCAAGGCTGGCCCTGCCGGTGCCGAGGTCGATGTCGCTCGCCGTCGACAGGGCGGCGGCGTTGATCGTGTCGCTGCCGCCATCCGTGTCCGCCAGCGTCAGGCGCGAAGTGGCGGTCAGCTTGGCGAAATCATTGGTGTAGTAGTAGGTGTCGTCGGCCGACAGCGCGTCGCCATACAGCTTCAGGGTCCAGGATTCGAGCAGGCCGGTCTTGTCGTTGCCTTCCGTGTCGGTGACCCGCAGCGTCCAGGTGCCTTGGCCGGTCTCGCCGCGCAGCAGCGTGCTGCCGAAGGTGAAGTGCAGATCGGTGATGAAGTCGGCCGCCGTGGTCGGCGTGTCCAACAGCAGGCTCGAGGTGCCGTCCGGGGAAACCAGCTCGATCTTCAGGTCGCCCATCTCCTCGTGCTGCAGCTTGACCGTGACCTCGACGCGGTCGATGTCGATGCCCTGGCTGATCACGGCGGTGGAGACCAGCGGCGCCGCCGGATTGTCGGCGATCGCGCCGGCCTGCCCGAGGAGCACGGTCTTCTCGACCTTCACCTCGTTGTGGCTGGTGTGGGCGGCGCCCCAGGTCTCGGCCAGCCGCACCGCGGCCAGCGCGTCGACCGCGCCGAAGCCGTAGTCGTGGCTGACGGTATAGCCGCCACCGTTCCAGTTGTGGGCGCCGTTGACCTGGATCGCCTCGTCCGGATCCGACTGGCGGGCCGAGATCGCCAGGATCTCCTGCACGTCGCGCCAGCCGAGGTCGGGGTTGGCCTCGAGGATCAGGGCGACGATCCCCGACACCAGCGGCGCGGCGGAGGAGGTGCCGCCGAAGCCGCGGACGTTGTTGACGCCCTGATAGTCGCCGGCGCCGTAGCCGTCGTCGCCGGTGCGATCGGTGGTGACGATGCGCTCATTGGTGCCGGTCAAGCCGCTGCTCGGCGCGGCGACCAGGATCGCGGCGCCCGGGTTGCTGTACCAGGAGGTCTTGCCGTCGTCGGCGACCGCCGCGACCGAGATGGTGTAACGGTTGTTGTCGAAGGAGTGATAATTGGTGTTGTCGTCGTCCTCGCGACCGTTGCCGGCGGCCTGAACGATGATGGTGCCGAGCCCACCGCGGCCGTTCTCGGCGGCGTTGATCGTCGCGTCCCGGACCGGGGCGAAGTAGGGATCGTCGAAATTGTCGCGCAGGACGCCGTTGTCCAGGTCGTCGGCATAGCCCCAGCTGCCGTTGATGATGTCGGCGTGCTCGGCGGCGTGGTTGCGGGCGTTGAAGATCGCGGCCAGCGTCGGGACGCCGGCGATGGTGGGATCGTGGATGGCGACGAGCGTCGCCTCATAGGCGGCGCCGCGGCCGCCGAGCCCGTTGTTGCCGGCCGCCGCCGCGACGCCGGCGACGCCGGTGCCGTGATTGTCGACCGATGACGGCACATAGTTCGGCGCCTCCTCGCCGGTCACGGCGTAGATCGACAGCGAACGGTCGATGTTGGGCGCCAGATCCGGATGATCGAGCTGGATGCCGTCGTCGTGGATGGCGATCCTGATGCCCTTGCCGGTGTAGTCCGCCCACACCGCCTCGACATTGGCGCCGTTCGCCTCCGGCCCTTTGAGGTGCCACTGCAGATCGAGCAGCGGGTCCTCCCCGGCGGACAGGACAGCCCCTCGAATCGTGTCTGACATGCGTTTGCCTCCACAGTTGTTGGACGATGCCTTTTTCTCTCCGGAAAGGCACGTTGTCGGAATTCAGCCTACAAGCGAAGCAAAGGTGCAATAGATATTCCTGCGCCTTTGTTTGCTCTGGGAATTTTGCCCAATTCTTTTCTCATATTTCCCTGTGCTGAGCGTCACGGAAAAGATTGGTCTCTTCGGATTTGTCTGATTTTGTCTAAAATTCGATGAAGGGAATCGGCGGCGACTGAGAGATGCCCCGCTGCGACGCCGGGCCGCGACCGGCGCTGACGGCTTTCCCGGCTGCGTCCCGTCGCCTTAGACTGAGGACGCCGCCCCCTATCGGGCCGCGGATCCCTTGCCGTCCGGCGATCGCCGGCGGCCCCGCCAGACGGAACGAGATCATGGACTATACGAGACTGGGCCGGACCGGCCTTGACGTGTCGCGTCTTTGCCTCGGCTGCATGAGCTATGGCGATCCCGGGCGCGGCACCCATCCCTGGACGCTGGGCGAGGCGGAGAGCCGGCCCTTCATCCGCAAGGCGCTGGACCTCGGCATCAATTTCTTCGACACGGCCAATGTCTATTCGGACGGCAGCAGCGAGGAGATCGTCGGCCGGGCGCTGAAGGAATATGCGCGGCGCGACGAGATCGTGCTGGCGACCAAGGTGCATGGCCGGATGCGACCGGGACCGAACGGCGCCGGCCTGTCGCGCAAGGCGATCTTGAGCGAGATCGACAACAGCCTGCGCCGCCTCGGCACCGACTATGTCGACCTCTACCAGATCCACCGCTGGGATCCGGAGACGCCGATCGAGGAGACGCTGGAGGCGCTGCACGACGTGGTCAGGGCCGGCAAGGCCCGCTACATCGGCGCGTCCTCGATGCATGCCTGGCAGTTCGCCAAGGCGCTGTACTTGGCCGATCGCCACGGCTGGACCCGTTTCGTCTCGATGCAGAACTACGTCAACCTGCTGTATCGAGAGGAGGAGCGGGAGATGCTGCCGCTGTGCCGGGCGGAGGGGATCGGCGTGATTCCCTGGAGCCCGTTGGCCCGCGGCCGGTTGACGCGCGACTGGGACGAGACCAGCGCCCGGTCGGAGACCGACGAGTTTGGCAAGACGCTCTATGCCGCGACCGCCGAGGCCGACCGCAAGGTGGTGGAGGCGGTGGCTGCGGTCGCCCGGGCGCGCGGCGTGCCGCGGGCCCAGGTGGCGCTGGCCTGGGTGCTGCAGCAGCCGGGGATCACGGCCCCGATCGTCGGTGCCACCAAGGTCGAGCATCTCGATGACGCCGTGGCCGCGCTGTCCTTGCAGTTGACCGCAGAGGAGATCGCGGCGCTGGAGGCTCCCTATGTGCCGCACCGGGTGACCGGCTTCCGCTGAGCCCGTGGCGGGGCCGGCGGCACCTGCATCGGATTGACCCTGCGGCGGCGGCGAGGCTATGTCGGGGCGGGGCGTTCGGGCCCCGTTGGAACCATCGGAGCCCACTCGATGCCGCGTCGCCTGCCGCTCGCCCTCGCTCTCCTGGTCGCCGCCTGCGCCGTGCAGCCGCCGGGGCCGGGGCCGCGCACCGGCTATCAGCCGCGGACCACGGCGCATCTGACCGGATCGATCGCGGTCAATCCGATGGGCTATCAGCCGCGCGGCGGGGTGGCGCCGCAGGGCAGCGTCCGGGACGTGCCGGGCTATGTCACCAACGCCCTGAAGGCCGAGCTGCGCCGCGCCGGCGCCGGTCTGAACTCGGCGCGCTGCGTCCTCGACGGCACGATCCGCGACTTCAAGGTCGACCGCGCGGGGGCGGAGGAGCATTACGGCGTCGACATCCGCTACGTCCTGACCGTCGGCAACAATGTCGAGTTCGACCAGGCCTTCGGCACCACCTTCACCGTCGCCCGCGGCCAGTCGGTGGACCGCGCGGTGGACGACGCCATCGCCAAGAACCTCAATTTCCTGCTGAAGGACGACTGGTTCCAGACCCTGCTGGTGCGGGAGTGCAGCGGCCGGGCCTAGGAGGCCGAGGCCAACGACCGGAAGATGTCGCGGTAGTCCTCGATCGCCAGGTCGGGTAGCAGGGCGGCTTCGGCGATCGGCATCCACCGGATCTCGCTGTGCTCGTCGCCCAGCACCTGCGGCTCGCCCCCGGCCCAGCCGGTGACGACGAAAATGTGGCACAGGGCCTCGCCATTCCGGGTGGGATCGGGATCCGCCAACGTCGCGATCAGGCGGTGGTGGAGGGGCGTGACACCCGCCTCCTCCTGCACCTCACGGATCAACGCCTGTTCCGGCGTTTCTCCGGATTCGAGATGCCCGCCCAGCACGTCCCAGCAGTCCGGATAGAACCGGCGCTGCGGCGCCCGGCGGCCCAGCAGGATGTGGTCGTCGCGCAGCAGGATGGCGCAGGCGATATGCTTCATCGAGCTGACCTCATCCATTGCCGTTGGACGTCTAAAATACGGCGGTCGTTGTCGGGCCGTGAACCTGTCTACCATAGGGATGGTCTAGGAGCCTTGCCGCTATGCCAACCGAAACCGAGATGCCCGACATCCTCGTCGTCACCGGCATCATGGCGGCGGGCAAGTCGACCGTGGCCCAGACCTTGGCCGAGCGGCTGCCGCGCGCGGTGCATCTGCGCGGCGACGTGTTCCGGCGCATGATCGTCTCCGGCCGGGTCGAGGTGACGCCGGACCTGCCGGCCGAGGTGCTGCGCCAGCTCGACCTCCGGTACGAGCTGGCGGCGATGGCGGCCGGGCGCTATGCCGAGGCCGGCTTCGCCGTGATCTGGCAGGACGTGATCCTCGGGCCCGCGCTGGCACGGGTCGCCGAGCTGCTGCGCGGCCGGTCATTCGGCATCGTCGTGCTCTGCCCGTCGCCCGAGGCCGTGGCCGAGCGCGAAGCAGGTCGGGTGAAGACGGGGTACGGCGCCTGGACGCCCGCCGACCTGGATCGCGGCCTGCGTGCCGACACGCCGCGGCTCGGGCTGTGGCTCGACAGCTCGGTGATGACCGTCGACGAGACCGTCGATGCTATCCTGGCCCGCATCGCCGAGACCCGGCGGGGACTGCCGGCACGAGGGGTGTGAGACGATGACGATGCACGAACGCTTCCTCGCCCAGGCGATCGAGCTCGCCCGCCGCAATGTCGAGGACGAGGGGGGCCGGCCCTTCGGTGCGATCGTGGTGCGGGACGGCGCCGTGGTCGCCAACGGGGTCAACCAGATGGGCGCCACCGGCGACCCCACGGCGCATGCCGAGCTGCAGGCGATCCGGGCGGCGAGCCGCGCGCTCGGCGCCCTCCGGCTCGACGGCTGCACCGTCTACGCCAGCGGCCATCCCTGCCCGATGTGCCTCGCCGCCATGATCATGACCGGCGTCACGGCGGTGTACTACGCCTATTCGAACGAGGACGGGGCGCCCTACGGCCTGTCCACCGCCGGGGTTTATGCCGAGCTGGCCAAGCCTTTGGCCGAGCAGGCGATGGCCATCCGTCACCTGCCGGTGCGGCCGGACGGTCTCGACCTCTATGCGCTGTGGCGCGACCGGCAGAAGGCTTGATCAGGGCGCGGCTAACGCGATTGCGCCCGCACCATCGTGATCTCGACGTTGCTGCCGCCCCCCTGGGTCAGCACCGGGTGGCGGGTGTCGGTGACGAACAGCAGCTGGCCGCCGCGCTCGACCCGGGCCGAGACGGCGTAGAGGTGGCTCTGATCGATCCGCGCCGGGTCGTAAGACAGGGTGAAGGACACCGGCACGCGGACCGGGGCGATGCGCTGCTCGGCGATCACCGTCGACGGCGCATCGGCCAGCGAGACGTCGAGCAGCTGCACGATCAGCTCCGCATCCGCCGGCAGGGCGATGCGCTCGCGATAGGTCGCGGTGCCGGTGACGGCGGCGCTGGCGGCGGGCGTGGCCGTCTGCATGGGCGTGACGGGTTCTCCGGTCGGGCCGCAGGCGGCGAGGACGAAGGCCGCAGCCAGGGTGACGGCGAGAAGGGACAAGCGGTTCATCGGTCTCTCCAGGCCCAAACGAGCCAATGCACTGTCGGGAGACAACGCTCCGCGCGTCAATCGGTTGCGCCTCGATGGACCTCCTTCCTCGATTCGCCAGGGCGGTTGAGGGATCCGGAGCGGTTGCTTTATTACGGCTCAACCTGAAATATCCGAACTATGAAGCGCAATAATATTTTAGAAGTTCGATCCTTGATTTGGGCGACTGAGTTGATAGGATTGCCATCATTTTCGATAATATATGGAGGAATATCGTGCCAAATTACAATGGAACGGAGGGGAGTGACTTTATCCACTCGCCGGGCGCGCCGGGTTCCTATCCAGGCTATAATGAGATCCTCGTCAATCTGGGCGGGACTCCGTACATCTACGGTAATGGCGGCGACGACGTGATTGCCGTGAACATCGGTGTCTACGTCATGGATGGCGGCGCCGGCGACGATCTGTTCCGGCTCGATGACGGAGGGTTTATCACCTATCTGTTCGGAGGCAGCGGCGACGATACGGTCAGCTTCGTGAACCGGACGTCAGGGGCCCAGTTCAACGGCGGCCCCCAGGTGACTTCGATCGAAAACGCCGTCGGCAGCAACTTCAACGACGTCATCCGGCTGATCGGAGATAACGGCGCCGGGGTCGTCAACCACCTGCAGGGATTGGCGGGGGACGACCGGCTGAGCGGTTCCGGCGGCGGCGATACCATTGATGGCGGCGACGGCAGCGACACGGTCGATTACGGGGATCTCAGCGCCGCGGTGGGAGTCGACCTCGAACTCGCCCAAGGGATCACCGGGGGCGCGTTCGGCGACACCTATGTCAGCATCGAGAACGCCGTCGGCGGCAGCGGCAGTGATGTGCTGAAGGGAAGCGGCGGAGACAACCGGCTGGAGGGGGGCGCGGGCGACGACCTCTTGTTCGGCGGGGACGGCGACGACACTCTGGTCAGCGGAACCGGGAACGACATCCTACGGGGGGAGGGCGGCGCCGACACGTTGCTCGGCACGACCGCGACCGCCGTCCTGATGGGCGGCGCCGGCGCTGATCATTTCGACGGCGCCCATCTGGCCACCGTCTCCTATGACGGGATCGCGACGGGAATCGTCCTCAGCCTCACCAGCGGCATCGCCATGGGCGGTGATGCCGACGGCGACACCTTCACCAATGTCAACCGTGTGGTCGGCGGCGCCTTCGCTGACACCCTGACCGGGAGCGCCGGAAACGATCGTTTCGATGGTGGCTCCGGAAACGACTATCTCGCGGGCCGCGCCGGGGCGGACCAACTGATCGGCGGCGCCGGCATTGATACCGCAACCTACGGCGACAGCACGGCCGGGGTGCAGGTCAATCTGCAGTCCGGCACCGGCGCCGGCGGTTCGGCCGCCGGGGACACGCTGTCGGGTATCGAGAACCTGGTCGGCAGCTCCCATGACGACGCGCTGACCGGCGACGGCGCCGACAACGGGATCTGGGGCGAAATCGGCAACGATTCGCTGGCCGGTAACGGCGGGGCGGATGTGCTGCGAGGCGGTGCGGGCGATGATGTCCTCGACGGGGGCCTCGGTGTGGATCGCCTCGACGGGGGCGATGGCATCGACACGGCCAGCTACGCGCACTCGAGCCTAGGCGTCACGGTCGATCTCGGCACCGGCACGGCCCGCTTCGGCGATGCCCAGGGCGATGTGTTCGTCGGCGTCGAGAACCTGACCGGCTCCGCCCGCGGCGACACGTTGACGGGCAATAGTGGCGCCAACATGCTGTCCGGCGAGGACAGCAATGATCGGCTCACCGGGGCCGGCGGGGCCGATGTGCTGAACGGCGGGCTCGGGGGAGACTTCTTCACCTACCGGGCTGTTGGCGACAGCACCGTCGCCGTCGCGGGCCGCGACACGATCCAGGACCTCAACAGCCTGGAGCAGGACAAGATCGACCTCAGTCAGATCGATGCGGACGGCAACGTGGGCAACGGGAACAGCACTTTCAGCTTCATCGGCACCGATCCCTTCACCGGGGCGGGAGCGGAGGTGCGCTTCACCACCGCGGGTGACGACCTTCTGGTCGAGGGCGACGTGAACGGCGACATGGTCGCCGATTTCGCCATCCTGGTGCAGGGAACCGCCACCCTGACCGCGGCCGACTTCGTGCTCTGACCGGGCGGGCGCCGTCCCCGCGGGGATCGGCGCCCCAGCCCCCGCGTCAGTCCCGGAAGTTGAGATACTGCAGCGGCTGCTCGATCTTCAGGCCGCGGACCAGCGCGATGGTGGCCTGCAGGTCGTCGATCTTCTTGCCGCTGACGCGCAGCTCGTCGCCCTGGATCGCGGCCTGGACCTTCTGCTTGCTGTCCTTGATCGCCTTGATGATG
Source organism: Inquilinus limosus (assembly GCF_051487185.1). Lineage (GTDB taxonomy): Bacteria > Pseudomonadota > Alphaproteobacteria > DSM-16000 > Inquilinaceae > Inquilinus > Inquilinus limosus_F. Next base: position 110,589 of record NZ_JAHVDK010000020.1, read on the forward strand.
GTCTTGGCCAGGTCGCGGTCGATGCCCTGCTTCACCACCACCTCCTGCCGCACCATGTTGCCGGAGGCCTTCTCCGGCGCCTTGAAATCGAGCGCGCCGGCGTCGAGCTTGCGGCGGGCGAAATAGCCGCGCAGCAGCTCGTGCATCTGCTTCAGCTTCAGGTCGTCGTTGGCCAGGATCGTCAGCGTGTTGTCGCTGCGCTCGATCGAGCATTTCGACCCTTTGAAGTCGAAGCGCTGCGCCACCTCGCGGGTTACGCCGGCGATGGCGTTGTCGACTTCGGTGAGGTCGGTCTTGGAGACGATGTCGAAGGATGGCATGGCCATTCCGGGATCTGCGGATGAGACCCGGCGAGTCTAGCCGATTTGCCGGCGGAAGGGAGCCTCCGCGGCCGCGCCGGGCGCATTCGCCGCCGCCGGCGTGCCGAAGGGCGCCAGCGTCGCGCCGTGCCGCTGCAGCGTGCGCCGGAACTCCGTTCCGGCGAAGTAGCGGTATTCGGCCTCGCGCGGCCAGAGGACCGGATCGAGGGCGGCGAGCCGGGCGTCGACCACGCCGGGATGGCACATGATCACGGTCCGATCCGGCGCGGTCTCGAGCCAACGCTCGAACAGCGCGGCGTAGTCGCGGTCGGCGAAATCATAGACCCCGCAGAAGCTGTCGTTCCGCCGCTCGGCCACCGGCTCGAGCACGGCGTCGGACCGCAGGCTCAGGGCCTGGAGGGCGAGGGATTTCGCAGCGAAGGGGCGGCGCAGGATCCGCCACGGCCGGTCGCCGCAGCGCCGGATCCAGCGCGGCCGGATCGTGGCCGAGCGCAGCGTCAGCGCCAGGGTCTCCGCGATCCCCGGGAGAAGATGGACATGCTGGTGCCCGTCGATGAAATCGGGTGCCCGGCCGAAGGCGGCGACAAAGGCGGCGTATTGCGCCTCGATCTCGGCCGACAGGGCGCCCTGCGGCAGTCGCCGGCCGAAGCTCAGCCGGGCCATGGCGGCGAGGTTCGGGAACCGGTACCAGCCGGCATCGACGCGCAGCTGCGGCGACAGCGGGGCGAAGGGGCCGGTGAGGCACAGATGCAGGCCGACCTCGATCGGTCCGGCATCGGCGGGAAGGCCGCGCAGCAGTTCGGCTTCCTCGGGCCAGGACGCCCCGACCGTCAGGCAGCTCGTGCCGGACAGGCTCCCCGTCGACAGGAGCTGGCGGATCGCCAGCGAGACGCCGGGGGCCAGGCCGTAGTCATCGGCGACCAGCGTGATACGCCTGGAGGACATGGGGCAGCTCTTCCACACGGTCCCGCCGCATATGCTCGGCGACGACATAGAGGGGACGGTCCTTCACCTCGTCGAGGATCTGGCCGAGATATTCGCCGAGGATGCCGAGATTGATCAGCAGCACGCCGCCGATCAGCACCAGGATGTCGATCACACCGGGCACGCCGGGCAGGGCCACGCCCTCGACCAGGCAGACCGCGGTGATCCACAACCCATAGGCGAAGGCGGCGAGGGCCATGGCGAAGCCCAGCAGCGTCGAGATCCTCAGCGGCATGCGGCTGAACGACGTCACGCCGTTGAGCGACAGCAGCAGCAGCTTCCAGAACGACCATTTGGTCGTGCCGCCGATCCGCTCGGCCGGCTGGTAGTCGATCCGGCGCTGCCGGAACCCGACCCAGACCGACAGGCCCTTGAAGAACCGGCCGCGCTCCCTGAGGCCGCGCAGCGCCTCCGCCGCCCGTGCCGACAAAAGGCGGAAATCGGCCGCATCCGGCGTGATGCGGAAGGCGTTGCCGGAATTCATCAGCCCGTAGAAGGACCGGACCAGCAGCCGGTAGACCGGCCCTTCCTGCCGCCGGCGGCGCACGGCGTAGACGATGTCGTCGCCATCGACCAGCCAGTGATGGACGAAGGTGTCGATCAGTTCCGGCGGGTGCTGGCCGTCCGAATCCATGAACACCACCGCATCGCCCATGGCGGCGTCGAGGCCGGCGGTCAGTGCCGCCTCCTTGCCGAAGTTGCGGCTGAGGCGGATCAGCTCCACCCGCACCCGGCCCTCCGGCAGGGCGGCGATCACCCCGGCGCTGCCATCCCGGCTGCCGTCATCGACATAGATCACCTCGACCGCCAGGCCGTGGGCTTCGTCCAGCCGGGCGGCCAGGGCTTCGAGCTGCCGGTGCAGCGCTGCCACCGAGTCAGCCTCGTTGTACAGCGGCACGACGATGGACAAGCGGCGCGGGGTGGTCCGGACGGTGTGGTTCATCGCAGCCTTCATCCCACGGGACAGGTGACGGCCGGGGTGGCTCGGCCGGGCAGCACGGCGAGCCAGACAGTGCGGTCGCGAAGCGGCGTTCCGAGCGCTGTCCGCGCCGGCCAGGCATATTCCATGATGTCCTGCGGGCACAGGCCGGCGATCGGCCGGCCCGGCTCGGGCCGGCGCCGGGAGGCGTAGAGGGCGCCGGTCCGCAGCAGGCGGGCCGGGTCGACCCAGGGCGACAGCGACGGATCGGCGTCTTCGAAGACCTGCGGCCGCGCGGCGGCGTAGAGCGAGACGGTGCCGGCTTCCGGGATCGTGCCGATCACGGTCTCCGGCGCCCCGGCCTGGCTGTTCCGCCACAGCGCCTCCGCCGCCGCCGACAGGGCGGGGCCGTCGAGATTCATGATGTTCGGCACGCCGGACAGGCCGGGCTTCACCAGCAGCAGCCCGACGAAGGCGATCGCGAAGGCCGGCGCCAGCGCCAGGGCGGCGGTGCGGAAGCGCGCCCCCGACGGGCCGGGGGCGGCGAGCGCCGGCAGCAGCAGCGCCAGGAGCGGCGGCGCGGCCAGCACGAAGCTCATGCCCCACATCGTCCGGATGCGGATGCCGGTGGCAGCGGAGGCGAGGGCAAGGACCGTGATCGGAGCGAGATAGACGAAGGCGAGGTACTGCCCGGCCGGGGAGCGCAGCCGCCGGCGGGCAAGGTGAAGGAGAGGCGCGATCCGTCCCCGCCCAAGGGGGACGAGGCCGATGGTCGCCGCCAGCAGCATCGGGGCGACGGCGAAGGCCTGGTCGGCCAGGAAGGCGAGGGGCGCGGTCAGATGGCCCGCCGGGCCGGTCAGGGTCTGGTCGCTTCGTTCCGCCAGATAGCCGAGGGTGACGAAGTCGTTCCGGACCAGCCACAGCAGATGCGGCGCGATCACCAGCAGGAAGGCCGTCAGCCCGAGATAGAGGCCTGGCCGGGCGAAGTGCCGCCGGCCCGAGGATGACAGAAGCAGATAGGAGAGGAGCGTGACCAGCAGCACGGCCATCGAATATTTCGACAGGACTCCCAACCCGGCGGTGAGCCCGGTCAGGATCCACCAGATCGTGCGGTCGCGGGTCTGGGCGCGCCAGAACAGCGCCAGCGTCCAGGCCCAGAAGGCGAATTGCGCCACGTTCGGGTTGAAGCGCGGCGCGTCGTAAGTGGTGTAGTGCGTCAGGACCAGCAGCACCGCGGCCACCAGCGCGGAACGGCGCCCGGCGACGTCGCGCGCCAGCAGCCAGATGCCGGCGATGCTGGCGGCGATGAAGGCTTGGCTCAGCGCGTAATAGGCCCAGTCGGCGCTGCCGAAGACGGCGTGGACCAGCTCCGAGGACCACGCCGCCAGCGGCGGATGCTTGTGGTAGCCCCACAGCCAGTGCTGCCCCCAGTACAGCCCTTCGAGCGTGTCCGGATGCAGGCTGCCAGCGAGCCAGGCCGGCAGCAGGGTCCAGCCCACGAAACCGGCGCCGAGCAGGGCCGGTACCCACAAGGCTCGGTCGCACGGCCCCGCTCCCACGGCCGTCCCGGCCTCAGCGATGCCGGCGCCAGGCCTCTTCCCCATGGGGACGGGGGTTTCCATGACGGATGCGGATCGGACCGCCTCGGTGCTCACGATGTCGTCGCTGCTCGATAGGAACACTTGGCCGCGGCCGGTAGGCACGGCAACCGACGGCGCTTTGGCACGATCAGAAATAAGAGCCCGTCCTGGGAGTGGGTAGTTACAATTTTGTATATCGCAGCACCGCAATGGTTCCGCATTCCAAATAGAGGGCGTAATCCAATGGAAGCTGCAGCGCTTGGTATTTCCGAATACAGCCGAGAGTAAAATGAAAGGGCGAACTACGAAAGACAAAGGCCCGTCCGTGGCGACGGACGGGCCTGGCTGAACAGATCGGGAGCGGGGTGTCGGTCAGTCGGCGCGTTCGGCGACCTGGGTGCTCGGCGCGTAGATGAAGCCATAGGCCGGATAGACCTTCGTCCCCATCTGGCCGGTCGGCTGATGCCAGAAACGGGTCTGGCTCCAGTCGTTCTTCGGCGACACGTCGATGACCCGGGCCGGCTCGTTCACCCGGCCGCGGGGCGCCCAGTTGGCCTGGTCGACGATGATCTCGCGCGAGCTGACCACCCGGCGCACCACCGCAACATGCCCGCGCCGCATCGCTCCGCTGCGCTTCAGAACGATCACGGAGCCGGCCACCGGCATGCGGCCACGGTTGTAGCGGCCGGCGGCGGCGTCCCACCAGCGCCAGGCGTCGCCGGTGATCTGGAAGCCGGTCAGTTCGCGGGCGAAGGGTACGCAGGACCAGCGGCGATTTTGCGCCTTCAGCGTGGCGACGCGCTGGATCTGCCGCTGCTCGGTGAAGTTGCGGGCCGTGAGCTGGCTGCGCGGGATCGGGGCATCGACTGCTGCTGGAGCCGGGGTTCTGGCCCGGCGGGGCGCCGGAGCGGTGGCCGTCTTCCGCTCTCTGGCAGGTTGTTCGGCGGTCGATGCCGGGCTGGCAGCCGCCTGGTTGTTCGCCACGGCGTTGCGAACGGCACCTTCGACTTGGTCGCTGGGCTGGCCCGCGGCTGCAGCAGCGGCGGCATTCAGCTCGCGCGTCGTGCGCGACGCGGCGTGAGCGGTCTCGCTGAGAAGGGCGACGCTGCAGACGAGCGTCAACAGACTTGCAGTGAGGGTACTGAGTGGGCGCCTGGCCCGATGATGGATTCTGAGGTCATAGTCAGTGTCGCGGGTCATCACTGGCCCGTCCCCCCTGCGCTGTTCAACCGGACTTCACTCGCTCCCTTGGCGCTCCAATCGGATGCAGCGCCCTTCCGTCCGGCTCGTCCGATGACCCCAGTCATCGCCCCCTCACCGGCAAGGACGTCTAGTAACATTCTGAAATATTCCCGCCAAGCAGAAATGACACGTTTTCGCCAGATTCCTGCCTGCTTTGGAGGGTCAGTACAGGAGCCGTCCGCGATCATGTATTTCCGGCAGACGTAAAAAAATTATTCGATTTTTGGGGAGTGCATAGGTCGTTTCGCTTGCCTAATCGTTGGGCCGTCGACACGATGCTGGAAAGTCGAGTGGCTCAATTAATTATGTAGGCTATTTGACAACGGCGAAGCGAAGCGGCTGATAATGCCTTCATTGTCCGACGAATCTGGCCGATGTTCCGGTTTTGAACCTTGCCGCGAAGCGGCGAGCCGCGCGTCCAGCGCATAGCAGACTTCCGGGCACCCTGGCCGCCTTCCGCCGGGCGCGCTACAACCTCCTTTCGAGATCAGGCGGCCGGATACGCCGAGAAGAGGGAGACCGGAACCGATGCAGCTCACCGACTCGAAGCTGTTCCGCCAGCAATGTTACATCGACGGCCATTGGGCGGATGCCGATGACGGGCGGGTGATCGAGGTCACCAACCCGGCGGACGGCACCCGGCTGGGCACCGTGCCGCGCGCCGGCGCCGCCGAGACCCGCCGCGCCATCGCCGCCGCGGACAAGGCCTGGCCGGCCTGGCGCGCCAAGACGGCACAGGAGCGCGCGGCGATCCTGCGGCGCTGGTTCGAGCTGATGATGGCGAATCAGGAGGACCTGGCGAAGCTGATGACGGCGGAGCAGGGCAAGCCGCTGGCCGAGAGCCGCGGCGAGATCGCCTATGCCGCCAGCTTCATCGAATGGTTCGCCGAGGAGGGCAAGCGGATCTATGGCGACACCATCCCGGCGCCGGCCGGCGATCGCCGAATCGTGGTGATCAAGCAGCCGGCCGGGGTCTGCGCCGCGATCACGCCCTGGAATTTCCCGGCCGCGATGATCACCCGCAAGGCGGGCGCGGCGCTGGCCGCCGGCTGCACCATGGTGGTGAAGCCGGCCAGCGAGACGCCCTATTCGGCCTTGGCGCTGGCCGAGCTCGGCGAGCGCGCCGGCCTCCCGGCCGGGGTATTCTCGGTGGTCACTGGCAGCGCCAGCGAGATCGGCGGCGAGATGACGTCGAGCCCGATCGTGCGCAAGGTCACCTTCACCGGCTCGACCGAGATCGGCAAGCTGCTGATCCAGCAATCCGCCTCGACGGTGAAGAAGGTGTCGATGGAGCTGGGCGGCAACGCGCCCTTCATCGTCTTTGACGACGCCGACCTCGATGCCGCGGTGCTGGGGGCGATCGCGTCCAAGTACCGCAACACCGGCCAGACCTGCGTCTGCGCCAACCGCATCCTGGTGCAGGACGGCGTCTACGACGCCTTCGCCGCCAAGCTGGCCGAGGCGGTCGGCAAGCTGAAGGTCGCCGACGGCATGGCCGAGGGGGCGCAGCAGGGGCCGCTGATCAACATGAAGGCGGTCGAGAAGGTGGAGGAGCATATCGCCGATGCCGTGCAGAAGGGCGCGCGGGTGGCGCTGGGCGGCAAGCGCCACGCCCTCGGCGGCACCTTCTTCGAGCCGACCATCCTGACCGACGTGACGCCGGAGATGAAGGTGGCGCGGGAGGAGACCTTCGGCCCGCTGGCGCCGCTGTTCCGGTTCGAGACGGAGGAGGAGGCGATCCGCATGGCCAACGACACCGAATTCGGCCTCGCCTCCTATTTCTACAGCCGCGACATCGGCCGGATCTGGCGGGTCGGTGAGGCGCTGGAGTACGGCATCGTCGGCATCAACGAGGGCATCATCTCGACCGCCGTCGCCCCCTTCGGCGGGGTGAAGGAAAGCGGCCTCGGCCGCGAAGGCTCGCATTACGGCATCGAGGACTATCTCGAGGTCAAGTACCTGTGCATGGGCGGGCTGAACCGGTGACCGGGACCCTGTCGCCGCAGGAGCAGGGCAAGCGCGCCGCCGGCGAGGCCGCGGCGGCGCTGGTCGAGGACGACATGCGGCTCGGCCTCGGCACCGGGTCGACCGTCCGCTGGGTGCTGGAGGCGCTGGGCCGCCGCATCCGGGAGGAGGGGCTGCGTGTCGTCGGCATCCCGACCTCGGAGCAGACGGCCGAGCGGGCGCGCGCGCTCGGCATCCCGCTGACCGACTTCGCCGCGACCGAGGCGCTCGACCTTTGCATCGACGGCGCGGACGAGGTCGAGCGCGGCACGCTGCGCCTGATCAAGGGGCTGGGCGGGGCGCTGCTGCGCGAGAAGATCGTGGCCGAGGCCTCGGCCCGCTTCGTCGCCGTGGCCGACGCCTCCAAGATCGTCGAGACACTCGGCGAAAAGGCGCCGCTGCCGGTCGAGGTGACAGAATTCGGCTGGGAGGCGACGGCCCGGCGCCTGACGGCCCTGGGCGGTGCCCCGGTACTGCGCCGGCGCGACGGCGCCGTGGTGCGCACCGATGGCGGCAATCTGGTCCTGGACTGCGGCGGCTTCGCGCCGATCCGCGATCCCGACGGGCTGCAGCGGGCGCTCAAGTCGATCGCCGGCGTGGTCGAGACCGGGCTGTTCCTCGGCGGCGCGGAGCAGGCGATCATCGGCCAGGCGGATGGGAGCACCAAGGTATTGCGGCCCGGAACCTGAGATCCGAACCGAGGCGGACATCGCGCTCCGCCTCGGCTATGGTCCGGCGCATCATCGGACTCAGGAGATTCGCATGAGCACCCAGGCGAGCTATGCCACCTGGCACGCCGATCCTGCGCGCGAAGCCGCCATGGCGGACGGCCATCGGCCCTATTGGGAGCACTTCATCCGTCTGGTGCCGGAGACCGACCTGGCCGGCAAGGACGTGCTCGACTTCGGTTGCAACCGCGGCGGCTTCCTGCGGCTTCTGCATGCGCGTCGCCCGTTCCGATGGGGGCTCGGCGTCGACATCGCCACCGACTCGATCGCCGCGGCCGAGGCCGCCAAGGGCGACCTTCCGGTCGAGCATCGCGTGGCGACCGACCTGTCGCCCTGGGCCGGCCGCTTCGACATCGCCTTCAGCTACGAGGTGATCTACCTGCTGCCCGACATCGCCGGCCATGCGGCGCAGATCTTCCAGGTGCTGCGCCCCGGCGGCGTCTACTACGCGGTCACCGGCTGCCACACCGACAGCCCGCTATGGCCGCGCTGGCGCAGCCTGATCGGCGGCACCACCAACGCGCCGGTGCAGGACCGGTCGCCCGACGACTATGCCGAGGCCTTCGCCGCCGCCGGCTTTTCGGTCTCGGTCAAGAAGTTCGGCTATGACGGCTTCGTCCCGGCCGGCAAGGACCGGCGCTACTATCCCAAGCTGATCGACGCCGTGACCTACGGGGCGGAGCACAAGCTGCTGTTCCGCATGGACCGACCTTAGCCGGTCTTGCGTCGGCGGCATTCGCGGTGCAAATGCCCATATGAGCCTTTTGACGCGCCGTTGCGGCGCATCGCCCCTGCCCGTAGCCGTGGGACCGATCATGGCCAGCATGGACTTCGACTATTTCGTCATCGGCGGCGGCTCGGGCGGCGTGCGCTCGGCCCGCATCGCAGCGCAGCACGGCGCCCGTGTCGGCATCGCCGAGGAGCGCTACTGGGGCGGCACCTGCGTCAATGTCGGCTGCGTGCCGAAGAAGCTCTTGGCCATGGCCGCGCATTTCTCCGCCGATTTCGAGGACGCCGCCGGCTTCGGCTGGACCGTGCCGGCCGCGACCCATGACTGGGCCACGCTGATCGCCCGCAAGGACGCCGAGATCGGGCGGCTGAACGGCATCTACCGCAACCTGCTGACCAACGCCGGCGCCACCATGTTCGACGCCCGAGCGGTGCTGGTCGACCCGCACACGGTCGAGGTCGGCGGCAAGCGCATCACCGCCGACCGCATCCTGGTCGCGACCGGCGGCTGGCCGGTGCTGCCGGACCGGCCCGGCGTCCGCGAGCATGCTTTCACCTCGAACGAGGCGTTCCATCTGGAGCGGATGCCGCAGCGTGTGGTGATCGTCGGCGGCGGCTACATCGCGGTGGAGTTCGCCGGCATCTTCCACGGCCTCGGCGCCGAGGTGACGCTGGTGCATCGCCGCGACATGGTGCTGCGCGGCTTCGATGACGACCTGCGCGTCCACTTGGCCGCCGAGATGGGCAAGGCCGGGGTCAATCTGCGCCTCGGCTGCGAGGTCGAGGGCATCGCGAAGGTCGGCGACGCCCTGGCGGTGACGCTGAGCAACGGCGAGGTGATCGCCGCCGACGGGGTGATGTACGCCACCGGCCGCAAGCCGAACACGACGGGGCTGGGGCTGGAGACGGTTGGCATCGCGCTCGACGCCGACGGCGCCATCGTCGTCGACGAGCACTACCGTACCAGCGTGCCGAACATCTATGCGCTGGGCGACGTCACCGACCGGCTGAACCTGACGCCGGTGGCGATCGCCGAAGGGCACGCTTTGGCCGACACGCTGTTCGGCAACCGGCCGCGGGTGCCGTCCTACGAGAATGTGCCGACCGCGGTGTTCTCGAACCCGCCGATCGGCACGGTCGGGCTGACCGAGGCGGTGGCGCGGCAGCGCCATGGCGAGGTCGACATCTATCGCGCCGTGTTCCGGCCAATGCGCCACACCCTGTCGGGCCGCGAGGAGCGCACGCTGATGAAGCTGGTGGTCGACCCGGCCACCGACCGCGTGCTGGGCTGCCACATAGTCGGGCCGGACGCGCCGGAGATCGTCCAGGGCTTGGCGATCGCGCTCGTCTGCGGCGCCACCAAGGCCCAGTTCGACGCCACCATCGGCATCCACCCGACCGCGGCGGAGGAGTTCGTGACCATGCGCAGCAAGATCGAGCGCCCGGCCAGCCCGGGGCTGGCGCAATGATCGACACGCCACAGAACATTTACGACGACCCGGTGTTCTTCGCCGGCTATGCCGCGCTGCGCGAGGCCGAGAGCGGGCTGAACGCCGTGCTGGAGCAGCCGGCGCTGGCGCGGCTGCTGCCGGCCTCGCTGGCGGGTTTGCGCATTCTCGATCTCGGCTGCGGCTTCGGCGACTTCGCCCGCGCTGCTAGGGCGCGCGGGGCGGCCTCGGTGCTGGCGATCGACGTCTCGGCGAAGATGCTGGCGGAAGCACGGCGGCGGACCGAGGACCCAGCCATTCGTTACGAGCAGGCGGCGATCGAGACATTGGAGATGGGGGAGGGGGCGTTCGACCTGGCCGTCTCCTCGCTGGCCTTGCACTACATCGCCGATTATGCGGATGCAGTCCGGCGGATCGCGGTGGCGCTGGCACCCGGCGGCCGTTTCGTTTTCTCGGTCGAGCATCCGATCTGCACAGCGCTGGGCGGCGGCCAGTGGCATCACGATGAGGCCAGCAGGGAACTGCATTGGCCGGTCGATCGCTATGGCGAGGAAGGGCGGCGCGACACGCGCTGGTTCGTCGACGGGGTGGTCAAGCACCACCGCACCGTCGCCAGCTATGTGAATGGCCTGATCGATGCCGGGCTGGCCCTGGCGCGATTGGAGGAGCCCGAGGCCGAGCCGGCGGCGCTGCAGGCCCGGCCGGGGCTCGCGCTGCAGCGGCGCCGGCCTCCCTTCCTGCTGCTGGCAGCGGACAAGCCGGCGTAGCGGACCCGGCCGCACGCGGTTCTTGTCATAAGAGGGCTGCGCTGCGACGCTGGCAAAGCCGGAGGCGCAGGCGTATAGCCTCACATCCGGTCCTGTCCGCCATGGGGAGAGTGCGGGTGGGGGCGCAAGGTGCGGAGTGTACGGCGATGGCGGAACGGTGGACCCCTGACTCCTGGCGCGCGATGCCGGTGAAGCAGATGCCGCAATATCCCGACGCGGCCAAGGTGGCGGCGGCGGAGCAGACCCTGTCGAAGTATCCGCCGCTGGTCTTCGCCGGCGAAGCGCGCTCGCTGAAGGCGGCGCTCGGCCGCGTCGCCGAGGGCAAGGCGTTCCTGCTGCAGGGCGGCGACTGCGCCGAGAGCTTCGTCGAGTTCCATCCGGACAAGATCCGCGACACCTTCCGGGTGCTGCTGCAGATGGCGGTCATCCTGACCTTCGGCGCCGGCATGCCGGTGGTGAAGGTCGGCCGGATGGCCGGGCAGTTCGCCAAGCCGCGCTCCGCCGACATGGAGACGATCGATGGCGTCTCGCTGCCCTCCTACCGCGGCGACATCGTCAACGGCATAGGGTTCGACGAGGCCTCGCGTGTGCCTGACCCGGCCCGCATGGTGCAGGCCTACAACCAGTCGGCCGCCACGCTGAACCTGCTGCGCGCCTTCGCCCAGGGCGGCTACGCCGACCTGCACAAGGTGCACCAGTGGAACCTGGGCTTCGTCACCCGGTCGCCCTGGGGCGAGCGCTACGAGGCCTTCGCCGGCCGGATCGACGAGGCGCTGGAGTTCATGGCCGCCTGCGGCGTCACCGCCGAGACCACGCCGGCGATCCGCGAGACCGACTTCTACACCAGCCACGAAGCGCTGCTGCTGCCCTATGAGCAGGCGCTGACCCGGATCGACAGCACCACCGGCGACTGGTACGACGTCTCGGCCCATCTGCTGTGGATCGGCGACCGCACCCGCCAGGCCGACGGCGCGCATGTCGAGTTCCTGCGCGGGGTGAAGAACCCGCTGGGCCTGAAATGCGGCCCGTCGCTGGACCCCGATGACCTGATCCGGCTGATCGATGCGCTGAACCCGGACAACGAGGCCGGGCGGCTGACCCTGATCGTGCGCATGGGCGCCGACAGGGTGACGGAGAAGCTGCCGCCGCTCTTGCGCCGGGTGCGGGAGGAGGGGCGCGCCGTGGTCTGGGCCTGCGACCCGATGCACGGCAACACCATCACCTCGCCCTCCGGCTACAAGACCCGGCCCTTCGATCGGATCCTGTCCGAGGTGCGCGACTTCTTCGACGTGCACCGGGCCGAGGGCACCCATCCCGGCGGCGTGCATTTCGAGATGACCGGCCAGGACGTCACCGAATGCACCGGCGGCGCCCAGGCGATCACCGACGAGGCGTTGTCGCTTCGCTACCAGACCGCGGTCGACCCGCGGCTGAACGCCAGCCAGTCGCTCGAGCTGGCCTTCCTGATCGCCGAGAAGCTGAAGCAGGAGCGCAGCGCCCAGGATGCTGCCCGTCGTGCCGCGGCTGCGGAATAGCAACCCTTCCAAGGGAACGGCGTCCATGACCCCTTCGGTCGACGATCTGTCGCGCTGGACCGACAAGTACTTCCTGCGGACCAAGGGGATCGTGGAGCGCTTCGGCGACACCCGCGTCACCTATGCCGTGTTCCTGCGCCGGCCGGTGGTCTCGGCCCCGCGCCTGGCGATCGAATGGCTGCGGCAGGTGGCGCAGGAGCGAGGCTTCGTGGTCGAGATCGACCTGCGCTATGCCGAAGGCAAATGGGTCGGGTCGGGCGAGCCGCTGCTCTACATCACCGGGCCGCTGCGCCATCTGGTCGATTGCGAGACGGTGCTGCTGCAGAAGCTGGGGCCGGCCTGTGTCGCCGCCTACAACGCCTACACCATGTGCGCCGAGCTGCCCCGCGCGGCCTTCCTGGCGATGGATGCGCGGCACTGCGCCGGCACCGAGATGGCGGAGCTGATGGCCTACGCCGCCAGCGTTGGCTCGGCCCGGGCCAGGCGTAAGCACGATGCCAAGGGCTTCGTCGGCAACGCCACCGACGCCACCGCGCATTTCTTCGGCCAGACCTCCGGCCTCGGCACCATGCCGCACGCGCTGATCGGTTATGCCGGCTCGACCGTGCGCGCGGCCGAGATGTTCCACGAGGTGTTCCCGGACGAGCCGCTGACCGTGCTGGTCGACTACTTCGCCCGCGAGGTTAGCGACGCGCTCGAGGTCTGCCGCCGCTTCCCGGAGATGGCGTCGGCCGGCCGGCTGTCGGTCCGCATCGACACCGGCGGCGGCCGCTACATGGAAGGGCTGGGGCCCGGTGAATCCTACGCGGTGCTGGAGCGCCACGTGCCCGAGGCGGTGCGCGGCTATCGCAGCGAGGAGGAGTTGCGCCACCTGATCGGCACCGGCGTCTCGGCCGCGGCGATCCACCATCTGCGCGACAAGCTGGACGAGGCCGGCTTCGGCAAGGTGCGGATCGTGGTCTCCAGCGGCTTCAGCCCGGCGAAATGCCGGGTGATGGCGCTGGCGAAGGCGCCGATCGACGTGGTCGGCACCGGCAGCTTCCTGCCGGAGCGCTGGAGCGAGACCTACGCCACCGCCGACATCGTCGACTATGACGGCAAGCCGATGGTCAAGGTCGGCCGCGAATGGCTGCTGCGGCTGCGCCCGGATGGCAGCGCCGGGCCGGGGCCGGACACCATGGCCGGCTCCGGGATCTGACGATCGGGATCAGGGCAGGGACGGCTTCGGCCGGCGTGCCTTTTCATCCTCGTCGTCGTCGCTGTCGTCGACCGCTCCACGCTCGATGTCGCGTTCGACCGAGGCGCTGAGCCGCTGGAACAGGCCGAGGCCCAGCATCATGCCGGTGCCGGCCACGATCAGCGCGGTCGGGTACAGCAGCAGATTCGCGTCGTTGCGCGCCACCTTGAAGATCACGACCAGGGCTTCGAGGAAAACGGCGATGACCATGGTCGACATGAACTTGGTCAGGCTCTTGCGGACCTCCGAGGTGCGGCGCCGCTCCTGGCCCCGCGCGACCTCCTCCTCCAGCAGGTACTTGGCGACGTCGAAGATCGCGGTGGCGATGATCAGATAGCCGATGACGTCCAGCATCGCCGTGTCCGTCGCGGCATCCGGCGTCCGGAAGGTGGTGATCACCGAATAAATCGCATAGGCGATCAGGCCGGCCGCCAAAAGCATCAGAATGACGCTGATGAGAAAGAAGGCCACGCGGGAAACCAGTTCCATGAATGCCTCCCGAAGGCGGGGCGGCCGGATGTGTGCCGAGCCGCAGCGTGCTAGCTTCGGGCTGCGCTGTTGCCGGAGCCCGCTCGATACGTGAACCACAGCTTGGCCACTCCGTTCCCTTTGTCGCCGATCGCCATGCCGCAAGTCCTGTGCCGGCCGATCCCGTGGCGTGACCCGGTCGAGGCCTTCGCTGCCATCCGCCATCGGCCCCGGCCGGTGCTGCTCGATTCCGCCCTGGTCGACGGCACTCGCGGGCGCTGGTCGCTGGTCGCGGCCGACCCGTTCCGGTGGTTTGAGGTCGACGCGGCGGATGCTCCGGCCGATCCCTTCGGCGCGATGTCTGCACTGCTGGCCCGCTATCGCATCGCTTCCGATCCGGAGCGGCCGTCGCTCGGGCCCGGCGCGATCGGCGTCCTCGGCTACGAAGCGGGGCGCTTCGCCGACCGCATGCCGGCGCCGCAGCCCGCCGGGCTCGACCTGCCGGACATCGCCTTCGGCCTCTATGACTGCGTCGCCGTCTTCGACGCGGTGGAGCGACGGGCCTGGGTGCTGTCGGCCGGCTGGCCGGAGGAGGAGCCAGCAGCGCGCTGCCGGCGGGCGGAGGCGCGGGTCGACGATCTCGCCGCCGTGGTCGCCGGCGCCCCGCCGCTGCCGCCGCCCGACAACACGCTGCGGGGCGTCTGGCGGTCGGAGATGCCGGCGGACGGGTATCGCGACGGCGTCCGGCGGATCCGCGACTGGATCGCCGCCGGCGACATCTACCAAGCCAACCTAACTCAGCGCTTCCTGGCCGACCTGCCGGACGGGCTCGATCCCTTCACGCTGCATCGCCGCCTGCGCGCCCTGTCGCCAGCGCCCTTCGCCGCCTTCCTCGATCTCGGGGAAGGGCGGTGGATCGCCAGCGCCTCGCCGGAGCGGTTCCTGTCGGTCGATGCGGCGGGCCGGGTCGAGACCCGGCCGATCAAGGGCACCCGCCCGCGCGGCGTCGACCCGGCGGCAGATGCGGCGCTGGCGGCGGAGCTGCAGGCCAGCGTCAAGGACCGGGCCGAGAACCTGATGATCGTCGACCTGCTGCGCAACGACCTGTCGAAGGTCTGCGCCGTCGGCAGCGTGCGGGTGCCGGTGCTGTGCGGGCTCGAGACCTTCCCCCGGGTACATCATCTGGTATCGGTGGTCGAGGGGCGGCTGGCGAAGGGCCGAAGCGCGGTCGACCTGCTGCGCGCCTGCTTCCCCGGCGGCTCGATCACCGGCGCGCCGAAGATCCGGGCGATGGAGATCATCCGCGAGCTCGAGCCCGCGCGGCGCGGGCTCTATTGCGGCTCGATCGTCCATCTCGGCTTCGACGGATCGATGGACTCCAGCATCGTCATCCGCACGCTGTGCGGGGCGCAGGGGCAGGTCGCGGCCCAGGCCGGCGGCGGCATCGTCCACGATTCCGATCCGGATGCCGAATATGACGAGGCCATGGTGAAGGTCCGGCCGCTGCTGCAGGCCCTGGCGGGGCCGGGGGCGGTCTGATGCCCTGGCTGAACGGAGAGCTGCTGGCACCGGGGGCGGCGCGGATCGACCCGGCCGACCGCGGCTTCACCCTCGGCGACGGGCTGTTCGAGACCATCCGGGCGCGGGACGGCACCGCGGTCTGGCTGGACCGGCATCTGGCGCGTCTCGCCGCGGGCAGCGCCGTGCTGGGCATCCCGCCACGCTTCGACGACTCCGCCCTGACCGAAGCCTGCGCCGCGGTGATCGCGGCCGAGCGGATCGAGAGCGGCGTGCTGCGCCTGACGGTCAGCCGCGGGCCGGGGCCGCGCGGCCTCCCGCCCCCGGCCGCCCCGTCGCCGACCGTGCTGGTCGCCGGCCATGCCGGGCTGCCGCCGCAGACGCCGGTGGCGCTGGTCGTCGCCCGCGGCACCTGCCGCAACCAGGCCTCGCCGCTCAGCCGCATCAAGTCGCTGAACTATCTCGACGCCGTGCTGGCCCGGCGCGAGGCGGCCGGGCAGGGCGCGGACGACGCGGTGATGCTGAACACCGCCGGCCGAGTGGCCGAGACCACCATCGCCAACCTCTTCGCCCGGATCGACGGCGCCTGGGCGACACCGCCGGTAGAGGAGGGGGCACTGCCCGGCATCATGCGGGCCGAGGCGCTGGCGCGGCTGGGGGCGGCGGAGCGGCCGCTATCGGTCGAGGATCTGCGGCGGGCGGAGGCGCTGCTGCTGACCAACGCGCTGTCGATCCGCGCTGTCGCCCGGCTGGAGGGGGTGCGCCTGCCGGCCGGCGAA
Organism: Inquilinus limosus; assembly: GCF_051487185.1. GTDB lineage: Bacteria > Pseudomonadota > Alphaproteobacteria > DSM-16000 > Inquilinaceae > Inquilinus > Inquilinus limosus_F. The sequence continues at coordinate 126,847 of NZ_JAHVDK010000020.1, forward strand.
GAGACCGCCGCCGGGCTGCGTCGGGAGCTCGGACTGCCGGGCTGATCCCCGCTACAGCCGCGGATGATCTGCGAAGAAGCGCCAGATCCGCGGCGTGGCGGCGAAGCCGGGGGTGTCGGTGCCGTCCGGCCAGGCATGGATGCCGCCTTCGACCACGTCGAACCGCACCGCGGTTCCCGTCTTGCAGTCCGGATAGTCCTCCGCCTTGATACCCGGCACCGAGTCCCGCGGCACCGGCTGCGGCCGACAGCCGTCGAAGGCGGCCCAGAAGGCGACCGACTCCCGCACCGGCGGGAATTTGGCGCGGGCGTAGCTTTCCCGCTCCGCCGTGCCGTCGAACGGGACCGCCTCGTCATGGGTGCCATGGATGTGGATCACGGAGACGGGCTGGCTCGGGGTGCAGGACGGCACCAGGATCGCGCCCGAAACCACGGCGACACCAGCGAAGATGTCGCCGGCTTCGCAGGCCAGGCGATAGGCCATCATGCCCCCGGCGGAGAAGCCGGCGGCATAGATGCGATGAGGGTCGATCGCGCGCTCCCGCCCGATCTCCGAGACCAGGGCGCGCACGAAGCCGATGTCGTCGGCGTCCTGCCGCATCGCCGCGCCGCAGCAATCGCCGGCGTTCCAGCTGAACTGGCCGGCGGTCTCGGCGGTCGGCTTCGGGCGGCCGGTGCCGTTCGGATAGGCGACGATGAAGCCCTCCACATCGGCCTCGGTGCTGAAGCCGGTCAGTTCGATGGCGCTGGCGGCATTGGCGCCGCCGCCATGCAGCACTACGACCAGCGGCAGCGGTTCGCCTCCGGCCACGGCGGGCGGCAGGTGCAGAACATAGCTTCGGGCCATGCCGTCGATGGCCAGCGTCGCCTCGATATCCGTGCCGGCCGCCCGGCCCGAGGCTGTCGATGGCGGAAGCGCGAGGGCCGCGATCGCCGGGAAGATCAGCGCCAATACAAGCCGTCGTGCCATGTCTGTCGTCTCGCTCGGATCCGCCGGCACGATAGCGCGGGCGGCGCGGCTCTCCGCCCGCGATGAAGGGTCGCGGGCGGAGAGGGGCCGGGCCGTCCCTATCCGCTGGTCCTGCCGCGGCGCGCGCCGGTGTCCCGCGCCAACTGCTCGATCAGCCCGACGAGCTCGCGATGGGCCGGGGTCGCGGGATCTCGCAAGGTAGAGGTCGGCTGGTCCTCGGTCAGATGGCTCAGCCGTACCAGGGCGCGGATGCGCTGCCGCCGCGTCTGCTTGAGATCGGATGAGCGGTACCGGAACAGGATCCGGGCCAGCTCGCCGTCACCGAACAGGTCGTTCAACTCGGCGGCCGTCGTGTAGATCAGGAACAGCACCAGGATCCAGATCTGGATGAAGAGGAAGCGGTGCCAGGAGAACTGCTCCGCCAGGGCGGCGCCGAAGCCGCCGAGCTGGCCGGTGTCGACGACGTGGTGGATGAAGGCCTCGATCAGCCGGGCGATGAAGACGAAGGCCCAGTAGACGACGGTCTTGAACAGGATCGGCTGGATCAGCGGCGCGCTGTCGAAGCGCCGCAGGAACGGCATCATGTCGGCGACCAGCACCGACTTGCCGACCACCAGCGCCGCCGTGGTCGCGACCAGGAAGTTGATCGACCGGGCAAGGTATTCGGACAGCATCAGGTTTTGGGTGAACACGATGAGATTGAAGCCGACCAGGAAGAACAGGGTCGGCGGCAGGATATGGCGGAATTCCTGGCCGAGATGGCGGAGGACACGGTGCAGACGGCTGTCCTGCGCCGCCAGGGAGGTGCTGGCCATCGGCCGTCTCCAACGATTGGGATCGTCCCGGAATCCTGGCGCCGAAGCGGGCGCGGCAAAGCAGAATCCGCCGCGCCCCCCGATGCTCAGGCGGCGAGGGCAGGGGCCTGCGAAGGCGGCTGCGCCTCGGCCGCCAGCCGGGCGATCGCGGCGGCCAGGGGCAGGAACTCCCGCCGGCCGTCGCGGAAGCGCAGCGCCACGGTCCCGTCCCGCGCCTCGCGCGCGCCGATCGCGGCCAGCACCGGCACCCCGTTCTCATGCGCGTCGACGATCTTGCGCGACAGCCGCTCCGGCCGGGCGTCGAGGGCGACGCGCAGCCCCGCCGCCTCGAACGCCTCGGCCACCCGGCAGGCCGGGACCACGTCGTCGGGGCCGATCGAGGCCACCACCAGCTGCTCCGGCGCCAGCCACAGCGGCAGCCGGCCTTCGTGGTGCTCGAGCAGGATGCCGATGAAGCGCTCCAGGCTGCCCAGCACCGCATGGTGCAGCATCACCGGCAGCTGGTGGCTGCCGTGCTCGTCGACATAGGCGGCGCCGAGCCGATCCGGCATCACCAGATCGAGCTGGATGACGCCGCACTGCCAGCGCCGGCCGCTTCTGTCGCGCAGGTGGAACTCCAGCTTCGGGCCGTAGAAGGCGCCCTCGCCGGGCAGGGTCTCGAAGTCGATCCCAGCCTGCCGCGCCGCGTCCGCCAGCGCCGCCTCGGCCCGGTCCCAGACCTCGTCCGATCCGGCCCGCTGCGCCGGCCGTGTGGCGAAGGCGACGTCGAAGCGGTCGAAGCCGAAATCGGCGTAGATCCGGCGCAGCAGGCCGCAGAACCGCGCCACCTCCGCCTCGACCTGATGCTCCAGGCAGAACACGTGGGCGTCGTCCTGGACGAAGCCGCGGGCCCGCATCAGCCCCTGCAGCGCGCCGGACGGTTCGTTGCGGTGCACGGCGCCGAACTCGAAATAGCGGATCGGCAGTTCGCGATAGGACCGCACGCGCTTGTTGAAGATCTGGATGTGCCCGGGGCAGCTCATCGGCTTCAGCGCCATGATCCGGCCTTCGTCGGCCACCGCGAACATCTGGGCGCCGAATTTCTGCCAATGGCCGCTGCGGTTCCACAGGCCGCGGGCCAGCAGCTGCGGTGTCCGCACCTCGCGATAGCCGGCCCGGGCCATGCGCCTTCGGACGTGGTCTTCGACCACGCGGTAAAGCGCCCAGCCGCGCGGGTGCCAGAAGACCATGCCGGGGCCGTCCTCCTGCTGGTGGAACAGGTCCAGGCGGTTGCCGAGGCTGTGGTGATCGATGTCGTCCATGGAAGTCTCCGTTGCGTTGGGCCGGCGCAGGGAGACCCCAGAAAGACCAAGGGCCCCGTCCGTTGCCGGCGGGGCCCTTTGGGGATCAGAGGCGCTGTCCGATCAGCGCGCACGACCTCCGCACGACCCGCCTGTGGCGGTGGTCGTTTTGGTGGTCGCGGTGATGATCGAACGGTTCGCGCTCATGGCTCCAGTAGAGCCATGGCCGGCGGGCGGCGTCAATCGGCGTGCAACACGAGGGAGGGCTGCCGTGTTGATGCGACGGGACTTGCCGCCGGACCGTTTTCTGACTATATTTGTCTCAAACGAGATAAGAAGTCTCAATCAAGATGTGAGGAAGGAGCGGTTCGATGATGGCGCGGGAGGCGGCGGTGGCGCCGCGCGACGCCGAAGGGCGGCTGGCCAAGGCCGGCCTGAGCGCGTTCTTCAACATCGCCGAGGCCTGGGGGCTGAAGGACGAGGAGAAGCGCGTGCTGCTGGGCCGCCCGTCCAAGGCCACCTTCTACCGCTGGAAGGCCGGCGCGACCGGCCATCCCTCGGCCGATACGATGGAGCGGGTCTCCTACATCCTCGGCATCTACCGGGCGCTGCAGATCCTGTTCAAGGATGCCAAGCTGGCCGATGACTGGGTGCGGCGGCCGAACGCGGCCTCGCCCTTCGGCGGGCGTTCGGCCCTCGACCGCATGCTGTCGGGCAATGTCGCCGACCTGTTCGTGGTCCGCCGCTACCTGGACGCGGAGCGCGGCGGTTGGGGCTGACCATTCCGGTCCACCGGGTGGAATGGCCCGAATGCTGGCGCATCATCCCGAGCCGCTATCCCCCGATCGACCTGTTCGAGCGGGTCGCGCCGCCCGCGGATTGGGAGCTGCTGATCGAGCTCGAATCCCGCACCAACGACCGGCTGCGCGATCAGGTCGGGCAGATCTCGCTGGTGCCGCTGGAGGAGCGGATGAGTGGTCCGGGCACCAGCTTCATCATGGCGCCCTTCACCCATCTGCATCCGGACGGCAGCCGCTTCACCGACGGCACCTATGGCGCCTATTACGGCGCCGCGGCGCTGGAGACGGCGGTGGCGGAGACCAGCTATCACCGCGCCCGCTTCTTCGCGGCGACGGCGACCCCGGCGACCACGATCGACATGCGCGTCCTGATCAACAGCCTGTCGGGCGACCTGCACGACATCCGCGGCCTGGGCGCCGAACTGACTGGGGTATACGACCCGGCCGGCTATTCCGCCGGCCAGGCGCTGGGGCGGCGGCTGCACGGCGAGAACTCCTACGGCATCGCCTATGACAGCGTCCGCCACGCCGGCGGGCATTGCGCCGCCGTGTTCCGGCCACGCAGCGTGCTGACCCCGGTGCTGCAGGAGAGGCACCTGTCCTACCACTGGGACGGCACTAAGATCGCGGCGGTGCACGAGATCCGGACCCTGCAGGCCTAGGTCCGTCACCCGCCGCATGGCCGCCCTCCGCTTGGCGGGGCTGGGAATATGGCCGCCGTCCACCGATATTGTGGCCCAGTCTTCACGAGGTCGGTCGCGGCGCGGCCGTCGGGGTATTCGATGCAGGCACCTAACCCGCCGCGGGTCGAGATCCGCACCACCGTCACCATCCCGATCCTGGACGGGGCGGCGAAGGGAGTGTTCCACACCTTCAGCGGCTTCGCCGACGGCGGCGAGCATTTCGCCATCGCGCTCGGCCCCGAGGAGCGCGATCTGCCTCTGGTGCGCGTCCACTCCGAATGCCTGACCGGCGACGTCTTCGGCTCGCAGCGCTGCGATTGCGGCCCGCAGTTGAACGACGCCCTGCATCGCATTGGAAAAGAAGGCGGTTTCGTCCTCTACCTCCGGCAGGAGGGGCGCGGCATCGGCCTCTACGCCAAGCTCGACGCCTATGTGCTGCAGGACCAGGGGCTCGACACCTACGAGGCGAATGAGCGGCTGAACTTCCCGCACGATATGCGCGACTTTACCCCGGCGGCGCAGATGCTGCTGGCGCTCGGGGTCAAGCGGATCCGGCTCCTGACCAACAACCCCGACAAGGCGAAGCAGCTCGAGGCCGCCGGGATCGAGATCGCCGAGATCGTGCCGACCGGCGTTTTCGTCACCGAGCACAATATCCAGTACCTCGAAGCCAAGGTCAGGAAGCACTCACATCGCATTGATCTGCCGGAGAAATCAGGCCGGGCCGAGGTGCTGCCTTTAACCGTCGGCGCCGCCGCCGCGCTGCGGCGCCTGGGCAAGCCTTGACCCTGCCGGCCGCGCCTGCCCTGCAGCCGGGCTTCGGTTTCGGCGGCGTCCTCCGCGACACGCTGCCGGAGCCGCTGCGCGACGCCGCGCCCCTCCCCCGGGTGGCGGGCGAGGACGAAGCCTGGATGCTGGAGACGCTGCGGATCGCGATGACCCATAACGGGCTGTCGGACCCGAATCCGGTGGTCGGCTGCATCATCGTCCGCGACGGCCGTGTCATCTCGCGCGGCGCCACCGAGCGGATCGGCGAGCGCCATGCCGAACGCGTGGCGGTCGAGGCAGTGGCCGACCGCTCGGCGTTCCGCGGCGCTACCGCCTATGTCACGCTCGAACCCTGCAGCCATCACGGCCGCCAGCCGCCTTGCGCCGACCTCCTGGCCTCGCTCGGCCTGGCGCGCTGCGTGGTGGCGCTGCGCGACCCGTTCCCGCTGGTCGACGGCGTCGGCCTGGCCCGGTTGCAGGCAGCCGGCGTCGCTGTCAGCGTCGGGACCCTGGCGGCGGAGGCCGCGGCCTGGCACGCCCCCTTCCTGCTGCGGCAGCGGCTGGGCCGGCCGCTGGTGGCGGCGAAATGGGCGCAGACGCTGGACGGCCAGCTCGCCTATGACGACGGCGCCGAGCGCTGGCTGACCGGCAAGGCGGCGCGCGCCCACACCCATTGGCTGCGGCAGAAATACGACGCGATCCTGGTCGGCGCTGGCACCGTTCTGGCCGACGACCCGGCCCTGACCGTACGCGACGCCGCCGGCGACCGGCACCGCCATCCGCTGCGCCTGGTCTACGATCCGAACGGCCGGGCGCTGGCCGCATTGCCCGAACGGCGGGAGCGCTGGAAGGCCGGCCTGCTTTCCGCCGATGCGCCGACAGTGTTCCTGCTGGGCGCCTCCGCGGCCCGGCAGGCGGCGGCGCTGGAGGCGCTGCTGCCGCCCTCGGCCACAATGCTGCCGCTGCCGGAGGGGCCGCCGGTCGATGCCCTGTTCGACGCCATGGCCGGCCCGGCCATAGTGGCGCGGCTCGGCCGACCGGTCGGCGCGGTCATGGTCGAAGGGGGACCGCGCCTGCTCGGCCTGCTGCTCGAAGCGGGGCGGGTCGATCTGGCCCATGTCTTCATCGCGCCGGCGATCGGCGGCGGCGAGCGCAACCGCATCGCCTTCCCGGGCAGCGCCACCCCTGATCACACCCGTGGCACCCGGGACTGGCGGCCGATCGCGACCGCGCCCCTCGGCCCCGATCTTCTGATAGAATACGTGTCCCCGGCCGTGGCGGCGCATCTGGCGCGGCTTGTCGACGCCAGCGTCATCGAGTCGCCACTTCGCCATGGCTAAACGGCCGCGCCCATTGTACCGTGCGCGCCCTGCGGTCCGGCGCGCCGGCCCGTGCCCGACCATGTCCCGGCCGGGCCAGCCCGAACCGACCGAATTTTGAGAGCTTGCCGTCGATGATGTATTTCGCCCCGTGGAAGAAGGTCACCATCCTGGTGGTGTGCCTCCTCGGCGTGATCCTGAGCCTGCCGAACCTCCTGCCGCGCAGCACGCTGGACGCACTGCCATCCTGGGTGCCGGCCCGGCAGATGAATCTCGGCCTCGACCTGAGGGGCGGCTCCTACCTCCTGCTGGAGGTCGATATGAAGGCGGTGATCGACGGCCGCCTCTCCAACATCCAGGATTCGATCCGCAGCCTGCTGCGGCGCGAGAACATCGCCTATACCGATCTTGCGGTGAACGGCCAGTCGGTCAATTTCACCCTGTCCGACCCCAGCCAGGCCGACCGGGTGCGCACCCTCCTGGCCGAGAACCTGTCGACCGGCACCGTCGACCCTCTGGCGGGCGGCCAGCGCGACCTCGACATCAGCGTCGGCGGCGACGGCAAGGCCAGCCTGGCCCTGACCGAGGTGGGGCTGCGCGACCGCGAGGCCCGGGCGGTCGAGCAGTCGATCGAGATCGTCCGCCGCCGCGTCGACGAGAGCGGCACCCGCGAGCCGCTGATCTCGCGCCAGGGCACCAGCCGCATCCTGCTGCAGCTGCCGGGCGAGCAGAACCCCGACCGCATCCGCCGCCTGCTGGGCCAGACGGCGAAGATGACCTTCCACCTGGTCAACCTGGACTACCAGCCCGGCCAGCCGGTGCCGCCGGACACCGAGGTGCTGCCGATCGAGAACCCGCGGCCCGGTGAGCGGACGTCGATCGCGGTGCGCAAGCGGATCGAGGTCGACGGCGCCAACCTGACCGATGCCCGCGCCGGCACCAACCCGCAGACCGGGCAATGGGTGGTGAATTTCGAGTTCGACAGCGCCGGCGCCCGCCGCTTCGGCCAGGTCACCCAGGCCAATGTCGGCAAGCCCTTCGCCATCGTGCTCGACGACAAGGTTATCACCTATCCGAACATCAACGAGCCGATCCTGGGCGGCCGCGGCCAGATCAGCGGCAACTTCACCGCCCAGAGCGCCAACGACCTGGCGGTGCTGCTGCGCGCCGGCGCTTTGCCGGCGCCGCTGACCATCATCGAGGAGCGGACGGTCGGCCCCGACCTGGGCGCCGACGCGATCCAGGCCGGCATCATCGCCGTCGCGGTCGGCTTCGTCCTGGTGGTCACCTACATGCTGCTGGCTTACGGGCTGTTCGGCCTGTTCGCCAACATCGCCCTGGTCATGAACCTGGTGCTGACCGTGGCGATCCTGTCGCTCCTGGAGGCGACGCTGACCCTGCCCGGCATCGCCGGCATGCTGCTGACCCTCGGCATGTCGGTCGACGCCAACATCCTGATCAATGAACGATTGTACGAGGAGACGAAACGCGGGCGGTCGCCCTTCTCGGCGATGGATGCGGGCTTCAGCCGGGCCTTCGCCACGATCTTCGACGCCAACATCACCTCGCTGATCAAGATGGCGATCCTGTACTCGCTGACGACGGGCCCGGTGCGCGGCTTCGCCGTCACCACCGGGATCGGCATCTTGACCTCGATGTTCACCGCCGTGGTGCTGGTGCGGCTGATGATGGTCACCTGGATCCGCCGCAAGCGTCCCACCGTCCTGCCCGTGCTGAGGAAAGCGTGATGTTCTGGCTCCGTCTCGTCCCGGACGACACCAAGATCCCGTTCATGCGGGGCCGCATCGCCGGCCTCGTCGGCTCGGCCTTCCTCAGCATCGCCTCGGTGATCCTGTTCTTCCACCCTGGGCTGAACTACGGCGTCGACTTCAAGGGCGGCATCGCCATCCAGATCCAGACGCCGCAGGCGGCGGATTTCGGTCAGCTGCGCACTGCCCTCGACGATCTCGGCCTGGGCCAGGTGCAGCTGCAGCAATTCGGCTCGCCGAATGACGTGCTGATCCGGATGGAGGCGCAGCCGACCGAACAGCAGCAGCAGTCGGCGGTCGACACGGTCAAGAAGACGCTGACCGACACAGTGCCGGGCACGCAGATCCGCAGCGTCGATTCCGTCGGCGGCACGGTTTCGGGCGAGCTGTTCCGGAACGGCATGCTGGCGCTGGGCCTCGCCCTCGTCGCCATGCTGTTCTACATCTGGTTCCGCTTCGAATGGCAGTTCGGCGTCGGCGCCGTGATCACCATGATCCTCGACGTCACCAAGATGGTCGGGGTCTATGCCGTCACCGGCATGCAGTTCAACCTGACCTCGATCGCGGCGCTGCTGACCATCCTCGGCTATTCGGTCAACGACAAGGTCGTGGTCTATGACCGGGTGCGCGAGAACCTGCGGCTGTACAAGTCCATGCCGCTGCGGCAGCTGATCGACCTGTCGATCAACCAGACGCTGAACCGCACCATCGGCACCTCGCTGGCCACCTTCCTGGCCTGCCTGCCGCTGGCGATCTGGAGCGGCGAGAACCTGCAGCAATTCGCCATCGTCATCCTGATCGGCATCGTCGTCGCCACCACCTCCTCGATCTTCATCGCGGCGCCGATCCTGCTGTTCCTCGGCGAGGAGAAGCTGTTCCGCAAGAAGGCCCCGCCGGCGGCTCCGGCGGATGGCACTCCGGCAGGCAAGGGCGCCTGAGCGGGAGATGGCGGCGGCGCGGCCGATCCTGATCGGCAGCGAGGTCTATCGGCATTCCAGCTACGGGCCGAGGCATCCGCTTGCCATCCCCCGGGTCTCGACCGCGCTCGACCTGATCAGGGCGCAGGGCTGGCTGGCCGACGGCCAGTACCGCGACGGGCCACTGGCCGGGACCGAGGCCCTGACCCGGTTCCACCACCCGGACTACGTGACCGCGGTGCAGGACGCTGAGCGCGACCAGGACCTCGATCCGGCGCGCCGGGAGCGGCACAATCTCGGCGGGGTCGAGAACCCGATCTTCGCCGAGGTGTTCCGCCGGCCTGCCACCGCCTGCGGCTCCTCGCTGCTCGGCGCCGGGCTGGTGGCCGAAGGGGCGGTGGTCTACAGCCCGGCCGGCGGGCTGCATCACGGCCGGCCCGACCGCGCCTCCGGCTTCTGCTACTTCAACGACCCAGTGCTGGCGATCCTCGATCTGCTCGACCGCGGCGTCGACCGCATCGCCTATCTCGACGTCGACGCCCATCACGGCGACGGGGTGCAGGACGCCTTCGCCGGCGACGCGCGGGTGCTGACCGTCTCGGTGCACGAGGCGCGGCGCTGGCCCTTCACCGGCGCGGTCGAGGACCGTGGCGGCGGCAACGCCCGCAACCTGCCGATGCCGCGCGAGCTGAACGACGACGAGATGGCGGCGGTGCGCGACCGGGCGCTGCTGCCGCTGGTCGAGCGGTTCCGGCCGCAGGTCGCGGTGCTGCAATGCGGCGCCGACGCGCTGCACGATGACCCGCTCAGCCGCCTGTCGCTGTCCAACCGCGCCCTGTGGGCCGTGGTGGCGGCGGTGCGCGAGGTCGCGCCGCGGCTCCTGGTCCTGGGGGGAGGGGGGTACAACCCCTGGACCGTCGGCCGCTGCTGGGCCGGGGTATGGGCCGTGCTCAACGGCCTCGATCCGGCCGCGCCGCTGACGCAGGCCTCAAAGGCGGTGCTGGCCGGCCTGTCCTGGTCGCGCCGTCGCGGCACCCCGCCCCAGCCCGCTTGGTTCGACCGGCTGGACGACCCGCCGCGGCCAGGCCCGGTGCGGCCGGAGGTCGAGGCCGTGATCCGCGCCGTGATGGACCCCTGACAATGGGACGATCGATGAAGACGCTCCTCGCCGCCCTCGCCCTGCTGCTCTTCGCCGCCGGCCCCGTGCGGGCGCAGGAGGCGCCGCCGGCCCAGGCCAAGGACCTGACCATCGAGACCGCGGCCGGCAAGAGCTTTCACTTCACGGTCGAACTGGCGCTGACGCCGGAGCAGCAGCAGCGCGGCCTGATGTTCCGCGAGAGCATGGCGCCCGATGCCGGCATGCTGTTCGTGTTCGACCGGGCCGAGCCGCAGGCCTTCTGGATGAAGAACACGCTGATCCCGCTGGACATGATCTTCATCCGCGCCGACGGCACCATCGCCAACATCGTCGAGAAGGCGGCGCCGCAGACCCTGGACCCTCGCAGCTCGGACGGGCCGGCCAAGGCGGTGCTGGAGCTGAACGGCGGCATCGCCCGCTTTCTCGACATCCGGCCGGGCGACCGGGTGGTCCACCCGCTGATCGCGACGACCCCGTCCAAGGGGTAGAGGTCCGGCTCAGCGCGGCTTGGTGGTCTCCTCAGCCGGACCCGGCGGGGGAGGGGTCCAGCCGCGGCCGGCGGCGATCATGCAGGACTGGCCGTCCGGCCCGGTGTAGATCAGGGTCCAGCTCCGCCCCCGGGGCGCCGTGAACAGCTCGACCCGGCCGCCGGCATTGGCGGTGCCGGCGCCGGCCGGCGTCTCCTGGAAGGCGCGCGCCAGATAGTCGACCACCACGTCGTGCGGACCGCAGGAGGCCGGTGCCGCCAGGGCCGGGGCCGTCAGGAGAATGCCGGAGAGCGCGAGGGCAGCCGCGCGGGCCATGCCTGCCTCGAAAGCCGTGTCGGAGAAGGTCGTGTCGGAGTCTGCGGCCAGGAGGCCGAAGAAACGATATAATCGGCATGCCTCGGCCAGACCAGCCGGAGGAGTGCCGACCTTGCGCCGGAAATCGCCGGCCGGGCCGTGAAGGGGCGACACCATTTGCGGGGCCCGAGGGGGAATGCCGGACACCAGGACTGAGATCGAGCCGAGGCTGCGGCAGACGGTACCGCCGCCCATGCCCGGACCGGCCCGGACTGCCCGCGGCCGGAAGCCCCGCAGGCGCTTGCTGCTGCTGGCGTTGCTGGTCCTCGGCCTGACCGTGGCCGGCGGGGCCTGGTACCGCTGGGGCCGGGCGGTGGCGCCGGACCAGCTTTGGATCACCGCCACGGTCGAGCGCGGCGACATCGAGGACGCGATCACGGCGCTGGGCACGCTGCAGCCGGTCAGCTACGTCGATGTCGGCACCCAGGTCTCCGGCCAGCTCAGGACCCTGCATGTCGCGATCGGCGACCGGGTGAAGACCGGCGACCTGCTGGCCGAGATCGACCCGACCGTTTACCAGTCCCGGGTCGAGGCCGACCGGGCGAACCTCGCCAACCTCGCCGCCCAGCGGGCGGAGAAGGAGGCGCAGCTGCTGCTGGCCCGGCAGCAGGCCGAGCGGCAGCGCAACCTGAAGGCGTCGCGGGCGACCAGCGACGACGCGGTGCAGGTGGCCGAGGCGGCGCTGGCCGCGGCCCAGGCCCAGCTCGACGCCATCGACGCCCAGACCCGCCAGGTCCAGTCGACGCTGAAGGGCGACGAGGCCAATCTCGGCTACACCAAGATCTATGCCCCGATCGACGGCACGGTGGTGTCGCAGTCGGCGCGCCGAGGCCAGACCCTGAACGCCAACCAGTCGGCGCCGATCATCGTCCAGGTCGCCGACCTGACGACCATGACCGTCGAGGCGCAGGTCTCCGAGGCCGATGTCAGCCGCCTACGCCTCGGCATGACCGCCTACTTCACGACCCTCGGCATGCCGGACAAGCGCTGGTACGGGACGCTGCGCCAGATCCAGCCAACGCCGGAGGTGGTCAACAACGTCGTGCTCTATAACGCGCTGTTCGACGTGCCGAACCAGGACGGCGCGCTGATGACGCAGATGACGGCGCAGGTGTTCTTCGTCTCGGCTGCGTCGCAGGACACGCTCATGGTGCCGATCACGGCGCTGTCCGGCCTGTCCCCCGGCACCTCCTCGGCCGCGCCGGGTCGGGCCACGGTCCGGGTGCTGCATCAAAGCGGCTCGGTCGAGACCCGCACCGTGACCGTCGGCGTCACCAACCGGGCGCAGGCGGAGGTCCTGAGCGGGCTGGAGCCGGGCGAGCAGGTGATCACCGGCAGCCGCCGGCCGAACGCAGCACAGACGCCCGCCGGTCCGGTCCGGACCCCGAGGCTGTGATGGACATCCGCGAGCCGGTCTACAGGACCTCCGGCCAGGCGGCCGCCCGGCCACTGGTGTCGCTGCGCGACGTCACCAAGACCTATGTCAACGGCGACCTGGCGGTCGAGGTGCTGCACGGCATCTCGCTCGACATCCATGCCGGCGAGTTCGTCGCCATCATGGGCGCCTCGGGCTCCGGCAAGTCGACGCTGATGAACATCCTCGGCTGCCTCGACCGGCCGACCACCGGCAGCTACACGGTCGACGGCGTCGACGTGGCGATGCTGGACGGCGACGCCCTGGCGCATCTGCGGCGCGAGACCTTCGGCTTCATCTTCCAGAGCTATAACCTGATCCCGTCCGCGACCGCGGCCGAGAATGTCGAGGTGCCGGCGATCTATGCCGGCATTCCCGCCGCCGAGCGGCGGCGGCGGGCGGAGCAGCTGCTGGCCTCGCTCGGCCTCGCCGACCGCACCGACCATCGGCCGAACCAGCTCTCCGGCGGTCAGCAGCAGCGCGTGTCGATCGCCCGGGCGCTGATGAATGGCGGCCGGGTGATCCTGGCCGACGAGCCGACCGGGGCGCTGGACAGCCGCAGCGGCACCGAGGTGATGGCGCTGCTGCGGCGGATGAACGAGGCCGGGCGAACCGTCATTCTGATCACCCATGACCGGGCGGTGGCCGAGCATGCGAACCGGCTGATCGAGATCCGCGACGGTCGGATCGTCGGCGACAGCGGCGCGCGTGGGCCCGCGGCGGCCGCGGCCGGGCCGGACGCGACGCATGGCGGCGATGCCGGGGCGCTGGGCGTCGCCGACATGGCCGAGGCGGTGAAGATGGCGCTGAGGGCCCTGTGCGCCAACCTGTTCCGCACCATCCTGACCCTGCTCGGTATCGTCATCGGCGTCGGCGCGGTGATCGCCATGCTGGCGATCGGCGACGGGGCGAAGCAGTCGGTGGTCGACCGCATCTCCGCCATGGGCACCGACCTGCTGCTGATCCGGCCGGCGCAGAGAAACAACCGCACCGCCGACGGGGTGATCGCGACCCTGGTGCCGGAGGATGCCGAGGCGCTGGCAAAGCTGCCCAACGTCGCCGCGGCGGTGCCGGAGCTGACCGGCACAGTCACCCTGCGCCACGGCAACACCGACTACCAGACCCAGGCCGATGCGACGACGCCGGATTTCACCAAGGCGCGCAACTGGTCGGTCGAGCGCGGCAGCTTCGTCTCGGCCGACGACCAAACGAGCTACGCCCCGGTGATCGTGCTGGGTCAGACCGTGGCCCGGATCCTCTTCCCGGAAGGCGTCGACCCGCTGGGCCGCTTTGTCCTGGTCAACAATATCCCGTTCCAGGTGATCGGGCTGATGGAGCCGAAGGGCGCCACACCCTACGGCGCCGACCAGGACGACATCGCCTTCATGCCGCTGTCGACCGGCAGCCTGCGGGTGTTCGGCAAGCGCTTCGTCCGCTCGATCACGGTGCAGGTCGAGGACATGGCCCGGATCGACGACACCCAGGCGCAGGTGCAGGCGCTGCTGGAGGAGCGGCACCGCCGCCCGGACGTGCAGATCCGCAACATGTCGTCGCTGATCGAGACCGTCTCGGCGACCCAGAACACGCTGACCATCCTGCTCGGCTCGGTCGCCGCCATCTCGCTGCTGGTCGGCGGCATCGGGGTGATGAACATCATGCTGGTCAGCGTCACCGAACGGACGCGGGAGATCGGGGTGCGGATGGCGACCGGCGCCCGGATGCGCGACATCCTGCAGCAATTCATCACCGAATCCGTCGTGGTCTCGGCGATCGGCGGTGCCATCGGCGTGGTTGGCGGCCTGTCCGTCGCGGCGGCGCTGCGCGCCTTCGGCACGCCGATCCTGTTCTCGCCCGGGCCGGTGCTGCTGGCCTTCGGCTGCGCCTTCCTGACCGGCCTGATCTTCGGCTACATGCCGGCGCGCAAGGCCGCCACCCTCGACCCCGTCGTCGCCCTCTCCGCCGAGTGACCATGCCGCGCCTGTCTCGTTTCCAACGTCCTCTCGCGGCGGCCCTCGCCGTCGCTCTGCTCGCCGGCTGCTCCGCCGGGCCGGAGGACCAGAAACCCGCGCTGGACATCCCCGGCGGCTGGAAGGCGGAGGGGCCGGCCGGCACCTCCTGGCCGGACACGACCTGGTGGCGCGCCTTCGGCTCGCCCCAGCTCGATAGCCTGATCCGCACCGCGCAGCAGAACAACCAGGACATCGGTGCCGCCGTCGCCCGGGTGCTGCAGGCCGACGCCCAGGCCCGGATCGCCGGCGCGCCGCTGCTGCCCAGCGTCGGCGCCACCGCCGACGCCTCGCATTCGGTCTCGCCGGAGCGCACCAGCAGCTTCGGCGGTTCGAGCCGGACGGTGACGGATCAGCTCTCGGCCGGACTCGGGGTCAGCTATGAGCTCGACCTCTGGGGCCGGAACCGGGCGGCGCTGCAATCGGCGCAGGCTTCGGCACTGGCCAGCCGCTACGACCGCGACACGGTCGCCCTGACCGTCACCGCCAGCACCGCCACCACCTATATCCAGATCCTGGAGTTCCAGGACCGGCTGGCGATAGCGCGCGACAACCTGGCCAACGCCCAGCAGGTGCTGGACGTGGTGCTGGCGCAGGAGCGGGCGGGCGCCGCCTCGGCCCTCGACGTGGCGCAGCAGCGCACCGTGGTGGCGCAGCAGCGGGCCTCGATCCCGCCGCTTGAGCAGCAGCGCCAGCAGTCGGAGACCGCGCTGGCGCTGCTGCTTGGCGAGCCGCCGCAGCGTCTGTTGGTGGAGCGCCAGTCGCTCGACGAGCTCGAGATCCCGGTGGTGGCGCCGGGGTTGCCCTCCTCGTTGCTCGATCGCCGGCCGGACATCCAGAACGCCGACGCGCAACTCGCCGCCGCCCGGTTCAACGTCAAGGAGGCGAAGGCGCAGCTGTTCCCGTCGATCCAGCTGACCGGCCAGGGCGGGTTCCAGAGTGCGGCCCTGGGCACCCTGTTCAACTCCGCCAGCACGCTCTACAGCCTGGCGGCCTCGCTGACCCAGCCGATCTTCGAGGGCGGCGCCCTGCGCGGCGAGGTCGAGCTGAGCCAGGCGCAGTACCAGGAGCTGGCGCAGACCTATGTGAAGACCGTGCTGACCGCCTTCGGCGATGTCGAGAACGCGCTGATCGCGACCCGCCAGAGCGAGCTGGCCTACCGGGCGCAGCAGGAGGTGGTGGCCCAGGCGCGCGAGGCGTTTCGCCTGTCCGACGCGCAGTACCGGGCCGGGGCGGTCGACCTGCTGACCGTGCTGACGGCGCAGCAAAACTACTTCTCGGCCCGCGACCAACTGGTCCAGGCCAAGTCGGAGCGGCTGCAGGCGGCGGTCGCCCTGTACAGGGCGTTGGGCGGCGGGTGGTCGGCTGGGGCGGTGAAGACCGTGGCCGCAAACCAGGCATAGACTGCTTCCCTCGACCCGTCCTTGGCGCAGGTGGTCTTCGCCGGCGCTGGGGCGCTGGTGCTGACCAAGGACCCGGCACTCTCCTCGGCCGCCGGGTCAAGAGCACCCGGGCCGCCTATGGCCTGACTCCGGCCGACATCGCCGCGGTCGACGGCGTCTCGCCGCTGACCGTGCGCAGCCAGCTGAAGAGCATCTTCGCCAGGACCGACACCCACCGCCAGGCCGAGGTGGTGCGGAAACTGTCGGCCGGGGTGCTGTAGGGGAGGGACTCAGCCCTCCCCGGGCCCCCGCTTGCGCGCCATCGCCACGCCGTCACCGATCGGCACGAGCGAGAAGTCGACCCGCGGGTCATCGCGCAGCATCGCGTTGACCCGGCGGATCGCCTCGGTGCCGGGCGTGCGGTCGGACGGATCCGCCACCCGGCCGCTCCACAGCGCGTTGTCGACCAGCAGCAGCCCGCCCGGGCGCAGCAGGCCGATCGCCGCTTCGACATAGGCCGGGTAGTTGTCCTTGTCGGCGTCGATGAAGGCCATGTCGACGGTGCCGGACCAGCCGGCGCGCGTCAGCTCTTCGAGCGTGTCGAGGGCCGGCGCCAGGCGCAGCTCGATCCGGTCGGCGACGCCGGCCTCCTGCCAGTACCGGCGGGCGATCGCGGTCCATTCGGCGCTGACGTCGCAGCACAAAAGGCGCGCCTCCGGCGGCAGCGCCAGCATCACCGCCAGCGCGCTGTAGCCGGTGAAGGTGCCGATCTCGACCAGCCGCCGGGCGCCGATCAGCCGGGCCAGCAGGCCCATGAACTGGCCCTGCTCCGGCGTGATCTGCATCCCGGCATGGCCGCCGGTCGCCTGCCGCGTCTCCTGCCGCAGCCGCGCCAGGATCTCCGGCTCGCGCAGCGAGGCATCGAGCAGGTATTTCTGCAATGCGTCGTCGAGGCCGATGCTCATGGCGTCACATGCACGCTGGGGTCGCGCTTCACCGGCACCGGCCGGCGCAGCTCGTTGCGGATCTTCATCGCCTCGAACACCGGTGAGGTGCCCGGGCGCGGCACGTAGCGGCCCTCGCCGCGCTGCACCTTCAGCTCGTTGTTCTCCCACACCACCTTGCCCTGGCTGATGGTGATGGCGGGCAGCCCGCGCACGGCCATCCCCTCGAACACATTGACCTCGATGTTCGAATGCTGGGTGGCGGCGCTGATGGTCTTGGTCGCGGCCGGGTCCCAGACCACGACGTCGGCGTCGGCGCCGGGCGCGATCACGCCCTTTTGCGGGTAGATGTTGAAGATCCTGGCGGGGTTGGCCGAGGTAACGGCGACGAACTCGTTCGGGGTCAGCCGGCCGGTGTTGACGCCATGGGTCCACAGCACCGCCATGCGGTCCTCGATGCCGCCGGTGCCGTTGGGGATGCGGGTGAAGTCGTCGATCCCCATCCGCTTCTGCTCGGCCTTGAAGGCGCAGTGGTCGGTGGCCACGACCTGCAGGCTGCCCGCGATCAGCCCGTCCCACAACGACTTCTGGTGGTCCTTGGAGCGGAAGGGCGGGCTCATCACCCGGGCGGCGGCGTAGGCCCAGTCCCTGTTGCGGTACTCGCTTTCGTCCAGCGTCAGATGCTGGATCAGGGGCTCGCCATAGACCCGCTGGCCGTTGGCGCGGGCGCGGGCGATCGCCTCATGCGCCTCGCGGCAGGAGGTGTGGACGATGTAGAGGGGCACGCCCGCCGTGTGCGCGATCATGATGGCGCGGTTGGCGGCCTCGCCCTCGACCTCGGGCGGGCGCGACAGGGCGTGGCCCTCCGGCCCGGTGATGCCGGCCTCGAGCAGCGTCTTCTGCAGGAGCCAGACGATGTCGCCGTTCTCGGCATGCACCATCGGCAGGGCGCCGAGCTCGCGGCAGCGGCTGAAGCTGTGCATCAGCACGTCGTCATCGACCATCAGGGCGTGTTTGTACGCCATGAAGTGCTTGAAGCTGTTGACCCCGTGCTCGGCCACCAGCGTGCCCATCTCCTCCCGCACCTGGTCGGACCACCAGGTGATGGCGACGTGCAGCGACCAGTCGGCGCAAGCCTTCTCACCCCATTCGCGCCACTGCCGGTAGCCGTCGAGCAGGCTCTGCTGCGGGCCGGGGATGCAGAAGTCGATGATCATGGTGGTGCCGCCGGCCAGCGCCGCGGCGGTACCGGTGTAGTAGTCGTCGGCCGCCACCGTGCCCATGAAGGGCAGCTGCATATGGGTGTGCGGGTCGATGCCGCCCGGCAGCAGGTAGCTGCCCGAGGCGTCGATCACCCGGGCACCGGTGGGTGCATCGAGATCCGGACCCACCGCGACGATCCTGCCGTCGTCGCAGATCACATCGGCGCGGAAGCTGCGGTCGGCGTTCACCACCGTGCCGCCCTTGAGTGCGATCGTCATGGCCGGCGCTCTCCTCTTGTCGCGTGCCTTGTCCCCTGTTGGCGTCAGAGTGGGACGGATCAAGGGACGAGGCAAGACCGATCCTGACCGTTTGGTCAGGCCGGCCGCCGATGCAAAAAGGCCGGGACCCGAAGGGCCCCGGCGAGGTCAGGGAGGAAAGCGGCTCGTGCGGAGCCGATGGATACGTTACGTATCATCCTTTCGCGTGTCAATACGTATCGTATCTCACTCCCTAGTCGCGCATCACCCATTTGACCGGCACGGCCCATTCGATCGCGACATCGGAGATCAGGGGGGCGTTATAGCTGAACAGGGTGAAGAAGCCGGGGGCGCTGCCGCGCATCAGGATCTTGACGAAGGTCCGGCCGTCGGCCAGCCGGATCACGCATTCCCGGCCGATCAACTGCTCCGGATCGGCCTGGACTTTGCGGTAATAAATGACGTCGCGATCGCGGAAGACCGGGGCCATCGAATCGCCCCGGACGATGACGGCGACGGTGTGCTCGTCGGCCGCAGGTGGGGCGTCGGCTTCGTCGATCCGGTCCGTCGACTGGTCGCCCTCGAACAGATGGATCTCGGCCCCGGCGCCGACATAGCCGACCACCGGCACCATCGGGCGCAGGCCGGCCGGCGCGCCTTCACCGGTGAGGAGCCAGGCCTCGGACACGCCGAAGGCGGCGGCGTAGCGCCCGGCGGCGTCGCGGCGCAGGCCGCGCAGCCCGGATTCATGGGCGCGGTAGGTGATCGGGCTCCAGCCGAAGGCCCGGGCGGCATCCGCCGCGGTCTCGTATCCGGCCTTCGTCCGCGCCAGCACCAGGCGCTGATGTGGTTGCAGCATGCACGGCATTTAGCACGTTTTGTAATCTGGTGACAATTCATTTCGTATTGCGTTAACTCGCTACGAAACGTATCGTCGAGTCATGAGCGAGACGATCACGAGCTTCGACGACCTGTTCACCCGCTGGCCGCGGCTGGGCCAGCTCTCGGCCGATCTCGGCGTCACACCGCAGCATTTGCGGATGATGCGGGTGCGCCGGTCGATCCCGGTGCGCTTCTGGCCCCGTCTGGTCGCCGCCGCGGCCCGGCGCGGCATCGCCGGCCTCGACTACGCGCTGCTGGTCCGGCTGCACGTCCGGGAGGAGCGGCCGTGAACCCATTATCCCATCCTGTCATGGAGAGCGACATGAGCACCCTGCCGACCCTCGACCAGATCGAGGGTATGCCGATCGCCGCCGTCGCGGCGCTGCCGGCCGAAGCGCTGGCGCAACTGGTCGAGGACCTGGTCGTGCTGGTCGAGCACAGCCGGCGGCTGCAGGCGGTGATCGCCGCGGCGCTGGCCTTGCGCAGCGGCCGGCCGGCCCTGCTGGTCGCCGGCGGCCGCGAGGCCGAGGCGGCGAGGAGGGCATGATGACCGAGCCGCGCAGCTTCCTGTCGCGCCACCAGCCGCGCCCGCGGACCGACCCGGAGCGGCTGCGGCGGATGCGGGCCGAGGCCTGGCACGGCCAGGGCGTGGCGGTGATCCGGCCGGAGGATGTCGAGGACGACTGGATCCGGCAGGCGATCGTGAACGAGGCGGACCGCCTCTACGGCAAGCGGAAGAAGGAGACGTAACGGCGGTGTCGCTCCGGCCAGGATCTGGAGGGCCGCTCCCGTGCCGACAGCCTGTGCCTCGAAACTCCCATCCACCACACGCCTGCAGGAGAGGGTGACATGGCGGATTCGCTTCATTGGTTCAACGGCAGCGGACGGTTCGGGCCGTCGCGGACACTCCTGCTCGACGACGACGCCACGCTGCAGCGGGTCTTCCTCAAGAATGAGAGCGAGACCGCAACGATCGCGGTCGGGCTCGGCGGGGTGCCGGCGACGCTGCGCGAGGCCGGGTCGGTCACGCTCGGCCCCGGCGGCTGGATCAGCGAGGACTGCGCCGAGCCCGGGCGGATCACGCTCGTCGCCTCGGACGCGGACACGCCCGTCACGTTCAAATTCGCCAACACCTCGGGGCAGCATCCCGGCGCCGGGGCGGCGGCGGACGCACTTCTCCGGCGCTACGCCTCGCCGGACACACTGTCGGCCGAGTGGAAGGCGGCGATCCGCACCCTCTACATCTCGCTGTACAACATCGGCTTCGTGCAGAACGCGGTCGGCCTGCATGTCCTGGTCGGGCCGGATTCGACCTCGATCCGGCTGAACTGGGCCGCGGAGGATTCCGGCCTGACCGGCCCGACCCCGCCGACCTTCGTCCGGGGTCAGGGGGTCGATTTCGACGGCGCGACCCAATATTTCGACACCGGCCTGGCGCTGCGCGACAGCCGCAAAGTCTCGATCACCAATATCGCCCAGCTGGTCGGCGCCGACGGCATCGTGGTCAACACCCCGAGCCATCCGGCGGCGAGCGACGGCACGGTCGGCGTGGTGCCGAACCGCACCGCCACCAGCTTCGGCATCTATGCCGTCAGCGGCACGGGCGACAGCATCGCGGTGGCCGGCACGGGCGGCATGGTCGGTTTCGCCCGGGTCGACACCCTCGGCTACACGGCCTATCGCAACAAGGAGATCGCGGTCCGCGTGACCCGGGCGCCGAACAGCAGCTTCACCGACTACACCATGCTGCTCGGCGCGCGGAACAGCGCCACGGGACCGGTCGAGGGGACCTTCTTCCGGGGCCGGCTGCATTGGCATTATGTCGGCCCGGCGCCCAGCCCGGCGCAGAAGGACGCAGTGTTCGACGCCTTCGAGACCTATCGCGCCGCCGTGGGGAACCTGCCATGACCCAGACCTTCGACGCGGTTATCTACGGCGCCACCATGCCCGGCCTGGTTGCCGCCAAGCGGCTGTCCCGGGCCGGCTACAGCTCGGTCGTGCTGGAATGGACCGGCCATGTCGGCGGGCTCGTCACCGGTGGCCTCGGCGTCACCGACCGGACCCCGACCCCGATCTGGAGATGGGGCCTGACCTACGAGTTCTTCAAGCTGATCGGCGCCCAGTACGGCCTGACCGAGCCGCAATGGAATTTCGCCGCATCCGAGGCGAGGCTGGCGCTGGACCGGTTCCTGGACGGCGATCCGCGCATCACCATCCTGACCGGCCAGCGGCTGCAGGGGGTGGTCAAGGACCGCGACACCCGGCAGATCACCGAGGTGGTGACCGCCACCGACAGCTTCGCCGGCAAGGTCTATCTCGACTGCTCCTACGAAGGCGACCTGGCCTTCATGGCCGGAGTGACCATGACCTATGGCCGGGAGCGGGAGACGACCTATGACGAGCAGGGCTATGCCGGGCTGAACCTGCGCGACCAGGTGGCCGGCGACTATCCGTCGGTCGACAGCCAGGGCAACCTGTTCCCGCAGCGCCAGATGCCGCCCGAGGGCGGGCAGGGCGACGGCGACGCCAAGACCCAGGCCTATAATTTCCGGCTGATGATGTCGCGGCGCGCCGACCGGCTGCCCTGGCCGCGGCCGCCCGGCTACCGCCGCGAGGATTTCCTCGGCTTCCTCGAAGACATGCAGAACCGCCCCCTGTCCCTGGCCGGCTACAGCACTGCGCTGGTCGGGGTGAACCGCGACCGCTACACCACAAACGGCGGCGACGTGGCCGAGCTGTCCTGGGACTATCCCTGGCAGGACTATGACGGGCGCGAGCGGATCAAAGCTCGGATCTACTACTGGACCGCGGGCCAGCTCTACTTCCAGGCGAACGACCCGGCCGTGCCGCCGGAGCGGCAGGAATTCGCCCGCGCCATCGGGCTCTGCGCCGACGAGTTCCAGGACGACTACTATGGCGCGCCAGGCTGGTCGCCGGCGCTCTATGTCCGCGACGCGCGCCGCATGATCGGGCGCCTGGTGATGACGGCCCGGGACATCGACCTGGCTGCCTATGCCCAGAACAAGCCCGACCCGATCGCGCTTGGCGGCTATCACCTCGACAGCCATGTCGTCCATCACTATCCGACGGCCGGGCGCACCAGCTTCGCCGAGGGCGACATCGATGTCGGCTCGGTCGTCATCTACCAGATCCCGCTGCGAGCGGTGCTGCCGCAGCCCGGCCAGGTGACCAATCTGATCGTGCCGGTGGCGGCCTCCTTCTCGCGCGCCGGCTTCATGTCGTACCGGATGGAGCCGACCTGGATGCTGGCGTCGCACAGCTGCGGCGTGCTGGCGGCGATCGCGATCGAGAGCGGCCGGCCGGCGGGGCTGGTGCCCTATGCCGATCTGCGCCCGCGGCTGGACGCCGACGGCGCCATCCTTCACTGGTGAGAGGAGGGCAGGGGATGTTCATCGGCACGGGAGAGACCAGGGCGGCCGCGCCCGCGGTCCAGGGCAACGGCTTCGTCCGGCACAATCAGGGGCAGCTGTTCGGCGGCGCGCTGGTGGCGGTGGCGCCGATCGGGCTGCGCAACCCGGACGGGCTCGGCGGCCCGCCGACCTTCAGCCTCGAGCCGCGCGCCGGGCTGCTGGCAGGGGCCGACGGCAATAGTACGGCGGACCAGGCGATCCCGCTGCGCGGCGGGCGCGAGTTCCTGATCCGCAGCATCATCGCCTGCCATGCGCGCGGCACGCCTTCGGCCCAGCTTCTGGCCGGCCTCTACACCCTGCCGGGCAAGGCCGGGATCGCCGTGGTGCCGCAGCGTGGCGGCTTCCAGGCGCTGACCGACGACGGCCGGTTCCTGCAGCTGCTGCCGGCGCCGGTGCTGCTGCAGGCGCCGTTCCTGTACTGGTCGCCCTCGGTGGTGAACGGCACGGCGGTCACCTTCGACATCGTGGTACACGCCGACATTGTCACGCCGCTGACGGCCTAGGCGTGAGGCGGGCCGCGCCGTCGGCCCTGCGTCGAAGCCGGGAGATTGCCCTTGCCAAGACGGGGGGAAATCTCTAGGAAATCTGCGGTGTTCGGGGCGTAGCGCAGTCTGGTAGCGCGCCTGCTTTGGGAGCAGGATGTCGGGAGTTCGAATCTCTCCGCCCCGACCATCCCGTCGAGAGCGGTGTTCCGAGGATTAGTCAGAGGGTCGGCCGAGGCATGCAGGCGCGCATCTATCGTCGTTCCAAATCCGCGATGCAGAGCGGCCGGGGCAAGGTCCATGACTGGGTCCTGGAATACGAGCTCGCGACGCCGCGCCGGCCGGAGCCGCTGATGGGCTGGGTCGCCTCGGGCGACACGCTGAACCAGGTGCAGCTGACCTTCCCGACGAAGGAGGAGGCGATCGCCTTCGCCGAGCGCAAGCATCTCGCTTATTCGGTCCTGCCCGAGCATGAGCGCCGCGTGGTGCCGCGCAATTACGCCGACAATTTCCGCCCGCGGCCGCGATAGGCGGATACGGCCCCGTAGCTCAGTTGGATAGAGCACCCGCCTTCTAAGCGGACGGTCGCTGGTTCGAGTCCAGCCGGGGTCGCCATCCTCTCCCGCCGGCGCTACAGCACGAAGTCGCTGGCCATCAGGGCGATGCTGCCGGTGAGCTGGATGTGGAAGTCGGAGACGCGGTCGCCGTTGAGGTCGCCGGCGATGGTGGTGACGCCGCCCGCGGCGGCATAGCGCAGCTGGCCGGCGACGCCGGTGTACAGGGCGGTGCCGATGAAGCTGAAGGCCTGGTTGCCGGCGGCCGCGGTGCTGGCGTCGATCGCCGCCAGGTCGATGCGGTCGCCCTGGGCATGGCTGAAATCGGTGATCCGGTCGGCCCCGGCCCCGGTCGGGCTCTGGGCCGCGCTGCCATAGACGAAGCGGTCGGCCCCGGTGCCGCCGGTCAGGACGTCCTGGCCCCCCGCCCCGGTGAGCACGTCGTTGCCGGCCCAGCCCTGCAGCACATTGGCGCCGCTGTTCCCGACCAGGCTGTCGTTGCCCTGGCTGCCGGAGATGTTCTCAATCCCGGATAGTGTGTCGCCCTGGGCCTCGCCGCCGGAGCCGGTGCCGGCGACGAGGCTGACCACGACCCCGACCGCGCCGCCGTAGTAGCTGGCGGTGTCGCTGCCGGCGGCGCCCTCCAGCGCATCCGCCCCGGCGCCGCCGCGGAGCACGTCGTCGCCGGCGCCGCCGTTGAGCTGGTCGTTGCCGGCCTCGCCCGACAGCGTGTCGCCGACGACGCCGCCGACCCCGGTGGCGAGCACGTCGTTGCCGGCGCCGCCGCGCAGCTCGACCGCGAAGCCCCAGCTGTTGGTGCGGATCCGGTCGTCGCCGGCGGAGCCCTGGATCGCCTCCCAGCCGTACCAGGAATCGCCGCCGATGTCGGCGTCGAGCGCGCCCGACTGCCAGTCGGCCACAATGGCCATGTCGAACACCATGGTGTCGCGGCCGGCGCCGCCATCCATCACATCCGAGCCGGCGCCGACATGGAGGAAGTCGTCGCCATCGCCGCCGCGGAGCGTGTCGCCGCCGTCGTCGCCGATCAGAGTGTCGGCGCCGCCGAGGCCGTTGAGGACGTCGTCTCCGCCGCTGCCCCGCAGCCGGTTGATTCCGGACGAACCGGTCAGAGCGTCGCCATACGACAATGTCCCGCTGATGTTCTCGATGCCGGAGATCACGTCGCCCTGGGCATGGCCGCCGCTGCACAGGCCGGTGCTGAGATCAACCGTGACCGCACCTCCGACGTCGAAGGCGATGGTATCGATGCCGGCGCCGCCATCGATCCGGTCCGCCCCGGCGTCCCCCTGGAGCCGATCATTGCCCGCATTGCCGATGAGCGTGTCGTCGCCGTCATGGCCCTGGAGCTCGTCGTTCCCCTCATAGCCGTTCAGGAGATTGTCGAAGCTGCTGCCGCGAAGGAAATCCCCGGCCCTGCCGCCGTTGACGTTCTCGATGCCCGCATAGGTATCGCCTTCGGCATCGCCGCCGTAGCCTTGGCCTGGGGCACTTCCCAGATTGATACGCACCGCGACGGCGGCACCGAAGAAGGTGAGGAGATCGGCGCCGCTGCCGCCGTCGATGGCATCGGCGCCGGCGCCGCCGCGGAGGATGTCGTCGCCAAATCCGCCATTGAGGATATCGCTGCCGCCGAGGCCGCTGAGGACGTCGTCTCCCCCGTATCCGACGAGGGTATTGGAAGCGGCCGAACCGGTGAGGATGTCGTTGCTCTCCTTCGTGCCCAGGATGTCCTCGACGCCGGAGATCACGTCGCCTTGGGCATGGCCGCCGGCGCAGCGTCCGGTGCTGAGATCCACGCTCACGGCGGCGCCGCTGTAGTAGTAGTCGAGCCCGTCGGTGCCGAAGCCGCCGTCGAGCCGATCCGCCCCGACGCCCCCCTCCAGGGCATCATCACCGTCCCCGCCATAAAGACCGTCATTGCCGTCCCCGCCGTAGAGCCTGTCGCTGCCGGCGTCGCCATGGAGCGCGTCATTGCCCCCGCGGCCATAGAGGGAATCGAAGCCGTCGCCCCCGTGAAGCGTGTTGGCTGCCGCGGACCCGCTCAGGCTGTCGCTTATGACGCCGCCCTCGACGTTCTCGACGCCGGTGATCGTGTCGACCGCTGTGCCGCCGACGGAACCGCGACCGGTGATGAGATCGACGCTGACCGAGTAGACGGCGCCTCTGTAGCTGACGGTATCGATGCCGGCGCCGCCGATGAGTATATCCGCGCCGCCGCCCCCCACCAGGACATCGTTGCCGTCGCCGCCGTCGATCAGGTCGACGCCCTCGCCGCCGTAGATGACGTCGATGCCGCCGAGGCCGTTTATGGTGTCGTCGAAGGCCGTCGCCCCGGGAATGTCGACATAGCCGGGCGGCACGATCACGCCGTCGGCGGCGGCATGGATCACATCGTTTCCTGTGGTGCCGTTGACGACGGCCATGATCACTCTCCCTCACTGGTCGGGGCCGGCGGCGGCGCCCGGCTCTCAGTCTGCCCGGAGCCGGCCCTGGCGGCATCGGTCGAACGGAGGATGCGCGCCGGCCGGGAGGCGGGTAACCTGCCCCGCCTTCCGGCGCCGCCGCCGGCCGCGTCCCGGTCAGAGCACGAAGTCGCCGGCCACGAGGGCGATGCTGCCGGTCAGCACGATGTGGAAGTCGGAGGTGCCGTCGCCGTTGACGTCGCCGGCGATGGTGGTGACGCCGCCGCCCGCGGCATAGCGCAACTGCCCGGCGACCCCGGTGAAGGTCGC
>NZ_JAHVDK010000021.1:0-150957 GCF_051487185.1 Inquilinus limosus
GCCGAGCTGACCGAGCGGCTGGAACGGCCGGAGGTGGTGGAGCTGGTGGAAGCCAGCCGGGCGGAGGTCGCGGTGGCGGCGCTGTGCCGGCGCTGGGGCTATCCGGTGCAGGCGGAGCGCTGGCTGGAGATGGCCGACGAGGCGATGGAAGCGCTCGGCTTCCTGCCGTCGGACGACGATCCGCCCGCGGATCCGCCCGAATCCCGCCCGTCCGGCGCCGGCCGCCGCAAGCCCAAGCCGCCGGACACCGGGTAAGGGCGCGGTTCGCCGATGAGGTCCCCTTGAGTCCCGGAGAACCGAGCGTTTTGCCTCTCCCGCCCTGCGGGAGAGGTCGGAGGCGCTTGCGCCTCCGGGTGAGGGGGCGAGGCCGGGACCAGCCCTCACCCGGTCTCGGTGCGCGAGCCCGACCTCTCCTCCCCGGACTTGATCCGGGGACCCGCGGGAGAGGTAACGTGAAGATGCTCGCCGGCGTGTTCCCCCAACGCCCCGCCGGGTCACACGTCCAGGTTCGTCACCTTCAGCGCGTTCTCCTGGATGAAGTCGCGGCGCGGCTCGACCACGTCGCCCATCAGGGTCGAGAACACGTCCTCGGCGTCGTCGGCGTGCTTGACCTCGACCCGCAGCAGCACCCGGGCGTTCGGGTCCAGCGTGGTCTCCCACAGCTGGTCCGGGTTCATCTCGCCCAGGCCCTTGTAGCGCTGCACCGCCAGGCCCTTGCGGCCCTGCTCCAGCACCCGGTCGATCAGGTCCATCGGGCCGGCGATCGGCCATTCCTGGGCGGCGCCCTTCGGGTTCATCCAGGTCAGCACGCCCGGCCGGCGGTACAGCGCCTGCAGGTCGCCGGCCATGCGGTCCAGCCGGTGCGCCTCGACCGAGCGGATGATGTCGGCGTCGATCAGGCGGCTCTCGGTCACGCCGCGCAGGGTGCGGCGGAACACCAGCCCGCCGGGCTGGTTGCCCTGCGGCGGCAGCGCCTCGCCCTGCCAGCCGCGCTCGAACTCCGCCGCCAGGGCGTTGAGGCGCTGCGAGACGTAGCTCGCGGCCTCGGCCGCCTGGGTCGGGTTGTGCACCACCTGCGCCGACAGCGCGCCGGCGATCGCCACCTGCTCCACCACCACCCGGTCGCCGACCTTGCGGATCAGCGGCGCCAGCTGGTGCTTCGCGTCCAGCGCCTGCTCGACCCGCGCCCGCAGGTCGAGGCCACCGATCTGGGCCCCGTCGAAGGGGGTGAACACCAGGTCGCGCAGGCCGATGTCGATCAGATGGGCCTCGAGCGCGGCATCGTCCTTCAGATACACCGCCTCCTTGCCGCGGGCGGCGCGGTACAGCGGCGGCTGGGCGATGTAGAGATAGCCGCGCTCGATCAACTCCGGCATCTGCCGGTAGAAGAAGGTCAGCAGCAGGGTGCGGATATGGCTGCCGTCCACATCCGCGTCGGTCATGATGATGATGCGGTGGTAGCGCGCCTTGTCGGCGTCGAACTCGTCGCGGATGCCGGTGCCCAGCGCCGTGATCAGCGTGCCGATCTCGGCCGAGGACAGCATCTTGTCCAGCCGCGCCCGCTCCACGTTCAGGATCTTGCCGCGCAGCGGCAGGATCGCCTGGAACTTGCGGTCGCGGCCCTGCTTGGCCGAGCCGCCGGCGCTGTCGCCCTCGACGATGAACAGCTCGGAGTCCGCCGGGTCGCGGTTCTGGCAGTCGGCCAGCTTGCCGGGCAGGGAGGCGAGGTCGAGCGCGCCCTTGCGCCGGGTCAGCTCGCGCGCCTTGCGCGCCGCCTCGCGGGCCGAGGCGGCCTCGACCGCCTTCTGGATCACCCGCTTGGCGTCGTTCGGATGCTCCTCGAACCAGGTGGCCAGCATCTCGTTGACCACCGCCTCGACCACCGGCCGGACCTCGGAGGAGACCAGCTTGTCCTTGGTCTGGCTGGAGAATTTCGGGTCCGGCACCTTCACCGACAGGACGCAGGTCAGCCCCTCGCGGGCGTCGTCGCCGGTCAGCGCCACCTTCTCCTTCTTCAGGATGCCGCTCTCGGTGGCGTAGGCGTTCACCTGCCGCGTCAGCGCACCGCGGAACCCGGCCAGATGGGTGCCGCCGTCACGCTGCGGGATGTTGTTGGTGAAGCACAGCATGGTCTCGTGGTAGCTGTCGTTCCACTGCATCGCCACTTCGACCGTGATGCCGTCGCGCTCCGCCGTGATCGTGATCGGCGCGCCGTGCAGCGTCTGCTTGGCCTTGTCGAGATAGCTGACGAAGGCCTTCAGCCCGCCCTCGTAATGCATCTCGACGACCTTCGGCTCCGGCCCGCGCGCGTCGGTCAGCGTCAGCTTGACGCCGGAGTTGAGGAAGGCCAGCTCGCGCAGCCGGTGCTCCAGCGTGCCGAAATCGAACTCGGTCTTGGAGAAGGTCTGCTTCGACGGCAGGAAGGTGATGTGCGTGCCGCGCTGGCCGTTCTGCGGCCCGACCGCGGCCAGCGGCGCCTCGCTCTCGCCGTCGCGGAAGCGCATGAACCATTCCTGGCCGTCGCGGAAGATGCGCAGCTCCAGCGTCTCCGACAGCGCGTTGACCACCGAGACGCCGACGCCGTGCAGGCCGCCCGAGACCTTGTAGGAGTTCTGGTTGAACTTGCCGCCGGCATGCAGCTGGGTCATCACCACCTCGGCGGCGCTGATGCCCTCCTCCTCATGGATCGCGACCGGGATGCCGCGGCCGTTGTCGGTCACCGAGACCGAGCCGTCGGCGTTCAGCGCCACCGTGACGGTGTCGCAATAGCCGGCCAGCGCCTCGTCGATGGCGTTGTCGACGACCTCGTACACCATGTGGTGCAGGCCGGACCCGTCATCGGTGTCGCCGATATACATGCCCGGCCGCTTGCGCACGGCCTCCAGGCCGCGCAGCACGGTGATGGAGCCGGCATCATAGGCGGCTTCTTCATTCGGGATCGCAGAGTCCGACATACTTCTTCATCCGTTTCGTTCCGTCACCCGGGCGTCGTCGACGCCGAAGTGACGTGCCCGGTCGCCGAGCGGCGCGAACAGCGCCGGATCGGTGCCGGTCATCCAGGCCTGGGCGCCGAGCGCCAGGATCTCCTCATACAGCGCGGCCCGGCGGGTGCCGTCGAGATGCGCCGCCACCTCGTCGAGGAGGAGGAGGGGTGGGGCGCCGCGTTCCCCGGCAAGCAGGCGGGCATTGGCGAGGACGATGCCGATCAGGAGCGCCTTCTGCTCGCCGGTCGAGCACTGCGCCGCCGGCATCGCCTTGGACCGGTGATGGACGGACAGGTCGCTGCGGTGCGGTCCTTCCGTCGCGGCGCCGGCCGCGGCGTCGATGCGGCGATTATCGCACAGAAGGCGACGAAATTCCTCCTCCGCATCCACGGCCGGCCGATCCTCAAGCCACGCCTCGATCCGGCCGTCCACGGCCAGGTCGGCGCGGGGGAACGGCCCCTCCGCCATCAGCGACTCGGCGCCGCGCAGCCGCGCCACCAGCTCGCGCCGGGCGGCGGCGACGGCGGTGCCGGATGTGGCCATCGTGTCCTCCAGCGCCGCCAGCCAGGCCGGGTCGGCGCGGGCTTCCTTCAGCAGCCGGTTGCGCTCGCGCATCGCCCGCTCATAGGCGCCGAGCTGCCCGGCATGATCGGGGTGGAAGCCGAACACCAGCCGGTCGAGGAAGCGCCGGCGCTGGCTCGCGGCATCGCCGAACAGCCGGTCCATCTGCGGCGTCAGCCAGACCATCGGCGCCCGGGCGCCGAGCGCGGTCTGGCTCGGCGCCGCACGGCCGTCGATCTGAACGGCGCGGCGGCCCTCGCCGGGCTCCAGCTGCGTGCCCAACTGGATCTCGCCGGTCGGGGTCAGCAGCCGCGCCGCCACCGCCCAGCCGGTGCCTTCGGGGGCTTGGCGTCGCGTCACCTCGGGCAGTGGCGCCCGGCGCAGGCCGCGCCCGGGCGACAGGAAGGACACCGCCTCCAGCAGGTTGGTCTTGCCGGCTCCGTTCGGCCCGGTCAGCACCACCGGGCGCGGATCCAGCTCGATCCGCAGCTGGGCGTAGCAGCGGAACTCGGTCAGCGTCAGGCGCGTCACCGCGATCCGGGCGGCCCCCGCTCCCGAGGTGCGCCCGGAGGAGGCGGCCGCCTGCTCCGGCATGGGGTCCTGGGACATGTGGCTCAAGGCATCCGAAGCGGATGCTTCGCCCCCCTGGTCATGCAGAAGGGCATGGCCGGCACGATCGGTTCAACCGTCACACCCGCATCGGCATCAGCACGTAGAGCGCGCTGGAATCGGCGGTGTCGCGGACGATGGTCGGCGACCCGGCATCCGCCATGGCGAAGCGGGCGCCGTCGCCCTCGATCTGCTGCGTGATATCAAGGAGATAGCGGCTGTTGAAGCCGATTTCCAGCCGCGGCGCCTCGTAGCTGACCTCGATCTCCTCGGTGGCGCTGCCCTGCTCGGCCGAATTGGCCGACAGCGTCAGCGAGCCGTTCTCGAGCGTCAGCTTCACCGCCCGGCTCTTCTCGGTCGAGATGGTGGAGACGCGGTCGACGGCCTTGGCGAACTCCTTGGCGTCGACCTCGAGGATCTTGTCGTTGCCGCTCGGGATCACCCGTTCGTATTCCGGGAAGGTGCCGTCGATCAGCTTCGAGGTCAGCACCACGCCGTCGCCCGCGCTTCCCGGCAGGGTGAAGCGGGTCTTGGTTTCGGACAGCTGCACCTCGACCGTCTCGCCGGTCTCGTCCAGGAGCTTGCGCAGCTCCATCACCGTCTTGCGCGGCACGATCACGCCGGGGATGCCGTCGGCGCCGTCCGGCAGCGGCATCTCGACCCGGGCCAGGCGGTGGCCGTCGGTGGCGACGGCGCGCAGCACCGGCACGGTTTCGGCCTTGGCGGCATGCAGATAGATGCCGTTCAGGTAGTACCGCGTCTCCTCGGTCGAGATCGCGAACTTGGTCCGGTCGATCATCACCCGCAGGTCGCCGGCGGCGATGGTGAAGCGGTGGCTCAGGTCGCCGCCCGCCATGCTCGGGAAATCCTCGACCGGCAGGCAGCCGAGCCGGAAGTTCGACCGGCCGGCGCGCAGCGTCAGCGAGCCGCCGTCGGGATTGGTCTCGATCTCGACCTGGCTGCCGTCCGGCAGCTTGCGGACGATGTCGTAGAGGGTGTGGGCCGGGGCCGTGGTGCCGCCCGGGGCCTGGATCTCCGCCGGCACGGATTCGACGATCTCGAGATCCATGTCGGTGGCGGTCAGGCGCAGCGTGCCGCCATCGGCGCGCAGCAGGATGTTGGACAGGATCGGGATGGTGTTGCGCCGCTCCACGACGCTCTGCACATGGCTCAGGCCCTTCAGAAGGGCGGCACGCTCGATGATCAGCTTCATCCCGATTCCACTTCGACGATGCCGGCCGCCGGGAAAGTTCATCGGGGCGGGCAGGGGCCCGGCCGACGCGGCGGGCGCGCACTATAACCGAAAGGCGGCGGCGGTGGCGAGTGCCGCGCATAGTCTGTCCAGCGCGGTTTTCCCGGTCTTTGCGAGGGGACGAGACGGGCGCGGCAACCTGAGGCGGCGCTGCAAGCCGCCCCGACCCGCACCGCTGCCTTAACAACGCCCTCTAATGATTTGATAATGCTGAGTCTATCAGACCTGCAGCATGCGCCGCAGCAGCTCGACATCCTCGGCGAAGGAGCGGTCCTCGCTGCACAGCTCCTCGACCTTGCGCACGGCGTGCATCACGGTGGTGTGGTCACGGCCGCCGAACTTCCGACCGATCTCCGGCAGCGAGCGCGGGGTCAGCTGCTTCGACAGGTACATCGCCACCTGGCGCGGCCGGGCCACGGTGCGGGCGCGGCGGGCCGAATGCATGTCGGCGACCTTGATGTTGTAGTGCTCGGCCACCCGCTTCTGGATCTCGTCGATCGTCACCCGGCGGTCGGAGGCGCGCAGCAGGTCGTGCAGCAGCTCCTGGGTCGATTCCAGCGTGATCGGCCGGTGCACCAGCTCGGCATGGGCGGTGATGCGGTTCAGCGCCCCCTCCAGCTCACGCACATTGGAGGTGATCTTGTGGGCCAGGAACTCCATCACCTTGGCCGGGATCTCGACCCGCGCCGTCTCCGCCTTGGCCTGCAGGATGCCCAGCCGCAGCTCGTAGGTGGTGGGGTGGATGTCGGCGACCAGGCCCCAACCGAGGCGGGAGCGCAGCCGCTCCTCCATCCCCTCGAGGTCGGAGGGCGACTTGTCGGCCGAGATCACGACCTGGCGATTCTGGTCCACCAGGGCGTTGAAGGTGTGGAAGAACTCCTCCTGGGTGGAGTCCTTGCCGGAGATGAACTGCACGTCGTCGATCATCAGCACGTCGACCGACCGGAACATCTCCTTGAACGTCATCGTGTCCTTGAAGCGCAGGGCACGGATGAACTGGTACATGAACTTCTCGGCGGACATGTAGAGCACGCGCCGCTCCGGGTGCTTCTGCCGGATGTGCCAGGCGATGGCGTGCATCAGATGGGTCTTGCCGAGGCCCACCCCGCCATAGAGGAACAGCGGGTTGAAGGTGACGCTGTTGGCCTCGGCCACCCGGCGGGCGGCGGCATGGGCCAACTCGTTCGGCTTGCCGACAACGAAATTGTCGAAGGTGAAGCGCTGGTCGAGAACGGCGCCGAACTCGGCCACCGACTCGGCTGGGCGCTCCGGTGCCGGCGACTCGGCGCGCGAGGCCGGCGCGGTCGCGGCCGGTGCGGCTGCGGCGGCCGGCTTCGCGGCCAGCCGGTCCGGCACCACGATCACGTCGACGCTGTGGATGTCCGGATTCTCGGAATGCCAGAGATTGCGGATGCGGTCGGCGTAATGCGCCGCCACCCAGTCGCGCATGAACCGGGTGGGGGCGGCGATGCGGACCTCGCCGCCGTCGAGATCGACCACGACCACCGGGCGCAGCCAGCTCTTGAAGGCGCCCTCGCCGACTTCCTCGCGCAACCGGCCGCAGACCCGGGCCCATTGCTGCTCGATCGATGCGATGACTCCCCCCATCGACGACATGCTGCTTCCGACCCCTCCGGCTTCGGCGTCCGCGTTGCCCCGTCCGCCCACGATTCGAATTCTACCCACTACCGTCGGCAACGGCACTGGTTGCCCGGTGCGCGGCTGCCATGCTTGCAGAATTCAAACTGTAACAATCATAATATCATGCCCAGCGCGCAGGAACAATTCCTCGCGTTACTTGCGCAGCCGGGAAGTATGTCAGTAAAAATTGAACGAGTATTGCTCAGGGACGCTCACGGACTTCTGCCAATCTTCATGATGAAGGCTGGTAGCCGGGCAAGTTGTATCCTGAGGCCGTCTTCACCTGCAGACGCGCAAGTGAACGTAGATCATAGGCAGGGGAGGCATTGGCTGGCAACGGAACAAAACCGGACCCTGCGAAAACGCAAAAAACGGTCCGGGCGGCGGTCACCTGTGCTCCGCTCGAGCCTCTCTCCGGCAAACAAAAAACCGTTCCGCGACCGCCGCCGCGGAACGGCTGTTCGGTGATCCGGGCTTAGAGGGCCTTGATGCGGCCGGACAGGCGCGACAGCTTGCGCGCGACCGTGTTCTTGTGCAGCACGCCCTTGGTGACTCCGCGCTGCAGCTCCGGCTGCGCCGCCTTGAACGCCTCGGCCGCGGCGGTCTTGTCGCCGGACTCGATCGCCACCTCGACCTTCTTGACGAAGGTGCGGATGCGGCTGACGCGGTTGCGGTTCACGAGCGTGCGGCGCTCGGTCTGGCGGATGCGCTTCTCGGCGGACTTGTGGTTGGCCATTGTCGGTCCCGGTTCGGCCCAACGCGGGCCCAGAAAAAACGAGCGCGCTTCATAGTCCCTTCGGGTCCGGGCGTCAAGCCGAGTCTGGTCCCCGCGCGCCCCGATCGGGGCGCATCCGGGTAGGGGATTGGCAAGTCGATGTGCGTGTTCTATATTTGTTCTCATGCCGATCAAGCCGCCCGACATCGACGAGCTGGAGGACCGGCCGCGCAAGGGGCGCGGGGCGGTCAGCAACCGGACCGGCCGCTTCGAGGCGGCGACCCGGCACCGGGTCGACGACGGCTGGGCGGGGACGGCGGAGGAGGACGAGCCGCCGCTGCGCACGCAGCTCCATGTCGACACCGCTCGCACCATCATCACCCGCAACGACTCGCCGGACATCATGTTCGACCGGTCGATCAACCCCTATCGCGGGTGCGAGCACGGCTGCATCTACTGCTTCGCGCGGCCGACCCATGCCTGGCTCGGCCTGTCGCCCGGCCTCGATTTCGAGACCCAGCTCTTCTACAAGCCGGACGCGCCGGAGCTGCTGGAGGCGGAGCTGCGGCGCCCCGGCTACGTCCCGGCGGTGATGGCGATGGGCACCAACACCGATCCCTACCAGCCGGTCGAGCGCGAGCTGAAGCTGACCCGCCGGGTGATCGAGGTGCTGTCGCGCTTCAACCACCCGCTCGGCATCGTCACCAAATCGGCGCTGATCACGCGCGACATCGACCTGCTGGCGCCGATGGCGGCGAAGGGGCTGGCGGCGGTCTGCATCTCACTCTCGACCCTCGACCGCGAGCTGGCGCGGACGCTGGAGCCACGGGCGGCGACGCCGCCACGGCGGCTGGAGACGATGCGGCAGCTGACCCAGGCCGGCATCCCGGTGATCGTGCTGACCTCGCCGATGATCCCGGGCCTCAACGACCATATGCTGGAGCAGGTGCTGGAGGCGGCGGCCAAGGCCGGAGCGACGGCGGCGGGCTGGACCCTGCTGCGGCTGCCGCTGGAGATCGCCGGCCTGTTCCAGGAATGGCTCGAGGCGCATGCGCCGGACCGGGCCAAGCGGGTGATGTCGCTGATCCGCCAGACCCGCGGCGGTAAACTCTATAAGTCGGGCTTCGGCGAACGGATGAGGGGCGAGGGGCCGGTGGCCGATCTGATCCGCGCCCGCTTCAACCACGCCGTCCGCAGGCTCGGCCTCGACCGCAAGCGCTGGGTCCTCGACACCAGCCAGTTCTCCCCGCCACCGCGGCCGGGCGACCAGTTGAGGCTGTTCTAAAGGCCTGCCTGGCCTTCCTCGATCCTCCGGTCTTGGCTCTTCGCCCCATCGGCGCTATGCCCTGGGGGCAGGAGGGGCGGCATGCCGGATTGGAGCCTTGAGATCGAATGCGGCGCCCCGGTGCGGAGGGTCGCCGGGCTGGACGAGGTCGGCCGCGGCCCGCTGGCCGGCCCGGTCCTGGCCGCGGCCGTGGTGCTGACCCGGCCGCTCGACCCCAAGCTCGCATCGCTGATCGACGACAGCAAGGTGCTGACACCGCAGCGGCGCGAGGCGCTGGTGCCGCGCATCAAGGCGGTGGCCCAGGTCGGGATCGGCTGGGCCACGGTCGAGGAGATCGACCGAATCAACATCCTGCAGGCCAGCCTGTTGGCGATGCGACGGGCGGTCGAGGCGCTGCCGGAACGGCCGGAGATGGCCCTCGTTGACGGCAACAAGCTGCCCGACGGGCTGCCCTGCGACGGGCGGGCGGTGGTCGGCGGCGACGCCCTGTCGCTGTCGATCGCGGCCGCCTCGATCCTCGCAAAAGTTGTGCGCGACCACGAGATGTTGCGTCTCTCCGCCCACCATCCCGGCTATGGGTGGGAACGCAACGTCGGCTACGCCACCCCGGAGCATCTCGCGGCGATCGCCCGCCTCGGGGTTTGCGAGCATCATCGGCGGTCGTTTGCCCCGGTGTCGCAGCGACTCGCCATAACCGGCTGATTCAAGCGGGGTATTGACGGCGACTCCGCGGCGAATCATCGTCGCCGCATGAGCGAATCACCCACCATCACCGAGCGCCTGCCGCCGGGCTGCCGAATCGTCCTCGACGACTGCATCTCGGCGATGCGGTCGTTGCCCGCCGGCTCGGTGGACTGCGTGTTCGCCGACCCGCCCTACAATTTGCAGTTGGGGGGAGAGCTGCGCCGGCCGGACGAGAGCCGGGTCGACGGCGTTGATGCGGAATGGGACAAGTTCAGCGACCTCGCCACCTATGACCGGTTCACGCGGGACTGGCTGGCGGCGGCGCGCCATGCGCTGAAGGAGGACGGGACGCTGTGGGTGATCGGCACCTACCACAACATCTTCCGGGTCGGCGCCATCCTGCAGGATCTCGGCTTCTGGATCCTGAACGACATCGTCTGGCGCAAGTCGAACCCGATGCCGAACTTCCGCGGCACCCGCTTCACCAACGCGCATGAGACGCTGATCTGGGCCGCCAAGTCGCCGGACAGCCGCTACACCTTCAACTACGACGCCATGAAGGCGCTGAACGAGGAACTGCAGATGCGCAGCGACTGGACGCTGCCGATCTGCAGCGGTGGCGAGCGGCTGAAGATCGACGGCCGCAAGGCGCATCCGACGCAGAAGCCCGAGGCGCTGCTGTGGCGCGTCCTCCTGTCCTCGACCCGGGCGGGGGAGACGATCCTCGACCCGTTCTTCGGCAGCGGCACCACCGGTGCCGTGGCCAAGCGCCTCGGCCGGAAATTCATCGGCGTCGAGCGCGAGGAGGTCTATGCCCGCGTCGCCGCCCAGCGCATCGCCGCGATCGAGGCGCCGGCCGACCCGGCCCTGC
This sequence comes from Inquilinus limosus, assembly GCF_051487185.1. GTDB lineage: Bacteria > Pseudomonadota > Alphaproteobacteria > DSM-16000 > Inquilinaceae > Inquilinus > Inquilinus limosus_F. Next base: position 10,603 of record NZ_JAHVDK010000021.1, read on the forward strand.
TCGACACCCTGTCGAAGCGGCAGGCGCCGCGCGTGCCCTTCGGCTGGGTGGTGGAACGCGGCATGCTGCGGCCGGGCGACCGGCTGTTCGACACCCAGCGCCGCTACGTCGCCAAGGTGCGGGCCGACGGCACCCTGATCGCCAGCAACGGCCAGGGCGACCATGCCGGGTCGATCCACCGGGTCGGCGCGGCGCTGCAGGGCGCGCCGTCCTGCAACGGCTGGACCTTCTGGCACTACGAGGCGCAGCGCGACCGGCTGGCGCCGATCGACCTGCTGCGCCAGAAGATCAGGGCCGAGATGGCGGTGCACTGAATCGTAGGTTGGGTTCGCCCCGGGCGAACCCAACCTGGCCCCGATTGCGCGATGTTGGGTTCGCTTCCGCGAACCCAACCTACATTTGATCCGCCAACCGGTTGTATTTCCTCAGAATCTCCTGCAGCCGGTCATGCGGGATCGCATGCAGCGTGTTGCCGTCGCGGCCGGTCATGATCTCGGCCGCGACCAGGGCGTTGACGATCGCCTCCTCGGTCGCCTGGGCCGTGGCCTCGATCAGCCCGTCCATGGCGTCGTTCGGCAGGACGTCGACCGACCGTGTCTCCTTGCGGCTGAAGGCGCCGGGATTGGCGGTGGAGAAGGCCAGGAAGATGTCGCCGCTGCCATTGGCGCCATAGCCGCCGGTGCGGGCGATGCCGATCGGCGCCCGCCGCGCCAGCCGCTTCAGCTGGTGCGGCAGCAGCGGTGCATCGGTCGCGATCACGACGATGATCGATCCCGTGTCGCGGTCCCAGGCCAGGTCGGGCAGCAGGTCCGGGATCTCCCGACCGACCGGGACGCCGGCGATCGTCAGGTTTCGGCGGCGGCCGAAATTGCCCTGCACCAGCACGCCGACGACATGGCCGCCGTCTTCAGGTGAGAGCTGACGCGAGGCCGTGCCGGTACCGCCCTTGAATCCGAACAGGGACATGCCGGTGCCGCCGCCGACATTGCCCTCCGCCACCGGGCCAAGCCGGGCGCCGTTCAGGGCCTCAACCGTATGCTGCGCCGTGACGTGGAAGCCATTGATGTCGTTCAGGATGCCGTCCCAGGTCTCGGCCACCACCGGCAGGCACCAATAGAGGTCGTGCGACAGTGGCGCGACCAGCCCGTGGCGGCCCTGCCAGCCGATCACCGCGTCACGCACGATGCCGACGCTGTGGCTGTTGGTGATCATCACCGGCCCTTCGAGAAAGCCCGATTCCTCGATCCAGAGGGTTCCGGTCATCTCGCCATTGCCGTTCAGGGCGGCGGTACCGGCGAAGACCGGGTCGAAGACTCGCCCGCGCGGCAGGATGGCTGTGACGCCGGTGCGCGCCGGCCCGCGCCCGACCTCCAGCTTGCCGTCGCCTGCGATGACGGTGGCGGCGCCGACCTCGACCCCGGCGACATCTGTGATGGCATTGAGCGGCCCGGGCTCGCCATCGAAGGGGATGCCCAGGTCGCGGGCTCTTGGCTTCTGAGTCATCGGCGGCTCCTCGGCTGCGTCGCCCTCCGGGCTAGCGCGGCGGCGGCGCACTGTCCATGCCGGTCAGCCTGGCCGCTGCCGGGCGAGCCGCTTCGGCGCCACCTCCCGCCAGGCCTCCGCCACCAGCGACTCGATCTGCTCGTCGTCGACCTGCGGCAGCGCGACGAAGGTCCAGACCAGCCGGCCCCAGCGTGCCGGCGAGAAGGCCTCGGGGCGGGCCGCGAACAGCATCTCCTGGTGGTCGTGCGGCAGCTTCAGCACCGCCCGCCGCTCCGCCGGGCGCAGCACGGCGAAGATCCTGCCGCCGACCCGGAAGGACGGGCGGTCCCAATGCGCCTCCTCCGTCACCTCCGGCAGGGCCAGCGCGGCGCGCCGGACCGTCTCCTCATCCGCCATCTCGGGCCTCCCTCCCGTCCCTCCACAAGGATGCGCGCGTGCGCCCTGGTTTGCCTGGAGATATTTTGCGGCTATGCTCCCGGCCTCACAACGCAGGAGAGGCCCTGATGGATCGCAGGACGGAACGGCACTTCACCCGCCCCGTCACGCTGCATCCGTCGAGCCGCCATGCCTCTCCTCGCCGCCGAGTCGCTGTCCCACCACACCCCTGACCACCGCCCGCTCTTCGAGGATCTGACGCTCGCCTTCGGGGCGGAGCGGACCGGCTTGGTCGGCCGCAACGGCGTCGGGAAATCCACGCTGCTGCGCCTGCTGCTGGGCGAGATCCCGCCGCAATCCGGCCGCATCCGTCGGCGGGGCCGCATCGGTCATCTGCCGCAGACCATCCGGGTGGTGCCGGGCATGACCGCCGCCGATGCCCTCGGCATCGCCCCGGCCCTGGCCCGACTCGACCGCCTGCTGGCGGGGCAGGGCAGCGAGGAGGATCTGGCCGCCGCCGACTGGACGGTGGAGGAGCGGGCCGCCGCGGCGCTGCCCCGGCTCGGCCTGCCGGCCGCTCTCAACCTGCGCCGGCCGCTCGGTACCCTGAGCGGCGGCGAGGCGACCCGGCTGGTCCTCGCCGGGCTGCTGGTCGACCCGCCGGAGATGCTGGTGCTGGACGAACCGACCAACAATCTCGACGCCGACGGCCGCGACGCGATCTGCGCGCTGCTGGAGGAGTGGCGCGGCGGGGCGTTGGTGGTCAGCCACGACCGCGAGGTGCTGCGCCGGATGGACCGGATCGTCGAGCTGTCCAGCCTGGGCGCGCGAAGCTATGGCGGCAACTGGGACGACTATCGGGCCCGGCGCGAGGCCGAAGCCGAGGCGGTGCAGCGCAACCTGGCCCATGCCGAGCAGGAGGTGGTGCGGCTGGCGCGGGACCGGCAGGCAGTGCTGGAGCGCAAGGCCCGCAGCGACGCCCGCGGCCGGAGATCCCGCGCCGGCGGCGGCCAGTCCAAGCTCCTGCTCGATGCCGCCAAGGAGCGGGCCGGCCAGACCCAGGCGCGCCAGAGCGGCCTGCAGGAGCGCCGGCAGGAGTCCGCCGAGGCGGCGCTGGCCGAGGCGCGCGCCGCGGTCGAGCGGGTGGAGAGGCTGGCGGTCTCGCTGCCTTCCACGGGGCTCGCCGCCGGCACCCTTGTCCTCGCCTTCGAGCAGGTCTCCTGGACGCCGCCGGGCGCGGCCTGGCCGGTGCTGCGAGACCTGTCCTTCACCCTGGTCGGGCCGGAGCGGGTGGCGGTCACCGGGCCGAACGGCGCCGGCAAGTCGACGCTGCTGCGCCTGGCGGCCGGCGAGTTGGAGCCGCACAAAGGGAAGATCCGGCGCTTCGGCGGCGGCATCGCCATGCTCGACCAGCGGGCCGGTGGACTGCGGCCGGAGCGTACGATCCTGGAGAATTTCCGGGCGATGCATCCGGACGCGACCGACAATGCCTGCCGGGCGGCGCTGGCGCGCTTCCTGTTCCGGGCCGATGCCGCGCTGCACATGGTCGGCAGCCTCAGCGGCGGCGAGACGCTGCGGGCGGCCCTGGCCTGCGTGCTGGGCGGGCCGCGGCCGCCCAGGCTCCTGATCCTGGACGAGCCGACCAACCATCTCGACCTCGACTCGATCGCGGCGATCGAGCGTGCTGTGGCCGCCTATGACGGCGCGCTGCTGGTCGCCAGCCACGACCCCGACTTCCTTGCCGCCGTCGGCATCGGCCGGTTCATCGAGTTGTCGTCGGCCAAATGAAAAGCGGGCCCGAAGGCCCGCTTCCCCCGCACGCACTGAAGAGGGAGGACGTCAGTCCAGCCCTTCGAACAGCGCGGTCGACAGGTAGCGCTCGGCGATCGAGGGGACGATCACAACGATCTTCTTGCCCTCGTTCTCCGGCCGGGCGCCGACCTCGAGCGCCGCGGCCAGGGCGGCGCCGGAAGAGATGCCGGCCGGCAGCCCCTCCAGCTTCGCGACCTGGCGGGCGACCTGGAAGGCCCGCTCGTTTGAGATCCGCACGACCTCGTCGATGACCTTGGTGTTCAGCACCGCCGGGACGAAGCCGGCGCCGATGCCCTGGATCTTGTGCGGGCCCGGGTTGCCGCCGGACAGCACCGGGCTGTCCTCCGGCTCCACCGCGATCGCCTTGAAGCTGGGCTTGCGCGGCTTGATCACCTCGGAGACGCCGGTGATGGTGCCGCCGGTGCCGACGCCGGAGATCAGGATGTCGACGCCGCCCTGGGTGTCGTTCCAGATCTCCTCGGCCGTGGTGCGGCGATGGATCTCCGGGTTGGCCGGGTTCTCGAATTGCTGCGGAATGATCGCGTTCGGGATGCTGTTGACCAGCTCCTCGGCCTTGGCGATGGCGCCCTTCATGCCCTTCGGACCCTCGGTCAGGTGCAGCTCGGCGCCCAAGAGCTTCAGCATCTTGCGCCGCTCGACCGACATCGTCTCGGGCATGGTCAGGATCAGGCGATAGCCCTTGGCCGCGGCGACGAAGGCGAGCGCAATGCCGGTGTTGCCCGAGGTCGGCTCGATCAGGGTGCTGACGCCCGGCTTGATCCTGCCCGACGCCTCCAGCGCTTCGATCATCGCCAGGCCGATGCGGTCCTTCACGCTCGACAGCGGGTTGAAAAACTCCAGCTTCGCCAGGATGTCGGCCCGGGCATCATGGGCCTCGGCCAGCTTCTTCACCCGAACCAGCGGGGTCGCCCCGATGGTGTCGAGGATCGAATCGTAGATCTTGCCTCGGAACTCGGTCTTCCCGGCGGCGGAAGAGGACATATTACTCTCCAGGGGCGTTAAATAGACTGATCAACATTTATACGCGCCGATTCTGGGGAAGGCCAGCCGCTCGGACCGGCTCAGATCGAGAAGTCCACGGGGGCGGCCCGTTCGCGCGGGATGCCCCTGTCGCGCGCCTGGTTCGCCAGATCCTCGATGGTCAGGGAATCAAGCTTGCGCACCGCCTCCTCCTGCAGCTCGTGCCACAGCGGCCGTACGATCTCCTGGCCCAGGCGGGAGCCCGGCGGCAGCGATTCCTCGTCGTCGGTCGCGGTCTCCAGCGCCCGGATGGCGCGCACGATCTCGCCGACGGTGATGCGCCGACGCTCGCGCGCCAGGCGATAGCCGCCGCGCGGCCCGCGCACCCCGGTCAGGATGTCGACCCGGACCAGCTGCTGCAGCACCTGCTCCAGGTACCGGCGCGGGATCCCCTGGCGCTTGGTGATCTCGGCGCTCTGCACCGGCGTGTCGACCGCGTTGTAGGCGATATCGAGAACCGCCTCGATCGCGAACAGCATCTTCTTCGGCAGTCGGAACATCCGTCAGGCTCCCGTTCCGGTGGACCCGTAGCCGCCCGTGCCGCGGGCGGTGGTGTCGAGGCTCGGCCGTTCCTCCCAGGCGACGCTCGCGTGGCGGGCCACGACCATCTGGGCGATCCGCATGCCCCGGGTGATGGCGACGGGCTCGTCGCCATGGTTGATCAGCACCACGCCGATCTCGCCGCGATAGTCCGAATCGATCGTGCCCGGCGCGTTGACGATGGTGATGCCGTGCTTGAGGGCGAGGCCGGAGCGCGGGCGCACCTGCGCCTCCCAGCCGCGCGGCAGGGCGATGGCGATGCCGGTCGGGATCAGCACCCGGCGCCCGGGCGCCACCGTCACCGGCTCCGCCACCGCGGCCAGCAGGTCCAGCCCGGCCGAATCGGCCGTGGCTGCGGCGGGCAGGGGCAGGCCCAAGCCATGCGGCAGGCGGGTGACGGCGATGGAGACGGCTTCGGTCATCGGATCGGGGTCAGCCTTTCTCGAAATGGCGGGCGATCGCGCCGGCCAGGCGGGTGCCGATATCGGCCTTGCTCAGCCGCGGCCAAGTCTCGGCGCCTTCGGCGGTGATCAGATGCAGGATGTTCGAATCGCCGCCGAAGGCCTGGGTCCCCGGCGACACGTCGTTGGCCAGGATCCAGTCGCAGCCCTTGCGGGTGCGCTTGGCCTGGGCGTGCGCCACCACGTCCTGGGTCTCGGCGGCGAAGCCGATTACCAGCGCCGGCCGGTCGGGCCCCGGGGCGCTCAGCGTCGCCAGGATGTCCGGGTTCTCGGCCAGGGTCAAAGCCGGAGGTCCACCGGCGCCCTTCTTGATCTTCTGCCCGGAGGGCGCGGCGACCCGCCAGTCGGCCACCGCCGCGGCGCAGACCGCGACATCGGCCGGCAGGGCGGCGCTGCAGGCGGCCATCATCTCCTCCGCCGTCTCGATCGGTACCACGGTGACGCCGGGCGGTGGCGGCTCGTGGGTCGGGCCGGTCACCAGCGTCACCCGCGCCCCGGCCTGATGCAGCGCCGCGGCGATGGCGTGGCCCTGCTTGCCGGAGGAGCGGTTGGCGATGTAGCGCACCGGGTCGATCGGCTCATGGGTCGGGCCGCTGGTGACGATGGCGTGGCGGCCCTTCAGCGGCCCGCCGGTGCCGGAGCGGTCGACCTCGGCGAAATAGGCCTCGACGGCGGCGACGATCTCCAGCGGCTCCGCCATCCGGCCGAAGCCGTATTCGCCGCAGGCCATCTCGCCCTGGCTCGGCCCGATTGTGCGCACCCCGCGCCGCTGCAGCAGCGCCAGGTTGTCCCGCGTCGCCGGGTGGTCCCACATGCGGACATTCATCGCCGGCGCCACCAGCACCGGCTTGTCGGTGGCGAGGAGAGCGGTGGTGGCCAGGTCGTCAGCCAGCCCGGCCGCCATCCGCGCCAGGATATTGGCGGTGGCCGGGGCCACCACCAGCAGGTCGGCGTCGCGCGACAGCCGGATGTGGCCCATCTCCGATTCGTCGGTCAGCGAGAACAGCTCACCATAGACCTTGTCCTCGGTCAGGGCGGCGACGGCGAGGGGGGTGACGAATTCGGTCGCGGATCTCGTCAGAATGCAGCGCACCCGGGCGCCGCGCTCGCGCAGCCGCCGGATCAGGTCCAGCGACTTGTAGGCGGCAATGCCGCCGGCGATGACCAGCAGGATGCGGCGGTCGCGCAGCGTCAGCGTCACGACAGGTCCCCAGGGACGGCGGAGGGCGAACTACATCGCATGAATGTTCTTTAGGGCCCTCAGCCGGATTCGGCAAGCACTACGATCGCCGGTTGCGACGAAATGCGCGACAGGGGCCGTGAAATCGGCTTTCTCAATGCGTCATCGCGAGGAGCGAAGCGACGTGGCGATCCAGGGGGCAGTGCCGCTGGATTGCCACGCCCCTTCGGGGCTCGCAATGACGGGTTTAGCCTTTCCCGCCGTGCACGGGGTATCGGCCGATCAGATCTCGCAATACTCGTCGGCAGGCGTGCCGAACCGAGCCTCGTGTTCGTTCCAAAACGCCATCAAGACCTTGGTCTCCTCCTCGATCCGCCGACGCTCCGTTTCGTGAGGCCTGTCGTTCGAAGCGCTTTCTCGTTCGCGGTCAGGCATGCCGACTCCGTCGTTTCCGGACGACTCAAATCCGCCAGCCGGTATGGATCGCCGCGATGCCGCCGGACAGGTTGGTCCAGCGCACCCGTTCCAGCCCCGCCGCCTCGATCCGCTCGGCCAGGCTCGGCTGGTCGGGGAAGCGACGGATGCTCTCGACCAGGTAGCGGTAGCTGTCCTCGTCCTTGGCTACCACCCGGCCCATCGCCGGGATCACGGCGCGGGAATAGAGGTCGTAGGCGCGGTCCAGGCCAGGCAGCACGACCTTGCTGAACTCCAGGCAGAAGAAGCGGCCGCCCGGTTTCAGCACCCGCCGCGCCTCACGCAGCGCGTCGTCGATCCGGGTCACGTTCCTGAGGCCGAAGGAGATGGTGTAGACGTCGACCGACCGGTCGGCGACCGGCAGTGATTCGGCGTTGCCGACCATGTGCAGGATCGGGCCGACCCAGCCGCGGTCGATCGCCCGGTCGCGGCCGACCGCGACCATGCCCTCGGTCAGGTCGCAGATGATCGCCCGGGCGGTCGGGCCGGCGCGGTCGAGGAAGCGGAAGGCGATGTCGCCGGTGCCGCCGGCCACGTCCAGCAGGACCTCGCCGGGGCGGGGCCGGATCGCCGCGATGAGCTGGGCCTTCCACAGCCGGTGGACGCCGCCGCTCATCAGGTCGTTCATCAGGTCGTAGCGGCGGGCGACGCTGGTGAAGACGCCGTGGACGCGCTCGGTCTTCTCCGTCGGATCGACTTCGGTGTCGCCGAACCAGCGGGACTCGGGATTGCGTTGGGCGTCGCTCATGGCCGGGACCATAGCGTCCGGCGCCGGGTCGTGCCAGTGTGCCGGCCATGCCCGAGCTACCCGAAGTCGAAACCGTCCGCCGCGGCCTGGTGCCCGTCCTGGAAGGCCAGCGCCTGGCCCGCGTCGAACAGCGCCGCCCCGACCTGCGTTTCCCCTTGCCCGACCGCATGGCCGAGCGGCTGATCGGCCGCCGAATCACGCGGCTCGACCGCCGCGCCAAATACCTGCTGCTGCATCTCGACGACGGCATGGTGCTGCTGATCCATCTCGGCATGTCCGGCCGGATGATGGTCAGCCGGGGGCGGCCGGGCATCGTCAGCCCGCACGACCATGTGGTGTTCGAGACCGAATCCGGATCGGTCGTCACCTTCAACGACACCCGCCGCTTCGGCATGATGGACCTGGTCAGCCAGAACGCGCTGCATGCCCACAAGGCGCTGGAGGCGCTGGGGCCGGAGCCGCTGTCGGAGGAGTTCGACGCCGCCTATCTGGACCAGGCGCTGGCCCGCAAGATCACGCCGATCAAGGCGGCCCTCCTGGACCAGCGCGTCGTCGCCGGGCTCGGCAACATCTATGTCTGCGAGGCACTATGGGCCGCGCATATCTCGCCGCGCCGGGTCGCCGCCTCGGTGGCCGGCGTGCGGGCGGCGCGGCTGGTGCCGGAGATCAAGGCGGTGCTGCTCCGCGCCATCGAGGCCGGCGGGTCTAGCTTGCGCGACCACATCCAGGTCAATGGCGAGCTCGGCTATTTCCAGCATTCCTGGTCGGTCTACGATCGGGAGGGGGAACCGTGCCGGACCGAAGGCTGCCGGGGCACGATCCGGCGCATCGTTCAGTCCGGCCGCAGCACCTTCTTCTGCCCGGTCTGCCAGCGCTGACCGGGCGTTCGATCAATCGAAGACCCGATGCGGAGGAGCGTTTCATGACCGCGAGCTACGAGACCATCCTGGTCGAGACCCGGGGCCGGGTCGGCCTGATCACCCTGAACCGGCCGCAGGCGCTGAACGCCCTGAATGACGCGGTCTTCAGGGACCTCGGACAGGCCCTCGCGGCCTTCGACGCTGATGACGCCGTCGGCGCCATCGTCCTGACCGGCTCGGAGAAGGCCTTCGCCGCCGGCGCCGACATCAAGGAGATGGCGTCGAAGGACTTCATCGCCGCCTACCGGGGCAACCTGATCGAGAACTGGACCTGCATCACCCGGGTGCGCAAGCCGATCATCGCCGCGGTCGCCGGCTACGCCCTCGGCGGCGGCTGCGAGATCGCGATGATGTGCGACTTCATCATCGCCGCGGACACGGCGCGGTTCGGCCAGCCCGAGATCAAGCTGGGCACCATCCCGGGTTCCGGCGGCACCCAGCGCCTGACCAAGCTGATCGGCCGGTCGAAGGCGATGGACCTGGTGCTGACCGGCCGAATGATGGACGCGGCGGAGGCGGAGCGCTCGGGCCTCGTCGCCCGCGTGGTGCCGGCCGCCGATCTTCTGGCCGAGGCGCTGAAGGCGGCGGAGACCATCGCCGGCTACTCGCTGCCGGTGACGATGATGGCGAAGGAGGCGGTGCACCGTGCCGACGAAACGCCGCTGGCCGAAGGCATCCTGTTCGAGCGGCGGCTGTTCCACGCCACCTTCGCCACCGAGGACCGCAAGGAAGGCATGGCCGCCTTCGTCGAGAAGCGGCCGCCGGCGTTCAAGAACCGCTGAGCCGGACGAAAAAACGGCGGGCCTGGAGCCCGCCGTTTCAGAGGTGCCGGGCGGTGACGGTCAGCGCCGGCCGGGCCCGATCGCCCAGGCGCCAGGGCCGAAGGCGGTGACCATCAGGAGCCCGCCGGCGATGGCGAGATTCTTTATCGCATGGATCTGGTTCGCCATCGCCTCGGCATCCGTCATGGTCCAGAAATGGTGGACGAAGGGGATGGTCAGCAAGGTGAAGCCGGCCAGAACGAAGGCGGCGACGCGCGAGAACAAGCCGAGGATCAGGAGGATGCCGCCGGCCAACTCGACCACGAGGGTCAGGGCCGTGACGATCTGAGGGGCCGGCAGGGTGCTGGCCGTCGCGGTATATTGGACGGCGCCCTCGAAGCCGATCACCTTCTCCCAGCCGGAGGCGACGAACAGCACGGCCAGGAAGATCCGTGCAAAGAAGGCGAAGAAGGAAGAAAAGGCCGACATTTCACCATCCGGGGCGAGTGAATCGATGTGTCACTATGACACCACCCACCTCGCCCGGATGGGGAAATCTTCATTGGCAGTATGCTCACGCCTCAGGTCTTCACCTCGAAGCCGGCGCCGGTCGCGAACTTCCACAGGTTTCGGTAGCCCAGCCGGGCATAGGTGAGGGGATGCGCCTTGGCCGGGTCCTGCTCGGCCTCGACCACCATCCAGCCGCTGTAGCTCTTGGGCAGCGCGTCGAAGATCCGCGGGAAGTCTATCATGCCGTCGCCCGGCACGGTGAAGAGGCCGCCGATCACGCCGTCGAGGAAGCTCCAATCCTCGTCGCGCACCTTCTGCAGCACGTCGCGGCGCACATCCTTGGCGTGGACGTGGTTGATCCGGCTGGCATAGCGCTTGGCCAGCGCCGCGGGATCGCCGCCCGCCACCGTCATGTGCCCGGAATCGAGCAGCAGGCCGACCGACAGCCCGGTGTGCTGCATCAGGAGGTCGACCTCGGCCTCGCTCTGCACCAGCGTGCCCATGTGGTGGTGATAGGCCAGCCGCACGCCGCGCTTCGCCATGTGGTCGCCGATCGCGGTCAGCTTGCGGCCGAACTCCGGCCAGGAATCCTCCGGCAGGGTCGGGCGCTGCGACAGCGGCGTGCCGCGGTCGCCATGCACCGCGCCCGAGGTGTCGCAGAACACCATGACCTTGCAGCCGAGCGCGGCGAGGAGGGCCAGGTGCGGCTCCATCGCCTCGATTTCCTGATCGACCGTTCGGTCAATCAGGTTGGCGCTGTACCAGCCGGAGATCAGCCTGAGGCCGTGCGCCTCCAGGATCGGCCGCAGCACCTCGGCCTGGCGCGGGAACTTGTTGCCCAGCTCGATGCCGGTGAAGCCGGCCTCGCGCGCCTCGAACAGGCAGGTCTCGAGCGGCGTCTCGCCGCCCAGCTCCGGCAGGTCGTCGTTGCTCCAGGCGATCGGGTTGGTGCCGAGGGTGACGGTCATCGCGGCGGTCTCGTGGGCTCGGGTGGCGGGTGGTTGTGGATCAGGCATCACGCCCGGTGACGGGGTGCCCGGCCAGCTGCTCCTCGTAACCGGCGCGGGCCCGGCGCACCTGGTCGCGGTCGGAGACCTCGGGCACGGCCACGTCCCACCAGGCGCCGCCGGCCTCTGTCGTCGTCACCGGGTCGGTGTCGATGACAATGACGCTGGTCTGGTCGGTCGCCTTGGCGCGCAGCAGCGCCGCTTCCAGCTCGGCGATGCCGGCCACCTTCTCCGACGCCGCGCCCATGCTGGCGGCGTGGGCGGCGAAGTCGATCGGCTGCGCGCCCTCGATGTCGCGGAACAGGTTGTTGAAGGAGGCGCCGCCGGTTGCGTTCTGCAGCCGGTTGATGCAGCCGAAGCCGCGGTTGTCGAGCACGACGACGGTCAGCTTGACGCCCTGCTGCACCGCGGTCGCGATCTCGGAGTTCATCATCATGTAGCTGCCGTCGCCGACCAGGACGTAGACCTCGCGATCCGGCCGGGCCAGCTTGACCCCGAGGCCGCCGGCAATCTCGTAGCCCATGCAGGAATAGCCGTATTCCAGGTGGTAGCCGCCCGGCGCATCGGTGCGCCACAGCTTGTGCAGCTCGCCCGGCAGGCCGCCGGCGGCGCAGACCACGATGGCGCCGCGCCCGGCCGCGCGGTTGACCGCGCCCAGCACCTGGGCGTCGGAGGGCAGGGGCGCGTTGCTGGCCGCGGTGGCGCGGTCGACCGCGCCGTTCCACTCCGCGATCAGGCTGCGGGTCCGGTCGGACTGGGCCTTCGGCGCGGTCCAGGACCCCAGCGCCTGTGACAGCGCGTCAAGGCCCCGGCGGGCGTCGGCGACCAGCGGCAGGGCGCCGTGCTTGCCGGCGTCGAAGACGGCGGCGTTGAGCTGGATCAGCGTCCGCCCCGGCGCCCGGAACAGGGCGCGGGAGCCGGTGGTGAAATCCTGCAACCTTGTGCCGACCGCCAGCACCACATCGGCGTCCGCAGCCAGCGCATTGGCGGCGCTCGAGCCGGTGACGCCGATCGAGCCGGTATTGTTCGGGTGATTCCAGGCCAGGCTGCCCTTGCCGGCCTGGGTCTCGGCGACCGGCAGGCCGTGGCGCTCGGCGAAGCCGGCCAGGGCCTTCGCCGCGTCGGAATAGAGCACGCCGCCGCCGGCGATCACCAGCGGCCGCTCGGCCTTCTGCAGCGCCGCGACGGCGCGGGCCAGCTCGGCCTCGTCCGGGCCGGGGCGGCGGATGCGGTGCACCTGCTCCGCGAAGAACCAGGCCGGGTAGTCATAGGCCTCGGCCTGCACGTCCTGGCACAGGGCCAGCGTCACCGGCCCGCAATCGGCCGGGTCGGTCAGCACGGAGAGGGCGCGGGGCAGGGCGGTCAGGATCTGCTCCGGCCGGGTGATCCGGTCGAAATAGCGCGACACCGGGCGGAAGCAGTCATTGGCGCTGGCCGTGCCGTCGCCGAAATCCTCGATCTGCTGCAGCACCGGGTCGGGCCGGCGGGTGGCGTAGACGTCGCCTGGCAGCAGCAGCACCGGCAGCCGGTCGACATGGGCCAGCGCGGCGGCGGTCACCAGGTTGGTGGCGCCGGGGCCGATCGAGGTGGTGCAGGCCATCATGCGGCGGCGGAACTTCGCCTTGGCATAGGCGATCGCGGCCAGGGCCATCGCCTGCTCGTTATGGGCGCGCAGCGTCGGCAGCTCCTCGCGGTGGGCGTAGAGGGCCTCGCCCATGCCGGCGACGTTGCCGTGGCCGAAGATCGCCCAGACGCCGGCGAACAGGCGCTCGCGGCTTCCGTCCTCCTCCTCGATCCATTGCGCGGCGAGGTGGCGCACCAGGGCCTGCGCCACGGTCAAACGCACGGTTCCCATCCCTATCGCTCCTTCAAGCCGCGGCTTGAGCCGCGGCGCGGGCATTCTGCCAGGCGGTGATCAGGCTGCCATAGCTGGCGGCCATCCGTCTCACCGCTTCGTCGTCATCGATACGGCCGGCGATCCAGTCCTCGGCCGCACGGCCGAAGATGGTGCGGCCGACCGCGAAGCCGCGGCACCAGGGCTGGCGCGCGGCCGTGGCGAAGGCCTCGGTCAGCTCCTCCTCCGGCGCCTCCAGGCCCAGCAGCAGCACGCCGCGGCAATGCGGGTCGCGCCGCGCGATCACCTCCTGGATCGCCGCCCAGGCGGCCTCGGAGGGCGGCGGCTGCAGCTTCCACCAGTCCGGATGGATGCCGATGCCGTAGAGATGGTCCAGCGCCCGGGCCACGGTGCGGTCGTCGGCCGGCATGGACTTCGGCGGGATCACCTCGACCAGCAGCTCATGCCGGGTCGCGCGGCTGGCGTCGAACAGGGCCAGCAGCTGCCGGTCCTGCTCGTCCCGGATCTCCGGCGGGTCGTCCGGGTGGTACTGCACCAGGCACTTCACCACATGCTCCAGCGGCCACTCGCGCAGGGTGACGCCGACATCGGGCCCGCCCTCAAAGCGCAGGGGGCGTGACCCCGGCAGCTCGATCGGCCGTCCGATCCAGGCGCCGCTGCCGGCGGCGGCGAACAGCGCCTCGCTGCCCAGCCGGCCGTCGATCAGCACGCCGAAGCCAGGCCCGCCATGGGCCTGCTTCGCTGCCTGCCAGGCCAGCAGCTTGAAGGCGCCGATCTTCTCCGCATCGGCGCCGTGGCGCGCCGCCATCTCCTCGAACTGGGAGCGGTGGTCGAAGGCCAGGGCATGGACCTCGGGCCAGTCGCGGATCCGGGTCGTCGCCCAATGCACCTGGTTCAGCGCCGGGTCCTCGCGCAGCCGGTGATGAGCGCTGCCCCGTGCCAGGAACTGCGACAGCTCGGTCCAGCTGGGGTAGGAGGGGGCGCAGCCGTGCCGCGACACGGCGAAGGCGCCACAGGCATTGGCGTAGCGGCAGGCGGCCTCGACCGGCTCGTCGCGCAGCCAGCCGCGCAGGAAGCCGGCCATGAAGCCGTCGCCGGCGCCGAGCACGTTGTAGACCTCGACCGGGAAGCCCGGGCCCTTCACCCCCTGCTCGATGTCGTCCGGGATCGCGCCCGGGAAGACGACGCAGCCCATCGGCCCGCGCTTGACCACGAGGGTGGCGGCGCTGAGCTCGCGGATCCGGCGCAGCGCCGCCAGCGTGTCGGTGGCGCCGCCGGCGATATGGATCTCCTCCTCGGTGCCGACGATCAGGTCGCACTCCGGCAGGATCGCCTGCAGATGGGTGCTGACGGCTGAGCTCTCGACGAAGCGCTCCTCGCCGAGGCCATGGCCGGTCAGGTTCCACAGGACCGGGCGGTAATCGATGTCCAGCACCACCCTGCGGCCATGGGCATGGGCCAACCGCATCGCCTTCCGGCTCATCGCCGCGACCGAGGGGGTGGAGAAATGGGTGCCGGTCACGACCACGGCGCGGGCCGAGGCGATAAAGGCCTCGTCGACGTCGTCTTCGGATAGCGCCATGTCGGCGCAGTTCTCGCGGTAGAAGATCAGCGGGAAGGTGTGGCGGTCCCGGATGCCGAGGATGACGAGGGCGGTCAGCCGCTGCGGATCGGTGATGACGTGGCTGGTGTCCACCCCTTCCGCCGCCAGCTGCTCGCGGATGAAGCGGCCCATATGCTCGTCCCCGACCCGGGTGAGCAGGGCGGAGCGCAGGCCCAGCCGGGCCGCGCCGACCGAGATGTTGGTCGGGCAGCCGCCGACATATTTGGCGAAGGAGGCCATGTCCTCCAGCCGGCCGCCGACCTGCTCGCCATAGAGGTCGACCGAGGAGCGGCCGATGCAGATCACATCCAGGACGGGATCAGCCATGGCGCGACACTCCCTCCGGGCGCCAGAACTCGGCCTTCGCATCCATGGTCCAGCGGTGCTCCTCGGTGAAGTCCGGCACGGTGTAGGGGTTGCCCGGCAGGTGGCGGATCACCCATGCGTAATACATGCCGTAGCCGGGCGCGGCGCATTGCGCGTGGTCGAAGCCGTCGAAGATCTTGATGGTGTCGTATGCCCGCACCTTCAGCACGGTCTCGCCCAGCTCGGCATGGCCGTAGCCGCGCGGATCTGTGAAGCGGTAGTGGTAGATCTCCGGCTGGGGGTGGTGGTGCGGCGGATAGCTCGACCAGCGGCCGGGGAAGGTGACGACCTCGCCCAGCACCAGCTCGGCATTCGGGTCGCTGTTGCGCAGGTCGAAGATGGTGCGGACGTAACGGTAGCAGGCGTCGTCGACCTGGCCCTTACCGCGATGCTCGTTCGGCACGTCCTCGGGCAGGAACACGCGCGAGGGGAAAGGCTTGGTGTTCTTCGTCTCGTAGACCGTGAACTCGGCCTCGTCCTCGGCCGCGAGCCGCACCCGGGCGCCGGCCGCGACATGCACGGCGCTGGCCGACTCGTCGAACAGCGAGCGGCGGGAGAAGCGCACCGACCGATTGTCGATCGTCACCTCGGCGGTGCCGGACATCAGCAGCCAGGCGGTCTCGTTCGTCGTCTCGACCTCGTGGCTTTCGCCCGGCGCCAGCTTCAGCACGGCGACCGCGATGCCGGTGTCGTCCTCGGGCTCATCGAAGCGGGTGATCTGCGTCAGCCCCGGGCCGAAGCCGCCGCGGTGGCCGGTCAGATGGCGGGTCATGGCTGGTCCTCCCCAAGGCGTGATTGCATCAAATAGAACAAATATTCCATTTGACTGCAACCTCGGAATTCTGATTTTTCTGTCGCGACCGGCCGCCGCCGGGCCGATGATTCCGGCGCGACGAAAGGGCCACAGCCGGGCCCCGCGGCCCGGCGCACCGCGAAAGGGAGAAGCATGCTCAAGATCTGCCAGTTCGGCGCCGGACGGATCGGGAAGATCCATGCCGACAACATCGCCCGCAACGCGCGCACCCAGCTCGTCACTGTGGTCGACGTCCACCGCGAATCCGCCGAGGCGCTGGCGAAGCAGCACGGTGCTGCGGTCGGCGATGGCCTGGCGGCGCTGGACGGTGCGGACGCGGTGGTGATCGCGAGCTCGACCGACACCCATGCCGACCTGATCGAGGCCGCGGCCAAGGCCGGCAAGGCGATCTTCTGCGAGAAGCCGATCGACCTCGACAGCGCCCGGGTCGAGGGCTGCCTCGACATCGTCGCCCAGGCCGGGGTGCCGCTGGCGCTCGGCTTCAACCGGCGCTTCGACCCCAGCTTCGAGGCGGTCCATGCCGGCATCGCCGAAGGCCGCATCGGCAAGGTCGAGCTGGTGGCGATCACCAGCCGCGACCCCGGGCCGCCGCCGGCCAGCTACATCCGCGTCTCCGGCGGGCTGTTCCGGGACATGATGATCCACGATTTCGACATGGCTCGCTGGCTTCTGGGCGAGGAGCCGGTGGAGCTCTACGCTACGGCGAGCAACCTGGTCGACCCGGCGATCGGCGCCGAGGGCGACGTCGACACCGCAGTGGTGACGCTGAAGACCGCCGGCGGCGCCATCGCCCAGATCTCGAACAGCCGCCGCGCTGCCTATGGCTACGACCAGCGGGTCGAGGCCTTCGGCTCGCTCGGCATGCTGCGGGCCGAGAACCGCACCGCGACCACGATGGAATATGCCGGCGCCGAGGGGGTGGTGCGGGACAAGCCGCTGCATTTCTTCCTGGAGCGTTACGCCGAGGCCTATCGCCGTGAGCTCGACGACTTCATCGACGCCGTGCTCGGGGCCCGGGCGCCCCGGGCCGGCGGCGAGGACGGCCGGCGCGCCCTGCTGCTCGCCGACGCCGCCTGGGAATCGGTGAAGACCGGCGCCCCGGTGCGGCTGCCACAATAAACTCATCCCGCTGAACGAGTCTTCTGGCCTGCGAAAGATTCTCTCTCGCTGCGGTGCGACGCCTATGGTCAAGGCGCGCGGCCTGGGGTTATAGTTCCTGCGGGTGTCTTCTGTAGGCTCGGCTGAGGGGTAGAGAGACGATCGTCACCCGCGGGTGGTCTTCACGCGCGGTCTGGTTGTCTCGGGTAACGAATGGTCGTCTCGACAAAAACGTTCAGACCGTCCAGCGCCGGCGTACCGCCGGTCGCGAGCGGACAGATCCTGGTTTCCGCTCGCGGAAGCCGCACCCTTGGTCCTGGTGCAGCACTTTCTCTTGGAGTTTCAGTTCAATGATGAACCGACGTCATCCGCCGCGCGTCGGAGGCGGCGAATATCGCCGTGACGTGACGGCTGTGGTCAAGTGGTTCAACCCGACGAAGGGCTTCGGCTTCGTCCAGGTGACGGACGGTTCGCCGGACGCGTTCCTGCACGCCTCGGTCGTGGAACAGTCCGGACATCGCGAGATGTATGAGGGCACGAAGATCGTCTGCGACATCGCGGAAGGTCAGAAGGGCCCGCAGGTCGCGGTGATCCATCGTGTCGAGGAGCTCGGCACCCCGCCGGCCGGCGGCGGCTTTCGCCCGAGCCGCTTCGGCGGCGGCGACCGCGGCGGCTTCGGCGGCGGCGGCGGCTTCGGTGGCGGCGGCTTCAGCGGCCCGGCGACCGAGGTCGAAGGCACGGTGAAGTTCTTCAACGCCGAGAAGGGCTTCGGCTTCGTCACCCCGGACGATGGCGGCAAGGACGTCTACGTCGCCTCGCGCGCCCTGCAAAAGGCCGGCCTGCCGGGCCTGAACAGCGAGCAGCGGGTCCGCCTGACGGTCCGCATGGGCCAGAAGGGCCCAATGGCGGAAGCCGTCCAGCTCCTGTGATGTCGGACGCGGCCCGGGGGCGACCCCGGGCCGTCACCTTGCGTGGCCGAGCCCCGCTCCGCCCCACCCGATCACGTGCCCGAGGATAAGCCAGGGCCGCGCGCGAAGTTCACGCGCGAATTGCCGGCGGTGCGACGCCGGGCGCTGATCGAAGCCACCGCCCGATGCCTGGCCGAACGCGGCCATGCCGCCACCTCGGTGCGCGAGGTCTGCGCCCGCGCCGGCGTCTCTCCCGGGCTGGTGCGCCATTATTTCGGCGGCATCGACACCCTGATCGCCGAGACCTATCGATTCATCGGCAGCCATGTCGCAGAGACCCTGGCTGTCGCGCTGGCCGCAGCGGAAGCGACGCCCGAAGCGCGGCTGCGCGCCTTCATCGATGCCAGCTTCCGGCCGCCGGTGCTGGACCCCGACTTGCTGTCGATCTGGCTGTCCTTCTGGGCGCTGGTGCGCCGCGACGAGGCGATCCGGCAGATCCACCGCGACGTCTACGCCGCGTATCGCCGGCGGCTCGAAGGGCTGATCGCCGCTGCGGCCGAAGCCCGGTCGCGCCGGATCGACGCGCCGCTTGCGGCGCTGGCCTTCACCGCCATGCTCGACGGGCTGTGGCTCGAGCTCTGCCTCGATCCGACCGTGTTCACGCCGGAAGACGCCGTGCGCATAGCCAATGGCTGGGTCGACGGCCTCCTGTCCGGTAACGGCATGGGGCTGACGGCGGGTGCTTAGACAATTGGCTGGGCCGCCTTCCCCCTCACCCTCCCGTCGCTGACGCGACGGGCCCCCTCTCCCCGAGGCGAGGGGAATATGAGCCGTCGCCTCTACACCTCTCCTTGGGGAGAGGTCGAAATCGCGTCAGCGATTTCGGGTGAGGGGGCGGCCCTGGCCTCGCCACCCGCTCCAGTACCGACAGAAGGCATCCCGTCGCCCTCGCCGCGGAACAGCGCCCGGTTCTCCCGCATCAGGCGGACGATGCGCTCGATCACGGCGCGCACCGCGGGGTGGCGGCGCTCATCCTGGTGCAGCACCAGCCATTGCTGGTGGCGCAGCTCCTCGACCTCCTGCAGCCGCTCCAGCTCGGGATCGGCGTCGCCGACGAAGCAGGGCAGCACCGCCCGGCCGACGCCGCGGCGCAGCAGGTCCAGGATCAGCCGCGGATCGTTGCCGCGGGCGACGATCGCAGCGGCGTGCCGCTCCGCCACCCAGCGGGCCGAGGGTGTGACGGCGCCGTCCCCGGTCACGCCGATCCAGCGCTCCTCCGGCGCGGCGCCGCGCCGGCTGTAGACGGCGAAGGCGACGTCGCCGGTCCGCCGCCCGGCCAGCCAGGGCTCCTCGGGCCGCCGGTTGCGCACGCCGATATCGGCCTGGCCGCGGGCGATGTCGAGCCGGGCGTTGGCGGCGACGAAGTCGATTGTCCACGGCTCGCCGGGCGACCACAGCGCGTCGATGTGCCGGGCCAGGAACCAGGAGGTCCAGGTCCCGGCCGAGATCCGCACGGTGCGGCGGGGCGACAGGCCGTCGCGCCAGCGCTCGATACCGGTGGCGGCGGCCTCCATCTCCTCGGCCTGGACCAGGAACTGGCGCCCCGCCTCGGTCAGGCGATAGCCCAGCCGCTCGCGCAGGAACAGGCGCTGGCCCAGGCTTCGCTCCAGCGCCGTCATCCGGCGCCCCAGCGTGGCCGGGCTCGACCCCGCCTGGCGGGCCGCGGCACTCAGCCCCTCGCCGCGGGCCACGGCCAGGAACAGGCGGATGTCTTCCCAGTCGATCGGCCTTTTCATGCCTGAAACGGTCTTTTCAGTGCTGCGTGTTTCGGGGCCGGATCCTAACGGATAGCTTGCCTTCGACGGATCCATTTTCTTTTCGATCATGAAAAGGATAGCGCCATGAACGATCAAGCCGGGCTTCCTTCCGCCACCCTGATCCGCCTATGGGACGGGCGCGAGGTGCCTCGCCTTGGCCTGGGCTGCTGGGCGATCGGCGGCCCGTTCTTCGCCGGCGACACGCCGCTCGGCTACGGCACGGTCGACGATGCGGAGTCGATCGCCGCGATCCGCTGCGCCGTCGATCTCGGCATCCGCTTCTTCGACACCGCCGACGTCTACGGCGCCGGCCATTCCGAGGCGGTGCTGGGCCGGGCCCTGGAGGGCCGGGACGACGTCGTGATCGCGACCAAGCTGGGCAACCGCTTCGACCCGGCGACGAAGCAGCTCACCGGCAGCATCGCGGATGGCGACCTGCGGCGCGAGGCCCGCAGCGCTGTGGAGGGGTCGCTGCGCCGGCTGCGCCGCGACCGCATCGATCTGCTGCAGCTCCACCTCAACAATCTGCCGATCGACCGGGCCGGCGAGGTGTTCGAGGTGCTGGACGATCTGCGCGCAGCCGGCACCATCGGCGCCTATGGCTGGAGCACTGATTTCCCGGAGCGGGCGGCCGCTTATGCCGGGCGCGAGGGCTTCGTTGCCGTCCAGCACGGGATGAACCTGTTCTTCGACGCGCCGACCATGGGCGGCGTGATCGAAGAGCACGGGCTGATCTCGATCAACCGCTCGCCGCTGGCCATGGGGCTGCTGACCGGCAAGTTCGCGCCCGGGCAGGCGCTGCCGGCGGACGATGTCCGGGCCAACACCTTCGGCTGGATGGATTATTTCAAGGACGGCCGCGTCGTGCCGGGCTTCGCCGATCGGCTGGAGCGGATCCGGCACCTGCTGACCGCCGACGGCCGCACCCTGGCCCAGGGCGCGCTCGCCTGGCTGTGGGCGAAGTCGCCGCGCACCCTGCCGATCCCCGGCTTCCGGTCGGTGACGCAGGTGCGGGAGAATGTCGGCGCGCTGGAGAAGGGGCCGCTGCCGGCCGAGGCGATGGCCGAGATCGAGCGGCTGATCGACCGCCCGCCGGAGGGCGCGGCGCGGGAGCGGTGAGGGGTTCATACCCACGGCGGAAAAGTCCAACCCGTCATTGCGAGGAGGCGAGGCCGACGAAGCAATCCATCGGCCCACACGAGCTGTACCCTGGATTTTTTCGCTGCGCTCGCAACGGTGGGTTGGAAATTCCGGAAAGCCTCGCTTGTCGGAGAGGTCGGGACGCCGTCAGTGGTTCCAGGTGACGTCGAGACCGATCATCACCCGCCAGCGCTGTAAGCCGGCCTCGCTTCGGCTAAGGCCTCGTCCCGCGTCATCGTAGGCAGGCGGTCGCGCGGCACGGACGAAGGCGAACGCCATGCCGCTTCTCCAAGATCTCGGAAGCGCTGGATCGCCTGTTCGACCACCTCGCGGTCGACACGTTTTGCATCGATCACGATATCCAAGCCGATGCCATAGGCATAACTGTCGTCGGTCCTGAACTCCTCATAGATCACCGGCGGCTCGTTGCGGATGATGTCCGCGGCGAGCCGGTCGGCATATTCCCGCTCTGTCAGGCCGCCCAGCTGATCGAACCGAGGCGGCTCCTTCATATGGTAAGCCTTCACTTTGCCGGTCGGAGACCATTCGCAGGGCTCGAACATTCCCTTGATAGCGAAGGAGCGCTCCGGCAACAGCTCGCGGGTCCGCTCGAACGCCAGATTCTCGACCTCGTCCCAGAAAACCGCGCTGGCTGTCAGGATCGTCGCATTCCAGAAGGTAAATTTGTCCAACCCCGGAAACACGAAATCGAGCCACTGATTGTACGCATCCGGCCGGCCGGGTTCATTGAGTACCTGACCACTGGTGAAAAGGCCGCCGTAGTCGGCCCGTGTCCGGGCGATCTCACTGCGAAGCTGGGTCACCGCTTCCCGCCGACGGTGGCGTGGGAGCGTCAGAAACGGGCGATGTTTCCTTCTTCGAAATCGTCTCGTTCCTGACATTCCTCCCCTCCCGTTGCCTCGTGAGCAGGCCTGCGGACGTTCGTGCCGGCGGCTGGGTATCCAATATGAGCATTTTCGAGGTTATGCGCACGCCGGGAAGGTGAAGGTGTTGCCGCATGAGCGGAGCCGGGGCCGGAGAGCCCAGCCCTCCGGGACGGAACCGATCGACCCGCCATCCCCATTGTTGCTGGATGAAGCCGGCGATCCGGGCCGGCCGCCGCTATTCGCGATCCGTGGCCCTGGGCAAGGGCAGCAAGGCGGAGCGTTCACGTCTTCTGGCTTGTGGAGAACGAGGATGGAATCGAGACCCGCCGATCCTGGACGCCGGCTCGTCGTCGGAAACCTCCTGGGCGGCAGGGGTGGCCCATGAACCGGCCGGGCCCGGCGCCATGGTTCGGCAGCGCCCTGCCGGGCTGGCGGCCGCGCTGTCGGTCGGGGCGGTGTTGGCCGCCGCCATCCTTGCGGATCGGTGGCGATCGCTGAGGCGGACGCCCGCCGTGACCGAGGAGGCCCGGCGTGCCGGGATCGAAGGCCGGGTCACCGCCGCCGGGCCGTACCGGATGTTCTCGCGCGTGACGACGTCTCCGCCGGCGGCGAGTGGATGCCTGCCCGTCATCCTGGTCCACGGCCTCGTCATCTCGAGCCGCTATATGGAGCCGCTGGCCCAGGCACTCGCCCCTGCCTTTCCGGTGCTGGCGCCCGACCTCCCCGGCTCCGGAGAGAGCGACAAGCCGCCCCGTCCCCTCGATCTCGCCGGTCTGGCGGACGCCCTGCACAGCTGGCTTGACGCCTCCGGCATCGCGCGCGCGGCCTTTATCGGCAACTCCTTCGGCTGCCAGGTCCTGGCGGTGCTGGCGGTCCGCCACGCCGAGGTCGTCGACCGCCTGGTGCTGCAGGCCCCGACCACCGATCCTGAAGCCCGCAGCCTGCCGGTCCAGATCTGGCGCGCCCTGGTCAACGGCCGGCGCGAGCCCGGAGGGATCCGGCGCGTCGCCCGGATCGACTACGCCAAGGCCGGGCTGCCGCGCGCCTTCGCCTCGATGCGCATCCTGATCCGGGACCGGATCGAGGACCGGCTGCCGCTGATCACGGCTCCCACCCTGGTCGTCCGCGGCTCGCGCGATCCGGTCGTGCCCCAGGCCTGGGCCGAACGGGCCGCCGCGCTGCTGCCGAATGGTCGGCTGGTGGTCGTCGAAGGTGGTACCCACACGATGAACTACGCCTATCCGGACGAGATGGCCCGGGCGATCCTGCCGTTCCTGCTGGCCGAGCGCGCGGCCCTGTTGCACGGGCGGTCGGGATGAGCGGCGCCCCTCCCGGCATTGCCCGCTTCGACTCCGCCGCGGCCATGGCCCAGGCGATCGCGGCCTTCCTGCACGGGCGCGACGTGGCCAGCCTCAGCGGATCGCCGCTGCTCGACCGGACGATGCCTGCCGTGAACCTGCTGCCCCGGCGGGCCCGCGAGCTGGCCTATTCGATCGGTGGCATGACAGAGGCGGTCGGCGCCGGCCGCATCGGCCGCCTCTCCTTCGACGCGATCTCGGAATGGCTCGCCGGGTTGTTCCCTCGGCGGGACTATCCCGCCGCCTTCATCGGCTCCTCGAACGGTGCCTTGGCGCATCTCGCTGCGGCGCTGGGCGCACCGTGGCTGCCGCAGACATTCCTGTGCCCCGTGCGCTGCCCGTGGAGCGACCCCGACGATGTGCGGACCGCATTCGCCCGAGGGCGCCGCCTCACCGAGGCGTTCCTGAAGGCGTTGCCGACCATGACGGTGCACCACATGCACGATCCGAATCAGGACAGGCTGATGCTGAAGACGATGGGCTACTTCCGGCTGAAGCATCGGGCGCTGCCCGCCGCCTATCGCGATTTCCTGGTCCGGCGCCTGCCGCCCGGGGCGACGCTCTATGTCGACGAATGCACCCGCGCCTGGCCGGTCACCCGGACCAGCGAACGCTCAGTGTTCCAGTTCGGGGCGGTGGGCGGCATGGAGGCGGAGGAGTATGTCCGCGGCGGCGACCGGGTACGCGCCTATCTCGCGCGCTATCGGGTGCGACGCACCGGCTGGGACCCGCCCGAGCCGAACGATGTCGCGCCGGAGGCGGAATGGGGCTTCGACCCGGGCCTGCTGGCCGAGCTCTCGTCCCTGGCGGCGACGCGCGGCTGGCGCCTGGTGCTGCTGCGCTTCGAGGACCCGGAGGCACTCAGCCTGCTGACGGCGGCGATTCATCGCGCCTGGTACCGTGATCTCGGCTACGAGCCGACGCGCCTGATCGTGGAAAGCTTCGTCCTGCTCGACCCCTATCGCGTGCTGCGGCTCCGGGCGCTGCCGCTGTGGCTCCTGTTCTGCGTCGAACGGTCCGCCCGCGTGCTCCAGCGGTTCCTGGACGAGGGGCCGCCCTTCGACGAGATCGGCCTGATGCTGTTCTCGCACGGCACCGAGGGGGTGGGCGTGGTCGGCATCGAGGAGTGGCGTCGGCTTCTCGGCCGCGCCCGCCGGGGCCGCTTCCTTGGTGTCGACGAGGCGCGCTACCCGCGCGACTTCGCCACTTTCATCCGCTTCCACGAGGCGCTCGCCGAACTGGGAACACCGTTCGACCTGCCGCCGCCGCTCCCGCCGGAGCGGTTCGAGGCGCTGACGCGGCGGCGGGGCCCGGCGCTGGGCATCGAGATCGCCGGGCCGGCCGGAGGCAGCGCATCCCCCGCGGCCGCATGTGGTCCGCCGTCATAGCCGTGGTGGCCGTCGCGGCCGCGATCTACGGTCTGGCCGTCCTGCTGCTCTACGGTCTGCAGGGGCGGCTGGTCTTCCCGGTGGACCTGCTGCGGATCGAGCCGGCCGAGGTGGGCCTCGGCGAAATGGAGGTCGTCACCGCCCGGACCCGCGACGGGCTCGACCTCGTCAGCTGGTACCGGGCGCCGCGCGATCCGGGCAAGCCGACGCTGCTGCTGTTCCACGGCAATGGCGAGAGCCTGTCGCACCGGGCGCATGTCGCCCGCGACCTGCTCGATGCCGGCTATGGCGTCTACCAGGTGGAGTACCGGGGCTATGGCGGCAATCCCGGGCGTCCGTCGGAACGGGGCCTCTATGAGGACGGGCGCGCCGCCCTCGATTTCCTGCAGGGACGGGCCACGGCCGTCGTCGTCCATGGCTATTCGCTCGGAACCGGCGTGGCCGTGCAGATGGCGGTCGAAGGTCGTGTCGAGGCGCTGATCCTGGAGGCGCCCTACACCAGCATCGCCGCGATCGCGGCGCGGCGGTTCCCGTTCCTGCCGGTCCGCCGCCTGGTCCGCAACCGCTTCGAGAATCTGAGGAAGATCGGAACCGTGGCGGTCCCCATCGTGATCTATGCGGGCCAGGACGACCTGGTCATCCCCTGCGAGCACGCGCGGATGCTGTTCGATACCGCCCGGGATCCCAAGCGCATCCTGGTGGTCGACGGGGCCGGGCATGTAGACGCCTGGGCCGGCGGCGGCGGCGCCTTCGTGCTGGACTTCCTGGCGCAGCTCGGGTCGGCCATCTCCCGGCGCGGATCGTGAGCGGCGTCGATCAGCCGGCCTTCCGGCCTTCCTCCGCCGCCCGCTGCAGATCCTCGTCGGACAGTAGCTGCCGGTCCGGATCGGCCGTCGATCCCAACGGCGGTGGGAAGCGCAGCCGCTCCATATAGGGCGTCGGCTTCTTGCGGCGGTAATCCGCGAACTCCTTGGCGTAGTAGGCCCGCGCCTCGTCCACGCTCTTCGCGCCGGTGACGATGTCGTGCATCAGGTTGATCGCCAGGAAATTCGCCTGCTCGTCATGGCAGCGGGCGGAGACCTCGCCGGCCGTCCGCTCGACCACGACGCTGCCGTCGAAGGCGGCCAGGTCCGACACCTTGTCGGCTGGCACCCGATAGTCGATCACCGATTCTACGGAATCGAGATGCGGTGCCGGAAAGTTGTGCTCGAAGAAGGTCCTGGTGGCGACGATGCGCTTCCAGGGGCCCGGCCGGTGCCAGATGAGCTGCGTGTCGCTCGCCTCGTCCGGTTCCCCATATTGCTGGATGACCAGCCGCGCCGCCTCCCGCGACTCGTTCGGCCACTGCTTGATGCGTTCGGATCCGGGGCCCGACGCCATGTTCGCCTCCCGGTGATGGTTCTCGGCCGCGGCGCGCCGGACGGGACGGCCCGGCGGCCCGCCGATTGCTGCGTCGGCAACGGGTTGGCGCCGCGGCGAGTTCCACCCGCCGGCGCGGCAGAGGGCTTCCGCTCGGGTGCCGAGACGTGACGGATTGACCGCCTCTCCGAAGCTGTTATACGGTCGTATAACAAGGCGGCCGGAAGGCCGCGGGAGGCCAGCCATGATCGAACCGATGCACCGGCGCGCCGAGGCGCCGCCGACCGAGGCGCGGCTGCCGGAGGACGATGTCAGCCTGCCGGCCTGGATCTATCACGATCCCGAATTCTTCACGGTCGAGCGGGAGGCCGTCTTCCGCTCCTCCTGGCAGGTGGTCTGTCACCTCAACGACATCCCGCAGCCGGGCGATTTCCACACCTTCGACTTCCTGGGCGAGAGCATCGTGGTGCTGCGCGGCCGCGATGGCGTTGTCCGGGCCTTCCACAATGTCTGCCGGCACCGCGCCGCGCGCCTGCTGGACGGGCCGAAGGGCCAGTGTGGCAGCCGCATCGTCTGCCCCTACCACGCCTGGACCTACGAGCATGACGGCCGGCTGGTCGGCATGCCGCAGCGCGCCAGCTACGGCGATCTCGACCTCTCCGGCCACGGGCTGGTGCCGGTCGAGCACGAGCTGTTCTGCGGCTTCGTCTTCATCCGCCTCGCCCCCGGCACGCCGAGCGTGGCCGAGATGATGGGCGCTTACGCCGAGGAGAT
Source organism: Inquilinus limosus (assembly GCF_051487185.1). Classification (GTDB taxonomy): domain Bacteria; phylum Pseudomonadota; class Alphaproteobacteria; order DSM-16000; family Inquilinaceae; genus Inquilinus; species Inquilinus limosus_F. The sequence continues at coordinate 37,302 of NZ_JAHVDK010000021.1, forward strand.
GGCCGCCTACCGGATCGAGGAGATGGTGCCGCTCGGCCGGGTGACGCTGCGGCCGCGTTCGGTGAACTGGAAGAACGTCGCCGACAACTATTCCGACGGGCTGCACATCACCGTTGCCCATCCCGGCCTGACCCGGTTGTTCGGCCGCGGCTACGGCGTCGAGGCCAGGCCCTGGGTCGACAAGATGTGGGGCCATCTGCAGGAGCGGCCCTCGGCCGTGCTGTCGGAGCGGGCGTACCAGCACTTCCTGCCGCCGGTGGCGCATCTGCCGCCGGAGCGGCAGCGGCTGTGGACCTATTTCAAGCTCTGGCCCAATGTCGCCTTCGACATCTATCCGGACCAGATCGACTTCATGCAGTTCGTCCCGGTCTCGCCGACCGAGACGATGATCCGGGAGATCGCCTATGTCCATCCGGACCACCGGCCCGAGATGCGGGCCGCGCGCTATCTCAACTGGCGGATCAACCGCCGGGTCAGCCTCGAGGACAAGGCGCTGATCGAGCGGGTGCAGGCCGGCATGGGCTCGTCCAGCTACACCGTCGGGCCGCTCGGCCAGACCGAGGTGTGCCTGCGCAGCTTCGCCCGCGCCATGCGCCGGCTGATCCCGGAAAGCCGGCTCGACCGGCCGCCGCCCGCGGGCTGGAGCCTGCGCCGCGCGGCGCCGGAGACGCCGGCCTTCGCGGCGGAGTGAGATACCCCTTGCCGTCGGAACGGCGGCAAGGGCTCAAATAGGCCCGCACAGCGGGACGGAAACAGGGCCGGGCGAGGCTTCATGGCGAATTCACAGGTGTTCGACGTCGCGGTGATCGGCGGGGGCCACAACGGCCTGGTCTGCGCCGCCTATCTGGCCGCCTCGGGGCTGAAGGTGGTGGTGCTGGAGCGTCGCAAGGTCGTCGGCGGCGCCGCGGTGACCGAGGAATTCCATCCCGGCTTCCGCAACTCCGTCGCCTCCTACACGGTCAGCCTGCTGAACCCGAAGGTGATCCGCGACCTCGACCTGCCGGGGCACGGGCTGAAGGTGATCGAGCGGCGGCTGGCCAATTTCCTGCCGGTCGATGACCACCGCTATCTGATCGCCGCCCCGGGCGGCCGGACCAAGCAGGAGATCGCCAAGTTCTCGGCCCGCGACGCCGAGCGCTACGACGCCTACAGCGACCGGCTCGACGCCATCGCCGACGTGCTGCGCGACATCGTGCTGCGCACCCCGCCGAATGTGATCGACGGCGGCTGGTCGGCGGCGCTGCCGCAGCTGGTCCGGGCTGGATCGCTCGGCAACCGCCTGCGCCGGCTCGACATGGTGATGCGGCGCGACCTCTTGGACCTGTTCACCAAATCCGCTGCCGATTTCCTCGACGGCTGGTTCGAGACGCCGGCGGTCAAGGCGCTGTTCGGCTTCGACAGCATCGTCGGCAACTACGCCAGCCCGTACCATCCCGGCACCGCCTATGTGCTGCTGCACCATGTCTTCGGCGAGGTGAACGGCAAGAAGGGCGTCTGGGGCCACGCCTTCGGCGGCATGGGCGCGATCACCCAGGCCATGGCGAAATCGGCGGCGGCGCGCGGCGCGGTGATCCGTACCGATGCCGCGGTGCGCGAGGTGATCGTCGAGAACGGCCGCGCCGCCGGGGTGGTGACCGAGGCGGGCGAGACCATCCGCGCCGGCTGCGTCGTCTCCAACCTCAACCCGAAGCTGCTGTTCGGCAGGCTGGTCGACCCGGCGGTCCTGCCGCAGGACTTCCGCGAGCGGATGGTTCGGTTCAAATGCGGCTCCGCCACCTTCCGCATGAACGTGGCGCTGTCGGATCTGCCGGACTTCACCTGCCTGCCCGGCAAGGACCTGGCCGACCACCACACCAGCGGCATCATCATCGGCCCCAGCCTTGACTACATGGACCGGGCCTATCTCGACGCCAAGGCCGGCGGCTGGTCGAAGGCGCCGGTGATCGAGATGCTGATCCCGTCCACCCTCGACGACTCGCTGGCGCCGCCGGGCCAGCACGTCGCCAGCCTGTTCTGCCAGCATTTCGACCCGCAGCTACCGGACGGGGCGAGCTGGGACGACCATCGCGAGGCGGTGGCCGACCTGATCATCGACGCGGTCAACGCTTGGGCGCCGAACTTCAAGGCGTCGGTGCTGGGCCGGCAGATCAACAGCCCGCTCGACCTCGAACGCACCTTCGGCCTCGTCGGCGGCGACATCTTCCACGGCGCCCTGTCGCTGGACCAGATCTTCTCGGCCCGGCCGGTGCTGGGCCATGGCGACTACCGGGCGCCGGTGCCCGGCCTCTACATGTGCGGATCGGGCACCCATCCGGGCGGCGGCGTCACCGGCGCGCCCGGCCACAATGCGGCGCGCGAGATCCTGGCCGATTTCAAGCGACGGCGGCTGAGGCGCGCGGCATGATCATGCCCCCATCCGAACAGGGAGCAGGAAGGGCATGGACCGATCCTGGGAAGTGATTCCCGGCGATATGCCGGGCGCCGAATGGCGCATCCCGGTGCTGCGCTTCAGGGGCCGCGGCGACGGCCCGCCCGCCTATCTCCAGGCCGCGCTGCATGCCGACGAGCTGCCGGGCGTGGTCGCCCTCGACGCCCTGTGCTCGAGGCTTCGCCGGGCCGAGGCCGCGGGCGACATCCGCGGTGACATCACGATCGTTCCCTGGGCCAACCCGATCGGGCTGCAGCAGCAGCTGCATGGCGCCTGGCAGGGGCGCTACGATCTCGACACCCGGGTCAATTTCAACCGCGACTTCCCGCTGCTCGACCGGCCCGACCCGGCGCTGCTGCCGGGCGAGGATGCGGTGCTGCCGGCCAGCACCCGGCTGAAGACGCGGCTTCTGGGTCTGGCGCTGCAGTCGGACATCATCCTCGACCTGCATTGCGACGAGAACTCGCTGCTCTACCTCTACATCCCGGCCTCGCTCTGGCCGCTGATGTCCGACCTGGCCGATGCCATGGATCCGGGGGCGGTGCTGGCCTGGGACGGCGACGGCGGCGGCGCCTTCGACGAGGCCTGCGTCGTGTCCTGGCTGCGCGGCGGCGTCGAGCTGGCCGGGAAGGCGGTGTCGACGGTGGAGCTGCGCGGCCGGGCCGACATCGACGCCGAGCTGGCGGAGCGTGACGCCGAGGGCTTGTTCCGCTTCCTCTCCGGGCGCGGCGTGATCGCCGGCGACCCGCCGCAGCATCGCTGGTCCGGCCCCGTCACCGCGCTCGACCATATCGAGATGATCCGGGCCCCGGTGGGCGGCGCCGTCTGCTTCATGCGGGCGCCGGGCGACCGGGTCGAGGCCGGCGACCTGCTGGCCACCATCCTGGTGCGGCCGGGGGAGGAGGGCGGGACGGTGCCCGTCCGCGCCCCTCAGGCCGGTCTGGTGCTGAGCCGGCGCGACCACGGCCGCACCAAGCCGGGCGAGGACATGATGAAGCTGGTCTGCGGCGCGCCGAGCGCGACCGCCCGGCCGGGTCCCCTGGAATCCTGAGAGGCCCGGCCACCCTTCAAGCAAGACGCAGGGAGCGCAGCAGATGAACCGACCGATCCTGTCCGCCTGTCTGGCGATCGCCGCCCTCGCCGGTCTCGCAGTCCCCGCCGCGGCGCAGGAGGTGGTGCGCATCGGGACCACGCCGGAATCCTACCCGCCCTTCTCCTGGGTCGATGCCCAGGGCAGGCTGAACGGCTTCGAGATCGAGCTCGGCGAGGCGCTCTGCGCCCAGATGCAGGTCAAATGCGAATGGGTGCTGCAGAGCTGGGACGGCATCATCCCGGCGCTGCAGGAGAAGAAGTTCGACGCGATCATCGCCTCGATGTCGATCACCGACGAGCGCAAGCAGGTCGTCGACTTCAGCGACAAATACTACAACTCGCCCGCCGTCTTCATCGGCCGCAAGGACGAAGCGATCGAGATCTCGCCCGAGGGGCTCGACGGCAAGACCGTCGGCGTCCAGGTCTCGACCATCCACGCCAACTACGTCGAGGCGAAGTACAAGGGCATCGTCACGATCAAGACCTATGACACGCAGGAGAACGCCAATCTCGACCTGATCGCGGGGCGGGTCGACCTGCTGCTGGCGGACTCCGTGGCGCTGACCGACGGCTTCCTGAAATCGCCCGAAGGCGCGGATTTCGAGGTGAAGGGCCAGCCGATCCGCGACCCGCTGCTGGGGGCTGGCGCCGGTATCGCGGTGCGCAAGGGCGACCCGCTGGCCGCTAGGTTCTCCGCCGCCGTCCAGGCGATCCGCGCCAACGGCCTCTACAAGACGATCAACGACAAGTACTTCTCCTTCGACATCTACGGCGACTGAGCCGCGGCGATGGAGGACCTCGCCGCCCTGCTGGGGTTCGGGGAGAAAGGCTGGGGGGCACAGCTTCTGGCCGGGGCGCTGGTGACGATCGAGATCGCCGTCGCCTCCTACCTCGTCGGTCTGGTCCTCGGCCTGCTCGGGGCCTGGGCCAAGCTGGCCGGGCCGCGGCCGCTGCGGGCCCTCGGCAACGCCTACACCACCATCGTCCGCGGCGTGCCGGACATCCTGATCATCCTGTTCGTCTATTACGGCGGCACCAGCGCCCTGCGCTCGCTGATCGGCCTCGTGGTGCCGGGGGTGACGGTCGAGATCGACGCCTTCGCCGCCGCCGTCGCCTCCCTCGGCTTCGTCTCCGGCGCCTACGCGACCGAGCTGTTCCGCGGCAGCATCCTGGCGGTGCCGCCGGGGCAGGTCGAGGCGGCGAAATCCCTCGCCCTGCCGCCGCGGGTGATGTTCTTCCGCGTGGTGCTGCCCCAGGCGCTGCGCTTCGCCCTGCCGGCCCTGGGCAATCTCTGGGTCGTGGTGCTGAAGGACAGCGCGCTGATCAGCGTGGTCGGCCTGCGCGACCTCCTGGGCACCGCCGCCACCGCGGCCGCGACCACGCGCATGCCCTTCACCTTCTACGCGGTAGTGGCGCTGATCTTCCTCATGATGACCATCGCCTCGGTCGGGCTGTTCCAGCTGGCCGAGCGTGTCTATGGCCGCGGCTTCCGCCGGAGCTGAGCCATGGATCTCGATTTTGTCCAGCGCATCCTCGGCAGTCTCTTCGACGGCGTTCTCGTCACCATCTTCCTGGTCACTGCGTCGATTGCCTGCGGCAATGCCCTGGCGGTGCCGGTGGCGCTGGCGCGGGTGTCGCGGCGCTGGTGGCTGAAGGCGCCGGCCTTCCTGTTCATCCTGTTCATCCGCGGCACGCCGCTGATCGTGCAGATGTTCATGATCTACTACGGCCTGGCCCAGTTCCCGGCGGTGCGGCACAGCGTGCTGTGGCCGATCCTGCGCGAGCCGATGTGGTGCGCCGTGATCTCGCTCAGCATCAGCACCGCAGCCTATTCCGGCGAGGTGCTGCGCGGCGCCATCCAGGCGGTGCCGCGCGGCGAGGTCGAGGCCGCACGCTCGGTCGGCATGCCGCCCGGCCTGATGCTGCGCCGGATCGTGCTGCCGATCGCGCTGCGCCAGAGCCTGCCGACCTTCGCCAACGAGACGGTGCTGCTGCTGAAGGCCAGCGCCATCGTCTTCACCATCACCGTGCGCGACCTGATGGGTGAGGCCAACATAATCCGGGCCCAGACCTTCCGCACCTATGAGCCGCTGATCACCGCCGCGCTGATGTATCTGGTCCTGACCTGGATCATCGTTCGCGGCTTCGGCTGGCTCGAGGCGCGGCTCGGCGCGCATCGGCGGGCGGCGCCATCCACGGCGCCGGGCCGGGTCGCCCCGACCGCGGCGGTGTCGCTCGACGCCCGATAACCCGATTGGGCAGGGTAGCCTCTTGCCGATTGTATGGCGCGGCGGCGCGGGATTAGGCTTTTCGCGACGCAGCGTCCGCAAGAGGCGCCGTCATCGCGTCACTGGGAGATCAGAGATATGCGTCTGCGCAGCATCGTCCTGGCCGTCGCCGCCATCGGCGTCCTGTCCTCCGGCCCGGCCTTCGCCGGGGCCGTGCTGGACCGGATCATGCAGAACAAGAAGATGGTGATGTCGACGGATCCGGAATATCCGCCACAATCCTCGCTTAACGCCAGCAACCAGTTTGAGGGCTTCGACATCGATGTCGGCACCGAGATCGCCAAGCGCCTCGGCGTCTCGATCGAATTCGTCACCCCGGGATGGGAGACCATCGTCTCCGGCAAATGGGCCGGGCGCTGGGACGTCTCGGTCGGGTCGATGACCCCGACCAAGGCGCGGGCCGAGGTGCTGGACTTCCCGGCGATCTACTACTACACGCCGGCCGCTCTGGCGGTGCATTCGGCCAACACCACGATCAAGGCCCCGGCCGACGCCTCGGGCAAGAAGATCGGTGTCGGCGCCGCCACCACCTATGAGAGCTATCTGCGCGGCGACCTGGTGATCGACGCGGCCGGCGCGCCGCCGTTCCAGTTCCTGGTCAAGGACGCGCAGATCCAGTCCTACGACACCGACGTGCCGGCGCTGGACGACCTCCGGCTCGGCGACGGCACCCGGCTCGACGCGGTGGCCACGGCGCTGCCGACGATCCAGGGCGCGATCAAGAACGGCTACCCGATCAAGGTGGTCGGCTCGCCCTTGTTCTACGAGCCGCTGTCGGTGGCGATCGAGAAGGGCGATCCGGAGCTGCACGCCAAGATCGCCGAGATCGTCAAGGCGATGCACGAGGACGGCACCCTGACCAAATTCTCGATGAAGTGGTATGGGGCGGATCTGACCAAGCCCTCGGCCTGACAGCGTGATCCGCCTGTTCGAGGCCCTGGCGCAGCCGCCGGTGCTGCGCGGGCTCCTGTTCCTCCTCTCCGCCGTCGCGCTGGCCGGCTTCGACTATGGCGGGCTGGTCGCGCGGCTGGCGGAGATCGTGCCGGCGCTGGCCCTGCCGGCCGGCCAGGCGGCCGGGCCCTGGCTCGTCGTCGCCGGGCTGGCGGCGCTGGTGGTGGCGAATTTCTGGCTGCTGTCCCACCTGCCGTTCCGGGCCCAGGTGACGATCATCTGGATCGAGCTGCTGGCCCTGTTCCTGGCCTTCTGCTGGAGCTTCGGCCTCAGCTATCCCTTCATGCTCGACCGGGCGCCGATCCTGCTCGGGCTCGAGCTGCGCGACGGCTTCATCCAGGGCGCGGCGCTGACCCTGTTCATCTGCGCCGTGTCGATCGCGATCTCGACCGTGATCGCCCTGGCTGCGGCGCTGGCCCGGCTGTCGCAGAGCGGCCCGGCCTTCGGCGTCGCCACCTTCTACATCTCCTTCTTCCGCGGCACGCCGCTGCTGCTGCAGACCATGCTGATCTATCTCGGCCTGCCGCAGCTCGGCCTCGTCATCGACGCCATCCCGGCCGGCATCATCGCCCTGTCGCTGTGCTACGGCGCCTATATGGCCGAGATCTTCCGCGCCGGCATCCTGGCGATCCCGCGGGGCCAGTCGGAGGCCGCGCTGTCGCTCGGCCTGAAGCCGGCGGAGGTCACCTGGCTCGTGGTGCTGCCGCAGGCGATGCGGCTGATCATCCCGCCGACCGGCAACCAGTTCATCGCCATGCTCAAGGATTCGTCACTGGTCTCGGTGATGGGCGTCTGGGAGATCATGTTCCTGGCCCGGACCCATGGCCGGGCCGAGTTCAAATACATGGAGATGCTGATCGTCGCCGCGGTGATCTACTGGGCGATGTCGGCGGTCTTCGAGCTGGCGCAGGCGCGGATCGAGAAGCGCTTCGGCAAGGGCGTGTCGGCCCGCTGAGTCGGACTTGGTTTGCTGCTTCGAGATATATCCAATTGGTTACATCCGGCCGCGTCGCAAGGCAGTGCCTGGCTCAGCCATTCCTGATTTGACATCGCGCGAGGTCGATCAATAATAAGTAACCAAACGGTTATAATGTGGCGGCCGAACGCCGCCTTGTGAGGGGAGGCAACCGATGAAGGCTTTCAACCGCCGTTCGTTCCTGCAGGGGTCGCTCGCCGCCGGGGCGGTGCTGTCGTTCGGCGCCGGCCGGGCCCGGGCCGAGACGACGCGGCTGCGCATGACCTGGTGGGGCTCGCAGGAGCGCGCCAAGCGCACCCAGGATGTGGCCAAGCTTTACGAGCAGAAGGCGCCGGACATCGCCATCGTCGGCGAGCCGCTGAGCGGCGACGCCTACTGGACCAAGCTGTCGACCCAGATGGCCGGGCGCAACGTCTCCGACATCTTCCAGCTCGAGCCCAGCACCGTCTCCGACTATTCGAAGCGCGGCGCCTGCATGGCGCTCGACCAGTTCATCCCGAAGCCGCTCGACGTCGAGGCCTTCGGGCCCAAGATGCTCGATCTGTGCCGGGTTGACGGCAAGATCTACGGCATCGGCCTCGGCCTCAACTCCTTCTCGATGTTCTACGACACCACGGTCTTCGCCAAGGCCGGCATCCCGGTGCCGACGCCGGAGACGACCTGGACCCAGTTCGCCGAGCTGGCGGCGGAGCTGACCAAGGCGGCGGGCAAGGACCAGCTCTGGGGCGCGGCATACGGCGCCCGCTACGCCTATGTGCTGGACGTCTGGCTGCGCCAGCGCGGCAAGGCCCTGTTCTCGCCGGAAGGGTCGATCGGCTTCGGCGTCGAGGACGCCAAGGAGTGGTACGCCTACTGGGAGGATCTGCGGAAGAAGAACATCTGCGTCTCGGCCGACCTCCAGACCCAGGACCAGAACACCATCGAGACCAATCCGCTGACCCGCGGCAACGCGGTGATGGGCTTCACCTATTCCAACCAGCTGATCGGATATCAGGCGATGATGCCGAACAAGCTCGGCATCACCATGGTGCCGGGGCTCGGCGGCGGCGCCCCGTCCGGCCATTATTACCGGCCGGCGCTGATCTGGAGCATCGGCGCGACCTCCAAGCACGGTGAGGCGGCGGCCGCCTTCATCAACTTCTTCGTCAACGACATCGAGGCCGGAAAGATCCTCGGCGTGGAGCGCGGCGTGCCGATGTCGCCGAAGGTGCGCGAGGCGATCCTGCCGATGTTGAACGAGACGGAACGGGCCACGGTCGACTACGTCAACCTGCTGGCGGACAAGGTCAGCGCCTATCCGCCGCCGGCGCCGGTCGGGTCGCAGCAGTTCGACCGGGACGTGGTGCGCAAGACGGCGGACCAGGTCGCCTTCGGCAACCTGTCGATCGACGAGGCGGCGCAGCAGCTGGTCGATCAGGGGAAGGCGATCCTCCGGCCGAAGTGAGCCGAAGTGGGAGAGGGCGGCATGACCGGTCTCCCGGCCGTGCCGCCCGACCGGGAGCGAAGGGGACCGCGATGAAACGCGCCATGATCGTCTGGGGCGGCTGGGACGGGCACGAGCCGGAGCAGGGGGCCGCTTATGTCGCCGCGATGCTGCGGGACGAGGGCTTCGCGGTCCGGGTCGAGGGCGACATCGGCGCCTTCGCCGACCCGGCGCTGCGCGACATGGACCTGATCGTGCCGGTGATCACCCGCGCCGCCATCGCCAAGGAACCGCTGGACAACCTGCTGGCGGCGGTCGAGGGCGGGACGGGGATCGCCGGCTATCACGGCGGCCTCGCCGGGTCGCTCCGCGAGGCGGTGGCCTTCCACTTCATGGCCGGCTGCCAATGGGTGGCGCATCCCGGCGGCATCATCCCGTTCCGGGTCAACGTTATCCGGCCGGACGACCCGATCATGGCCGGCATCGGCGACTTCGACTACCGGTCGGAGCAGTACTATCTGCATGTCGATCCGGCGGTGGAGGTGCTGGCCACCACCACCTTCTCGGGCCAGCACGCGCCCTGGATCGACGGCGTCACCATGCCGGTCGTGTACAAAAAGCGCTATGGCGCCGGGCGGGTGTTCTACACCGCGCTCGGCCATGTGGTGCGCGAGTTCGACCACCCGCAGATGCGCGAGATCCTGCGCCGCGGCCTGCTCTGGGCTTCCCGATGACCGATATCGCCGAACGCGTCCGTGCCAATCCGCTGGCCACCCGGGCCGATGCGCAGCGCCTGCTGCGCGACCTGACCGCGCCGCTCGAATCCGGCTTCAGCCCGGGCCGGGCACAGATCCGGCTCGGGCTCGACTCCGCCCATTTCAACCGCAAGGCGCAGTGGTTCGAGGGCTATGCCCGGCCGCTCTGGGGCTTGGCGCCGCTGCATGCCGGCGGCGGCGGCTTCGGGTTCTGGGACAAGTTCCGCGAGGGCCTGGCCACCGGCACCGACCCGGACCACCCGGAATACTGGGAGGGGGTGACCGATCTCGACCAGCGCTCGGTCGAGATGGCGGCGCTGGGCTTCGCCCTGGCGCTGGCGCCGGACCAGCTGTGGGATCCGCTGCCGCAGGCCGCGAAGCAGCGCGCCGCCGCCTGGTTGGGCGGCATCCAATCGGTCGAGATGGCCGACAACAACTGGCACTTCTTCCCGGTCATGGCCGGGCTGGGGCTGCAGCGGGTGGGCGTCGCCATCGACACCGCCTCGCGCGACCGGCATCTGGCCCGGATCGACGAGTTCATTGGCGCCGAAGGCTGGTACGGCGACGGCGCCGGAGGCTGGATCGACCACTACAACGGCTTCGCGCTGCACTTCTACGGCCTGATCTACGCCGCCCATCGGGCGGAGCAGGATCCGGCGCGAGCCCAGGCCTATCGCGACCGCGCCACCGCCTTCGCCCGGGGCTTCCGCCACTGGTTCGGGGCCGACGGCGCGGCGCTGGCGATCGGCCGGTCGCTGACCTACCGCTTCGCCATGGCCGGGTTCTGGGGCGCGCTCGCCTATGCCGGGGTGGAGGCGCTGCCCTGGGGCCAGATCCGCGGCCTCTGGGCCCGCCAGATCCGCTGGTGGATGCGGCAGCCGATCTTCGACGCCGCCGGGCGCCTGCCGGTCGGTTATCGCTGGCCCAACTACTTCATGAGCGAGGAGTACAACTCTCCCGGCTCGCCCTACTGGGCGTTCAAGGCCTTCCTGCCGCTGGCCCTGCCGAACAGCCACCCCTTCTGGACGGCGCGGGAGGAGGCGCTGGATGCGCCGGACGGCACCACGACGCTGCGCGGCGCTTCCATGGTGGTGCGGCGCAACCAGGGCGACGTGGTGGCGCTGCCGGCTGGGCCGGTGCGCACCGAGATGCGCGGCTCGACCGACAAGTACGGCAAGCTGGCCTACTCCTCGCGCTGGGGCCTGGCGGTCGAAGCGGATCGCTGGCTGCATGTCGGCTTCTGCGGCGACAACATCCTGGCGGTCAGCCGCGACGGGCAGGAGTTCCGCACCCGCGGCGCGCTCACCGCCTCCCGGGTCGGCGACGGCTGGATCGAGACCGTCTGGCAGCCCATGGCCGGGGTGCGGGTGACGACGCTGCAGTCCTTCGCCGGCGACTGGGAGGTGCGGCTGCACCGCATCGCCGCCGACGCGCCGCTGGCGGTGATCGAGACCGGCCACGCCGTGCCGGCGCACAGCCGCACGCGGGGCAAGCTGAAGCAGGCCTTCGAGTCCCGGGAACCGGGGCCGCAAGCCCTGACCCTGACGGTCACGGATGGCCATGCCTGCAGCCTGGCCGATCTCGGCGGGCTGCGCCGCGCGGTCGAGGCGGATGTGGCGCCGAACACCCATCTGGTGTTCCCGCAAGCCTCGGTGCCGGCCCTGGTCGGCCGGATCGGCGCTGGCGAGACGCTGCTGGTCACCTTGGTGCGGCCTTCCTGGGGCGTCGATCCCGAGGCGCTGCCGGCATCGCTGCCCTCGGCCGACGACCTGCGGTCGATCGCCGAGGCCGCGGGCTGGAACGCCGCGATCCTCGACTGGGTCGTCCTGCCCCGCAGCCTGGAGATCCGCCGCCGGCCGGTCGCGGAGTGGGAGTGAGGGCGGGGCGCTTCAGCCCCGTGGCGCGGCCTGCAGCCGGCCGCCGGCCAGGGCGGTCAGGTGCAGCTCGCTCAAAGACCGGGGGTCGAACAGCAGCGCGACCTTCTCGTCGCGGCTGAGGGCGCCGGTGGCGAGCGTGCCGGGGCCGCCGGCGGTCAGCTTGCGGCGTGCCGCCTCGATCACCTTCGGGTCCTCGCGTCCGGCTTCGGGCGATCCGGTCAGCAGCGTCATGTGGATGGCGTTGGCCAGCGGGTCGCGGATCACCGTCGCCAGCCCGTCCTCCACCGGCTTCGTGGTCGCGGCCAGCTGCTCGCCGAGCGCCGCCGCCTCGACCACGATCTGCGGCTTCTGCCGCTCCTCCGGCGTGACCAGCAGGCCAAGCCGTCGGGCCGAGACGCCGGCGGAATGGCGCGAGGTGATCACCGACAGCGGGATCGACAGCAGCAGGCCGATCACCAGCGGCGACAGCCAGGCCAGCATCGAGGGCGAGATCCACAGCGCCACCACGCCCAGCACCACGCCGAAGATGGTGTGGCTGCGATGCATCTGCACCGCGTCGCCCCAGGTCGTGCCGCGGTCGTCGCGCGACTGCGTGCCCCAGCCGGAATCGCGGCCGAGGAAGGCCTGCATCACGAAGGTGGAGTGGAACAGCATCATCACCGGCGCCTGGAAGACCGAGAAGAAGGTCTCGAACAGCAGGCTCACCAGCGCCCGGAAGGCGCCGCCGTAGCCGGCCGCGAGCTTCCGGTCGAACAGCAGCAACAGCCAGCCGAAGATCTTCGGCGCCAGCAGCATGCCGAAGGAGATCACCAAGAGGCGCACCGCCAGCGTCTGGTCCTGCACCGGCCAGACCGGGAACAGCGACTCGGCCGTCGGGAAATAGACCGGGATCTCCAGCTTGTGCTCCAGCGCCGTCAGCATGCCGACGCAGATGAAGACCAGCCACAGGGGGGAGGAGACGTAGCTCATCACCCCCATCGCCATGTGCTGGCGCGACAGCGGGTGCAGGCCGCGCGCCACCAGCACGCGCAGATGCTGCATGTTGCCCTGGCACCAGCGCCGGTCGCGCTTGGCGTGGTCGATCATCGTCGGCGGGCATTCCTCGTAGCTGCCGCCGAGTTCCGGCACCAGCCAGGCGGTCCAGCCGTTGCGCCGGATCAGCGCCGCCTCGACGAAGTCGTGCGACAGGATGTGGCCGCCGAAGGGCGGCCGGCCGGACAGGATCGGCAGGCCGCAGCTCTCGATGAAGGCGCGTGTGCGGATGATCGCGTTGTGGCCCCAGTAGTTGCCGTCGCCGAGCTGCCAGAAGGCCAAGCCGGCGCTGACGATCGGGCCGTAGAGGCGCCCGGCGAACTGCTGCATCCGGGCCCACAGCGTGTTGCGGTTCACCACCAGCGGCGGCGCCTGGATGATGCCGGCGCGCGGGTTGGCCTGCATCAGCCGGGCCATGGTGACCAGCGTGTCGCCGGCCATCAGGCTGTCGGCGTCCAGCACCACCATGAAGTCGTAGCGGGCACCCCAGCGGGTGCAGAAATCGGCGATGTTGCCGGCCTTCTTGGCGACATTGTGCCGGCGCTTGCGGTAGAAGATGCGGCCGCTGCCCTCGGTGCGGCGGCACAGCGCGCTCCAGCCGATCTCCTCCGCCACCCAAACGTCGGGGTTGGTGCTGTCACTCAGGATGAAGATGTCGAAGGCGTCGAGGTGCCCGGTCCGCGCCAGGCTGTCGTGGATCGCCTGCAGGTTGGCGTAGATGCCGGTCGTGTCCTCGTTGTAGACCGGCATCAGCACGGCGGTGCGGCTCTTCAGCGGCGCCACCGCCTCGGCGCCCTGCGGCCAGACCAGGCCGGGCTGGCCCCAGCGCAGCAGCAGCGTCAGGAAGCCGGGCAGGGCGGTCCAGAAGGACAGCGCGATCCAGGAGAAGTTGATGGCGAACATCACCACCAGGGCCAGTTCCAGCCCGGTGACGCCGCCGACCGACAGAAAGCGGTAGAGGGCGAAGGCGGCCGCGATCGTCGAGAGCGCGGTCGCGCCGAAGACCGCAAGGCGGCGCCAACGAGCCGCGGAGGCGTAGGACGCCGCTTCGAGTCCGGTCATCGGTTAGGTCGGACGCCTTTCTTCCGTCAGGCCGGGCGCCGTTCGGCCGCCTCGGGCGACCACCAGCCGGCCCAGATCGGGTCGAGCGGCTGGTCCAGCATCGGCGTCGGCTTGGAGCGCGGCACCGGCACCGGCGACACCCGGCGCAGCGCCTGCTCCATGGCCTTGGGCAGCGGATCCTCGGACAGGAAGTGCTCGGGCCAGCGGCGGGCGGCGTCGGTCAGGAGATAGGCGGCCCGGCCGATGGTCAGGATGGCATCGTCGCTCTTCTCGTTGCGGTTCAGCACCACGGCGAACCAGTCGGCGGTGCGCCGGCGCGCATGCTCCAGCAGCGCCTGGGCCGACATTGTCGACGGGTCGACGTCGCAGAATGCCGTCTCGATTGCACCGGAGAGCGCAGCCGGGTCGGTGAAGCCGAGACCCTGGAAGAAGGCGATGACGTTGTCGGGCATGTTGATGTTGACCGGGGTTTGCAACCCGACCTGGGACATGGGATGATTCCGATGCGTCGTCAAGGCGTCCATTGGAAACTCCATGTTTCGGTCAGGGCATCGCTGCCCTGCCGTAAGAAGCACCGAAGCTCGGCCGGGTCGCCCCCGGCGGGCTTCAGGTCGAAGAAGGCCCGCCAGCCGCCGATCTCCGGATTCCGCTGCGCGACGGGAAACTGGATCTCCCCCGCGGAAGCCGTGACCACGGCTTCCAATGACGCGTCCTGCGGCAAAGAGTCAAGCGCGCCGCCCCGGAAGTCGATGACGAACTTGCGGGTATCGCTCGACTTGCTGTCGCCGCCGGATATGCCGCCGGCGCCGGTGCGCGTCGACACCACGACCCCGCGGTCGCTGCTGACCGGCGGGTTCATGCCCCAGTGCAGCCGGTAGGACAGCTTCCATTCCTGGCCGGCGTCGACCGGCTGCTTCGGCACCCAGAAGGCGACGATGTTGTCGTGGATCTCGCTGTCGGTCGGGATCTCGACCAGCTGCACCACGCCCGGGCCCCAGCCGCTCAGCGGCTCCACCCACAGGCTCGGCCGGCGCTCATACATCGCCTCCAGGTCCTGGTAGCTGCTGTAGGAGCGCTGGCGCTGCATCAGCCCGAAGCCGCGCGGGTTCTCGTCCATGAAGGAGCTGATCAGCAGGCGCGACGGGTTGCGCAGCGGCCGCCAGATCCACTCGCCGGCCCCGGTCCACATCGACAGACCGTCGCTGTCGTGCACCTCCGGCCGGAAGTCGTCGAAGATCCGGTGGTCCTGCGGCCCGAACAGGAACATGCTGGTCAGGGGCGCGATGCCGAACTTCTCGATCTTGTGGCGGGGATACAGCGTCGCCTCGATGTCGACCGTGGTGATCTCGCCCGGCTTGATCAGGAAGCTGTAGGCACCGGTCACGCCCGGGCTGTCCAGCAGGGCGTAAAGCCGGATCTGCTTCGCGTCCGGCGCCGGCGTCTCGACCCAGAACTGGCGGAAATACGGGAATTCCTCGCCGCGGGTCGATCCGGTGTCGATCGCGAGGCCGCGGGCCGACAGGCCGTAGATGTTCTTACGGCCGAGGCAGCGGAAATAGCTGGCGCCCAGGAACACCGCGATCTCGTCCAGGAACTCCGGCCGGTTGATCGCGTAGTGGATCCGGAAGCCGGCGTAGCCGAGATGGTCGGGCGGCGTTTCCGGGAACTTGGTGCCGCCCAGGTCGAACAGGTCCTGGCGGTACAGCACCTCCCGCGCCTGGTAGCCGTCGACCTGGAAGATGTGGACCGGCTTGTCGTAATAGGCGCCCAGATGGAAGAACTGCATCTGGAACGGCAGGTTCTCGGGCTTCCACAGCGCTTGCTCCGGCAGGAAGCGGATGGCGCGGAGCTGGTCGTAGCTGAGCTGGGTGATCTCCGCCGGCAGGTTCTCGTCCATCGGCACGAACGGGGCCTGCGACACGGTCTTGGCCCGGTCGATCAGCCAGGTCATGCTGAACGGCGTGGCTTCGCCCAGGCTGGGGGCAGCAAGAACGGGCCGCGCGGCTCCGAACAACGAAGACGCCGCGAGCGCGGTCGTTCCCATCAAGATCTGGCGTCTGGTCAGCCCCACGTTACCACCACCGGATTTTTGCACCGCAACATACCGGTACCATTGATCGTGATTGTGGCGGTTCGTGGACAGAGACTCCCGCTCGCGGCACCGGCTGTGCCGTGAGCGGCCCAAGCCCCCACAACCCGGTCCCGGCCCGCGGCGTTGCTGCCGCCTCGGGCCGAAACCGACCGATCAACGTAACCTTCGTTAATTTGTTCCGATCGTAGCCTAGCCGCTCCGCGAACCGCGCAGAAGCGGCCGAATCCAGGCGCGGCGGCCGGTGCAGCCCTGCATTTTCACAGATTGACATGCGAGATTGACTCGCTTTTACGGAGAGAAGGACCGGGCGAACGCATCCCGGAAGCTCGCCATTGGCGCCACCGGCCCGGCGGCCGGGGGCGCCAGCCCGTTGGCGAAGCCCCAGTCGCGGAACCGGGCGACCAGGTCCGGGTCGCGGCTGAAGACGTGCACGGGCACGTCGCGCGGCGTGCCCGGGCCGGTCACGATCGGCGCCGGCTGGTGGTCGCCCAGCACGATCATCAGCGTGTGGTCGTCCAGCAGCCGGCCGGCGTAGTCCAGCACGGCGCGCAGCGAATAGGCCACCGACAGCCCGTATTGGGTGCGGATCCGGTCGGGATCGCGCCACACCTCCTCGGGCGTGCCGCCGGCCGCCGGCAGGGTCCGATACAGGCTGCCGTCGCCGATGCTGCCCCAGTCCTCGACCAGGGCCGGCACCGGGGTCCAGGGCGCGTGACTCGACACCAGCACGACCTCGCTGAACAGCGGCCGCGGCTGGCGTTGCCGCCAGCGCTCATAGGCGGCGAGCGTGTACTGGTCCGGCATCGTCACCCAGCCGAAGGGCGGGCCGGCATAGCCGAGATCGTCGGCGAACAGCGTGTGGTCGAAGCCGTAGAAGCGGGTCGCCTCCGGCAAGGGGCGGGTGATCGCCGGGGCGATCAGCGCGGTGTGGTAGCCGGCATCGGCGAACAGCCGGACCAGCGTCATGCGCCGGCCGGTGACCAGCAGGTCGTAGCGCAGCTGGTTGTCGACCTCGAGGCCGCTCGCCAGCGTCGCATGCGCCAGCCAGGACTGGCCGCCGCGGGTCGGCGAGGCCAGCCAGCCGGAGGCGGTGTGGATCCCGGCAGCGGCCAGCTTCGGCGCCGCCTCGGCCAGCGCCGCCATGGGCGCCGTGTCGAAGCGCGGATCCTCCAGGGCGCTGCGGCCGTAGGATTCGACGAAGACGACGGTGACGTCGGCGCCGCCCAGCCCGGCCAGCGGCGTCGCCGGCAGGGCACCGCGCAGCGGGTCCGCAGCCTCTTCCGTCCGGAACTGCCCCGCCATCGCCAGGGTCGGGATCAGGCGGCCGACCTGGTCGGCGACCATGCGGCTGGCGATGTCGTCGACCGGCCGGGCCGCGCCATAGGCGTCGGGCACGGCCTGGCCGACGGCGAAGGCCAGGATCGCCAGCGCCGCCAGCCCGCCGGCGGCGGCCCGGCGGGGGGCGGAGGCCGCCAGGGCGCGCTGCAGCGTGCGGACCGATCGCGCGGTCGCCCACCAGACGCCCCAGCCGGCGATCAGCGCCGCCAGGGTCAGGCCGATCAGGCCGAAGGCGCCGATCACCCCGGACGCGAGATGCATGCCGTTCACCAGCAGCAGCCGGTCGACATAGAGGTTCACCGGCCGGCCGAAGGAGAGCTGGGTGGCGAGGTCTGCCAGCTTGAGCAGGACGAACAGCAGGCCGAGGCCGCCCAGCCCGGCGGCGACGGCTTGTGACCGGCGCAGCGGCGCCGCAAGGGCCAGGAGCAGGGTCAGAATCGCCAACTCGACCGGGACCGAGATCAGGCTGTAGGTCTGCCAGCTGTTCGGGTCCGACGGCATGCCGAGCAGCAGCGTCAGCCAGACCAGCGCCGCGGCCACGCGCAGCCCGCCGAGCAGCGGCGCGAGCCGGAAGCGGGGCAGGGCGGTGTCGGTCGGGGTCATAGTGCGAGACGATGGCACAGCTGCCCATGGCCGGTGGATGAAATCTCCGTCAGTTTCGGAATCGACCCTGGTGCCGGACCCGTATCGGCGCGATAACCAGATCGAGATTCGACCGCGCGATGCCCGACGACAGATCCGCCGCCCCGATCGCCGAGACCATTCGGCTCGCCACGCCCGACGACGTGCCGCGGCTGCTGGAGATCGAATCTCGCGCCTTCGACCATGACCGCCTCAGCCGGCGCAGCTTCCTGCACCTGCTGACCAAGGGCCACGCGGTCTGCCTGGCGGCGGAGGCGGGGGGGCGGCTGCTCGGTTACGCCCTGGTGCTGCTGCGCCGGACCACGGCGCTGGCGCGGCTCTATTCCCTCGCGATCGACCCGGAGGCGCGCGGCCGCGGCCTCGGCGCCCGGCTGCTGGACGCGGCGGAGCGGGCGGCCCACGACCAGGGGGCGCTGTTCCTGCGGCTGGAGGTGCGGCCGGACAACAACCCGGCGATCGCGCTCTACGTGTCGCGCGGCTACCGCCATTTCGGGCGCTATCTCGACTTTTACGAGGACCACGCCGATGCGCTGCGCTTCGAGAAGCGGCTGGGCACCGAAGACCTGCCGCAGGTCGACCTGCACGTGCCCTATTACGCCCAGACCACCAACTTCACCTGCGGCGCCGCGGCGCTCTTGATGGCGCTGAAGGCGCTCGACTCGGACACCGAGCTGAGCCGGGCGCGCGAGCTGCGGCTGTGGCGCGAGGCGACGACGATCTACATGACCTCGGGCCATGGCGGCTGCGATCCGTACGGCCTGGCGCTGGCGGCGCATGACCGCGGGCTGCGGGCGCGGATCTTCGTCAGCGACGATTCGATCCTGTTCCTCGACGGCGTGCGCAGCCCGGACAAGAAGGCGGTGATGACGGTGGTGCAGGAGGATTTCCGCGCCCGCTGCGCCCGTCGCCGGATCGAGGTCGCGCACCGTGCCCTCGCTTTGCCCGAAATGTGCGCCCTGATCGCCGAGGGGGCGATCCCGATCGTCCTGATCAGCATGTTCCGGGGTTATGGCGAGAAAAATCCGCACTGGGTGGTGGCGAACGGCTTCGACGAGCGTTTCATCTACGTCCACGACCCCTGGGTCGCGGTGACGGAGATGGAAAGCGCCTCGGCCAAGGCCAATCTCCCGATCCCGCGCCAGGAATTCGAGCGTATGGCCCGCTACGGCCGCACCCAGCTCAGGGCCGCGGTCGTGCTCAGCAGGAAGGGTTCATGAGCGGTTGGATCATCGTCGTCGACCGTATCGGCGACTTCAAGGGCGACCCGGACGGCCGCCAGCTCGTCACCACCCGGGACTACATCGCCCGGCCGCAGACGCTGAAGGGAGGGGACGCGAAGGTCATCAACCTGTCGCGCTCCACCGCCTACATGACCCGGGGCTACTACGTCTCGCTGCTGGCCGAGGCCCGCGCCCACCGGGTCATCCCGATGGTCGAGACCATCCTCGATCTCGGCCAGAAGACGCTCTATAAGATCGCGCTGCCGGATCTGGAGGACGACCTCAACCGCCGGATCAAGCGCCTGTCGCCGCCGCCGGGCGGCCCGTTCAAGCTGATCATCTGCTTCGGCCGCGCCGATGACGACCGGTTCCAGGATTTCGGCCGCCGGGTGTTCGACTGGTTCCGCGCCCCGATCCTCGAGGTCAAGGTCCGCTTCACCGACCGCTTCCGCATCGCCTCGATCGGCGAGCTGTCGATCGCCGACATCGAGGGCGAGACCGAGGCCTTTTTCTACGACACGCTCGACCTCTACACGCGCCAGAGCTGGCGCAACCCGAAGGAGAACAAGCCGGCGAAATACACCCTCGCCGTGCTGTTCAACCCGAAGGAGGAGTTCGCGCCCTCGACCCACCGCTCGATCCTGAAGCTCGCCCGCGTGGCCGAGACCATGGATATGGAGGTCGAGGTCATCGAGAAGAAGGATCTGCTGCGCCTGGCCGAATACGACGCGCTGTTCATTCGCGAGACCACCGCGATCGACAACCACACCTTCCGCTTCGCCCGCAGGGCGGAGCAGGAAGGCATGCCGGTGATCGACGATTCCACCTCGATCCTGCGCTGCACCAACAAGGTCTATCTCTACGAGCTGCTGACCGCGAACAAGATCCCGACGCCGAAGACCGTGGTGGTCGACAGCCTGAAGAACATCGAGCGGCTGGAGGAGGAGTTCGCCTATCCGATGGTGCTGAAGATCCCGGACGGGTCCTTCAGCCGCGGCGTGTTCAAGGCCAATGACCGGCGCGAGCTGGAGCAGATGGCCGAGCAGCTCCTGGACGATTCCGACGTCATCCTGGCGCAGGAGTTCATGCCGACCGACCATGACTGGCGGGTCGGCGTGCTGGACGGTGAGCCGCTGTTCGTCTGCCAGTACATGATGGCGAAGAAGCACTGGCAGATCGTGCGCCATTCCGCCGACGGCAAGGTCGGCTGGGGCAACTTCAAGACCTTCCCGCTCGACGAGGTGCCGCCCGAGGTGCTGGACGTGGCGGTGCGCGCGGCCAAGCTGATCGGCGACGGGCTCTACGGCGTCGACCTGAAGCAGACCGAGAAGGGCGTGTTCGTGATCGAGATCAACGACAACCCCAATCTCGACCATGGCTGCGAGGATATGGTCGCCAAGGACGATCTGTGGCGGCGGATCTGCCGCTGGTTCATCGACCGCATCGACGCCGGCTGAGCGGCCGCGCGGAAGGGGAGGGGGGAATGGCACGTCGCGCATGGCTTCCGCTGGCTCTGGTCCTGGCCGGCACCAGCCCCGCCTGGGCCGACGGCAGCTTCGACGCCAAGATCACGGCTGCCGACCGGCAGCGGCTCGAGACCTTCGATTCCGTGCGCGGCGAGGCGATCGGCGCCGCCCGCGAGAGCGAGGACAAGGCCGCGCTCGCCGCGCTCGACGCGATCCTGTCCGGCCGGTCGGAGACGATCCGCGGCGCCGGCGACCTCGCCGGCGACTGGCGCTGCCGGGTGGCGAAGCTGGGCGGCAACCTGTCTCTCGTCGTCTATGGCTGGTTCCGCTGCCGGATCACCGACGACGCGACCGGGCTGCGGCTCGACAAGGTCTCCGGCTCGCAGCGCACCAGCGGCATCTTCTATGACGACTCGAATGCCGAGCGACTGACCTATCTCGGCGCGCTGTACTATGGCACTGAAGGCAAGCCCAAAGCCTATGGCAGCGACCCGGAGCGCGACCAGGTCGGCTATCTGGTCCGGGTCGGGCGTGACCGGCTGCGGCTCGAATTCCCGTCGCCTCGTTTCGAGTCCCAGTTCGACGTCATGGAGCTCGAACGCATCCGCTGATCGGCGCGGTCAGGCCCCCGCGGTCAAACGTCCTCGCGCCAGCGCCGACGGAAATCCCGCGGCGTCAGCCCGACATGCCGCTTGAAGGCGGTGGTCAGATGGCTGTGGCAAGATCCTGCGGTCAGCCGGCGAAGCGCCGGCCTGGATCGCAGGAGCATGCCATGACCAACCAGCCCCTCAAGGACAAGGTCGTCGTCATCGGCGGCGGCGCCAAGAATCTCGGCGGCCTGATCAGCCGCGACCTCGCCGGCGCGGGCGCGAGGATCTTCATCAATTTCAACAGCGACGCCACCCGGGGCGCGGCGGACGAGACCGTTGCGGCGGTCAAGGCGGCGGGCAGCGACGCCTTCGCCCTGCAGGGCGACCTGACCAAGGTGGCCGAGGTCGAGCGTCTTTTTGCCGAGGCGAAGTCGCGCTTCGGCCGGGTCGACATCGCCGTCAACACCGCCGGCAAGGTGCTGAAGAAGCCCTTCGTCGAGACCACCGAGGCGGAGTATGACGAGATGTTCGCCGTCAACGCCAAGGCCGCCTATTTCTTCATTCGAGAGGCCGGCCGGACGTTGGAGGATGGCGGCCGGATCATCACCATCGTCACCTCGCTGCTGGCCGCCTTCACCGGCCTCTACTCGACCTATGCCGGGGCCAAGGCGCCGGTCGAGCATTTCACCCGGGCGGCGGCCAAGGAGTTCGGGCCCCGCGGCATCTCGGTCAACAACATCGGTCCCGGTCCGATGGACACGCCGTTCTTCTATCCGGCGGAGACACCCGATTCCGTGGCCTATCACACCACGGCCTCGGCCCTCGGCGGCCTGACCAGGATCGAGCAGATCGTGCCGATCGTCCGCTTCCTCGCCACCGAGGGCGGCTGGATCACCGGCCAGACCCTGTTCGCCAATGGCGGCTACACCACCCGCTAGCGGGACCGGGCGATGGTCGAGCCCCTCGCGGATGCCACTGGCGGATGGGCGTTGGCGCCCATCCTCCTCTGGCTGTTCCGCGAGGGGCGGTTCCTGGCCGACCCGAACGAGCTGACCCGGCCCCTGGCCCTGCCGATGCCCTTCGCCGACGACCGCATGGCGTCGCTGGTGCTGGAGGCCGCCGCCGCGCGGCATCTCGCACGGATGCAGGGGCGGACATAGGATTGGGGGTCATCGGATTCGGAGGAGCCTTCACATGACGCAAGCCGGGTCTCGCAGCCTGCTCCGTCTGCGCAAGGCGCATGAGCACGGCAAGGTCACCTTCGTCGAGCTGTTCTTCGATCTCGTCTTCGTCTTCGCCGTCACTCAGCTGTCGCACGGGCTGCTGAAGGACTTCACCCTGCTCGGGGCGGTGCACACGGCCCTGCTGTTCCTGGCCGTCTGGTGGGTGTGGATCTACACTTCCTGGGTCACCAACTGGCTCGACCCGGACCGCACCCCGGTGCGCCTGCTGCTGCTGGCGCTGATGCTGGCTGGGCTGGTGCTGTCGACCTCGCTGCCCGAGGCCTTCGCCGAGAGGGGGCTGGGCTTCGCCGGGGCTTATGTCGCCATGCAGGTCGGGCGCAGCCTGTTCATGGTGGCGGCGCTGCGCGGGCACAGCCCTGGCAATTTCCGCAATTTTCAGCGCATCACCGCCTGGCTCGTGCTCTCCGCCATGTTCTGGATCGCCGGCGCCTTCGCGGCGGCGGAGGCGCGGCTGGCGCTCTGGGCCGTGGCGCTGGCGATCGCTGAAGATGCAGGGCGTCGAGCAGTTCGGCGACTTCGCCATCCAGATCCGGCTGAAGATGATGACCAAGCCGGGCGAGCAGTTCGTGATCCGGCGCAAGGCCCTGGCCATGATCAAGAAGGCCTTCGACGCCAACGGCATCTCCTTCGCCTTCCCGACCGTGACCGTGGCCGGCGGCGGGGGAGGGGCGGCCTCGGCCGTGGCCCAGCACGCGCTGGACCGCGCCAAGCCGGCGGGGGAGGCGGGGTAGGGCCGTCCAGCCTCAGAAGAACGTCGACCGGGCGCTGGCGGAATGCTCCTTCAGCACGGCGTTGCTGGCCGGGTCGATCTCCTTCAGCAGCACGTCGTAGCCCCAGAGGTCGGCCAGGTGCTGCAGCACCTGCCTCGTGTCGTTCTCGGCCAGCAGGATGCCGTTGACCACGCTGTGGTGCAGGATCAGGCGGCGGTCGCCGGCGAGGTCGACATCGATCACCTGGATGTCCGGGTCAATCCAGGCCACATCGTATTGCCGGGCCAGCACCCGGCGGATCCGGCGGTAGCCGCTCTCGTCGTGGATCGCGTCCACCCGCAGCTCCGGCTGGCCGGAATCATCCAGCAGGTGGAACATCCGCCACTGCCGGATCAGCCGCGGGCTGAGGAACTGGGAGACGAAGCTCTCGTCGCGATAGTTCGCCCAGACGTCCTGCAGCACAGCGGTGGCGTCGCCGCGTCCGGCGATGTCCGGGAACCACTCGCGGTCCTCGTCGGTCGGCTCGGTGCAGATCCGCTCGATGTCCTGCATCATGCCGAGGCCGAGGGCGTAGGGGTTGATGCCGTTGTAGTGCGGCTCGTTGAACTCCGGCTGGTACACGACATTGGTGTGCGACTGCAGGAACTCCAGGAAGGCGCCGTCGTTCATGGCGCCCTGCTCATGCAGTGCGGTCATGATCTTGTAGTGCACCCAGCAGGCGCAGCCCTCGTTCATCACCTTGGTCTGCGACTGCGGATAGAAGTACTGCGCCACCAGCCGGACGATACGCAGGATCTCGCGCTGCCAGGGCTGCAGCCGCGGCGCCGTCTTCTCGAGGAAGTAGAGGATGTTCTCCTGCGGCAGCTCCAGCAGGGCGCGGCGGCGCTCCTCGCTCAGCGTCGGCCCGGCGGAGCGGGCCGGGGCGTTGGGCAGGGTCCGCCACAGGTCGTTGAACACCTGCTCCTGATAGGCCTGACGCTCCTTCGCCCGCTGTTCCTCGGTCCTCAGGTCGGGCCGGCGCGGCCGCGGGTAGCGGTGGACGCCGTGGCTCATCAGCGCATGGGCGGCGTCCAGCAACTGCTCGACCGCCATCTGGCCGTAGCGCTCCTCGCATTGCGCGATATAGCCCTTGGCGAATTCGAGATAGTCGAGGATGCCCTCGGCGTCGGTCCACTGCTTGAACAGGTAGTTGGTCTTGAAGAAGGTGTTGTGGCCGAAGGCGGCATGGGCGATCACCAGCGTCTGCAGTGTCGCGGTGTTCTCCTCCATGATGTAGCTGATGCAGGGGCTGGAATTGATCACCAGCTCATAGGCCAGGCCGCGCAGCCCCTTGCGGTACAGCACCTCGTTCTGGGCGAACTGCTTGCCGAAGGACCAGTGCTTGTAGAACAGCGGCATGCCGATCGAGGAATAGGCGTCGAGCATCTGCTCGGCGGTGATCACCTCGATCTGGTTGGGATAGGTATCGAGCTTCAGCTCCTGGGTGGCCACCTGCTCGACCCGGTCATAGATCCGCTGGATCGTGCCGAAATCCCAGTCGGTGCCGGGAAAAAGCAGCGCGTCATCCGCCATCATTCGGCCCCCACGCCGACATCCCGACGCTGGAACAGCTCGCGGAACACCGGATAGATGTCGCGGCGGTGCCAGACCTTGCGCATCGCGAAGGGGGCATCGGCTTTCCGCACCCGATCATAGGTCTGCCACAGGTCGGTCTGCCGCGGCACCACGCCGGAGGACATCGGGTCCTCGTCGCGCCCGACCTCGAGATAGGCGAAGTACTGGCACAGCGGCAGGATCTCGTCGCTCAGCAGGGCCGCGGATTTGGCGCTGTCGCTCGACAGGTTGTCGCCGTCCGAGGCCTGGGCCGCGTAGATGTTCCAGTCCTCCGGCCGGTAGCGCTGGGCGACGATCGACGCCATCATCTCCAGCGCGGTGGAGACGACCGTGCCGCCGCTCTCGGTCGAATAGAAGAACGTCTCCTCATCCACCTCCTCAGCCATGTGGGTGTGGCGGATGAAGACGATCTCGACATGCTTGTAGCGGCGCTTCAGGAACAGGTGCAGCAGCGCGAAGAAGCGCTTCGCCAGATCCTTCATGTGCTCGGTCATCGAGCCGGAGACGTCCATCAGGCAGAACATCACCGCCTGGGCCACCGGCTTCGGCGTCGCCTCCAGCCGGCGGTAGCGCAGGTCGACCGGGTCGATATAGGGGATGCGCCGGCTGCGCGTCAGCAGGTGGTCCAGCCGTTCCTGCAGCTGGTCGATCCGGTCCTGATCGGCCTCCTCGTCGCCCTCCAGCGCCGCGATCTCGGCCTCGACATCCTTGATCTCGCCGGATTTTGGGCGGCGCAGCGCGATCCGGCGCGACATCGCCTTCTGCATGGTGCGGGTCACCGCCAGGCTCGCCGGCGGGCCGCTGGTGGAATAGCCCGCCCGCCGCCAGCCCACGCTCTCGGCCGCGACCAGCTTGCGCTTGGCCAGGTCGGGCAGCTCCAGGTCGTCGAGGAACAGCTCGAGATACTCTTCCTGTGACAGCACGAAGCGGAACTCGTCCTGGCCGTCGCCGTCGGGCGCGCCTTCGGTGCCGCCGCCCCCGCCGCCGCGCTTCGGCCGCGGGATGGTGTCGCCCTCGACGAACTCCTTGTTGCCCGGCAGCACATGGTCGCGGACGCCGCCGGAGACCGAGCGGTGCAGCCGGGGCTCGTTCACCCCGGTGACCGGGATCGACACCTCACCGCCCTGCTCGAGATCCTTGATGCTGCGCTCACGCGAACTGTCCCGGACCGCCCGCTGCACCAGGGCCTTGGCCCGGCGCAGGAAGCGCTGGCGGTTGACGAGGCTCTTGCCGCCCGGATTGAGCCGCCGGTCGATGATGTGCATGGACATCGTTGCGTCGCTTCCGACCTCCGTCCTCAAGGGCCTCCTGGAAACGCGACTGGCGTGGCCGCCCGACGGCGGTTTCTCCGCTCCCGGCGCTCACGGACCTCCATGTCCGCTGCGCTCCGGTTCTCGAAACCACCGCCAGTCGACTCACGCCAGCGCATGTCCGAAAAGGCCTCTCAACCTGCTTGCTTCACCCGCATGTACCATTCGACCAGGCGCCGGACCTGCCGCTCGGTGTAGCCGCGGGCGACCATGCGCTGAACGAACTCCTCGTGCTTCTTCTCGGTCTCGCCATCCTTCTTGGAGCCGAAGCTGATCACCGGCAGCAGCTCCTCGACCTGGCTGAACATCCGCCGCTCGATCACGTCGCGGATCTTCTCATAGCTGGTCCAGCTCGGGTTGCGGCCCTCGTTCGCGGCGCGGGACCGCAGCGCGAACTTGACCACCTCGTTGCGGAAGTCCTTCGGGTTGGCGATGCCGGCCGGCTTCTCGATCTTGGTCAGCTCCTGGTTCAGCAGGTCGCGGTTGAGCAGCTGGCCGGTGTCCGGGTCCTTGAAGTCCTGGTCCTCGATCCAGGCGTCGGCATAGTCGACATAGCGGTCGAACAGGTTCTGGCCATAGTCGTGATACGATTCCAGATAGGCCTTCTGGATCTCGTGACCAATGAACTCGGCATAGCGCGGCGCCAGATCGGCCTTCAGGAACTCGAGATAGCGCTTCTCCGTCTCCGGCGGCAGCTGTTCGCGCCGCACCATCTGCTCGACCACATACATCAGATGGACCGGGTCGGCGGCGACCTCGTTGGTGTCGTGGTTGAAGGTCGCGGCCAGCGCCTTGAAGGCGAAGCGGGTCGAGATCCCGTCCATGCCCTCGTCGACCCCGGCGGCGTCCTTGTACTCCTGCAGGCTGCGCGCGCGGGGATCGACCTCACGCAGGCTCTCGCCGTCATAGACCCGCATCTTGGAGTAGAGGTTGGAGTTCTCGTGCTCGCGCAGCCGCGACAGCACTGAGAAGCGGGCCAGCATCTCCAGCGTGCCGGGGGCGCAAGGCGCATCCGACAGCTTCGAGCCGCGGATCAGCTTGTCGTAGATCTTCTGCTCCTCGGTCACCCGCAGGCAGTAGGGCACCTTGATCACATAGATCCGGTCGATGAAGGCCTCGTTGTTCTTGTTGTTCTTGAAGCCCTGCCACTCGGCCTCGTTGGAATGCGCCATGATGATGCCGGTGAAGGGCAGACCGCCGATGTTCTCGGTGCCGACATAGTTGCCCTCCTGGGTCGCCGTCAGCAGCGGATGCAGCATCTTGATCGGCGCCTTGAACATCTCGACGAATTCGAGCAGGCCCTGGTTGGCCCGGTTCAGGCCGCCGGAATAGCTGTAGGCGTCCGGATCGTGCTGCGGCAGCATCTCCAGGCTGCGGATGTCGACCTTGCCGACCAGCGAGGAGATGTCCTGGTTGTTCTCGTCGCCCGGCTCGGTCTTGGCGACGGCGATCTGGCGCAGCCGCGACGGCTGCAGCCGCACCACCTTGAAGCGCGAGATGTCGCCGCCGAACTCGTCCAGCCGCTTCAGGCACCAGGGGCTGACCAAGCCGGTCAGGCGCCGGCGGGGAATGCCGTAGCGGTCCTCGATCTCGGCGCTCATCTGGTCGGGGTTGAACAGGCCGAGCGGGCTCTCGAAGATCGGGCTGATCTGGTCGCCCGCCTTCAGCACGTAGATCGGGTTCACCTCCATCAGCGCCTTCAGCCGTTCGGCCAGCGAGGACTTGCCGCCGCCGACCGGGCCGAGCAGGTAGAGGATCTGCTTGCGCTCCTCCAGCCCCTGGGCCGCGTGCAGCAGGAAGCTGACGATCCGCTCGATCGTCTCCTCCATGCCGTAGAATTCCGAGAAGGCCGGGTAGATCCGGATGGTCCGGTTCATGAAGATCCGGCCGAGCCTGGGGTCGCGGGCCGTGTCCAGGATCTCCGGCTCGCCGATGGCGGCGAGCAGCCGTTCCGGCGCGCTCGCATACATCATCGGGTCGCTGCGACAGCCCTTCAGGTACTCTTCGAGCGACATCTCCGCCGCACGGCGGGCCTCGTAGGACTTCGCATAGCTGGTGAAGAGGTCGTCGGTCGATGCCATTGCCACCCGCCTAGAGGTTCGAGGATCGAAACTCACCGTCTGCAGTTTCTGGGCGTCCGCCTCGGCTCATGATGTGCCGGGGTCTGCGGCGAGAATCAGGTGGCCGACGAGGTGCAGCCTCACCGCCCCTGCCCACAGACCCAACAGGGCCTGGGCAGTTCGGGATCCGGTGAGGTGTAATATCTGGCACTACCCCTTCTCCACCGCTCGCTCTGGATATCAATATAGGGCTGAAACTGGGCGATAATACTACTGCTTTGAATTTTCTGTCGGCCCGTTGCCCCGTTGATCGGGATCTTGGCTTGGCCTGCCATCGGACTGGATCGTCGGATCAGTCGTAACAGGGTATGCCCTGTTCGCCGGAAAGGCGATGCGGCTTTTCGGCCAACTCGCCTTAAGCACGAGATATGTGGCCGTACGATCGGCGACGCCTATCGATTCGATCGGAATAAGTCGACTGATCGATCGGTTGGGCGACCCGAGGGTCCCCGGCCGGGGCTACGGCACTCGCCGCCACTCCCCGGCGTCGGTCTCCGATTCGCGCCGCCCTCGAGATTCGGCCCGGCCTTCCCGTCACCGCCGCCGCGGCCCGTGTCGCACCGCCGGCCTCGACCTGATCAAGCTGTTCTTCTGATCGTCCGCTCGGCTGCGCTAGGGTCGGCGCATGACCCTGGAGCAGCTCCGGATCTTCGTCGCCGTCGCCGAGCATCTGCACGTCACCCGTGCGGCGCAGGCGCTGAACCTGACCCAGTCCGCCGCCAGCGCCGCGATCCAGGCGCTGGAGGCGCGCCACGCCACCAAGCTGTTCCACCGCGTCGGCCGCGGCATCGCCCTGACCGACGCCGGTGCCGCCTTCCTGCCGGAGGCGCGGTCGGTGCTGGCCCGCGCCGCCCTGGCCGAGCGCGCGCTCGACGACCTGTCCGGGTTGCGCCGCGGCGTCCTGGCGCTGCATGCCAGCCAGACCATCGGCAACTACTGGCTGCCGCCCCTGATGCACCGGTTCCGGATGGCGCATCCCGGGCTGCGCCTCGACCTCACCATCGGCAACACCGCCCAGGTGGCGGAAGCGGTGCGCGAGGGCCGCGCCGATCTCGGCTTCGTCGAGGGTGATCTCGACCTGGCCGGATTCGAGCATTCCAGCGTGCCGGGCGACCGGCTGGTGCTGGTGGTCGGGACCGGCCATCCCTGGGCCGGGGAGAAGACGATCGCGCCGGCCCGCTTCGCCGACAGCGCCTGGGTGCTGCGCGAGCGCGGCTCCGGCACCCGCCAGGTGTTCGAATCGGCGCTCGAACGCCTCGGCGTCGACCCCACGGCGCTGCCGGTGGCGCTCGAGCTGGCCAGCAACGAGGCGGTGCGGGCGGCGATCGAGGCCGGGGCGGGGGCCGGGGTGCTATCCAGCCTGGCGGTGGAATCGGGGCTGCGCTTCGGCACGCTGCGCCGGCTCGACCCGCCGTTTCCGGCCCGCCGCTTCCGCGTGTTGCGGCACCCGGAGCACTATCGCAGCCGGGCCGTGGACGCTTTCCTCAAGCTGCCGGAGCTCAGCTAGGCGGTCGGGCGCGGCGCCGCAGATCCTCCATGCCGGATCGGCATGCCGGCAGGTGCGATCGCCGTCCTAAAAGCGAGTCCCATGCTCGACCGGACTCGCGCCGACGCCTCGCCGCGCGCCGCCTTTCGCGGCGGGGCTCGGGACATCCTGGGCGCGCCGCTGCTGGTGCTCGGCGCCTCCTATGTCGGTTTCGGCTCGCTGGTGCGTGCCAGCGGGCTCGATCTCTCGGTCGGGCTGCTCTCGACCCTGACCGGCTGGGCGCTGCCCGGCCAGATGGTG
Organism: Inquilinus limosus; assembly: GCF_051487185.1. Taxonomy (GTDB): domain Bacteria; phylum Pseudomonadota; class Alphaproteobacteria; order DSM-16000; family Inquilinaceae; genus Inquilinus; species Inquilinus limosus_F. Next base: position 67,318 of record NZ_JAHVDK010000021.1, read on the forward strand.
CTGGTCGAGGCCTATGCCGTCGGCGCTTCCCTCCTGGCCATGATTGCGGCGGTGGCGCTGGTCAATGTCCGGCTGCTGCCGATGACCCTGGTGCTGCTGCCCGGCTTGCGGGTGCCCGGGCGGCCGCGCTGGTGGGATTATGCGACGGCCCATCTCGTCGCCATCACCGGCTGGGTGCAGGGGATGCGGGTCTGTCCCACCTTGCCGCCGGAGCAGAGGCTGCCGTACTTCGTCGGCTTCGCCGGGGCCTTGTGGGCGTCCTGCGTCGCCTGGACCGCGGTCGGCTATCACCTGGTGACGGCGGTTCCAGCCTCGGTCTCGCTCGGCCTCGTCTTCCTCAACCCGCTGTACTTCATCCTGGTGCTGACCGCCGATCTCCGGAACCGGGCGTGGCTCGGCGCCATGGTGCTGGGCGCGGCGCTGGGGCCGCTCCTGTACCAGCTCGACCCGGAATGGGGGCTGCTGGCCACGGGGCTGATCGCCGGCTCGGCCGCCTTTTTCGCCGATCGCGCCTGGCGCCGCCGCCATGGTTGAGACGGCGCTACCCTGGCTGATGCTGCTCGGCGCCGCGCTCGCCACCTATGTCTGGCGGGCCCTCGGCGTCTATCTCGCCGGCCGGGTGCGCGAGGGCGGGGCGCTGCTCGACTGGGTCGGCTGCGTCGCCTATGCCATCCTGGCCGGGCTGATCGCGCGCATGATCCTGCTGCCGGCCGGCCCTCTGGCCACGACCTCGATGGCGGAGCGGGCCGGCGCCACCGCGCTGGGCGTCGCCGTGTTCCTGCTGTTCCGGCGCAACGTGCTGCTCGGCGTCAGCGCCGGCGCCGGGTCCCTGATGCTGATGGCCGGCTGGGCGTAGCGCTTAACCCTTCTGCTGCGCCGCGGCGCGGATCTCGCTCAGGCTGGCGCGCGGCGTGATCGCCTCGGGGTCCAGCTTGATCCAGATCAGGGCCGGCTGCCCGGAAGCGACCGCCCGCTCGAAGGCCGGCGCGAAATCCTCGGTCCGCTCCACCGTCTCGGCATGGGCGCCATAGGCCTCGGCCAGCCGGGCGAAGTCCGGGTTCTGCAGCCCGGTGCCGCTGATCCGGGCCGGGTATTCCCGCTCCTGATGCATGCGGATGGTGCCGTACATGCCGTTGTCGATCACCAGGAACACCACGGCGGCGCCGTACTGCACCGCGGTCGCCAGCTCCTGCCCGTTCATCAGGAAGCAGCCGTCGCCGGCGGCGGCGATCACCACCCGCTCCGGGTTCGCCAGCTTGGCGGCGACCGCCGCCGGCACGCCGTAGCCCATCGATCCGTTGGTCGGCGCCAGCTGGCTGCGCCAGCCGCGATAGCGGTAGAAGCGGTGGAACCAGGTGGCGTAATTGCCGGCGCCGTTGCAGATCACCGCGTCGGCCGGCAGCCGGCCGACCAGCCAGCGCACGATCTCCGACATCTGCACCGCGCCGGGCGAGACCACCGGCTGCTGCCAGGCCTCGTAATCGGCGCGGGCGGCGCGCACCCACTCCCGCCGCGCCGGCAGGTCGCCGGCCGGGGCCAGGGTGCGGAGCGCCTTGGCGACAGCGGCGGAGCCGGCATTGATCGCCAGTTCCGGCTGGTACACCCGGCCCAGCTCCTCCGCCCCGGCATGGATGTGGACCAGGCGCTGCGCCGGCACCGGCACGTCGAGCAGGGTGTAGCCGCTGGTGGTCATCTCGCCCAGCCGGGCGCCCAGCACGATCAGGAGGTCGGTGGTCCTCACCCGCTCGGCCAGCTTCGGGTTCGGGCCGATGCCGACATCGCCGACATAGTGGCCGTGGTCGTTGTCGACATAGTCCTGGCAGCGGAAGGAGACGCAGAGCGGCACCTCCCAGGCCTCGGCGAAGGCCTGGATATCGGCGCGGGCCTGGGCGCTCCACCCGCCGCCGCCGATCAGCAGCAGCGGCCGCCTGGCCTCGGCCAGCAGGTCGCGCAGCCGGGCCAGCGTCTCGGCGCCGATGCCGGTCTCGACCGGGGCGGCAGGGCGGACGTCCGGCGCCCCGGTCTCCTCGACCAGCATGTCCTCCGGCAGCGCCAGCACCACCGGGCCGGGCCGGCCGGAGGTGGCGGTGTAAAAGGCGCGGGAGACGAATTCCGGCACCCGGTCGGGGTCGTCGATCTGCGCCGCCCATTTGGTCATCGAGCCGAAGACCTTGCGGACGTCGACCTCCTGGAACGCCTCGCGCTCGAACATGTCGCGGCCGACCTGGCCCATGAACACGATCACCGGCGACGAATCCTGCTGCGCCACATGGATGCCGACCGAGGCGTTGGTGATGCCGGGGCCGCGGGTGACGAAGCAGATGCCGGGCTTGCCGGTGGCCTTGGCATAGGCGTCAGCCATGTAGGCGGCGCCGCCTTCCTGGCGGCAGACCACCAGCTTGATCTCCGGCACGTCGTGCAGCGCGTCGAGCACGGCCAGATAGCTCTCGCCCGGCACGCAGAAGATGGTGTCGACGCCGTTCAGGCGCAGGGTGTCGACCAGGGCGCGGGCGGCGGTGCGGGGCATGATGGCGACCGTTGTTCGTGGGCGTTTCCGGCCGGTCTAGCATGCGACCGACCGGCATCCAACCCGCCCTGGCCTTGCGGCGTCCGCCGCGGCCGTGCTCTAACGGCGCCGTCTGTCCCGACGAGCCGCGTCCATGAGCCTCGAGACCCTCGCCGACCATGCTTTCGCTCCCGTGGCCCTGGCCCTGGAGGAAGGCCGGATTCCGGGTGCGGCGCTGGGCATCGCCACCGCCGATGGCCAGCGCGCCATCCGCTGGGGCGGCGTCGCCACCACCCTGCCGAAGCCGGAGGCGCTGCAGCGCGACACCTGGTTCGACCTCGCCAGCCTGACCAAGGTCATCGTCACGGTGACCGAGATCCTGCGGCTGGTGGAGGAGGGGGTGCTCGACCTCGACGACCCGCTGTCCAAGCACCTGCCGGATGCGGCGCCGCTGCACGGGGCGATCCCGCTGCGCCGGCTGCTCGACCACTCCAGCGGCCTGCCGGCGCAGGAGCGGATCTATCTCTGGCCCGGCCCGGCGGAACAGCGCCGCACCGCGGTGATCCGCAAGCACTGGCCGGTGAAGGCCGAGCCGGTCTATTCCGACATCAACTACATGCTGCTCGGCTTCGTGGTCGAGCGCTGGCGCGGCGTGGCCTTCGGGCAGCTGCCGGTCGGCACCGGCCTGTCCTTCGCGCCGCCGCCGGCGCAGTCCGCGGCGACCGAGGTGTGCGCAGTCCGCAACCGCCTGCTGCGCGGCGAGGTGCATGACGAGAACGCCTGGTCGCTGGGCGGCGCCGCCGGCCATGCCGGGCTGTTCGGCACGGTGCGCGGCGTGCTCGATTTCGGGCTGGAGCTGCTGCGCGGCCGTCTGTTGAGCCCCGCGGCGATGGTCGAGCTGTGCGCGCCGCAGCAGACGCCGGGCCGGGCGCTGGGGTGGGAGCGGCGCCATCCCGGCTGGCGGGGCGGCAGCCTGTGCGCGCCGCGCACCATCGGCCATCTCGGCTTCACCGGCACCGGCCTGTGGATCGATCTCGACCGCGGCATCGCCTGGACGCTCTTGACCAACCGGGTGCATCCCAGCCGCGAGATCGACACCGGCATCCAGGACCTGCGCCTGTCGGTCGGCAACCGCATCGCCGCGCGCTGGCGCGACTGGGCCTGAGGAATGGCGCCCGCTGTCCTGCGTTTTCCGATAAGCAGGGTCGATGGGGGCGATCCGATGGATCGATTGGAAGTTGCCGCGGCCGGCCTCATTCTATGATCCGTGGCGCCGATCCCCGAGCCGGGACGGATCGCCTCCCAAAACGAGGAGAAGGGTGATGAGCAAGGCCTCCAATACGCCGGTCGTGGACGCGCTGAAGCAGGTGCTGGCCGATACCTACGCCCTCCAGATCAAGACCCAGAACTACCACTGGAACGTCGAAGGGCCGCAATTCCATTCGCTGCACGGCATGTTCGAGGAGCAGTACAAGGCGCTGTTCGAGGCGGTGGACGAGGTGGCCGAGCGGATCCGCGCCCTCGGCGAGCACGCACCCGGCAGCTTCGAGGCCTTCTCCAAGATGACCAAGGTGTCGCCGCCCAAGGAGGGGATCGACGGCATCGCCATGGTCAAGGACCTCGCCAAGAGCCACGAGCTGTTGTCGGACCAGGCCAAGGCGGCGCTGGCGGTCGGCGAGAAGGCGGGCGACGACTCGACCGTCGACCTGCTGACCCAGCGCATCTCCTATCACGACAAGGCCGCCTGGATGCTGCGCGCCACCGCGGCGTGACACGCCTGCAGGCAAGTCAGAAACAGGCCCGGGCTTCTGTCCGGGCCTTTTTTCCGAGGCCTATGTCTCCGGCCATTCCTCGCGCGCAATGTCGATGAAGGCGCGCAGGCCCAGCGGCAGTTGCCGCCGGCTGGGGTAGTAGAGGAAGAAGCCCGGGAAGTCCGGGCACCAGTCCTCCAGTAGGCGGACCAGCCGCCCGTCGGCGAGGGCAGGCGCCGCGACCGCCTCGAACACGCAGGCGATGCCGGCGCCGTCCAGCGCGGCCCGCAGCATCAGCTCCTGGTCGCCCAGCGTCAGCGGCCCGTCGACCTCGACCTCCAGCGCCTCGCCGTCCTTCTCGAACTCCCAGCGGAGAAAGGCGCCGCTGTGGAAGCGGTAGCGGATGCAGGCATGACCCTTCAGCTCATGCGGGGTGCGGGGCCGGCCCCGTCCGTCGAGATAGCCCGGCGCGGCGATCACGGCCCAGCGCTGCCTCGGTCCGAAGCGGACGGCGATCATGTCCTGCTCCAGGCTCTCGCCGAAGCGCAGCCCGGCGTCGAAGCCGCCGGCGACGATGTCGACCAAGTCGTCGTCGTTGACGATCTCCAGCCGCATCTGCGGATAGGTCCGCACGAAGCGCGCCATGATCGGCGCCAGCACCTGCCGGGCCCCCTGATGCGGCGCGTTGATGCGCAGCGTGCCGGCCGGCCGGTCGCGGAATTGGTTCACCTCCTCCAGCGCGTCGCCGAGGTCGCGGAACATCGGCTGCAGCCGCTGCAGCAGCCGCGCGCCCGCATCGGACGGCGCGACGCTGCGGGTGGTACGGTTCAGCAGGCGCACGCCCAGCCGCTCCTCCAGGTCGCGCAGCAGATGGCTGACGGCCGAGGGCGACACGCCCAGCTCCGCCGCAGCGCGCCGGAAGCTGCGATGGGTCGCCACGGCGACGAAGGCGGAGAGGCCGGGGAAGTCGATCCGCGCCATGAATTGATGACCTTTTCTCAATGACCAATGGAATATTGATGGGATTATTGTGCAATCGCCCAGCCCTTAAATTCGGAAACGCAACGGCCCGAGGGCGGGCCGGCAGTCTGAAGGAGGGCATCATGAAGGTCTGGTTCATCACCGGCGCGTCGCGCGGCATCGGCGCGGAGATCACCCAGGCGGTGCTGGACGGCGGCGACGCCGTCGCGGCGGCCGCGCGGGACGCCAAGGCCGTGGCCGAGCGCTTCGGCGACCATCCGAACCTGCTGCCGCTGACGCTCGACGTCACCGACGAGGCGCAGGCCCAGGCGGCGGCGCAGGCCGCGGTCGAGCGCTTCGGCCGCATCGACGTCCTGGTCAACAATGCCGGCTACGGCCTGCTCGGCGCGGTCGAGGAGGCGGATGCCGGGGAGGTCGAGCGGCTGTTCGGCACCAACGTCTTCGGCCTGCTGAACGTCACCCGCGCGGTGCTGCCGCAGCTGCGCCGCCAGCGCTCGGGCCACATCCTCAACATCTCCTCGGTCGGCGGCTACCAGGCCTATCCGGGCTGGGGCGTCTACGGCGCGACCAAATTCGCGGTCGAGGGGCTGACCGAGGCCCTGGCGGCGGAGCTGGCGCCGCTCGGCATCCACGCCACGGTGGTCGAGCCCGGCTTCTTCCGCACCAACTTCCTGGACGGCAGCTCGCTGATCCGGACCCAGGCCGAGATCGCGGACTATGCCGAGACGGTGGGGCGGATGCGGGAGTTCGCGGCCGGGCACAACTACCAGCAGCCCGGCGACCCGAAGAAGCTGGCCCAGGCGCTGCGCACCATGGTCGCGGCCGAGGCGCCGCCGGTGCGCCTGCCGCTCGGCCGCGACACGGTCGAGCGGATCGAGGCCAAGAACGCCTTCGTCGCCAAAGAGCTGGAGCAGTGGCGCAGCTTGGCGGAATCGACCGGCTTCGAGGACTGACCGCCGCTGGCTGCACCTATAGGTGCCGGGACAAGTGGATGGGCCGGAGCCGCCCCCTCACCCGAAATCGCTGACGCGATTTCGACCTCTCCCCGAGGAGAGGTGAAGGAACAGCGGCTCCCATTCCCCTCTCCTCGGGGAGAGGGAGGGGCCCATTCGCGACAGCGAGTGGGAGGGTGAGGGGGAGGGCGGCGCGCCGCCTGGGCGGCTTCCCGGGGCGACATCCGGCGGGAAATGATGTTTCATGCAGGACCGTTCGCGATCGGAAAGGGGGAGTCGATGGTCGACATCGCCAAGAACACCCACACCGCAAGCGCCGAAGCCGCGGCCGAGCCGAGCCTGCGCCGGGTGATGGGGCCCTGGCTGCTCCTGCTGTTCATCGTCGGCGACATTCTCGGCACCGGCATTTACGCCCTGACCGGGCAGGTGGCGAAACAGGTCGGCGGCGTGGTCTGGCTGCCCTTCCTGGTGGCCTTCGCCGTCGCCCTGGTCACGGCGTTCAGCTATCTGGAGCTGGTGACGAAGTACCCGCGCGCCGCCGGCGCGGCGCTGTACACGCACAAGGCCTTTGGCATTCATTTCATCACCTTTCTCGTCGCCTTCGCGGTGATGTGCTCGGGCATCACCTCCGCCTCCACCGCCTCGCGCGCCTTCGCCGCCAACCTGTCGAACGCCTTCGAGCTCGGGCTGTCGACCCAGGGCGTCACCGCCATCGGCCTGGCCTTCATGGCCGCGGTCGCGGCGATCAACTTCCGCGGCGTCGGCGAAAGCGTGAAGGCCAATGTCGTGCTGACCACGGTCGAGCTGACCGGCCTCCTGATCATCATCGTCATCGGGCTGTGGGCGATCGGGCTGGGGCAGGGCGACGTCTCCCGCGTCACCCAGTTCGCCCCCGCCGAGCGCGGCGCCATCTGGTCGGTGATCGCGGCCACCACGCTGGCCTTCTTCGCCATGGTCGGCTTCGAGGATTCGGTCAACATGGCGGAGGAATGCCGCAACCCCAGCCGGATCTTCCCGAAGGTGCTGCTGGTCGGGCTGTGCATCACCGCCGTGATCTACACGCTGGTGTCGATCTCGGCGATCACCCTGGTGCCGCCGGAGCAGCTGGGCGAGGGCGAGACGCCGCTGCTCAAGGTGGTGCAGGCCGGCGCCCCGAGCTTCCCGGTCGAGATCTTCGGCTTCATCACCATGTTCGCGGTGGCCAACACCGCGCTGATCAACATGCTGATGGCCAGCCGCCTGGTCTACGGCATGAGCCGGGAGCGCGTGCTGCCCGGGGTGCTGGGCCGGGTCCATCCGGTGCGGCGCACCCCTGCCGTGGCCATCGGCTTCACCACGCTCCTGGCCTTCGGCCTGATCGGCTTCGTCGGCGGCATCCCGGCTCTGGGCGGCACCACGGCGCTGCTGCTGCTCTGCGTCTTCACCGTGGTCAACATCGCCGTGCTGGTGCTGCGCCGCGACCGGGTCGACCACCAGCATTTCCGCACCCCGACCTTCCTGCCGGTGGTCGGCGCCGTGGCCTGCGCCTTCCTGGTCGGGCCCTGGACCGGGCGCAACCCCGAGCAATATGCGATCGCCGGCGTTCTGCTCGCCATCGGCGTCGGGCTGTGGGTGGTCACGGTGCTGATCAACCGCGCCACCGGCCAGACGGTCGCGGAGCCGGCGATGGAGGATCTTGGCGGCGATGGGCCGGTGAATTGAGGCGCGTCTAAGCCTAGCGCCTCGCCCGCAGCCTCTCGCCGCGGCGGCGCAGCGCCTCGATCGCGACCAGCATCAGGGTCGAGACCACGATCAGCACGCTGGCTGCGGCGGTGATGGTGGGGGTGATGCTCTCGCGGATGCCGTTGAACATCTCGCGCGGCAGGGTGCGCTGGCCCGGCCCCGCCAGCAGCAGCGCCACCACCACCTCGTCGAAGGAGGTGACGAAGGCGAAGAGCGCGCCGGAGATGACGCCGGGCAGGATCAGCGGCAGCGTCACCCGGAAGAACACGGTCGTCGGCCGGGCGCCGAGGCTCGAGGCCGCGCGCGGCAGGTTGCGGTCCAGCCCCTGCAGCGTGGCGCCGACGGTGATGACGACGAAGGGCGCCGCCAGCGCGGTATGCGCCAGGATCAGCCCGGCATAGCTGTTGGTCAGCCCGACCGCGGCGAAGGCGAAGTACAGCCCGACCGCCACGATCACCACCGGCACGATCATCGGCGAGAGGAGAAGGCCGGTCAGCAGGCCGCGGAAGCGCAAGGGGGCGTGGTTCAGCCCCAGCGCCGCCGGGATGCCCAGCGCCGTCGCCAGCACCGTGGTGGCGCCGCCGACGATCAGGCTGTTGGCCAGCGCCCCCATCCAGCGTTCCGAGTTGAAGAACTCGGCGAACCAGCGCAGCGACACGCCGTCCAGCGGATAGACCAGGAACGATCCGCCGTTGAAGGACAGCGGCATGATCGCCAGGATCGGCGCGATCAGGAACAGCAGGGCCGCGCTCCCCGCCAGCCACAGCAGGGCGCGCCAGAAGGCCAGGCTCTCGAACAGCCGTCCCATGGCGTCAGCCCAGCCGCATGCGGTCGGCGCCCACCAGCCGAGCATAGACCGCGTAGAGGACGAGGGTGGCGACCAGCAGCAGCAGGCCGAGCGCCGAGGCCATGCCCCAGTTGACCGTGCTGGTGGTGTAGAAGGCGATGAACCAGCTGATCATCTGGTCCGCCGGCCCGCCGACCAGGGCCGGTGTGATGTAGTAGCCGAGCGCCAGGATGAAGACGAGCAGGCCCCCGGCGCCGATCCCTGGCAGCGTCTGCGGCAGATAGACCCGCAGGAAGGCGCCGACCGGCCGGGCGCCGAGCGAATAGGCGGCGCGCAGATGCGCCGGCGGGATCGCGCGCATGACGCTGTACAGCGGCAGGATCATGTAGGGCAGCAGCACATGGGTCATGGCGATCAGCACGCCGACCCGGTTGTAGACCAGTTGCAGCGGCTCGGAGGTGAGGCCGAGCCCGGTCAGGATCTCGTTGACGGTGCCGTTGGTCTGCAGCAGCACCACCCAGGCGGTGGTGCGGACCAGCAGCGAGGTCCAGAACGGCAGCAGCACCAGGATCATCAGCAGGTTGGCAATGCGCGGCGGCCGGGTCGCCAGCAGATAGGCGACCGGGAAGCCGATGACCAGGCACAGCGCGGTGACCGAGAGGGCGACCAGGAAGGTGCGCAGGAACACGCTGCGGTAGATCGCCTCGTCGGGCGGGGAGGGGACGATTACCCCGGCGGCGTCGCGGCGCAAATCCAGCGCCGCCAGCAGGTAGAAGTCGGTGGTCGGCCCGGCGGCGCGGGCGATCGCGCCCCAGATGTCCGTCTGGCCCCAGGCCGGGTCGAGGGCCGCGAGCGTCTCGCGCCAGCTGCCCTTCGGCGCGTCGGGCAGCTTGCGCGCGGTGTTGGTCACGACCGTGCGGTAGCCGTTGCGGTCGTAGTTCAGGCGCCGGGCGGCGGTCGGCAGGGTCTTGTCCGCCCGCGCCTGCGCCAGGTCGGCGGCCAGCGCGGCGAAGGCCTCCTCGCCCGGCAGCCCGTCGCCCTGCCAGCCGGCCAGGGCGGCGACGGTGCGCGGCATGATTGGGGCCAGGTCGCGGTCGTCGACGGCGCGCCACAGCATGCCGGCGATCGGCGCCACGAAGACCAGCAGCAGGAAGGCGACCAGCGGCGCCAGCAGCAGCCAGGCCTCGATCCGCCGTCGCCTCCCGGCCCGCCGCAGCGACCGGCGGATCGCGGTGCCGTCCTGGGCGAAGGCGGTCGCGCTCACCGCTCTTCCATCCTCCCCCTCCCCTTGCGGGAGGGGGGCGGGGGGAGGGGGCTGTCGATCGAAGGGAGCAGGCCTGACAGGACCGAGTGCTCCTGCGGCCCGAACCCCCTCCCCCTACCCCCTCCCGCAAGGGGAGGGGGAGAGTAGAAGGAGCGGCTGGCCCGAGGCTCCAAGGACATCCCTGTTACTTCGCCGCCCAGGTGTTGAAGCGCTCGGTCAGGCTGTCGATGTTCTCCAGCCAGAACTCGGCGTTCAGCTCAATCGCCTGGGACATGTTCTCCGGGTTGGTCGGCAGGCCGGGCAGGTATTCCGCTGGGATCATCGCGGTCGCCGCCTTGTTGGTCACGCCATAGGCGATCTTGGTCGGCAGCTTGGCCTGGTTCTCCGGCTTGCCGACGAAGGCCAGGAACTTGGTGGCGGCGTCGACATTGGGCGAGCCCTTCAGGATCACCCAGCTGTCGATGGTGAACAGGCTGCCGTTCCAGACGACCCGGAAGTCCTTCTTGTCGGCGACATTGGCGGCGGCGATGCGGCCGTTGTAGGCGGTGGTCATCGCCACCTCGCCCGAGGCCAGCATCTGCGGCGGCTGCGCCCCGGCGGTCCACCAGATCAGGTTCGGCTTCAGCTCGTCCAGCTTGCGGAAGGCGCGGTCCACGCCCTCCGGCGTCGCCAGCACCTTGTAGACATCGGCCGGGGCGACGCCGTCGGCCATCAGCGCGATCTCGAGATTGATCTTCGGTCCCTGGCGCATCGCCCGCTTGCCGGGGAACTTCTGCACGTCCCAGAAATCCGCCCAGCTCTTCGGCCCGTCCTTGAACTTGGCGCCGTCATAGGCCAGGACGTTGTTGTAGACGATGGTGCCGACACCGCAGTCGCTCACCGCCGCCGGCAGATAGGCGTCGCGGCCGCCGATCGCGTCCCAGTTCAGCGGCTCGAACAGTCCCTCCTCGCAGCCCAACGCCAGCTCCTCGGACTCGACCTGGACCACGTCCCAGCTCGAATCGCCGCCCTCGACCTTGGCGCGCAGCACGCCGATGCCGCCGTCCCAGCTCTCGTCGTGCATCGGGGTGCCGGTGGCCTTGAACGGTTCGAAATAGATCTCCCGCTGCGCGTCCTGATAGGCGCCGCCCCAGGACACGACGGTCAGGTCGCGGGCCATGGCGGGCGCGGCGAAGCCGGCCGCCAGCAGCACTGCCGCGGGCAGGAGGCGGGTGAAACGGATCATGACTGCACTCCCTGTTCTTCGTTCCGCCGAGGCGGCGGCTTAACGCTCAGACATGCTGGCCGCCGTTGATGTGAACCTCGGCGCCGGTAATGTAGGACGAACCGGCGGTGCAGAGGAACATGATCGTCGCGGCGACTTCCTCCGGCCGGCCCAGCCGTTTCATCGGGATCTCCTTGTCGATGATCGCCTCGGTGCCCGGCGACAGGATCGAGGTGTCGATCTCGCCCGGCGCGATCGCGTTGACCCGCACGCCATGCGGCCCGAACTCATGAGCCATCTCGCGGGTCAGGGCCGCGAGCGCGGCCTTGGAGGTGGCGTAGGCCGGGCCGGCGAAGGGGTGGACGCGGCTGCCGGCGATCGAGGTGACGTTGATGATCGTCCCCTTCGCGGCCCGCAGCGGCTCGAACAGCCCGCGGGCCAGAAGAGCGGTCGCGAACAGGTTGACGTTGAAGACGTGCATCCAGGTCGCGTAGTCGGTGTCCAGCACGCCCATGCGCTTGCCGCCGGGCAGCTTCGGCGAGATGCCGGCATTGTTGACCAGCGCGTCCAGCCGCCCGTTCGGCAGCCGCATGCGCAGGGCGGACAGGCCCTGCTCGATCCCGTCCAGATCGGCGAGGTCGAGCTGGACGTGGTTCTCCTCCCCCGCATGCCACGGGCAGTCCTTGGAGAAGGCCTGGCGCGAGACGGTGATCACCCGCCAGCCGGCGGCGCTGAAGCGCTTGACCGTGGCGTGGCCGATGCCGCGGCTGGCGCCGGTCAGGATCAGGGTCTTCGGCTCGTCCGTCGGGGCCGTGCTCATGGCTACACCTGGATTGAAGAAATCGACCCTTGAGAACGGATCGCGACCGCATCATGCGGTGCGCCGCAGCATCCGTCCAGGGGTGGGGAGGCATGGCTGCCGCTACCCTCCGCCGCAGACAGATCAGGGCTGCGCTAGGACCAGCCCGGGCGTCGGTTCCGCCGCCTGCGGCAGCGACCGCAGCTCGGACAGCTCCGGCAGCGGCGCCTCGTCCTCGGCGTCGATGGCGCTGACCAGGCCAAGCGGGTGGTGGATGATCTCGACCCCGGGCGCGCCCAGCAGGATCGGCTCGCCGCCGTCCAGCGCGAAGCCCGAGGGCCAGAGTCGCAGCACCTGGCGGCCGGCGCCGCCGGCCTCAGGCCGGATCAGGGTCAGCACCGGCATCCGCCCATCCTGCAGCACCGGCGGTACCGGTAGGGTCCGGGCGTCAGCCATATCGTCGAGGAACCGGACGGCAGTCGCGACGGTCCAGCCGGGCGGCTCGATCCAGCCGAACGGCGTGAGGGCGGCGGCCAGGGCCTCCGGCGGCCCGGCCCATTGCAGGCGGAAGGGCTGCTCGGCCTCGCCCTCCAGGTCGATCCGGCGCTGCGGCAGCCGGCGCCAGCCCTCGGCCCGCCACTCCGCCGCCGGGATGGCGACGACCATCTCGCGCGGGACATACATCGCCGTGGCCTTGCGGTAGCCGGTGGCGACATGGGCGCCGCCAGCGACAACCAGCGCCAGCAGCAGCGCCGCGGCGAAGCGGCGCGGCCGGATCCGCTCCGGATCGGCGCGGCGGAAAGCCATGGCGAAGGCGATGGTCATGCCCAGGCCGAACAGCAGCCCGGCCGCGACATCGGACGGCCAGTGCGCCGCCAGGTAAACGCGCGAGGCGCAGATCAGCCCGATCAGCGCGGCGGTGACGGTCAGCGGCACCAGTTGCCAGCGGCCGGGCAGGCCGCGGGCCACCAGCCAGCCCAGGATACCGAACAGCACGGCGGAAAAGGCGGCATGGCCACTGGGGAAGCTGAAGGCGTCGGCGCCGCTGTAGAGATCGGTCGGCCGGGCGATCTGCAGCCGTCCCTTCACCAGCGGCACGAAGCCGGCGGTGACGGCAACGGCGATGGCGACGCCGCCGGCCCGGTGCCAGGCCCGGTGCAGCAGCAGCCAGCCGATCGCGGCGACCACCAGGGCTGCGACGGTGCGGCCGTCGCCCAGCATGGTCACGATGGTCAGGGCGGCATCGCCCCAGGGGGTGCGCAACCCTTGGACGAGGGTGCTGATCGCGCTGTCGGCCCGGGCCATCCCGCCCTGGGCCACCAGGCGCAGCAGGTTGACGAAGCCGGCGACCAGGACCAGCACCACGACGCCCAGCGCCGCCATGGCGCGCAGGTCCGGCTCCTCCGGGTCGGCCAGCCGGGCCAGCAGGCGGGCAGGGCGGCCGCCATGGGCCAGGGCCCAGCGGTGCACGGCGTGCTGCGCCCAGCCGAGCAGCGGCACCAGCCGGCGCCAGACCCAGCGGGTCAGCAGCACCAGCAGCCACAGCGTCAGGGCCAGCACCGCCAGCATCGCCACAAGCCGGCCGCTGACCGCGCCGAGCGCGCCCAGCGAGGCGCCGAGTAACGCGCCGCCCAGGATATGCGCCGGTGCCCAGACGATCGCGGAGGCGATGTTGACGGCGTAGAACAGCCCCGGCCGCAGGCCCAGCGCGCCGGCCACCATCGGGATCATCGGCCGCAGCATCGGCAGGAAGCGGCCGAGCGCGATGCTCTTGCCGCCGTGCCGGCGGAAGAAGGCCTCACCGCGTGCGACCAGTCCCGGGTACCGGTTCATCGGCCAGGCGCCGAGAATGGTGCCGCGATAGCGCCTCCCGAGCTCGTAGGAGGCGCCGTCGCCGAGGATCGCCCCGGCCGTGGCCCAGAGCAGCATCGGCCACAGCGGCAGATGGCCGAGGCCGACCACGGCGCCGACGCCGATGAGGATCGGCGAGCCGGGGATGAACAGCCCGACGACCGCGACCGATTCGGCGAGGGCGATCAGGAAGATCAGAATCCCCGCCCAGTGTGGGTGCTGGCCGACGAATTCGATGACCGTCTGCGCGATGTCGGTCATGCTCTTGCCTGTCCTGCCGTCATCGCGACTCCGTCACCTCGAAACCGGCGTCATAGCTCGCGGTTTGGGCGGATTTGCGCAACCCCGCTGGTCGCCGCACGCGGCGAGGCGGTTGCCGCCAGGGGCGAAGACTGCCACATGAGTGCGGTGTCGGATGGAGCGGAAGAATGAATATGAGGGGGAGGATCCTGGTCCTGGCGCTGGCGGGCCTGCTCGGCTGGTCCACGGCCTGCACAGCGACGCCCGCCCCGGCGCGGCCCGACGGCGGCGTGGTGCTGCTCGGCGAGGCCCATGACCGCGTGACCGACCATCACTGGCAGCTGCAGCGGATCGCCGCGCTGCACGAGGAGGAGCCAGGGCTCGCCATCGGGCTGGAGATGGTGCCGCGCAGCCGCCAGGCCGCGCTCGACGCCTGGGTCGCCGGCACGCTCGACGAGGCCGGCTTCCTGCGCGAGGCCGACTGGGACCGGTCCTGGGGCTTCGATTTCGGGCTGTACCGCCCGATCTTCGCCTTCGCCCGGATGCACCGCATCCCGCTGATCGCGCTGAATGTCGACCGTGCGGTGGTCCGTGCGGTCGGCAAGGACGGCTGGGCAGCGCTGCAGGCCTGGCCCGATCTCGATCTCGGCCGGCCGGTGGCGCCGTCGCCGGACTACAACCGCATGCTCGCCGCCGCCTTCGCCGGCCATGGCCGGGCGGCGGAGGGCGACGCCCTCAACCGCCGCTTCCGCCGCTTCGTCGAGGTGCAGCTGCTGTGGGACCGGGCGATGGCCGCGCGCATCGCCGAAGCTCGGGCGGCCGGTACGCCGCTGGTCGTGGTGCTGGCCGGCAGCGGTCATGTCCGCGACGGCATCCCGCGCCAGCTCCAGGACCTCGGCTACACCAGCACCTCGCTGGTGGCGCCGGACGCCGAGAGCGGCTCCTGAACTGGCGCCGCATTCCGCCTGTGGTCTCGCCTGAATTGCGACATGAAGTTGGGGGATCGTCTGCTCGGTTGCTGTGAATATTGAAAGGCGACTGGCTTGATTTCCTTCCATCGAAGTGAATTTGATTCATTTTTCAATAGGATGGCCATCTCAATTCGAGTGAAGGGGCTGGCCTGTGTGGCCGCTGCCGCCCTGGCCTTGCACCTCGCCGTGCCGGCCACGGCCGCGGCGGCGACACCGGTGGAGCTGACGCAGAAGCATCTCTATGCCGGCTCGATCGCGGAAGGGGAGAAGGCCCTGGCCGGCATCCTTGCCAAGCGGCCGGATGATGCCGAGGCGATCGCCGGGCTCGGCCTGATCCGCCTGGCCAAGGCGACGGAGCGTTTCAGCCAGTCGCTGTACCGCTACGGCTTCCGGCCGCCGGAAGATCCGATGATGACGGTGCCGCTGCTGACCATGCCGGTGCCGCCGAACCCGGATCCGGAGGTGATCCGCTACGAGGATGCCCGCGCCATCCTGCAGACGCTGGTGGACGACCTCGACGCCGTGGACCGCACGCTGCAGCCGCTGGGTGACCGGCCAGCGAAGCTGCCCGTCGCCATGGGGCGGGTGAAGCTCGATCTCGCCGGCAACGGCCGGGGCCAGGCGACGCTGTACGAGGTCTACAACGCCGTGCTGCTGGGCGGCCAGGGCGACCCCGCCGCTGCCGGCAAGCTGGTGATCGCCTTCGATACCGGCGACGTGCTGTGGCTGCGCGCCTACACCCATGTGCTGCGGGCGGGCGCCGAATTCCTGCTGGCGCGCGACTGGCACCGCAGCTTCGATGCCGCCGCGCATCTTCTGTTCCCGCGGCCGGATTCGCCGTTGGCCGCGACGCTGTCCCTGCCCACGCAGGGGATGATCACGGGGCCGGAGGACGGGCGGATCGCCGATGCCATCGCCTGGATCCATCTGCTGAACTGGCCGGTGGCGGAGCCGGACCGGCTGCCGCGGGCGCGCGAGCATCTCCTGGCCGCGGTCGGGCTCAGCCGGCAGATGTGGGCGTCGATCCGGGCCGAGGCCGACGACGACCGCGAATGGCTGCCGAACGCGAAGCAGGCCAGCCTGACCCCCGGCATGACCATCACCGATGAGCGCATCGAGTCCTGGCTGGCGCTGATGCAGGAATCCGAGGCGATCCTGAACGGCGACAAGCTGCTGCCGCATTGGCGCTTCGACCAGGGCTTCAACCTGCGCCGCCTGCTGGAATCGCCGCAGCCCTTCGACCTCGTGCTGCTGCTGACCGGCACCGACATGGTGCCCTATCTCGAGGACGGCCCGGTCAGCGAGCGGTCGTTCTGGGAGCAGGCGACCGAGGCCTTCGAGGGCGAGTTCCTCAGCTTCGCGGTCTGGATCAACTGACGTCCGGCCGGCGTCAATGCGTCAGGATATTGACCAGCCGGCCGAACGGATCGCGGACAAAGAAGCGGCGCACGCCCCAGGGCTCGTCGGCCGGGCCGTACTCGATCGGCAGGCCCATCGCCACCGCCTTGCGGTGCATCGCGTCGACATCGTCGACCTCGATCGACAGGTCCGGCACCGGGGTGCCGGAGCCGCCCTCGCTCATCACGCTGATCTGCGGCGTCATCGTGGTGTCGGAGGTGAAGGTCAGGATCCAGCCCATGTCCATGGCCAGTTTCAGCCCCAGCAGGCCACCGTAGAAGCCCTGCGCCCGGGCGACGTCGTCGGTCGCGATATTGGCGACGATCCGCTTCACGGCCATGGGAGTGCCTCCTGTCTCAATTCCGACCATCCTAAACCGTCATCGCGAGGAGCGAAGCGACGTGGCGATCCAGGGGGGCGGTGCCGCTGGATCGCCACGCCCCTGCGGGGCTCGCGATGACGATGAGGTGCATGGCCTCACCAGCATCACTCTGCCACGGCCGGCCGGCGCCCCTCCAGCAGGTCGCGCTGCCGGGTCAGGGCGGCGGCGGCGAATTCGGTGAAGGCGCTGACTCGGGCGGTGCGGCGCAGATCCTCATGGGTCAGCACCCATAGCGCGGCACTCTCGGGGACGGTCGGCGTCGCGATCCGCACCAGCCCCTCGCTGGTGTCGCCGAGATAGCAGGGCAGGGCGGCCAGGCCGATCCCGGCGCGCGCGGCACGGCACATCTCCACCAGCGAATCCGTGCGCAGCGCGACGGCCGCGGCCGGCAGCGCCTGGCGCATCCAGCGGGCGACAGCGGTGCCGGCCAGGCTGTCATCCGGCGTCACCCAGGCATGCGCCGCCGGATCGACCGCCCCGGCCCTCGCCGCCGGGTGGCTGGCCGCGGCGTAGACGGCGAAAGCGATGCCGGCGACGCGGCGGCCGACCAGCGTCTCCGGCGGTTCCAGCACCGGCCGGATGGCGACGTCGGCGTCACGCCGGGTCAGGTTCGCCATCAGATTGGCCGTCGTGACCTCCAGCACGATGCCGGGATGCAACTCGCGGAACTGAGCCAGGAGCGAAGGTAGGACCGAGGCCATCAGCGTATCGGCGGTGGCCACCCGCAGCGTGCCTTCCAGGCGCAGGTCCTGGCCGGCCAGTCGGCGCTCCAGCGCCTCGACCGTCGCCGCCATGCCGCGGGCCGCCGCGACCAGCTCCTCGCCGCCCGCGGTCAGGGCGTAGCCGCCGGGCAGCCGGTCGAACAGCCGCAGGCCCAGCCGCTGCTCGAAGCCGCCGATCCGGCGCAGCACCGTGGTGTGGTTGACGCCCAGCCGCCGCGCCGCCCCGGCCAGCGATCCGGCCTCGGCCACCGCCAGCACCGTGTGCAGGTCCTCCCAGTCGATCTGCTCGTTCATGGGGAGCTCTGTGCGTTGCTGCAGTCGGATCCTGCGATATTACAGATCGAACTGCATCAGCGCACGGATCATCTTCCGGTCGTTGGCGGATGGTCCGCCCTCGAGACCTCTTCGGAGTGCCCACTCCCATCGTCATCGCGAGGAGCGCAGCGACGTGGCGATCCAGAGGCCGGTGCCGCTGGATGGCCACGCCCCTTCGGGGCTCGCCATGACGGGGTGGGGGATGGCGAAGAGGTCTCGCCTCCCGGAGAGACAGAGATGACCCCGATCCAGCTCTACACCTATCAGACGCCGAACGGGCACAAGGCCTCGATCATGCTCGAGGAGACCGGGCTGCCCTATGAGGTCCATGTCATCGACATCGAGCGCGGCGACCAGCACGACCCCGCCTTCCTGGCGCTGAACCCGAACAACAAGATCCCGGTGATCACCGACCCGGACCGCGGCCGCACCGCGTTCGAGAGCGGCGCGATCCTGACCTATCTCGCCGAGCGCTCCGGCAAGCTGCTGCCCGCCGATGCCGGGGAGCGGCTGACGACGCTGCAATGGACCTTGTTCCAGGCCGCCCATCTCGGTCCGACGCTGGGGCAGCTCTGGAACTACAAGATCTTCGCTTCCGAGAAGATCCCTTACGTCATCGGCCGTTTCGAGAAGGAGGCGGCGCGGGTGTTCCGGGTGCTCGACGGCGCGCTCGGCCGGCGCAGCCATCTGGCGGGCGAAGCCTATGGCATCGCCGACATCATGAGCTGGCCCTGGATCCATGCCGGGCTGGTCCATATCGGCCTCAACCTCGAGGCCAGCCCCAATCTGCGCCGCTGGTACGAAGCGATCGCCGCTCGGCCCGCCGTGCAGCGCGGCCTGCGCGTGCCCGTCCTGGGCAGTCGCGATTGACCGAACGTTCGGTCGGAGAATTCGCCATGGAAACCCTGTTCGTCCCGATCGCGCTCTTGGCCGGCGGCCTGCTCGCGGTCCAGGCCGGCGCCAACGCCCAGCTCGCCAAGGCGACCGGCAGCCCCTTCGCCGCCACCACGCTGCAACTGTCGGTTGGCACCGCCCTCTTGCTGGCGGCGGCGCTGGTGACCGGCACGCTGTCGGCGCTCGCCGCCCTGCCGGGCGTGGTCTGGTGGCATGCCGCCGGCGGCGTCGCCAGCGCCGTCTATGTGATCTCGACCATCCTCTTGTTCCCGCGGCTCGGCGCCGTGGTCAGCGTCGGCCTGTTCATCGCCGGCCAGATGCTGGCCTCGCTGGCGCTCGACGGCTTCGGCCTGCTCGGCGTGCCGGCGGCCGGATTCGCCCCGGCGGCCCTGGCCGGCACGGCGCTGGTGCTGGCCGGGGCGGTGGCGATCGTGCTCGGCCAGTCGGGCGGCGCCGCGGTGCCGGCCTTGTCGCGGGCCGGCTGGATCCTGCTGGCCCTCGCCGGCGGTGCGGTGCTGCCGGTGCAGGGCGCGGTCAACGCGCTGCTGCGCCGCGACCTCGGCGCGCCCTTCGCCGTCGGCGCCGTCAGCTTCCTGGTGGCGACGGCGGCGATGGCGGCGGTGCTGCTGCTGGCGCTGGCCCTGCCGCGCCAGCCCCGGCCGCGTCTTACCGGCATCGCGGCGATGCCGTGGTGGGGCTGGCTCGGCGGCGTCGCCGGCGCCACCTACGTCACCACCGTGTTCACCGCGATCCCGGTGATCGGCGCGGCCGCTGCGGTCGGGCTGACCGTCGCCGGCCAGCAGGTCGCCTCGGTCTTCGTCGACCGGCACGGCTGGTTCCGCCTGCCGCGACGCCCGGTCTCGGCGCTGCGCCTGGCCGGGGTGGCGGCGCTGCTCGTCGGCGTCGCCGTGATCAAGCTGGGCTGAGCTCGTCCCACCGTCCGAGCCGGCCGGCCGACCGGCGCAGCGTGTCGGCCAGGGCCCGGGCCGGCTCCGACGGGTCCTCCGCCGCGGTGCAGACCACGAACTCCGCCTCCGGCAGCGGCGGCAGCCCGTCCTCCGGCCCCGCCACCCGCAGCCCCGGCCCGACGGCGCTCAGCGGCAGCGGCGTGGCGGCCAGCCCGGCCAGGGCCGCGGCGCGGACGCCGGCCACGCTGGGGCTGACATAGGCGATCCGCCAGGGCCGTCGTGCCCCGGCAAGCGCCGCCAGCGCCGCTTCCCGATACGGGCAGGGATCGGGGAAGAAGGCGAGGGGGATCGGGTCGGGCATAGGGCCGGCATCCTCGGCGACGGCCCAGGCCAGGGGCTCGCGCCACAGAATCCAGCCGCGGCCGTCGCCGCGGCAGCGGCTGCACAGGATCAGGTCGAGCCGCCGATCGTCCAGCGCCTGGAACAGCGATGTGGCGATGCCGACCTCGACCTCGATCCGCACGGCCGGGTGGCGCGCCGCGAAGCGCCGCAGCACCTCCGGCAGCCCGGACCCGGCGACATCCTCCGACGCGCCGATCCGGATCCGGCCCGCCAGCGAGGATTCCGACAGGCTGGCCCGCGCATCCTGGTTCAGGCGCAGGATGCTGCGGGCATAGCCCAGCAGAGTCTCGCCGGCCTCGGTCAGCGCCACCGACCGGGTGCTGCGCCGCAGCAGCGGCCGCCCGGCCTGGGCCTCCAGCCGCCGGATCTGGGCGCTCACCGTCGACTGGGTGAGGTGGAGATGCTCCGCCGCGCGGGTGAAGCCCTGCAGCTCCGCCACCGCCACGAAGCTGCGCAGCAGCTCGGTTTCGAACATGGCTGCAATATATCGCGGTTCACCATCAATCTCATGGAATCTATTCGTTTATCCGCTGAACGGCGAGCCGCTAGCCTGGTTCCATCCCAGCAGGAGAACCGCCATGGCACGGCTGCTCTATGTCGAAGCATCGCCCCGCAAGCAGCGCTCGGCCTCGATCGAGGTCGCCCGCGCCTTCCTCGCCGCCTATCGGGAGACCCATCCCGCCGACGAGATCGAGACGCTGGATCTCTGGGCCGTCGACCTGCCGGAATTCGACGGCGCGGCGATGGAGGCGAAATACGCCGGGCTCAGCGGCACGCCGCTGACCGAAGCGCAGGAGGCGGCATGGCGCCGGATCCGCGCGCTGGCGCAGCCCTTCCGCGCCGCCGACAAGCTCCTCTTCGCCGTGCCGCTTTGGAACTTCGGCATCCCCTACAGGCTGAAGCATCTGATCGACGCGATCTCGCAGAAGGACGTGCTGTTCTCCTTCACCGAGCAGGGCTTCTCCGGCCTGCTGCAGGGCCGGAAGGCGGCGGTGATCTACGCCCGCGGGCTCGACTACGGCCCTTCGGCCTTCACCCCCGCCGCCGGCTTCGACTTCCAGCGGCCCTATATGGAGATGTGGCTGCGCTTTATCGGCATCACCGACATCACCGCTGTCACGGTCGAGAAGACCCTGTTCGGGCCGGAGGTCGACACCCAGGCCCGGGCCGAGGCGAAGAGCTGGGCGGAATCCGTCGCGAAGACCTTCTGAGGGGCTTCCCCGGACGGCTGCGGTGCCGATCCCTCCCGCTTGCGGTAGGATGGCCGGACCCACAGGAGGCGGCCATGGAAACCGAGCAGGCGGTCGCGCGCCATTACGGCCGCAGCGGCATCGAGCAGGCGGTGATCGAGGCGCTGCGGGCCAGCGGCAAGGATGTCGACCGGCTCGTGCCCGGCGACCTCTCCGGCGCCGACGAGTTCCATCTCGGCTGGTACGCCGCCACGGCGGAGCTGGCGCAGGATCTCGGCCTGGGGCCGGATCTGCATGTGCTCGAGGTCGGCTGCGGCATCGGTGGGCCGGCCCGCCATTTCGCCGCGGCGCATGGCTGCCGGGTCACCGGCATCGACCTGACGGCGGAATTCATCGAGGCGGCCGAGGCCTTGACCCGCCGCTGCGGCCTGGCCGGCCTGGTGTCGTTCCGCCAGGGCAGCGCGCTGGCCACGCCGTTCCCGGATGCCGGCTTCGATGCCGCCACCCTGATCCATGTCGGCATGAACATCGCCGACAAGGCGGCGCTGTTCGCCGAGGTGCGGCGGGTGCTGAAGCCCGGCGGCCGCTTCGGCGTCTACGACGTCATGCGGGCGGGGCAGGGCGATCTGCGCTATCCGATGCCCTGGGCGGCGACAACGGAGACCAGCTTCGTCGAGCCGCCCGAGACCTATCGGCGGCTGCTCGGGGAGGCCGGCTTCGCGATCGAGGCGGAGCACGACCGCAGCGCGCTGGCGCTCACGCTCGGCCGCGAGATGAGGGAGCGGGTGGCGATCCAGGGCGCCCCGCCGCTCGGCCTCCACATCCTGATGGGCCCGGCGACGCCGGAGCGGATGGGCAATGTGATGGCGGCGCTGGAGTGCGGCCTGATCGCGCCGATGGAGATGGGGGCCAGGGCGGGGTGAGGCCGGTCGAGGTCGGCATTCGGCAACCCTCACCGTCATTGCGAGGAGGCGAAGCCGACGAAGCAATCCATGCCTCCGCTCTTGCGGCCCTGGATTGCTTCGCTGCGCTCGCAATGACGGCATTCAGGGTCTGGTGCAATTAAATCCGATATGATTTCATAATGAAATCATTTTGAGATCGGAACGCGCCATGACCGATCCATCATCCCTCGCCGCAACCGCCCCCGCCCTGGAGCTCGGGCGCTGGCTGCCCTACCGGATGTTCGTCGTCGCCGCCCGGGTGGCAGAGCTGCTGGAGAGCTTCTACGGCCCGCGCTGGGGCATGGGCCTGCCGGCCTGGCGTATCCTGGCGGTGGTGGCCGACCGGCCGGGCGTCAGCGCCCGCGAGATCGCGCGGGCCTGCGGCCTCGACGCGGTTGCGGTCAGCCGCGGCATCGCCCAGCTCGTCGCCCTCGGCTTCGCCCGGCGCGAGGCCGGGGCACAGGACCGGCGCTACGCCTCGGTGACGCTGACCAAGGAGGGAGAGGCCGCCTTCGCCGAGATCGCGATCCTGGCCCGTGCGATCGAGGCCAAGCTGCTGGCGGCGCTGCCGGAGGTGGAGCGGGCGGCGCTCGACCGCGCCCTCGACCGGCTCGACACCGCCAGCGGCAAGCTCATCGGTGCCGGCTGGCGGGCGCTGCTGGCCGAGGCGGCCGAAGCCGGGGAGGCAGGGCGGTGACCGCGGTCCTGTTCCTGGCCACGGCGCTGCTCTGGGGCGGCGGGGCGCTGGCCACCGCGCTGCAGGCCGGGCCGGTGGCGGCGACGGTCTCGGTCGGCTACCGCATGGCCGCGGCCGGCCTGCTGATGCTGGGCCTCGGCGCCGCCACCGGTGCCCGGCTGCGCCTGTCCCGCGCCGACCTGCCCTGGGTGCTGCTGCAGGGCGTGCTGTTCTTCGGCCTCGCCTTCATCGCCTTCTACAACGCCACGCGGCTGATCCCGAGCGGGCTGGCGGCGCTGGTGCTGTCGCTCTCCGCCGTCTTCGCCGGGCTGCTCGGCCGCGTTTTCCTCGGCACCGCGCTGACGCCGCGGCTCTGGGCCGGGCTCGGCTGCGGCGTGCTCGGCCTCGCCATCGTCTTCGGCGGCGATCTCGGCGCCGTGGCGGCGGATGGGCGCAGCCTGGCCGGGCTGGCCTGGGCGGCGCTCGCGGCGCTGGCCACCGCCGGCGGCACCATCCTCGGCGCCCGCAACCAGAAGCGCGGCATCCCGATCCAGGCGGTGATGGGCTGGGGCGCCCTGACCGGTGCCGCCGCCGCCTTCGCTTGGTCGGCCGCGGCCGGGGCGGCCTTCGCGATCGACACCTCGCCGCGCTATCTCGGCAGCCTGGCCTATCTCGCCGTCGCCGCCTCCTGCGTCACCTTCCTGATGTATTTCGACCTGGTGCGCCGCATCGGCCCGGCCCGCACCGCCTACACCTTGGCGCTGGTGCCGGTGGTCGCCCTGGCGCTGTCCGCCGGCTTCGAAGGCCTCGCCCTCGGCCCCGGCCTGCTGCTCGGCGCCGCCACCATCCTCTGCGGCAATGTGCTGGTGCTGCGAAGCTAGGTCCTGAGCGCCGGGTCGGCGCGCAGCCCATCCGCCAGGAAATCGACCAGCGCCCGCACTCGGGCAGAGGCGCGGCGGCCCTCCTGGTGCACGACATGGATCGGGATCGGCGGCGGCTCGAACTCCTCCATCAGAACCACCAACTGCCCGGCCCGGATCGCAGCCGCCGCCTGGTAGGACATCACCCGGGTGAGGCCGCGCCCCGCCACCGCCGCCGCCACCGCGACATCGGCCTGGTTCACGATCAGCCGCGCCCTCGGCGTGATAGTCTCGGTCCGGTCGCCGTGATGGAAGGTCCAGTCGCGCGGCGTGGAGCCCTGGAAGAAGGGGATCGCCTCATGCTCCGCCAGCTCGGCCGGGCTACGCGGCGCGCCGTGGGCGGCGAGATAGGCGGGCGAGGCGCAGACCACCCGCCGCACCGAGCCGACGCGGATGGCGCTGAGGCCGGAATCCGGCAGCTCGGCGATGCGCACGGCGACGTCGTAGCCCTCCTCGGCCAGGTGGACGATGCGATCGATGAAGAAGCTGCGCACCACGAGGCCTGGATAGCGATCGGCGACGTCGAACAGCACCGGCGCCACATGCAGTCGGCCGAACAGCACCGGCGCCGTGACCGCGACCGGCCCGCGCGGCTCGGCATGCAGCCCGGCCGCCGCGGCCTCGGCCTCCTCGATCTCGGCCAGGATGCGGCGGCAATCCTCCAGGAACCGCGTCCCGGCCTCGGTCAGCCGCACGATCCGGGTGGTCCGGTGCAGCAGGCGGGCGCCGATCCGCTCCTCCACCGCCGCCACCGCGCGGGTCACGGCCGGCGGCGACAGGCCGAGCCGCCGGGCGGCCGGGGCGAAGCCGCCAGCCTCGGCCACGGCGACGAAGATGCGCATGCCATCCAGCCGGTCCATCATTCCGCCATTTGAAACGGTGATCTGCTGATGGCGATTATTATCCACAGAGGGTGGAATGGACAAATCTTGCGGCGAACTCTCTGCCGAAAGGACGCCGCCATGCCGGTTCCCGCCCAGCCCATCCGCTTCTACCGCTTCGCCCTGTCCGGCCATTCCCACCGGGTCGAGCTGTTCCTGTCGCTGCTCGGCCTGCCCTTCGAGATCGTCGAGGTCGATCTCCGCCAGGGTGAGAACAAGACGCCGGAATTCCTGGCCAAGAGCCCCTTCGGCCAGGTGCCGGCGATCGAGGACGGCGAGGTCGCCCTGGCCGACAGCAACGCCATCCTGGTCTATCTCGCCGGCCGCTACGACGAGACCGGCCGCTGGCTGCCGCGCGATCCGGTGGCGGCCGCCCAGGTGCAGCGCTGGCTCTCCGCCGCGGCCGGCTTCCTGGCCTACGGCCCCGGGGCGGCGCGCCTGGTCACCGTCTTCGGCGCCAAGCTCGACCACGACCGCGCCAAGGCGATCGCCGCCCGCCTGTTCGAGGGGATGGAGGCGCATCTGGCCCGGGGCGGCTTTCTCGCCGGCCCGGAACCGACCATCGCCGACGTGGCGCTCTACAGCTACACCGCGGTGGCGCCGGAGGGCGGCGTCTCGCTGCAGCCTTGTCCCAACATCCGCGCCTGGCTCGCTCGGGTCGAAGCTCTGCCCGGCTTCGTGCCGATGCCGCGCAGCGCCGTTGCCGCCTGAGGGCCGCGCGGCATCCATCGAGGTGCATCATGCCCGACACCGTCACTCCCCCGCCGCTGGCCGGCTGGCCGCATGAGGAGCCGCCGTTCCACCCGGGCGAGTTGGCCGCCCAGGCCCGCGCCGGGGTGCGCGAGCGGCTGGCGGCGGCCGGCCGGCGGGTGATCCGCGGCATCATGCCGGACCAGCACCGCGACTTCTTCGCCATGCTGCCCTTCGTCGTGGTCGGCAGCCTCGACCGGCAGGGCCGGCCCTGGGCCTCGATCCTGTCGGGCCGTCCGGGCTTCCTGCAATCGCCCGACCCGCGGACCCTGACCGTGGCGGCGCGGCCGGCCTATGGCGACCCGCTGGACGCCAACCTGGCCCCGGGCGCGCCGATCGCGCTGCTCGGGATCCAGCTGGAGACGCGGCGGCGCAACCGGATGAACGGCACGGTCACCGAAAGGGGCGAAGACCGCTTCGCCGTCACGGTCGGGCAGAGCTTCGGCAACTGCCCGCAATACATCCAGGCGCGCAGCCCGAGCTTCGTCGCGGAGCCGGAGAGCCTGGGCGCGCCGCGGCCCGTGCAAGCCGAGGGACCGGTGCTGTCGCCGCGGGCGGCGGCGCTGGTCGCCACGGCCGACACCTTCTTCATCGCCACCCGCTCCGCCGAGGCCGGAGAAGGCGGGGCGCCGAGCGAAGGCGTCGACGTCTCGCATCGCGGCGGCCGGCCCGGCTTCGTCCGGGTGGCGGAGGAGGGCGGGCGCACGGTGCTGACCGTGCCGGACTTCGTCGGCAACTTCTACTTCAACACCTTCGGCAACATCGAGGCCGACCCGCGCGCCGGCCTGGTCTTCGTCGATTTCGACACCGGCGGCGTGCTGCTGCTGACCGGCACGGCCGAGGTGGTGTGGGACGGGCTCGAGGTCGCGGCTTTCGCGGGGGCGGAGCGGCTGCTGCGTTTCTGGCTGGAGGAAGGGCTGTGGATCGAGGATGCGGTGCCGCTGCGCTGGTCGGCGCCGGAACAGGCGCCGCAGCTCGCCGCCACCGGCACCTGGGATGAGGCCGAGCGGGCGGCCGCGGCCGAGGCGGCGCGCAACACGCTGCGCCCCTTCACCGTGAGCCGGATCGTGGAGGAGAGCGCAACCATCCGCTCCTTCATCCTCGAGCCGGCCGACGGCAGCAGCGTCGTGCCGCACCGGCCCGGCCAGTTCCTGCCGATCGCGCTCGACATCCCCGGCCGCGACCGGCCGGTGCGCCGCACCTACACCCTGTCCGACGCGCCGGACGGCCGCAGCTACCGGATCAGCGTCAAGCGCGAGACCGGGCCCGGCGGGTCCGGCCTGGCCAGCCACTGGCTGCACGACCATGTCCGGGTCGGCGACATCATCCGGGCGCTGGCGCCGCGCGGCGACTTCGTGCTCGCCGCCGACAGCCGCCGGCCGGTGCTGCTGCTCTCGGCCGGGGTCGGGGTGACGCCGATGATCGCGATGCTGAACCATCTGATCGGCCGCAACCCGGAGCGGCTGCGCCACCCCGGCGGCGGGATCTGGTTCGTCCACGCCGCCGCGCGACGGGGCCGAGCACGCCTTCGGCGACCATCTCCGGGCCCTGGCGGCGCGGGCGCCGAGTCTGACCGTGCATGTCCGCTACAGCCGGCCGCGGCCGCAGGACGTGCCGGGCCGGGACTATGACGACGCCGGCCACATCGACGCCGCTCTGCTGCGCCGGCTGCTGCCGCTCGACGATTACGACGTCTATCTCTGCGGCCCGGCCGGCTTCATGCAGGCCATGCGCGAGAACCTGTCCGGCCTGGGCGTGCGGCCGGAGCGGATCCGCAGCGAGGCCTTCGCCGCCGGTTCGGCCGAGCCGATGGACCCGGCCTCCCTACCGCCGGCGGTGGCGGAGTCCGAAGTCGAGTTCCGCGCCTCCGGCCGCACCACCGGCTGGGACCCGTCGAAGGGCTCGCTGCTCGATCTCGCCGAGGCGGCCGGGATCGCGGCGCCGTGGAGCTGCCGCTCCAGTCTGTGCGGCACCTGCGCCGCGCGGGTGTCGGAGGGAACCGTGACCTATCCCGAGCCGC
Source organism: Inquilinus limosus (assembly GCF_051487185.1). Classification (GTDB taxonomy): domain Bacteria; phylum Pseudomonadota; class Alphaproteobacteria; order DSM-16000; family Inquilinaceae; genus Inquilinus; species Inquilinus limosus_F. Next base: position 94,749 of record NZ_JAHVDK010000021.1, read on the forward strand.
CGGCCGGTGCGCCGCAGCCGGGCGAGGCGCTGGTCTGCTGTGCTGTCCCGGCCAGCGGAAGGGTGGTGCTGGAGCTGTGAGGCGCTGGGTAGGGATGCCGCCGTCCCACCGTGACAACAGGAACCAATTCGCGTATCGCGTGTTCGATCGGTCCTGTGTGGGGGAGCGCCTTCAGCATGTCGCTGCGGCAACGGCTCGGCCTGGGCGGGTTGAGACAGAGGACCGTGGTCTGGCTGACCACGGGCATCGGCGGCTTCCTGGCCGCCGGGGTGGCCCTGGTCATGACCGTCGCCTCCTACGGCAAGGACGAGGCGTTGCCGAGCTTCCCTGCCGGTGCGCCGATCGAGGCTGGGCAGTGGCGTGTGGTGCCACTGAGCGCGCGGATCGACGGCGCCACCCCGGACGGAAGGCCGGTCCGGGGCGGCGGGAAGGCCGTGGTGGTGGAGGTCGAGCTGACCAACCGCACCGGCGAGTCCAGCAACAGCTTCTATCGCCTGCTGACCCTGGACCCGCCGATCGGCGAGGACAGGCCGGACGTCTTCCTGCTGCGCGACCGCGATCGGGCCGCGGAGCTGCATCCGGACCTGACGGAGCGGTTGGCGATGGTCTGGACCCTGCCGCAGGAGGCTGCGGTGCCGCCAGTGCTGCGGCTCGCCATCCACGGTTCGATCTACAAGCGGCGCGACAATCTCCGGGGGCAGTCCGGCTGGTACAATCCGCAGGTGATCGGCACCGTCGACCTGCCCGTCCAAGCGGCCGACCCGGCATGATGCGGTGGCTCGCCCGATTGGTGGCGCTGGCGGTCGCCGCCGTCCTGCTGCTGGCCATGCAGTGGACCACGCCCTATTACGACCGGAAGACCGACCCCATCCCGATCCACGGCCGGATCGGCGAGACCGTCGCCGCCCGGAAGTTCACGGCCCGGATCGAGACGATCCAGTTCGCCCGGCAGCTCCGCTTCGAGGCCTATGGCAAGCCGGTGGTCCGCGACACCTCCGGCCTCTGGGCGGTCGTCACCGCGACCCTGGCGGCACGGTCGGAAAGCACGCTGGTGCACGAGGCGGTCTGGGAGGGGCCGACGGGGCTGCGCTATTCCCACAGCGACCGGCTTTCCGGCGTCCGGTCGCTGCTGGCCGGCGCCTTGCTTCAGCCCGGCCTGCCGCGGCGCGGCTGGTTCATCTTCGAGATCCGCGAGGACCAGGCCCGCGGCGCCACCTTCATGGCCCCGGGCGTCGGCACCACGCGGCTCGACTCCGTCGTCCGCATCGCCCTCGGCGACGGCGGCGGGGCGTTGCCGATCGCCGACAGCCTGGACCTCAACCGCACGCCGGGGGCGATCGAATGAGCGCGGCCGAACAGCAGGACGACACCGCCGCCACCGCCCTGGTCCCGACCGACACCGGCGAGCGCCGATGGCGCCGTCGCAGCCTCTGGGCGCTGCTCGTCGCGGTGCCCGTCAGTTTCCTGGTGATCGCCAGGGAGAATATCGGGGAATGGTGGCAGGCCCAGGAGCTGTTCGAGCAGGCCGTGCCCGCCGGCGCAGAGGTCCGCTTCGCCGGGGCCGACTGGCGGCTGGAGACGGTCGAGGTGCTGCCGCTCAAGCAATCCGGATGGCCGCGCCGGCAGGGGCAGGGCACGCCCGTCCGGGTCCGCCTCGTCGCCACCGTGCGCGAGCCCGGCATCGAGACGCTGTGGACGCGCTGCCGGGTGCTGCTGCGGGACGATCAGGGGCGCCGCTGGTCGGCCGGCAGCTTCGGCGGCCCGCGCTCGACCGAAGGCACCATGACCTGCGGCGCCGCGACCCTGGAGCCGCGGCCGCCCGGCATGGTGCTGCGGATCGAGCACGACTTCACCGTCCCGCACGACGCGGTCGAGATCGTCGAGCCGACCGTGAGCATGGACGGCGAACGGCCCCGGTATATGCGCTTCAAGCGCGGTTCGTAGAGATCTCGGCGAAGCGGCGGGGCCGGAGCCGCCCCCTCACCCGAAATCGCTGACACGATTTCGACCTCTCCCCAAGGAGAGGTGTGAAGGCTGCGGCTCCTATCCCCTCTCCTCGGGGAGAGGGAGGGGCCCGGCCCGTCAGGGCCGGGAGGGTGAGGGTGAGGGGGACGGGGCCGTGCCGTCCAGCGGAGCCTGCGCCTCAGCCGTTCCTGTCGCCTCCGCCGCCTGCGACCGGGCGAAGGCGGTCTCCAGCACCGCGGCGATCAGGCAGGCGCGCAGCGGCTCGACCAGGATGCCCGGCGTGGTCCCGGACAGGTCGCCGAACAGCAGCGACAGGCCGTTGTTCAGGATCTGCCAGAGATCGAGCGGATGCGGCCCGATCAGATGCGCCGCGCCGATCCACAGCCAGTCGGCCGCCCATCCGATCGCGCGCCAGCCGACGATGAGGACCAGGAGCAGAACGAGATCGGCGTGCAGCACCAGCCGAACACTGTTGGCGACCGGCAGGTATCGGCTGCGATAGCCACTGATGAAATGGCCGATGAAGTCGCGCACGAATTTCGGCAGGGCGGCATAGCGGCTGCCGATGCGCTCCAGCCGCCGGTGCCGCATCCAGCCCGGATCGCTGCCGAGGTCGTGGCCGTAAATCAAGGCCGCCATCACCAGCCAGACCAGCGGCAGGAGGGCATAGAAGAAGAGGCCGGTGGCGACGGTCCACGCATCGGGCAGGGCCTGCTCGACCGGTTCGGCGGCGGCGAAGGCGGTGGAGATCGGGTTCAGCACCGCCTGCCAGATCCCGTTCAGCCAGTCCCAGGCCGCGCCGCTGGCCACCCAGGCGAGAACCTCGTCCTTCCACTGCGACAGCACGAACAGACCGATGAAGATCCAGTTGGTCTCGCACAGCACGATCAGCAGTTTCCAGATCGGGGCGCCGGTCCGGTCGCGCAGTGCCATGAACAGCCGGCGCAGGATCCAGGTGCCGACGACGGAGACGACGAGCCAGCGCGCGCCGATGGCATTGAGCAGCTGGCCGTCGCCGCCGAAGGGGGCGAGCTCCAGCCCCAGGATCGAGTATTCCCGGATGGTGTCGCCGAGGAAGCCCCAGGCCGCGTAGTAGGCGAAGAACGGCACCAGGGCGATGGTCAGGGTGGTGGCGAAGCCGGCCAGCCGTTCCCGGCGCGTCGGCCCGGCCGGCCTGGATGCGCTGCCGGCATCGCCGGGGGCGTCGGGATCGGGGCCGGTGACCGGCACCGCCGTCCCGGCGGCCAGTGCCTGGGCGGCAGCCACGGCCGGAAGCGCCGGCCGCATGATCAGGAAGCTCGTGACCGTGACGACCAGCTTGGTCAGCACCACGAGAGTCAACGCCGCGAAGCCGAGGGAGCGGTCGACGAAGCCGATCCGGGCCGACAGCAGCAGCAGCTGGTCGCTGAGCAGGATACCGATCAAGACCAGAAGCGTGAGCTGCGGCCAGAAGCGCCACCACAGCTTTCCGGTCAGCACCAGTGGCGCCAGCAACTCCCGATACATTCCATCCCCCACACCCGACGGGCCCAGTAACCCGCGACCTGCGTCTTTGTGCCCCATCCGGGCGGCGGAAGCGATGGTCCCGCGGTCCGACGGAGCCGGAAGCATCCCGCCGTGTAGGGGCCGGTAGGGGGTCCGCTGACCGTAGACACGGATGGGTGACGGACCAATGGATGCTCGCGTCGAGGACCGCCCGCGGCCGGTCGAGGAAAAGGAAAGGCCGGTCCCGGCGCGAAGCCGCGGCCGGCGGGGGCTTTGGGTCGCGGGCGGCGTCGCGGTCGCGGCGCTGATTGCCTTCGCCACCTGGCTCGTGGTCACGGCGCCCGCCCCGCCGCCGGCCGGCGGCGGCCGCTTCGCCGGGATGCCGGCCCAGCCGGTCGGGGTCGCCACGGTCGGCCGCGGCGACATCCCGATCACGCTCGACGCGCTCGGCACCGTCACGCCGCTCGCCACCGTCACGGTCAGGACGCAGATCGCCGGCCAGCTGGTCGAGGTCGGGTTCCAGGAAGGCCAGATGGTGAAGAAGGGCGACTTCCTGGCCCAGGTCGATCCGCGCCCCTACCAGGTGGCGCTGGAACAGGCCCAGGGGCAGCTCGTCCGCGACCAGGCGGTGCTGGCCCAGGCCCAGAGCAGCCTAGCGCGCGACCAGGAGATGCTGAAGCAGAACGCCGTCTCGCGGCAGCAGGTCGATGATCAGGCCTTCCTGGTGCAGCAGACCCAGGGCACGATCCAATCGGACCAGGCGCAGATCGACACGCAGAAGCTCAACCTCGCCTACGCCCGCATCACGGCGCCGATCGACGGCCGGGTCGGGCTGCGCCAGGTCGATCCCGGCAACTACGTGCAAGCCTCGGACACCAACGGCATCGTCGTCATCACCCAGCTGCAGCCGATCTCGGTCGTGTTCTCGCTGCCGGAGGACGACCTGCCGCAGATCCAGGCCCGGCTGCGCGCCGGCGCCAGCCTCCCGGTGATCGCCTTCGACCGCTCCGGCACGACGCAGATCGCCACCGGCACGCTCTCCACCCTCGACAACCAGATCGACACCACCACCGGCACGGTCAGGCTGCGGGCGGTCTTCGACAATGCCGACGGGGCGCTGTTTCCGAACCAGTTCGTCAATGCCCGCCTCCTGGTCGACACGCTGCACGACGCCGTCACCGTGCCGGTCGCGGCTGTCCAGAACGGCGCGCCGGGTGCCTTCGTCTACCTGGTCGATGCCGGCGGCACCGTCTCGGTCCGGCCGATCAAGGCCGGCCCTGCGGAGAACGGGATGGTCTCGGTCCAGGACGGCCTGCAGCCCGGCTACCGGGTGGTGGTCGACGGCACCGACCGGCTGCGCGACGGCGCCCATGTGACCGTGGCCGGCCAGGACGGCGCGCCGGCCGCCCCGGCGGACGCGCAGGCAGGCCAGCAGCACCATCGTCAGGGCTCCGGCGAGGGCGGCGGCCAGCACCGCCGCCGCGACAACCAGACCCAGCAGTCCACGGCGACTCCATGAGCGCCCGCGGATCGCGGAGCGGAGGCCGGCCGTGAACCCGTCCCGTCCCTTCATCCTGCGGCCGGTCGGCACCTCGCTGCTGATGGCGGCGATCCTGCTGGTCGGCGCCGTGGCCTACCGCTTCCTGCCGCTCTCGGCCCTGCCGGAGGTCGACTACCCGACCATCCAGGTGCAGACCTTCTATCCGGGGGCGAGCCCGGAGGTGATGACCTCCTCCGTCACCGCGCCGCTGGAGAAGCAGTTCGGCCAGATGCCGGGGCTGAACCAGATGACCTCGGCCAGCTCGGCCGGCGCCTCGGTCATCACCCTGCAATTCGATCTCGACCTCAGCCTCGACGTGGCGGAGCAGGAGGTGCAGGCCGCGATCAACGCCGCCGGCAACCTTCTGCCCGGCGACCTGCCGGCGCCGCCGATCTATGCCAAGGTCAACCCGGCCGACGCGCCGATCCTGACGCTCGCCGTGACCTCGAAGACGATCCCGCTGACCGAGCTGCAGAACCTGGTCGACACCCGCCTGGCGCAGAAGATCTCGCAGCAGCCCGGCGTCGGCCTGGTCAGCCTCAGCGGCGGCGCCCGGCCGGCGGTGCGCATCCAGGTCAACCCGCAGGCGCTGGCCGCCTACGGCCTCGCCATCGACGACATCCGCACCACCCTCGGCAACGCCAACGTCAACACGCCGAAGGGCAACTTCGACGGGCCGACCCGGTCGTCGACGATCAACGCCAACGACCAGATCACCCAGGCGCAGGACTACGGGAACGTGGTCGTCGCCTACCGCAACGGCGCGCCGATCCGCCTGTCGGACGTCGCCACCGTGGTCAGCGGGCCGGAGAACGGCAGGCTCGCCGCCTGGGCGAACACCACCCCGGCGATCATCGTCGACGTCCGGCGTCAGCCCGGCGCCAACGTGATCGAGGTGGTGGACGGCATCAAGGCGATCCTGCCGCAGCTCGAGGCTTCCCTGCCTGCAGCGGCCGAGGTTGCGGTGCTCGGCGACCGAACCGTCACCATCCGCGCCTCGGTCGCCGATGTCGGCTTCGAGCTGATGCTGGCCGTGGCCCTGGTGGTGATGGTGATCTTCCTGTTCCTGCGCACCGCGGCGGGCACCATCATCCCCAGCCTGTCGGTGCCGCTGTCGCTGGTCGGCACCCTGGCGGCGATGTACCTGCTCGGCTTCAGCCTCGACAACCTGTCGCTGATGGCGCTGACCATCGCCACCGGCTTCGTCGTCGATGATGCGATCGTGATGATCGAGAACATCGCCCGCTTGGTCGAGGCCGGCGAGCCGCCGCTGCAGGCGGCGCTGAAGGGGGCCGAGCAGATCGGCTTCACCATCATCTCGCTGACCGTGTCGCTGATCGCCGTCCTGATCCCGCTGCTGTTCATGGGCGAGGTGGTCGGCCGGCTGTTCCATGAGTTCGCGATTACGCTGGCGGTCACCATCGTGATCTCGGCGGTGGTGTCACTGACCCTGGTGCCGATGATGTGCGCCAGGCTGCTGCGGCATCGGCCGGAGGCCGAGCGCGGCCGCTTCGACCGGGCCGCGGAGCGCGCCTTCGCCTCGGTCATCGGCCAGTACGGAAGGGCGCTCGGCTGGGTGCTCGACCGCCAGGCGCTGACGCTCCTGGTCGCGGTGGCGACGCTGGCCCTGACCCTCGCGCTGTATGTCGTCATCCCCAAGGGCTTCTTCCCGGAGCAGGACACCGGGATGATCCAGGGCATCTCCGAGGCGGCGCAGACCGTCTCCTATGCCGAGATGGCGAAGCACCAGTCGGCCTTGGCCGAGGCGCTCCTGAAGGATCCGGACGTCGCCGGCCTCAGCTCCTTCATCGGCGTCGACGGCACCAACACCACCCTGAACAGCGGCCGGTTCCTGATCAACCTCAAGCCGCTCGGCCAGCGTACCGCGACAGCCGGAGAAATCATCGACCGGCTGCGGCGCGAAACGGAGGGCGTGCCCGGCATCACCCTCTACCTGCAACCGGTGCAGGACCTGACGATCGATTCCACCGTCAGCCGCACCCAGTACCAGTTCGTGCTGCAGAACGCCGATCTTGACCAGTTCCAGGACTGGGTGCCGAGGCTGATGCAGCGGCTGCAGCAGGTGCCGGAGATCACCGACGTCGCCAGCGATTACGAGCAGCAAGGCCTGGCGGTCGACCTGGTGATCGACCGCGCCACCGCCGCCCGCTTCGGCATCACCCCGGCGACGGTCGACAACGCGCTCTACGACGCCTTCGGCCAGCGCATCGTCTCGACCATCTACACCCAGGCGAACCAGTACCGCGTGATCCTGGAGGCCGACCCGTCGCTGCAGCAGTCGCTGCAGGGGCTGTCGGCGCTGTACCTCCCGTCCTCGCTGTCCTCGACCGGACAGGTGCCGCTTTCCGCCATCGTCAAGGTGGTGCAGCGCACCGCGCCGCTGCAGATCACCCATCTCGGCCAGTTCCCGGCGACGACGATCTCCTTCAACCTGGCCCCGGGCGCCTCGCTCGGCGCCGCGGTCGACGCCATCGAGAAAGCGGAGCGCGAGGTCGGCCTGCCCGACAGCTTCGTCACCGCCTTTCAGGGCTCGGCCGCCGCCTTCCAATCCTCGCTGGCCAACGAGGCGCTGCTGATCCTGGCCGCGATCGCGACCATGTACATCGTGCTGGGCGTGCTCTACGAGAGCTTCATCCACCCGGTCACGATCCTGTCCACCCTGCCGTCGGCCGGCCTCGGCGCGCTGCTGGCGCTGATGGCGGCGGGGGATGGGCTCGATGTGATCGGGATCATCGGCATCATCCTGCTGATCGGGATCGTCAAGAAGAACGCGATTATGATGATCGACTTCGCGCTGCAGGCGGAGCGCGAGGAGGGCCGGCCGCCGCGCGAGGCCATCTTCCAGGCCTGCCTGCTGCGATTCCGGCCGATCCTGATGACCACCATGGCGGCGGTGCTCGGCGCCCTGCCGCTGATGCTCGGCACCGGCATGGGCTCGGAGCTGCGGCGGCCGCTCGGCGTTGCCATCGTCGGCGGCCTCGTCGTCAGCCAGCTCCTGACCCTGTTCACAACCCCAGTGATCTACCTGGCCTTCGACCGGCTGGCGCAGCGGATCACGGGGCGCCGGCCACGCTCCCGCTTCGGCCCGGGGGAGGGGCGGGCGTGAACCTCTCCGCCCCCTTCATCGCCCGGCCGGTGGCGACGACGCTGCTGACCCTCGGCATCGTCCTGGCCGGCCTCTTCGCCTATCTCCAGCTGCCGGTGTCGCCGCTGCCGCAGGTCGATTTCCCGACCATATCGGTCACCGCCTCGCTGCCCGGTGCCAGCCCGGAGACGGTGGCGGCCACGGTGGCGAGCCCGCTGGAGCGGCATCTCGGCGCCATCGCCGACGTCACCGAGATGACGTCGCAGAGCTCGGTCGGCCAGGCGCGGATCACGCTGCAGTTCGGCCTCGACCGCGACATCGACGGCGCCGCGCGCGACGTGCAGGCGGCGATCAACGCGGCCCGGGCGGACCTGCCGGCCAGCCTGCGCAGCAACCCGACCTACCGCAAGGTGAACCCGGCCGACGCGCCGGTGCTGATCCTGGCGCTGACCTCGAAGACCCTGACCCGCGGCCAGATCTACGACGCCGCCAGCAACGTGCTGCAGCAACGCCTGTCGCAGATCGAGGGCATCGGCAACGTGACGCTGGGCGGCGCCGCGCTGCCAGCGGTCCGGGTCGAGCTGAACCCCCAGGCGCTGGCCCGGTACGGCATCGGGCTCGAGGATGTGCGGGCCGCCCTGGCCGCGGCCAATGCCAACAGCCCGAAGGGCGCGATCGAGGAGGCCGGCCGCCACTTCCAGATCACCAGCAACGACCAGGCCAGCCGGGCCGAGGACTACAGGCCGCTGGTGATCGCGTACCGCAACGGTGCCGCGGTGCGGCTGCAGGATGTAGCCGAGGTGGTGGATTCAGTCGAGGACCTGCGCAACGCCGGCTTGGCCGACGGCCAGCCCGCGGTGCTGGTGCTGCTGTACCGCGAGCCCGGCGCGAACATCATCGACACGGTCGACCGGGTGAGGGCCGAGCTGCCGCATCTGCGCGCGGCGATGCCGCGGGACATCGAGATCACCCCGGCCGCCGACCGCACCGGCACCATCCGCGCCTCGCTGAACGACACCCAGCTCACCCTCGTGATCTCGGTCCTGCTGGTGATGCTGGTGGTCTTCGCCTTCCTGCGCGACCCACGCGCCGCCATCGTCCCGGCGGTGGCGGTGCCGGTCTCGATCACCGGCACCTTCGGGGCGATGTACCTCCTGGGCTACAGCCTCGACAACCTGTCGCTGATGGCGCTGACCATCGCCACCGGCTTCGTCGTCGACGACGCCATCGTGGTGCTGGAGAACATCGCCCGCCATGTCGAAGCCGGGATGCCGCGGCGCCAGGCGGCGCTGCGCGGCGCGCGCGAGGTCGGCTTCACCGTACTGTCGATCAGCATCTCTCTGGTCGCCGTGTTCCTGCCGATCCTGCTGATGGGCGGGCTGGTCGGCCGGATCTTCCGCGAATTCGCGCTGACGCTGTCGGTCGCCATCGCCGTGTCGATGGCGATCTCGCTGACCACCACGCCGATGCTGTGCGCCCTGCTGCTGCGGCACCGACCGCCTGCCGCCGAGCGCCGATCCGGGCTGCTGGCCCGGACGCTCAGGGTCTATGAGCGGACGCTGGGCTGGGCGCTGCGCCACGGCGGCCTCGTGCTGCTGGTGCTGTTCGGCGTGGTCTGCCTGAACATCGCGCTGTTCGCGGTCATCCCGAAGGGCTTCTTCCCGCAGCAGAGCACCGGCCGGCTGGTCGGCGGCATCGTCGCGGATCAGAGCATCTCGTTCCGGCTGATGCAGCAGAAGCTGGGTCAGCTGATGGACATCGTCCGCGCCGACCCGGCGGTGGAGAGCATCGTTGGCTTCACCGGCGGCGGGGGCGGCGGCCGGTCGCAGACCAACACCGGCCAGGTCTTCGTCACGCTGAAGCCGCTGCCCGAGCGCGGCGTCAGCGACGACGAGGTGATCGCCCGGCTGCGCGACAAGCTGGCGGTGGTGCCGGGCGTCCGCCTGTTCCTGGTCTCGGCCCAGGACATCCGCGCCGGCGGGCGGCAGAGCAACGCCGCCTACCAGTACACGCTGCAGTCCGATTCCTCGCAGGAGCTGCAGGAATGGGGGCCGAAGCTGGTGCAGGCGCTGCAGCAGAGCCCGGTGCTGGCCGACGTCAACTCCGACCAGCAGCAGAAGGGGCTGGAGACCGACCTCGTCATCGACCGCGACACCGCGGCGAGGCTCGGCATCACGCCGCAGCAGATCGACAACACCCTCTACGACGCCTTCGGCCAGCGCCAGGTCTCGACCATCTACAGCGCCATCAACCAGTACCACGTGGTGATGGAGGTGGCGCCGCAATACTGGCAGAGCCCGGAGACGCTGAAGGACCTGTACGTCAGCACCTCGGGCGGCAGCGCCAGTGGTACCGCCAGCACCAATGCGGCCGCGGGGACGGTCGGCACCGCCGCGGTCGGTGTGAACGATGCCGCCCGCAACGCCGCCACCAACGCGCTGGCCAATGCCGGCCGCAGGGGCACGTCGAGCGGCGCCGCGGTCAGCACGGCACAGGAGACGATGGTGCCGCTGTCGGCGATCAGCCATGTCGGCCCCGGCAACACGCCGCTCTCGGTCAACCACCAGGGCCTGTTCGCGGCGACCACCATCTCGTTCAATCTGGCGCCGGGGAAATCGCTCAGCGACGCCGCGGCGGCGGTGCAGCAGGCGATGGTCGATCTCCACATGCCGGCCACCATCCACGGCAGCTTCCAGGGCACGGCCCAGGTGTTCCAGAGCTCGCTGCGCGACGAGCCGGTGCTGATCCTGGCGGCGCTGGCCGCCGTCTACATCGTGCTCGGCATCCTCTACGAAAGCACGATCCATCCCATCACCATCCTCTCGACCCTGCCCTCGGCCGGGGTCGGGGCGGTGCTGGCGCTGATGCTGTTCGGCACCGAGTTCAGCCTGATCGCGATGATCGGCGTCATCCTCTTGATCGGCATCGTCAAGAAGAACGCGATCATGATGATCGACTTCGCGCTGGAGGCGGAGCGCAGCCGTGGCCTCTCCCCGCGCGAGGCGATCTTGGAGGCCTGCCTGCTGCGCTTCCGCCCGATCCTGATGACGACCATGGCCGCGATCTTCGGCGCCATCCCGCTGGCGGTCGGCTTCGGCAGCGGCAGCGAGCTGCGCCAGCCGCTCGGCATCGCCATCGTCGGCGGGCTGATCGTCAGCCAGCTGCTGACGCTCTACACCACCCCGGTGCTGTACCTGGTGCTCGACCGCCTCCGGCACTGGTCCCGCGGCCGCTGGGCCCGCGCCTTCCCGCGCCTCGCCGGCGCGGCGCCGGGGGCGGCGGAGTAGGGGACGTGAGGCCGCAGTCGAGATGTCCGGATACATCGTTCTCCCGACTGGCCGTCGTTGAAGACGGCCAGTCGGGTGGCCGTGCCGTCACGCCCGTCAACGGCTCGTTTACAGCACGATATCCGACACCATGAGGCTAATCGTGCCGGTCAGCTGGATATGGAAATCGCTGACCTTGTCGCCATTGATGTCCCCGGCAATGGTGGTCACGCCATCGACGATGGCATAGCGCAGCTGGCCGGCCACGCCGGTATAGAGGCCGGTGCCGATGAAGGTGAAGGCCTGGTCGCCCGCGACCGTCGTGTTGGCGTCCATCAGATGCAGGTCAATACGGTCGCCCTCGGCGCGGTTGAAGTCGGTGATCCGGTCGGCATTGGCCCCGACGACGCTGTCGGTGACCGCCATGAAGTAGAACCGGTCGGCCCCGGTGCCTCCGGTCAGGGTGTCCTTGCCGGCGCCGCCGACGAGAGCGTCGTTGCCGCCCCAGCCCTGGAGCACGTTGTTGCCGGCATTCCCTTCCAGCCCGTCATTGCCCAGGCCGCCGGAGAGGTTTTCGATTCCGGTCAGGGTATCGCCCTGCGCCTCGCCGCCGGCGCCCTTGCCGGTGACCAGGCTGACGGAGATCCCGGCCGAGCTCTCGACATAGCTGGCGGTGTCGGTGCCGGCGCCGCCGTCGAGCACGTCGGTCCCAGCCCCGCCCCTGAGGGTGTCATTGCCGTTCCAGCCCTGCAGCGTGTTGGCCCAGGCGTCGCCGGTAAGCTGGTCGCTGCCCTGGCTGCCCGACAGGTTCTCGATCGAGATCAGCACATCGCCCTGCGCGTCGCCGCCGCTCGCGGTGCCGGCGGCCAGGTTCACGATGACGCCGATGTTGCTGGTGAAGTAGCTGGCGGTGTCGGTGCTATTGCCGCCGTCGAGGCGATCGGCTCCGGCGCCGCCGCGCATCACATCGTCACCGTTCCCGCCCTGCAGGACATTGGCGCCCGCATCACCGGTGAGGGTGTCGTTGCCCTGGCCGCCGACGAGGTTCTCGATCCCGACCAGGATATCGCCCAGGGCCTCGCCCGCGGTGCCCTTGCCCGTCGAGAGGTCGACCGTGACGCCCGTGCTGGCGAAGTCGTAGCCGGCGGTGTCGATGCCGGCGCCGCCATCGAGGCGGTCGGCCCCGGCTCCGCCGCGCAGCAGATCGTCGCCGTCCTGGCCCTGCAGGACATTGGCGCCGGCATTGCCGATGAGGGTGTCGTTGCCGTGGCCGCCGGTGATGTTCTCGATTCCGACCAGGACGTCGCCCTCGGTGCCCTTGCCCGCGGAGAGGTCGACTGTGACGCTCGACCAAGCGGGGGCGTAGCTGACCGTGTCGATGCCGCTGCCACCATCGAGGCGGGCGGCCCCGCCGAAGCTGACGATCGTGTCGTCGCCGGCGCCGCCGTCGACGCGGTCGCCATCGTCAGCGGAGATCGTGTCGTTGCCGGCACCGCCGAAGAGGACGTCCTTATAGGCGGTGCCGATGACCGTGAGAGCGTTGGTCGAGGTGTCGAAGATGAAATTGGCGTTGCTCAGGCTGCCCAGGGCGACATTCTTGATGCGGATGGTCTCGCTGTCGCTGTTGTAGCCGAGGGTGATGACGACGTCGTTGCCGTCCTGGGTCATGAAGGGCAGGAGCCTGCCGATATCGGTGACGTGAAGAGCGGACAGATCGATCCGGTCGCCGTTGGTGTTGAAGTCGACGATCGTGTCGGTGTCGAACTCACGGGCCTTGTACGCGAAGATGTCGTTGCCGGCGCCGCCGACCAGGGTGTCGAAGCCCTCGTTGCCCGAGATCGTGTCGTTGCCGGCACCACCAAACAGAACATCCCGGTAGAAGGTGCCGGTGACGGTGAGCGGACTGGTCGACGTGTTGAAGACGAAATCGGCGTTGCTCAGGCTGTCCAGCGAAACGTTCAGGAGGCGGATGCTCTCATCGAAGCCGTAGCCGAGGGCGATGACGACATCGTTGCCGTCCTGGCTCATGAGGGGCCGGAGGCTGTCGATATCGGCGACGTTCAAAGCCGACAGGTCGATCCTGTCGCCATTGGCGTCGAAGTCGGCGATCGTGTCGTCGTCGAACGCACGCTGGTTAAAGATGAAGACGTCGTGTCCGGCTCCCCCCATGAGCCAGTCCTGACCGCCGCCACCGATGAGACGGTCGTTGCCGGCGCCGCCGACGAGGCGGTCCCATCCATCGCTGCCGCCGCCCGAGATAGTGTCATCGCCGTTGCCGCCGAACAGGACATCCCCGTAGGGGGTGCCGGTGACGTTGAGCGAGCTGGTCGAGGTGTCGAAGATGAAGTCGGCGGCGCTCAGGCTGCCCAGCGCGACGTTCTCGATACGGATGACCTCATCGTTATACACGCCATACTTGAAGGCGATCACGACGTCGGCGCCGTCCTGTGTCATGAAGGGCTGCAGGCTGGCGAAATCGCCGAGATGGAGGTGGGAGAGGTCGATCCTGTCGCCACTGGTGTTGAAATCGGCGATCGTGTCGCGGCCGAACTCGCGAGAGCCGTACACGAAGACGTCGTTGCCGGCGCCGCCAACCAGCCAGTCGCTGTCGGCGCCGCCGATGATCCGGTCGTCGCCGGCGCCCCCGAACAGGATGTCCATGCCGGCGGTGCCGGTGACGGTGAGCGGGTTGGTCGATGTGTTGAAGATGAAGTCGGCGTCGCTCAGGCTGCTCAGGGCGACGTTCTGCAGGCGCAGGCCCGCGGTGCCGCCCAGTTCGGTCCAGCCGAGGGCGATGACGATGTCGTTGCCCGCCTGGATCATCAGGGACTGCAGGCTGGCGAGATCGGCAATGTGCAGATAGGAAAGATCGATCCTGTCGCCATTGGTGTTGAAGTCGGTGATCGTGTCGAAGTCGAAATGGCGCGTGTCGTAGGCGAAGACGTCGTTACCGCCCCCTCCGGTCAGCGTGTCGTTGCCGCCGCGGCCGATAATCCGGTCCTCCCCGGCACTGCCGATAATGGTCTCGCGGCATCGGTTCCGATATAGTCCGTCATCGCTTCTTCCCCCTCCTGCAATGCGATCGAATACGCGCCACACGGCCCCCGCCCATGAACGAGAAGAGGGGCGGGCCAAAGCTTTTTTCCTATCGGGCGGTCGGTCCCGCCCTTCGGTAAGGATGTCAAAGAATCAGGGCGTCTCCCGCAATCGCGGCTTTGGCCTGCGGCCTTACGGCTCGGTCGGCGACGTCCAAGATGTCTCCCCCCATCGGTCAATATGAAGTTTGTCTCAAATCTCGGCTGTCGGCAATCCGCCGGAGGACGCTCCGGCCTCGGCGTCCGGTGGCGTCAGGCGGCTCTTCCGCAGCGGGCCAGTTGCAGTCCCATCGGCCGCCCCGGCCACCGCCGTGTGGGCAATGCCGTGGCGATCCGTCGGGCGGCGGCGCTCTTACTGCGATGGGCGGCCTGAAGCCGGCAGGAAGAAGACCGCCGCACCAACGGCGTAAAGCGCCAGCGCCAAGCCGACGACGATGGTGAAGCCGAGATGCATGGCGAGGATGCTGGCGAGGACAGCGCCGACCACCGAGGCGCAGCCGTTGATGCCCCAGGCCCAGGGCACCAGCCCTGGCGCCCCCGCCGCCACCCGCCCGAGGCCGAGCGGGAAGGGCAGGCCCATGGCGAAGCCCAGGGGCGCGATCAGCAGGACCGCGACCGCCACCTTGGCGCAGACCGGAAGGGCGACGAGTCCCGGGAACACGAAAGGCAGCGCGATGAGGTAGAGACCGGCAAGCGAGACGATGCCGGCCACGGCGATTGCGACCGCGAGACGCCGATGCCGCGACAGCCGCCGGGAGAGGCCGCTGCCCAGCCCGGCGAACACGAGAAAGGCGGCGAGCACCACGGCGACGGCCGCGAGCGGGTGGCCGATGAACAGGGTGAAGCGCTGGATGAAGCTGATCTCGATGAACATGAACGCGAAGCCGAGCATCAGGAAGTAGATCGCCACCCGCCACCGCGCCGGCGCTCCACCCCCGCCGGACTTGGTGCGCAGGATCGAGAGCGGCAGCAGGATCAGGACGAGGCCCGCCGCCGCCGACAGCGGCAGCGCGGCCAGGACCACGAGATAGCCGGCATCCGCCTGGGTCAGCCCGCCCTGGCCGCGCAGCGCCCAGAGCTCCGGCAGCAGCCGCCATTTGACGAAGCGGAAATAGTACGGCCGGTCGTCGGTCGCAGGGGCGATAGCGAAGCCGTAATCGTCGAGGAAGCGCTGGCGGGCCGGTCCGAGCAGCGTCGCGGCGACCTCGTGGAGGGACGGTTCGGCGAGACGGGTGAAACGGTTCGCCTCCGCGGCCGACATCCCGGGGTGCCACGCGACGTCGAAGGCGCGGGCCTCCGCGAAGGCCCGGATCGCGGTGACGTCGGCGGCGGTGAGGGGCCCGTTCTTGATCAGAAGCGTCGCCGTGTCCCAGCCATGGATCATGGCGAGCCGATCGCCGGGCGTCCGCACGCCCATGGCTTCGAGCGCCAGCACGGCGGTGGCGAAGAGCTTGACGGCGTCGCGTGGCGGCGACCGCACCCAGCGGGTGGCGGCCAGCAAGCCGCCCGGGGCGAGGTGCCGCAGATAGGCCTGCACAGCCTCGACCGTGTAGAGCCCGGTCTCGCCCAGCGCCTGGACGCCGGCAGCGGCGGCGGTGAAGGAGTCGAGAAGCGCCACCTGGATCAGGTCCCACCGCCGGTCCCGGCTCGCCTCGACGAAGCTGCGCGCTTCGGCGACGTGAAGCGTCACATCCGCGCGGCCATAGAGCCCTCCGGCGAAATCGGAGAAGTCTTCCCGCACCAGATCGAGCAACGCCGGGTTGAGCTCGACGGCATCGACATGTCGCGCTTCATGGAGCAGCGCCCGCAGCACGTCGGCACCGCCGCCGGCGCCCAGGATGAGCGCATGCGGGCGCTCCAGCAGATGAAAGGGCAGCGCCATCGTCTGCTGATCGAGATACGCCAGCGCGCCTGGATCACCGGTGAAATGGGCGATCGGGCTCAAGGACTCGGCGTCGGTGAAGATGCCGAGCTGCGGCGGCGGCTCGGTCGTCGCGCCGAGACTGAGGCCTGGGGCGTGCCGGAACGGGATGGCCGGACTCTCCACGACCGTCAGAAGCCCGAGCGGGCTCGATCGTTGCGTCACGATCCGGGCGCCAGGCGCCGTCAGCGCCAGGCTCAAGCCCTTGTATGGCGAGGGCGACAGGTCCAGCCAGGACGCCGGCCAAGCGGCGATGGAGATCGCCCCGAAAGCGGCGAGCGCGATGGCCCACCGGCGGGCGGCGCCGGCCCAGGCGGCGAATGCGGCGGCGGCGAAGCCGAGCCCGCCGACGAGACGCAGGCAGTCCTGCGGCCAGGCGACAAACAGGAGCGCCACGATCAGCGGGGCGCCCAGGCCCGCGCCCAACAGATCGGCCCGGTACAGGGTCCCGATCCGGTCCGCTCCGTGAATGAAGGCCAATCCGATCGCGGCGCCGACTGCGAAGAAGGGCACGGCCAGCAGCAGTTGGATCTGCGCGAGACGGACCTGCTGCCCGGCGTCCCAGATCACCTCGAGCGGGTTGAACGACACATGCTGCGCCAGGACGAAGCAGCCGACGGCGGAGACCGCGAACAGGATCCCGAACCCGGCGAAGGCCATGGTGAACCGCCGCGTCAGAAGGTCCTTGGCGAAGACGAGAAACGTGCCGCTGGCGCCGATCCCGAGCAGCGCCACGCTGATGATCATGTAGGCGAAATGGTGCCACAGCAGGATCGAGAAGAGCCGCATCAGCAGGATCTCGAGGGCGATGGCGGCGCCCGCGAGGATGGCGATGGCGGTGAGGAGCGCCACGGGATCAGCGGGCGCCGGCGCCGGTCAGAGGCACGAAGGAGACCGGCAGGAGAACCTCGGTGCGGACCTTTCCCTCCCCATCCTTCGTCACCAGCATCAGGTTCTGGGTCATGAAGGGCGGGCCGACCGGGATCACCATCCGGCCGCCAGGCTTGAGCTGGTGGACCAGAGGCGGCGGGATGTGGCTCGCCGCCGCGGTGACGACGATGCCGTCAAAAGGACCATGCTCGGGCCAGCCATAATAGCCGTCGCCGTGACGTGTGACGACGTTGCCGTATCCCAGCGCTTTCAGCCGTTCTGCGGCCTGCTTGGCCAGCGGCTCGACGATCTCGATCGTGTAGACGTGGCGGACCAGGGGAGAGAGCACGGCCGCCTGATAGCCGGACCCGGTGCCGATCTCCAGAACGACATCGTCCTTCCCGGGTTCCAGAAGGTCGGTCATGAGCGCGACGACATAGGGCTGGGAGATGGTCTGCCCGTAGCCGATCGGCAGCGGCCGGTTCTCATAGGCCTCGTCGCGGGACTCGTCGGGCACGAATTCGTGCCGGGGCACCTGGCGCATCACTGACAGGACGGGCGGGTCGATGCCCTCGGATCCCAATGGCCCCGCATCGCCCCTGGCGAGGTCGATGATCGTCTCGACCATCCGCCCTCGCGCCGCCGCATGGTCCATTGCGGACACCGCGGAAGGGAGCAGAGATAGAGCTGCGGCGAGCGATATCAGTCTCCGATCCATGACTGGATCCTCGTTGCTGCCGGTCCCTCCTCAGGACTGTTCGTCGGCGGCCGACACGTCAGTCTAGATCAAATTGTTCTCGAGGGAGATCGCGCCAACCGGGGCTGCCGTTGGTACGGCGAGAGCAACTGCCGGAGCCTACGCCCGACACGGCGGCATCATCAGCATGCAGGCGAGCGACAGGCTGACGCGCAGCTGGCCGTGCCTCGCCTTCCCGCACTTCGCTGGCGGCGCGCCCGAGGCGGCGGGTAGATTGCGGGAGAGGAGAGAAGCATGGCGTTCGCGATCAAAGCGGAGGTTGCCGATCCGCGGGCGGAGACGTTCGCCTTCACCGCACAGAAGACGATGTACGGCGGCAAGCACATCGCCGAGGGCGACACGGTCTTCGTGTTCGCGAGCGAGAACGAGGGCGGGCAGGGCCTCGTCGCGCGCGGCGTCGTCACCTCGACCGAAGCGATCGCGAAGACGCCGGGCATCGCCCGGCAGACGCCACGCGTGGACCTCACCATCAGGCGCACCGCACTTGCCAAGCGGCCGCTGGGGCGGAGCGAGCTCAAGCGGTTCACCGATTGGAATGACGGCCGGCCGGGGACCGAGCTCAATTTCAAATTCTATCGTCAGGCCACGAACAAGATCGCCGGCATCTCGGACGAGGCGGCGGCGGCGTTCCTGAACGAATTCTTCTAGCGCAGACCAGGTGGGCGCCGCTTCGCTGGCAAGGGAGAGGCCCCTCGCGCAACTGCGCGAGGGGCTCGAGGTCACGGCAGATCGACGATCTCGACCCAGTTCGCGCCCTGACCGACGGGGTAACGACCCACCGGCGTCAGGCCGCCGTCCGCCTTGTCGATCCTGTAGACCGACAGCCGGTCCGATTTCTCGCCCGACGCGATGAGATGGGTTCCGCTCGCATCGATCCTGATGCCGCGCGGCTGCGTCTCCGTGGCGTAGTTGGTAACGTAGGTGACCTTCCCGGTGTCGGGGGCGACGGAGAGGAGGGCGATCCGGCTGGTCGTCCGCTCCGTGGTGTAGAGAAACCGGCCGTCGGGCGTGATCTGGATGTCCGCGGCCCAGATCTTCGGCTTGTCGCCGGCCGGAGCCCCCGGTGGGGGGCCCGGCACCAGCCCGGCCTCCGGCGGCACCGTGCCGACGGTGTCGAGCACGGTCAAGGTTCCCTTGGCCTGGTCGACGGCGAATTGGATGACGTTGCCGGACAGCTCGCAGAGCACGTAGAGGTATTTGCCGTCCGGCGAGAGGACGGGATGGCGCGGGCCGTTGCCGGCCGCCACCTTGACGAGCGGGGGATCGTTCGGCGTCAGCCTGCCGGTCGCGGCGTCGAACGCGAACTGGACGATCTGGTCGCTGCCGAGATTGGTCGCGTAGACAAAGCGGTTCGTCCGGTCGGCGCGGATCGCATGGGCGTTCTTGCCCGTCGGGATGACCTGGCTCGCCTCCGATCGGATCAGGCCGTCCGCATCGATCGGGCTGACCGCGACCTTGTCGCCGCCATAGGAGGCGGTGAACAGGAAGCGGCCGGCGGCGTCGGTCGACACATAGGCCATGCTGTCGGGCAGCGGGGCGGTCGCCTCCTGCCGCAGTGCGCCACTCGCGGGATCGATGGCGTAGGTCACGACCGTGAAGGGCTGCGACCGGACCACGGCATAGAGATGCCGCTTGTCCGGGCTGACCGTCATCGGCATCACCTGCTTGCCGGCCTTGGTCTTGCCCAGCGGCGTCAGCGCGCCGGTCGCCTTGTCCATGGCATAGCCGTCGATGTCCCCGTCCGCCGCGTTGGAGACATAGACGAAGGTGCCGGCGGCAGCCGGCGCCGGGCCGAAGGCGGTGAGCGATGATGCTATGGCGAGCATTCCTGCCATCATCCGCAACGCAGTGTGGATAGCCAAGACGATTCCCTCCCCGAATGGCGAGCGGGCGCGTCTCGGCGCCTCTCTCGACACGGAAGGGTCTTATGGCCGCCGATGGCCGTCCAAGCCGAAGCGGGTATCGATCGATGCGGTTCGCGCATCGATCGCGCCGGGGCGGCGGAATGGCGACGTGCCACGGCCGGGTCTCGATCGGCCCGGCCGCGCACCGCTTCGCATGACCTCCCTGTGGGGGGCGGGATCAGGCCTTCGGTAAGGGGCGTTGCAAACCCGATCCCGCCCTTGGGGGAACCCGGCGGCCCGCGGGGTGGGGATGCCGACATGCCGCAGGGAAACCCAGGAGAGATCCTAGGAAAACCGGCCATCGGCAGGAAGATCGCCATCCGGAGGGGGACGGACTCCGTCCTCCGACGGATCGGCCCGCCTCCGGGGGCAGTGTCCCGGCCCCACCATTGGCCCGCGGCATGCCGGTTCTCGGCCCGTCGCGCGAGGCTTCATCCTTTCTGATGTATCGACCTCGCCCGGCCGCGGCGGTTCAATCAACCGTGGCGCTTCTCGGATCCAGGGGACGCCGCTGTGACAAAGGCAACTCGTTCCGCCCGGCTCCGGCCGGGCGTTTTGTTGATGGCGGTGGATCGGGGCGAGGGTCAGAGTTCCTGCGCGGTCGGTCGGAACAGGATCTCGTTCACGTCCACCTCCTCCGGCTGGCCGATGGCGAAGGCAACGGCCCGGGCGAAGGAGTCGGCGGGGATCGCGACCTTGGCATAGAAGGCGCGGATCCTCTCGGCCGCGTCGGGGTCGGTGATGTTGTCCGGCAGCTCGGTGGCGACCGCGCCCGGGGAGATCACCGTGGTGCGGATGTTGTAGGGCTTCACCTCCTGGCGCAGCCCCTCGGACAGGGCCCGCACCGCGTGCTTGGTCGCCGCATAGACGGCGAAGCCGGGTCCCACCTTGTGGCCGGCGACGGACGAGACATTGATGAAGTGCCCGGCCTTCTGCCGCTGCATATGCGGCAGCGCCGCGGCGATGCCGTACAGCACACCCTTGATGTTCACATCGATCATCCGGTCCCATTCACCGATCTGCAGGCGGTCGAGCGGCGCCTGCGGCATGAGCCCGGCATTGCTGATCATCACGTCGATCCGCCCATAGGCCTGGACCGCGGCCTCAACCAGCCCCTGGACCTGCGCGCGGTCGGCGACGTCGTGGCGACGGCGAGGGCCTTGCCGCCCCGCCAGGTCAGCTCGTCCGCCAGCGCCTTCAGCCGGTCAGCACGCCGGGCGCCCAGCACGACGCTGGCGCCCTGTTCGGAGAGAAGCCGGACCGTGGGCTTCGCCCAGCCCGCTGCTGGCGCCGGTGATGACGACGACCTTGCCTTCGATGTTGGTGCTCATGCTGGCTGTTCTCTGCGCAATGGGGGCGGCGTTCAGGCGCCGGCCTCGCGCGGCACGATCCTGACGGTGGCGGCGCGGGCGCGGGGGCCGATCATCGCGGCGAGATACGGGCTGCCGCCGTACTTGGCCCGATAGGCGTCGTCGATCCGGCCCTGGATCGGCCCGTCGACCGGCGCGAAGGCCACGTCCCGGGTCATGCCGGCGGCGATGATCCGCCCGGCCTTCTGCCGCAGCGCTGCCCGGTACCAGCGGGAGGCCGGCCCGTTGTAGGCACGGACATAGAGCCCGTCTTCGACCGCGACGGACCAGATCCAGGTCGGGGTGCCGTGGGTCCGCCCGTCTTCCCGGAACGGTGCGACGTGCAGATCGTCGGCCGCCGTGATCCGGTGCAACTCGTCTTTCGGCCATTCCAGCGTCGGATCTCCTTTACCGGTCCAGGAGTTCGATCGTCGCCGTCCGCGGCCCGGGGCGGCTCAGCGCCTCGATGCCGGATTCGATCGTTCCCAGATGGATGAGCCCGCGCGAGTAGCCGAAATCGCGATGATAGATCGCGACATTCCCCCACGGCGCGTAGTAGGCGATGTCTCTGACCGAGGGATCGAATCCCGCCGGCGCATCTTCCTCGGACAACCGCCGCGGCAGATCGGCGATCTTCTCGGTCGATGCATGGTCCCGCAGCGTCACGGTCAGCGGCAGCAGGGATGCGAAGTCTCTGGCCGTCGCGCTGTCCTCGAGCGTGGCGGTCAGGACCGTGTCGTCGATCCGGATACCGATCTTCATGGTGCCTGTCTGTTGATGGGATGCTGCTTCCCGCGGAGTCGCGGGCACGGCCGGGCTGGCGGCGGCCTCGGCGCGGACGCCCGCCGCGGCGGAGCCCAGCGCGATTGCCGCGGCGGCCGTGAGGGCAGCGATGCCGCCGACGGCAGCGAGGACGCGCCTGCGGGTGATCATCGCCTCCCTCCGGTGCGGTCGTCGGTGTCGGGGACCCGGACTCTAAGGGCGTGGTGCCTTCGCGATTAGCCGCTACAATCCGCATGGACCTATAAGCAGTGCCGATAAATGCAGCGTGGACACCTGGATGACCTGGCCGCCCTCGTCGCCGTCGCGCGGGAGCGGAGCTTCACCAAGGCGGCGGCGAAGCTGGCCGTCTCGCAATCGGCGCTGAGCCAGACGATCCGCCAGCTCGAGACCCGGCTGGGCATCCGGCTGCTGACCCGCACGACGCGCAGCGTCGGGCTGACCGAGGCGGGCGAGCGCCTGCTGCGCACCGTGGCCCCGCGGCTGGAGGAGATCGAGGCCGAGCTAGCCTCGGTCAGCGAGCTCGGGGAAAAGCCGTCCGGCACCATCCGGATCACCGCCGGCGACCATGCGATCCGGTCGGTCCTGTGGCCGAAGCTGGAAAGGTTTCTGCCCCGCTATCCCGACATCAGGGTCGAGCTCGCCATCGACTACGGGCTGACCGACATCGTCACGGAGCGCTACGACGCCGGCGTGCGCTGGGGCGAGCAGGTGGCCCGGGACATGGTCGCGGTGCGCATCGGGCCGGACATCCGCTTCGCCGTGGTCGGGTCGGACTCCTACTTCGCGCGGCGGCCGCGGCCGCAGACGCCGCAGGACCTGGTCGCGCACAGCTGCATCAATCTGCGCCTGCCAACCTTTGGCGGGCTTTATGCCTGGGAGTTCGAACGGGACGGCCGCGAGATGAAGGTGCGCGTCGAAGGCCAGCTCGTCTTCAACGGCATCTATCAGGTCCTCGACGCCGCCCTGGCCGGCTTCGGCCTGGCCTATGTGCCGGAGGATCTGGCGCGGCCCCATCTCGCCAAGGGCCGCCTCCACCGGGTGCTGGAGGACTGGTGCCCACCCTGGTCGGGCTATCACCTGTACTATCCGAGCCGGCGCCAGACCTCCGCCGCCTTCGCCCTGCTGGTCGACGCGCTGCGCCACCGGGGCTGAGGCGGGCCTGCCGGGCGCGGTTCTCACTTCGCCTTTGCCCCGAGGACAATGGGAACGGCGTCGAGCAGCCTGCGGGACCGGACCATGGTCTCCGTGTCGGCCCGGAACTTCTGGAAGTGTGGGGTTTGCAGATGTGTCCGATAGGCGGTCTCGTCGGCATAGACCTCGAAGACCCTGACCCGAGCCGGATCGTCCTTTTCGAACACGGCGTAGAGGGCCAGGACGCCCGGCTCCACGCGAACAGCGGTCTCGATCTCGTCCCTGATCGCGGCGCTGAATTCCTGCGCCCGGGCCGGGTCGATCTCCAGCTCCGCCAGGCGGATATACGGCTCCTGCATCGGCTCGGCGGAAGTGCCGCCAGGCGAGAGCGTGAGCAGCGAGGCGGCGAGAACTGTCTTGGCGTTCATGGCGGGCCTGCTATTTCGGGCGCTTCTCGAACACGTCCCTCGCCACCGGCAGCGCCGAGAAGACGTTCGGCCAGCCGGCATAGAAGGCCAGCTGCGTCAGGGCTTCTGCGGCCTGCGGCTGGGTCAGGCCATTGTCCATGGCCCTGCTCAGGTGATAGGGCAACTGGGCGACCTGGCCGGTGGCGACCAGCGCGCTGACCGTGACCAGGCTGCGGTCGCGCGGCGCCAGGTCGGGGCGCAGCCACAGGTCCCGGAACAGGACGTCTGTGGTGTATTGCACGACTCCAGGGGCGACGGCGTCGAACTGCTCCCCGACGCGTGTCGCGCGCTGCGCTTCGGCCGCCTCGTCGAGCGGCAGGAGGGCCGGCGCGGCGGCGGGCAGCTGGTCGCTCCCGATCTGACGTGCGGCGAAGACGTCCTTGGCGACAACTGCCGCCGCCGTCGCATTGCCCCAGCCGGAATAGAAGGCGAGATGTGTGATGATCTCCGAGATCTCGCGGGGCGTCACGCCGCTGTCGAGCGCGAGGCCGAGATAGAAGGGCAGCTCGACGGTCTGGTGGCGCGCGATCATGGCGGCGAGGGTGACAATGCTCCGGTCCCGCGCGGACAGGCCGGGGCGCTTCCAGACGCCGCCCAGCAGCGTATCCCGCGTGTATCTTTCCAGGGCGGGGGCGACCATGTGCGGATCCTTCTTCGATGGCTCCGCCTGCGCCGCCGAGGCGGTCACGAGGCACAGGACGGCGATGACGGTGGCAAGAGGACTCATCGACGATTCCTGCGATCGTTGCGTCGAGCCGGAAGGTCGTCCGGCGTTTGCCGGGTTCTCCTCTCCTGGTTATAGGCGCGCGCCCCGGCATGCGATTATCCGGCGGAATGCGCATGAGCCTATTAGAAGGCCTTATGGATCTGCGGGCGTGGCGGACTGCACCCGATCCCTGAACGAGAGGCGCGGGCGCCGACACCGGCGCACGGCTTCCGGCAACGAGAACGACGCCGTAAGGTGATCGGACCTGACCATCCGACCCGGGGGCTGCCGATGACCGAGATCCTGTTGTTCCACCACGCCCAGGGGCTGACCCCCGGCGTGCGGGCGTTCGCCGACGATCTGCGGGCCGCCGGCCACGTCGTGCACGCGCCGGACCTGTTCGACGGGCGCTGCTTCGACAGCATCGACGAGGGGCTCGCCCATATCCGCACGATCGGTTTCGAGGAGATGCGGGAGCGCGGCGTCCGCATCGCCGACGGGCTTCCGTCCGGGCTGGTCTATGCCGGGTTCTCGTTTGGCGTTCTGCCGGCGCAAAAGCTGGCGCAGACTCGGCCGGGGGCCCGCGGGGCCCTGCTTTTCCACTCCTGCCTGCCGATCAGCGGCGACTGGGCGTTCGGCCCTTGGCCGGACGGCGTCCCGGTGCAGATCCACGGCATGGACAACGACCCGATCTTCGTCGGCGAGGGCGACATAGACGCGGCCCGCGAGATCGTGGCGAAGGTCGAGGATGCGGAGCTGTTCCTGTATCCGGGCGACCAGCACTACTTCGCCGACAGCTCGCTTCCGTCCTACGATCCGGACGCGACCGCGCTGCTCACCAAACGGGTGCTCGCGTTCCTGGATCGCGTCTGATCATTCACGGACGGCGAGCGCGAAGCGGCAGCACGTAAGTTGGGTTCGCTGGAGGCGAGCCCAACATTCCACCGTTCTGCGGCATCCGTGATTATTGGGTTCGCGGCACGCGAACCCGGCCTGCGAACTTCCCAGCTGTCGACGAGATCCATGGGGTCGCTCCCCCCGTGCTCGGCGATTTCGGAAAGCTTCGGTCAGCGTGGAGGGCCACTGTACCTCATGCCGGAAACAGACTCCGCGCCATGAAGTCGACGAAGACCCGCAGCTTGGGCGCGGGATGGCGGCTCGACGGCCACAGCAGGCGGAACACGCCCTCGTGCTCGGTGTGGTCGGCCAGAACGACCGCCAGCCGGCCCTCTTCGAGCTGCCGGCGGATGGCGAAGTCCGGCAGGCAGGCGATGCCCAGACCCGCTTCGGCCATGGCGATCAGCGGCTCGATCGTGTTCGCCACCGCCGCGCTCGGCAGCGCGACCTCGCGGCGCAGTGGCCAGGGCTCCAGCTTGCCGCTGGTGGCGAAGCGGTGCTGCAGGCAGGCATGGCCGGCCAGCTCCTCCGGCGCCCGCGGCACGCCCCGCCGCTCCAGGTAGCCGGGAGAGGCCACGAGCTGCAGCCGGAAGACGCCCAGGAAACGGCTCATCAGCCGGGAATCGCTGACATCGCCGGCCCGCACCACCGCGTCGAAGCCCTCCTCGATCACCTCGACCAGCCGGTCGCTGAAGTCGAGGTCCAGCTCGATCTCGGGATAGGCCTGCATGAAGGCGCTGAGGGTCGGCATCATCAGCATGCCGGCCAGGGGCAGGCTGACCCGCAGCCGGCCGCGCGGCGCGCCCCGGCTCTGCGCCAGCTCCATCTCGGCGGTCTCGATCTCGCTGAAGATCCGCCGGCAGCGCTCCAGGAACAGCGCGCCCTCCGGCGTCAGCGTCACCGAGCGGGTCGAGCGGTGGAACAGCCGCACGCCCAGCCGGTCCTCCAGCCGCGCCACCGCCTTGCCGATGGCGGAGGCGGAGACGCCGAGCTGCCGCCCCGCCGCGGTGAAGCTGCGCGCATCCGCCGCCCGGACGAAGGCGTCGAGCGCGCCGAGGCTGTCGGTGTGCCGCAAGGTCATTCCGGACATCCATGTCGCAAGTGTCCGGAACTATAGCCCAATTCTCCGGAATGCGCGGTGGACTCATCTTGGCGGTGAACAGTCTCACCGAAGGAGGCCAGCATGCCCCAGGACACCGCCGCGCCGCAGCATCACGACCGGTTCCCGTATTCCGCCATCGTCGACCGCCCGCCGCTGCGCTGGCCGAACGGCGCCCGGGTAGCGGTGTGGGTGGTCCCGAACATCGAGCATTTCCTGTTCGACCGGCCGTCCAGCTCGATCAACCCGCACACCGCCAACCTGGTCCCCGACGTGCTGAACTATTCCTGGCGCGACTACGGCGTCCGCGTCGGCATCTGGCGGCTGATGGAGGTGATGGAGCGATACGGGGTCAAGGGCACGGTGGCGCTCAACGCCGACGTCGTCCGGCACTATCCGCGCATCATCGAGGCCGGGCGGGCGCTCGGCTGGGAATGGATGGGCCACGGCATGACCAACTCCACCCTGATCCACGGCCAGCCGGAGGAAGAGGAGCGGGAGATCATCCACAGCGTCGTCGACACCGTCGGCCAGGCCACCGGCGCGCGGCCGCGCGGCTGGCTCAGCCCGGCGTTGACGGAATCGCACCGGACGCCCGACCTGCTGGCCGAGGCCGGCATCGACTACGTCGCCAACTGGGTGAATGACGAGCAGCCCTATCCGATGCGGGTGAAGTCCGGTTCGATGCTGTCGCTGCCCTATTCGATCGAGATCAACGACTTCAACGCCTTCCTCTTCCAGGGGCAGACGGGTGAGCAGTTCGCGCGGACGATCCGCGACCAGTTCGACGTGCTCTACGAGGAGGGCGCCGGGACCGGGCGGGTGATGGGCATCGCCCTGCACCCGTTCCTGATCGGCCATCCGCACCGGGCGAAACATTTCGCCGAGGCGCTCGCCCACATCGCCTCGCACCGCGACGTCTGGCTCGCCACCGGCGGCGAGATCGCGGACTGGTACCGGACGAATTATCAGGGGAACTGACCGGCGCGCCCGCGTGGGGTCCATCCTGGGGCGCGAACCAATGTCTTAGACAAGGCTGACCGCAAGACTTTTGCCCAAGGCGGATGCTGCCTTCACCAAGGTATCGAGCTGGATACGGTCATTGTTTGGATCGAGAAGCCGCCCGAGCTGCGTGGCGCTCGTCTTCATGCGGCGGGCCATTTCCGACTTGGAGATGTTCTGTGCTGCCATCTCGTGCTCGATCTGAAGCGCAAGTGTCCGCTTGATGGCGGTTGCGGTCACCTCGTCATAAATGCCTTCATCGCGCAGAAAGCTCGCGAAGCTTTCGCCGATATGAGGGTTCTTATTCATAGCGCTGCACCTCCTTCATGCGGGCTGTCGCCAGTTTCAATTCCTTGTCAGGTGTCTTCCGGGACTTTTTGATGAAGCCGTGCAGAAGGACCATCTGGTTGCCGATCAGGACAAAGAACACGCGAGCAATGCGCCCCGACGAGATGTTCGACCGGATCTCATAGAGGCCATTCACGCCTTTCATGGGCGCGCATTTCGGCATCCCGACGGGCCAGCAAAATTCCAGCGTGGCAATATCCTCGCCGATGGTCTTGCGATCTTCGGGCGAAAGCTTCATGAGCCACTCCCGCACGGGCCGGTTCCCGGTATCAGTCGTATAGAAAGCAGCCTGCAGAATCTTCGCGGGCGTGCTCATCGAACTTACCTTATAAGGTATACCTTTTGAGGATAAAAATCAATTCCCATCGATTGAGGATAAAAATCAATTCCCATCGAAGGCCGAAGCCGCCGACGATGGAAAAGGGTGGGCATGGCCGGTGCGCACGGACCACGGGGTGATCGCCCAGGCCACCGGCGGCGAGATCGCGGACTGGTACCGGAAGACCTACGCGACGGCCTGATCGGTCCCGGCCCAGCGCTGCGGCGTCGGCGGCAGGTCT
The DNA here is from genome assembly GCF_051487185.1 of Inquilinus limosus. Taxonomy (GTDB): domain Bacteria; phylum Pseudomonadota; class Alphaproteobacteria; order DSM-16000; family Inquilinaceae; genus Inquilinus; species Inquilinus limosus_F. The sequence continues at coordinate 123,000 of NZ_JAHVDK010000021.1, forward strand.
TCCTCCGCCAGGGCCCTGACGGCGCTGGGGGCCAGGGCATGCAGGGCGGTGCGCCGCCGCGCCGCCAGAACGACGGCGGCGCCCGCGGCCGCTCCCAGCGCCATCCAATGCGGCTCCATCCGCAGGCTGGAGAAGGCGACATGGGTGGCGGAGGCGGCCACGGGGACCAGGAGGTTGGCGGCCTCCTGCGGCTTCGGCAGCAGCATGCCGAAGCGCATGCCGTAGGGCCTGGGCACCTTCTTGAACATCATGCCTTCCCGGACGGCGTGCTTGCCGTCGGGGGTCGCCGTCCACTGGATCGGCTTGCAGTCCAGCGGATAGCGGGCCAGCCCGATATCCGCCGCGTCCGTCCGGCCGTTCAGGACGTCGTGCTCGGTCAAGACGTCGCAGCCGGCCAGGCGGCGCCCTTCGCGGACATAGAGCGCCGGCGGCCAACCTGCCGTGTCCTGATACTCGTCCCGGCAGAAGCCGAACTCGGAGAAGAAGCGCCGGGTCTCCTCCGGCACGCTCTCGTCGTGGCGGATGAAGTACAGGATCTTCGCCGTGTATTCCTGGTACCGGTAGGAGATCTTGCGCCTGCCGTCGGGGCCGGAGTTCAGCCAGTCCATGTCGGCCAGCGGCAGGTTGATCGGCGCCGCGTGGCCGGAGTTCATGTCGTATTTGCCGCCCTTCAGCTGGGCGAGGTTGAAGAACACCGAATTGAAGGTGGTGCCATGGACGATGGCGACGCTGCCCGCGCCCTTCCTCCGGGCCGACAGGGTCAGCCGCCGGAACAGCTCCATCTCCCTGCCGTCGTAGCTGTCCGGATCGGGGATGCGGATCCGGTTATCGGGGCTGCGCGTGAGCGTCAGGCGGTAGCAGAAGGACTGCAGCCGTGAATCGGCCTGGCCCGGCTTCATCCCGTCGGGCGGCGTCAGGAAGGGCAGCAGCTTTCCCTGGTCGTCCCGGGCCGGGATCGGCTCGTCGAGCGGGGGCGGCAGCATGGTGCCCAGCGGGCGCCGCCCGGCGAGCGATTCCGCATGGGCGTCGCTGCCCTCGCGACCGACGGCATGGGACACCTCGGCCAGGGGCAGCAGGTCGCCCTCATAGGTCGCGTCGATCCAGAAACCGGCGCCGACCCGGCCGCCGTCCTCCAGCACCGCATGGCCGAGGGTGGGGCCGGTCCTGGCGATCGACGAGATCCGGATCCCGGTCCTGGTCTCGACATCCGCCTCGGCCAGAAGGCCCCGCAGGATCCGGCCCAGGACATGCGGCTCGGCCCTGAACTCGAGGTCCGGGCTGCCATAGGCCGCACCCGCCCGCTTGAACACCTCTCGGGCGGCGCCGCGAAGGCCGGACCCGTTGCCGATCAGGTCGGTCGCGTTCAGCCCGCTCGTCATCAGGCCGCCCAGATGGGCCGTCTGCTCCAGCAGCAGGACGCGCAGGCCGAGCTTCCCCATCAGGCTGGCGGCGACGATCCCCGCCGGGGTCGCGCCGTATACGACGGCATCGTAATGTCGCAAAGCCAATCTCCACGACTATGGATCGGCTGCGACAAGACCGGTCCCGGGCGCGCCACCCCTGCCGCTTGATCCGGGAGCAGCCCGCTCGGCATCGGCGCCACGAGCATGCCGACCGGCGCTCCACCGGATCCTCCGGAACGGAATGACGGGCGGACCGGCAGACTGCCGCACGGCCCGTCGATGCCGTCATCGGGCATGGGATTGGCTGGTCCGGATCTCCCCCACAGCAGATCGTACCGAACGGCGGCGATCTCCGGGCTCCTCGCCATCGCACCCCCGCCGAGGCGCCCGGATGGATCGTCGCTGTGACGATCTTCCGGCATGTCGGCCCGGCGCAATGCCGTTCCGCTCCGTTCCGTTTATTCCGATAATAGGTATTATCTCCCAGGATTCGCCGCCCTGCGATGCTCGCCGGCGAGGCGGGGCCGCCCGGCCGCATCGCCGGATGAGCTTTTGCGCGCTTCGGCGGTTTACCTGCGGGGCCCCGCCGTCTAGGCAGGCCGGGGATCCGAAGAATCGGGACCGTCCCAGCGCCGGGTCCGCCGACCGTTCAGCCAGCGGGAGCACCACGTTTCATGTCGATCCTCGAATCCCTTCGTCGGCGCTTCGTCCTGGTCCGCTGCATCGGCGCGGCGCTGCTGTCGGCCGCGCTCCTTCCCGCCGCCGGCGCCGCGGCCGCGGACCGGCCGTTCACCCATCCGGGCCTGCTGCACACCAACGAGGACTTCAAGCGCATCAAGACCCGGCTGGCCGGCAGCACCCAGCCCTGGCAGGACGGGTGGAACCGGCTGGTCAGCAACGCGCACGCCTCGCTGTACTGGACGCCACAACCGCAGCCGGTGGTCTATCGCGGCTACGACGGCGTGCATGCCGAGAATTACCGCAAGCTGTACAACGACGTCGCCGCCGCCTACGCCTTGGCGCTGCGCTGGAAGATCAGCGGCGACAGCCGCTACGCCGACAAGGCGGTGGAGATCATGAACGCCTGGGCGGGCCAGCTCACCGCGATCCGCGGCACCGCGGATGCGGCCCTGGCGGCCGGCATCTACGGCTACGAATTCGCCAATGCGGCCGAGCTGATGCGCGACTATGCCGGCTGGTCCGCGGCGGATTTCCGGCGCTTCAAGCTGATGATGATGAGGGTTTTCTACCCGATCAACCACGACTTCCTGGTGCGCCACAACAACGCCCGGATCGACCATTACTGGGCCAATTGGGACCTGGCCCAGATCGCCTCGATCATGGCGATCGGCGTGCTGGCCGACCGGCGCGACCTGTACGGAGAGGCCGTCTCCTATTTCAAGCACGGCGCGGGCAACGGCTCGGTGGAGCATCTGGTCTGGAAGCTCTATCCGGGCCACCGCATGGGGCAGGTGCAGGAGAGCGGCCGTGATCAGGGCCATGCCACCCTGGACATCGCCCTGGTCGGCGCCATCTGCCAGATGGCCTGGAACCAGGGGAATGACCTGTTCAGCTATGACAACAACCGCGTCCTCAGGGGGGCCGAATACGTGGCCGCCTACAATCTGGGCGAGACGGTCCCCTACACGACTTACAGCAACAGCGACGTCACCCAGACGGAGATCTCCAGCAACGGCCGCGGGAACGAGCGGCCGGCCTGGGAGCTCCTGTACAACCATTATGTGGTGCTGAAGGGGCTCAGCGCGCCGCATGTCGCCGCCTTCGCCGCGAAGCTCCGTCCCGAGGGCGGCGGCGGCAATTACGGCCCCAACAGCGGCGGCTACGACCAGCTCGGCTACGGCACCCTGATGTACACGCTGCAGCCGCCGGGGTAGGGGCAGGCCGTTTGCCAGGGCTTCGGGGATCCTGAGGATGGCCTGCCACCCGAAGCCAAAGGTGTAGGGTGGCGTCCCCGGAGAGATTCGAACTCCCGACCCGCTGCTTAGGACGCAGCCGCTCTATCCTGCTGAGCTACGGGGACCCGGGCGCCCTTATAGCAAGCCCGCGGGGACGATGACACCCCCGGCGTGATGCGTGGCAAAGCCGCCATGGCGACCGCTGATCATTGACAGTGTCATCTCGTGCGCGCTGCGGCGCGAAGCGCTGCTGCGCAGACACGGGATCTCGGTGCTGTCGTTGAGGAGATCCGGTTCTGCGGCGCAGCACCGTCGTGCTGCGCCGCGCCCGGGATGACGGTGGGGAATACAGGCCGGCAGCCGCGTCTCAATCCTCGACGAAGCTGCGCTGGAAGGCGTGGACCAGCGGGTCGACGGCGTATTGCAGGGCGGTGCGGGTGCCGGTCTGGATCGAGGCCTCGGCCGGCATGCCGGCGGAGAGGTTGATCTGCGGTGCCACCTGCTTCAGCAGGGCCGCGTCCACCTCGACCTTGGCCAGGAAGAAGGAGCGCTTGCTCTGCTCGTCCTGGGTGCTGTCGGCGGCGACGTAGATCACCTTGCCGTCGATCCGCGGCATGTTGCGCTGATGATAGGCGGTGAAGCGCACCAGCGCCGACTGGCCCTCGCGCACCGTGTCGATGTCGTGCGGCTGCACCTGCACGTCGATCACCAGCCGCTCGTTCTTCGGCACCAGCTCCAGGATCGGGGCGCCGGGCTGAATCACGCCGCCGAGCGTGTGGTACTTCAGGTTCACCACCACGCCGTCGACCGGCGCCAGGATGCGGGTGCGGCCGACCACGTCGCCGGCGGAGCGCATCTTCTCCTCGAGCTGCGCCAGCTCCTTCTGGGTGGTGGAGCGCTCCTCGGCGATCTTGTCGCGGAAGTCGCTGTCCAGCGCCAGGATCCGCATCTGGCTCTCGCCGATGATCTGTTCGGCCTTGGCGATGGCGGAGACATCGGAGGCCTTCTCGCCGGCGATGCGCGCCTGGCCGCGCTGCAGCTCCAACAGGCGGGTCTTGCGCTCCAGCCCCTTGGCCACCAAGGGCGCGACGCCGTTGATCTCTTCCTGGATCAGGGCCAGCTGGGTGTCGCCGGCGACGATCTGGGCGCGCAGCCCCTCGATGTCGGCGCGGCTCTGGGCGATGCGCTGCTCCAGCACCGATTTCTGGCCCAGGATCGATTCCCGCCGCGACTTGAACTGCTCCTGCTGCGCCCGCACCAGAGCCGCGGCCACCGGGTTCTCTGCCGCTGTGTCCAGCACCTCCTGCGGCAGGGTGATCGACGCCGCGCCGGCCTGCTCGGCGTCGAGCCGGGCCAGCGCCGCGACGTCGGCCAGGCGCTGCATCCGCACCGAATCATAGGTCGCCTGGTCGCGCGTGGCGTCCAGCACCAGCAGGGTGTCGCCGGCCTTGACCTCGGTGCCGTCCTTCACCAGCAGCTCGCTGATGATGCCGCCCTCGAGATGCTGCACCGTGCGGCGGTTTCCCTCCGGGCTGACCACGCCGTTGGCGATGGCGGCGCTGGCCAGCGGCGCCACCGAGGCCCAGGCACCGAAGCCGAAGACGAAGACGCCGATCACGGCGCCGCCGATCAGGCTCAGGCGGTTCAGGGCGCGGGCGTTCTGCCGCAGCACCGTCGGCGTCTCATCCGGCGGAGCGGGCAGGCGCGGGCTGCTGCGGACGGCCGGTGGCCGTGGCTGTCCAGGCTCCTGAGGGGTGAGAGACATTATCCGAACTTCCCTTTGGCAGCGGCGTCGCCTCGGCGGCGCGCGGTCCAGCGATGCGGGCCAGCACTTCGGCCCGCGGTCCAAGCAGCGCGATCTCGCCGTCGCGCATCACCAGCAGGCGGTCGGCGTCGGCCAGGATCTGCGGACGGTGCGCGACCAGGACCACGGTCGTGCCCCGGGCCTTCAGCCCGGCGATCGTGGCCATCAGGGCCGCCTCGCCATCCGCGTCGAGATTGGCGTTGGGCTCGTCCAGCACCACCAGCTTGGGCTGGCCGAACACGGCGCGGGCCAGGCCGACGCGCTGGCGCTGGCCGCCCGACAACGGCACCCCGCCGTCGCCGATCGGCGTGTCGTAGCCCTGCGGCAGCCGCACGATCATGTCGTGCACCCCGGCCAGCTGCGCCGCCGCCACCACCGCGTCGGAATCGACCTCGCCCATGCGGGCGATGTTCTCGGCCACGGTGCCGGGGAACACGTCGACCGTCTGTGGCAGATAGCCGATATGGGGGCCGAGCGTCTCCGGCGACCACTGCGCCAGGTCGGCGCCGTCCAGGCGCACAGCGCCGTCGCTCGGCGGGTAGATGCCGACCAGCAGGCGGCACAGCGTGCTCTTGCCCGAGGCCGAGGGGCCGACCACGCCCAGCACCTCGCCGGCCGCGATCTCGAAGCTGACCCGCTTGATGATCGGCGTCCGGTTCTGCGGCGCCAGGAACACCAGCTTGTCGATCTGCACCTTGCCGCTCGGCGGCGGCAGGGTCAGCCCGTCGCGGCGCCTCGGCAGGGCGGTGAGGATCTTCTCGATTGATTCATAGGCCTGGCGGGCGCTGATGAACTGGCGCCAGGAGCTGATCGCCTGCTCGACCGGGGCCAGCGCGCGGGACAGCAGCATCGACCCGGCGATCATGCCGCCCGAGGTCAGCTCGCCATGCAGCAGCAGATAGGCGCCGACGCCCATCACCAGGCTCTGCACGAAGATGCGGACGAATTTCGAGGCGCCGCCGATGATCGACGACAGGTCGGCGCCGTGCTCCTGCCCCTGCAGCGCCGCCTCCTGGTCGCGGCGCCAGCGGGCCAGCAGCGCCGGCAGCATGCCCATGGCGCGCACCGTCTCGGCGCTGCGGATCGCGCCTTCCGCCTGGCGCTGGGCGGTGACCTGCAGCTTGTTCGCCTCGGTGGTCGGGCCGCGCAGCATCTTCTCGTTCGCCAGCGCCAGGCCGAACAGGACGATGGCCGAGACCAGCGCCGTCACCCCGAGCGCCCAGTGCAGGAAGAACATGACGATGATGAAGACCGGCGCCCAGGGCGCATCGAACAGCGGCCCGATCGCCGGGCCGCCGATGAAGGCGCGGATCTGCGATAGGTCGCGCAGCGCCTGGCCGCCCACCGGGGCGCCCAGCACGGCGCCGTTCACCCCGGTCTCGACCAGCGTGCCGGCCAGCTGGCGCTCGAACCGGGTGCCGATCCGGGCCAGCAGGGCGGAGCGCAGCCCGTCGAGCCAGCCGAGGATGATGAAGGCGAAGCAGGCGACCAGCGTCAGGAACACCAGCGTCTCGACATGGGCGCTGCCCAGCACCCGGTCGAAGATCTGGTACGAATAGATCGGCGAGACCATCACCAGCAGATTGGTGGCGAAGCTGAACGCCCCGGCCACCACGAACCAGGGCCTGACCGACTGCAGGGCCCGGCGGGCGGCGCTCGGCGGTGTCGATTCGGTCTTCGCCATAATCTCTATCCCCTTATCGGCGCGCCGGCTCACCGCCCCCGCCGACATCCTTATACCTTATACTGGCCGGGAAGCAGACCGCCCCGCTACCGGAAAGCGAGCTGATACCACCCATGGACCCGTAATTGATTAATTCATTCCGAGCTTTGAAATTGTGTCACAAGGAACACCGATTGTCCCGACAGATTCTGCGCTTCGCTTGGCAAAATTCTGACCTTTTCGCGACCGATCCCTTCGCTCTTGGCGGCGGGCCGGACGGAGTCTAGGATGGTTCCTGCATGGAACAAAGAAGCAACATCGACTCCCTGGCCCGGCTGCAGACGGCGCAGGTCACGCGTGGCGTCCGCCGCTGGTTCGCCGCCGCCGGCCATGCCAGCCTGCCGGAGTTCGGCCTGCCCGACGGCCGCCGCGCCGACATCTTCGCGGTCGATACGGCGGGCGGCATCACCGTGGTCGAGGTCAAGGTCTCGATCGCCGATTTCCGCGGCGACCGGAAATGGCCGAACTACGCCGCCTATTGCGACCGCTTCTGCTTCGCCGTGCCGGAGGATTTCCCGCAGGAGCTGATCGGCCCCGACTGCGGACTGATCGTCGCCGACGGCTTCGACGCCGTGCTGCTGCGGCCGCCGCCGGAACACCGCCTGCCGCCGCCGCGGCGCAAGGCGCTGGTGCTGGACTTCGCCCGGGTCGCGGCCCAGCGCCTGCACCTCTTGGAGGACGAGGGCGCGCTGGTCGGCTGGCGCGGCACAGGGGCGATCTGAGCTACGCCCGCGCCTTTCGTGGCGCGGCCGTGCTGGCCCGCAGCAGCAGCTGGTTCGGCAGGGTCGTCCTGAGCGGGACACCGGCATCGCCGTCCAGCAGCTTCAGCAGGGTGTCCGCGGCCTTCGCCCCGAGCGCCGCGGTCGGCTGCCGGATCGTGCTCAGCGGCGGCTCGCAGAAGGTGCCGACGGGGGCGCCGTCGAAGCCGAGGACGGACAGGTCGCCGGGCACGGCCACGCCCTGCGCCCGCACCGTGCCCATCAAGGCGATGGCGGCGTCGTCCCAGCAGGCGACGGCCGCCGTCGGTCGCCGCTTCAGCGCCAGCCAGGCCCGGGCGGCGTCGATGCCGCTCTGAAAGCCGGTCTGGAACGTCGGGGCGCCGTCGTGGCGGATCACCGCCCGGCCGGGCAGACCGGCCGCCGCCAGCGCCTCGGCCAGGCCGCCGAACCGCTCGACCTCATGATAATTGCCGGCCGGCCCGGCGATGTAGAGGAACGACCGGTGGCCCAGGCCGATCAGCTGCAGCACCGCGTCGCGCATCGCTTCGCGGTCGTCGGCGACCACGCTCGGGATGCCGGCCGCGCTGCGGTCGTTCAGCACCGACACGAGCGGGATGCCGGCGCCGGCGAGCGACCGCCGCCCATGGGACGGCAGCTCCGTTGATCCCAGCACGATCGCGCCGCGGACGATGCCGCCGATCGCCAGGTCGGGAATATGCTTCTCCGCCGCCGCAACACGACTGCGGCTGGCGATGATGAGGTTGAAACCGGCGTCCGAGAGGGTGGCGGCGGCGCTCTGCAGCACCTCGGACATGATCTGCGAGGCATCGTTGGCGATCGCCGGCTGCGACAGCACGGCCATGATGATGTCGGAGGTGCCGATGCGCAGGCTCCGGGCGGCGGCGTTGGGGACGTAGCCGAGCTGCTCGACCGCCGCGATGATCCGGCGCCGGGTCTTCTCGTTGACCCGGCCGGGATTGGCGAGGGCGCGGCTGACCGTCGAGGTCGCCACGCCGGCCAGCCGCGCCACGTCGCGCATGAGCGGGCCGAATGTCTGGCGGTCCCCGGGCCGTCTCCCCATGGTCCTGCTTAGGCTTTCTCTTTTTGCCGCCGCCCGTGCCGCCCGGCGACGGCGCATCGTCGCGAGCAGCAGGGCCGGCGGCCGATGCGGTCGATCGAAAGCCCTCCCATTAGACCCGGAAAAAGACGTTGCAAAGGGCGGTAACGTTGCCATCATCCAGCAATCGTTTGCCGCAGCCCCGGCAGGACGCGTCGCCCGCGCGCGGCACCGGGAGGCGCCTCATCGCACCCGATCTGCGATAAGGTATTCGGCACTTTCGATCCTCGTGGAAATGAAGGTCTCGCGTCGCTGAAGTCAGCCATGACTTCACAAAATCGCCATGCTCGGACAGGAAATTAAAAAACTGGAGATGAGAAATTATCTTTCTTGACAGTTAATCCGATTATATCCGCTATATAGATCAAATTTTTACTTAAAGTCTTGGATCAAGACTCGATAGATTCTTCTGGCACTTTTTCCGGAATCGGATTTTTCTTGCTATGGCGTGGACAAAACTCAATCGAGAGGGATCGCCATGGCGAATATCAACGGTACGGCGGGGAACGACGGTCTCGACACTCTCACCGGTACGGCCACCGCCGACACTATCAACGGCCTGGCCGGCAACGACACCATGGAGGGCTTGGCGGGTGCCGACGTGCTGAACGGCGGCGACGGCATTGACGCCATCAGCTACGGCAACTCGAATGCAGCCGTCGTGATCAACCTGGCCACTGGCGCAGCATCGGGCGGGCATGCCGCGGGCGACAGCTTCACCGGCATCGAGAACGTCGTCGGCAGCGGCTTCAACGACACGCTGACCGGTGATGCCGGGGATAACTGGCTGCATGGCAGCCCCGGCAACGACACCCTCAACGGCGGCGCCGGCGACGATATCCTGTCGGGCGGCAGCGGCGCCGGGACCGGCGCGACCTACGGTGCCGACGTCATGAACGGCGGCGATGGGAATGATACCGTCGACTACAGTCGCGAAGGGCAGCAAGCCGCGGTCAGCGTCAATCTGGAAACCGGTGCCAAGGGCGGCGTGGCCGCTGACGACACCTACACCAGCATTGAGAACGTCACCGGCACCACCTTCAACGACGGCCTGATCGGCGACGCCGGCGCCAACGTCCTCAACGGCCATGACGGCGATGACGGGCTGCGCGGTGGCGTGGGAGCCGACACCCTGATCGGCGGCGCCGGCAATGACACCGCGGGCTACGGGGACTCGGTAGCCGGGGTCACGGTCGATCTCACCACCGGCGCCGGCACCGGCGGCGACGCCGAAGGCGACACGCTGACCGAGATCGAGAACCTGAACGGCTCTGTCCAGGCCGACGACATCCTGATCGGCAACACCGGCGCCAACATCCTGAACGGCCAGGGCGGCGATGACACGCTGCGTGGCGGCGCCGGCGCCGATACCCTCAATGGCGGCGACGGGGACGACTTCGCCAGCTACGAGGGCTCGTCAGCCGCGGTCATGATCGACTTGGCCGCCGCCGTCGCCCAGGGCGGCGACGCCGAGGGCGACACGTTGACCGCGATCGAGAATCTGCGCGGCTCGAGCCACAACGACCGCCTGGCTGGCGCCGCCGGCGCCAACACCCTCGACGGCGGGGACGGCGACGATTCCCTGCAGGGCGGGGCCGGCGCCGACTCCCTCGTTGGCGGCAACGGCAGCGACACGGCCAACTACTCCGGCGAGTCCGTTGCGGTCACGGTGAATCTGGCGACCAACACCGCCAGTGGTGGCAACGCCGTGGGCGACACCTTCACCGGCATCGAGAATCTCGAAGGCACCCTGGTCGGCGACTCGCTGACCGGCGATGGCGGGGCGAATTACATCCACGGCCATCAGGGCGACGACGTCATCAATGGCGGGGGCGGTGACGACCTCCTGTCCGGTGGCAGCGGCCAGGGTCAGAATGGCGGTGGCGCCTTCGGCAACGACGTGATCAACGGCGGCGACGGCAACGACACCGTCGACTACAGCCTCGAAGGGCAGGCCGAGGCGGTGACCGTCAATCTGGCGACCGGTGCTGTCGGCGGCCAGGCCGCGGGCGACACGCTGACCAGCATCGAGAACGCCACCGGCACCATCTTCAACGACAGCCTGATCGGCAGCGACGGCGCCAATGTCCTCAACGGCCATGACGGCGATGACGGGCTGCGCGGCGGCGCCGGCGCCGACAGCCTGATCGGCGGTGCCGGCACCGACACGGCGGGCTATGGGGATTCGGCGGCCGGGGTGACGGTCGACCTCACCGCCGGCACCGGCACCGGCGGCGATGCCGAGGGCGACACGCTGGCGACGATCGAGAACGTCAACGGCTCCGCCTTCAACGACACTCTGATCGGTGCGGCGGGGGCCAATGTGCTGGCCGGCGGCGCCGGCGACGACACGCTCCGCGGCGGCGCGGGTGCCGACACGCTGAACGGCGCCGACGGCTCGGACTTCGCCAGCTATGAAGGCTCGGCCGCCGCGGTCACCGTGAACCTGCAGGCCGCCACCGCCTCGGGCGGCGATGCCCAGGGCGACACGCTGACCGCGATCGAGAACCTCATCGGCTCCGACCACAATGACAGCCTGACCGGCAGCACCGCCAACAACATCTTCCGGGGCGGCGCCGGCACCGACACCATCAATGGCGGCGCCGGCAACGACTCCGTCGATGCCGGCAGCGACAATGACACCGTCAATGGCGGCGTCGGCATCGACTCGCTGTGGGGCGGCGCCGGCGACGACCGGATCGATGGCGGCGACGGCAATGACAGCCTCCAGGGCGCGGCCGGGGCGGATGCCATCACCGGCGGCGCCGGCACCGACGTCGCCTCCTACACCGCCAGCCGCGCCGGGGTGACGGTCGATCTCGCCACCGGCACCGGCAGCGGCGGCGACGCCGAAGGCGACACCCTGACCGGGATCGAGAACCTGGTCGGGTCGAACGCCGCCGACACCCTCAGCGGCGATGGCGGCGCCAATGGCCTCTGGGGCGGCGCCGGCGACGACGTCCTCACCGGCGGCGCCGGGGCCGACGTCCTGAAGGGCGGCGCCGGCAACGACAGCTTCGCCTATGACGCGATAGGCGACAGCACCGTGGCCGCGTCGGGCAAGGACGTGATCGCCGACTTCACGGCCGGCGACCGGATCGACCTGTCCGGCATCGACGCCGACAGCAACACCGGCAACGGCGACACCGCCTTCACCTTCGGCACCGGCAACTTCACCGCCGCCGCCGGGCAGGTGCGGGTGGTGGACTTCGGCGACGGCCGCCAGGGCGTCTATCTCGAGGTCAATGGCGACAAGACGCCGGATGCGATCATCACCGTCTATTCCGACCACGCCCTGACTGCGGCGGATTTCGTGCTGTAGCAGTTTCCTCGGACAGCGTCGGTCGGGTTCGCCGGAGGCGGAGAACCCGACCGACACTTGCAACCTTCCTCGGACCGGGCGCCTGATCCTATGACGCCGTCCCGAGCGGGGGGCGCGGGACGTGGCGATCAGGCGGATGTTGTGGTCGCGGAAGCCATGGGTCTCGAACAACTTCCTGAACCTGCATTTGCCATTGAATGTATCATGACGATTCCTGTCAGTGGAATTAACATTACTCTTGTGACGAAATGATTGTTTGTAGGAATTGAAGCAATAAATCTCTTGTGCGCCGCTCCGAATTTGCTACTGAATCGCTGCAAGTAGGTGGCTCGTCCTACCAACAATGGCGCTTTTGTTGAAACCCCGATTCTGGGGAGTGGATTTGTGCGTACAATATTTACTGACCGGCGGGGCAATATAGCCGAGACGCCGCGAAGGAGATGTTGGAAACGGTCTCTAACTCGTTTCCCACGTCTCCCGCTCTCCCCAAATCGTGACGACATCTCTGACCTTCGAAAGGATTGATCATGCCTGCTTATAATGGCGACGCGAACAACAATACGGTGACCGGCAGCGCCGGCGACGACACCATCTGGGGCTGGGGCGGCAATGACACCCTGAATGGTGGGGCGGGCGACGACGTCCTGAACGGGGGGGTCGGCAGCGACAGGATGATCGGCGGCGACGGCACCGACGCGATCACCTATTCGGACGCGGCCTCGGCCGTCAGCATCAATCTCCAGACCAGTGGCGCGGGCGGCGCCGCCGCCGGAGACACCTGGTCGGGCATCGAGAACGTGACCACCGGCGCCCACAACGACACCATCGTCGGCAATGCGGGTAACAACCAGCTCTGGGGCCTGGGCGGCAACGACAACATCAACGGTGGCGACGGCAACGACAATCTCAACGGCGGCGCGGGCGCGGACAATCTCAACGGCGGGGCCGGCATCGACCTGCTCAGCTACTGGAGCGCGACGGTCGGTGTCTCGATCAACCTCACCGCGGGCACGGCCAGCGGAGGCGACGCGGCCGGCGACACCTATTCGAATATCGAGAATGTCTGGGGCTCCCTGGCTGCCGACACCCTGATCGGCAACGCGGTCGCGAACAACCTGTCGGGCGACGACGGCAACGACACCATCCGCGGCGCGGGCGGGAACGATACGCTCAGTGGCGGAGACGGCAACGACATCGTCGCCGGCGAGGCGGGAGAAGACGACCTGTACGGCGGCGCGGGCAGCGACAATCTCAACGGCGGAACCGAGAACGACACCATCTACGCCCAGGACGGCACCGACACTCTCGTCGGGGATGCGGGGGATGACCTGCTGTTCGGCGGCTCCGGCGGCGACAACATCAATGGCGGGGCCGGCATCGATACGGCCAGCTACACCACCGGGGCCGTAGCTGTGAGCGTCAATCTGACCGCCGGCACCGGCTCCGGGGGCGATGCCGCCGGCGACACGCTGACGAATATCGAGAATGTGAGCGGCACCACGGCCAACGACACCCTGATCGGCAACGCGGCAGCGAATCTGCTGTGGGGCGGCGACGGCAGCGACAATCTGCAGGGCCGTGACGGCAATGATACTCTGCAAGGTGCCGACGGCAACGACACCCTCTATGGCGAGGTCGGAACCGATGCCCTCAGCGGTGGTGAAGGCAATGACAACCTGATCGGTGGTGCCGGCAACGACACCCTCAACGGTGGCAACGGCATCGATCTGGCGAACTACAGCACGTCCACGGCCGGTGTGACGGTCAATCTTGCCACGGCCACCGGCACCGGCCTCGGCGGCGACGCGCAGGGGGACACGCTGGTCGGGATCGAGAACCTCCTCGGCTCGAACCACAATGACTATCTCTACGGCAGCGCGGCCGCCAACTCGATCAACGGCGGCGACGGCAACGATACGCTGCGCGGCGGCGCTGGCGCCGACAACATCAACGGCGGCAACGGCTCGGATTTCGCCAACTACCAGGGTTCGACGGTCGCGGTGACGGTCAACCTGCTCGCCAACACCGCCGCGGGCGGCGACGCCCAGGGTGACGTGCTGACCGCCATCGAGAACCTGTACGGCTCCAGCCACAATGACAGCCTGACCGGCAGCAACGCGCGCAACATCATCGGCGGCGAGTTCGGCAACGACACCATCATTGGCAATGGCGGCGACGACTCGCTCTCGGGCGAGGCCGGCGACGACAATCTCAGCGGCGGTGACGGCAACGACCGGCTCGTCGGTGCGGGCGGGATCGACACCATCCGTGGCGGCATCGGCAACGACTCCATCGATGCCGGCAGCGAGAACGACACCGTCTTCGGCGAGGCCGGCCACGACGTGGTCTATGGCGGCGCCGGGGACGACCAGATCGACGGCGGCGACGACAACGACTACATCACCGGCGGGGCCGGGGCGGACGCCATCACCGGCGGCGCCGGGGTCGACACCGCCAGCTATGCCGGATCGGCCGTCGCGGTGGTGGTGGACCTGGCGGCCGGCACGGCCAGCGGCGGCGACGCCGCGGGCGACACCCTGACCGGGATCGAGCAGGCCATGGGCTCGGGCCTGAACGACACCCTGACCGGCGCCGCCGGCAACAACGCGCTCTGGGGCGGCGCCGGCGATGACGTGCTCACCGGCGGGGCGGGGGCCGACACGCTGAAGGGTGGCGCCGGCAACGACAGCTTCGTCTACACCGCGATCGGCGACAGCACCGTGGCGCCGGCCGGCAAGGACGTGATCGCCGACTTCGCGACCGGCGACCGGATCGATCTGTCCGGCATCGACGCCGACGGCAACTCGGCCAACGGCGACACCGCCTTCAGCTTCGGTGCCGGCGGCTTCACCGGCGTCGCGGGCCAGCTGCGGGTGGTCGATTTCGGCGACGGCCGCCAGGGCGTCTATCTCGACGCCAATGGCGACAGCAGCCCGGACTCGATCATCACCGTCTACTCCGACCACGCCCTGACCGCAGCAGATTTCGTGCTGTAACGGCTAAGGAGGCCGGGCGCTCCCCAGGCGCCCGGCCACATTTCATTCCAAATGAATAAAATGATCGATAAATATTATATTATGATATAGTATATTCTGTGACAATCTCTCTTTTCTTCTGATCATTATCTCAGAATAGGTCTAAGAATTTCCGAGGACCTGCAACAAAGTCACTTGCCAATCCTTCGGCCCTAGCCGATAAATTGATCTGATAGGCGATTCATCCTACCTATCTTGACATTTTTGTTTAAACCTCGATTCCGAGGAGCTTTTCGCGCAGACGCCACCTGCGCCGGTGGGAACGATCCAATCCAACCAATCGTGAGAGGGAGCCAGGGCCACCTCCGGCGATGCGCGGAGTCCTGATCCCGTGACGGCAGCGCTGACTTCGACGAAGGGAACATGTCATGGCGATTATCACCGGCACGGAAGGGCCGGACGACAACCTGATCGGTGGCGCCGAAGACGACACCATCAACGGCTTGGGCGGCAACGACGGCAACGTCACGGCGCTGAACGGCGGCGCCGGCAATGACATCGTGAACGGCGATGCCGGCAACGACGTCCTCGTGGGTGGCACGGGCGCGGACCAGCTCAACGGCGGCGACGGTGTCGACAACGTCAATTACGGCCAGGAGACGCAGACCGCCGGGATCGTCATCAACCTGGTGACCAATGCCAATGGCGGTCAGGCCGCGGGCGACGTGCTGACAGGCGTCGAAGGCGTGATCGGCACCAATTTCGCCGATTTGATGACCGGCGACGGCGCGAACAACTACTTCAATGGCGGGCTGGGCGATGACACGCTGAGCAGCGGTGCCGGCAATGACACCCTGGTTGGCGGGGCCGGCGCCGATACCCTCGACGGCGGCGACGGGATCGATCTTGTCGCCTATTATTTTGAAGGCCCGGCCTCGGGCGTCTCGGTCAATCTGGAGACGGGCACCACCGGCGGCGCGGCGGCAGGCGACACGCTGACCAGTATCGAGCAGCTCGCCGGCACCGACTTCGCCGACACGCTGACCGGCGATGCCGGGGACAACAACCTCACGGGTCGGGCAGGTGACGACGTCCTGGTCGGTGGCGACGGAAACGATGTGCTGGCAGGGGGGGCCGGCGGCGATTCCCTCGACGGCGGCAACGGGACCGACTGGGCCTGGTACGCGGAAGAGACGTCCGGGGTCAGGGTCAATCTGGCGACCAACGCCAATGGCGGCGGGGCTGCGGGCGATTCGCTGACCAGCATCGAGGTCATCGTCGGCTCCCAATTCGCCGACACGCTGACCGGCGATGCCGGGGACAACACCCTCAACGGCCAGGCCGGCAGCGACATCCTGTCCGGCGGGGACGGCAATGATGTCCTGGTCGGGGCGGATGCCGGCCCCGATTCCCTCGACGGCGGCAATGGCAGCGACACGGTCTGGTACGGCGACGGCGCCGCGGTCCAGATCAATCTGGCGACCGGCTTCACGGGCGGTGCCGCCGCGGGCGACACGCTGACGAGCATCGAGAGTCTCATCGGCTCCAACTTCGTCGACACGCTGGTCGGCAATGCCGTGGCGAACTCCCTGAACGGCGGCGCGGGCGACGACGTGCTCGACGGCGCCGGCGGGGCGGACGCCCTATTCGGCGCGGACGGCGACGACACGGCGTACTATGTGAACTCTGCGGCCGGGGTCACGGTCGACCTGGCCGCCGGCACCGGCGCCGGCGGCGACGCCGAAGGCGACACGCTGGCCGCGATCGAGAGGGTCTCCGGCTCCGCCTTCGTCGACCATCTCTACGGCAGCGCGGACGCCAACGTGCTCAATGGCCAAGCCGGCGACGACACGCTCCGCGGCGGCGCGGGCGCGGACCAGCTGATCGGCGGCGACGGCTCGGACTTCGCCAACTACCAGGGCTCGGCCGCGGCGGTGACCGTCGACCTGCTGGCCGGCACCGCCTCGGGCGGCGACGCCGCGGGTGACACGCTCGCCGGCATCGAGAACCTCTACGGCTCCAGCAACGCCGACACCCTGACCGGCGACAACGGCCGCAACATCATCGGCGGCGAGCTCGGCAACGACACGATCGTCGGCAATGGCGGCGGCGACTCGCTCTCCGGCGAGGCGGGCGACGACAATCTCGACGGCGGCGACGGCAACGACCGGCTCGTCGGCGGGGCCGGCGTCGACACCATCCATGGGGGCATCGGCAACGACTCGATCGACGGCGGCAGCGAGAGCGACGTCATCTTCGGCGAGGCCGGCGACGACACCATCTATGGCGGCTTCGACAGCGACCAGATCGATGGCGGCGACGGCAATGACTACATCGAGGGGGCGGCCGGGGCCGATGCCATCACCGGCGGCGCCGGCATCGACACCGCGGTCTACAGCCGCTCCTTCGGGCCCGTGAACGTCAATCTGGCGGCCGGCACCGGCACCGGCGGCGACGCCGCGGGCGACACGCTGACCGGGATCGAGCAGGTGGTGGGGTCGAACTTCAATGACAGCCTGGAAGGCGACGCCGGCAACAACACCCTCTGGGGGGGTGCCGGAGACGACCTGCTCGCCGGGGGCGTCGGCGCCGACCTGCTGAAGGGCGGTGGGGACAGCGATACCTTCGCCTACCGCAGCGTCGCCGAGAGCACCGTGGCGGCGTCCGGTAAGGACACGATCGCGGACTTCTCCACCGGCGACAGGATCGACCTGACCGGCATCGACGCCGACGGCAACTCCGACAACGGCGACACCGCCTTCAGCTTCGGCACCGGCGGCTTCACCGGTGTGGCGGGCGAGCTGCGGGTGGTCGATTTCGGCGACGGCCGCCAGGGCGTCTATCTCGACGTCAACGGCGACAGGAGCCCGGACTCGATCATCACCGTCTATGCCGACCACGCCCTGACCGCGGCGGATTTCGTGCTGTAGCGAACCACCGGACCGGGTGGCCACAAGCGCCCGGTCCTTCGGCGCCGGTCTTTTTTTGACGCCGGCGGGAACGACAACCAGACAAATCTCGGAGAGACGCGACAATGGCGATTTGGAACGGCACGGACGGTGCGGACGAGTACTTCGCCACCGCTGAGGACGACACCATCAATGGCCTGGGTGGCAACGACCGTCTGATCGGCATGCAGGGAAATGATGTCGTCAACGGCGACGCGGGAGACGATGAGCTGCACGGCAGCTGGGGCAACGACACGCTCAACGGCGGGGACGGCTTCGACATCATCGCCTATCTGAACTCGGATGCCGCCGTCACGGTCAATCTCGGCACCGGCGGGGCGGCGGGGGGCTATGCCGAGGGGGACCAGTTCTCCGGCATCGAAGGCGTGAGCGGCAGCCAATTGAACGACGCCCTGTGGGGCGATGCGGCTGCAAACACGCTCTTGGGCATCGAGGGCGATGACCGGCTCATCGGCATGGAAGGAGATGATGTCATCGATGGCGGCGCGGGCAACGACGAGCTGCACGGCAGTTGGGGCGCCGACACGCTCAATGGCGGGGCCGGCATCGACCTCATCGCCTATCTCAACTCGTATGAAGGTGTCACGGTCAATCTCGCCACCGGCGAGGCGGCCGGAGGCTATGCCGCAGGGGACCAGTGGACCGGCATCGAGGGCGTGAGCGGCAGCCAGCTGAACGACACCTTGACCGGTGATGCGGCGGCAAACACGCTCATTGCTCTCGAGGGCGATGATGTCCTGACCGGCGGCGCCGGCGCGGACGCGCTGGATGGCGGCGCCGGCTCGGATTTCGCCAGCTATGAGGGCTCGGTCGCGGCGGTGACCGTGGACCTGGTGGCCGGCACCGGCACCGGCGGCGACGCCGAGGGCGACACGCTGACCGGCATCGAGCACCTCATCGGCTCCAGCTTCGACGACAGCCTGACTGGCAGTGACATCGCCAACATCATCCGTGGCGGCGCCGGGATCGACGCGATCAATGGCGGCGGCGGCAACGACTCCGTCGATGCCGGCAGCGAGAACGACGTCGTCTCCGGCGGCGTCGGCACCGACTCGCTCTGGGGCGGCGCTGGCGATGACGAGATCGACGGCGGCGACGGCAATGACAGCCTCCAGGGCGCGGCCGGGGCCGATGCCCTGACCGGCGGCGCCGGCATCGACGTCGCCTCCTACACCGCCAGCCGCGCCGGGGTGACGGTCGACCTCGCCGCCGGCACCGGCACCGGCGGCGATGCCGAGGGTGACACCCTGACCGGGATCGAGAACCTGGTCGGGTCCACCTACAATGACATCCTGTCCGGTGATGGCGGCGCCAACGGCCTCTGGGGCGGCGCCGGCGACGACGTGCTCTCCGGCGGGGCGGGGGCCGACACGCTGAAGGGCGGCGCTGGCAATGACAGCTTCGCCTATGACGCGATCGGCGACAGCACCGTGGCCGCCTCGGGCAAGGACGTGATCGCCGACTTCACGACCGGCGACAAGATCGACCTGTCCGGGATCGACGCCGACGGCAACTCGGCCACTGGCGACACCGCCTTCACCTTCGGCACCGGCAACTTCACCGCCGCCGCCGGGCAGGTGCGGGTGGTCGATTTCGGCGATGGCCGCCAGGGCGTATATCTCGAGGTCAATGGCGACAAGACGCCGGATGCGATCATCACCGTCTACTCCGACCACGCCCTGACTGCGGCGGATTTCGTGCTGTAACAGCTAAGGGGACCGGGCGCCCTCGCAGGCACCCGGTCCTGCTCTTCGGCCGCCCGGGCGCAGGGAAGTGTCGGCCGACCTCCCGAATGGCGGCTCCTCGATCGTCATCGACGGTGTCGACGGGATGCCCTCGGATTCCTCCTCCGCGTACAGAAGAATCGGATCCCGCGATTCGCCGCCACAGGCCATCGCAAGCTCGCTGTCGAGGGGCACTGAGCATTGTATCAGTACATCAAATGACAACCAGGTTGCGGCTTTTGATTTTTTCTTCTCGATCGGGCGCACGGATGATGACGTCTGGCGTGGCTCGGCTGAAAGCATGTTTCTGACTATTTTCCTATAATTTTGTCTATCCGGTTGCGCGACAATTCCTCTGGATTTTTTTCCGGAAACCGCCTCTGTCTTTGTCTGAGCCGCACGTGGAAGGGGATAGGAATCCCGTCGGGGCGGGTGTTCCGGCCGCTTGGCCGTGTGGCTGGCACTAGGATCTTCTTCTTGATGCCTTTCGGCTTTTCCGGATCCGTGACGCCGTCGCGGTATCTCTGACATTGAAAGGAGAATTTACGGTGGCGACCATCAACGGCACTGCGGGCGACGACGGCCTGACTGGCACGGCCAGCGCGGACACCATCAATGGCTTCGCGGGCGACGACCTGCTGCAGGGTGCGGGCGGCAACGACGCACTGAATGGCGGCGACGGCAACGACTTCCTCAACGGGGGTGCCGGCGACGACACGCTCAATGGCGGGGACGGCAATGACCGGTTTCTCGGAGGCCCTGGCGCCGATTCCTACATCGGGGGCGCTGGAACCAACGACCATGTCGATTACAGCGCTGAGGATGTCGCGGTCTCGGTGAGCCTGCTCACCGGCGCGACGGCGGGCGCTGCGGCCGGCGATACCTTCAACGGCATCGAAAGCCTGGTTGGCTCGAACTTCAACGACACGTTGGCCGGCGACAGCGGCAGCAACGGCATCACCGGCGGTGCCGGCAATGACGCCCTGAGTGGCAACGGTGGAAACGATTTCCTGGCCGGTGGGGCCGGTAGCGACACTCTCAACGGTGGCGACGGCAACGACGGGCTTTCCGGTGGCGCCGGGGCCGACAATTTCATCGGCGGCGCCGGCACCGACCTCGCGAATTACGGCACGACCGACACGACCTCGGGCGTGATCGTCAATCTGTCGACCGGTGGTGCGGCAGGCGGTGCCGCCGGCGACACGTTCAGCAGCGTCGAGAACATCCTCGGTTCGGTGTTCGATGACCAGCTGACCGGCGACGAGGCCAACAACAGCCTCAACGGCAATGACGGCGACGACAACCTCTGGGGTGCCCTCGGAGACGACACGCTGGTCGGCGGCGCCGGGACGGACTCGCTGATCGGTGACGCCGGGATCGACACGCTGAATGGCGGGGACGGCAATGATCGCATGATCGGGGGAGCCGGGGCCGATGTGTTCATTGGCGGCGCCGGAACCAACGACCACGCCGACTACAGCACCGCCCACACGACCGGGGCCGTCTCGGTCAATCTGCTGACCGGCGAGGTCGCCGGCGGTGCCGCCGGGGACACCTTCGATGGCGTCGAAAGCCTTATCGGCACCCAGCTCGCCGACACGCTGATCGGCAATGACGCCGCCAACGGCTTCACCGGCGGCGGCGGGAACGATCGGCTCGAGGGCGGTGCGGGAGACGACTTCCTGAATTCCGATGCCGGCGACGACACGGTGCTGGGCGGTGCCGGCGCCGATGCGCTGAACGGCGGCGACGGCTCGGATTTCGCCAGCTATGAGGGCTCGGCCGCGGCGGTGACCGTGGACCTGGTGGCCGGCACCGGCACCGGCGGCGACGCCGAGGGCGACAGGCTGACCAATATCGAGAACCTCATCGGCTCCAGCCACGACGACCAGCTCACCGGCAGCGATGGCGCGAACATCATCCGCGGCGCCGCCGGGGTCGACACCATCAACGGCGGCGGCGGCAACGACTCCGTCGATGCCGGCAGCGAGAATGACACCGTCAATGGCGGGGCCGGCATCGACTCGCTCTGGGGCGGCGCCGGCGACGACCGGATCGACGGCGGCGACGGCAATGACAGCCTCCAGGGCGCGGCCGGGGCGGATGCCCTGACCGGCGGCGCCGGCACCGACGTCGCCTCCTACACCGCCAGCCGCGCCGGGGTCACGGTCGACCTCGCCACCGGCACCGGCAGCGGCGGCGACGCCGAAGGCGACACCCTGACCGGGATCGAGAACCTGGTCGGGTCCAACGCCGCCGACACCCTGTCCGGCGATGGCGGCGCCAACGGCCTCTGGGGCGGCGCCGGCGACGACGTGCTCACCGGCGGGGCCGGGGCCGACACGCTGAAGGGCGGGGCCGGCAACGACAGCTTCGTCTACGCCGCGATCGGCGACAGCACGGTGGCTGCCTCGGGCAAGGATGTGATCGCGGACTTCTCGACCGGCGACAGAATCGACCTGTCCGGGATCGATGCCGACGGCGATGCCGGCAATGGCGACACCGCCTTCAGCTTCGGCACCGGCGGCTTCACCGGCACGGCGGGCGAGCTGCGGGTGGTCGATTTCGGCGATGGCCGCCAGGGCGTCTATCTCGACGCCAATGGCGACAAGACGGCGGATGCGATCATCACCGTCTATGCCGACCACGCCCTCGTGGCGGCGGATTTCGTGCTGTAGCCTCGCTTCGGACCGGGCGCCGTCGCAGGCGCCTGGTCCTGCTGCGCCGACTGGCGGCCATCGGGTGTGCCAGCGGCTCGGGTCGAGCTTGATTGCTCGCCGGTCGGCGAGCCCCACGATGCGTGGGTCGAGGCCCGACACCTGCTCCCCGGCTACCATCCGGGGCCAAGAACAGAGCGGCCTCTCGTTGGTGACCGCGCGGGAGCTGCCGTAGGGCAGCCGGTGATGGCCGGCTCCAGCCTCCGGATCTCGAACAGGTAAAATCGGATCGAGGCACGGCAAGCGCGGGTGCGCCTCCATCCGATCATCTGAGATCGTTGGGCTAAATATCCTAGATCGATTGGTATCTTGGTCTGAGCAATGAGGACCTGTGGATCGTCACTCCAAAACCGCGATATCTTCATCAAAGTTCGTTTATTTCGGTTGAAGAAAATTTCATTTCTATAAACGCGGGAAACAAACGTCTTGCCGGTTGCACAGAATCTGTGATTTGTTACGCATAATAGGGGGAAAGGTCCTACCTATTGCGACAATTTTACTAAACCTGCGCTTCGCAGGATAGATCTCCTTGCGTGCAATTAATCCGGCGGCACCGGGGGGCGGTACTCAGGCGAAATCTGATGGGAAGTGCGGCCAATGGCGGTTTCCAACGGAGACAGCGGCCCCAACGCACTCAGCGGCAAGGGGGCGGCCGATCGACTCTACGGCACTGGCGGGAACGATACCCCCGCGCCGTCACAGTATCTCTGCTTTGAAGGAGGGGCGCTCATGGCCGAACCACGTATCACCGAAACGCTCAGGAGGACACACTAATGCCTACATACAACGGATCCGATCTTGAAGACGACACCCTGACTGGATCGCTCGAGGCGGACATAATTAACGGTTTTGGTGGTAACGACGTCCTCACTGGCCGCGCCGGAGCAGACACTCTCAACGGTGGAGCCGGCGAGGACTGGGCGAACTATGCCAGTTCGAGCGCGGCCGTGGTGGTCAATCTCACCAACGACAACGCGATCGGAGGTGATGCCGCGGGCGACGAACTGAACGGCATCGAGCACCTGAACGGTAGCAATTTCAACGACTCCCTGATCGGTGACGCGTTAACCAACCGGCTCTGGGGTGGCGATGGCAATGACACTCTGGGCGGCGCTGATGGAGATGACGTCCTGCAGGCCGGGGACGGTGTGGACACCCTTAATGGGGGAAATGGCGACGACTTTATGCAAGGCGGCGCGGGTGCGGACACCCTCAACGGGGGAGCCGGCTCGGATGTAGCCGACTATGTGAATTCCACGGCCGCGGTAATCGTCAATCTCACCACCGGCACCGGGGCCGGGGGAGAGGCCGCCGGCGACACGTATACGGGCATCGAGAGGGTGAACGGCTCCGCGTTCAACGACACTCTCGTCGGCGACGAGCTCGACAATATTCTGACGGGCTTCGACGGAGCGGATAATCTCCGCGGCGCCGCCGGAAACGACAGCCTGGTAGGTGCGGACGGAGCGGACACCCTCGACGGCGGGGACGGAGACGACGTGCTCACCGGTGGGACCGGCGCAGACGCGCTCACTGGTGGGGCTGGAAATGACACGGCGGCCTATTTCAACGCGGCTGCCGCTGTGAACGCCAATCTCGCCACCGGCGTTGGAGCCGCGGGCGACGCCGCGGGCGACACCTACTCGGGCATTGAGAATCTGCAGGGCAGCCAGCACGACGATTTCCTGACCGGCGATGCGGCGGTGAACAGGCTCTTCGGGAGGGAAGGCGACGATACCCTTCGTGGCGGTGGCGGCGATGACACCCTCGGCGGCATGACGGGCAACGACGTCATCTTCGGCGACGACGGCGCCGATGCGCTCATTGGGGCAGACGGCAATGACAACCTGGTCGGCGGCGCGGGCGCGGATACCATCAACGGCGGCGTTGGCATCGACCTTGCTAACTATTCGACGTCGGCGGCCGCGGTCATCATCGATCTCGCTGCCAACACTGTGTCCGGCGGTGACGCAGAAGGCGACACGCTGGTCGATATCGAAAACCTGTTCGGCTCGGAGCATAACGACCGTCTCTACGGCAATGCCGAGGCGAACGCGATCAGCGGATTCCATGGAAACGATACCCTCCGTGGCGGCGCGGGTGCTGATGCGCTCAACGGCGGCGGCGGCTCGGACTTCGCCAACTATCAGGGCTCGGCCGCGGCGGTCACCGTCAACTTGGTGGCGGGCACCGGCACCGGCGGCGATGCGCAGGGCGACACGCTGACCGACATCGAGAACCTGTACGGCTCGAGCAACAACGACAGCCTGACCGGCAACGACGTCCGCAACATCATCGGCGGCGAGCTTGGCAACGACACCATCGTCGGCAATGGCGGCGACGACGCGCTCTCGGGCGAGGACGGCGACGACAGCCTGAACGGCGGCGACGGCAGCGACCGTCTCGTCGGCGGTGCCGGCATCGACACCATCCGCGGCGGCATCGGCAACGACTCGGTCGATGCCGGCAGCGAGAACGACATCGTCTTCGGCGAGGCCGGGGACGACTCGGTCTATGGCGGTGCTGGCGACGACCAGATCGATGGCGGCGACGGCAACGACTTCATCCAGGGGGCGGCCGGGGCCGATGCCATCACCGGCGGCGCCGACACCGACACGGCGGTCTATTCCGCTTCCGCCGCCGCCGTGACCATCGATCTCGCCGCCGGAACGGCCAGCGGCGGCGACGCCACGGGCGACACCCTGACCGGGATCGAGCAGCTCATGGGCTCGGGTCTGAACGATACGCTGACCGGCGATGCCGCCGACAACACCCTCTGGGGCCTGGCCGGCGACGACGTGCTCACCGGCGGGGCGGGGGCCGACACGCTGAAGGGTGGGGCCGGCAATGACCGCTTCGTCTACGCCGCGATCGGCGACAGCACGGTGGCGGCATCCGGCAAGGACGTGATCGCCGACTTCGCGACCGGCGACCGGATCGACCTGTCGGTGATCGACGCCGACGGCAACCCCGGCAACGGCGACACCGCCTTCACCTTCGGCACCGGCGGTTTCACCGGCACGGCGGGCGAGCTGCGGGTGGTCGATTTCGGCGATGGCCGCCAGGGCGTCTATCTCGACACCAACGGCGACAGCACGGCGGATGCGATCATCACCGTCTATGCCGGCCAAGCCCTCGTGGCGGCGGATTTCGTGCTCTAGCTTCGCTTCGGACCGGGCGCCGTCGTAGGCGCCCGGTTGTTTTCACTGTGAAGTCCGGGCGCTCGCGGCCGTCGGCCGGGAGGCCCGGCCCGGGACACTGTCGGGTTGCCCACGACCGATGGCAAGATTGTTCACGCAGCCTGAGGGCTCTTGGCGACGAAAACAGTGTCGGACGGATCGAGCCCTACGGCGTCCAGCATCGCGCCATAGATCCGCCAAGCGACATCGGGCGGAACCCCGCCGGCATGGGTACCGGCGGCGAGCATCTGGCTGTTCGGCTTCCGGGGAACCCGCCTCGGCGCGGCGTGCCTATTGTCCTCGGGCTGCTGCGGCCCGTCCCTGCGGAAACTGGATGGACACGTCATGCGTGATCCAGCCTGGGATATTAATACAATTTTATGCAATATTTTAAACTCTGCTCCTCATGTCAATGCCGTCTGTCCGTTCAGGATCGGTAATCCTGATGCGGGCCTGCGCGATTGTGTCAGGACATTTTGATATCCTCACTCCTAGACACAAATTGCCGAGTGCATGAAATTTTTGAAGTTAACAAATGATAATGTTTAAGGAAGGCCGATTCTACTTAAAGCTAGGAGCATTTGAGCAATTCGAATCGCTCTAGTCTTCCGAAGCGGCCGTGATACGGTATGGACGCATATTCCCATTCAAGAATAGTGATGAGGGGACTCTCATATGGCGGATTTCAACGGCACAGCCGGGAACGATTCCTTTACCGGGACGGCTGATGCCGAAACCATCAACGGTCTGGGCGGCAATGACACGCTGATGGGCGCCGCGGGCGACGACACGATCGACGGCGGTGACGGCAACGACCTCATCACCGGCGGTTCGGGTGCGGACACGATCATCGGCGGGGACGGCATCGACAGGGCCGATTGGTGGCGCGAGAACGCGCCCTCAGCCGGGGCCATCGTCAACCTGGAGACAGGCGCGACCGGCGGGGCGGCGGCCGGCGACACCGTGTCGGGAATCGAGAATCTCGAAGGCAATGATCTCGCCGACATTCTTACCGGCGATGCCGGGTCCAATCTGTTCATGGGTCACGCCGGGAATGACACCTTCTTCGGCGGCGATGGAAATGACATCCTGTCGGGCGGATCCGGCGCCGACGCGATGGACGGTGGCGCCGGGATCGACACGGTCGATTATAGCCTCGAAGGGCAAGCCACTGCGGTCACGGTCAACCTGGCGACCGGTGCAGCGAGCGGCCAAGCCGTGGGCGACACATTCATCAGCATCGAGAACGTCACCGGGGGTGCTTTCAACGACACGTTGACCGGCGATGCGGGAGCCAATGTGCTGAGCGGCCAAGGCAACAACGACACTCTCAGCGGCGGCGCTGGGGCCGACAGCCTCATCGGTGGCTTCGGCACCGACACGGCGAACTACGCGGCGTCGGCGGCCGGGGTCACGGTCGACCTGAGCGCCGGCACCGGGAGCGGCGGCGACGCCGAGGGCGATACGCTGAGCGGGATCGAGAACGCCACTGGGTCGAATTTCGCGGACCGCCTTTATGGCGACGCAGCGGTCAACGGGCTCCTGGGCGGCGACGGCGACGACACTCTCCGCGGTGGCGCGGGCGCCGACAACCTCAACGGCGGTGCTGGATCGGATTTCGCGAATTACCAGGGCTCGGCCACCGCGGTGACCGTCGACCTGCTGGCCGGCACCGCCTCGGGCGGCGATGCCCAGGGCGACACGCTGACCAGCATCGAGAACCTGTACGGCTCCAGCCACGACGACAGCCTGACCGGCAACGGCCTCCGCAACATCATCGGCGGCGAGCTCGGCAACGACACGCTCGTCGGCCTCGGCGGCGACGACAGCCTCTCCGGCGAGGCCGGCGACGACAGCCTCGACGGCGGCGACGGCAACGACCGGCTCGTCGGCGGCGCCGGGATCGACACCATCCATGGCGGCATCGGCGCCGACTCCATTGATGCCGGCAGCGAGAACGACATCGTCTTCGGCGAGGCCGACAACGACACGATCCATGGCGGCGCCGGCGACGACCAGATCGACGGCGGCGACGGCAACGATGTCGTCCAGGGCGCGGCCGGGGCCGATGCGCTGACCGGCGGCGCCGGGATCGACACCGCCTACTACAGCGCCAGCGCGGCCGCGGTGACGGTCGATCTCGCGGCCGGCACTGGCCTCGGCGGCGACGCCGGGGGCGACACCTTGGCCGGCATCGAGCAGGTCTACGGCTCGAGCTTCGACGACCACCTGACCGGCGATGCCGGCAACAACACCCTCTGGGGCGGCGCCGGCGACGACACGCTCAGCGGCGGGATCGGCGCCGACTTCCTGAAGGGCGGGGCCGGCAACGACGTCTTCGCCTATTCGGACGTGGCACAGAGCACGGTCGCCTATTCGGGCAAGGACAC
>NZ_JAHVDK010000022.1:0-142851 GCF_051487185.1 Inquilinus limosus
TCGTCGGCATGGGCCGAACCGACCACGTTCTCGAAGCCGTTGACCAGCACGTCGCCGTCGGCGTCGCCGCCCCAGGCGCCGAGCAGGCCGAGCAGCAGATTGCCGAGATTGATGTGCACCCCGACATCGGATTCCGAGTAGCCGACGGTGTCGGAACCGGTGCCGCCGGTGAGCAGGTCGAGCCCGCCCTTGCCTTCGACATAGTCGTTGCCGGCGCCGCCGCTGATGGTGCCGAGCAGGAAGTCGTCGCCGTAGAGAACATCGTCCTGCTCGTTCGAGCTGTCGATGCCCAGCAACTCCAAAAGTTCCGCTGAGACAGTCATCGCACTCTCCCCAGGATACGAAGACCGAGGGAAAGATCATAATCCTCAACAGCAGATCAGAGAAATAAATCAATATGCCGAAAATTCGAAACATCACTCTGTTGCCCAAGCTCTCGCGTGGTCTATACGATTACTTTCACATTCAATTTGTTGAAAATTCTCAGTTCTCCGGAAGCTGTGGATTCTGGCGATTTCCGGCCGGATCGCGCGGAGGCCGATGTGAGGACTGAACGCCTACCGGCCGTCGATGATGCGTCACTCCCACAGGCCGTCGCTGTAGCCCGAAGGCAGCAGGTCGAGACGGTTCAGGAGGAGCGCCACGGCGATGCGTTCGCCGGTGGAGTTGACGCCGATGTGGTCCGGGTCTTCGGCGACGATCCGCGTCTTGATCGCCAGCTCGTCCTTAATTCGGTAGTATGCCTCGCTGTGCCGCTCCACGCCCGCTCTCCCGCTCACGCTGCCGGGAGGAAAGTAGCGTGGCCCGGCCGCGGGCGAGCCTCCGCCCGATCCAACTTGACACGTAATGCGATTGAATTACACTGTCGTGGTGACAGGAGGATCGAGATGGTGTCAAGCGCACTGATCCAGACCCGCATCGACCCCGCTTTGAGGGACAAGGCCTCGCTCGTGCTCGCGCAGATGGGCCTGACCGTGTCCGACGCCGTGCGGATGCTGCTGACCCGGGTCGCGAATGAGGGTGCCCTGCCGGCCGGCCTGGCGGTCGACCCGGAGACTTACGACGCCTGGGTGCGCGCGAAGGTGCAGGAGGCGCTCGACGATCCGCGGCCGGACATCCCGCACGAGGAGGTCGAGGCTAGGTTCGCCGCACGTCGGGCTGAAACGCGGCGCAAGCTGGGCGCGGGTAAATCTTGAAGCTGCGCTGGCGCCCGGCCGCCGAGGCCGATCGTCTCGCCATCTATAACCACATCGAAGCGGTAAATCCGCGGGCGGCCGAGCTCGTGGATGAACGGATCCTGGCTCGCGTGCTGACGCTGCTCCAGCTGCCCAATAGTGGGCGGCCTGGGCGGGCCGAGGGCACCCACGAGCTGACCATCAACCGCACACCGTACTTCTTGATCTACCGCGTCGAGGGTGACACGGTGCGGATCCTGCGGATTTTGCACACCCGGCGCGAGTGGTCGGCCGATCTGGTCGACGAGCATTAGCGCTTGACCGCGCTGACGCGATACTAGGCTTTCTCCATTCGATGAGAGAGATTTTGGATGTCGCGTCTTTGCTCGGCGCGGTCGCTACTTGCCCTGTACTGTCAGTCCCCGATGTTGGTGCCGCCCAGCAAGCTGCCGCGGCTCTTCCGCCACCTGACCGACAACGAGCCCGACGAGGTCGATGCCTTCTGGGCGGCCGTGCTGACCCGGCTGCCGCTCGAAGAGCATGAGTCTTCATGATTGTGGGTCACAGCCAGGCCGCCAACCGCAAGCCGACCGTCCGCTAGCTGTTGACCAGGGCGACCAAGCGCACCACGCTCGCGGCGATCGATGCCGCGCTGACGGAGCGCGGCGAATATTGGCTCCGTAGCGGCCGAGCCAAGCGCGGGCGACCCGGTGTACACGCGACAACACTACTGCTTCGCCCGTGGCATCGGATCGATTCGATTCTCTGCCTCGTCGGCCAGCCATGCGAGGTGCTTTGATAGATCCCGCGCCTGCTCGGCGGTAAGCGCGAGCGGGATCGTCAGAACATCCTCGTTCGGGGAGATCGGCGTGGCCAGATACCGGAGGTGGACCAGGCACCCGCACTCCGGCAGCGTGCCCATCGTCCAGCCACAGACCGGATACCAATGGTCCGGGCTCTCCTCGTCACTCATGAGAGCTCCTTAAGATCGCTCCGGCCGCCAGCGATCTGGTCCATGGTGCAGCGTCTCGGCGGCTTGTCGTCGCGCCAGCGCAGCAGCCGCGCCCCATGGCGCATGTGGTTGTCGGTGATGTGGTCGGCCGAAACCTCGACCACCTGTTTCGGCGCCACCGGAATCGGGTTGCGCTCTCGGCCTGACCAGCGGCTGGGTCCGCCTGGCGCGCGGCCGCTGAAGGCCAGTTTGCCGCCGATCAGCGGGCGGATCCGCCGCTCCATCTCCGGGTCGGCTTTGCCGACACGCACGCGACCGACATAGTGCAGCAGGCCGTCGCGGTCATAGAGACCCAGAAGGAGGGAGTCGAGCTGCTGACCAGGCTGCTTGTAGTAGACGCCCGCGACAACGCAGTCGACCGTGGTCCACAGCTTGTATTTCCGCATCGCCCGCTCGCCCGGCTGGTACGGGAGATCGAGCCGCTTCGCGACGATGCCGTCGAGGCCATGCCCGAACTCCTTCGTCCACCGCAGCGCGAGGTCACGGTCATTCGTCGCCGGTGACAGCATCACCCTGGCGAGGTCCGGGTCGATGCCCTCGAACATCTCCTCAAGGAGAGCGCGTCGCTCGCGCAGCGGGCGGGAGATGACCGACTTGCCATCTTCCGTAGCCAGCAGGTCGAATGCCATGAAGATGGCGGGCTGCTCGGCCGCGAGCTTCGCCACTCGGCTGGCGGCGGGGTGGAGCCGAAGCTGGAGTGCCTCGAAGGTCGGGTCGCCGTTGACAAAGGCCAGGATCTCTCCATCCAGCACAAAGCGGTCCACCGGGAGGTCGCCCAGGGCCTCGACCAACTCGGGAAAGTACCGGCCGAGCGGCTTCTGATTGCGTGACTGGAGCTCGACACGCTCGCCATCCTTGAAGGTGATGCAGCGGAAGCCGTCCCATTTCGGCTCATATTGCCAGCGCCGGCCCTCCGGCAGCTCGCTGACGGACTCGGCCTCCATCGGCTCTAAGGAGAGCGGCACGTCGATTCCGGGCATCCTGCCCGAGGATGCGGTTGGGGCCAGCGCGATCACCACAGGAAAACGGTGCTTCACCGATCCAGGGTTCCGCTGCATTTTCGCTAAAGGTAGTCGGCCCGAATTCGTCTCCATCCCCGGCCGAGCCATTGATGATCGCAAGCCGCTACAGGTACGTGTCGGAGCTGTCGATCTGATCGTCATCGGGCAACGCCATTCCCGACTCGATCTCCTCAGCGGTCGGCAACGCTTCGGCAAGCGCCGCCGGCAACGCCTCGGCCAGCAGCAACTTGTATTCGGCGACGCCGATCGGACTGCTGACGCTGCGCAGCGCATACTCGACGACGACGCGGTTTCGCTCCCGACACAGGATCAGGCCGATGCTCGGATTGTCCTCGGGCTCCCGCTCGCTGTCGTCCAGCGCCGCAAGATAGAAATTCATCTTGCCGGCGTGCTCCGGCTGGAAGGCGCCGATCTTGAGATCGACGGCGATCAGGCACCGCAACCGACGATGATAGAAAAGCAGGTCGACATACCAGTCCTGTCCGCCGATCTCCAGATGGTGCTGGCTGCCGATGAACGTAAATCCCTTGCCCATCTCGAGCAGGAGATCCTTCACGCGCGTCACCAGCGCGTGCTCCAGGTCCCGCTCTTGACGTTCTCTGTGAGGGCGAGGAAATCGAATTGGTAGGGATCTTTCAGGATCTTCTGGGCGAGGTCGGATTCGGCTGGCGGCAACGCGCGGCTGAAGTTCGTGATCGCCTGCCCCTGGCGTTCATGCAACCGCGTCTGGATTTGTGCCGCAAGCACCGGCCGGCTCCAGCCATGCTCGACGGTCGCTTCCGCGTACCATAGCCGGGTGGCCGGATCCTTCACCTTGGTGAGCAGCTCGATGTTCTGCCCCCAGGGAATTCGTCCAACGACCCGTTGGACGATTGACGGGTCAGGCCAGGCTTCGGCGAACGCCCGCATGTACAGCAGGTTCGCGCGCGAGAACCCGCGCGCGCCCTCGAAATCGGCGCGGAGATCGGCAGCCAGGCGATCGACGACCTTCGCGCCCCATCCGTGTCGGCCCTGTCGTTCCAGAATATCACGGCCGATGCGCCAGTAGAGTCCGATCAGCTCGGTATTGACGGACAGGGACGCCCTCAGCCGGGCCTCCCGGATGCGCGCCTTCACCTCCGCGAGCCAATCGCTATAGCCCCCAGGCATCTCGGCAAGGTGATCCGTCATCGCGCTTTCGTCGGCGGTACGTGAGAAAGCCATCCATGCTGCTGACCGATGATGGCCGATGCCACTCCTGAACGCCACCCATCCGGAGAGCGGGCCGAAGCAAATCCTGTCAGCAGCAACCCGCGGGCTCGCCCCGACGCGAACGGTCGCGGCAAGCGCATTGCGAACAAATCGAGAATGATGCTGACTGGTCGCATGAACGCCGCCGAGTCGACCACTCAGACCCCGAGCTATCTGGACACGCTCAACGCCGAACAGCGAGCGGCCGCAGAATTCGCCATTGGCGACAGCGGCGTCGGGCCGCTCCTGGTTATCGCCGGCGCCGGCACGGGCAAGACGAACACCCTGGCGCATAGGGTCGTGCGGCTGATCGAGGCCGGCGCCGATCCGTTCCGGATCCTGCTGCTGACCTTCTCGCGCCGGGCCGCCGACGAAATGAAACGCCGAACCGAGCGAATCGCATCTCGGGCCCTCGGCGAGGGCGCTGCCGCGGCGCTCGCCTGGGCGGGCACCTTCCACGGGATCGGCTCCAGGCTGCTGCGCGACCATGCCGACCAGCTCGGCCTCGATGTCTCCTTCACGATCCACGACCGCGAGGACTCGGCCGACCTGATGGGCGTGATTCGCCACGAGCTCGGCCTGTCGGCGACCAAGGAGCGGTTCCCGACCAAGCACGCCTGCCTCGAGATTTATTCGCGGGTGGTCAACGCGCAGCTGCCGCTGTCCGAGGTGCTGAAGGACACCTTCCCATGGTGCGCCAACTGGGGCGACGAGCTCCGCCGGCTGTTCGCCGGCTACGTGGAGGCCAAGCAGGGCCAGATGGTGCTGGACTACGACGACCTGCTGCTGCACTGGGCGCAGGCTATGGAGGATCCAGATCTCGCGGACGAGATCCGCAGCCGGTTCGACTATGTCTTGGTCGACGAGTATCAGGACACCAACCGCCTGCAGGCGACCATCCTGACCGGGCTGAAGCCCGACGGCCGGGGTCTGACGGTGGTCGGTGACGATGCGCAGGCCATCTACAGCTTCCGCGCCGCCACGGTCCGCAACATCCTGGATTTTCCGGGGCTGTTCACGCCGCGGGCGACGGTGCTGACGCTCGCCCGGAATTACAGGTCGACGAAGCCGATTTTGGCGGCGGCGAATGCAGTCATTGACCTGGCGCCCGAGCGCTATGTCAAGGAGCTATGGTCAGAGAGGATCTCCGAGCAGCGGCCGCGGGTGGTCAGCGTGCGCGACGAGATCGAGCAGGCCCGATATGTCGCCGATCGCGTGCTCGAGGACCGGGAGGCCGGGGTGCCGCTGAAGCAGCAGGCCGTGCTGTTCCGGACCTCCAGTCATTCGAGCCACCTTGAGGTGGAACTGACGCGCCGGAATATTCCCTTTGTGAAGTTCGGCGGCCTGAAGTTCCTCGACTCCGCGCACGTCAAGGACGTGCTCGCCGTGTTGCGATGGGCGGAGAACCCACGCGACCGCATTGCCGGTTTCCGGGTCCTGCAGCTTCTGCCAGGAATCGGCCCGGCCCATTCCGGCCGGGTGTTGGACGAGATGGCCGCGGCACTGATGCCCTTTGCGGCGCTCGCCGGGTCGAAGCCGCCGGCGGCGGCCGCCGCCGCCTGGTCGGACCTCGCGGCCCTGATGCGGGCATTGCGCGATCGCGACCTGACGTGGCCGGCAGAGCTCGACGCGATCCAGCGCTGGTACGGGCCGCATCTGGAGCGGATCCACGAGGATGCCGAGATCCGTTCGGCCGACCTGGTGCAGCTGGCGCAGATCGCCGCCGGCTCGGCGTCCCGATCGGAGTTCCTCACCGACTTGGCCCTGGATCCTCCGGAGGCGACCGGCGACCATTCCGGGGCGCCGCTGCTCGATGATGACTACCTGGTGCTGTCCACCATCCACTCGGCCAAGGGGCGGGAATTCCGGTCGGTCCACATCCTGAATGTCGTTGACGGCTGCATCCCGTCCGACCTGGGCACCGGCTCGAGGGAGGAGATCGAGGAGGAGCGCCGCCTCCTCCACGTCGCGATGACACGGGCGAAGGACGACCTGCACTTGGTCGTGCCGCACCGCTTCTATACGCATGGGCAGCCGCAGCGCGGGGACCGGCATGTCTACGCGCCGCGGACGAGATTCATCCCTTCACAGATCCTCGGGTTGTTCGACGCGTCGGCCTGGTCGAGTGCCGTAGCCCCCCAGTCGGCGGCGCCGAGCTCGGCCCGCCCGCGAATAGACGTGGGCGCCAAAGCGAGGGCGATGTGGAGCTGAGGCTCAGGTTGGGCCGGTAACCGCCGGCCCGCACAGGCGTGCCATTCGGGATCGGCCGGTCACTGCATTCGGGCGCCGAACAACACGAGCTTCCGATTGCCCATGCCACCGACCTTGACCTTCACCGTCCGGCCGTCCTCGAGTCTCAGCAGCAGATCGGATCCGGCGATGAACTCGTCGATGAAGGTGATGTCGATATCCCTGTCGGTGAGAAAAGCGCCACAGGGGCGGTGACCGGCCGCATTGCGCCGGACCCGGGCTGCGACGCGGTATCGGCCCGTCCAGCTGGCACCACTCCGCGGGCTATAGAGCAGCCCCGCACCCTCGATACGATCTTGCTCGGCCATCTGTGTGCTCCGGCCGCGGAACACCGCACGACGCCTCGATAATCCCGGCGTATGAGCCTTCTCAACAACACGGAGGCCCGCCACGCGAGAATGGCGGGCCTCCCCGATTCAGCTTGCGGTCAGCGGCGGGTGGCGTCGCGGATGGCGTCCTTCCCCTTACCGACAGCCTTCTGCACCCGGCCCTCGGCCTTGTCCATCTTGCCCTCGGCCTGCATTTTCCGGTCGCCCATGGCCTTCCCAGCGGCGTCCTTCATAGCGCCCTTGGCCTGCTTTCCGGTACCGGCGATGCGATCCTTGTCCATCGCGACTCTCCCCAGAGTTGCCACTACCTGGACAATGGCGCACCGGTTCGGTCGGTTCCGAATACCCGCCCGGACTCTTTCGAAGGAAATTTCTTGCCTGAAGGTACTTACCTCACAGAACCAATGTCTGTTCTTCCCCATTGTACCGCTTGACTGCCGGGGAGAGAGACATGCTGAATGAATCCAGCCGCAACTTTCGCGTGCTTGTGGTCGAGGACGATTGGTGGATCGGAACCCAAATCCAGCTGATCCTCCACGACGCGGGATACGAAGTGATCGGCCCAGTCGGCGAGCTGACGCCGGCATTGGCCCTCGCTCATTCAGAAGAGATCTGTGCCGCCTTGCTCGATATCGAAATCGGCGCCGACGCGGACGTCTACCCGGTGGCCGATGTGCTTCGGAAACGCCGAATCCCATATGCGTTCGTCAGCTCGCACCCCCAAGACCGCATCGCGGCGGAACACTCGGGTTTGCCCATTTGTCCCCAAGCCCTTCCAGCCCGCGTCGATCGAGATGGTCGTCAAGGTTCTCGCGCCGGCACCGCGGAGAGTACTGCAGTAGGAGACGTGAAACAAAGCGCCCCGCGAGAGCGGGGCGAGGCAAGCAAGTGGGAGGAAGTGTCCACCTCTGCCAATCGGCGCACTTTGGTTTTGGTTCCACGAATTCGCGAGCTGCATGTTACTTATTTTCTCGCTCCGCCTTCTCGAACAGCGACTTATCCTGATCGTCCAGGTTCTTCAGGTATCTGGGCGCAAAGCTCACGGTCACGCGGTGGATGCGACCGGGAAGCTCGACCGTGTCTATCACGGTTCCGACAGCGCCCTTGTACGCCCAGAGCCTCCCGATCGCGGCCTCGGGCCGCAGTCGCACCCGGTCACCGAGCCTGAATCGTGCTGCCACACTATCCCTCAGGATCGACAACCCATGCCCCCGGAGGCGATACGCGGGCCTGGCGCCCGGGGCGCCTCATGCTGCCGCCCTCATCCTGCTGAGCCATGCCGATTGCGCGGAAAGTGCCTGAAGGCGCGCGATAAGAGGCGAAGACTTGGCACCAGTGGGCGCAGCTCGCCGCCGGCTCCGCCTCGCGATCCGAGTTCCTTAATGACGTAGCAGCGGACCCGCATCAGCGGTACGCTGCCGAACGTGATCCAGCTATACGGCGATCGCCAGCTTGTATGGGTATCGGTGGTATCCTGTCCCCGCAACCAACTTTGTTATAGCTCGATCCACATCGAGATCTGATGCAGAGCCCCGCCAAAAAAGGCGGGGCTTTCGCGTTCTCCGGAGCGTTCAGAAGGGGAAGCTGAGCCTGCTGCCGGGCGCCGAGGTCAGCGCGCGAGTAGCGCACGCCGTGCGCTGTACCGCTCCTTCGCTGCCGGAAGGCCACACCAAGTCGGCTGGGCTGCCTTGGCGGCGGAACTGTCCGCCCCACCCGAGGCTCACTACCTGAGAACTGCCATGACCGCACACGGCTTGTGGCGGACGATCTCTGGTCCCACTGGCTTCCCCGAAGCGGCCTTCCGGCGAAGGCGGATTCGGCACAAGGGGCGGACCGTCATCGATCGCGTCCGAGTGGTGCTGGGCGAGTATCAGGGAAAGCTGCCGCATGGCGGCTTCTGGCACGGTCCCTCCGGGCAGACCAGCCAAGAAGGGCGGGAAGCGGCCAGTCACGCCTTGGCCTTATTGTCTAGCGCCTTGGAGACAGCGGCGGACTTCAACACCTTGGCCTTCTGCGCCTTGACGGGCCTGGGCGCCTCGACATCGACCCATTTGCCGGTTTTGCCTGACGCAATGATCGCGTCGCAGACGACCGTCGTCTCCAGCGCGTCGCGGAAAGTCGGCGCGGCCGGCTTGCCATCGGCAAGGCCCTGCAGGAAATCGGCCACCTGGTGCACGAAGGAATGCTCATAGCCGATGGTGAGCCCCGGCACCCACCATTTGCCGAGATAGGGGTGTTCGCCGTCCGTGACGAGGATCGAGGTCCAACCGCGGAGTGCGGCGGGTGTGCGATGATCGAACCATGCGAGACGATTGAGGTCGTGCAGATCCCAGGCGAAGGAGCCCTTCTCGCCGTTGATTTCCAGCGTATAGGCCGCCTTGTGCCCGCGCGCGTAGCGGGTGGATTCGAAGGTGCCGAGCGAGCCGTTCGAAAAACGAGTCAGCACCGCCGCTGCATCGTCGATGCCGACCTTCTGCACCTTGCCGGTCAGCGCATGCTTGCGCTGCTTCACGAAGGTTTCGGTCATGGCGGTCAGGCTCTTGATCGAGCCGTTGATCCAGATCGCCGTATCCATGCAATGCGCGAGCAGGTCGCCGGTCACGCCCGAACCGGCCACGTCGACATCGAGCCGCCATGTCCCGGCGCCGCCTTGCGGCACGTCGGGTGAGATGGTCCAGTCCTGCAGGAATTTCGCGCGGTAGTGATAGATCCTGCCGAGCAGGCCCTGGTCGACGATTTGCTTGATCAGGCTCACCGCCGGCACGCGGCGATAATTGTACCAGACCATGTTCGGCACGCCGGCCCTCTCGACTGCCTGCACCATCGGCAGGCCTTCGGCGGCGCTGCGGGCGAGCGGCTTCTCGCAGGTGACCATCTTGCCGGCTTCGGCCGCCGCGACCGCGATCTCGGCATGGCTGTCGTTTGGCGTGCAGATATCGATCACATCGATATCCTTGCGCTCGATCAGCTTGCGCCAGTCGCTCTCGACGCTCTCATAGCCCCACATCTGCGCGAAGGCCTTGGCCTTCGCGCCATTGCGGGCCGCGATCGCCTTCAGGACCGGCCGATAGCCGGTGTCGAAGAACTGCGAGACCTTGCCCCAGGCATTGGAATGGGCCCGCGCCATGAAGCCGTAGCCGACCATGCCGACATTGAGTGTCTTGGCCATCATTGTTGCCCCCGCTTCAGTCTTCGCGCCAGCCATGAGCGTCGCGCACCTTGATCATGGCGCCGAGCACGGCATTCCAGGTCTTCTGGTCCTCCATCACCGCATTCGGGAACATGCAGCCGTCCCAGCAGATATGGCGCATCCGCCTGGTCAGATTTCCGTCGCTGTCGCGTAGCCAATAACCGGCATGCCTGACGATATCGAGCCTGCCGTTCGGGTCTGTGACCTGGCAGTGGCGGCCGGTCTTCTCATGGTCGCCCGAGCCGAAGACGGTGCCGTCATTCTGCGCGACGTGGAAATCCATGGTCCAGGGCCGGAGCGCGTCGGCGACCTTCCGGTAGGCGGCGTCGAGCGTCGCGTGATCGGACCAGTCGAAGTTCCTGGGCAGGATGCGGTCCTGCTCGGCATTGTAGCCGAGCGTATAGAGCATCGAATGCGCCATGTCGGCCTGATAGCCGACCACGCCCGGACGATCGACGAGCTCGAGCAGCTTCACCATTTCGCGCCAGGAATGCATGCCGCCCCAGCAGATCTCGCCCTCGGCGACGAGGAATTCGCCATGATCTTCGGCGATGTCGGCCGCTTCCGAGAAGGTCTGGGCGATCAACCGCGTATTGCCTTCCGGATCCTGGTTCCAGGCCTCGACGCTCGCGGAGGAGTCGATCCGGATGCCGCCGGTGGGGCGGATGCCGAGCTCGCGCATCTGACGTCCGATGACGCAGGCTTTCCTGACCTGCTCGACGAAGCGCTTGCGGTTGTCGGCCGAGCCCATGGCCGATCCGCCGCCCGCACCGCCCCAGATCGGCGCGACGAAGGAGCCCACCTTCAGCCCATAGCCGGCGATGTGATCGGCCATCCGCTTGACTGCATCCTCGTCGCTGTCGATCGAGACATGCGGATCGGTGATGAACAGGTCGATGCCGTCGAACTTGACGCCGTCGACCTCGGCCTCGGCGGTCAAACGCAGGAGCGTGTCGAGCGGAATGATGGGCTCGGAATCGCCGTCCTTGCCGACGATGCCCGGCCAGGCGGCGTTGTGCAGCTTGGGAAAATTGTTGGTCATCGGATCCTCCCAGATCTGAAGTCGTTCAGGCATTTTTTGAGTGCCGGTTTGCCCGGTCGGGGGACTGACCCTACTGGGCAGATTCGCCCCTCTCGACCGGAAGCCAACATTCGTCCTGCGCCGATCGCTCAGTGCGATAATAGCGATTATCGCGCATCGAAAGTTGATGCGCGAACGGAGTCCATCCGAGCTCGACGTCCCGTCCCGGCCGGCCTTCAGGTTGCCCAAGCGAGGCGGGCGATCCTCCGACCCGCCAGCTTGGCTTAGAGCCCCATCGCCCGCTGAATCGATTGTGTCAGGTGAGTTCTGAGCGCCGCCTCGGCGGCGTCCGGATCCCTGGTC
This sequence comes from Inquilinus limosus, assembly GCF_051487185.1. Lineage (GTDB taxonomy): Bacteria > Pseudomonadota > Alphaproteobacteria > DSM-16000 > Inquilinaceae > Inquilinus > Inquilinus limosus_F. Next base: position 11,593 of record NZ_JAHVDK010000022.1, read on the forward strand.
TGGCAGGCTTCCAGGATCTCCAGATGCTCCGCCATGGTCCGCCGCACCTTCGCCGCGGAGTAGGCGTAGTGGTGGTCGAGGCGGATCAGGCGGATGTAGTCCTGCGTCTGCAGGAACGCCCTTCGGAGGAGGGGATTGTCAAGCGCGTCGATCGCGCCGAGGTGGAGACTGAGATCGACCTCCTCGATCCGGCGCGCCAGGTCGCGGTCGAGATCGGCTCCATCGACCCAGCCGATGACCTCGCGATGCTGCGCGATCATGGCTTCGATCCGGTCGCGCGGCGCCGCCTCGGCGAAGTGCCGAATGGCGGGTGTCTCGAGGAAGAGGCGCAGCTGGTAGGAGTTGCGGACGAGCGCAAGGTCCGGCTTGGCGATCTCGATGCCGGCGCGGGCACGGATGGTCACGAGCCCTTCCGCCTGCAGCACCTGCAGCGCTTCCCGCAGGGGGCCCAGGGGCGACCCGACGATCTCGACCAGTTCCGCCTGTGACATGAAGGCGCCGGGCTGCAGCCGTCGCTCGAACAGCGCCTCCTTGAACCGCTCATAGGCGACGCGGCTCAGATTCGGCGCGCCTTCGGCGGGAAGCGTCGACGGGCGATCGTCGGATGACCGTTTCAACATGCTGCTCATTTGCCTGATGAATCAATTGCAGCATATAGAAATATCTGTTAACTGAGTTGATATATCAACAGCCGTCATCCAAGGCGGCGTGCGGAGGAGCCCGGCATGCGGCTGACCGACTTCACCTTGACGCGCTTCCAGTTCGCCCGTGATCGGGTGATCGGGGACAGCCAGGTCCGCATCACCCAGGCGCATATCGGCGTGGTCGAACTGCACACCGACGACGGGCGTACCGGCACGGGCTTCTTCCACAGTCTCTTCCATCCGCTGCCGGCGCTGGCCGAGATCGAGCGGGTCTTCGGCGAGGAGGCATGGCCCGGCCTCGCGGGGCAGGCGCCGGCGGGGCTGATCCACCGCGTCAGCCGGCCGCGCGGCGGCAACAACCGCCGGACGTCGCTCGCCTTCGAGGAGGCGGTGGCCCAGGCGCTGTGGGACCTCGCGGCCCAGGAGGCCGATCTGCCGCTCTACCGATACCTCGGCGGCGGCGATCCCAAGGTGCGGGTCTATGCCAGCGGCCTCGATTTCCACCTGACCGACGACGAATACGGATCCCTGTTCCGGCAAGCGCGGGATCAGGGATTCCGCGGCTTCAAGATCAAGGTCGGCCATCCCGACATCGAATGGGATCTCCGGCGCCTGGCGCTGGTGACCGAGATCGCGAAAGGCCATGGGCCGATCATGATCGACGCCAACGAGGCCTGGTCGCCGAAGGAGGCGATCCGGCGGCTCGACCGTTTCCGGCGCGCGGGATTCGAGATTCTCTGGGTGGAGGACCCCTGTCTGCGCGACGACGTCGACGGCCTGCGGGAGATCCGCCTGGCCGCGCCGCATGTGCTGGTCAATTCCGGCGAATATCTCGACCTGCGCGGCAAGCGCCGGCTGCTGGAAGGCCGTGGCGCCGACCTGCTCAACGTCCATGGCCATATCGGCGACGTGATGAAGGCGGGCTGGCTGGCGGCGGAACACGGCGTCCCCGTGACTCTCGGCAACACATCGCTGGAGATCGGGGTCCATTTGGCCGCCGCGCTGCCCGAGGCCGATTGGCTGGAATACTCGTTCCAGAACTACAACCACCTGGTCGAGGAGCCGATCGCCATGCGCGACGGCTTTGCCTATGCGCCGGACCGGCCGGGCCATGGCCTCGCGCTGTCCGCCCGGGCCCGGGCCGGGGCGGCGCCGGAGGTGCTGCGGCCGGAGGAACTGCCGCCGGCCCCGGCGTCGACGCCGATCCGGCTCTCGCCCTGACCAGATCGAAGAACACAACCAGGGAGGACTCGCCATGCTCGTTGATCGGCGCAGATTGCTGCGGACGGCCGCGGCCGTCCCGGTTCTGGCGCTCGCGCCGCGCCTCGCCCATGCGGCACCGGAAGGCCGCATCAACTACTGGCATCACCTGACCAGCGAGAGCGAGTTCAAGGGGCTGGAGGCGGTGATGGCGCTGTTCCAGCAGCGCTATCCCGGCCTGTCGCTGACCCAGGAGAACATCCCGAACCCCGAATACATGTCGAAGGTCACCGCGGCGGTGGTCTCCGGGTCGAAGCCCGACACGGCGATGGTGACCGCCGAGCGGGTCAACGACATGGTCGGGATGGGCGGGCTCATCGACCTCACCGACCGGATCAGTGGCTGGGACAAGGCGGCGGCATTTCCGGAGGACCGGTGGGCCGGGGCGAGCGTCGGCGGCAAGATCTACGGCATCCCGGCCTTCACCTTCGTCGATTGGATGTACTACCGGAAGGACTGGTTCGACGAGGCCGGCATCAGCGGGCCTCCGAAGACCATGGCCGAGTTCCAGGACGCCGCGATCAGGCTGACCGATCCGGCGAAGGGGCGCTACGGCTTCGGCCTGCGCGGCGGGGCCGGCGGCTACCAGTTCGTGGTCGACATGATCGAGAGCTTCGGCTCGCCGATCGTCGTGGACGGCAAGCCGGCGATGGACAAGCCCAAGGCCGTCGAGGCGGTGACGTTCCTGTCGGAACTGTTCACGCGGCACAAGGTCTGCCCGCCCAGCGCGCCGAATGACAGCTACCGGCAGATCATGGAGGCGTTCAAGACGGGCCAGACCGCCATGGTCTGGCACCACACCGGATCGCTGGCGGAGATCTCCGGCGCGATGAAGCCGGGCCAGTTCATGACGGCGGTGCGCCCGGCCGGCCCTGCCGCCCACATCGCGCGGCTGACCTATCAGTTCAACGGCCTGATGTCGGACGCCAATGCCGATGCCGCCTGGGCTTGGCTGGCCTTCTGGGCGGAGCCCGACGCGGCGATCGCGTTCCTGGAGCAGACCGGGTACTTCCCGGCCTCGCCGGAGGCGGCGTCGGACAGCCGCCTCACCGGCAACCCGCTCTACGGCGCCGCGGTCGAAACGACCAGGTTCGGCCGCTTGCCGCCCAAATTCATCGGGTCCGCGGGATGGAACGACAATGTCGTGCTTCCCGAATTCCAGAAGGTGCTGGTCGGGCAGAGCACGCCGGAAGCCTGCGTCGACGCCCTGATGGCCGGCCTCGAGGCAGCCCTGCAATAGCGGCCGGGGCTCCGCTTCACGGTGCAAGACCAACGACCGACGGAGGCGCGGCATGCGCATCGAGGACATCCGCTGCTGGGTGGTCGAGACCGAGCACCCGGCGCATCCCTATCGCTGGCGCAAGGGGCTTGCCGGATCCGGCGACGGCACCCCGGCGGACCGGAAGCCGCTGAAGGCCGTGATCCGCATGGACACCGATGCCGGCATCACCGGCGCGATCGAGGTGGCGAACGCCTGGGGTGCGATGAGCCTCGTCGATCGGCGGCTGAAGCGCCTCGTGGGCGAGAACCCGCTCCTGACCGAACGGCTCTGGACGCTGATCTGGGAGATCGACCGGATCGAGGAGATCCCGATGCCGCATCTCGGCATCGTCGACCTGCTCGCCTGGGACATCAAGGCGAAGGCCGCCGGACTGCCGCTGCATCAGCTGCTCGGCGGCCATGACCGCCGGGTGCCGGCCTATGCATCCACGGTCACCTGGGATTCGATGGGCGAGTACGAGCGGCACATCAAGGAGTGCATCGATGCGGGCTTCACCGCCTTCAAGCTGCACGCCTGGGGGGACGCGAAGGAGGATGCGGCGCTGTCCCGCAACCTCCGGCGCTGGGCCGGGCCCGACGCGGATCTGATGTTCGACGGCTCGGCCGGCTGGGACTACGTCACCGCCCTGCAGTTCGGCCGGGTGCTCGAGGCGGAAGGATTCCTCTGGTACGAGGAGCCGATGAGGGAGTTCGAGCTGGGCTCGTACCGCAAACTGTGCGATGCGCTCGACATTCCGGTCCTGGCGGCGGAGACCTCGGATGGCTGCCATTGGAACATGGCCAGCTGGATCCAGGCCGGCGCGCTCGACATGGCGCGGACCAGCACCTTCTACAAGGGCGGCCTGACTGGGGCGATCAAGATCGCGCATCTGGCGGAGGCCCATGGCATGCGGGCCCAGGTGCACGGGATGGGCCTTGCCAACGCCCAGCTCTGCGCCGCCATCCGCAACAACGACTATTACGAGCAGCTGGTGATCTCGAGCGAGCAGATCGCGGGCCTGGGCAGCATTGGGCCCTTGTCGATCGAGGGCGGCGTGCTCACGGTCTCCGACTCCCCGGGGATCGGCTTCGACTTCGACTGGGAGCGGATCGAGGCCACCGCCGTGGCGCGGGCATGACGGCGCTGGGCCTGCACACCACGCCGGCGACGCCCCGCCGGCTCGGCCAGTTCGGCCGCCTGTCGGAGAGCCGGCGCTGGGCCTATTACCTGCTGCTTCCCAGCCTGGTGCTGATCCTGGCGGTCGTGCTGTACCCGACACTATGGGGGATGGTGCTCAGCGTCCGCGAGATGAGGCTCAACCGGGTCGACCTCGGAACCGGCTTCGTCGGCCTCAAGCATTATCTCGCCCTGGCCGCCGATCCGGTCTTCTGGCTGTCGCTGAAGAACACCGTCATCTGGGTCGCGGGGGCGGCGGCCGGCGAGCTTCTGCTCGGGCTTCTGACGGCGCTCGTGCTCAACGCCAGCTTGCCGGGGTTCCGGGTGCTCGGGATCATGGTGCTGCTGCCCTGGTTCCTGCCGAATGTCGTCGCCGGCCATATGTGGGCGCTGATGCTGGATCCGCGCCTCGGCGTGCTCAACGACATCCTGGTGCGCATCGGAATCCTCGGCAGCTACAAGGCGTGGTTCGCGGACCCGGACACGGCGATGTTCGCCGCCATGGTGGTGGAGGTCTGGCACGGCTTCCCCTTCTTCGCGCTGCTGCTGCTCGCGGCCCTGAAGGGAATCCCCGGCGACCTCTATGAGGCGGCGGCGACCGATGGCGCCGGGCTGTGGCGCCAGTTCGTCCATGTGACCCTGCCGCAGCTCCGGGTCGTGATCGTGGCGACCGTCGTGCTGCGTGTCATCAGCCTGGTGAACTCGCCCGATATCCTGCTGATCCTGACCGGCGGCGGGCCGGGCCGCTCGACCCAGGTGCTGTCGCTCTATGCCTTCCTGAAGGCGAACAAGGAGTTCAACTTCGGCTACGCCAGCGCGCTGTCCGTGGTCATGTTCCTGCTGCTGATGGTGTTCAGCTACGCCTATGTGAAGCTCTCCAACGCGATGAGGGACTGATGCTTCGCAGCCGCTCCGCCCGGCGCCGCCTCCATGTCCTGCTCTGCTATGCCGCCGCCTTGTCGATCGTGGCCTTCGCGATGTTCCCGGTGCTCTGGGCGTTGCTGACCTCCCTCAAGCCGGAGGCGGACATCGTCACCGCGACGATCCAGTACATCCCGGACAGGGTGACATTCGAGAACTACGTCGCGATATGGACACGGTCCAACTTCCCGACCCTGGTCACCAACAGTGCCGTCGTGACGCTGACGACCGTGGTGATCTGCGTCGTGATCGGAACGCTCGCCTCCTATGCCGTCGCCCGCTATCGCTTCCGCGGCCGGCGCGAGCTGATGCTGTTCTACCTGGTGGTGCGGATGTTTCCGGCGGTCATGATCATCGTGCCGCTGTTCATCCTGATGCGGAGCGTCGGCCTGCTCGACAGCCGGTTCGGGCTGGCCCTCGCCTACACCACCTTCCTGCTGCCGGTCTTCATCTGGATGATGAAGGGATTCTTCGATGCGGTCCCATCGGAGCTGGAGGAGGCGGCCCGGATCGACGGCGCCTCGCGCATCGGCGCGATGCTGCGCATCGTCCTGCCGCTCGTGATAGGCGGGCTCGTCGCCACTGCGGTCTTCGTGGCGATCGGGGCCTGGAACGAGTTCCTGTTCGCACTGATGCTGACGACCAGCACTGGTTCGCGAACTTGGCCTGTCGGGCTGCAACTCATGGTCGGGGAATTCCAGCTGCCCTGGGGCGCGCTCTCGGCCGGGGGCATCATCAGCATCGTGCCGGTCGTCGTGCTGTTCGCGATCGTCCAGCGAGCCATGGTCAGGGGCCTGACCGCCGGGGCAGTGAAGGGCTGAGCGCATGACCTCCGGAACGCTGGGCGATGCGCTCGCCGGACCGTCACGGCCGCAGGCGCAAGCGCATGACGATGTCCTGATCATGGTTGCCGAAGCCCCGGCCGAAGATGTTGAGGCCACCCGGGTGCTCGGCGTTATCCTCGATGCCGATCCGGAGGCGGATCGCGTGATGGTCGTTGAGACGGAGCTGATCCAGCGTCACGGCGGAGGCGCGGCTGCCGTCGACGAAGGCCCCTTCGTCGGTGACCCGCCAAGTGACGAGCTTGCCGTATTGCGAGCCGGCGAGCTTCCACCATCGCGGCGTGTAGCGGCCGCGGATGTCGCCGTAGTCGCCCGGCGACGTCCAGGTCGCAACGGCGACATGGTTGATCCACAGCGTGATGTCCGACGGCCAGTCGCTGTTGGTGCCGGGCACTTCCGACGACAGCTCCATGGTGACCTCGAGCTGTTCGATCGCCTTCCCCACCACCTTGGCGTTGTTGGGGAACTTGTATTCGACGAAGCCGCGGCCGAACCAGATCAGGGACGCCTTCATCCGGTTCGGGTCCAGGAAATGGTCGGGGACGTCGAGAAGGCCGAGCACGCCTTCGGTCGAGCACAGCCCGCAGGGGGCGCTGACCTCGCAGGTGGTGTAGAGGCCGATCGGCATCGCGACCTCGATGATCCGGTCGTCCTGCAGGGCATCCGGATCGTCGAGCCGGACCGTGATCTCGTCATAGAGGGCCGAGCAGACCTTCTGCTGTCCCTTGCTGGCCTTCACGGCCTCGGTGCGGATCAGCTCGGCCCGCTCCAGCTTCTGCACATTGATGGCGACGGTGGACTGCGGCAGCTCCAGCTCGCTGCTGATCTGGTTGACGTTCAACGGCCCGCGTTGCCGGAGAAGCCGGAGCATGGCCAGCCTGACGGGGGAGGCGAGCGCGTCCAGCGCCTCGCTGCCTTCGCCCGCCATCAACGTCAGCAACCGGCGCTGTGGGACATCCATTGCACGATTATCCTTCAGACCAGCGATCTCACGTTTGTGTATCATTGATCTTGATACATATCAAAATCATTGACGCATAGTTCGAATGAGGTTTCACTCCTGTCGAGCCGGCTTCAGAACCGGTCGGATAGGGGAGGAACCCATGCGTGCCATGAAATTGCTCATGCTCGCCTTTGCGGGCCTCGTCACAAGCACGGCCGCGTCGTTCGCCCAAGGCACGGTCTCGGACCTGCCGCGCCGGGAGACGCTGATCCTTGAAACCCCCGAAGGGACGATCAAGAATCCCGGCTGGTTCAACATCTGGGCCATCAACGCCGGCGGACAGTCCACCGGCCTGCATCAATTGGCGCTCGACACGCTCTGGTACATCGATCCGGAGCGGGGACTCGACGGCTCCTGGCAGAATTCCCTGGCCGCCGAGAAGCCGATCTACAATGCCGATTTCACGGAAATGACCGTGAAGCTGCGGCCGGGAATTTACTGGAGCGACGGCGTCGAGTTCACGGCCGACGATCTCGTCTACACCGTCGAGACGCAGATCAAGACCCCGGGCATGCGCTGGAGCGCGCTGCTCTCGCTCAATGTCGACAGCGTCAAGGCGGTCGATCCGCAGACCGTCGTCTTCAAGCTGAAGAAGCCGAACTCCCGCTTCCATGCGCTGTTCACGGTGCGCTTCAACGCCATCTGGATGATGCCGAAGCACGTCTTCGAGAAGGCGTCCGACCCGCTGCGGTTCGACTTCAACAAGCCGGTCTCGCTCGGGGCCTACACGCTCAACAGCTACGATCCAGACGGCAAGTGGTACGTCTGGCAGCGACGCGACGACTGGCAGCGCACGACGCTCGGCCGCTACGGCCAGCCCGGCCCGAAATACGTCGCCTATGTCGACGCCGGTCCGCCGGACAAGCGCGTGATCGCGCAGCTCAATCACGATCTCGACGTCATCCACGACGTCGCGCCCGAGGGCATGTTCACCCTGGCCAAGCAGTCGAAGTCGCTGAAGACCTGGTTCAAGGGCTTCCCCTACGGCCACCCCGATCCGACCCTGCCGTCGGTGATCTTCAACCTGCAGAATCCGGCCTTTCAGAACCGCGACGTGCGCTGGGCGCTGGCCCTGCTGATCGACATCCGCGCCGTCGCGATGGCGTCCTACCGGGGCGCCGCGACGATCTCCGCCATCGCCGTCCCGCCGACCGGCACCCATCCGGACGACTATCACAAGCCTTTGCAGGACTGGCTGGCCGGCTTCGAGCTCGACACCGGCAAGGAGAAGATCAAGCCCTATGATCCCACGGTCGGGCAGCAGATCGCGACGATGCTGCGGCCGTCGATGGGGGACCAGATCCCGACCGATCCGGCGGAGATCGCGCGCTCCTTCGGCTATGGCTGGTGGAAGACCAATCCCACGGCCGCCGCGGAACTGCTCGAGCGCGCCGGCTATTCCAAGCGCGGCAACGCCTGGTACACGCCGGACGGCAAGCCCTTTTCGATCAAGATCATGGTCGAGGGCGAGACCCGGCCGGTGATGACGCGGGCCGGCACGATGATCGCCCAGCAGTGGCGCCAGTTCGGCATCGACGCGAAGATCGACGTCGCCCAGGGCACCAACATGCTGGACCGCCGCGGCGCCGGCGATTTCGACACCTTCATCGGCTGGAGCGTCGAGACCTATGGCGGCCATCCCGACCTCGCCTTCTTCCTCGACAGCTGGCACTCCCAGTTCGTGGCGCCGCCGGGCAAGACCCAGTCGCCGCGCAACTGGCAGCGCCTGTCGAGCCCGGAGCTCGACAAGCTGATCGAGCAGATCCGCACCGTGTCCTTCGAGGATCCGCGGACCGTCGAGTTCGGGCGCGACTACGCCAAGTTCATGGTCCGCGAAATGCCGGTCATCCCGCTGATGGCCTACAACGTCTTCACGGCCATGGACGAGACCTACTGGACCGGCTACCCGACGGCCGCCGATCCCTACACCAATCCGGTGCCGAACTGGGGCAATTCGCGCCTGATGATGGTGCGGCTGAAGCCAGCCCAGCCCTGAACCCTGCGACAAGCCGAGCGGCGCCCGCCCGGCGGGCGCCGCCGGCAATCCGAGGGCCGGAGAATGAAGCCCTTTCTCGCCTATCTCGCCAGAAGGCTGGTGCAGTTCGCGGTCGTCGTCTTCATCGGCGTGAACATCACCTATGTCATCACCCATTCGACGCCGATCGACCCGGTCGAGCAGAGCGTGTCCGCGGCGACCTCCTTCGGCGTCACCAGCCCCGAGGCGATCGAGATGATGCGGGCTTCGCTGCGCGAGCTCTACGGTCTCGAAGGATCGCCGGTCGAGCAGTATCTGTCCTTCTGGCGGCGGGTCTTCGCCGGCGATTTCGGCCCGTCCCTGTCCGCGTTCCCGACCCCGGTGTCCACCCTGATCTGGCGGGCCATGCCATGGACGGTCGGGCTCCTCCTCGTCTCCACAGTCATGACCTGGATCATCGGCAACCTGATCGGCGGCCTCGCCGGCTACTATCGGCGGAACCGCCTGCTGAAGCTGGTCGGGATCGTCTCGATGGGCGTCCATCCGATCCCGTACTACATCGTCGCCTTCGTGCTCCTGATCGTGTTCGGCTTCCTCTGGCCGGTGCTGCCGATCAGCGGCGGCGCCAGCATGAACGCCAATCGCGAGGACACCTTCGGCTTCGCCCTGGATGTGCTGGTCCATTCGGTGCTGCCCGCCCTGTCGCTGATGGCGGTCGGCATCGGCGGCTGGTTCATGGGCATGCGTGCCCTGGTGTCGAACATCGTGACCGAGGACTATGTCGGCTATGCCGAGCTGGCCGGCGTCGGCCGGCGCCGGATTCTCGGCGCCTATGTGATGGGGAACGCGCTGGGGCCTCAGGTCACCGGCCTCGCGCTGCAGCTCGGCGCGATCTTCAACGGCGCGATCATCACCGAGCAGGTGTTCGGCTATCCGGGCCTCGGCTCGCTGTTGATCAGCGGCGTCCACGCCGGCGACTACAGCCTCGTGCTCGGCATCACTTCGGTGTCGATCATCGCGGTCTCGGTCGCGGCCCTGCTGATCGATCTCCTGTTCCCGCTGATCGATCCGCGCGTGGAGACCCGCTGATGCAGTTCCTTGCGATCCTGCGGGACCTCGTCCGCTACAACATCGAGTTCACCGCGGGCCTCGTCCTGGTCGGGCTCGTGGTCGTGATGGCGCTGCTGTCCTTCGCATCGCCGTATCCGCCGCTCGACGTCTATGTGGTGGCGCCGGACGTGCCCCCCTCGTCGGATTACCTCTTCGGGACGACCTCGCGCGGCCAGGACGTTTTCTGGCAGCTCACCCTCGCGATCCGCAACACGTTGACCTTCGGCATTGTGGTCGCGGCGCTGAGCCGGATCATCGCGCTCGTGGTCGGGCTCATCGCCGGCTACAAGGGCGGGTGGGTCGATCGGGTGCTGATGTCGATCAACGACACCTTCGTCGTCGTCCCGCTCTTCCCGATCCTCGTCCTGTTCTACTTCATCATGCGCGACGCGATGAGCTGGGCCATGCTCGCGCTGATCACCGCCGCCCTGGGCTGGGCCTATGATGCGCGGCTGATCCGCGCCATGGCGATGAGCCTTCGGACCCGCGAATTCACCCACCAGGCCTATTTCTCGGGCGCGAGCACCGGCCGGATCCTGGTGCAGGAACACCTGCCCTTCGTCCTGCCGATCGTGTTCTCGACGACGATGAACAACATCAACTGGTCGATCGGCATCGAGGTGACGCTGTCGGTGCTCGGCTTCACCGACATCAACACGCCGACCGTGGGCGGCATGATCTATTGGGCCAACCAGCACACGGCGCTCGTCGCCGGCGTGTGGTGGTGGATCGCCTTTCCGGTGGCCCTGGTGGTCATGCTCTTCATCGGGCTGTTCCTGCTTGCGATCTCGATGAACGAATACATCGACCCGCGCAGCCGGCTGGCACGCATGGGGGGCGGCGCATGAGGTCGCCCGCCGCCGCCCCGCTGCTCGAGGTCACTGGCCTCAAGGCCTATTACCAGATGCGGTTCTTCGGCGTGACTCGGGAGGTCCGCGCCGTCGACGACGTCAGCTTCACCATCCGCCGCAACGAGATCTACGGCCTGGCCGGGGAATCCAGCTCCGGCAAGACCACGCTGATCAAGACCATCGCCCGCGCCATCCGGCCGCCGCTCAACGTCGTCGGCGGCACCGTGACCTTCGCGTTCGCGGATGGCCGCCGGGATGTCTACGCGATGTCCCCGGCCCAGATCGCCGACATCCGCTGGAGCCGCCTGTCCTACGTGCCGCAGGGCTCGATGAACGTGCTCAATCCGGTGCGACGCATCCGGAACACCTTCGTCGACTTCGCCGCGCGGCATCTTGGCGGCAGCCGGCAGGACTTCATGGCGACCATCGCCGGCCACCTCCGGCGCCTCTCGCTCGACCCGCGGGTGCTCGACGCCTATCCGCACGAGCTGTCCGGCGGCATGCGCCAGCGCCTGACCATCGCCCTGGCGACCATCTGCCGGCCGGAATTCATCATCGCCGACGAGCCGACGACCGCCCTCGACGTCGTCGTCCAGAAGGACGTGCTGGCCATGCTGCGCGAGGTGCAGCAGGAGATGGGCTCGTCCATCCTGTTCGTCACCCACGACATGGCGGTCCACGCCAACCTCGCCGACCGGCTCGGCATCATGTATGCCGGCCGGCTGGTGGAGGAGGGACCGACCGCCGAGATCTTCCAGCGCCCGCTCCACCCCTATACCGCGCATCTGATCTCGAGCCTGCCCCGGCTCGGCGACGACGTCAGGAAGACCGGGATTCCGGGCGCCCCGCCGAATCTCGCCGACCCGCCGGCCGGCTGCCGCTTCCATCCCCGCTGTCCCCTGGCGGTGGAGCGCTGCCACGTCGCGGTGCCGCCGCTCGAGGAGCTCGAGCCGGGTCATCGGGTCGCCTGCCACGTCGCCAGGGCCCGGGCGAGGGGGGTGGCTCTGCCATGAGCACGCTGCTCGAGGTCCGGCAGGCGAGCAAGACCTTCAGGTCCGGCGGCCTGTTCGGGCGCCATGTCGTGCAGGCCGTCGACGGTGTCGACTTCTCGCTGGCGAGCGAGCGGCCGGAGGTCTTCACCATCATTGGGGAATCCGGCTCGGGCAAGTCGACGCTGGCCCGCATGATCCTGAACAGCACGGCGCCGAGCGGCGGCTCGATCCTGTTCCGCGGCCGCGATCTCGCGACGATCCGCAGCCGCCGCGACCGGCTCGCCTTCATGGCCGAGGTGCAGCCGGTGTTCCAGAACCCTTTCGAGGCGTTCAACCCGCTGAAGCGGCTCGACCGCTACCTCTTCATGGGGGCGCGCCGGTTCTGCGGCGCCGGGACGCGCGACGAGGTCGAGGCCCGGGCGGACGCCGCGCTGCGCAAGGTCGGCCTGTCGCTCGCCGAGGTCCGCGGCCGCTTTCCCCATGAGATGTCCGGCGGCCAGCTGCAGCGCGTCGCCATCGCCCGCGCCCTGGTGCCCGAGCCGGCGCTGATCGTCGCGGACGAGCCGGTCTCGATGATCGACGCGTCGCTGCGCATGACGATCGTCAACATGTTCGCGACGCTGCGCGACGAATTCGGCGTGTCGATCGTCTACATCACCCACGACCTCGCCACCGCCTACTACATCAGTGACCGGCTGATCATCATGGAGAAGGGCAGGGTGGTGGAGGGCGGACCGGCCCGGGCCGTGCTCGCCGCCCCGAGCCACCCCTATTCCATCCGATTGCTGCAGGCGGTCCTGCCCGTCCGCAACGCTTGGCGGGAGGAACTCCCCGCCGAACCCAGGCCCCAGCCGGCGGCCTGACGATTTCATCCATCCGACTCTTCCCGGAGTGCTCCATGCAGACCGTCAGGGTTTCCATCGACCGCGCCTTTGCCATCGGCGAGACCGATCGCCGCTTGTTCGGCGCCTTCGTCGAGCATCTCGGACGCTGCGTCTATGGCGGTCTCTACGAGCCGGGACATCCGCGCGCCGACGCCCGCGGCTTCCGCACCGACGTGCTCGGGCTGGTGCGCGAGCTGGCGCCGACCATCATCCGGTATCCGGGCGGCAACTTCGTCTCGGGCTACAACTGGGAAGACGGCGTCGGGCCGGCCGAGAAGCGTCCGCGCCGGCTCGACCTCGCCTGGATGTCGACGGAGACCAACGCCTTCGGCGCCAACGAATTCATCGACTGGTGCCGGGCCGCCGAGCTCGAGCCGATGCTCGCGGTCAATCTCGGCACGCGCGACGGCGACGCCGCCCGCCGGTTCGTCGAATACTGCAACTTCCCCGGCGGGACGGAGCTCTCGGACCTGCGCCGCGCCCATGGCTGGCCGGAGCCGCACGGCGTCAAGTTCTGGTGTCTCGGCAACGAGATGGACGGGGCCTGGCAGATGGGGACCAAGACCGCGGAGGAGTACGGCCGCATCGCCACCGAGGCCGCCAAGCTCATGAAATGGGTCGATCCGACGATCGAGCTCGCCGCCTGCGGCTCGTCCGGCCGCACCATGCCGACCTTCGGCACCTGGGAGGATACGGTGCTCGAGCACAGCTTCGAGCATGTCGAGTTCATCTCGCTGCACACCTATCTCAACGACTATGCCGGCGACACGCCGGCCTTCCTCGCCAGCCCCGACCTGATGGACTCCTTCATCGACGAGGTCGTTGCCATCGTCGACGCGGTCGCGGCCCGGCGGCGCTCGTCCAAGCGCATCATGCTGAGCTTCGACGAATGGAACGTGTGGTACCGCACGCGCCGCAGAGGCGAAGGGCGGACCAAGCTCGGCTGGCCGGTGGCGCCCGAGATCCTCGAAGAGGTCTACAACATGAAGGATGCGCTGGCCTTCGGCGGGGCCTGCATCTCGCTGCTCAACCACGCCGACCGGGTGCGCTGCGCCTGCCTGGCGCAGCTGGTGAACGCCATCGCGCCGATCATGACGGAAACCGGCGGCCCGGCCTGGCGGCAGACGATCTTCCATCCCTTCGCCCATTTCAGCAATTTCGGCCGCGGCCGGGTGCTGCACGCGCAGGTGGCCTCGCCGACCTATGCCGCGACCTATCACGACCCTCGCGGCACCGCCGACCTGACCTTCCCGCTGCCGACCGTCCCCTATGTCAAGCTCGCCGCGGTCCATGACGAGGACGGCCGGGCCGTGACCTTGTTCGTTCTCAACCGCCACCTCGACCAGTCGGCTCCGATCGAGGTCGACGCGCGCGGCTTCGGCGCCCTGGAACTTAACGAGGCGCTGGAGATGCGCGACGACGATCTCTCAGCGACCAACACCAGGGAGACGCCGGATCGAGTTCAGCCTCGCACGTTGACCGGTGTGCGCGTCGAGGGTGGGCGGGTCTCGGCGACGCTCGGGCCTGCGTCCTGGAACGTGATCAGGCTGTCGGCCTCGGCGTGACCATATAGGCGAGGTGCTCGCGGATCGCGCGACCTCGTTGCGCGGTCGCTCGTCGCCGTCATTTGTATATTGCGGTTTGAGCGCCGACCTTAGACCGCGATCGCCAAGCTGTATGGGAATCGGTGGTATCCTGTCCGCGCAACCACCCTTTTTATAACTCGATCAACATCGATATCTGATCCAAAGCCCCGCCCAGAGCGGGGCATTCTTCGTTGTGTGGAGCGTTCAGAGGGAAGCCAAGCCTGTTCCGGGTGCCGAGGGCGGCGCGATACCTTCACAGAAAGCCGATCGAGATCCAGGGCACCGCCGCGACTACGATCAGGCCGACCGCCAGCACGACGAGATACCCGACGATCGGCCGCATGCCCTCGTCGGGATGGATCCGGCTGATCGCGCAGGCGGCGTAGTAGCCGACGCCGAAGGGCGGCGCGAACAGGCCGATCCCCATCGCCAGGATGACCACCATCGCGTAGTGCACCTCATGCACCCCGACCTCCCGCGCGATCGGGAACAGCAGCGGGCCGAACAGGACGATCGCCGGAATGCCCTCGAGCACGGAGCCGAGCACCACGAAGGCGATCACGGAGACGGCGAGGAAAGCGGGAATGCCACCCGGAAGCTCCCGCATCTGCGTGGCCAACTGGGTCGAGAAGCCGGACTGGGTCAGCGCCCAGGCCATGCCGGTTGCGGCGCCGATGATCAGCAGGATCGCGCCGGACAGCGAGGCGGTGTCGACCAGCATCGGATAAACCCGGCGCCAGTCGAAGCGGCGGTAGACCAGCAGGCCCGCGGCGATGGCGTAGACGATGCCGATGGTCGAGACCTCGGTCGCCGTGGCGACGCCCTCGACCACCGCCGCCCGGATGATGAAGGGCAGGGCGATGGCCGGTAGGGCGACGAGGAACGCCCTGCCGATCTCCCTTCCGCTCGCGCGCTGGACACTGGACAGATCCTCGCTCCGGTAGCGCCACCAGACCAGCCCGGCCAGCGCGAGGCCGAGCACCACCGCGGGCAGCAGCCCGCCGGTGAACAGCGCTGCGATCGAGACGCCGGTCACGGAGCCGATGGTGATGAGGACCAGCGACGGCGGGATGGTCTCCGTCTGGGCCCCCGTGGCCGACAGCAGCGCCACGAGGTCACCGGGCTTGGCGCCGCGCGCCTTCATCTCGGGGAGCAGGACCGGCGCCACGGCGGCCATGTCGGCGGCCTTCGACCCCGAGATGCCGGAGACGAGATACATGGCGCCGATCAGCACATAGGACAGGCCGCCGCGCACATGGCCGAGCAGGCTCGCCAGGAAGGCGACCATGGCCCGCGCCATGCCGGTCATCTCGATCAGGAGGCCGAGGAACACGAACAGCGGCACCGACAGCAGGATCAGATGGCTCATGCCCTCGTCCATCCGGCCGATGATAACCAGTGTCGGCGTCGAGGTGGTGAGCGCCAGATAGCCGAAGGTCGCGAGGCCGAAGGCGAAGGCGATCGGCACGCCGAGGAAGACCATGGCGCCGACCCCGCCGACGAAGAAGATCAGCAGGTTGGTGTTGCCGAGCGGCCGCAGCGACGGGCCGAGGAGGGCGGCGAGGCCGATGACAGTGGCCACCGCCAGCACGGCGGCCGCGGCATCGCGCCAGCCGGCGACCCGGATCAGCCGCACCAGCCCGACCAGGATCATCAGGCCCATCCCGACCGGCAGCGCCGCCGCGCGCCAGGAATTCGTGATCTCCAGCGCCGGCGTCGTCACCCAGACCTCGTCGGCGGCGAACTCATAGGCCGGCTCGATGACGAGGACCAGGAAGCCCAGGCCCGCGGCGATGGCGACCACGTCGAGGAAGGCCCGCGGCCGGGGAGCCAGGAAGCCGATGACGGCGGTCATCCGCATATGCTCGCCGCGGCGCAGGGCCACGACCGATCCCAGCATGGCCAGCCAGAGGAACAGGATCGAGGCCAGCTCGTCGGACCAGATCAGCGGCTCGTGCAGCAGATAGCGGCAGACCACGCCGGCCAGCAGCACGCCGACCTCCGCCAGGACCAGAAGCGCGACAGGGGCTTCGACGAGAGCACCGACCACGGTATCCAGCCCGGCAATCCAGCCCGGCGTCCGCTGGCGCGGCACGGCCGGAGCGGACTCGGCGGGTGCGGTCATGTCGTTCATATGCGTCGCCATGGCGGTCGGATCCGTCTAGAGGGAACGGAGGGGCCCGCCATCGGCCGCGGCGGCCGATGGGCGGTGCGCGGGGCGTCGTGCCCGGCGGTGCCGGAGGATCAGCCGAGGGGGCCGGCGACCTGTTCGAGCAGGCCCCAGGCCTCGGGGCCGTACTTCTCCTTCCACTCGGCATAGAAGGACGTGCCGGCCAGGGCCGTGCGGAAGGCCTCCCGGTCGACATCGATGAAGGACAAGCCCTTGGCCGTGAGTTCCTGCTGCAGGCTCTGGCTGAGCCTGGCGATATCGGCGCGCTGGTCCAGCGCCGAGCGGTCGAGCTCGCTCGTCACGATCGCCTGGAGATCCTCGGGCAGCCGGGCGAAGGCACGCTTGTTGCCGAGCACCCAGTAGCCGTCCCAGACATGGCCGGTCAGGCTGCAGGACCGCTGCACTTCGTAGAGCCGCGTGGTCGCGATGATCGCGAGCGGGTTCTCCTGCCCCTCGACGACCTTGGTCTGCAGCGACGAGTACAGCTCGTTGAAGTTGATCGGGGCGGGCGCGGCCCCGATCGCCTTGAACAGCGAGGTCAGGGCCGGGGCCGGCGGGACCCGCATCTTGAAGCCCTGGAGGTCGGCGGGCCCGCGGATCTCGCGGGTGGACGAGGTGACGTGCCGGAAGCCGTTGTCCCAGATCTTCGATGCCGCGAAGATCGGCGTCTTGGCGATCGCCGTGCGGATATGGGCGCCGAGGTCGCCGTCCATCGCCTTCCAGACCGTGTCGTAGTCCTTGAAGGCGAAGGCCAGGCTGGTCATGCCAGAGAGGGGCACCAGCGTCGCCAGGATCAGCGACGACAGGTTGAAGAACTCGACGCTGCCGTTGCGCACCTGGGTGAGGAGATCGGTGTCGGAGCCGAGCTGGTTGGCTGGGAACAGCTTGATGTCCAGGCGGCCCGAGGTCGCCTCGCGGATCCGGCTCAGTGCCTCCTGGGCGCGGATGTTCACCGGATGGGTGGGGTCCTGCCCGGTCGCGTATTTGAGCTCGAACTCCGCCGCGTCGCCCGGCTGCGTCAGAACGGTGACGAGCGGCAGCGAGGCGATGCCTGCGAGCACGGCGCGGCGGCTGGGGCGAAGGCTGTCTTGGGTCATGGTATCCTCTCCTGGATGGATGTCTGGCGCCCTGATCTTCGTCAGGTTGGTTTCGGGCCGCGGCTCAGCCGCCGTTCAGCGCGCGATAGGCCCGGATCACCTGGCTGTCGTCGGCCCGCCCGTCGCCACGGCCGGATGTCGACAGGAACAGCTGGTGCGACAGGGCGGCGAGCGGCAGGGCGGCGCCGGTCTCCCGTCCCGCCTCGAGCACGATGCCGAGGTCCTTGACGAAGATGTCGACGGCGCTGGAGACCGCGGGATCGTCCTGGATCATGCGCGGCCCGCGATCCCGCAGCATCCAGCTCGACGCCGAGGTGCCCGAGAGGATCTCGATCAGCGTCCCGGCGTCGACGCCGACCTTCCCGGCCAGCGCGACGGCTTCGGCCGCGGCCGCGATGTGCACGCCGCACAGCAGCTGGTTTACGGTCTTCACCATCGCCGCCTGGCCGGGCCGTTCGCCGACATGGAAGATCCGGTCGCCGAGCGCCGCGAGGACTGGGCGCACCGCTTCGAAAACCGCCGCCGGCGCCGCCGCCATGACGGTCAGCGTCCCCGCCGTGGCCCCGGCGGTGCCGCCGGAGACCGGCGCGTCGACGAAGCGGCGCCCGGCCGCGGTCACCCGCGCCGCGATCGCCTCGACCGCCCGCGGGGGGCAGGTCGCCATCAGGCAGACCAACGCCCCGGCAGGCATCGCGGCGAGGGCGCCTTCGCTGAAGAGCACCGCTTCCGCCTGCCTGGCGTCGACCACCATCAGCACGACCATATCTGCGTCCGCGCAGGCCTCGGCGGCGGAGGCGGCGGCGAGGCCGCCGGCATCCCGCAGCTCGGCCAGGGCGCGCGGGTCAAGATCGAACCCGCGCACCGGGAAGCCGCGCTTTAGCAGATTCCGGGCCATCGGCCCGCCCATCGCGCCCAGCCCGATGAAGGCGATTCTCTTCATTCGCCTTTCCCCGCTACAGCCAGGACCTGACCGCCGCGCGGATGGCGCTCGCGGACAGGCCGTAGCGGTCGTGCAGCGTCGGCAGCGCGCCGGCGTCGAGGAACTCATCGGGCAACGCGATCTGGCGGAAGGCGGGGGGGCGGATGTCCGAGCGCATCAGGAGACCCGCGACCGCCTCGCCCAGGCCGCCCATCACCGTATGGTTCTCGGCCACGATCACCATCCGCCCCGTGCGCGCCGCCTCGCGCCGGATCGCGGCCTCGTCGAGCGGCTTGACCGTCGGCACGTGCAGGACGCCGACCTCGACGCGATCCTCGCGCAGGGCCTCCGCGGCCTCCAGGGCACGCATCGTCATGAAGCCGGAGGAGATGATCAGCGCGTCGGCGCCGTCGCGCAGCAGCGCCGCCTTGCCGAGCTCGAAGCGGTAGCCGTACTCGTCGAGCACGAGGGGCACGTTGCCGCGCAGCAGGCGCATATAGACCGGCCCCCGATGGTCCGCGAGCGCCGGCACGATCTGCTCGATCTCATGCGCGTCGCAGGGGTCGATGATCGTCAGGTTCGGCATGCCGCGAAAGATCGCGATGTCCTCGGTCGCCTGGTGGCTCGGCCCGTAGCCGGTCGTCAGGCCGGGCAGGGCGCAGACGATCCTGACGTTCAGCTTCTCCTCGGCGATCGCCATGCAGATGAAGTCGTAGGCCCGCCGCGAGGCGAAGACGGCATAGGTTGAGGCCCAGGGCATGAAACCCTCGCGCGCCAGGCCGGCGGAGGCGGCCATCAGCAGCTGCTCGGCCATGCCCATCTGGTAGAAGCGGTCCGGGTGCTTCTGCGCGAAGATGTGCATGTCGGTGTATTTGCCGAGATCGGCGGTCAGCCCGACGATCTCCGGCCGGGTCTCGGCCAGCGCCGCCAGGGCGTGGCCGAACGGCGCCGGCCGCGTGCGCTGGTCGGGGCCGGCGAGGGAGGCGATCATCGCCGATGTGGTCAGGCGCGGCCTGTCGCCTGCCGGGCCGCCGTCGAGATGGGCCGGCCGGACGTATTTCGAGCGCCTCATGACGTCATCCCCGCATCGATGATCCGGATCGCCTGCTGCCATTCGTCCTTGTCGACGCGCAGGAAGTGGTTTCTGTCCCTTGCCTCCAGGAATGGCACGCCCTTGGCCATCCGGGTGTCGCAGATGACGAGCCGCGGCTGCCGGCCCGGATGGGCGCGGGCGGCGTCGAAGGCGCGGACCAGGGCGCCGATGTCGTTGCCGTCCACCCGCTGCACAAACCAGCCGAAGGCCTCGAATTTCGGGGCCAGCGGCTCGAAGTTGAGGACGCCGGTCGACGGCCCGTCGGCCTGCATGTTGTTGACGTCGACGATCCCGATCAGGTTGTCGAGGCCGAAGCTGCCCGCCGACATCGCGGCCTCCCAGGTCGCGCCCTCGTCGAGCTCGCCGTCCGAGAACAGCGTGTAGACGAAGGATCGCGAGGCCTTGCGCTTGAGGCCGAGGCAGAAGCCCACGGCAATTGCGAGCCCGTGGCCGAGGGAGCCGCCGGTGATCTCCATGCCCGGCGTGTAGGCGGCCATGCCCGACATCGGCAGGCGGCTGTCGTCGCTGCCGTAGGTCTCGATCTCGTCCTCGGGAATGATCCCGGCTTCGACCAGGGCGGCGTAAAGGGCGATGGCGTAGTGGCCGATCGACAGCAGGAAGCGGTCGCGGCCGTCCCATTCGGGCTCTTCGGGCCGATAGGTCAGGGCGTGGAAATAGGAGACGGCCAGCACGTCGGCGATGCCGAGCGCCTGGGCGATGTAGCCCTGGCCCTGCACCTCGCCCATGCGCAGGGCGTGCCGGCGGATGCGCCGCGCCCGCTCGGCCAGGCTGACATTCGAGCCGCGATGCGGCGCCGCGTCGGGGCGCAATTCGTCAGCCATGGATCAGCATCCCGCCATTGACGTCGATCACCGCCCCGGTGACGTAGGCGGAAAGGTCGGAGGCGAGGAACAGGTAGGCGCCCGCGACGTCGCCCGCCTCGCCGAGCCGGTTCAGGGGAATGGTCTTCACGATCTCGGCGCGCATGGCGTCGGTCAGCTTGTCTCCGGTGATGTCGGTCTGGATCAGGCCCGGGGTGATGCAGTTGACGCGGATCCCGTCCGGCCCGAATTCGCGGGCCATCGCCTTGGCCAGACCCAGCACCCCGGCCTTGGCCGCGGAGTAGTGCGGCCCGCCGAAGATGCCGCCGCCGCGCTGGGCGGAGACCGAGGACATGCAGACGATCGAGCCACCGCCGCGCTCGCGCATATGCGGAATGAAGGCTTGGCTTAGATTCAGGACGCCGCGCAGGTTGACGTCGAGGATCCGGTCCCAGTCGCCGGGCGCGATCTCGAGGGTCCTGACCGGCTGGGTGATGCCGGCGTTGTTGCACAGGATGTCGACGCGGCCGAGGGCGGCGATCGCCTGCTCGGCGGCCGCGGCGCAGGCCACCGGGTCGGCGACGTCGCAGGAGAGGCCGAGATGGCCGTCGCCGAGGCTCGCGGCCGCACGGCGCGCGGCGTCGCCGTCGAGGTCGAGGATCGCCACGCGGGCTCCGTGCCGGGCAAACAGCCTGGCGGTCTCCAGTCCGATGCCGCGCGGACTGGCCGCACCGGAAATCACGGCCGTTTTGCCGGCGAGCAGCATGGCGTCCTCCCTTGGTCGCTCCTTAGCCCAGTCTTGGCCGCGGCCGGCGGTGCAGGACAAACGCGAACTTTACATCGATCGGTGAATCTGGTTCATCGAGCGGATGCTGAAGGATGTCTCCCTGGCCTCGGTCCGCGCCTTCGAGGCGGCGGCCCGCCATGGCTCGTTCCGGGCGGCGGCGCTGGAGCTGAACCTGTCGCCGAGCGCCGTCAGCCACGCCATCCTGAAGCTCGAGCAGGCCCTCGGCACGGCGCTGTTCGAGCGTGACGGGCGCCAGGTGCATCTGAGCCCCGACGGCGAGATGCTGATGCGGCATGTCGGCATCGCCTTCGACGAGCTGCGGCGGGGGATGGAGGCGGTCTCGAACCGGAAGACGAAGCTGCTCCGGCTGCATTCGGCGCCGAGCTTCGCCGCGCAATGGCTGTCGCCCCGGCTCTCGGGCTTCTTCGCGGCCCAGCCGGACATTGAGGTCCGCCTGGCCGCCAGCACCGAATATGCCCGGTTCAGCAATGACGATTTCGATGTCGATATCGTCTACGGCCCGCCGCGGGCCGAAGGCGTCGTGGTCGTGGCGCTCGGCGAGGAGCTGGTCACGCCCCTGTGCGCGCCGCAGCTCGCCGACGCGATCCGCACGCCCGCCGACCTCCTCGGGCAGGTGCTGATCCAAAGCGAGGTGAAGCGGGTGCGCTGGCCGGACTGGTTCGCGGCCAACGACATGACCATGCCGGCGCCGCACGGCATGCGCTTCGACCGCAGCTTCCTGGCGATCGCCGCGGCCGTGGACGGGCTCGGCATCGCCCTGGAATCCACCCGCCTGGCCGAGCGGGAGATCAAGCGCGGCCTGCTGGTCGCGCCCCTGGCCGGCGTCGCCCGGGACGTGACCTATATCGGACACCACCTGGTCTATCCGCGCGCCCTGCGGCAGCGATACACGGTGCGCGCCTTCGCCACCTGGCTGCTGACGCAGCTCGGCCTCGACCCGACCCTGCCGGCGTGACGGCGGACGGGACAGGTTCGCCGCTGTTCCGATGAATTGAATTCACCATTGATTGCATAAAATCCGTTTGTCCGGCCCGGCCGGTTGGGCAAGCCTCGACGCGGGATATCGGGCCGAGCCGTCAGCGTGGCCCGGGCAAGAAACAGGGATGGCCGGGAGGGGCGACAGATGGGCTGCGCGCTGGCGCGTGACGTGACCGATCGCGTCTCGACCATGGGGCACCTGTCGTGAGCCCCTTCGTCCTGGAGGCCCTGGCGATCGAGAAGCGCTTCGGCGCCACGTCGGTGCTGAAGCAGGCCGACCTCAGGGTCGGGCGCGGCGAGATCCATGCGCTGCTCGGCGGCAATGGCGCCGGCAAGTCGACCCTGATCCGCATCGTCTCCGGCTCGCACCGGCGGGACGGCGGCACGATCCGGGTCGATGGGCAGGAGGGCTACGACGCCGCGGCCATCGCCGTCGTCTTCCAGGAATTGGCGCTGCTGCCGCATCTCTCCGTCGCCGAGAACATCGCCCTGCCGCACCGCAAGCGCGGGCTTGGTTTGGTTCGGTCCGCAACCGACGAAGCTCGGGCAGCGGTGGCGCTGGCGCTGATCGACGACACCCTGGCGGGCGACGCGCTCGCCCGTCCGGTGGCCGAGCTCGACCTGCATCAGCGCCAGTTCGTGGAGATCGCGCGGGCGCTCAGCTCCGGCGCCAGGCTGCTGCTGCTCGACGAACCGACCGCCAACCTGACCTTCGCCGAGACCGAGCGCCTGTTCGCGATCCTGCGGCGCCTGGCCGGGCAGGGCATCAGCTCGCTGATCGTGTCGCACCGCATGACCGAGATCCGCGCGGTCGCCGATGTCTGCACGATCCTGCGCGACGGCCGCACCGTCGTGGATCGCACGCCTATCGGGGAGCTCGGCGACGAGGCCATCGTCGAGGCGATGGGGCAGGGCGCCGGCCCGGGCAGGAGCGGCGCCGCCGCGTCCGCGGCCACGGCCGGCGGCGCGACTGTCGAGATTTCGGCACCGGGCGTGTCGCTGCGGCTGCCGCCCGGCAGCATCCTCGGCCTCGCCGGCGCGCCGCTCGGGCCGTCCGCGCTGATCGACGCCCTGATTGGTGCCGTCCCTTCGGAGACATGGACCATCGGCATCGACGGCGTGCCCGCGCGCTTCACGAGCCCTGCCCAGGCGGTGCGCAGCGGGGTGGGATATGTCTCGGGCGACCGCGCCGGGAAAGGCATCCTCGCGGCGCTGCCGATCCTCGACAACATCGTCGCGGCGGCGCGTGTCGCAGGCCGTCGTCTCCTCGCGAGGGGGCAGGAGGCCGTCACCGCGCAGGCGGCGCTGGACCGGCTGTCGATCAAGGCGGGCTCGGTCGACGCCCTGCCGCAGACGCTGAGCGGCGGCACCCAGCAGAAGCTCCTGCTCGCGCGCTGGCTCGAGCGCCCGCCCCGGATCCTGGTGCTGGAGGAGCCGACGCGCGGCGTCGACATCGGCACCAAGCGGGAGATCTACGCCATCATCCGGCAGGCCGCGGCCGCCGGCTGCGTCGTGGTGTGGTGGTCGACCGAATTCGCCGAGCTCGCCGAGGTCTGCGGCCGGATCGTCGCCTTCGACCTCCGCGGCGAGGTGAGCGGGGTCCTCAGCGGCGACGAGGTCAGCGAGGTCGCGCTTGCGCGCGCCACCGGGATGGCGGCGTGACGGCCATGGACAGCGAAGAGGGCAGCATGACCGACGTGATCATCGGGCCGTCAGCCAGTGCAGAGGGCAGCCGCACGCCGCGGCGCGCACCGCTGCCGGTCCGGCTGGCCCGGACCTATCGCAGCGAGATCGCCATTGCCGCGGCGATCCTCGTGATCCTGGTCGTGGTCAGCTTCTGGTCTCCCCACGTGCTCACCTGGGGCAACCTCGCCAACATCGCCCAGGCCTCCGCCCCGCTGATCCTGATGTCGCTCGGCGTGTTCCTGGTGATCGCGACCAGCGGCATCGACCTGTCGGTCGGCTCGACCTTCTCGCTGACCGGCATGGTCGCCGGCCTCGCTTTGTCCTCCGGCCTTGCCTGGCCGCTGGCCTGCGTCGCCAGCCTCGGCGTCGGCCTCGGCGTCGGGGCGATCAATGGCGGCCTCGTGACCTTCGCCGGCCTCGCGCCCTTCGTCGTCACCCTGATCACCTATGCGATCGGCGGCAGCCTCGCCTTCGTGATCACCGACGGCCATTCGATCGCCATCCTCGACCCGGATTTCTGGCTGCTGAACGGCGGCGAGATCGTGCCAGGCGTCGCGAACTTCTTCCTGTTCTGCGCCGTCGCCGTGATCGCGGTGGAGCTGGCGCTGCGGAAGCTCGTGCTCGGGCGGTGGATCTACGCCATCGGCAGCAACGACAAGGCCGCCCGGCTGCTCGGCATCCCGGTGCGCGGGGTGCGCTTCGGCGTCTATGTCGCCTCGGGCCTGGCCGCGTCCTTCGCCAGCCTCCTCAGCCTGTCCTACATCAGCAACTCGGAGGCGACGTCGGGCGCCAATCTGATGCTCCAGGCGATCGCCGCCTGCGTCATCGGCGGCGCCAGCCTGTTCGGCGGCACCGGCTCGGCGATCGGCGCCATGCTCGGCGCCGTGATGATCACGGTGATCCAGAACGGCGTGAACCTGGTCGGCATCAACAGCTTCTGGCAAGGCGCGGTGACCGGCTGCGTCATCCTGATCGCGGTCCTGATCGACCGCGTCACCAAGCTGCGGTCCTGATCCGGCCGGGCCCGCTTCACCACAATCAATCGATACAGGGAGGACACAGATGGGTCGTTCGATTATCCCGGCTCTGGCCGTTGCCGGCCTGGCTTTCGCCGCAACCCTGGCGCCCGCGACGGCGCCGGCCGCGGGCAAGACTTACACCGTCGCCTATATCGCGCCCTCGCTCGACATCTCCTACTGGCAGTGGGTCGCCTACGGGGCGAAGACCAAGGCCGCCGAGCTCGGCATGGACTACATCGAGATGGACTCGCACAATTCGCCGGTCGACCAGATGACCAATGTGCGCACGGCCGTGACCCGCGGTGTCGACGCCATCGTTATGGGGCCGGTGAGCTCCACCAGCACGCCGCCGGTGCTGCGCTTCCTGAAGCAGCAGAACATCCCGGTCGCCTTCACCGGCATCGGCCCGCAGCCCGGCGAGACCGACTACACCTCCTCCGTCACCGCCAACAACCTCGAGGGCGGCAGGGAGGAGGGCAAGTTCGTCTGCGCCCTGGCCAAGGAGCGCGGCGGCACCAAGGTCGGCATGCTGTCGCTGCCGCAGGACCGCGAGAACGCGCAGAAATATCTCGCCGGCGCCAAGGAGTCCTTCGCGGCGGAGGGCTGCGAGCTTGTCCAGATCCTGCAGACCAAGGGGCTGACGGTGCGCGAGGCGGTGGACCAGGCCAACGACCTGCTCACCGCCCATCCCGACATCAAGGCGATCTACGGCATGTATGACGAGGCGGCGACGGGCGCGGCCAAGGCGCTGCAGACGCGCGGGCTGGTCGGCAAGGTGGGTCTCGCCACCGCCGACGGCAGCCCGACGACCGTCAGGCTGCTGCGCGACGGCGTGGTCCAGGGGCTGTTCCTGCAGGAGGCCGGCGGTCAGGGGATCGAGGCGGTGCAGCAGGTCTACAATGCGCTGACCGGGGCGCCGGTGACCAAGGATCTGCCGCTGCCGCTGGTCCTGGTCACCACCCAGACCGTCGGCACGCCCGAGGCGCGGGCCAAGCTGGAGCGGGTCTATCCGCCCTCGGCCGGCGAATACTGAGCCGCCTTCTCAGCCTCGGACCTCCAGGACGGCCGCGCCATGGACGATTTCCCGATCATCGACGCCCATCACCATCTCTACGATCTCGAGACCCACCGCTATCCCTGGCTGCAGGACGGGGTGAAGCCGAGCGCTTTCGGCGACTATTCCGCTATCTGCAGCAGCTATCTGGTCGACCATTTCCTCGCCGACTGCAGCCGCCAGAACGTGGTCAAATCGGTGCATCTCGACGTCGGCTACGATCCGGCCGATCCGGTCGGCGAGACGCGGTGGCTGCAGGGCGTCGCCGACCGGCACGGCTATCCGCACGGCATCGTCGGCTACGCCAACCTCGCCCTGCCGAATGTGCGCGAGATCCTCGAAGGTCATCTTGCCTTCCGCAGCGTCCGGGGTATCCGCCAGTCGCTGAACTATCATCCCGACCCGGCGAAGACCTATCTCGACCGACCCGGCGTGTGCCGCGAGCCGGACTGGCGCCGCGGCTTCGCCCTGCTGCAAGGCCTCGGCCTCTCCTTCGACCTGCAGATCTATTATCCGCAGATGGAGGAGGCCTTTGATCTCGCGCGGGCCTTTCCGGACACGCAGATCATCCTCAATCACACCGGGATGCAGGTCGACGGCCCGGAGCATTTCGAGGCCTGGAGGGCCGGCATGAGGCGCCTGGCGTCGGCCCCGAATGTCGCCTGCAAGATCTCCGGCCTCGGCATGGGGGACTGGAGTTGGACCGTGGACAGCATCCGGCCCTATGTCCTCTCGGCGATCGAGGCCTTCGGCGTCGACCGCTGCATGTTCGCCAGCAACTTCCCGGTCGACAAGCTGTTCAGCAGCTACGACGCGATCTTCGACGCGTTCAAGCAGATCACTTTCGGCTTCTCGTGGGAGGAGCGGCGGCGGTTGTTTCACGACAACGCAGAGCGGTTCTATAGGCTCTGATCGTTTTCGATTATGCAGCACATCGTGGAATGTGCCGCTCGATCAGCCGCAAGAATCGTTGGTTACGTGTCCCCGCAACCACCGATCCCTGCAAGCCCCCGCCCCCGGACGGGCGGCTTCTTGCTTTGGGGTCCCAGCCTTGCCGCCACCCCGGCCCAACCAGCTCAGGATCGTGCCCAGGTCGCCATGCAGCGCGGCATGGAGCCCGCCGCGCTCCGGACCGGGACGCAACGTGATGCCGGCGATCACCGCCCGCAGGGCGTCTGCCGCTTCGCGGCGGTCCTCCGGATAGTCCAGCGCCTCGGCCAGCCGCTCCACCTTCCACCGGAACAGCTCGGCGATGTTCGGGTGCACGTCCGGCGGCTCCTCTGCATCGGCCAGGCGCTGCCGCAGCCGGTCCTGCTCGGCCACCAGCTCTCTCATCCGATCGAGCGATGCCAACCCCGGCGAAGCGCAGCCGCCTGAACACCGCAGCGACGTCCTCCTGGTCGCGGCTGATCCGGTCGAGCGGATCGCCCATCGATGAGCTGCACCGAGATGCGCATGCGGGTGCCGCTCCGGCGGACGCTGCCCTCCAGGACATGGCGCACGCCCAGCTGCCTGGCCACGTCCCGGACGTCGGCCACATGACCCTTGTAGACGAAGCTGGAATTGCGGGCGATCACCCGCAGCCCCGAGAGCTTGGAGAGCGTGGTGATGATGTCCTCGGCGAGGCCATCGGCAAAGAACTCCTGTTCCGGATCACCGCTCAGATTTGCGAACGGCATCACGGCGATCGTCGGCTGCTCCTCTGCAGGCATCGCAGGCGACAGCGCCTGCTCCGCGCTGTCCTTGCCGAGATGGGCGCGATAGACGCGCACGGGTCGCGCGATGTTCTTCAGAGCGACCTCGCCCATGTCTGAGAAGCTGGCGGGCACCTTGCCGTCGACCTGACGCCAGACGTCCTCAGAGATCGATACCCCTCCGGTGGGAGCGATCCCCTCGAGCCGTGCGGCAATGTTGACGCCGTCCCCAAGGAGGTCGGTGTCGTCGACCACAACGTCGCCGACGTGAACGCCGATGCGCAACTCCATGCGCCGATCCGTCTCGGTTTCAGAACGGCGCATCGCCATCCGGCTTTGGATCGCTATGGCACAACGCACGGCATCGACAGAACTCTGGAATTCGATCAGGAGTCCATCACCCATCGTCTTGACGACGCGCCCATGGGCATCGGCGATCGCGGGATCAATGATCTCGTCCCGCAGCCCTTTGAGGCGGGCCAGCGTTCCCTCCTCGTCGAGGCCGGTGAGCCGGCTGTAGCCAACGACGTCCAGTGCGACGATTGCTGCCAGCCGTCTGACAACATGTTGCGGCACGGCTATCTCCCGCCGGGTCACGACGATGGCTGCGGGCCGAACCCCGCCGATCTCTCAGCTGCCGAACAGGCGCCGGCACTCGTCGCCGAGGCGGTCATTGGCGAGGTGGCCCTCGGCATCGGCGGCGAATTCGGGGCGGAGCCGGTCTAGGAAAAACATTGGCAGCGGGCCCATGTTCTTGGCCTCGACTGGCCCGCGCGGCGTGAACTCGAAGAACCGTTGCACCTTCAAATAGGTGCTTTCCGACAGGTTGATGCGGCCGGGAGCGCTCTCTTCCTCCATCCGCGAGGCGACGTTCACCGAATTGCCCCAGATGTCGTAGGTGAACTTATGCCGGCCAACGACGCCGGCGACCGCGGGCCCACTGTGCAGGCCGATCCGCATCTCCCAGGGCGCCAAGCGAAGCCGCTCGCGCCTCTGGTTCATGCGGAGGACGCGGTGCTGGATCTCCAGCGCCGCGAGGCAGGCGTCGATCGGGTGCCGGCGGTTTGGCTCGGGCAGCCCGCCGGCGCACATATAGGCGTCGCCGATGGTTCGAACCTTCTCCAGCCCGTGCCGGCGCACGATCTCGTCGAACATCGAGAAATACTGATCGAGTGTGTCAACCAGCCGGGCCGGCTCCATGCTCTCGGCCAGTAACGTGAACTTGCTGAAATCGGTGAAGACGATGGTGATCGACTCGTAGTAATGCGGCGTCACCCGGTCCTTGTCCTTGAGCTCCCGGGCCACCGATTCAGGCAGGATGTTGAGGAGCAGTCGATCCGACTTGGCCTTTTCCTCGGCGATCTCGGCACGTGCCCGCTCCAGGGATTGCATCGTCCGGTTGAGTTCGCCCAGGCTGCGCCGCAGCTCGAGCTGCGCGACGGCCTGATGGGCCAGCCGGCGCAGCGCGTCTACCTGACTGGGATCGAGCGGGTGCGGAGCGAAATCAACGATGCAGAAGGTACCGAGCGCATAGCCTTGCTGGTTGATCAGCGGCACGCCGCAATAGAACCGGATATGCGGCTCGCCGACCACCAGTGGATTATCGCTGAAGCGTGCGTCCCGGGTCAGGTCGGGCACGTACAGCACGTCGCCATGGCACAGGGTCGAGGCGCAGATGCTGATCTCGCGGGGCACCTCGGTGTACGCGGGCGGCAGGCCGAATTTCGATTTGACCCAGGAGCGGGTCTCGTCCATCAGGCTGATGAAGGCGACCGGGCAGCCGCAGATCTGGGCCGCCAGCTCGGTCAGTTCGTCGAAGGCGTATTCCGACGGCGTGTCGAGGAGGTTGTAGCTCCTCAAGGCGATGAGGCGCTCGGTCTCATTGGCTGGAATCTCGAAGGCCATCACGCGCGCCCCGCATCTGGGCAGCGATGGGTTAAGCTCCAGAAAGCATCGTAACATCAAACGGGACCGGGTCGCCACGGCAGCGGGCTGGGGCCGGCCGATGCTGGGTTTTTCGAGAACGAAGGCCTTATCGCCCGCCCACTATTGCGAAGCGATCGGTGAATGAACAGGTCGGGCGTCTTCGGGGCGGCCGAACCGACAACTCGGACTGGACAGTGGCCGGTTTGCGCAAGGTCCGCTTCCGGGAGCTGCGGGCCGATGTCCGGTTCTGGGCCCCTCGGTCGAACCAAGTCGGGAAGGGTCAGATCCCGCCGATCCCGGTGATGTCCGGTTTGGAGCAGCCGCGGCCGAGGGATTCGAGATAACGCACCGAGGCATCCATGCCGGCGACGTTCTCATAGACGAAGGTGCCAGCCTCGACCTTGTAGGGCGGCTGGTCCGGGATGAAGTCCTCGCGGAAGGTCGGTAGCCGCTTCAGCGCGTCGAAGCGGCCCCAGAGGAAGCCCATATGCGGCGAGAAGTTCTTGTAGCCGCCTGGATGGGGCGCGGTCAGGACCGGCCGGCGCGGCGCTTGGCGCGCGCTTCGAGATGGCCGATCAGCCGGACCAGCGGCCAAAGGAAGGCGAGATAGATGATCGCGGCGCCGATCAGCGGCGTCGGGTTGGCCATCTGCGCTTGGGCATCCGTGGCCTGCTTCAGCAGATCCGGCATGGCGACGACCGAGGCCAGGGCCGTGTCCTTGAACACCGACACGCAGTTGCTGGTGAGTGGCGGGATGATGACGCGGATCGCCTGCGGCAGGATGACCTTGCGCATGGCCAGCCAGAACGGCAGGCCGAGCGCGGCGGAGGCCTCGAACTGCCCGCGCGGGATGCTCTCGATGCCGGCGCGGCAGACCTCGGCGGTGAAGGCCGCCAGCACCATCGACAAGGCGAGCGTGGCTGAGACGAAGGAGGACAGCCGGATGCCGATGAAGGGCAGGGCGTAGTAGATCAGGATCAGCACCACCAGGATCGGCAGCGCCCGGAAGATGTCGATGTAGCCGATCGCCAGCAGCCGCAGCGGCCGGGGCGCGTAGAGCCGGACCAGGCACACCAGCAGCCCAGCCAGCGTGCCGCAGACGATGCTGACGCAGCCCAGCAGGATGGTGTTGCCCAGGCCCCGCAGCAGGATCGGCACGGCGCGCAGCAGCACCGGCCCGTTGAAGAAGGTGTCGATGAGTTCCATGGTCCGGACCGGATGGCGCGCCCAGTGGCGTGACGGAAGGGCCGGGCGTCGCCCGGCCCGGTTGCGGCCGTTACTGGGCCTGCGGGATCGGCCCCGGCGTCACCGTGCTGCTGCCGGGTTCCGGATCGACCCCGAACCACTTCCTGTGGATCGCGGCCAGGGCGCCGTCGGTCTTCATCGCGCTGATCGCGTCGTTCGCCTTCGCCAGCAGCGGATGGTTCTTGCGCGTCATCATGGCGAAGCGCTCGCCGGTCGGGATGCGGACCAGGATCTTCAGCGCCGGCATCTGCTTGATCGCATATTGGAACCCGGCCAGCTCGCCGGCGCCGCCGTCGATCCGGCCGTTCTGCGCCTCCAGCAGCAGGTCCTGCTGCGCGTTGTAGCTCTTGACCTCGGCGAAGCCGAGCTTCTCGCCATTTGCTTTGGCGAAGGCCTCGCCGGTCGATCCCGAGATCACGCCGATCGTCTTGCCTTTCAGGTCGTCCAGCGAATGGATGGGCGAGTCCGCCCTGCCGACGATGGTGCCGTCGCTGTCGTAATAGGGCTGGGTGAAGGCCTGGTTCTGCAGGCGCTCATTGGTGACCGAGATCGAGGAGATCGCGAAGTCGATGCGCCCGGAGCTGGTGGCGGCGAACAGCGCCTGGAAGCCCAGGTCCTGGAACTCGACATCGACGCCGATGCGCTTGGCTACCTCCTTGGCCAGGTCGACCTCGAAGCCCTCGAAGGCGCCGCTGTCGGTCTTGTACTCCCAGGGCGGATTGGCGGGATAGGCCCCGACCGTGATGGTCTCGGCCAGCGCCGGCGATGCGGCCGCCACGCCGAACGCAACCAGGAGCCCCAGCGTCTCGAAGAGTTTCATCGTGCTCGCCTCCTCTGCTTGCCCGCATCGCGGGCATTCTTGGCTTTCGTCGCTGAAGAGGCTGGCGCTGCTCCGGCCGATGGCCGTCCGCTCGCTGGGCGGGCAGGCTGGAACGCCGCCTCGTTGGTCGCGCTATGGGATCATGGAGGGTATCCCCGATCAATCGGATTGTTTTAGGCCTGAAGCTTCTCCTATGCAATTCCATGTTTTGGGCGGGCTGTGTACTGGAAAGATTGCCCGAGATAGTTGTGGTTGCAGATATTCTGACCTAAGGTTTGAGAATTGGCGGACCGCGATCCGCTCTCCCGGAGGGAGCGGATCGACCGGGCAGAACCATTCGAAAACGGGAGGCAATCATGGCAACCGATCATCTCGCCGGCCTGGCGGCTTCACTGCTGGACGGCTCGATCAGGGTGGTCGACCTCACCGCCCCGCTCGGCCCGGAGACGCCGGTGATCCAGCTGCCGCCCCAGATCGGCAGGAACACGCCGGCGGTGAAGGTCCATGCCATCTCGCGGTACGACGAGAACGGCCCGTTCTGGGCCTGGAACTGGCTCGAGCTCGGCGAGCACACGGGCACGCATTTCGATGCCCCGGTGCATTGGATCACCGGACGGGATCACCCTGACGGCACCACCGACCGCATCCCGCCGAAGAGCTTCGTGGCGCCGGCCAACGTGATCGACCGCTCGAAGGAGACCGCGGCCGACCCCGACTATCTGCTGACGGTCGACAGCATCGAGGCCTGGGAAGCCGAGCATGGCGCGATCGAGGCCGGAACCTGGGTGCTGCTGCGCACCGACTGGTACAAGCGCAACGGGTCGGCGGAGACCTTCCTGAACGCCGACCAGAACGGCCCGCATTCGCCAGGGCCGACCGCAGAGGCGATCGAATACCTGCTGTCGAAGGGCATTGTCGGCTGGGGCTCGGAGACGGTCGGCACCGATGCCGGATCGGCTGGCGGCATGACCCCGCCCTTTCCCGCCCACAACCTGCTGCACAAGGCGAACCGGTACGGCCTGGCCAGCCTGTGCCACCTCGACCAGCTGCCGCCGAAGGGGGCGATCCTGATCGCGGCGCCGCTGAAATTCGTCGGCGGTACCGGCTCGCCCGTGCGCGCCCTTGCGCTGGTCCCCCAGGCAGGGTAGGGGGCCGGCGCGAGCCCTCGGAAGACTGGAAGGCAGATGGGAGCGATGACCGACAGATTTGCCGGAACGGTGCTGCGCCGGCTGGAGCAGGGCGAGACGCGTCCGACCCTGGGCGAGATCGGCCTCAACCAGTTCGCGCCCTATCTGATGAACCGGGTGATGGCGCGCTGGAACGCCAACATGTCCGAGGCGCTGAAGGCGCACGACATGACGACCACCAAGATGCGGGCGCTCGCCATCCTCAGCATCTCCTCGACGCTGACGATCAACGAGCTGTCGGTCTATGCGGTCACCGAGCAGTCGACCATGAGCCGCACGCTCGATGCGCTGGAGGAGCAGGGCTATATCCGCCGGCAGCCGCGCGCCGAGGACATGCGGGTCCGCGACATCGCCATCACCGAGGAAGGCCGGGCCGTCTTCGATACGGTGTGGCCCACCATGTACGCGCTGCTGACGCAGATGTTCGAAGGCGTCGACGGCGACGAATACGTCGCCTTCGTCGCCACCCTGCACAAGATCCTGCGCAACATCCGCAAGCACGACATCTGAACGGCTGGGGTGCCGCCCCCGGCGGTCACAGCGTCGCGATCGTCTTCAGCGCGCCGTCGAGAGCCGTGCCGTCCTCATCGGCCAGTGCCGCCTGCCGCAGCCGGCGCAGCCAGGCCGCGCCGTCGTCCCGGCCGACCAGCAGGGGCAGGCCGGACAGCACCCGCTCGAACTTCGACTCGCCGCGGGCATGCGTGTCCGAATAGCCCTTGACCAGCCGCCGGCATTCCAGGACCTCGACCGCGAGGTCATAGTTGACCCGCAGCGTGTCGAGCGCGGTCGCCAGCCAGGCGTCGCGATGCGACGTTTCGCGCGCATGGCGCAGCGTGCCGCGCCGGACCCTTCGCAGCGCCGACACGGCCTGGAGCCCCAGGAACCAGAGGATCGTGCCGGTGCGAACGCGCCGGCCGCGGCTGACCAGGCGGTCGAGCCGCGAGAAGAGGGCCGGTCGCGCCTCGATCCAGGCACCAAGCCCTCTCGGCAGCGTGCCGCAGACCTCCGCCATGCGCGGATGCATGTATTCGGTCGTGTAGACGATCTGGTCCGGGCCGGCGCCGACCTCGCGGCGCACGCGCTCGAACCGGCGCGAGCGGATCTTCAGGTCGGCGACGCGGATCACATCGTCATAGGCCATCGCGACGGCCACGTGTTTCGCCGCCGCAAGGGTGAAACCAAAGCCCTTGGCGGCACCGCCCCGCGCCTCGTCCTCCGCGCGCAGCCGGGCCAGGAGCGTCAGGTACTCGTCCGCATAGGCCGGGTCCTGGTAGTCGGTCAGCCGCTTCACGCCGGCGAACAGCATCGGATGGGCGGCGGCGGGAAACTCCTGCACGATGCGCCGGACGAGACGGTCGAGTGCGGGGTGCCCGGCGGCGGCCGGCAACGCGTCGAAGCGCTTCCCGGGCGTGCGGGCGACGGCCTCGGTCCCGGGGCTGGCGGCCCGGTCGCAGGCGGCGCGGAAGGCGGCGAGGCTCGGCTCCACGCCCCGGCCGCCGGCGCGGATCGTCGCCTCGAAGGCCTCGCGGGGGAACGGCAGCACCCCGGCCCCGGCCAGGGCGCCGAACATGGCCGCGGAGATCACGCTGCCGTTGCGGCTGGCCACGGCTTCCATGTCGAAGGCGATGGTGCGCCGGGCGGCGAAGCCGGTGGCGTCGACCACGGCCGTGGGATCGCCGGTGCCGTCGCCCGGCTTCGCCTTCTCGACCACGGCGAAGGAGCGGTGCGTCGACGCGATCAGCGTGGTGCGGTCGGGCGTCACCAGGCCGCGCAGCACCGCGCGCCCGGCCTCCATCAGCTCGGCCGCCATCACCACGTCGACATCGCCCGGGGTGGGCATCAGCGCGAAGACCGGAGTCGCGCCCGGCTTCGCCGCGATCATCTCGATGTAGTAGATGGTCGCGCCGGTGCGCTGCGCCACGCCAGGGACCGAGGTCGACTGGGCGACCCAGCCATTGCCCTCGGCCAGCGCGACGATCCAGTCGGCGAGGACCCCGCCTCCCTGGCCGCCCATGGCCAGGATGGCGATGGCCAGGGGCCGGTCCTGGGACAGCAGCGAACGATCCGGCAGCGCGTCGGCCATGGTGCTTATTCGGCGAAGGCGATGCGGCGGCTCTCGCGGCGACGCTGCAGCCAGCCGATGACCGCCCCGCGCAGCCGCGCCAGCAGTCGGTCGGCCCGGGTCGGGTTCTGGATGATGTCGGCCCGGTAGAAGGACGGGCACAGGATGGCGGCCTCGGAGACCTCGCCGCAATTGCCGCAGCCGACGCAGGACTGGTCGATGGCGGCGACCGGGTCGTCCTTCAGCGGATCGTCGGTGTGCTTGACCGACAGCGACGGGCAGCCGGACAGGCGGATGCAGGCATGGTCGCCGGTGCAGACATCCTCGTCGACGCCGAAGCGCTGCCGGACCACGCGCCGCCCTTCCTTCACCGCCCGGGCCAGCAGCGGCCGGATCCGCCGCTGCTTGTTCAGCATGCATTCGGAGGAGGCGACGATGATCTTCGGCCCGGGCTCCGGCGTCGTCAGCGCCTCGCGGAAGGTGTCGCGGAGACGGCCCACATCGTAGGTCCGGTCGATCTGGCGCACCCAGGTCGCGCCGACGCCCCGGACCGCGTCGGTGATCGCGTTGTTGGTCTTGCGCCGCGGGTTGTGGGCGCGGGAGGAGGGGATGTCCTGGCCGCCCGTCGCGGCGGAATAGTAGTTGTCGACGATCAGGATGACGCCGTCATGCTTGTTGAAGACGGCATTGCCGATCGAGGAGGCGAGGCCGTTGTGCCAGAAGCCGCCGTCGCCCATCACCGAGATCGCCCGCTTCTCCGCCTTGACGTTGAAGGCCGATGCCGAGGCCGGGCCGAGGCCGTAGCCCATCGTGGTCGCGCCGATGTTGAAGGGCGGCAGGATCGAGAACAGGTGGCAGCCGATATCCGCGGACACATGGTGCGGCCCGAGTTCCTTCTCGACGAGCTTGAATGCGGCGAAGATCGGCCGCTCGGGGCAGCCGGTGCAGAAGCCGGCCGGGCGTGGCGGCACCACCTCGGCCAGCGCCTTGACGCGCGGCTCGGCCAGCACCGCCGAGGCATCCGGCAGCGGCGGCCGGTTGCCCAGCAGCATCGGCGCATGGGCCTCGAGGAAGGCCGCGAGCCCCCTCATCAGCACCGGCGTGGTGTATTCGCCGCCCATCGGCAGCACGTCCTTGCCCGCGATCCGGGTCTGGATGTCGCGGCGTTTCAGGATGGCGTTGAGCGACTGTTCGATGTAGTCCGGCGAGCCTTCCTCGATCATCAGCACTGCGCGCTTGGTCGCGCAGAAACCCGCGAGCTCATCGTCGATCAGGGGATAGGCGACGTTGAGCACATGGATCGGGACGAGGGAATGGCCATAGACGTCGGCGAGGCCCAGCAGCTGCAGCGAGCGGATGAGCGAATTGTAGAGCCCGCCCAGCACGACGATGCCGACATCGCCCTCCGCCGGACCGAAGGTTTCGTTGAGCCTGCGGCTCCGGATGAACTCGACCGCCGCGGGCCAGCGCTGCTCGATCTTCTCCTTCTCATGCAGGAAGGAGGCGGGCGGCAGCACGATCCGGTTGGTGTCGCGGACCGGGTTCTCCATCGCCTGCTTCAGCGTGAAGGCCGGGCGCTTGTTGTCCTTGGCGATGAACTGGCCGTGCACATGGCAGGTGCGGATGCGGACCTGCAGCATGACCGGGGTGCGGGAGGCTTCGGAGAGCTGGAACCCGGCCTCGACGGCCTCGACGATAGACGGCAGATTCGGGCGCGGATCGAGCAGCCAGATCTGCGACTTCATCGCATAGGCGTGGCTCCGCTCCTGCATGATCGAGGAGCCTTCGCCGTAATCCTCGCCGATGATGACGAGCGTGCCGCCGGTGACCCCTCCCGACGACAGGTTCGAGAGCGCGTCGGCGGCGACGTTGGTGCCGGCGGTGGACTTCCAGGTCACGGCGCCGCGCAGGGGATACATCACTGACGCCGACAGCATCGCCGCAGCCGCCGCCTCGGAGGCGGAGGTCTCGAAATGGACGCCGAGCTCGTCCATCACGTCCTTGGCGTCGGACAGAACGTCCATGAGGTGGGAGATCGGCGAGCCCTGATAGCCCCCGACATAGGCGACGCCGGACTGCAGCAAGGCCTTGGTGATGGCGAGAATGCCTTCACCCCTGAAGAGGTCGCCGTCTCCGAGCTTCAGATCCTCGACTTCACGCGCGAATGAACGCTCGGCCATCAGCGACCTCCGCCGGCGAACCCTGTCGCCGCACATTTATTTGCAAAAGCATATTTTGCGACGGGCTGTTGTCAACGCAGGATCCGGCCGGAAACGTGGCGACCAGGGCGGGGCATCGCGGCGAGGCTGGTCGCCGGTGCCCTGCAGCTCGGCGGCGGATGCCGGTCCTGCGCTGCTCGCGGGCACGCCGCAACGCCGTGAACGTGACGAGCTCTCGCCGAGCGCGGCAATTCTCGATGAGCGGCTTAACGGTCTGTGAGCAAAAGTTGTCAATTGACAACTTATGCCGCTCTGTTTGAAACTCGATTTGAAGGTATGCGTCCTGCACCAACCGCATGTGACTGCAGGTGGGGAAAATGCGCGCAGTCCTGATTCTCACGGCCGCCGCAATGACAGTGTCCGCCAGTCAGGCCGCTGAACACAGTATCACCATGGCCGGTATTGCTTATGCGCCGGCCGTCGTCGAGGCGAAGGTCGGAGACACTCTTGTTTTTGTGAACGACGATGGCGTGGCGCACGACGTGTTCGTGCCGACCGTCGGCTTCTCAACCGATCTGGGGTCGCAGGACCCAGGTGGCAAAACCACGCTCACGCTCCGCAAGGCCGGCCTCTTCGACGTCGAATGTATGTTCCACGACCACATGCACCTGCGCGTCGTCGTGAGGCCGTGAGGTGGGATCATGCGCAAGGTCATCGCTGCGAGCCTGGCAAGCGCCGTCATCATCGGTGTGAGTGGCTACACCCTTGCCGGACCTGATCGGGTCGCCCTTCCTGCCAACTATGCCGAGCGATTCGTGCTCTACAACACTGTCGATCGGCCCGACCGCAAGACGATCCGTTTCATGTATGTGAGCCCCGAGACCCATGCCGAGGCGAAAGCCGGCGCGCCGATTCCCGATCGGACCGTCCTCATCATGGAGGACCATCGGGCGAAGCTCGAAGCTTCGGGGAGCGCCGAATTGGGGCCGGATGGGCGGCTGATTCCGACTGACGAGATCGTCAACATCTTCGTCATGGAGAAGCGTGCCGGCTGGGGCGACGCCTATCCGCCGGAGACGCGCAACGGCGACTGGGACTATGCCCAGTATCTGCCCAATGGCATGCCCAAGCCGGATGTCAACTTCAACGGTTGCTTCGTTTGCCACAAGAACCGTGCTGATCGCGATTTCAACTTCACCTACACGAAGTATCTGATGGACCGGGACAGCAACTGATAGGGCAGAGCAGCCATCTGCATTCCCGGTTTTGCGACGCGAATGGGATGCTTGAATGCATGTCGGGTCCGGCGCCATGAGTGGGCATGGTGATTGATCGACGGCATTGAACCGCTGGTGCCGGAAGCGCTGCTCTGAACGGACGCTCTCACCTGCGAGGTGTGAGCTGAGGTAAGTGATGCTCCGGCGATCTTGCGTGGAGGCGGCGTATCTCCTCAATTGCACCCGGCAGCCAGAGGCGTGCCTGGCTCATGGCGAGCTCCGTAAGATCGTCCGGCAGCGACATGCGATAGACGTGCTTGCGGATGGCGAGGAACATCAGGCCGCCGTGCAGCGTCATGGCGAGCTCGCGCTCTTCATGCTGCAAGGGACGGCTTGCGAGATCAGGCAGCCCCGCTTCCTTCCTCAGCGCTGCGATGACCGGTTCGAGAATCGCGGCGGTCAGCATGGCGCCGCGCCGGCCGGGCTGGCCGTAGCCCTCAAGGCCGGCACGCACGAATAGCCGCATCGAGGAGGCGGTAATGGCGCCGAGATAGCCGGCATAGAGCCGCCCGAGCCGCTCGGCCAAGGGTGCATCGCCCGAGGCCAGCGCCGCCCGCCAGTCCTCCTTTCGCCACCGAGCCGCCCGCTCCTCGAACAGCGCGGCAACGATCTCGTCCTTGCTCGAAAAATGCTTGTAGAGCGCTGCCTGTGTGATACCGAGGCGCGCCGCGAGTGCCCGTGTCGAGGCGCCGAAGCCCTCCTCGGCAAACAGCGTGGCCGCTTCGGCGAGGATTTTCGCCCGACGCTCATTCCCTCGCAAGCGCCGACGCTTCGGTTGGTCCGCCTCGGCCGGCGGTCCTTCCAGCCCTGTCGCTACGATCTTTCGGCGCGGCCCTGCGCTCATATGGGCTCCCTTGAAACCTCGATGCGTCATGATCCGGCAAGGAAGCAGGCGCAACAAGCGCAATTGGCCAGAAACGATCGCAATATTTGCGGCCGAAAGCCAAACGGGATGCCGACCTAATGACGCTGATGGCGCGGTCCGGTCGGGTCCGATCGGCCGTCCGGGTGGGAATCGGTCCGTCCGCTCGCTGGCCCTCCTAACGCCCGGCGTAGGTGATGCCGGTTTCGCGGCGGAGATATTCACGGGCCCGGCCGAGGCGCGACCGGACTGTTCCGATCGGGATGTGGAAGGCGTTTGCCGCCTCCTTGTAGGAGTCGCCGTTGATCGCGACCGCCTCCACCAACTCGCGATGGTGCCGATGCAGCCGGGCGATGGCGCTCCGGAGGCGCGACAAGTCGAGGGCGTCGTCCTGGATCGGCGGCAGTGGCCTGTCGAGATCTTCAACTGGGCTGGCGACCAGTCGGTTGCGGCGCTCGAGCCGCGACAGAAACACCCGCTTCATCACGACGCAAAGCCAGCCGACAATGTTGGTGCCCGGCTGCCAGAGGTGGAACTTGTTGTAGGCGCGCAGCAATGTGTCTTGGAGCAGATCCTCCGCGTCGGCGCCGTTGCGGGTGAGAGACCGCGCATAGCGCCGCAGCTCGGCGACGACAGGGGTTACGGTGGCGGTGAAGTCGGCCCGGCTATCAGGGTGGCGTTGCTCCGGCATCGGTCGCATCCTCCCTCGATGAGATCACCGCCTCTGCAAACGAAGCGAGTCGAGGCGACAATGATTCTGCGGAGATAGTGAATCAACATCGCATTAAATGCTTCGTTCCATTTAAAAAATGATAAATTATGCAGATAAAGACTGCGATGATTCAGGCCGGATCGAGCTACATATCCGACATCCAGACTGTTGGCAGGACTGATGACCTGTCGCAGGCTTTAGCTGACGAGTTTGGCTGCGAGAGTCAGCACGTCGTTCCGCCCTCCTCGACATCGAACAGTGCGATGGCACCGAGGTTTGCCGGACGGCGGATGCATCCACACTATCGCTCCAGGCCAGCTTCACGGCCTCGTCCAGGCGCGCAACCGGACCCAGAACTCGGAAGCCTGCTTCGGATGTCCGGAGCTGGGGCCCGCCAACAGGGCCAGCACGGTTTGAAACGGCCGCGGAACGCCGTTCCGAGGGACGTCCGGTGTCGGGCCGCTGGAGCGATGACCGCATATGGCGCCCTTCGGCCGGCTGGCCTGGCCGGCAAGGGAGGAGCGCGGAAA
The DNA here is from genome assembly GCF_051487185.1 of Inquilinus limosus. Classification (GTDB taxonomy): domain Bacteria; phylum Pseudomonadota; class Alphaproteobacteria; order DSM-16000; family Inquilinaceae; genus Inquilinus; species Inquilinus limosus_F. The sequence continues at coordinate 52,217 of NZ_JAHVDK010000022.1, forward strand.
CTCCGGCAGGGCGGTCGAAGCGATCGGTGAGGACGCGCGGCGAAGATGTGGTATCAGACGCTCCGAGCGCCGAACGCCGTGCCAATCGTCCGTTGACCAGGATAGGCGTGCAATGGTGCTGAATTGCGCCGACTTCTACGATGCCGAACTGCAACGGCACAACGAGGTCTTTCGGGCCGCCCTCAAGGTCGGAACGCGCGATCGCGTGCTCGATATCGGATGCGGTGCGGGACAAACCACTCGCGAGGCTGCCCGCGTCGCGGTGGAAGGCAGCGTTCTGGGCGTGGACGTGTCGGCGCAGATGCTCGAGATCGCCCGCCGGCGCAGCGCAGAGGAGGGGTTGCGGAATATCGTTTTCGAGCAAGGCGACGCGCAGCTGCAGGTGTTTTCCCGCGCCAGCTTCGACCTGTGCATCAGCAGATTTGGGGTGATGTTCTTTGCCGATCCGGCGGCGGCATTTGCCAATATCGGCCAGGCGATGCGACCGGGGGCGCGTCTGGTGTGGATGGTGTGGCAGAGCCAAAGCCGCAACGAGTGGGCGACTGTGATTCAACAGGCGCTGGCACCGGGAATCGCCCTCTCCGCGGATGCCGCCACCCCGTTCTCACTGGGCGACCCTGCCGCCACCACGGACGTCTTGAACGCATCCGGCTTTGCCTCGGTCGATTTTGCGGAGGTCCACGAACCGGTCTTCTATGGTCCGGACGTCGATGCGGCTTATGAGGCCCTGATCGGCCTGCAATTCATCAAGGATCCGCTGGCCCGGGCAGGCGCGGCGGTCGATGCGGCGCGACAGCGGCTGCGCGATCTGCTCGAAACGCACCTGACCGCGGACGGCGTGCTGTTTGACTCGCGCGCGTGGATCATTACCGCACATCGGGCGAACGGCTAGCCAACGGCTCGCGTGAGGTCATGTCCGGTTTCGGGAGCTGGGCGCGATGGCCGCTTATGGCGCCGGCCGGATGGGTTGCGTGCAGTGCAGGGCGGGATGCGCTGCTATCTCGAAGCCGCCGGCATTCGTGCTTCGAAAAATGGGACTGTTTTAACCTGCAACCAGAAGATTGCAGGCCAGGCCGATGATGACGGCGCCGGCGGCTAGGTTGACGATCAGCCGGGCCGTCCCAGACCAAGGTGTAGGTCAGCGCAACGAACGCAGGGCATCGCAAACCCTAGGTGCGATGGAGCGGCGGGCGGCTTCGACCTTAGCCTCTGATCCACGGCCGGGATAATCGCGCAGCGTCGATCCCATGCCGGACGCCGATCCTGGAGAGGAGGCACGTCATGGGACATGTACAGAAGACCGATCCCCGTCTGCCGCATCCGAAGGCAACGGGCCTCACGACGGCCATCTGCGGCTTCGCCACGCTAGGCCTGGTCGGGGTGCTCGGCTTCTCGTTCGCATCCAACGCGACGAATGCGCCCGGCGACGGCGACAAGCCTGTCACCATCGTCACCCGTCCACCCGCCACGGACATGGCCGTCATCGCCAGCGCCGCGCCGTTTGACGTTGCGGGCTGCACCGCAATGGCGGCGGCGCATCGCTGAGAGACCGGGCGTCTCCATTGCTCGCCGTACCGGTTACCGAACAAAACAATTGAGCCGCGGAGCGATCCATCGCTCCGCGGCTCTGCTTTTCGCTCGCCCCGATTGTGTCCGGCTTCCGGCCGTCTTCACCACCGATAGGTATCAGCAAGCCCGTCGAGGACGATCGTGCCGCCGTCGAGCAGGGGCGGGCCGTCCGGGACGCCGGCCTCGATCGCCGGTCTGGCATGGGCTGTCAACAGGACTCGACGCCGAACCTTGGGCTTCGACCGGATCATTGGGCCGGCGGCCGCGATCCAGAGTTCGACGGCTTGCGCCGAAACGCGGAGGCAGAGGCGGCGGTCCGTCGTCATATCCTCGCCGGCTGCATTTCGGACCGCGAACCGAATCTCGAATTCTCCGGTCCACCGCTTGTCCGACACGCCGAGCGTGTGTCGCGAGCAGGACAGGTGGAAGATGTCCAGCCAGCGGGCACCTGACTCGTAGCGGTGGGACGAAAACGAGATCGATCCGCTCCAGAACATCGCCTCCTCCGAATTCTGTGGTCGTCGAGACAGTCACAGGATGGCGGACGTCTTGGGCCGGACCCATTCCACAGTGGTTTGCGCCGGCTGGCGCTTCGTAGGCCGGGAATAGACGTTGGTATAGGTCGCAGCGCGCCGGTTGTCCGGAATCAGCTCGGCCGGGTCTCGCGCTGCAGCGCCGAGGCCAGGCAAGCGATCAGGACCTCGGCATCCACCGGCTTCTCGAGGAAGCCGTGGGCACCGCCGGCCATCGCCCTCGATCGCGTCACCTCGTCGGTGTACGAGGTCATGAAGATCATCGGGCAGGGCTTGCCTTCCGCATTCAGCAGCGCCTGGAGATCGAGGCCGGTCATACCCCCCATCCGGACATCGACGACCATGCAGGCGACCGCGGACTGGCCCGGGAAGGCCAGGAAATCTTCCGCCGAGGCGAAGGGCAGGGCACGGTAGCCCAGCGAGGAGAGAAGATCCTCCAGCGCCTCGCGGATGGCCTGATCGTCGTCAATGACGGCAATGACGGGCGGATGGGACAAGATACCTCGGGGACAGCAAATCGGGCCTGGGGCCCGCCTGTCCTGGATAGCCGAGGTGTCGCCGGCCGGATACCATACATAGGTGCAGGACGAAGCGGCTGTCGGTTCAGCCCAGGTAAAAGCGTCACCGCTCCAGCAATTCCGCCTTTCGCACCAAGTCGGCGACCGACCGGACGCCCATCTTCCGCATGACATTGCCGCGGTGCAGCTTGACCGTGATCTCACTGATCCCAAGAAGTCCGGCGATCTGCTTGTTCATCAGCCCTTTCACGACCGCCGCCATGACCTCCGTCTCGCGTGGGGTCAGGGTGGCGGCCAGCGCGGCCACCTCCTTTGCCGCCGCGGCCTCCTGCCGTTGCGCCAGGTCCTTCTCGATGGCGGCGGCCACCGCATCCAGCATGTCCTGGTCGCGGAAGGGCTTGGTCAGGAAGTCCAGAGCCCCCGCCTTCATCGCCCGCACGCTCATCGGAATGTCGCCGTGGCCCGTCATGAAAATGATCGGGCGGGTGTTTCCGCTGCGCGTCAGCTGGGCCTGCAGATCCAGCCCGCTGAGTCCCGGCAGGCGGACGTCGAGGATCAGGCAGCCGGGCCGCTCGACAGGGGCGGCGTCCAGCAGCTCCCTGGTCGAGCCGAAGGACCGTGCCTCGATACCGACCGAGCGCAGCAGGTCCGTCAGCGCCTCGCGAATGGTTTCGTCGTCATCGACGATGAGGACGAGGGGGGCGGCCGACGCCGCCCCGGCTGGTGCTTTCATGACGCTTGCGCGGTGTCCTGTTCCGCCGGCAGAGCAAACTCGAACACCGCACCCCCCTGTTCATGATTTCTAGCCGTCAATCGTCCGCCATATGTCTCGATCGTGGAACGGCAGATCGCAAGCCCCATTCCCATGCCGCCCGGCTTCGTCGTGAAGAAGGGCTCGAACAGCCGGGCTTGGACGTCGTCAGGAATCCCCCTGCCGCGATCCCGGATCGAGACGCGCACCTCTTGTGCATCGGGCGCGGCGGGATCTTCGACGCGGACCGTCAGCTCGCGCGAGGCCGCCGGCATTTCGGCCATGGCGTGTACGCCGTTGGTCATCAGGTTGATCAGCACCTGCTGCAGCGCGACGCGGTCGGCCCTGATTGCCGAGATCGCTGGCGCAAAATGCGTGACGATCTTCGCGGCATGGGCGTTCAGCTCGGTTTCCAGCAGCAGGACCGTCTCATCGATCAGCTCGCGCAGATCGATCGCTTCGTCGCGGCGCTCGGCCCGCACTAGTTGGCCGCGCGTGCGCTGCACGATCTCGGCAGCCCGCCGGCCGTCCCGGACCGTCCGTTCCGCGGCGCGCACCGCCGCTTCGACATCGGGCGGATCCTTGCCGAGCCAGCGCAGGCACGTCTGGGCATTCATCACGACGGCGCCGAGCGGCTGGTTGAGCTCATGGGCGATCGAGGCCGAAAGCGCGCCGACCGTCGCTGCCCGCGAGGCGCGCGCCAACTCGGCCTGCGCCGCGAGCTGCGCCTGCTGAATCTGCTCGCGCTGCGTCACATCCACCATGCCAACCACCACGCGCCCGAACTCGTCCGCCTCGTCGGGGAAGGAGATGCCGAGGAGGACGGTCAGGGCCTGTCCGTCTGCGGCGATCAGCTTCGCTCTCCCCTCGAACCGGCCTCTGCCCTCGGCCACCGCCACCAGGACCGACAGGAGGGCAGGATCGTCGGCCGGCACGAAGCGTTCGATCGAGCCCAGCGCCTGGGACGGCGACGAGAGCCGCAGCAACTCCGCCGTGGCGTGGTTGACATCCACGGTCCTGATCCGGCGCGCGCAGTCCCGGGCGAAGGCCGGATGCTCCCGGGCATAGGCAGCGACATCCTGCACGCCCTGTTGCCGGAGCGCCGTGAGCAGCGCCTTGACCTCGGAGAAATCCTGCTCCCACAGGGAGATCCGGGCCTGCTCGAAGATCGACCGGTATCGCTTCTCGCTTCGGGCCAGGGCGGTGTTCGCCTGCATCAGGGACTGCTTCGACGCCTGGTCGCGAAGCAGCAGTGCGGTGGTGATCACGATCGCGGCCAGTGAAATTCCGCAACGGATCGTGGCCGAGGCATCTGCATCCAGACCGTGTGTCGCGAAGAACGAGAAACCGGTGAGGCACGCGCAGACCGACGCCAGAAGGATGAGGCCACGCCGCGATAAGGTGTCGGAGGCGAGGAGCATCACGAGCACGTAGAGAACGGCGATGGCTCCCATGACGTCGGTGAAGGTGTCGATGACGAAAACGATCGAACCCAGCAGCAGCGCCAGGGGGCGGCGCCAGCGGCGCCGCTTGGAATTCATCCGCTCCCAACCATGCCCGGAACCGCGCCCTGGCTTGAGACTAGCGGTGTAGGGCGGCTCTGCGGCGTCCCGGCTCATCGATGGTGGCAATCCGTGTTGGGCAATCGGCTTTGTCAAAAGGCCAGAAGCAAGCCTGACGCGGGCGCTCGCCGACCGTCAAGTTGCCAGCCGCGCCCGCATCACTTCTGCCGGCGCGAGGGCAAGGCTGCGCGGGCGGCGATGGCAGCGGACATCGACGGCGCCTACAATGTCCTGCGCCGGATGCTGGCCTGATCGAATAGCAGTGGGCCGGAACCACACCACCCCGAGATGCGACCGGCGGTTTCTGCCTTTAACTCCGCCTTCTTGCCGCGACGGGCGTGGCGCCGGGCAACTGCAGCCGACAGTCGCGGATCGGCGTGAAGCTGTTGCCGTCCCACTGGACGATCCCCAGCGGGGCGTAGTGATGGGTCACGCCGTGCGGCAGGATGGCGAGCGGCCGCTTCTCGCCGGTGCCGGGCACCGTCTCGTGCGGCCATTCGACGTCGCCGGTCGCGACGCGCGCCGGGATCAGCCAGTAGTCGCCCGTCCGATAGACCGAATCCCCGGGGGCGACGAACTGGATCTCGACGCCATCCTCCAACTCGATCCAGGCTTCCTGCCCCGCAGCTGCATCCGGGATCGGCACGGCATGGTCGTCCTGGTCGAGCGGAAAGCCGCCGGCCTCCGCATCGCCCTCCTTCTGGTCCCAGCGCCGGAGCAGCGGATGCTTCGACGGATCCCTGCCGACCTCGCCCGGCACGCTGCCCGACAGGATGACGCGGCGCTTGCCGCGGTGGATGGACTGCACGCGCAGCAGCGCATCGGCGCGGTTCGCCGCCACTGAATCGTCGTCCTGGACCTCCACCCAGTCGCCCTCGACGAGGCCGAAGCGATCGTCGCGGCCGAGCGAATCCAGCACCAGCGTGCTGCCGTTGGCGCTCAGGATCGGGAGGACGACGGCGCCGTTCTCACGCGACCATTTGAAGGTCGGCTTCGCGCCGCCGGCGCTGCCGCGATGGATCTCGACGCGGTAAAGCTGGTTCTCATGGCCGCGATAGGCGGCGTCGGGGTCGATCGTGCACGGATCCGTGTCGGTCGGACCTGGCCGCACGCGCGCGCGGAGCCTGCCGCGATCGGCGGGTTGCAGGGCCTCGCGAAGGGCGTCCGGGGTCATGCAGGCGGCGGCGGCCCCGTTGGCCTGCAAGGCGCCGACCTGCCATACGACCTTCGTGCGCGCCGAGGTGTCAGGACCATTGAGGGCGACCTCGCGGATCGCGTCGTCCTCGACATGGGTGACGAGCCGCTCCCAGACGTCGAGATAGAGTTGAAGGACGCCCTTGTCGAGATCGGCGAAGCGTGCGGACACCCCCTCGGGCTGGGTGCGGAAGGTGGTGATGCGCTGCAGGCGGGGCTGCTTCGGCTCCTTGCTGGCGAAGGGGCCGATGTCGGTCAGGGTCAGCACGCGCTCGGCATAGTCGATATCGATGATCCGCGCCCGCACCGGCGGGATGCCGGTGGCCGGGTCGGCATCCATCAGGCCGACATACTGGTTGACGCGGAACGGCCTCCCGTCCACCGAAAGCTCCGCCGGCCGCACCCGGTTCTGACCGTCGGCGAAGGTCACCGGCAGCCAGGTCGCGTCCAGCTCGCACAGGATGCCGTCGACATAGTAGCGGCCGGCGCCGATCGCGAAGTCGCCCCCGGCCGCCGTCACGATCGACGGGTCGAGATCCGTGAAGCCGAAGCCGAGATGGCCCGCCGGCCCGCCGGCCGGGCCGATGATATCGGCCGCGAGGCACCGCAGCTGGTAGAGCATGATCGAAGATTGCTCGTTCCAGTCGGCATCGAGCTGGACCCGGCCCTGCTGGGCGACCACGCGGCTGAAATGCTTGAGACGATTGAATGTCGTACGAGAAATATCGGCTTTCACGATGCCCCTCCTTTAGGTGGCGAGGAGGATGCCGGCATTGACGCCGGCGGGGGTGTATTCGGCCAGGCGGGTCCTGAGGGCTGCGATCCGCTGCGGCTGGAAGAGATCGTGGAAGGCTCCCATCTCGGACTCGTCCTCCGCGCCCGTGGTGATCTCGGCGGCACAGGATTGGGTGAGCTGGCAATAGGCCGCGTGCCCGTAGCGGATGCTGTTGAAATCCGGCGCGACGCGCAGGCGTTCGCTCTCGATCCGCTCGTCCCGCTCATCCGGGCCGATCTTGCCCTCGGCGAAGAGGTCGGCCACCGCCTTCTCGACGAGGTCCGGCTGGCAGTGGTATCGGCGCGGCGTCCGTGATCCGGGCGGCACATAGGAAAACCGGATGCAGCCGATCTGCCGGCGGCAAGCGTGCACCAAGCCGGTGAAGATGCTGTTCTCGGCGAGCGTGATCGCATGCGTCTGCACCTGGCCTATCAGGGTGCTTCTGAGCACCGTCAGCGTCGCGAAGGCGCAGAGCTTGCCGGAGGCACCGATGGCGATCCGCTCGTCGGCGGTGGCGTCGACGATGCTGTCGCTGATCCGGATCTCTACCGGGTCCAGCTCGGCCTCGTCTCGCTCGACCTGGATCGCGCCGACGATGCTGTGCTCGACCGTCAGGCACCGCGGCGCGTTGATCAGCTCGATGCTCGGCTCCGTCGGGCGCTTCGGATCGCAGTTGCATTCGAGGCTCCAGCCCGGGACGAGGGTGGAGTGCCGGACGGCGACGCCGGAGACGCCGCCCGAGACCTGCATCCCGCGTCCGGTCACGACCACGCCGTCGAGGACGAACCAGCTCGGCCCCTCGCCGGAGACGCTGAGGCTGTCGGGGTAGGAGGTCCGCCAGTCGAGCATGCGGAGGACTGGTCGTCTGCCGCTGGCGGCGCGGAGCTGGAGCGACTGGTCCTTGGCGAGCTCCACCGCGACCGGCTCGGTGTAGACGCCGCTGTCGAGGATCTCGATCACCGCGTTCCGCGGCGCGTCCTCCTTCCATTTCGCCAGCGCGTCGCCGATCCGCTGGAACGCCGGCTCGGGGCCGGCGGCGACCGGCTGCTGGCCGACACGGTAGATGGCCGCATCGGCCGGCTGACGAACCGGACGGGAATATTCGCCGCCGCCCATGTCGGCGCTGAACCCATAGGAGTAGGAAACCCAGACCGCCTGCTTCCGCACCTTGTCGGGGGCGAACATGATCCGCCCGAGCTCGGGGTCGACGGCGACCTCGTCGCCGATCGGGCGATAGCGCCAGCCGCTGAGATTGGCGGGCACGATGCGCTTCGCCGGAACCGGATTGTCGAGCGACCCGGTCCAGATCCGGAGACTCTTCCCGTCGCCGTAATAGAACGGGACGCCCGAGACCAGCCGTCCCTGCGTCTCGCGCGCGTCGAAATCGCGGCGCCGGATCGGGGCGGGGACGCGGAGATCGGGGGTCAGGCGCGGCGCGGCGAGGTCCGGCCTGACGAAGAGCGCGGTGTCGTTGCCGAGCGGGCTGAAGAGATAGCAGTTCGGCGATTCCTCCTCGAAGCAATAGGCTGGCGTCCGGGTCACGGTGTAGGAGTGGAGCCGCCAGACGAAGACGCCGAGATCGGGGATGTTGGCCCGTCCCCCGACATGACGGGAATTGGCCCGTCGGACATCGACGCTCCGCGCCATCTCGTCGAAGGGGCCGCCGATGGAGTCGAGCGCGTCGCTGTCGCGAAGCTCGGCGGTGCGGCCGCGGTTCAGGCGCAAGTGATTGATGTTCTGTGTGACGGCGAGGCCCCGGTAGAACTCGCGCGCCTGGGCTGGCCAGCCGGAGACCGCGCCGGCCAGCTCCTCGATCAGGCTGAAGCTGCCCTTCCGGCGGCGGTAGCGGAGGGTGTTGGCGACCTCCTGCCGCGGCACCATGGTGCGGTTCCGCGCCTGGCCCATCGCATCGCCGCCGCCGAGCCGCCCAGCGCTCTCCACCGGCTGATATCCGATCAGCGCGCCGATATAGGGGACGACCCAACCCTCGCAGGTCTCGATGAACCAGTTCTCATAGAGCCGCGCAATGTCCTCCTCGATCAGGGTCACCTGCTCGCCGATCACCTGGAGCAGCGCGCGGAGCGGGTAGCCCTGATCGGCGTCGCGCATCCGGTAGACGGCCGGGATGAGGTCGTAGAGGCGATCGGGGCTGGCGTTCGGCAAGCTCATCGTCCGGCCTCCGTCAGGATCAGCGTGTCGGGAATGGCGGGGGTGAGATAGACCAGCTCGGCCGGCAGCACCCGTTCGCACGGATCGTCGGATGCTGCGGGAGCGATGGCTGGATTCAGCCTCGCCCCCCTGGCCGTCACATAGGGCCTGAGGCCCAGCGAGCCCGCAAGCTTCTCAAGCTCTTCCGCGCTGATGTCCTCGGCGATCGAATCGAAGTGCTGGATGGCGACATGGGCGACGCCCTCGATTCCCTGGATGACGGCGACGGCCTCGCTCTGGAAGGCGGCCTGGCCGAGGTCGCGCTGCTCGAAGCCGAAATGGCCGAGCAGCGCGCGGCGGATCTTCGGCTCGACGAACTCGAAGGCATAGTCCGGCAGCAGGGCGACGGCGGCGCTGATGACCAAAAGCTTGATCTTCCGGACGCAGAGCTGGACCGGAAGATGCGGATCGCCGAGCGCCTCGATCGCGCCGAGCAGGTTGCGGTAAAGGTCGGAGGTTTCGAGAATCGGGATGTCGTCGACGCCGGCGACGGTGACATGCACCAGTTGGCGGCGGCCGTCGCTCAGGCGGGCGGCGCTCGCCTTGCCGATGCCGGCGAAGCTGCGGGCGAAATCGGCGTAGTCTTTGACCGAGACCAGCCGGTCGAGCGCCATGAGCGCCAGCGGAGCGTTCCGGCGCCCGGCCTCGACGCCGTCGCGGTCGGCGCCGCCGCTGGCCGCGATCGGGTTGATCACGCCGTGCAGCCCGAGCGGATGCGTCGCCAGCTGGCTGATCTGGTTGGCCTTGACGTTGCCGCCCTTGCCGATGCCGTAGCGATAGGTCGCCTTGATGTTGGCGGTGCCGGTCGGCAGGCGGGCGCCATGGACGCCGTTGCCGAAGACCAGCGTGGTCTTGCCGGCCTCGTCCGTGCGGGTGACGAAGACCCGCTCGCGCGGGCCGGCGGCGGCGAGGCTGCCGGTCTCGTGCCAGGCGATGTCGTTGACCCGCGCGACCAGCGTGCTGGCCGCACCCTCTGCGGTCGGGGCCGAGACGAAGGTCAGCGGCGCCTGCCGCAGCGCTAGGCTCTGGAAGGCGGCGCTGCCGTCGCCGTCGCCGAGCACCTCGCCGACGGTCTGGCCGTTGGTCGCGCTGGCGACGTTGCCATGGATCGTGACCGTCGCGGCGTCATAGGTGTAGGCGAGCGGCGTGGCGAAGCTCAGCCGGGTGTGAAGCTTGCCGGGGGCGGCGGAGACAACGGGGACCTCATCGTCGTCGCCTTCATCGGAGCCGGAGGATCCGCCGGAGCCGCCGTCCTTGCCGGGAGGCTCGTCCCGGATCTGCGCGACGCCCGCGAGCATCACAAGCTCGGCCGCGGTCACGCCGCTGACTCCGGGCACGTCCGTGCGTTCGCCCGAGACGATCAGCCAGCGCCCGGCCTCGAGCCCGTCGAGCGCCTCGGGCAGATCGATCGTGTCGCCGCCGACATCCGCGTCGAGCGGCTCCTCCGCGAAGGCGAGCGGCTCGGACTGGGCGTGGACGATGGTGTCGCGAAGCGTCGCCACCGCCCCCACGATCGCCCCTAGGTGATTGTTGCCCGTGTCCTTGTCGTGCTGCCGGACATCGGCGAGCCATTGCGGCTTCAACGTCAGCAGCGTCACCTTCGCGGCGAAGCCCGTGTCGGTGTCCATGGTGAAGACGGTCGTCTCCTCCACCCGGTGGTAGGTGACGACCCGCTCGCCGGTCGGCTCGTGGTCGCTGTTGACCTCCGGCCGGTCGATGGCCACCCAGCTGCCGGGCCTGATCCGGTCATAGGTCGCGTCCAGCGCGACTGCGCTGGGAGGCTCGGAGCTGCTCGGAAAGATCGACGACCAGGCTTCCCTGAGATCGAGCGGCTCGAAGCTCGTGGTCGATTTGCCTGTGGAGTCGTCCTTTTCGATGATGGGCCGTCCCGGATAGGTGCTGGCGAACAGCCCGGCGCGCACCCTCAACGCATGCGCCTCGAGCCGGTCCGCCGGCTTCACGATCCGGGTCCAGGCCCGGTAGAGCAGGGGCGCCGCCGCGGGCTTGAACGCACCGAGCAGGCGCGGCGCGATGTCGGACCGGCCGGAGAAGCTGGTCGCGATCGAGCGTCCCAGGCGGATGGCATTGGCCGGCTGGACCGATGCCGGGCGGCTGAGCCGGCTGGTGAGCGCCAGCAGCTCCGCGACCGGCGAGATCTGGGGCCTGGACGGCTTCTGCCCGAGGGAACCCGCGCCGGGGCCGCGGGCGAGGATTGCCGCCGCATGGCGGATCAGGGTCGCGAGGCGCGTGAAATGGCGGCTCTCGGCCAGCGCCTGCTTCTCGGTGAGGGCCGCGAGGGTCTCGGCCGCCGAAGGGGGCACGACCGCCGTGTTCTCGTCGTCGGCGATGTGGTCCTCGATGATGCCGGCAACCTCCGCGGCAAGGTCGCTTCCGGGGAAGAGCTGCCTGGCCTTCTTGGCGTAGAGCTCCAGAAGCGTGAAGGTGCCGGCGGTGGTCGGCAGCCCGAAGACGACCTGGGTGCGCTTCTCGTCCTCCTGCGCCTCGACCGCCTCGATCCGGCGCATCGTCTGCCGGCCTTCCTCCTCGCCGAGGACGAAGAGCATCGGGTCGTTGGCCTTCAGGTTGGTGGAGGTCCCGGCGAGATAGACGGTATCGAGGGAGTCGGCCGCGGTGACCTCGGTGAATCTCGGGTCGGCCGGGCTCACCATCTGCGGCCGCGTCAGGCGCGGTTTCAGGGCGTTCCATTCGAACCGCGCGTCGAGGTCGTCGGAGGTCTCGAAGAACTGCGGCAGATCCCCCGCGCCGGGGACGCTCTGCGCCCGCGTGCCCTTCGGAACGACGCCCTTGAAGTCGGCGGCGACGGTGAAGGCGAGATGGACGCTCGCCGCGACGCCGGGCCTGAGGCGATATCCGATGAGGTTCCCGAGCTCCTGGATCGAGCGGCGCTCGGTCGCGGTCGGCAGATAACCTTCGTTCGCGATCCGCTCCTGATAGAAGGTGAGGACATCGCCGATGACGGCGAAGGCGTCGAGGAGCGCAATCGACGGATCGTCCGGCGCCCGGGTGGTGAGGCCCTTGAGCGGGCGGTGGAGGTCGACGCCGTCGCCATAGGGCGAGGGCACGGCGATGGCGAGGGTCGACAGCCGCGCCAGCATGCTCTCGGTGAAGCTGGCATAGCTGCCGACGCGATAGCGAAGCGCCGTCAGGCTTGGAGGGTTGATGACGGCGCCGACGGCACCGATTCCCGTGCTGCAGCCGCAATGGCACGCCTGTGTCATCGTCCGCCCCTCATCAGAAGAGTGAGCCGCCCCTTCTCCGGAGCGTTCGGATCGCTGCCGAGCTGCGCGATCTCGAATGGCTTGAGCCGCAGCACGCCGCCAGGGGGAAGCTCCTGGATGGATCCGTCGGCCGCCGGGCGGCCGAGGCGATAGCGCGCCAGGCGCACCGCCTGCACCTCCATGACGCCGGTGACGGCCTGCGCCGCCGCGACGATGAGACTCTGGAGAATGCCAGTGCCGAAGGTCAGATTGTCCGGATGGAAAAAGCCGAGGGTTCCATCGGCCAGGGCCCGGTCGCTGAAGACGTCGCGCAGCCTAGCCTGGACATCGCCGCGCAGGACATGCGGCCGGACGCAGATCTCCAGCGCAAGATCGACCGGGACGTAGCGGGCGGGTCCGATACGGAGGTCGTGCCCGATCCGGCGGAAGGGGTCGAGATAGGCGCCGAGCTCGCCGACCGTCTGCGCGTCGGCCACCTCGCTGCCGAGCGGATCGATCGCGATCTCGGCCTCGTACCAGCTTCCGGTCCAGGCGAGCGCCGCCTTGGCTCCCTGCAGGCGGCGGAAGGGCGAGGTGCAGCTGAGGGTGCCGGGCGGCATCTCCTCGCCGGGCTCCTCCTCGACGATCGAGCGCGGATCGTCCGGTTCGGCGCGGAGCGGCGGATCGTCCGGGCCGGGTGAATATTCGGCCGCCAGCAGGCCCTGAAGCAGCTGGGGCCGGCCGGCGAGGCGGCGCGCATCGTCGGCCGCGAGCGCCGCGTAATCGTCGGCGGTGATCGCCCGCTCCCGGGCCGTCCGGAAGGCGTGGGGGGCGAACATCTTCACCTCCTGCACCGGCTCGGGCGGAGTGCCGCCGGCCGCGGCGAGCGGGTTGCGGACCTTCAGGCTGCCGCCGGCGTCGAGAGTCTGGCGAAAGACGATCAGCCTGATCGTCTCCGCCCCGACATTGCCGGCCGGTCCGTTGCCCAGCCCGTATCGCGCGCCGAAGCGGGTGCCCGCTGCCGGCTTCTGCCCTTCGCGGCCGTTGCCGAAGCGGATCCAGGCGACGCCGTCGTCGTCGTTCTCCACCACGAAATGACGGTCGTCGGGCGAGCTGGCGAGGAGGTCGTGCCTGACGGTCCATTCGGCGGAGTCCACCACGAAGGACGACGCATCCGCGCCCTCGGGCGGCGTCGACGTTCCGGTGAGCCGGACCCATGGCAGGGCGCGGCGCGGGTCCTGCAGGATCATCCTGCCCGCGCAGCCGCAGGTGGGAAGCGGTTCGGAGTAGGTCAGAGGGACCTGCGACAGGCGCGGGTGGAAGTCGCGGGGCACCAGCCGGGTCTCGGCTGGCTCGCAATCGCTGGCGCAGACCGGGACCGGCGGCAGGGCGCCGACCGTCCCGATGTTTTCCTCATGCGTAGCCGAATTGTGCACCAGGATGACGTTGCCGCGCGCGACGCTGATGTGGTCGCGGACATCGCAGTCCGGCGGCGGCATCCTGGCCGAGAGGCAGAGCGGGAAGGCGAGCGCGTCCTCCGCGCACCACTCGATCTCGACGACCGGCTGCCCGTAGCCGTCGCCATAGGAATGGTAGAGCGGGTCGATCGCCGGCGTGACCTTGGTCAGGCGCACCGCCTGCCGCCGGGTGGGGTCGGCGTCGGCGGGATTGCCGGTCTTCGGACCGATCACCTCCTCGAAGATCAGGACGTCGCCCGCCTTGAGCTGCAGGGCGCGGTGCGTTCCGGGCGGCTCCGCCGGGGGCGGGCCCTGCTCCTCGTCCTTGGCCTCGTTCCCTTGGTCCTTGCTCTTGCCCTTCCCTTTGACCTTGTCCTTGATCCAGCTGTCGACGAGCGTCGCCGAAATTGCGCCTTTCGGTAGCCAGCATTCGCGGTTGCCCCAGCTGTAGAAGCGGATTTCGCTGTGGGCGGCGACGATGTCGATGGGCGTGTCGGGGTCGGCGACGAGCGGCTCGAAGATCACGGTGCTGCCCGGCCGGGCCTTGGCCATGTCGTCCGGCGTCAGCACGCCGGTCCCGGGCGCGCCGGGGAAGCCGGTGCTGAAATAGATGTCCCTGGCGGGGATGGCCGGCAGATCCACCGTGCTGTCGATCGTCACCCAGGCGCGGGCGTTGCAGCCTTCATGCATGAGGTGGTCGACGAGGCGCGCGTGGCGGCGGACTGAGATGCGGCGGCGCGCCGTGCCGAGATAGGCTTCGGTGGCGACCGCGTCCTGATAGTAGCTGAGCTGATCGCCGACATAGGCCAGCAGCTCGACCAGCATGATGCCGATGTCGGGAATGTGGCGTTCCCGCCAATCGGGCATGGTGAGCGCCAGGCGGTCGAGGATGAGCTGCCGAAAGCTTGCATAGTCCTTGGCGAGATAGTTGATTTCGGGGGCTGGGCCGATCTGCGGCGGGCAGGACGGCTCGGTCCTGCAGTCGAGGTCGCTCGGGCAGCCCGCCTTGAACGAGAAGCCGACCGAGGCGTAGCGGGGATCGAAGCCGTCGAGCGGCGTGTCGGTCTGGTCGCCGTTCTCGTCGAGCTTCACCAGGCTCAGGTGATAGGTCGAGAAGTCGCCCGGCTTGTCGACCGTCACCTCGAGATAGTCGTCGAGCGTGGGGTCCTTCTGGCGGACCACGCGAATGCCGGTGACGGCGACATCGGTGATGCGCCGGCCGCCTGTGATCCTGACGTTCCGGCGCTCGAGCTTCGGAGGCGCCTTGCCGAGGAAGGTGACGGTGAGGTCGGTCTGCGCCTCCCCGACCTCGACATAGTCGAGGCCGTAGAGATCGGCCGTACGCACATCGTCGCGCCGGTCATCCTCTCCGCATGTCAGACACTGGTCGTCCATCTTCGGCCTGCTTTCCCTGCCGGCGCGGCGGCGCCGGCCCGTTGCTCATGCTGCGGTCCGCACGAAGGTCTCCGTCGCCTCGGCGCCGGTGCGCCGCAGCGCATATCGGACGGTCACGTTCAGCCTCGCGTCCTCGGCCGAGACCTGCAGCTCGCGAAGGTCGATCAGGTCGCCGAGATGGCGCTGCAGGGCGGCCTGCGTCGTGAACTGCAGCGCCGATGCCAGCTCGGGGCTGTTCGCCGCGAACACCATCTGCAGCAGTCCGCTGCCGAAATCGGGGCGGTTCACCCGCTCGCCAGGGCTGGTGAAGAGCAGCTGCTCGATCATGTCGCGGATGTGGTCCGCGTCATCGGCCGCGTCGGTGCGGCCGCTGCTGTCGAAATGGAACGGGAAATCGATGTTCATGGCGGTCGCCTCAGCTTCCGGTCACGCGCGTCTGGGTCATCGCCACGATCAGCGGCGTCCCGGTCGGGGCGCAGATCGCCTGGCTGTCGAGCAGCAGCAGCGGCTGGCCGTTCGAGGTGACCCGCAGCGCCGAGGTGATCCACTGCGCGGTTACGCAGGGCCCGTTCGCGGTGGGCGGCGGCGGCAGCGCGCAGCCGGCGATCACATAGGGCGCGGCCATCGTGACGGTCGGCTGGCCCATCACCGTCACCCGCGGATTGGGCACGGTCGGCTGCGCCTGGCCGCCATGGGCGCAGAGCACCGTGGCGCCGACATGCAGGAGGAATCCGGGCATCGCCTCGCTCCTTTCGCGCTACACGACGACCAGGGCGCCGTTGTTGATGGTCACGGTCGGGCCCGCCATGACGATGCTCGCCCCCTTGCCGTTCTGGATGTAGATGCCGGTGTCGTTGACGATCAGGGTCGCGCCGGTGGTGCTCTTCAGCATGATGCCGCCCGTGGGGCCGGGCAGGTCGCTGATCACCACCGTGTTCTGCAGCGTCGACTGCAGGACGATGTTCGGATTTCCGGGGACGCCGGCGAGCGCCAGCGCCGGCACCTCGGCAGGGTTCCCCCACCAGCCGCCGGTCCACACCGGGCGGTCGGGGTCGCCCGCCTCGAACTGGATCCAGACGCCGGCGCCGACCTGCGGCACCACGAAGGTGCCCATCTGCTTCCCCGCGATCGGCACGCACGGCATGGCCCAGGTCGAAGGCGTGGCGCCGCCGACATCCGGGACGATCGCCATGATGCGACCGAGCATCATCGGGTCCACGTTGTTGAACACCGTGCCCCGATAGACGCCGAAATATCTCGCCGGGCTCGTCATATGCTCACCGTCGAAACCGAGGAGCCGATACCGCCACGCGCCAGCGAAAAGCTCTGCTTGTATTCGCCGCGCTTGATATTGTGCGTGACGCTCTTCACGTAGTACTTGCCGTCGTAATAGGGGCCGGCGCCGCGCACGGCCGCAAGCTGACGCGCCTTGAAGACGTGGCCGTAGCGGAGCACGTCGAGCGAGCCGCTCGCCGTGACGACGTCGGCGGTGTTGAACTGGGCGGCGAGCCCGGCCAGCGCCGCCTGGATCGGCCCGACCCCCGCGCCGGGAGTCAGCTGGGTGTATTTCAGCGGCGTCGCCGAACGGGCCGCATTCGGGGCGCGGATCAGGTCGATGTTCGGCACCGGGATGGGGATCGGGACCTTGGAGTTCGGCTCGATGACGGTGACGATGTAGTTGGTGGCCAGCGTGCCGTCATAGGCGAAGCTGATCGAATCCAGGTTGGTGCTGGCGTCCAGGTTGATGCTGAGCGCCGGCTGCATCCCGCCGAACATGGTGGTGAGGTCGGGGCCCCAATAGGCCATGCTCGACCCCGGCTGGGGGCCGGGGTCGAGATAGAAGACCGCCCCGACCGTGCCGGCGATGGCGGTCAGGAAGGCGTAATCGGTGCCCTGCTGCTTGCGGAAATTCTCGATGGGATTCTCGATCAGCGTCATGATCGGCGGGATCGCCACCGGGATCACGCCGAGCACCAGATATTTGGCGAGAATCATCTCGACCACGACGAAGAGCGGGATCGCCGGGTACGGAATCCCGGTGAAGTCGATGAAATCCATCAGCGCGGTGAGATCGAGTCCCGTCACCGTCAGGATCGACTTGCCGGCGGCGTTGGCCGGCGTGAGGTCCTGCTTGGTGATGATGCCGTCCATCAGCACTTCGGTCTGGCCGTTGACGGTGACGGCGATGATTACGCGCTGGCGCGGGTCGAAGAATCCGGAGGTGTGCAGCTGCGCGATCGGGGCATTCCTGCCGATCGTGAACTTCAGCTGGAAGCCGCCCTGGCTACCGACCGACGAGGTCACCTGCACGTCGGTCAGCGCTTCGATCACCGTGCGCGGCACCGGGCTCGCATTGAACGAGCCCATCATCAGGGTGAGATAGAAGCCCTTGTTCATAGCGCCGTGCCGCTGATGCCTTCGGGCAGCGTGATGCGCAGCCGCCGGCCCGGGCTCTCGGTCAGCTCCGCCGGGCGCATGGCGTTGTTGGCGTCGCACAGCCGCCAGAACAGGGTCGGGTCGCCGAAATGGCGCGCCGCGATGGCGTCGACCCGCTCGCCCTCCGCGACGGCATGCTCCTGCAGCAGCTGGAAGCGGTCGGGCTGCGGCAGGAAGCGCCGGCGGACATAGGCGACCACGGAACCCCGCTCCTCGCGCGTGGCGATGTCGATTCCGTGGTAGCGGCTGGTCGGATCGAACAGCGTGCGCCGCAGCGTGGCCTGCGCCAGCATCGCCTCGACGGGATCGGTCAGGCCGGTCGGCCGGTCGTCGCTCATGGCAGCCCTCTGATGCCGAGTTGCGCCTGCGTGCCGTACTGATAGAGCTGCGCCAGGCTCTCCTTCTGGCGCTGATAGGCGAGGTAGAGATTGCCGCCCTTGTCGGCGAGCGAGAGGTCGTCGACTGAGAGCACCTGCAGGCCGAGCGAGACCTTGGCGCGGAGCGGGTTCAACTGCGGGTCGAAGGCCTCCTCGGTGATGCTGAAATCGGTCAGCCTGACCGGCACGATGCGGGAGGCGCTCCAGACGAAGAGGCTCATCGGCGCCAGCATCGGCATGATCTCGAGCGTGCCGGACTGGGCGAGCGCGAAATTCGCCTGCAGCGTCGCGGCCGGCGGATAGACCAGCGTCTCCAGCGCCGCGAGCTGCGGGAAGATGCCGTGCGCGACCACGCTCTGGTTCCGGTCCGGGAATTCGAGCTGGTCGGCGGCGTCGATCTCGGCGTCGAGCTTGATCGTCTCGACTGGCGGGCCGATCAGGCGCAGCGCCTCGGAGCGGTCGCCGCCTTCGGACGCGCCCTTGATCTTCAGCGTGCGGGACAGGGTGTCCGGATTGTACTGCAGCACGATGATGCCGTTCGGCCGGATGGCGAACGAGCCCGGATCGAGCAGGACAAGGCCGCCCTTCAGCACGCGCGGCGAGCCGGGGAAGCTGGTCATGGCGTCCCTCCGCCCTCTGCGAACCGGCGGCGCGCCGGTTCATCCCCCGAGGGAGACGGCGGTGCGGCGTGGGTTCGGATCGCGCTGAAATCATGGGATATCGGCGACCGCATGGCCCGCCGTCCCGCGATCGGGACGAGGCCGTTCGGCCCCGGCTGCACCGGATGCTTCTCTGCAGGCGCCATCGCCGTGGGTTTGGTGATCCCGCGGATCAGACTCTTGTTGATCCGCCCGTCAGGCTCGAAGGGCAGAGGCTGGGGACGCGCCCCCTTGTACTTCTCAAGCGCGGTCTCGCACTCCTCGAGCTCGCCCTTCACGCTCCGGCAGTCGTCCTCGCTTGCCTGCGACCCCGCGGTGAGCCCGCCAAGCCAGCTTCCCAGGAGCCAGCCGAGCCCCGTACCCAACCCGGCGCCGAGGACGCCGCCCACGATCCCGCCGGCGACAAGCCCTCCCACGTCGCGACTGGATTTCGAGGCCAGTTCGGCGACCTTCACCCCGGCGACGGCACCGCCTGCCGCTCCGCCTAATCCGAGCGTCGTGGCGCCGACGATCCCGCCGACGATGCCCCCTCTCGACTTCGCGTCTCCGCACCGTGCATCGATGGTCTCGTGCAGGCACACCGCTTCGGCACTCCAGGCCCGCAATTCCGCGTTGTCACTGTTGAGCTCGTGCCATTTGCCGTAGGCCGTGCCGCAGAGATCATTGACGGCTTCGCTCGGAAATGCGGGATCGAGCTCGTCGGGGGGAACGCCGCCATCGTCGCGCGCTTGGCACTTGGTGACGCGTCGGCAGGCCTCGGCAAGATGCGGATCGCTGACATGCGCTTCCTCGTGCACGCGCACGCAGTTCCCGACGGCATGCTCCTTGTACACGGTGGGAATGAGCTTGCCCGACTCGCATCGCGTGTCGCCGAGATTCGGCGATCGCGCGGCCGCGTGATCCCGGGATGTCCCCTGCCCTGGGGAACGGCACGCGGCGCATGGCCCGCCGCCGATCGTATGCCGGCCGCAGGCGCAGTGCCGCCGCAGCAACCCGGAGTCGGGTTGCCTGCTGACGCGGGCCGCCTTCGCGGCGCATGGTGAATGCGCTCTAGGGACCACGGGAGCTGCCTCCCCGATGTGACCAGATCGTTTGTGCGCGTGAACGACATCCACCGGCGGTGTGGTGATCGCAGCCGCGCAACCGATGCCGATCGCGTATTTCTTTCGTCGTCATTGTTCGAGGGCCGAGTCGATCTGGCTTGATTGGGCGGGTGTCACACGAGCCTTGAGCCGGGCGAGCAGATGCTTGAACTGATTCTTCAGGTTCTGGCGTGCCGTGGCCGTGGCGCTGCGCAGAGCCGAGACGATCGCGACGACATCGATCACGGCACGTCTCAGCTGCCGGCGGATGAAGGCGGCAAGTTCGAAGGCCGGGATCAGGTTGACATAGCCGGTGATGCGTTCGCGGTAGCTGGAATCCGTGGCTTCGGCGTCCGCGCGGGTTTCCTCGTCCGGATCGAGATCTGTCGGGTTGTAGGTGTAGCGCGGGGCCGTCACCGCGACGCGGTCGTGACGCCTGGCCGCGCCGAAGACGCTGCCTCCTTCTTCGCGCATCGCGTCCTGAAGCTGCGCCAGCGACAGCCGCGTGAAGGTTCGGCTGCCGCCCATCCGATCCTCCCACTGGGCCAAGGATATGGGGCCGTCGGCAAGGGAGGGATCGATGACGGTCTCGATCAGGCCGCGCACCGGGTCCCGGACCTTGATGATCGGCGCGACGTGCCAAGCCCAAATTTGGTCCGGAGGGCCGGTCCTGACCGCGTTCCCTGCGTCCTCGGTGTTGTCTCTGTTCCTGGCGTAGTCAGTTGGCGCGAGAAGCGGGCTCCTGCCCGCCAGCGCGAAGACCTTCTCCGAGGCGTAGCCCATCTCCGTGAGCAGCTCCTCCATCCGGTGTGCGCGCGCGTAGCAGCCGTCCGGCGCATGGTGGAACGGGATGCGGGCCGACCCTGTCGTCGTAAGGATCGAGGCCTGCGACAGGGCGGCGAAGATCTCGTTCGCCTGCTCGGGCGAGACCTCCTCGGTCTCCGGCCTGCTTTCCAGCTGGCCGCGACGGATCCAGCCGACGCGATTGAGGAACGGGCCGACCGTGACCCGCACCCTGACCCATTGCTGGCCGCCGGCGTTGAAGGGCCGGCCGATGCCTTCGTCGATGATGACCAGCCGCGTGTTCTGCGGGAGCAGCACCGTGGATGTCGGGGGCAACGTGCTCGGGTCGTCGACGAGTTCGGCGTCCGGAGCCTTGGTTTCCCAATGCATCAGGCGCCGGTTTCCCGACACCAGGGCGGCAATCAGACCGCCAATGATCGCGGCGCCGGCAATGGCACCGATCGCGATGCCGATCCCTGCGCCGGTGCTCAGCCGGCTCAGCAGGCCGGCTCGATGACCCGGCGAGACCAGGGCACCGGACGAGCCGGCCTGCGCGTCCGCCGCCGCGATGCGGCCGGCCCGATCGGCCTCGGCTTCCGACCGGCTGTCGGGTGGATCGATCCGCAGATCCGGTGTGATGCTCCCGCTGCCGTTCTGCGCGACATGGGCGAGTTCATGCGCAAGGACAGCCCGGCCGACGGGGCGCTCGAGGTCGAATCCGCCGCTGCCGAAGACGATGTGCCGTCCGACGGTGTAGGCATGGGCGTCGACAGCGTGCGCCGACTGGGCGGCGAAGCTGTCGAGATGAATCTGCACGTCGCTGAAGTCGTGCTTGAAGCGCATCTCCATGTCGCGGCGTGCGCGGTGCGGCAGAGGCTGACCGGCCGTGCCGAGCACCCGGTGCACGATCGAAGGCACGTTTCGCGGCGTTCCGCTGCCGGCGTTCAGCCGCCGCAGTGCGGCGTGTTCCTGCTTGGCGCAGTTCGCGCACTCGCCGCCGGCAATCGTATGCTGGCCGCAGGAGCATTGGCGCTGCAACAGGCCTGCGGAGCGATGTGCGCTCGTCTGGAGCCCTGCAGAATTGGCGTGCGTCAGTGCGGCAGCCGATCTCTTCATGGCACCCGCCCGCCGCGTTTTACCTGCTCGATGAAGGGCAGATAGGCGGAGACGTCTCTCCCCGCCTTGAGCGTTTCATAGAAATCCCCGCAGATGCTGGCCTGCTGTTCGGTGTTGAAATCCGTGAACTTCTTGCCCGCGGCGTGGGCGGCCTGCAGGGCGGCCTCCCCGCCATAGTCATAAGCGCGCGAGCCGCGCATTGCGGTCACGGTCTTGCGGACGACCGAGATGCCGTGCTGGGTCTGCCAGGCATGGGTCAGCTCATGGATCAGCAGCGGCATGTACTCGGCCAGCGGCTTCGACAGGTAGCCTCGCGGCAGATAGGCCGTGTCGAAGGGCGTGCGGGCGTAGCCCCCGATGGTCATCACCGGGGCGGAGTCGGAGACCTTGGCGGTGGAGAAGTTGAGGCTCGTGCCGAAGACCAGCTTGGCCTCGGTCTGCTCGGTGGCATTGAGCGGGCGGGCTTCGGAGGTGGCGACGTCGCCGGCTACCATGCCGATGATGCCGCCGAGCACGCCGCCGACCAGCGCACCGACCCATCCGGCGCTGGCGCCGATCCCGGCCCCGAACGCGGCGCCGGCCACACCGCCGCCGATCGCGCCGCCGGTGGCCCGCTGGATCGTGCCGCGATCCGCGCTCCGGCCGATGGGCGGGGCGGCCGCGCCGGCGCCGACCAGCTGCGAGACCTCGCCGGCTTCCCGCTCCGCGGCCGTGTCGGCCGCGCCGACGCGGTAGGTCTGCAGGCTCGGTCCGCTCCGGCCCTGCTGCACGACATGCGTCAGCTCATGGGCGATCAGCGTCCGGCCGTCCAGCGTGTCCGGTCGGTAGCGGCCGGGGCCGAAGACGATGTCGCGCCCTACCGTGTAGGCCTGGGCGTCGATCGCCCGGGCCGAGATGCCTGCGCTCTGGTCGGTGTGGACACGGACATGGCTGAAGTCGCGGCCGAAGCGGGGCTCCATGAAGACGCGCGTCGAGGCATCGAGAGATTGGCCCGGCGATGCTGGCGTAGCCTCGACCGCGCCTAGTGCAGCCCGCGGTCCGCCGTGCCGCTGGGCGGCGGGACGGTGGCCGGGGGGCGACCAACTGTCGGCCGCGTCGGTGGCCGAGGTGTGCGAGTGGGGCCGATCATGCGTGCCGCTCATGTCCTCACCTCCGCTCCGGGATCTGCGATGGCGCGCCGGTCATGGCCTGCCCCTGTGCCCCGAGCCCATGACGGTGCGAGGCTCCTCGATCCCGGCATGGACCGACCGTGCCACCGCGCGGCCGATGGCGTCGGGTCTTTCGCCGCGGCCGAGGTGGATCGGCGGCGCGGACAGGCGGGGCAGTGCGCCGCCAGCGGCCAGATCGCGGCCGAGGCCGCCCGCCGCGAGCAGCCGCGCCAGCTCGGCCTCGACCGCCGCGCGAACCCGCGGCCCCTCGGCGGCCGTGACGGGAAGGCCGTCGAGCACCAGGCGCTCGATATGCAGCTCGATCCTCATGCGACCCTCGCGGGAACGGGGGGCGGCCAGCGGAAGTCCGGCTCGTGGATCGGCCGCTCGATCTTGCGCAGCTCGTTGCGCGCGGCGTCGAGGACGATCGGCATCGTCACCTCGCCATTCGCCTGCGCCGCGACGAAGGCGGCATTGAGCGCGATCGAGGCGATGTGCCCGCCGGCGAGGTCGAGCCGGGCGAGGCGGTCGAAGTCGAGGCCGCTGGTCGGCGTCGCGGCGGGGAAAGCCTTCTGCCAGATCGCGCGCCGCTCGGCCGCGCCCGGGAACGGGAAGTTCACGATGAAGCGCAGGCGGCGCAGAAAGGCGCCGTCGAGCGCGTTTTTCATGTTGCTGGCGAGGATCGCGAGCCCGCCGAAGGACTCCATCCGCTGCAGCAGATAGTTGACCTCGATGTTGGCGTAGCGGTCGTGGCTGTCCTTCACCTCGCTGCGCTTGCCGAACAGGGCGTCCGCCTCGTCGAAGAACAGGATCATGCCGCCGGCCTCGGCGGCGTCGAACAGCCGGCGCAGATTCTTCTCCGTCTCGCCGATATACTTGCTGACGACGGCGGAGAGATCGATGCGATAGAGATCGAGCCGAAGGTGATTGGCGACGACCTCGGCGGCCATGGTCTTGCCGGTTCCGCTCTCGCCTGCGAACAGCGCGCTGATGCCGAAGCCGCGGCTCATCTTCTGCGCGAACCCCCAGTCCTGATAGACCCGGTTGCGCTGCGCCACCTGGTCGGCGACCTGGCGCAGCAGCGCCTTCTCGGGGTCGGGAAGGACGATGTCGTCCCAGGTGGCCTTGGGCACGATGCGCTCGGCCATGGCTTCCAGCGTCGGGCGCGTGCGGGCGAGGACGGCGTGCCACAGCCGGTCGT
The DNA here is from genome assembly GCF_051487185.1 of Inquilinus limosus. Classification (GTDB taxonomy): domain Bacteria; phylum Pseudomonadota; class Alphaproteobacteria; order DSM-16000; family Inquilinaceae; genus Inquilinus; species Inquilinus limosus_F. The sequence goes on from NZ_JAHVDK010000022.1 coordinate 76,199, forward strand.
GGTCGATCGCGTCGGCCGCGTCCGGGCCGCGACTCTCCTCGGCGATCTCGCGGATCGTGTCGATGTTCAGGCTGAACTGGCCGGCGAGGCGCGCGGGGCTGTCGCCGGCCTCGGCGCCGAGCGCCGCCGTCCAGGCCGCCTTCTGTTCGGCCGGCGTCGGCTTCGCGACATCGACGGACAGGCTTCCGTCCGGAAGCCCGTGCCAGGGCTCGCCCGCGTCGACGAAGACCAGGGCGTCAGCGCGCCCGAGGAAGCGCAGGAGGGTGGTCGCGGCCGCCCCTCGCTGGCCCGCCTGGTCGAACCCGTCGGTCTCCACATAGAGGGCCAGCGGCAGGAGCCGCCCCGCCCGGCGCCAGAGCCGCGTGAAGGTCTCGAGATCGGCCGGGCTGGAGGGCAGCGCGCTTGCGTGGATCCGGTACGGATGCACGTGCAGCGCGCGGCAGGCTGCGCCGGCCAGAAGGCGCTTGCTCGCCGCGTCCGCGCCGAGAAGCTGGACCGGCGGCAGGCTCCGGCCCGGCGTCGCCCGCTGCAGGCGTTCGAGGATCCCCTCGGCGATCCGGGCCTGCGACGGCGGCAGCTCGAGATCGGCCCCTGCCGTCGCCAGCGGCATCAGCAGCGGCGTCAGCCGGTCGTCGAGATAGGACAGGCCCTTCAGGTAATTGACGATCCATTCGTCGGCGCGCAGCCGGCTGACAGTGAGCGGCGTGCCCCCCGGCTGGCTGATCTCGACCAGGTGCCAGTAGCGGAGCGGGCGCTCGGGCGAGAGCGCTTCCCAGGCCGGCTCGTCGAAGATCGAGAGCGCCAGCGCGAAGGTCGGATAGGCGCGCTCCGGGTCGTGCTGCACGCGGGCGCAGAGGCCGGCGATCGACGTATCCAGCTCCATTGCTGCGCAGAGCAGGAGGATGTTCAGCTCGAACGGCGTGAGGCCGAGCCGGTCGCGGAGGGTTGCGAAGGCGGGGGGCGGCAGGGCCGCGTCGGACGGCGGCTGCTCCGACGCCGTCCCCGCCTGCGACCCGGCGGCCGCGGTGAGCAGGCGCGGTCCGGCCGGACCGGCCTCGAGATAGCTCTGCGGCCTGCCGCGGCGCTTGAACCAGCTCTGGCGCTCGGCCGGCCGGGCGGGCTCGGCCGCGACCTCTGGCGCCGCGTCGCCCTCGGCGCGACGCTGCAGCAGATCGCGGATCCAGCCGACCGCTGCCGACAGCGCCCGGGTGTTCTCCTCCTGCCAGGCCGCTGCGTCGCTCATGGGATCACGACCTTCTGCGTCTCGTCGAAGACCGGCGGGGTGACCGAGCGGTCGACCAGGCGGCTGTCGACCCCGTCGACCCTGAGTCGGTAACGGCGGGTTCCGGCGACGGCCTCGTCGATGGTGAATGTCAGCGTGTCCGTCTGTGTCGGATGCGGGGCCGCGGCGATCTCGCTCGACCCGAGCAGCAGCGTCGCCCGTTGCCCGGGCCGGATCTCGGGCGCGCAGGTCGCCGTCAGGGTCACCGGTCCGGGGGCCGTTCCCGCCACCGCGATCGTCGCGCCGGGCGCCAGCGCCAGCGGCAGCTGATTGGTGATCCGCTCGAAGGTCTCGCCGGCGCGGGTCACCACCACGCTCACCCTGTAGAAGCCGGCCGGCCAGCCGGCGGGCTGGTTTGGAATCGCGACCTTCAGCTCGGTCGCGGTGCCGCCGGCGGCGGGCGGCAGCAGGATCGGCGCCGGCAGCAGCGGATGCTCGAAGCGCACGGCGACGCTCGTGCCGTCGAGATGGACGCCGCTGAGCAGGATCTCCTCGCCGAGGCGGGCGGAGGGCTGGTTTCCCGGCGGGGTCACCGCATCGAGCGTCGGCAGCGGCGGCGACAGGTCGCCCTGCGCGGTGATGCCGGAATCGCCCTGGCCGCGGGCGAGGACCGGCAGGCCGGACCGCGTCGGACGCCGGCTCTCGATCAGCACGACCGAGGCCTGATAGGCGGCGGAAAGCCGGTAGGGCGCGGAGAAGCCGGTCCACAGCTTCGACAGCTCGTCGAGCGAGATCGGGTGTGGGGTCAGCCGCACGCGCTCGATCTGGCGGTCGAGATCGGCGTCCGGCAGCGGGCCCTGGGTGGCCAAGCGAATCTCCTCCGCGCCCAGGATCGGATGGTCGTGGAGGATGCTCATCGCGGCGCCCAGCAGCCTGTGGCCCGACGGCTTGGTGGCGTCGTTGCCCTCGCCATAGGCGGTGACCAGGTAGAACAGATTGAGCGGCAGCGGCGGGTGGCTGATCTCACCCGGCAGCACCTGGCGCGGCATGTCGGCATTGACCCAGGCGGCGCTGCGCACGACCTGGTAGAGGAAGAGGTTGACGCGGTTGTTCGTCTCGTTGTCCGGCCGAGCCTTGTCGAGCGGGCGCATCGTGACGTCGATCCCGCTGAACCCATCCTTCAGGCCCTGGAACAGGATCGACTGGAGCGTCGCCGTGACCGCCGCGATGGCATCGGTGTTGCTCACGGCTCACCTCGCCCTGTTTCGCAGATATTCGTCGAGGCTCATCACCGGCGACGGGCGTTCGGGGCGCGCCGCGTCGGACGACGGTGTGGCCACGGCCTTGACCTCGACCCTGCCGATGGTGACGTGAATCGCCGGCTCGCTCCGCTGCGCGCGCTGGGGCGGAGGCAGGAGGGCGGGCACGATGCGCGCTGCCGCCGGCGCCTGCAGGATCCCGCTCGCGGCCGGCGCGGGCCGGGCCGTCACCGCCGGCATCTCCCTGCGATCATGCTGCGTCGCCGCGTCTATGCCGATCGACTGGGGCAGGGGCGGTGCGGGGCCGCGCCGGCCCGCGGCCGGTCGCTCCTCCATCCGCTCGACCATGTCCGCTTCCGCTGTCTCCTCGATGCGCAGGGTGCGAGGCCTCGCCGCGATCCCCGCCGGCCGGATCGCGCGGCCGGGTTCCCTCGCCGTCGGGGCGGGCGCATCCCGTGTCGCCGCGAAGCCGTCCACCGGCTCGGCAGCGGGCGGCGCCGGTCGGCGTGGAGCGATGGAGGCGCCTCGCGCCGCCGAAGGGATGTCCGCCATTTCCGGCTGTGGGTCGGCGTGGCGGTCCGGAACGGCCGGGCCCGGCGCGACGCTTCGCGCTCCGGTCCGCCGCTTCCTGGGCGACTCCGGTTCCGCCGTCGCCGGCGGCACCTCGATGGCCTGAGCATCGACCTCGTCCACGCGTTCGCCAGAGCTCTCCTGCAGCGGCCTCTCCACCAGATCGGCTGCGGCCGTGGCCACCGGCTCGAACAGCGAGAGGGTTCTCGGCCGGAGCTGCCCTTCCGGTCGGCCGAGCCGTGCGGCGATGCGGGTCAGGAAGCCGGCCATGCTTCGAGCATCCCGAGATAGTGGCGCCGCCGGATCGGGCTGAGCGCGAGGATGTCGCGCTCGCTCCAGCCATAGGCCGAGGCGAGCCGGTGAACGTCGCGCAGGGTCCGCGCCGCCCATTCGCTGAGCTCGGCCCACAGGAAGGGCAGGATGTCGAAGGCGGCCTGCCACTGATGGCCACAGGCCGGGCAGGACAGGGCGAGCTGGACATCGGCCTGGGGGTCGAGCTCCGCAATGCGGTCCTCCACCGCCGCGATCACCTCGGCCGGCAACTGCGTGACCGCCGTCGGCTCGCCGGACCGGCTGGCCGAGGCGACGCAGCGGTCGAGCAGCAGGCGCCAGCGCTCCTCCGGTGTGGCGCGCTCCGCCGCTATCTGGTCGCGGCTGTTGAGCAGGCGGAGGCTCAGCGCGTAGTCCCCCCGGCTGATCTCCAGGGGCGCGCGGGCCGGCGCTGCGCGAAGCTGGCCGGTCGCCATCTCGGTCTCCAGCGTGTCGCCGCAGGCGGGGCACTCGACGAGCCCTGTGATCGTCCGCCCGAACAGCAGCTCGCGCAGGTCGAGAAGCAGGCCGTCGCGCACGCCGATGCTGAGATCGGCGGCTGTGTCGGCATCCATATCGGGGTGGACGAGCTCGAGGAGAGCCAGGCCGCGCGCGACGGATGTCTCGCCGAGCCCGCGCTCCCAGAGCGCCAGGAGCTCGTCACTGCCGGGACTGCGCATGGGTGTCGCCCTGTGGCTTTGTGCTTACCCTGTGGCGGCGAGCGTGGGCTCTTCCGGCTCGGGCACGGCGACGTCGCGCTCCCAGCCCTCGTTCTCCAGCTTGATGTGCTGGATGGCGACGGCGTTGGCGTTGGCGTCGAGATCGGGCAGCGCCTGGTACTCGGACACCCAGCACCGGTAGACCTTATAGGTGAGGGCGACCTGGCCGGCCTCGTTGTACACCTCGATCAGGATGTCCTTGCGGAAATCCTTGAGCGACACCTCGGCACCGAGTCCGGCCCCGATCCGCCACACCTTGCTGGCCCAGGCCTCGAATTCGAGGTCATGGGTGACGCCGCGCTCGAGCGTGATCGCATCGAACTCGCTGCGGCCGGGCGACTTGCGGCTGCTCGACGGGTCGCCGCCTTCGCGGTGCTTCACGACCTCGGTCGTGCGCTTCAGCATGCCGACCTTGCTCACCCCTGCGACGTACTTCCCGTCCCACTTCACGCGGAACTTGAAGTTCTTGTAGGGATCGAAGCGCTGAGCATTGACGCTGAACTGAGCCATGATCCCCTCCCGTTACGTCGCGATCTCGCCGGCGATCTGCTGGATCTTGATGATGACGAACTCGGCGGGCTTCAGCGGCGCGAAGCCGACGACGATGTTGACGATGCCGAGATTGATGTCGTTCTGGGTCGTCGTGTCCTTGTCGCATTTGACGAAGTAGGCCTCCGCCGGCGTCTTTCCCTGGAAGGCGCCCTGGCGGAACAGGTTGTGCATGAAAGCGCCGAGATTGAGCCGGATCTGCGCCCATAGCGGCTCGTCATTGGGTTCGAAGACGACCCATTGGGTGCCGCGATAGAGGCTTTCCTCGATGAACAGCGCCAAGCGCCGGACCGGGATGTATTTCCACTCCGACGCCAGCTGATCGGCCCCGTCGAGGGTGCGCGAGCCCCAGACGACCGTGCCGAAATTCGGGAAGCTGCGCAGGCAGTTGATCGCGAGCGGGTTGAGCTGGCCGTTCTCGCCGTCGGTCAGCTTCACGGTCAGGCCGGAGGCTCCGCTGATCGTCGCCTCCAGGCCGGCCGGCGCCTTCCACACGCCGCGCGCCGCATCGGTGCGGGCGAAGATGCCGGCGACCGCCCCGCAGGGGGCGAAGGGCGCGATCTGCCCCTTCTTCTCCGGGTCGGGCGCCCGGAGGAACGGAAAGAACAGGGCGGCGTAGGAGCTGCGCGTCATGAAGCCGGACTCGGCGCCCTTGATCGCCTTGGCGTGGCTGTCCCAGGCGATCAGCGGATCGACGATGAACAGCGCCCGCCGCTTCTTGCAATAGGCGGCCGCGGCGTCGCGCGTCTCCGGCTTGAGATCGGTGTCGGGCTGGAGCGGCGGGATGCAGAGCAGGTTGAAGAGATCCGCCTTCTCCAGCGCCCAGATCCCCTCCTTCTTCGCCTCGAGATCGGGTTTCGAGATGTCGTTGTCGGTGATGTCGCCACCATCCGCGCCGCTCTTGAATTCCGCCGAGAGCTTGGGATCGAGAATGGCCGGCTTCGTGGGGTCGGTGTCCTTGACCTCTCCGGCCACCAATTTCAGCTTGTCCGGCACGGTCCCCTCGACACGCACCAGGTTCGAGCCCTGCTCGAGGACGGTCTTCACGTGTCGCGGTGAGGCCGCGTCCGTCGAGAGGTTGAGGAACTGTTCGGTTGTGCCGGTCTGGCCGTCGAGGACGGTGAGATTGAAGACCGTGTCGTCGGCGCCGGAGACCGGCTCGATGCGCGCCCGCAGGGAGTCGCCCCAGGTGCCGGCGCTGGCCGCGACCAGCGTCAGGGTGCCCGTCGCCGGCGAGTCCGCCGCGCCGGGAATCAATTTGCTGACCGAGGCTTCCGACGCCTTTCCGCCGCTGCCGGCAACGCGGACGATCAGCGCATCGCCGCCGCCGTTCTGGAAGAACTGGGCGACGGCATAGCCGAGGGTCGATTCCGACCAGAGGCCGCCGAAGCTCCGCTCGAACTCGGCGAAGCTCTGCACCCGGACCGGGTCGTTGGGTGGCCCGCGGCGCGTTCGTCCGATGAAGGCGGTGATCGATGTGGCGACGCCTGTGATGGTGCGTACGCCGCTTGAAATCTCTTCGACATATACGCCGGGATAACTGACCACGGTCGGCATATTGCCCCTCCCTCAACGGGTTGTCCGTCGGTTGCAGCGGCCGCCTGTTACATCAAATTGAAGGACGCTATCGCCCCAGCTATTCCTATGGCCGATGATTGGGATTAAGATTACTTTGAATACTAGCGTTTATATTAGCTCAGAATAGGAAGCTACGTCAATTGGTAAATATATATGGCTAACGAAATAAGGCAATTGTCTAAAATTATATTCTAATCTGCTCTGTCACTGCGCTTTGAAGTGAGACTATCGCGCCGGTCGAGCAACGGCTTGTATTCTCGTCCAGTCAGAGCAGTGTGCCGGTTCATATGGCTTCTCCGTTCTAGACAAAAGAACCCGAGGCGAACCGCGGCTGTATCGAGAAATCGTCCAAACCCTGTATTCACAGATCCTTGGTCGATGAGTGTCGCAGGCCGCCTCGGCCAGCGCATCCCCTAAATGGGGGATGCGGGGCTTTCCAGGCGCTCTCAGTCGGCCGACACCGCGGGGGCTGCGATCTCCGGCGTTTTCGTCGGACCGCAGGAGGCGCGCTCGATGATTCGGCTCGTGATGTGCACGCGCAGGGAGATGTCGGGCGGAATGCGTCCGTTGATCCGGTCGTCGAGCAGGCGCACGCAGGCGGCCCCCATCTGCTGGCCGAAGACCTTGACGGTGGTCAGCTGCGGCGAGATCTGGGTCGCGGCGGAGTAGTCGCCGAAGCCCACGATCGATGCGTCTTCCGGAATGCGGTAGCCGAGCCGCAGAAGTTCGGACATCACCGTCAGCGCCAGCCCGTCATGGGCGCAGAAGAAGGCGGTGGGGCGAAAGCCCTCCGCATGCGCGGCGCGCAGATGCTCGGTGAAGCGCGTCTCCGCATCGAACTTCATCTCGCGGAACTCCACGTCGTCGTGTTTCTCCAGGACCTCCCGCAAGCCATAGAAACGCTCGACACGGCCGCGGTAGCCGGGTGTCCCGTGGACATAGGCGATGCGGCGGTGTCCGAGGGCCAGGAGATAGTTGGCGACGGCGGAGCCCGCCTCGTGATCGGTGCCGCCGACATGGTCCGCCTGCTCGAGCGGCTCGAGCCAGCCCTGGCGCACGATCGGCCTGCCGAGCGCATAGGCGCGGGCAAGGCTGTCGCGGCCATGCGGCCCGACGAGAACCGCGCCGGCGCAGGAGCGCACGAAGGCCTCGATTTCATCGGCCTGGTGGGTCCAGCGCATGTTGAGGCGGTAGCCCAGCCTTTGCGCCTCGGACTGGGCGCCATTCTGGATCAGCAGGTGAAGCTCGCTGTTGATCAGATCGGTGTCGTGGAAGATCACGCCCAGGGTGAGCGGCTCCGGCTCAGGGCTCGGGCGCGTGTAGCCGAGCTCGGCAGCCACCTCCTGCACGCGACGGCGCGTCTCCTCGGACACTCCGCTCTTGCCGGACAGGGAGCGCGACACGGCGAATTTCGACAGGCCCGTGCGCTGGGCGATGATCGCCAATGTGACCTTGGCCATTGCTGATCCTTGTTCTCAGCCGGTCCCTTCTAGCACCGGCGCATAACGCTACAAAAAGTTTTGCGCCGGCCTCTGTGATTCCTTCGCAGGCAGGAAAGGCCATCCGTATCCGAGCATGAATGCCGGGCGCACGGTTCCAAAATTTCTGGAACATAACGCTTTACCTAACAAAACGGCACATGCAAGCCTTCAACCTGTCACGGCCAATCATAACCGGCCGGACGGGGAGGAGACATCGAGATGGTGAGGTTGAGCCGCAGGGCTTTCATCGCCGCCAGTTCTGCTGTCGCCGGATCGCTCGCACTGCCCAGATTCGTCCGTGCCGCGGATCTCAAGGAATCCGCCTTTCTGAAGGGGCAGGTCGATGCCGGCACGCTGCCTCCCGTCGCGCAGCGACTGCCGGCAAACCCGCTGGTCATCACCCCTTTCGAGCGCCCGGGTCAGCAGGGTGGCGACTGGAAGCACGCGCTGGTGGGCGGCGGGTCGCTCTCCATGGTGGTGCGGTATCAGGGGTACGAGCCGCTCGTCCGCTTCAACCCGGACTGGTCGGGGCTGATCGAGAACGTGGCCGAGTCCTGGGACGTCAATGCCGACGCCACCGAATACACCTTCCGCCTGCGCAAGGGCCACAAATGGTCGGACGGACACCCCTTCACGACCGAGGATGTGCAGTTCTGGTACGACGCCTTCTTCACCGACAAGGACACCAATACCGGCGGCAACACCTGGTGGTACGCCAATGGCAAGCCCGCCCGGATCGAAGTGATCGATGAGACGACGTTCAAGGTCGTCTTCCCGTCGCCGAATGGATTCTTCGTGCAGAACCTCGCCTGGGCGCAGCAGGACCAGCTGACGCGCGCACCGAAGCACTATCTCCAGCAATTCCACATCCGATACAACCCGGACGCCGACAAGCTGGCCAAAGAGCGGGGGCTGGAGAGCTGGATCGCGCTGTTCCAGCGCGAGATCGGTTTCGTCGACGACAACACCTTCTTCCAGAACCCCAGCCGGCCGACGCTCAACGCCTGGATGTTCACGGTGGCGCCCGGGCAGAACACCGAACAGGCGCTGGCGGTCCGCAACCCCTATTACTTCAAGGTCGATCCGGAGGGCACGCAGCTCCCCTATTTCGACCGCATCGTCTACCAGATGGTGGCCGATCCCGAAGTCCTGCTGCTGAAGGTGCTGCAGGGCGAGATCGACATGATGGACCAGTACATCGCCACCCCGGCGAACAAGCCGGTCCTGTTCGATGGCCAGGAGAAGGGCGGCTACGGCTTCTACACGCTGAAGGAGACCGCCGCCAATGTGATGGTCTTCCAGCTCAACCTCAACCACACCGACCCGGTCAAGAACAAGCTGTTCAACACCAAGGAGTTCCGCCAGGCGCTCTCGATCGCCGTCGACCGGCAGGCGCTGATCGATGCGGTGTTCGTGGGGCAGGGCGAGCCGGCGCAGGCCTCGATCCGGCCTGAGGATCCGCTCTATGTCGAGCGGCTGGCGAAGGATTTCACGCAATATGATCCGGACACCGCCAATGCGATGCTGGACAAGATCATCCCCGACAAGGACGGGGACGGCTACCGGCTCGACGAGAACGGCCGGCGGGTGACGATCATCTTCGAGCTCGACCAGACCCGCACCACCTTCCTCGACATGTTCCAGCTGGCGGTTCCGATGTTCCGGGCCGTGGGCATCGATGCGCAGGTGCGCAGCATGGACCGCTCCCTCTGGGAGACGCGGGTCCGCCGCGGGCGCGACTTCGACGCGACGGCGCATCAGTTCGGGGCGAACAGCGGCGTCGCCGCCATGCTCGATGCGCGGTACTTCGTGCCCTTCCCGACCAACTCGCTCTATGCCCCCGGCTGGTCGCTCTACTATCTCGATCCGAAGAATCCGGACGCGATCGAGCCGCCGCCGCAGGTGAAGGCGCAGCAGGACCTCTACCGGAAGCTGCTCGCCACCGCCGATCCCGAGCAGCAGAAGACGCTGATGCGGCAGATCCTGGAGAATGCGGCGGATCTGTTCATGACCTTCGGCGTCAGCCTGCCGCCGGACGGCTACGGCATCGTCAAGACCACCATGGTCAACGTGCCGAAGACGATGCCGAACTCCTTCGGCTGGCCGACCCCCGGCCCGGCCCGGCCGGAGCAGTTCTTCAAGGCCTGATCGGCCCCGGCTCCCCTCGATCGACAACAGAGAGCGAGACATGCTGCAGACCGTTGCGCCATCGGCCGGAGGCCTGAGGACAGCCGACTGGTACAGGTCGGCGACGCGCTGGACGCAGCTCACCCTCGCCGAGGACGATCCCGTCCGCTTCGACCCGGAGTTCTGGATCGACCTGTTCCGGCGCAGCAAGTCGAATGCGACCTGTCTCAGCGCCGGGGGCTACATCGCCTATTACCCGTCGAAGGTGCCGTTCCATTATGTGAGCCGATATCTGGGCGACACCGACCCCTTCGGCGTGTTGGTCGAGGGCGCCCGGCGCCTAGGCATGCATGTCATGGCGCGCGTCGATCCGCACGCCATCCACCAGGACGCGGCCGACGCCCATCCGGAATGGATCGCGGTCGACAGGGAGGGCCGGAAGCGTCGCCACTGGGCCTATCCGAGCGTCTGGGTGACCTGCGCCTACAGCGACTACAACTTCAAGTTCATGCCCGAAGTGCTGCGGGAGATCACGCGCGACTACGACATCGACGCGATCTTCGCCAATCGCTGGCAGGGGCATGGCATCTGCTACTGCGACACCTGCCGGCGGAATTTCCGCGACGCGTCCGGCCACGACCTGCCGCTCGACGCCGATCCCGAGGATCCGGCCTGGATGGCCTGGGCGGCCTGGCGGCGCGCGGTGCTGAGCCGCCTCGTCGTCGAATGGGACGAGGCGATGAAGGCGATCAAGCCGAACACCAGCTTCATTCCCAATATGGGCGGCGCGTCGCTGATGGAGTTCGATCTGACGTTGATCGAACGGCACTGCCCGTTCCTCGTCGTCGACGATCAGGGCCGGCGCGGCACCGAGCCGATCTGGATGTCGGGCCGCAACGGCAAGCGCATGCGGGCGACCTTCCGCGAGCGGCCGGCGGTCCTCATCACCTCCATCGGGCCCGAGGAGAAGTACCGCTGGAAGGATGCGGTGACGACCGGCCCGGAGATCCGGTCATGGATGCTCGACGGCGTGGTGCAGGGCATGCTGCCCTGGTTCACGAAATTCAACGGCGTGGTGCCCGACAAGCGCTGGGTCGAGCCGGTCGTCGAGAGCTTCGGCCTGCACGCCGTGCTGGAGCCGGTGTTTGCGGCGACCAGGCCGGCGGCGGAAATCGCCATCCTCGATCCGGCCACCACCCTGCGCCACCATGGGCCGGAGACGCGCAAGGAGGCGGAGGCCGACGATCTCGGCTTCTACCAGGCGCTGGTCGAGGAGAAGCTGCCCTTCGAGATGCTGTCGGACCAGGCGATGACGCCCGAGCGGCTCGACCGGTTCAAGGTCGTGATCCTCGCCAACGCGACCTGCCTCTCCGACGCGCAATGCGCCGCGCTGGAGGCCTATGTGGCCCGCGGCGGCAGCGTGGTCGCGGCCTATGAGACCTCGACACGCGACGAGAACAACCGCCCGCGCGGGACCCTGGCGCTGGGCGGCCTTCTCGGCGTCAGGATGACGAAGCCATCCAGGGGGCCGGTCCAGAACAGCTATGTGGCGCTCAACGGCAGCCATCCGATTTCGGAGGGCTACGAGGGGGCGGAGCGCATCATCGGCGGCACGCATCTGATCGCCGTCGAGGCGGCGGCCGACGCCGAGATACCGTTCCTGTATGTGCCGGATTTCCCGGACCTGCCGATGGAGGAGGTCTATCCGCGCGAGGCGCCGAACGGCGCCGCGGTCGTGGCGCGCCGGCACCCGGATGGGGGGCGCACCGTCTACATCCCCTGGAACATCGGCCGGATCTTCTGGGAGGTGCTGACCGCCGACCATCAGCGGCTGATCGCGAACGCCGTGCGCTGGGCGCTCGGCAAGCGGCCGGATGTCGAGGTCAAGGGGCAGGCGGTGCTGGATATCGCCGTGCGCGAGGCCGAGGGCGAGCTCGCGGTCGCGCTGCAGAACCTCACCAATCCGATGATGATGAAAGGCCCGACGCGGGAGATCCATCCCGTGGGGCGGCAGGAGGTCTCGGTGGCGATCCCCGAGGACCGCTCCTTCTCCGCTGCGAGATTGCTCGTGGCCGGTGCGAAAGCCGACGCCCGGTTGGAAGGCGCACGCGTGATCGTGACCGTGCCGGGGATCGACCTGGTCGAGGTGGTGCACATCACCTGGGCGTGAACAAGGAGAGGGAGGGGCGCGGGCGGACATGCTGCGTTATGTCATCAAACGCCTGATCTACATGGTCCCGACCCTGTTCGGCATGTCGATCATCGCGTTCCTCATCATCCAGCTTCCGCCGGGCGACTATCTCACCTCGATGATCGCCATGATGACGGACTCCGGCCAGAACGTGGATCCGGCGCAGTTGGCGCGGCTCAGGGAGATCTACGGCTTCGACGATCCGGTCTGGGTGCAGTACGGGAAGTGGATGAGCGGCATCCTGTTCCGCGGCGATTTCGGCTATTCCTTCGAATGGAACCGGCCGGTCGCCGATCTGATCTGGGAGCGGATGGGCTCGACGCTGGCGATCTCCATCGCCTCGCTGCTCTTCGTCTGGGCCGTCTCGCTGCCGATCGGCATCTATTCGGCCGTGCGCCGCCATTCGATCGGCGACTACAGCTTCACTTTGCTCGGATTCCTCGGACTTGCAGTGCCGAACTTCATCCTGGCGCTGACGCTGATGTATCTCTCCTACAAATACTTCGGCCAGAGCGTCGGCGGGCTGTACTCGCCGGAATATGCCGATGCGCCGTGGTCCTGGGCGAAATTCCTCGACCTCATGTCGCATCTCTGGATTCCGGTCATCGTCATCGGCACGAACGGCACCGCGGCGTTGATCCGCATCCTGCGCGCCAATCTCAGCGACGAGCTCAACAAGCCTTACGTCGTCACGGCCAAGGCGAAGGGCCTGCCCGAATACAAGGTGGTGGTGAAATATCCGGTGCGTATCGCGCTGAACCCCTTCGTCTCCGCGATCGGCTGGGTGCTGCCGGAGCTGATTTCCGGGGTGACCATCACCGCGATCGTGCTCAACCTGCCCACGGCCGGGCCACTCCTTCTCAGGGCCCTGATCTCGCAGGACATGTATCTGGCCGGCAGCTTCATCCTCCTGATGGGCGTGCTGACGCTGATCGGGATGCTGGTCTCCGACATCCTCCTCGCGCTGCTCGATCCCAGAATCCGGTTCACCTGATGAGCGAGCACATCTTCATCGACGGGCCGGCGGAGACGGGACCCGCCATCACCCTCCTGAAGCCCGGGACCAACGGCAGCGAGATCGCCGCCGCCGGGCAGTGGGCACTGATCTGGAGGCGCTTCGCCCGCAACAAGCTGGCGGTGGCTTCGGGCATCGTCATCCTCGCGCTCTATCTCATCGGCGCCTTTGCGGAGTTCCTGGCGCCGGCGCTGCCCAGTGCCGCGCGGCCGCAATTCACCAATGCGCCACCGCAGAAGATCCGGTTCTTCGTGACCGAGCCCGACGGCAGCTCGCGTTTCCTGCCCCATGTGACCGGCTATTCCATGCAGGTGGACCAGGCGTCGCTCCGCCGCAGTTATGTGGTGGACGAGGCCAAGGTGGTGCCCATCGGCATCTTCGTGAAAGGCCCGGCCTACCGGCTGTGGGGCCTGATCCCCCTGGACCGGCATCTCATCGGGCCTCTGCGGCCGGGCGACACCATGTATCTGCTCGGCACCGACAAGCTCGGCCGCGACATGCTGAGCCGGCTGATCCACGGCACCCGCGTCTCCATGTCGATCGGGCTCGTCGGCGTCTGCATCAGCCTGCTCCTCGGCGTCACGCTCGGCAGCCTCTCCGGCTTCTACGGCGGGGCGGTGGACATGGTGATCCAGCGCGTCATCGAGGTGATCAGCGCGATGCCCACCATCCCGCTCTGGCTGGGGCTCGCGGCCGCCATCCCACTCACCTGGTCGCCGCTCCAGGTCTATTTCATCATCACGCTCATCGTCTCGCTGTTCGGCTGGACCGGGCTCGCGCGCGAGGTGCGCGGCCGGTTCTATGCCTTGCGGGGCGAAGATTTCGTCACCGCCGCGCGGCTGGACGGGTCGAGCGAGCGCCGGCTCATCTTCCGGCACATCCTGCCCTCGCTCACCAGCCACATCCTCGCGGTGGTGACGCTCGCCGTGCCCACCATGATCGTGGCGGAGACGGCGCTGTCCTTCCTCGGCATCGGGCTGAAGCCGCCGGTCGTGTCCTGGGGCGTGCTGCTGCAGGAGGCGCAGAACGTGCGCACCATCGCCGGCGCCCCCTGGCTCCTGGTTTGGCCGGCGGGCGCCGTGGTGCTCGCCGTGCTCGCCTTCAACTTCCTCGGCGACGGCATGCGCGACGCTGCCGACCCCTACGACTCATGACCGGGGCCGCGATGGGACTCATGACAGCGGAACGACCCGCCGCGGCCGCCGCCGACGCCGAAGTGGTGCTGCGGGTCGAACAGCTCAGCCTCGATTTCAGCCTGCGCACCCATATCCTCCACGCGGCGCGGGAGGTGAGCTTCGAGTTGAAGCGCGGCAGGACGCTCTGCCTCGTGGGCGAAAGCGGCTCGGGCAAGAGCGTGACGGCGCGGGCGCTGCTGCGCATCATCGACCGCAACGGTCGGATCGCCGGCGGACGCATCCTGCTGCGGGGCAAGGACGGCGAGATCGACATCGCCCGACTCAACGAGCGCAGCCCGGACCTCCTGAAGATCCGCGGAGGGCGGATCGGCCTCATCTTTCAGGAGCCGATGAGCTCGCTCTCGCCCGTGCACACGATCGGCTCCCAGATCGTGGAGGCGCTGCGGCTCCACCGCAGGCTCGGCAAGCGGGCCGCGCGCAACGCGGCCATCGACCTGCTGCGGCAGGTCGAGATTCCCCATCCCGACAGGATGGTCGACCGCTACACCTTCGAGTTCTCAGGCGGCATGCGGCAGCGGGCGATGATCGCCATGGCGCTCGCCTGCAATCCCGACATCCTCATCGCCGACGAGCCGACGACGGCGCTCGACGTGACCACCCAGGCGGAGATCCTCGATCTCATCAAGCGGCTGCAGGACAGCCGCGGCATGGCGATGCTGCTGATCACGCACGACATGGGCCTGGTCGCCGAGATCGCCGACGAGGTCGCGGTGATGCATTACGGCCGCATCGTCGAGCGGGGCAGCGCCGACGCCATCTTCCACGACGCGAGGCACCCCTACACCCGCGCGCTGCTCCATTCGACGATGAAGCTGGAGGAGAGCCGGCGCGCGCTTACGAGGCCGGCGGGCGCCGCGCCGGGAGAGACGGCGCCGGTGCTGTCGCTGCGCAACGTGTCGAAGGTCTATGGCCGCGGCGACCATGCCATCACGGCGGTCGATGATGTCAGCCTCGATCTCTTTCCGGGGGAAAATCTCGGCATCGTCGGCGAAAGCGGCTCCGGCAAGACCACGCTCGGCCGGCTGATCCTGCGGACGATCGAGCCCAGCGCCGGCCGCATCACCTATATCGACGGCGAGCGGCGGCCGGTCGAGGTCACGGCGCTCGGCAAGCATGGGCTCAAGATCTTCCACCGCGACGTGCGGCTGGTGTTCCAGGACCCGTTCGCGTCGCTGAACCCGCGCATGACAGTCAAGCAGATCATCGGCGATCCTCTCCATGTGAGCGGGACGGCGCGGGGGGCCGCCCTGACGAAGCGGGTCGCCGAGCTGATGGAGCTGGTCGGCCTCGATCCGCTCGCCATGGAGCGCTATCCGCATGCCTTTTCAGGCGGGCAGCGGCAGCGCATCGGCATCGCCCGCGCGCTCGCGCTCGACCCGCGCATCGTCATCGCCGACGAGGCGACCGCCGCGCTCGACGTCTCGATCCGCTCGCAGATTCTCGACCTGCTGCTCGAGCTCCAGAGACGGCTCAGCCTGAGCTTCGTCTTCATCTCGCACGACATCTCCGTCGTCCGCTACTTCTGCGACCGGGTCGCGGTCATGCATCGCGGGCGTCTCGTCGAGATGGGCCCGGCCGAAGAGATCTGCACCGCGCCGCGCGAGCCCTACACCCGGAGCCTGATCTCGGCCGTGCCGAGCCCCGATCCGCGCCGGAAGCGGATGATGCACCGCACCCGTTTCGTCGCCTGAGGACGCCATGCCGAAGAGGGTTGGACAACATTGCGGAGGAAGCCGATGAGGATCGGATTCATCGGGCTGGGCGTGATGGGGCGGCCCATGGCCGGCCATCTGATCGATGCCGGCCATCTGCTGTTCCTCCACCGGGTCAAGGAGCCGTCGCGCCACCTGGTCGAGAGGGGCGGCGTGGCCGCCGAGAGCCCGCGGGCCGTCGCCGAACAGTCGGACGTGATCATCCTCATGGTCCCCGACACGACCGATGTCGAGCAGGTGCTGTTCGGGGCGGAGGGCGTCGCCTCCGGTTTGAGGCCCGGCAAGCTCGTGATCGACATGAGCTCCATCTCGCCGGTGGCGACGAAGGACTTCGCGGCCAGGATCGAGACGCTCGGCTGCGACTATCTCGACGCTCCGGTCTCGGGCGGCGAGGTGGGCGCCAGGAATGCCTCGCTCACCATCATGGTCGGCGGCAAGGCGGAGGTCTTCGGACGCGCAAAGCCGATCTTCGCGACGATGGGCAAGACCATCACGCTCGTCGGCGGCACCGGCGACGGGCAGACGGCCAAGGTCGCGAACCAGATCGTCGTGGCGCTGACCATCCAGGCCGTGGCGGAGGGGCTGCTGTTCGCGAAGAAGGCGGGCGCCGATGTCGCGAAGGTGCGCGAGGCGCTGATGGGCGGGCTCGCCACCTCCCGAATCCTCGAACTGCACGGCGAGCGCATGATCAGGCGCAGCTTCGATCCGGGTTTCCGCATCCGGCTGCACCGGAAGGACCTGACGCTGGCGATCGACGCGGCCAAGGCGCTCGACCTGATGCTGCCCAACACCGCGGCGACGCAGCAGCTCATGAACGCCGCGATCGCCATGGGCGCGGGCGAGAAGGATCATTCGGGCCTTATCCTGACCCTTGAGGCGCTGGCCGGCGAAACGGGCTAGCCCGGGAGTCCACCACGCTGGCGATCAGGCGGTGGGCGCGGCGCGTCCGCCGACAGGACAATATTGCGCGGAAGGAGCACTCACATGCCGACGGACAAGGTCCCGCAGATCCCCTTCGGAGCGGTCTACTTCAGAAAGTCCAACCCGCCGCGGGAGGACTGGGAACGGGACTACAGGACAGCCGCGGAGGACGGGCTCAACGTCTTCCGCCACTGGTTCATGTGGAGCGTCATCGAGCGCCGGCCCGGCGTCTACGACTGGGACGACTATGACCGGCAGATGGACCTCGCGGCCGAGCACGGCATCAAGAGCATCATCGCCGAGCTCACCCACACCGTCCCCGACTGGGCCTATCGCAAATTCGCCCATGCGCGGCAGATCCGCATGGACGGGCGTCCGCTCACCTCGAACATGGGCGTCAGCGCTGCCGTGGGCGGTTTCGCGAACAATGGCGGCGGGGCGGGTGCCCTGACCATGAACTGCCCCGAGGTGAAGGACGCCGCCGGCAACTTCCTGAAGGCGCTGGCCGCCCGCTACAAGGGGCATCCGGCGCTGCTCGGCTACGACGTCTGGAACGAGGTCAACTACGCGGCCGACGTCGATTATTCGGATTATGCCAAGGCCGCCTATCGCGAATGGCTGAAGCATAAATACGGCGATCTAGAAACGCTCGCCCGGGCCTGGCACCGCTACTCCTATGCCGAGTGGGAGGATATCGAGCCGCCGGCTGAGATCGCCGCCTATCCGGAAGGGCTCGACTGGCTCGAATTCAGGCGGGACAACTTCTACAGCCAGATGCAGTGGCGCATCGACACGATCCGCTCGGTGGACCAGGACTGCCTGATCGCGGCGCACGGGATCGCCGGCGCCATCCCGAGCATGGCGGCGAATGGCTGCGACGACTGGCTGGCGGCCTCGAAGGTCGAGATCTACGGCATGACCTGGGTCCCGGCGCGCAAGGGCAACCAGCCCTGGCGCAATTTCTACGGCGCGGATCTCACGCGTGCCGCATCCCGCGGCAAACCCTTCTGGCATGCGGAGCGCCAGGGCGGGCCGCTCTGGCTGCAGCCGCAGGTGCTCGGCCGCGACAAGGAGGACGGTCGGGTTGCCGAGCCCGAGGACATCCGGGTCTGGACGATGACGTCCTTCGCCGCCGGCGCGACCGGCGTCCTGAACCTGCGCTGGCGGCCGCTGCTCGACGGCCCGCTGTTCGGCGCCTTCGGCTCCTACGCGATGGATGGCTCGCGCACGCCGCGCTCGGACATGGCGAGCGCCATCGCCAGATGGGCGAACGCGCCGGAGCAGAAGGAGCTGTTCGCGGCGCGGCCGCTGAAGGGCGATATCGGCCTCCTGGTCATCCCAGAGGCGCAGGCCTGGGACCACCTGCTCAACCACCGCCACTGCCCGGAAACCTACGCCGAGGCGATGTGGGGCGCCTATCGCGGCTTCTTCGACAACGGCATCCAGGCGGACTGGGTGCATATCGATGATATCGACGCCTACGGCACCATCTACGCGCCATACCCGATCATGCTGACGGCGGCGCATGCGGAGAGGCTTGCCCGATGGGTGGAAGCGGGCGGCGCGCTGATCAGCGAGGCCTGCATCGGCTATTTCGGCGATCGCGGCAAGGTGGGCACGGTGCAGCCGAACCACGGGCTCGACCGCGTCTTCGGGGCGCAAGAGCACGAGGTCGAATTCATGCCCGACATCGGCGACCGCATCCGCTTCGCCTATGCCGGCCAGACCGTCACGGGCGGCGGGTTCCTGCAGAGCTATACGCTCGCGGGCGGGACCGAGCGCGGCCGGTTTGCCGACGGGCGGATCGCTGTGGTCGAGAGCACTCATGGCCGCGGGCGGACGCTGCTGGTCGGCACCCACCCGGGGGTCGGCTACTTCCGAACCTCAGGCGCGGCGAACCGGAGCTATTTTGCCGAAGTCTTCGCCTGGACCGGCAAGCAGCAGCATGTGCGGCTCTCGAACGCCGCGATGCAGGCCAGGCTTCATGAGGGCGAAGGGGGCAGGGTGCTCTGGGTGGTGAACCCGACGCGCGAGACCCAGCGCTCGACCGTTGCGCTCGCCGCCCGACACGGGACGCTCGCTATCGGCAAGACGCATTGGGCGGGCGAGGGCGCCCGGGTCCAGGATGCTGAGGTGGTGGTCCCACCGCGGGACGCTCTGGTGGTCCGGCTGACTTAGATTGGGGGCCGAAATATTGACCCGTCATGGCGAGCCCCGCCCCTTACGCCTATTGGGGGGCGTGGCCACCCAGCGGCACCGGCCTCTGGATGGCCACGGCGCTCCGCGCCTCGCCATGACGGGGAAGGGACCGAAGAGTCGATCTCAAAGGCCAATGGTATTGGTTGAGACTCCAACCGGTCGGTTCGCCCGCAGGGCCGCGCTCACCCATCTGCCTTGATTCGGATCACCTCGAAGAGCTCGAGCGGCGGCAGGTCGATCAGGAGATCGCCATTCGCTTCCCGGACCGTCGCAGCCTCTCCCGACACGAGCAGCTCCGGTTCTCGGGACGTGCCTGCCCCCTTCAGCCGAAGCCGCCCGCCCGTGATCGTCAGATGCGGCCCGAACGACTTTCGCCGGGCGCCCGACTGGTTGATGAGATGCACGACCAAGTGCTCATCGTCGCGGCCGAGGATCAGCTCGACCTGCTCCGGCAGCTCGGCAAAGAGCCGCTGCCTGGTGAGCGGCCTGACGGCATCGAGGAAGTGATCGCGCACCTGGGTGGTGCCGAACTCGCGATAGGTCCGGCCGATCGTCCAGGGGATCTGGACGACCTTGCCCCGGCCCGCGAGCCGGACGACATCGGGATCGTCGCTGGCCGCATGGCCGTAGCACTTCTCCGGCGGCCCGAAGGGAGCCTGCGGCAGGAGCCTGCCGAGCTTCTCCACGCCGGGCTTCCAGACGAAGCGGGCATAGCTGCCATAGACCGGGATGATAGGCGGCGCATAGCGATAATTCCCGATCTCCGGCTGCTCGCTGCCGGCGACATAGGTCGACCAGAGCTCGTCGCCGGATTTCGGCGCACCGACGCGCATCAGGGCCGGGCTGGTGGCGAGCTCGATGCCGCCGTCCTCGGCCACGCCGCTGCCGCCGGTCAGCACGAGGTTCCCGCCTTTGCGGACGAAGGCGTCGAGCGCTTCGGCGGTCTGCCGGCCGAGCGCGCCGAGATCGGGCAGGATGATGAGCGCGTAGCGCTCGAGCGCATTTTCCTGGGCCATTTTGCCGATGAGCTCGACCGCAAGGACGTCAAAGGAGAGATGCTTCTCCTGCAGCGCCGTGTAGAGGCCGCGGAACTCCTCGACCGCTTCCGTGTAGCCGGGGCTGGCGCTTCTCAGCCGATCCGGCCGCACGAGCGCGATGCTCGCGGCCGGTTTCAGCCGGGCATAGAGATCGCGATGCTTGCGGTGGAACTTCGTGATCTGGCTCGAATAGGCCAGATTGGCGTAAGGGATGCGGCCGGGCGCGCCCATGATGTAGGTCGACGGATTGCCGCCGCGCGCGATCGCCTGCAGCAGATACTGCGCGAAATGCTCCGGCTGCTCACCCGCCATCCGGTAGGGCATGTCGACGAAGGACACGGAGTTCACCATCAGCGCGATCTCGGGCATCGCCGTCACATGCGCGCTGACCCATTCCGACGTATTGTGATGCCACAGCTCGCGGCCGAAGGCGTTGTTCGCCTCGTGGTAGACGATCGGCGCGCCGCGGCCGAGCACGAGGGCGGCGTCGGGCCGCCGCGTCGTGATGTGATTGGCGATCCTCCAGGTCAGCGTCCTGATCACCTGGCTCGAGAACTTGAGCCAGTCGGGATAGGTCGGCGACCCCGGCCCGTCCGGCAGCTCCTGTCCGTTGCTGAAGGCGCTGAAGCCCTCCCGGCATTTCGCACAGTGGCAGACCCCGTGATAGACGCGGCTGTAGTCGCGCTCGGAGAAGCCGAACCAGTTGAAGAAGAAACCGTCGACCGGATAGCGGCCGATGATCTCGTCGAGAATGTCGAGCGATCGGTGCTGGTAATAGTCGGCCGACGGGCAGGTGCTGAAGAGCGTGTTGTAGATCTGTGGCTTTCCGGTCGGCGAGACGAAGAGCCAGTCCGGGTGCTCGCGCGCGATGCGCGCGGAGACCTTGGAGAAATCGAGACGCGAGAGCACCCGGATGCCGCGGTGGTGCGCTGCCGCCACGGCATCGCCGATCAGGTCCCCCGACGGCCGGTCGGCGAGGAACGGGCTGCGCGTCTGGAACGGCAGCTCCGTCGGATAGAAGGACGCGATGCCCCCCGTGTTGATCAGCCACGTGTCGGCGCCGTAGTCCTCGATGACGTCCAGCGTCTTCTCGACATCCATGACCGCATCGACTTCCTGAAGATTGGTCTGGAACACCGAGAAGGGCTGGCGCCACCAGCCGCCGGAGCGGTCTCCGGGGGCTTCGACGGCGGGTGTCGCTTCACGATCGAGGGGCATCGGGGACGTCTCCTGTGTGGGCTCGGTTCAGGCGGCCGGGCTCACGCCCGCCGCATCAGGGCATGGCCTTGATCGACGAAGGCCTGGGCGGCCTCCTGGACCGAGGACTTGCCGAAGCCGACGTCCTCGTTCACCCGGCGCATCAGGTCTTCGATGGCGCGTCCGGCCTTCTGCGGCGGGGGCGCCGGCAGCGCCCTGGCGAGCGCGGCCTGGCTGTATTTGAGGACGCGCTCGTCGACCGGCGCGAGGTCCTCGAGCTCCAGTACCGCCTGAAGCGCGGGCTTCGAGGCGGGCGGTCCGCTGATGAGCCCGAGAATCTTCGCCGACTCCGGATCGCTCACGAACCAGTCGATGACCTTGACGGCCGCTTCCTTGTTCCCGCTCTTGGCGTAGAGGCAGAGCGAGCTCGTCGGCTGCGGATAGTAGCCGGGACTCGCTTCGGCGCCGGCCGAGGGCGGCGTCGTGATCGAGAGCGTGTCCTTCGTGAGCGCCTGGTAGCCGCCGGCGAGATCCTGCGAGGCGATCGAGGCGAAGACCGCCTTGCCCTTGACGAGCGGGCTGTTCGGCCACTCCGTGCCGGTGAACGGCGCCTGGAGGTCGGCCGGCACCGCGCCGCCGCTCTTGCGCATCCTGTCCCAGTAATCGAGCCACTGGGCGACATCGTCGGCGGTGACGGCCAGCCTCTTTCCGTCGTAGAGCGACCGGCCCTGGCTCATCAGATACATCTGGAAAGTATCGAGCCTCGCGGCGCCGTCGTGGCTGCCATAGAGCTGCGGGTCGGCGCGATGGATGTCTGCGCAGAACTTTGCGAACTCCTCATAAGTCCATGCGGCCGGCGGCTCGCCCATGCCGAGGCGCTGCAGCGCGGACAGGTTGCAGGCGAGGCCCTGGATGCTGACGGCGATCGGCACGCCGTAGATCTTGCCGCCAACCCGGCCGAGATCGAGCACCGTCGTGTCGAACAGATCGGCGCGGAACAGGGCCGGGACGAAGGGGTCGAGCGGGTCGAGCGCGCCACGGGAGGCATATTGCACCATGTCGGCGACGCCGAGCGTGATGACATCGGGCGCATTGCCGCCGGCGACCATGGCCGCGATCTTGTCCGGCCAAGAGGCGCTCGGCACGCCCTCGAAGGTGACGGGGGTGTCGGGGTGAAGCTCGTTGTACTTGGCGATCGAGCGGCTGCGGATCTCGAGCTTCTGGGCATTGCCGAAGATGCCGAAGCGGACCGGCCCGGTCTCAGCCCTCGCCGCCATGCTGCCCAGGGCGGCGAACCCGCCGAGCGCGGCGCCGCCGAGGAGCAGCGCCCGTCGGCTCATCGCGGTGTTGATCGTGGCCATCTCGGTAGTCCTCCTCCCTTGTTTCGGGCCTCGCCGTTCTCGGCGGCGTGCCCTGCGTGGACGGATGGGCATGCGGCGGAAGCGCCGGCCTATCCCTTGATTCCAGACGTGCTGATCCCCTCCACGAGCCGGCGCTGGAAGACGAGAAAGACGACGAAGGTCGGGACCAGGCTGAGGACCGACATCGCCAGCAGCTGCGCATAGGCGCCGCCGGAGGTGTCGACGAGGCTGCGCAGCGCGACCGGCACCGTGAGCGACTCCGGCGAGGTCAGGTAGATGAGCTGCGAGAAGAAGTCGTTATAGGTCCAGATGAAGGTGAAGATGATCGTCGTGATGATCGCCGGCCGCAGCAGGGGGAAGATGATGTGCCGGAACAGCGCGAAACTTCCGCAGCCGTCGATCGTCGCCGCCTCGTCGAGCTCGCGCGGAATCGTCCGGATGAACTGCACCATCAGGAAGATGAAGAACGCATCCGTCGCCAGGAATTTCGGCACGATAAGGGGAAGATAGGTGTTCACCCAGTCGAGGCCGACATAGAGGACGTATTGCGGAACGAGGAGGGCGTGCGACGGCAGCATCAGCGTCAGGAGCATGATGGTGAACAGCACGCCCTTCAGCGGAAATCTCAGCCTGGCGAAGGCGAAGGCCGCCAGCGAGCAGGCGAACACGTTGCCGATCACCGCACCGAGACAGATGGCAAAGGAATTGAGGAAGTAGCGGGTGAAGCTGGGCTCGGTGGCCGTCCACCCCGCCATGTAGTTGTCGAGATCGAATTGTGTCGGCAGCGCCGCCGGGTTCGAGAAGATCTCCTGATCGGACTTGAGCGAGCTCAAGACCATCCAGACGAGCGGATAGATCATCACGAGAGCGCCGATCACGAGCACGGCATAGACGCCCCATCCCGCCCGTCCCCGCCGCGCCTGTCCGACGATGCCTTTCGGCCCGAGGCCGAGCTCAAGCGAAACCATCGTCATTGATCCCCGTAGAAGACCCAACGCCGCGAAAAGGCGAAGTTGAGCGCCGTGAAGAAGGCGATCACGACAAGCAGAACCCAGGCCATCGCCGAGGCGTAGCCCATGTGGAAGTTCGTGAATCCCTCCTGGTACAGGTACAGCGTGTAGAAGAGGGTCGAGTCCGACGGGCCGCCGGTGCCGCCGCTGACGATGTAGGCGGAGGTAAAGGCCTGGAAGGAATGGATGATTCCCATGACCAGGTTGAAGAAGATCACCGGCGTGATCATCGGCAGGGTGATGTGCCGGAACTGCTTCCAGCGGCCGGCGCCGTCGATTTCCGCGGCGTCGTAGAGCTCCTGCGGCACCTGTTTCAGCCCGGCGAGGAAGATGACCATCGCCGACCCGAACTGCCAGGCGTGCAGCAGGATCAGCGTGTAGAGCGCGTATCGCGGATTCGAGATCCAGTTCGGCGCGTCGATGCCGAAGAGGCCGATGAGCTGGTTGACGACGCCGGCATCGCCGAAGAGCTGGCGCCACATGACGGCGACGGCGACGCTGCCGCCGAGCAGCGACGGCAGGTAGTAGATCCCGCGGAAGACGCCGAGCGCCCGGACCTTCTGGTTCAGGAGGATCGCAACCAGCAGCGCGAAGGCGAGGTGCAGCGGCACGCCCAGGAAGACATAGATGAACGTCACCTTGAATGCGCCGAGATAGCGCGGGTCATAGGTGAAGAGGTCGATGTAGTTGGTGAGCCCGATCCATGACGGGCTGCCGAGCAGGTCGAAATCGGTGAAGGACAGATAGAGCGAGGCCGCGAGCGGGCCGGCGGTCAGGATGAAGAGGCCCGTGAACCATGGCAGCAGGAAGAGATAGGCCTCGTATTGCGGCCGCGCCGCACGCCTGCGCCGCCGCGGCCTGGACAGGGTCCCGGCGAAGAGCGATCCGTTCCTGCCGCTGGTGTGCTCGAGGGCCACGCGCAATGTCCTCCCTCCGGCGCGGCCCGCTTCGGCCCCCAGAGTCTCTGCCGGGTGCGCGTGTGGCCGTCGTGATGGCAGGAAGACTAGAACAGACGATGGTGGATTGTGAAGAAAAAAATCTAGATTATGTGGGATCGATATTTATTCATGTGTGAACGGCCGGTTTCCGCAACCGATGGATACCCCTATCGCTGGGCGCGATCGCGCCTCATACGTCCGAGAAACACCGCGCGGGAATTGGAGATGTGCCGCGCGATCGCGGCCGCCGCGGCATCCGGATCGCCCCGGCGGACCGCGTCCACGACCTCCCAATGCTCCGCGATGGAGCGCCGCATATGGGCGAGCGTCAGCGGGTTCTGGCGCGAAAGCGCCCGGATCCAGGCGCTGTGCCGCTTCATCAGCTGCACCGCTTCGATATTGTGGTGCTGCTCCATCATGAAATCGTGGAAGGCGACGTTGGCGCGGTGGTAGGCGGGGTAGTCGGCTGCGTCGACGGCGTCCTGGCAGGCCTGCTGTAGCGCCTCCAGCGAGGCGATGTCCTCGGCGCGGGCGAATTCGGCGAAGCCGCGCACGAGATAGGGCTCGATCAGGTCGCGTATGTCGAAGATGTTGCGGAGGAAATCCTCGTCGATGACGCGGACGCGCGCGCCCCGGTTGGGGCTGATGATGACGAGGCCTTCGCCCTCGAGGCCCTGCAGCGCCTCACGCGCGGGGTTGGTGCTGGTGGCGTAGCGCGCGGCGATCTCGCTGACCTTGAGGCGCGAGCCGGCCGGAATGCGGCCTTCGAGGATATCGTCGCGCAAGAGCTGCTGCAGCCGCCCGTATCCGGGCTCGCGCTTCGGCGGCTTCGGCGCGGCCGGCGTCCCCTTGCGCGGCCGGCCGCGAGGCCGCCTCACCTGGCTATCGGGCTCATCCGTCTGGGCGCTGGGATCGATCCCGTCCAAGGCCACCTCACCTGTCATCGCGACCCATTCCTAGCAGACGCCGGCTCTGAACGACAGGACCGAGAAAGCTGTCAAGGGCGACAAATCATGTATCGCACACAATATCGATTTTGTTATGTAGCATTTATAATTCAAGGTAGATGCGGACTGCGGTCCATCCGACACGAACCGGAGGAAGGACATGGCCGAACGGGCGGTGATGGTCGACACCGAAACGCCCTTCAAGGGCGCGCATTGGAATCGACTGGTGGAAGCGGTCGGACCGGACCGCCTGATCGCCGTCTCGTCACAGGACGCGGCGGCCGTCGAGGCCGCGCTGAAGGAGGCCGAGATCGCCATCCTCGCCGGCGATCTCGACCAACGGTATCTGGCGGCGCCCAGGCTCAGATGGGTCCATTGCGACCATGCCGGGCTCACACGATCCGCCCGTCCGGAGGTCTTCGAACGCGGCCTGATCGTGACCGGTTCCGCAGGGCGCTCCGGTCCGGCGCTGGCCGAACACGTGCTGATGTTCAGCCTGATGCTGACCTACCGCTATCCGGATGTCTACGAAGCCCAGAAGCGGCACGAATGGCTCCGCACGCCTGAGATGAGGAGCCTGCGCGCCCTTTATGGCAGGACCATCGGGATCATCGGGATGGGCCATACGGGGCGGGAGCTCGCCACGCGTGCGAAGGCCTTCGGGATGCGGGTGCTCGGTTATCGCCGCCGCGATCTGCCGAACCCGCCCGGCGTCGACCGGATGTTCTCGGCGGATCGGGGCGAAACGATCGATCCGATCCTCGACGAGGCCGACATCCTCGCCCTCGTCGTCAACTTGTCGGACGCGACCTACCACCTGATCGACGACCGGGCCCTCCGGCGCATGAAGAGGGGCGCCATCATCGTCAATCTCTCGCGGGGCGGCGTCATCGACCAGACGGCCCTGATCGCGGCCCTGAAGGAGGGGCGGCTCGCCGGCGCCGGGCTGGATGTCACCGATCCCGAACCGCCGGCCGCCGACGATCCCATCTGGGATACGCCCAACCTGCTGATCACGCCCCATTTCACGGCCGCGCTGCCCGGCAGAACCGAACGGTCGCTGGACGTCATCATCGAGAACCTCCACCGCTTCCGCGCGGGGGAGCCGCTGCTCAACCGCCTCACCGAGGAAGACGTCTGGACGAGGGGCCTGTAGCCGCCGCTGCTCCGAGGTGACGGGATCGCGTCCTGGTCGCCATGGACCTGCCCGCCGGCGCATCATGCAGCCCTGAGGGGACATCCCGCCACGGCACGGGCTGAAACGTCTGCTTCAGGATTTCCAGGAAGCGGGCGGTGCGCGCCACCCGCCCGCCTCGGGCTCCCAACAGGGCCACGACATCGGCAACCGGCAGCCCCCACCTCGGCAGCAGCGGCACGAGACGGCCCTGGTGCAGATCCTCGGCGATATCCCATTCCGAGCGGATGATGATGCCTAGCCCGGCCAGCCCCCATTGCTTGATGACGGTGCCGTCATTGCTGCTCATCGCCGGTTGGATGCGCAAGGTGATCGGCGGCTCCTCCTCATGGCTGAAGCGCCATAAGGTGACATCGGCCTGGTCTTCCCGAATGACGGCGCAGGCATGGCGGCGCAGATCCTCCGGCCGATCCGGCGCGCCGTGCCGCTCCAGGTAGGACGGCGCCGCACAGAGGATGCGGCGGTTGGGGGCCAGCCGATGCAGCGTCAGGGTGGAATCGGTCAGCGGACCGACATGGATCAGCACGTCCCAGGCATCGCTGCGCAGGCTCACCGGATCCTCGAACAGGGACAGGGTCAGCTTCAACTCCGGGTGTCGCTCGCGCAGCGTTGCCATCGCCGGCGCGACATGCCGCCGACCGAACCCGAAGGGTGCGGCCACCCGCAAATGCCCGGTCACCACCCCACGGCGCTCGGCCAATTCCTCCGTGATCTTCTCCATCTCGGCCAGGATCTCGGCGCCGCGCCGGGCCAGCAATTGGCCTTCCGCGGTCAGGTGCAGCCGACGGCTGGTGCGCTCCAGCAGCCGCACGCCCAGCCGCTGCTCCAACTGCCGCAATCGCTGGGTCACCGCCGGCGGCGTCACATCCAGCGTCCGCGCCGCTGCTGCCAGCGACGGGGCAGCGCTGACGATGCCGAAGAACGCGAGGTCGTGGGACGTGATCATGAAGTTCCAGCTTAATCCAGCCTGCAGGGCTGTTAAATAGCGCCTGAATGACGGGTCAGTTAGAGTCCGGATCGAGATCACTGACAGGCCCCACACAGCGATGATCGCTGCCCACACTCTCGGTTCCCTGCCCACCCCAAGCCTGATCCTCGATGAAGCGCGCATGCTGCGGAACGTCTCCCGGCTGCGCCGCCACCTCGACGGGCTGGGCGTTGCACTCCGGCCGCACCTGAAGACGGTGAAATCCGTGGAGGCCGCTCGACGCGTGTTGTCCCGCGGGCACGGCCCGGCCACCGTCTCCACCCTGAAGGAAGCGGAGGTGTTCGCGTCGGCGGGCGTGCGGGACATCCTCTACGCCGTCGGCATCGCGCCGCAGAAACTGTCCCGCGTGCTCGCCCTGCGTGCCACGGGCTGCGACCTGTCCATCGTGCTGGACTCGCCGGAACAGGCCAGAGCGGTGGCCAAGGCCTCGCGCCAGGCCGGAGAGGCCATCCCGGCCCTGATCGAGATCGACTCGGACGGCCATCGCTCGGGTCTGCCGCCCGATGATCCCGCCGTGGTTGCGATCGGGCGAATCCTGCAGGAGCAAGGTGCCGCCTTGCGGGGTGTCGTCACCCATGCCGGCGAAAGCTACGGCGCGGTGGGGGCCGAGGCTCTGGCCGCCTTCGCCGAACGCGAGCGGTTCGCGGCCGTTGCCGCCGCGGAGGCGCTGCGGGCCTCCGATCTGCCCTGCCCGGTGGTCAGCGTGGGCTCGACACCCACCGCCCACTTCGCCCGCTATCTGTCCGGCGTCACGGAAGTGCGCGCCGGCGTCTATGTCTTCTTCGATCTGGTGATGGCCGGCATCGGCGTCTGCACGCCCGACGACATCGCGCTCTCGGTGCTGACCACGGTGATCGGGCACCAGAAGAAGCGCGGCTGGATCATGGTGGACGCCGGCTGGATGGCGCTGTCGCGCGACCGCGGCACCGCGAACCAGGCGGTGGATCAAGGCTATGGTGTCGTCTGCGACATCGAAGGGCGCGTTCTGGACGACCTCATCGTCACGTCGGCAAACCAGGAGCACGGCATCGTCGCGCTGCGGCCCGGCAGCAGCGCCACGCTGCCGGACCTGCCGCTGGGCACCCGGCTCCGCATCCTGCCCAACCATGCCTGTGCCACGGCCGCCCAGTTCGCGGGCTACGAGGTGCTACCGGCCGACCCTACCGCGCCATTGGCCCATTGGCCCCGCTTCAACGGCTGGTAGAGGGTCGCGACCGCTTCGCCCCGACCCGCCATCGCCGCGTGGTGGATCGCCGTGCTATGATCGCGCTGAAAGGGGGAATCCACCCAATCTGCGACCATCTCCGGACACCGGCCGAACGCGGCCGGTCCGTCGCGCCGCGCTCGTTTCACGGAGCCGTCACGGTGGCCATGGGACTCTGATCTGCGAATTCGATTCCGTCCGCGATATCGCAGGGGGGCGCCGTGAAGAAGATCGCCGTAATGCTGATGACGACCCTGACCCTGGCAGGCTGCGTCGGCTCGGGCGGGTCGGGTGGCTCCGGTTCGCTGCCGCCGCCCAGCACCCAGGCCCAGGCCAAGCTGCGGCAGGAGGCCGAGATCTCGACCCGGACCATCGTCGAGGGCGCCGTGGTCGGGGCGGCCCTGGGCGGGCTCGGCATGGCCATCGCCGACCTCGCCGGCGCCAGGGTGGACACCACGGACTACCTCATCGCCGCCGGGGCCGGCGCCGCGATCGGCGGCCTGGCCGGGAGCTACGTCGCCCAGAAGCAGAAGGAGTATGCGTCGGCGGAGGACCAGCTCGATTCCGTGATCGCGGACGCCAAGGTCAAGAACCAGCAGGCGCGCGACCTGGTCGGGACCATGCAGACCGTGCTGGACGAGCACAAGCGTGAGCTGGCCCGCCTGCGCAAGGGCGTGCGCAGCGGCACCGCCACCCAGGCGCAGCTGGATGCCGCGCTCGCCTCGGTCCGTACCGACCGGCAGGTGATGCAGCAGGCGGTCGACGGCACCAAGAAGAACCGGGACATCTTGTCCGAGGCCCGCAACAGCTTCAGCCAGAAGGCGGCGTCCGCCCAGGAGCGGTCGCAGGTGCGGGCGCTGGACGGCGAGATCGCCCAGCTCAGCGGCCGCATCGATGCGATGTCGGAGATCGTCGGCGACCTGTCCCAGCCGCTCTGATCGGAGGCTCCGGATCTACCGGCGGATGGCGGCTGCCAGGATGGCCTTCAGGGTCTGGCCGGCCTCGAGGAACGGCATCGGGTCCACCGGCGTCTCGCCGCGCCGCACCTCGTAATGCAGATGCGGGCCGGTGGAGGCGCCGGTCGACCCCAGCGTCCCCACCACCGTCGCCGCCGTGACCTCTTCTCCGGCATTGACCGCGATCGACAGCATATGGGCGTAGCGGGTGACCAGGCCGTCGGCATGCTGGATCTCGACCAGGTTGCCGTAGCCTCCGGCCAGCCCGGCGCGCACCACCTTGCCGTTGCCGGTGGCGAAGATCGGCGTGCCCATCGGGGCCGCCATGTCGAGACCGGCGTGCAGCAGCGACAGCCCGGTGATCGGATGGACGCGATAGCCGAATGGGCTGGACAAGCGATAGTCGCCCCGCAGCGGCGTGGATAGCGGCAGTCCGGGCAGCCGGCCGGCCAGGATCTTCGCCCGCGCGTCGAGCGCGGCCGGGGCGAACGGCTGGGCCGGGGCGGCGCCGGGCGTGGCCGGCAGCTCCATCGCGGCCAGGGCGCGGTCGAGCGCCGTCACCGCCACCGCCAGGCGCACGGTCTGGGCCAGGCGCCGGTCGGCGGCGGCGAGATCGCCCGGCGACAGGTCGAGGGCGGAGATGGTCGCGTCGGGGATGGCCGGGGCGGTCTCGATCCGCTCCTCCGGCTGCGGCGCCGCGGGCGGGCGCAGCAGGATCAGGCCGACAACCGTGGCCGTGATCAGGGTGAGCGCGGCCACCCCGGCGATCAGCGCCGGCGATGCCCGGTCGGCGGCGACGGGAGGGACGGCGGGAGGCAGGGTGGACCGGCTCAGGGGCTCGGGCGGAGGAGCCGGCATGGGCCGCGACGCCGGAGGCTCCTCCGCCGCCTCGACCAACGGCGGCAGCGACAGCACGATCGCCGCATCGTCAGGCCGGCCGGCCGCGGCGGCGCGCTGGACCAGAAACCGCGCCGCGGCGTCCGGCGGCAGGCCGGCCAGGACGGTTCCCGCGCCGCGGTCGCGCAGCACGGCTTCCAGGCCGGGCGAGGCCAGGATCAGGCGCTCGCCGGCCTTCAGGCGCGTGCGCAGGGTCTGGACGCGAGGTCCCGATCCCGTGGGGCCGTCCTCGGGCGGGTCGAAGGGGATTGCCGCGGCGCCGCCGGGACCGAAGCCGTAGAGACCGCACCCGCCCAGCCGCAGGGACAGGAGATGCGGCGGGCGGACCAGCGCGACCATGATCGCGAGGCCGTCCGCGCGGCCGTGCGACCGCAGGCGATGGCCGGCCCGAAGAGCCTCCTGCTCGATCCGGCGGCGCAGCAGGCGGGCGAGATCCGACTGGGCCGCGGGCGGGTCGAGGCCGGCCAGGTCCCGCAGCAGCGCCGTGGCGTCCGCGCGCCCGGCGGCGCCCGCCTCCGGCGCGACCAGGGCCCAGAGCCCGAGCTCCGGGCGGCCGAGAACGAAGGGGGCGCCGGCCATCCCGGCCCGGCAGGCCTCCGGGCCCGGAAGGGGCGCCTCCGGGCTCAATCGAAGCCTCCCGCCGCCGGGGTGCGATCGGCCGGCAGGCTGCCGGCGCGGTCGAGGAAGGGGCGCGTCGCCTCGACCAGGGCGGAGAAGCCCGACAGGTCGCCGCCCTCCGTGGCGAGCAGCCAGGCGTAGCGCCGGTCGATCTCGGCCCAGGGCCGCCTGCCGCCGAGCGCCTCGGCCAGGGCGGCGAGCCTGTCGGCCTCGGCGCCGGCGGCCCGATCGAACAGCGTCGCTGCGCGGGCGGCGAGGGCGAGGCGCAGCAGCGGCCCCTGCTGTGTCGCCAGGGCCCCGACCATGCGGGCGGCGCTCTCCGGATCGGCGCGGCTGGGCGCCAGCTCGAGGTCGTCGAGCAACTCGTCCCAGGCCCGGGCGACATCGGCGAGATAGAGGGCCAGCACGGCCGCGGTCAGGGCCCGGCCGGACTGCTCCGGCCGGTTGTCGTCGCCCAGCACCCAGGCATCGGCCTGCAGCGAGCCTGACAGATCGGCGAGGGCCGGGACGACGACGCGATGGAAGCCGTCCGCCGTCAGCAGTCCCGGAATCGGCGTGGCCAGCGATGCGCCCGACCGGCGGGTCACCACCCAGCTCTCACGGCCCAGGGCCAGATCCGCCCGGAATGCCGGCAGGGCCTGCGCCGCGTCCGAGGTCCGGATCGCGGCATAGGCCCGGGCCGACAGCGGCGCCTGGCGCAGACGGCCGCGGATGCGTTCGACCGCCTCCCCGTCGATCGCGGGCGTCAGGCGGGGCTCGGCGGCCAGGGCACGGTCCAGGATCTGCAGCAGGCGGTCGCGCTGCTCCGGCTCGGTCAGCGACCAGTCGACCGTCGCCCAGAGGCGGATCAGGGCGTCCTGGCGCGGCCCCGCGCCGCCGAGCGCAAGCACCGCCTTCAGCCCCTCGAAGGCCAGTTCCGGCTCGATGTCGGGACGGTCGATACGGTGCAGGATGCGGGCCGCGAACCGTCGCAGGAAGGCATCGCGCAGCAGGTCGCGGTCGAGCCGGGCGGTCTCGGCCGCGAGATCGTCGAGGCGCGGGGCGTTGAGGCTGGCCCGGCGCCACCATTCGGGATCCCGTCCGGCCAGCGGCGAGGCGTCCAGCGCGTTGAGGGCCGGCAGCGCGGCGGCCGGATCCTCCGGTGCCGCGGCGGCGTCGGGAACGGCCGCCTGGGCCGCGGTCAGCGCCGTCCGGGCGGCGTCCGCCAGCCTCTGGTTGGACAGGTGCACGGCCACCAGCAGCCCGGCGGCCGCCGCCAGGACGAAAGCCAGGCCGATGGTCGACCACCTGCGCATGAGAGGCCGGTCAGGTGGCGACGGGGATGCGGCGTCGGTCAGACATCGCGCAGCCCCTCGGAGGGTTGGATCCGGGCGGCGAGCAGGCCGCCCCAACTGGCCGACAGCAGCGCCGCGGCGACGGTCGCCGCCGCCGCCGCGGCGAAGTGGACCGGCAGCAGCCGGCAGATCTGCTCTCCCGGCTGCAGCCCATCGGCGAAGATGGCGTTGAGCAGGGCGGCGGCGGCCAGGAAGGCGATCGCGGCCAGGATCAGGCCCAGCACCGCGATCAGCATCGCCTGGGTGATCGGGAACGCGACCAGCGAGCGCGTCGGCAGGCCGATCAGGCGCAGCAGCGCCAGATCCCGCCGCTTGCGCTCGACATGGCTGCGCAGCCCGGCGGCGAGCGAGACGAGATAGCCGATCGCACCGCAGCCCGCGATCAGCCAGAAGGCGATGCCGAGATTGCGGTCCAGCGACTGCATCTGCGCGATCTCGACCGCGGCGGTGCGGACCTCGACGTCGCGGCCACGCAGGCTGGCCTCGACCGCGGCCACGTCGTAGATCGAACGGCTATAGAGCCGGAACCGGGCGAAGACCCGCTCGGCCGTCGGCGGCGGGGCCCCGGTCCAGCCGCGGCCGCTGACGGCCAGGCCGTCGCGCCAATCCTCGGTCGCCACCAGCAGGTCGAGCGGCACCAGCGCCGCCTCGGCCGGCGTCACCGGCGCGTCAGTGACGTCCGCCACCGTCAGCTCGATCTTCTGCCCTTCGATCCGGCCGTCACGCTGCCGGGTGATCTCCGCCATCAGCCGGCCGCCCGGGCCGACGCCGAGGGCCGCGGCCAGCCGGCGGCTAAGCACCACCCGGTCGCCCGCCGGCGGCTCGGCGGTCCCCAGCAGCGGGTCGCCGGGTCCGCTCGGCAGCAGGGCCACGCCGGACAGCGGGCGGCCGGCGCCGTCGGCGGCCTGCAGGCGGGTGAAGGTCGCCGCGATCGACCGGGTCGCCGGCACCACGAACGCGACATCCGGCCGGGCGGCGACCTCGCGGAAGAAGGCGGCGTCGAAGCGGCCGCTCCCGGCCGGGGCGATCTCGCGGTTGCGGGGATCCTCGATCAGCCGCTGCGCCATCGTGTCGATCAGGCCGAAGCGCAGGCCGAACAGCACCAAGAGCGGCGCCAGCACGGCGGCGAGGCCCAGCACCTGGCACAGCGCGATGCGCCAGTCATGGCCGAAATCCCGGGTGGCCAGGCGTGCCGCCAGCGCGATCCGTCCGGTCATGGCTCAGGTCCAGAAATAGGCGCGAACGGCGTCGTCCTCGCGCCGCAGGGAATGGCCGATCCGGCGCCGCCCGTCGGCCCGCGACCAGTCGTGCGAGGCGATGATCGCGGTGGTCCGCAGCCGCTCCACGGTCTCGAGCAGCAGCCCGAAGACCTGGTCTGCGGTGGGCGGGTCGAGCGACGCCGTCGGTTCGTCCGCCAGCAGGATGTCGGGGCGATGGGCAAGGGCCCGGGCGATGGCGACGCGCTGCCGCTCCCCGACCGACAGCCGGCCCGGCGGCAGGCCCAGCAGCCGGGTCAGGCCGAGCCGCTGCGCCAGGTCGCGCAGATGCGCGGCGTCGGTGCGTCCCGCGATCCGGGCGGTCAGCGCGATGTTCTCGGCCACGGTCAGATAGGGTAGCAAGCCGCCGGTCTGCAGCACATAGCCGATGCTGCGGGCGCGCAGCGCCGCCAGCGCGTTCTGGCGCCCGGCGCGCCACAGCGCCGCCAGATCAGCGGCGCCGCCGCCGGCGGCGCGCAGCTCGAAAGTCCCGGCCCGGTCCGGCGCCAGGGTGCCGGCGAGGAGGTCGAGCAGGGTCGACTTGCCCGAGCCGGACTGGCCGGTCAGGAACAGCACCTCGCCGCGCGGGATCACCACGCTGCTGACGACCAGCTCGAAGACGGCCGCGCCGGTGCCGCGACGCAGCGTGACGTCGCGCAGCGTGTAGACGTTCTCCGCCCCCCAGCCGCTCATGGCAGGGCGTCGAGCGCGATCGGGTAGACGGCCTCGCCGCCGCCGCGGTCGCCGTCGAGCGCGATCCAGAGATCGTTGTTGTCGTAGATCTGCTGGTACAGCGCGACCTTCGCCTCAAGATCGTCCAGGAACTGGCGCTGCTGGCCGAAGCTCCAGGACAGCCAGTCGTCCTCGGTCAGCTCCATGATCCGGCTGCGATAGGGCAGCCCGTCGAGATACTCGCCGATCAGGCCGAGATCGACCAGGCGCCGCGCCTCCTCCCGGGCCACCCCCTCCGGCCGCCGGGCCATGGTCGCCGCAGCGCTGCGCAGCTGGCGGAAGAAGTCGTTCGGGGCGATGGCGGTGACCTCGCCGGCGTCGATGATCGTCCGCAGCGTCGCCTGCAGGTCCGACAGCTGGTTCTTGGTGATCAGCACGCGGACGTCGAGCGCCTTGAGCGCCGGGTCGGCGAGGTCGCGGTCGGAGATCCAGGCCGAGAACAGACGCGGCGGCCGGCCGCCTTCGGTCCGGCCGAGATAGGCCAGCTGCATGGCGCGCCCGACCAGCCCGGCGCGGGCGAAGGGATCGGCCGGCCCGGCGGCGCCCGGGACAACCGACGGGCCAGAGGTGCCGCCGTCGTCAGCATCGCCCTGGGATTCGGCCACCCGGCCCGCGGCCGCCGCTTCCATCTGCTGGACCATGATGTCGGCGATGCGGTCGATCACCGTGCCGAAGGACCGCAGGTCGCCACCCTCCACCGGGAAGTAGAGGCTGCCGACATTCGGATAGGCCGTCATCGCCGTGTAGGCGTCGGTGGCGGCAGCGTGGTCGTCCTGGCCGGCCGGGGTCTCGAGATGGATGGTCAGCAGCGCCGCACCCTTCGACTCGGCCAGCAGCCGCATCTGGTCGGGGTCAAGCCGGGTCGAGGAATAGGGATCGTTGGCGCGCCGCGGGCTGGCGTCGGTCACCAGGACGACGAAGCGGCCGGCGACGCCGGTCCAGTCGATGTCGTCGAGGGCGGCCTTGATCCCGGCGAAGGCGTCTTCCCCGAAGTCGAGATTGTCGTTCTTCGAGGCTTCCGCCGCGGCCAGCCGCTTCAGGAAGGAGGCGCGGTCGCGCCCGTCCGCCAGGCTGGCGAAGATCTTCGAGATGTAGCCGTCCGGGCTGCCGTCCGGCATCACGTCGCGGAAGCCGACCAGCCCGAAGCTCAGCTTGTCGCCGATCTTCGACGCCGCCAGCTTGTCGGTCAGCGCGGCGATGGTGTCGCGGGTGCGGGCGATGTAGGGATCCATCGACAGCGAGGTGTCGACGACGAAGACAACGCCGGCGCGGTAGCCCTCCATGACCTTTGCCATGCCGCCCAGATCCGGTGCCGCGCTGGTCGCCGGCTGGTCCGGCGTCTCCTGCAGCGAGGTCGCGGCGACCTGCAGGGCCAGGCCGGCGAAGCCGGAGGCGAAATAGCCCTCGGTCCAGTTCAGGATCGGCAGCAGATAGAAGGTCTTGGCCGGGTCGATCCAGCGCGGCGGCTCGATCGAGGCGAGCGGGCTGCTCGCCGGCAGGGTGCCGGACTCCGCCTCCTGGCGCAGGGCCGCGGACTTGGCGGCGGCGTCCTGGTCCTCCATCAGCGACAGAAGCGGCTCGGACGCCTTGAAGAACAGCGACCGGTTGCGGTTCACCGGATTGGTGAAGGCGACGACCAGGGTCTGCTTCCAGTCGATCGCCTGGGCAGCCGGGATCCAGCCCAGCGTCTTGCCGTCGGCGGCGGTGCCGACCTCGAGCGCCACGCCGTCGTCGCTTGGCGCCCTGGCATAGACGAACAGCATCGACAGCGGCGGCAGCTCGGCCCCGGTCGGCGTGCCGCCCGGCGCGCTGGCCAGGCGGGCCCCGGGCCGGGTCAGCACGCGCTGCCACAGCGTCGTCGTGCCCTCCATCAGCAGCGGCTTGCGCGCGGCTGCCGCCGGATCCTGGGAGAAGGCAGGGCTCCAGGTGCAGAGAACCGCGAGCAGGGCGGCAACGGCGGGGAGGCGGAATCGTCTCATGGCGTCGTTCCGGACGGACCGAGGGCGTCGAGCGGCGCGCGGGCCGCCGCGACCCCCCGCTGCAGGGCGAGCGTATAATACTCGCGGGCCTTGCTCGGATTGGGTGCGGTGAAGGGATGCGGGCCCTGGTTCCAGGTCGCGGGATCGTAGAAGCGGGCGATGGCGAAGGCGGCCTCGCCGCTGCCGCCGCGCGACGCCTGCAGCCACAGCGCCAGCGCCGTATCGGCGTCGCTCCGTTCGGTCAGGAAGCGCTGGCCGACCTTGAAGATCTCGTCGGGAGAGAGCTTCACGATCTGCTGCAGCGCGGCCGGGGTGGGCTGCGGAAGCGGGCCGGTAAGGGGCGTGTCCGCGGCATCAATCGGCTGCGGTGGCGGCGGAGGCGGCGGAGCGGTCGGTCCCTCGATCTTCGCCGGCGGCGGTGGAGGAGACGGCGGCTGGGTCGGCTCCTCGGCCTTGGCCGGCGGCGGGGACGGCGACGGCGGCTGGGGCTGCGGAGGCGGGGGCGACGGCGTGAACAGCCCCTGGGTCAGGCCGGCCTCGCTGGCCAGCCACCAGCCGCCGCCGGCCACGGCGAGCAGCGCCAAGGGGGCTGCGGTCAGCCACAGCCACGGCCGCGATGTCCGCCGGACCGGGACCGGGGGCGGGGCCGGCGGCGGCGCCACAGCGATCAGCTCGCGCATGGATTGCGGCCGGTCGAGCGGATCCGGGGCGAGCATCCGGGCGATCTGGCCGACCAGGCTGGGCGGCACGCCATCGAGCGCCGGCACCGTCTTCCGGGCCTCGATCGTCGCCATCATCGTCTGGCCCATGTCCAGCGCGCGGCCGCGGGCGGCGGCGGCGAGGACGAGGCCGAGGCTGTAGATGTCGGACCGGGCGTCGATCTGGCCGCCGAACAGGCCGACCTGCTCCGGCGACGCCCAGGACATCTTGCCGGCGAAGCTGTCGCCGACCACGGTGCGCATGCCCGTATCCGCCAGCTTGGCGATGCCGAAATCGATCACCTTCGCGGCCTCGAGCCGGCCGTGCTCCAGGATCACGTTGTCCGGCGACACGTCGCGGTGGAAGATGCCGCGCTCATGCGCCTCGGCCAGCCCGGCGGCGATGCGGTTGCGCAGCCGCCCGATCTCCTCGGGCGTCAGCGGCCCGCCGGCCAGGCGGTCGCGCAGCGACGGCCCCTCGACATACTCCATCACCAGATGCAGCCGGCCGGTGGCGTCCCGGAACAGCCCGTCATAGCCGACGATGGCCGGGTGCCGGATCTTGCGCAGGGCCTCGGCCTCGCGCAGGAACAGCGTGACGATGGACTCGTCGCCGACCAGCTCCGGCAGGATCACCTTGATCGCGTGCTGGGTCTGCTGGTCGATGTGCTCGGCCTGGTAGATCTCGCCCATGCCGCCGCGGTTGATCAGCCGCACGACGCGATAGGTGTGGAGGAGAACGGTGCCCGGCTGCAGCCCGGCGGACGCCGCGCCGTTCCCGTTCCCATGGCCGCGGTCGGTGGCGGTGATGCGCGTCGGGTCCGGCGGCGCGCCCTCGGATCTCCAGTCCGTGGTCACGGTTGCACCATGGTCAGTCGTCCAGGCGGGATGGTCCGCTCCCCATCGTCCCGGCAGGCGAGGGCGATGACAGTCACGTTATCCGGGGCGCCGCGGCCGAGGGCCAGGTCGATCAGCCCGTTCGCCGCCTGCTCGGGCGGCATGGCGTCAAGCATGTTCGCGATCTCGCCGTCGGACACCACCCGGGTCAGCCCGTCGGTGCACAGGAGGAAGACGTCGCCGTCGAGGACGACGCTCCGCTCCATGTCGAACTCCAGCGTCTCCGAGGCGCCGACTGCGCGCGTGATCACATTGGCCTGCGGATGCCGCTGCGCGTCCTCCGGCGACAGCACGCCGCTGTCGATCAGCTCCTGCACATAGGAATGGTCGCGCGTGATCTGCCACAGCTGGCGGTCGCGCAGGAGATAGAGGCGGCTGTCCCCGGCCCAGAGGCAGACGAAGCGGTTCGCCAGGATCATCAGCACCACCGCGGTCGAGCCGATGATCACGCCGCCGCGCCGCGTCGCCTCGGCCCGCAGGGTGGCGTGGACCGCCGATAGCCGGCCGCGCACCTCGCTGATGAAGGCGATGCCCGATTCCGGCGGCTGGATGTCGGCCAGGGCGTCGACGATCATGCGGCTCGCCTCGTCGCCGTGGCGGTGGCCGCCCATGCCGTCGGCGACGACCCACAGCCCGATCTCCGGCCGGGCGAGGAACGCGTCCTCGTTGTGGCGGCGGACGGCGCCGGTGCTGGTCCGGCCGGCGCAATGGAAGTGGAAGCGGTTCACGGCGCCTCCGCCTGGGCGGCCGGCGCCATGAAGGCGTGCGGCCAGACGGCCGGCGGCGGCAGGCCGCTCCCGGTCAGGCACCATCCGTCGGCCGCGGGATTGGTCCAGAACCGCGCCAGGGGCGGCGCGGCCGGATCCGCCGTCAGGCGCAGCACGGCCGCGCCGAGACCGCCGGCGCCGGACACCGGCTGGGCGCGCCAGCTGGCCCCGATCTCCGCGATGGGCGGCGGGTTCATGGCCGGAAAGGGGGCGATCCGCTCGATCGACGCCTCCCAATCCTCGGCCGCGACGGATTCTTCGAGGGCGGCCAGGGCGGCGTCCTCGAGCGCGTCGAACCAGGGGCCCGTCGTGAGCGGGGCGTCCGGCGGCGGGTCGGCGTCGAGCGGCACCGCCAAAGTCAGCGGGAAGTAGCGTCCGACCCGGTCGACGCTCGGCATCAGCACGCCGGCCGCCGCCGGCCCGGCGCTGCCCGCCGGCAGCAGGAAGCGCCAGACCGGCGCGGTCAGGAAGCTGTCCAGCCAGGCGTCGCCCAGTGTCTCGCGCGTTGCCGCCATCCCCGCCTGCAGCCAGGAATCCCAGGGTTCGACGAAGCTGCGCGGCAGCCGGCGGGTGACGAAATCGCCGAGCCACGGCAGCTTGCCGAAGATGCCAGCGCCCCCGCTCCCTTCCGTCAGAACGCCTGCGGGCATTGGAAGTCTCTCAGCTGCGGCAGGGTGAAGGGCGACAGGACGCTGCCGGTCCGGACCTCGAAGGTGGCACTGCTGCCGCCGTCGCTGACCGTGAACTGGAACCGGTCACTGGCCGAGGTGCGGCTGACCCGCGACCGGTCGACCAGCCGGAACAGGGCCCAGGGCCCGTCCAGCGTGATGCCCCCGCTCGGCGCGCCGTTGATCCCGGTGAAGGAGACGCGGACCTGGCCGGCCCCGGTTCCGGGCCAGCGCATCGCCATCGGCCGCACCGGGCCGTGGCTGTAGGTGACGGCCTGGCCGTTGATGTCCAGGGTCACGCTCGCAGCTTCGGGCGACAGGTCGACGGGCGAGATCTCCAGCCCGACGCTCGGCTGGGCGCCGCCCTGCGGGAAGAAGGCGTCACGGATCCGCGCCGCCTTCTCGAACTGGGCCAGGACGCCCTCCTTGATGCCGAGATCGACATTGTTCAGCTTCACCCAGCGCCACGGGTTGCGCGACGTGTCGACATACTGGCTGAGATTCTTGCTGAAGAAGCCGTCGATCAGCCCGCCGGGGGCGAAAAGGCGGCCGAAATCATCGAGCTTCACGTCCTGGGCCGAGCCGCGGGCGAAGGGATAGCGGCCGGCCACGGCGGCCTGGCACAGCGGCCGGCCGGTGGTGTTCCAGTCGGCGTTCAGCCCCTGCCGGGCCCCGCCGATGGTGACGGTGGAGGTGGCTTTCGAAATCTGGTCCGCCCAGCCGCGCATCGCCTCCGGCGCCCGCCCGGCGGATGCGGTCAGCTGCTGCGCCAACGCCGCGAGCTCGGCATTGGCGGCGGCGCCGCCGGCGCCCGGCGACATCACGCTGCGGTTCATCTGGCGGTAGACGTCGGCCAGGGTCCGGATCATGTCGTCGAGCGGGGAGGGGCCGCCGCTCGGCCCCTGGACGAAGGCGTGCAGGTCGCGAAACCGTTCGTCCACATAGGCCCCCGGCGGCGGGGCGTCGCTCGCATTGCCGCCGGCACCGCCGAGCTGGGTGCGGAGATAGTCCTGGGCCAGCATCGTCGCCAGCCGCCCCCCGGTCCCCAGCCTGGTCTGCGCCGACGCCTCGACCTGGGCGCCGGCGGTGTTCGCCGCCTGCTTCTGCGCCTCGGTCGCCTCCTGGCCGCCCGGCGCCGCCTCCCCGGCGGGCGGGGCGGTGAGTGTCGTCTCCTTGGCCGCCCCGCGCAGCAGCGCCGCGAGCGGCGAGCTGGGGCCGGACAGGATGTTCAGCGTCTCGACCGCATGCGCCGGGCTCTCGAAATCGACGATCCGGATATCGGCCAGCAGCGCGTTCCAGGCCGAGATGTAGTCGTTGTAGTAGAGCTGCAGCGCGTCGCTGGCGACCCTCGCCGTCGCCGCATCGTCGGCCGCCTCGGCCGGCGCCTGCGGGTCGACCACCCAGCGCTCCGACGCCACCAGGCGCGCCGCCTCCTCGATGCCCGGCAGGACGGTCTCGTGGAAGCCGCGATAGGTGAACAGGCCCGGCACGCCCTCGCCCAGGCCGCGGCCGGACGGCCGGGTCAGGACCCGCGCCGCCTCGGGGCCGGCATTGTCGGTCACCGTCCAGGGCGGCAGGGACTGCACCGCCGGACCTGCGGTCAGCAGCATATAGGCGCGCTGGGCGGGAGGGGTCGCCGCGATCACCGTCCGCACCCGCTCGACCAGCTTGCCGTCGATGTCGATGCCGGCCAGTGGCCGCTCCAGCATGGCGCCAGCATGGGCGACGACGGAGTCGCGCAGGGCGGTGTTCTGCGCGCCCGGATAGCGCTGCGCCAGATCGACCCGGAGCCAGTCCAGGATCGTGTCACGGTCGAGGCCGGGGGCCCTGCCGCCGAGCATCAGATAGGTCTTCAGCGCGACATAGGCGAGGTCGGAAGGCTGGTCGACACGGCGCAGGATCTCCTCCAGGCGCAGCACCAGGCGCGGCAACAGCAGGCTGCTCAGGGCATGCCGGTAGCCCTGCATCGTGCCTTGGGACAGCGTGTCGCCCTGGTACAGGCCGAACTGCATCGCCAGCGGGACGTCCTCCCCCTGATGCGCATAGCCGGTCGGGACCGCCCGCAGCGAGTCCAGCGCCGGCAGGATCGGGCGCAGGTCGGAGTCGCGCACCGGCCCCCTGGCGTCGCCGAGCTTGCCGGCATAGTCCTGCAGCCCGTCGGTGACCGAGGTGATGAGCGCGCGGTTGCCGAGATAGCTGACGCTCCAGGCCGTGACGCCGGCCACGACCGCGATCAGCGCGGCGGCCACGGCGCCCCAGCGGATCCAGCGCAGCCGCCGCTCCAGCCGCGGATTGGTCGAGACGACATGGGCCTCGGCGAAGATCACGCGGCGCAGCAGATCGGTCAGGAAATAGCTGCGGCCGCGGCCCTGCGCCGGCGCCATCTGCTGCCGGTCCAGGCCGAAGGACTGCGCCATCGCGCCCATCAGCCGGTCGAACGGCGTCCCCTCCTGGGTACCGCTGGTGAGATAGGCGCCGCGCAGCAGCGGCCTGGTGTCGTAGCGGTTCGGCCGGAACGCCTCGGTCAGGAATTCCTGCAGCGGCTCGCGCAGCGAAGCGACCTGGGCCGGGAAGCCGTAGATCAGGCTGCGGTTGCGGATGTCGGGCTCCTGGTGCAGCCGCCGGATCACGCGGTCGTTCAGCCGGTCGACCAGGGCATCGAACTCGCGCAGGAAATTCTGCACGACGCCCTGCTCGCCCTTGCCGTCGTCGAAGGCGAAGGTGGCGCCCCAGACCTGCTCGCGCTCCTCCCGGCCCAGATCGTCGAAGAACTCGGCGAAGCCGGCCAGGAGGTCGGCCTTGGTGAACAGCACATAGACCGGGAAGCGGACCCCGAGCTCGTCGGTCAGCTCCTGCAGCCGCTGGCGCACGGCGCGGGCATGCGCCGACCGCTCGCTCTCCGGCATCAGCGCGATGTCGGAGATGCTGACGCAGATCAGCGCGCCGTTGATCGGCTGCCGGGGCCGGTTGCGCTTCAGGAGGGCGAGGAACCCCTTCCACGCCGCGGCGTCCTGCGACGCGTGGCTGTCCTGGGTGGTGTAGCGGCCGGCGGTGTCGATCAGCACCGCCTCGTTGGTGAACCACCAGTCGCAGTTGCGGGTGCCGCCGATGCCGCGGAGGGCGTCGCGGCTCTGCCCGGTGCGGTCCGCGAGCGGGAAGTCGAGGCCGGAATTCACCAGCGCCGTGGTCTTGCCGGCCCCCGGCGGACCGATCAGGATGTACCAGGGCAGCTCGTACAGCCACCGCCGGCTGCCCTTGCGCCCGAGGCGGGTGCTGCGCAGGACCGTCATCGCCTCGGCCAGCCGGCCGCGGATGGTCTCGATCTCCTCTTCG
Organism: Inquilinus limosus; assembly: GCF_051487185.1. GTDB lineage: Bacteria > Pseudomonadota > Alphaproteobacteria > DSM-16000 > Inquilinaceae > Inquilinus > Inquilinus limosus_F. Next base: position 119,259 of record NZ_JAHVDK010000022.1, read on the forward strand.
GCCGCGCCGCCGGGGTCGGCAGCCTGCGCCGCCGCCATGTCGTCGACCAGCTTGGTATTGGCGCTGCGGCTGCGCACGATCGACCAGGCGATGGCGAAGGCCCAGATCACCAGCATCGCGGCGATCACCACGACCCGGATCAGCGCCTCCTCCAGCGGGCGGACATCGGCCACGGCGATCAGCGGCCCGACGAACCAGACGATAGTCGCGAGCAGCAGCACGCCGATCAGCGTGACGAACCAGCGGGCGGTCAGGACGGAGAGGATCTTTCGCATCGGCTCTTATCGTTCCGCGCCGGTTCAGCCGCCGCCCTGCGGCTTCAGGACGACCACCTCGATGCGCCGGTTCTGTGCCCGGCCTTCTTCGGTGTCGTTGACGGCGAGCGGCACCGTGTCGGCCTTGGCCTCGACCGAGAAGCGGGCGTCGTCCCGGACGATGCCGTCGAGGATCTTGCGCACCGATTCGGCCCGTGCCTGGGATAGTTGCCAGTTCGACGGGAAGCGCAGGTTCCGGATCGGCCGGTTGTCGGTGTGGCCTTCGATCACGACCTGTCCGGGCTCCTCCTTCAGCGCGTTGCCGATCCGGGTCAGGACCGGCATCCGGTCCGGCGTCACAGCGTCGCTGGCGGAGGCGAACAGGCCGTTGCCGCTGATCCGCACGCGGACGGACTGCGCGTCCTCCTCCACCGAGACGAGGCCCTCGCGGATCTCCGGTTCCAGGAAGCGCTTGAGCCGGCCGCCGGAGGTCTCCTTGACCACCACGACCTGGGGCGGCGGCTTCTCGATCGGGGCCGGCCGCTCGATCACCACCGGCCCGGTCGGCGGCAGCTGGGCGGTGGCGGCCATCGCCGGCTCCAGCGCGGCGTTCAGGAACCACTGGAAGCCGAAGAACGCTGCCAGCAGGATCGCCGCCGTGGCGGCCCCGATTACCCAGAGCGGGACGAGGCGCCCGAGCTTGCGGCGCTCCGACACGACCCCGAGCCAGTGCGGCGACAGGGCGGATTCCCGCTCGCCCCGCCGACGGTGGATGGCGCGATAGAGGGAATCGCGGATCTCGGCCAGCCGGGCCGGGCCGCGGCCTTCCACCCGGTACCGGCCCTCGAAGCCGAGGGCGAGGCAGACATAGTACAGCTCGAGGATGTCGAGCGTCCGCTCCGGGTCCTTCATCAGGTGGTCGAGGATGTCGAAGAAGCGCTCGCCGCCCCAGGTCTCGTTATAGAAGGTCGAGACCATGGACTGCTTGGTCCACAGGCTCTGGCTGCCCCAGGGGGTGTTGAGGACCAGGTCGTCGATGGTGGCGCACAGGCCGTAGCGGGCGGCCCGGATGGCGTCGGCGGTGGCGCCGGCGGCCAGGGCGTTGCGCTCGAAGGCGCGGATCTCGGTCACCACCCGCTCGCGCAGCAGCGGCACATCGCGATGCACCGCCCGGTTCTTCAGCCGCACCGCCAGCGCCAGCAGCGGCGTCGCGGCCTGCACCACGGCGTTGACCCCGGTCGGGGCCAGCGGCACCGCCCCGGACAGGACGTCCTCCGCCAGCCCGGCGGCCAGGCGCGGGCGCGGCCCGGCCGGGCGCGGCGTCTGCGTCGGGTCGCCTTCCGCCGGTCCCTTGCCGCTGACCACCGCCGCCGGGCGGGGCCCGCCGGGGCGCGGCCGGATTACCGTGCGATCGTTGTCCTTCGGGTCGGCGAAGGGATCGTCGTCCACCATGGGCCTATCCCTGCGGTGCCTTGATCGCCCAGCACTCGAGCTGGAGGTTCGGGAACTCGCCGGCGACATGGACGGCCATGCCGCCGGACGTCTTCAGCTCCTCCCAGTAGCGGCTGTTCCGGTCCATCTCGAAATAGATCGCACCCGGATGATAGGGCAGCTGCCGCGGCGCCACCGGCAGCGGCCGGATGGTCACGCCGGGGAGGGCGGCGTTCACCAGGTTCCGGATCTGCTCCACCGGGCCGATCTTGATCTGGGACGGGAAATGGCGGCGCACCGTCTCGGCCGGCGCATCGGCCTTGACCGCCAGAATGAAGGCGGCCTGGTCCAGCAGCGCGCGGTCGTGGATCGGCGCGACACGGATGCCGTAGCGGCGCTCCTCCAGCGGGATCGGGATCGCGCTCTGCTCCAGCACGGCCGACAGGGCCTGGCGCAGCTCGATCATCACTGCCTGGAAGCAGCGCTGCAGGTCGTCGTGGCGGTAGGGCGGGAAGGCGACCGGCCGCTTGTCCCGGCCGGTGAAGGTGGCGATCTCGCCCGCCAGCTCCAGCATCGCGGCGTACAGCCGCTCGGGGTGGATCCCAGGCGTCACCGCGAGATGGGCGAACAGCGGCTCGGCCCGGTTGACCAGCTGCAGCAGCAGGAAATCGGCGATCTCGGCCACGCCGCGGGTGCCGGAGGCGTTCACCCGGCCGGCCAGCGCCTCGCCCCGATGATGCAGCAGGCCGAGGATCTCGGACACGAATCCCGCCAGGGCGGGGGAGGCGTCGCAGGCGAGGCAGGGCGGGATGTACTTGTTGTCCAGCACCACCGACCGGTCGGCGCGGACCTCGACGATGCGGGCGATCCCGAGGCAGACATAGCCCGACCGGTCGTCGGTCTCGAGCAGGTAGCGCAGCTTGAGGCGCGCGACTTGCAGCGACGCGACCGCCGGGGAGAAGGCGTTGGCGTCGGTCGCCTCGAAATCGACGATCGCATAGCGCGCGGTGGCGTTGGACTCGTCGTGGTCGATGTCCGGGTTGCCGGGCTGGCGCACAGGGACGGCCAGGTAGACGATCGCGTTCTTGGTGCCCTCCGGCACGGTTAGGGGCAGCGGGTGGTCGACATCCTCCGGCACCGCGAAGGGGGTGCCGTCCTCCAGGATGCCGTGCGCCGCGCCGATCGCGAATTTGCCGGTGGTCAGCAGCTCGCGGTTGACGGCCAGGGCGCCGATGCCCCAGCCATGGGGAAACAGGCCGGCGACGCGGGCGCGGACCAGCTTCTCGACATAGCGGTCGAACTGCTGGAAGTGATGGGTGCGGAGGAACATGCCCTCCGACCAGACGACCTTGTTGTCCCAGGCCATCGCGCCCTATTCCTCGGCCTTGATCGAAACGTCCGCGGCCCCGACCGAGATCGTGATGGGGTCGGTGCTGCCGGGATCGACGGGCGCCGTGGCGCGCCACCGGGCGCGGTCGATGTCGCGGAATCCCGCGGCCACGCCGATCAGCTGCGTGGCGGGATCCAGCTTCAGCGACAGGGTCTGGCTCTTGCCCGGCGCCACCACCGTCTGCTCGCTGCCGATCAGCGTGTCGCCGAGCGCCGCCTGCGCATTCTCCGCCAGCTTGAAGTAGTCGGCCTGCCCGATCGCCGCGCCGGACCGCAGCTGGTAGATCTGCACCTGGATCGGCGAGGGCCGGCCGGAGGCGTCGGGATTGGCGCCGGGCGCGGCCGCGACCGTCACCGGCACGACCGTGCCGCCGCCCTCTCCACCAAACATTCCGCATCCGGACAGCGCGACCGCGGCGAGCATGGCGACGATGAATCCCGATCCCTTCATATTCCACCCCCTGCCGGGCCGATACCGTGGCCCCGGTGTAACAGCGGCTTGAGTGTAGTTGAGTCTAGAGCCAGATCGTGGCGAGAAAGCGCCGCTCCGGAGAATTCGCTCCCATCTAGAGACGGTCCTTCCGCCGTTCGTATCCTTCGGCGAAGGATCGGCCGAACAGGTCACGGACATTCTCCGAGGCGCGCTCCGACAGGCGCCGATGCAGTTCGACATAGGCGTCCCACAGCCGCGCCTTCCGGCCGCCGGGAAGCATCGCGCCGAGGCCGCCGCCGGCGCTGATGCTCTGCTCCACGGCTTCGGGCGACACGCTGTCCAGCAGATGCTGCAGGGCCCGTTCCATCCCGCCGATCGTGCCGATCTGGTGGTTGCGCAGGTCGTTGAACGCCTCCTCGATGGCCTCGGCGCCCTTGGCAAAGGCGGGCATGGGCGGGGACAGGATGGCGATCATCGCCTCCACCGCCGTCGACGAGAACTTCAGCGGGTTGTTGTTGCGCGGCCGGATCGCGGTCGGTTCGATCCTGAATTCGCTCTTCAGGGCCGACCGGGCGCTCAGCGTCTCCAGCAGGCCCTGCACGCTGGTGCGGAGGATCTGGCCGATCATGACCGCCAGCTCGGCGCTGCGCTCCGCCGGGAACTGGGCCGGGTCCAGCCCGGCGGCCTCCAGCAGGGTGCGCATGACGTCGCCCTGCGCCGGCACCGGCGCGGCGGCGGCGGGCGACGGCGTGGGCACCGGCGGCGCTGGCGGCGGCAGCGGCGGGGGCTCGACCGCCACCGGCGTCTGCGGCAGCGGCGGAGGCTGCGGCGCCGGCGGCTCGCTCCAGTCGCGCGGAATGGGCCGGGCCGGGGCCCGGCCGCGCTCCGCCGGCGGCGCCGGCTCGTCCGCCCAGTCTTCCGGGATCTCCTGGAACTTCGCGGCGGGCGGGCTGAAGGCCACCTGCTCGGCCGGCAGATGGTCCGGCTCGGCCGGGCGCGTCCAGGCATCGGTCGGGCCGGCGTTGATCTCGAAGGAGAAGGGATCGCGCTGGGCCGGCGCCGACGGCCACCGCGGCGGGCCCGGCGACGAAGGCGGCATCGATGATTCGCGCCGCGGGTCGACCCCGAAGGGGGAGGCCATCGGGTCGTCGATGTCGATCGAATGGCTGGCCGCGGGCGCATCCGTGCCGGACAGCCGCACCAGGAACTGGTAGTCGCCGAGCGTGATCCGGTCGCCATCCGACAGGACGACGCTGTTAGACCGGCCGATCGGGGTGGCGCCGCCGTTCAGGAAGGTGCCGTTGGTCGACAGGTCGAACAGGACGTAGTGCCCATCGACATAGTCGATGAAGCAGTGGCTCTTCGACAGGAAGCGGGAGGGGTCCTCCAGCACCCAGTCATTGTCCACGTCGCGGCCGATGGTCAGGCCGCATTGGTCGAAGCTGCGGGAATCCCGGACAGCGGATCGCCCGCCGGAGGTGAGGTCGAGACTCAGCTTCATGGCTGTCCACCCCCGCCGGTAGGGCGGCGGGGCGTCCTGGCGGCGTTACGAGACACGATATTGCAGCGTGCCATCGGAGTCCATGGAGACGACCGCTTCCTGGATCGGCTGGCCCTCGGCCATCCGGGCCAGGAACAAGGCCGCGAGCTCCGGCAGCACGGTGCGCGACAGGATCTGTTCGATGGTGCGGGCGCCGCTCTCGCTCTCGGTCGCGCGGGCCCGCAGCCCCTCGACCAGGTCGTCGCCATGGACGAAGCGGGCGCCATAGGCCTCCTCGATGCGCCGCCGCACCCGGTCGAGCTGCAGCCGGACGATGCTGCGCATCGTCTCGTCGTCCAGCGGGACGTAGGGGATGACCGAAATCCGCCCCAGGAAGGCCGGCTTGAAGATCTTCAGCAGCTCCGGCCGCAGCGCCGTGGCCAGCCCGGCGGCGTCGGGGGCGGTGTCCGGGTCGGCATAGAGCTTGGCGACCAGCTCGGTGCCGGCGTTCGAGGTCATGATGATGACGGTGTTCTTGAAGTCGATGTCGCGGCCCTCGCCGTCGCGCAGCATGCCCTTGTCGAACACCTGGTAGAACACGTCCTGGACGCCAGGATGGGCCTTCTCCAGCTCGTCCAGCAGCACCACCGAATAGGGCCGCCGCCGCACCGCCTCGGTCAGCACCCCGCCCTCGCCGTAGCCGACATAGCCGGGCGGGGAGCCGAGCAGCAGCGAGACCTTATGCTCCTCCTTGAACTCCGACATGTTGATCACGGTCAGGTTCTGCTCGCCGCCATACAGCAGATCGGCCAGGGCCAGCGCGGTCTCGGTCTTGCCGACGCCGGAAGGGCCGACGAACACGAACACGCCGATCGGCTTGCGCGGGTCGGTCAGCTTGGCCCGCGAGGTCCGGATCGCCTGGGCGACGGCGTCGAGCGCATGGTCCTGCCCAACCACCCGCTCGCGCAGCCGCTCCTCCAGCGTCAGCACCGCGCGGATCTCGTTCGACACCATGCGGCCGACCGGGATGCCGGTCCAGTTCGCCACCACCTCGGCGATCGCCTGGCCGTCGACCTCGACCGGGACCAGCGGCGTCTCTCCCTGCAGCGCGGCCAGCTCGGCGCGGGCGGCGGCGTATTCGGCGCGCAAGGCTGCGGCATCCTCGGTCGGGGCTTCGGGCGGCGCAGCGATCGCGGCGCCCTTGGCGGCCGGGGCCAGGCCCTCCGCCTGCTCGATCCGGTCGCGCAGGCCGCGGATCCGGTCGACCAGGCCGCGCTCCTGTTCCCAGCGCTGCCGCAGCGCCGCCAGCTCGGTCTCGGTCTCGGTCCGGCGCGCCCGCAGGGCGGCGATCTCGTCCGCCCCGTTGCCGCCGGTCGCCTGTTCGCGCTTCAGGATCGCGATCTCGGCGTCCAGCCGCTCGATGCGACGCCGGCAGCCCTCGAGTGCCGCCGGCGTCGCGGCCTGGGCCATGGCGACGCGGGCGCAGGCGGTGTCCAGCAGGCTCACCGACTTGTCGGGCAGCTGGCGGCCGGCGATGTAGCGGTGCGACAGCCGCACGCTCTCAACCACCGCCTCGTCCAGGATGCGGACCCTGTGGTGGTCTTCGAGCATCGGCACGATGCCGCGCATCATGTCGATCGCCGCGGCCTCGCCCGGCTCCTCCACCTTCACCACCTGGAAACGGCGGGTGAGGGCGGCGTCCTTCTCGAAATACTTCTTGTACTCGGCCCAGGTGGTGGCGGCGATGGTGCGCAGCTCGCCGCGCGCCAGGGCCGGCTTCAGCAGGTTGGCGGCGTCGCCCTGGCCGGCCTGGCCGCCGGCGCCGATCAGGGTGTGGGCCTCGTCGATGAACAGGATGATCGGCCGCGGGCTTGCCTGCACTTCCTCGATCACCGATTTCAGCCGGTTCTCGAACTCGCCCTTCACCCCCGCGCCGGCCTGCAGCAGGCCGAGATCGAGCGTGCGCAGGCTGACGTCGCGCAGCGGCTCCGGCACGTCGCCCGCGGCGATCCGCAGGGCGAAGCCCTCGACCACGGCGGTCTTGCCGACGCCCGCCTCGCCGGTGAGGATCGGGTTGTTCTGGCGCCGCCGGGTCAGGATGTCGATCACCTGGCGGATCTCGGAATCGCGGCCCAGCACCGGGTCGATGCGGCCGGCCCGCGCCCGCGCCGTCAGGTCGATGGTGTAGCGGTCCAGGGCCTCGGTCTTGCCGCTGCCCGCGGCCGCCGGGCCGCCCGGCGCCGCGGCGGCCTGGTCCATCCTCGGCGCGGCGGCGGACTCGCTGTCCTCAGCCGAGCCGGCGGTGATCTTCGGCAGCTCGCGGCGCAGCGTGTCGGGCGGAATCCGGCCCAGCAGCGGCGACGCCGCGCGGCCGTGCTGGCCCAGCGTCTCGTCCGACAGCAGCGCGGCCAGGATGTGCCCGGACCGGATCCGCGCCTCGCCGTATTCCAGCGTCGCCAGCAGCCAGGCCTCGCGCCCCAGCGACACCAGCGACGGCGACAGGGCCGGCGGATGGGTGTTGCCGGTCTTCAGCCGGTCCAGCGCCCGGGTCAACTCCGCCGCCACCCGCCCGGGATCGATCTCGTAGTGCTTGAGGCAGGCGACGAGGTCGCTCTGCCCGTCCTCCAGCAGCTTGATCAGCCAGTGCTCGATCTCGACGTTGAACTGCGACCGCGACAGCGTCAGCCCGGCCGCGCCTTCGAGCGCCCGGCGGCAGGGGGTGTTCAGCTTGCCGACGAGGGATTTCAGATCGATGGCGGCCATGGCGTGATCTCTCTGCTGAAATGCGTGCGGCGGAATCAGGCTGGGTCGAATTCGAAGACGGCGTCGGACAGGTCGGCGGGCGGCGTCCGCGACACCGCCCAGCTGGTCCAGCCCAGCCGGAAGGCGCCGGTGCCGAGATGCGGCTCCGGCACCTCGTTGCGGTCGAGCACGAGGCGCAGGTTGAAGCTGAGGCCCGGGCCGACATAGAGGCGGGTCAGCTCGGCCAGGCGGCGGACGGCCTCGGTCCCGGGCAGCAGCGTCTGGAACCGTGCCCAGGAGACGGGGCCGACGCGAATCTGGAACTTGCCGCGGATGTCCCAGACCCGTTCGCCGACCACCGCATCGACGCCGAGGCGGCAGAAGTTCCCCTCCGGCGCGGCGTCGGACGGCAGGGCCGTGCGCTCCTCCGGCGGCAGCGGGATCCACGTCCCCTCGAACTGCTTCACCGTCACCGGCAGGCCGAGGTAGTCGCCCAGCATCGCCTCCAGCGCCGCGGCCGAGCGGGGCCAGCGGGCGAAATGGCCGGCATAGTGGACGATGGTCTCGTCATCGACCGCTAGGCGCTGCCGGAGATGCGGCAGGCCCAGCCCGGCCAGCGCGAACAGGGTGTGCGAGATGTCGTCCTCGGTGCGGCCGGACCGCTCATAGGCGATCGGCAGGCGGTATTTCGCCCAGGCGCGGTAATAGAACGACGCCAGCCGGTGCAGCAGCAGGTCGAGGAAGGATTTCAGCGCCGGCCGCTTCATCCGCACGGCGCGGGCGACCTCGGCCGTCAGGTGGTTGGGCAGGACGCCGGAGGGGCCGATCAGCCCGAACAAGGTCAGGGCCAGGCGCGGCGGGCCGGCCTCGCCCTCCGCCGGCGGCTCGAAGCCGGCGACGGACCCGGCTGGAAAGGCGAGGCTGACGGCGCTGGTCAGGCGGACCGCCTCCTCGCGCGGGGCCAGGTCCTCCCCGACCGGGCGGCCGCGCCCGTCCGGGCCCGGCCGCTGCTGCCGCGCGACGGTCTCGGCCAGCCGGATGGCCTGGAACGCCTCCACCCCCGTCGGGCGCCTGGCCAGCGGCTCGATCACAGCAGCACCGTTTCGCCGGCGCGGGCGGGCCAGCGCTTCAGCGGCTGGGGACGGCCGCGGATGGTCGCGGTCAGCCGGGAGAAGGAGTTGACGCTGCAGTAGAGGCCCAGGAAGCGCTCCAGCACCGAGGCAAAGAGATAGAGGCCGGCGGCGGAGAAACGCTCGCCCTCGAACTCGATGGTGACGTCGACGCCGCGGGAGAAGCCGCCCAGGGCGTCGCCCGGCATGCGGGCGGAGCCGCGGCGGCTCGACACCTTCAGCACGCTGTCGATGATGGCCCGCGTCTCCGGCGCCTCGCGGAAGTCGTACAGCCGCAGGATCTCCCGCAGCGCCTCCAGCCCGCCGGCATCGTCGGTCAGGGACAGGTGGTTCAGCGCGAGATGCGAGACCAGCCGCCACCGGCCGTGCTTGCCGAGGGCCGGACGCAGCGTCGGGGTCGGCGGCGTCATGCAGGTGATGCTGCGCAGGGCCGCCGGCGCCTCCGCCGGGGACAGGCGCGGCTGGCCGCCGCCGAAGGGCAGGCGGCTCGGCAGGTCGCGGTTCAGGCACAGGATCTCGGTCGACAGCGTCATGCCCGGCCTCACCGCCGGGTCGAACGCCTCGTCGACCAGCGACAGGAAGACCTCCGTGCCGCCCTCCCCCCGGCGTCCCGGGCGGCGGGTGGCGTGCCAATAAGCCTTCTGCTCGCCGCCGCGATGCATGCCATAGAACGGCTCGAACCGGGTCACCTGGCCCTGCGTGTCCGATCCCTCGACGCTTTCGATCGAATAGATCTCGGTGGAAGTTGGGCGCCGCGAATCCGGGACCACCCGGTACTCGGAGGCCAGCTGGGTGACCGCGATCGGCTCGGCCCGCAGGGGGAAGAGGTTGACGATCGGGCTGCAGCCGAGGGCGAGGGAATCCGACCCGACGCTGCGTTCGAGGTCGGCCGAGCCGCGGTTGAGATAGAAGAAGATCTCCAGCCGCCGGCCGGCCTCCATCAGGGTCTTCGCCTCCAGCCCTTCGAGGTCGAAGAACAGGAACTTCTCCGGGAAGGCGAAGTATTCGGTCAGCAGCCGGTAACCCAGATGCGACCGGGCCGGATAGGACAGCAGCCCCTCATCCGGGCCGAAGCCGACCGGCTTGATCGCGCGCGGCGGCAGGATCACCGGGTTGGGATCGGTGGGGCCGTCGGCCAGGGCCACCGACACGCAGTTGTTGTGGATCAGCTCGTATAGCGGCAGGGCCTGCTGCGCCGGGCCGGACAGGTAGAAGCGCAGGTTGTCGATGCCGAGCGAGGAGAAGGTCGCCGCATCCCCCAGGCAGCGCAGCCCCACCCGCAGGATCGCTGCCGCCCCCGCCGCCCGCGGATTCGGCGGCGCCGTCATCGGCCGGGCGCCGAAGGCCACGGTGTCGAGGGCGATCGGCCACAGGGTCAGTGGATAGGCGGTGCGGAACAGGCAGGCTTCGCCCGCCACCGTCTCGGTGTTGATCTCCGTCCCCGGCGGCAGGCGGTAGGAGCCGGTCATGTCCGCCTGGCAGTCGAAGCGCGCGATCGCCATCGACGGGATCGGCGCCAGGTAATGGGGGTAGAGGACACCGATCAGGGCGTCAGTCAACTCGGGAAAATCGTCGTCGAGCTTGGTCCGTACTCGGGCGTTGAGATAGGCGAAGGCCTCGATCAGCCGGGCGACAAAGGGGTCGTCGGTCGCCTCGCCGCTCAGCCGCAGCCGGCCGGCGATCTTGGGATGCGCGTCGGCGAACTCGCCGGCCAGGCGGCGGATATAGGTCAGCTCGCGCTGATAGTGGGTGAGGAGATCTTCAGCCATGGCTGCGCGTCGTCACCGAGAAGCTGCGGCTCACCGGCTCGAGGACGGAATCGAAGGTCATGGGCTCGGGCGTCGGCTCGGCGTGCATCAGCGCGTCGATGCGCAGGCGCAGGGTGCGGTCTAGGCCCTCGGCGTTCTCGAGCAGCCGCACGGTCACGCTGCGGAACCGCGGCTCGAAGCGCCGGATTGTCGCCTCGATCAGCGCCCGGAACCGCTCGCGATCGTCGGTCGAGGTCATCGGCAGCGCGGTGAAATCGGGGATGCCGTAGCCGGTCAGGGCGGAGCGGAGCTCGACATAGGCCTCGGGCCACGCCACCGGCCGGGCCCGGGTGTTGAGCAGGTTCTCCAGGTCGCGCCGGACGCCGTTGCGGATCTCGGCCAGCGAATGCGTTGTCCGCCGCATTCCGCCGCGCGTGGCCGGTTCCGCCTCGTCCGCCAGCAGGCGGTCGAGCACGGAGAGAAGCAGGAAGGTATCGTCCTGGGCCATGGTCGGTCAGGTGGGCCGGGCTTCGAAGCGCCGCGCCTGCAGGATGGGGACGGCGGTCTCGCCGGCCAGCCAGCAGCGCTGGCCGATGCCGAGCGCCGGCGCGCCGTCGCCGCCCTGCCAGTCGGTGATCCGCCCCAGCCGGGCGCCGTCGTCGGCCTCCGCGGTCGCCGCCCCGTACAGCACCGGCAGGTAGACGTCGCCCTCCGGCCCGTCGACCACGGTCATCGAGGCGCGGCGCCACAGCAGGTCGCGCACGCGTTCGGGCGGATGGAACTCGATCGCGGCCACGCGCTCCATCGGCACCCAATAGTATTTGCCGGTGCTGGTCAGGATCTCGAACACCGGGGCGACAAGGTCGTCGATGTCGCGCAGATCGGCGATCTCGGTGTCGTCCAGCCGGCCGGGGCAGGGCGGCCGGGCGGCCTCCGCCTCGGCCACGAGCCGGCCGGCCTCCTCGGCGCGGCCGTCGCGCAGGGCGATGCCGGCCTCCAGCAGCTGCTGCAGATGCGGCGCCGGCGGTTCCAGGAACTCCGGCAGGCGGCCGGCCGTGAAGTGCTCGGCCCGGGCCTGGGCGGCGCGGATCAGCTGCCGGAACAGCGCCAGCCCCAGCGCCGCCCCGGGGTCCTGGTCGGCGACGACGTCCAACTGCCGGTCGGCGCGCTCGAACTCGCCGGCGAAGCACATCAGCTCGGCCAGGAAGGCCCGCTTGGCGGTGTCGCCCGGCTTCGCCTTGACCTCGGCGAGGCCGGCGGCGATCGCCTCGGACAGGCGGCCCGCCTGGAAATGCTCGCTCGCGCTGGTCATGAAAAACCTCTCCCCACTTGCCGGCGTCAGGCGGCCCGGGCGCCGGGTGCCGCCAATTCGGTGACCAGGCGGAAGCTCGACGCCACCTGGTCCAGCTGAAAATGCGGCCGCAGATGGATGACGCAGCCATACATGCCGGGCCGTCCCGCCAGCTCGCGCACCGCCACGTCGACCTCGCGCAGCGGATAGCGGGCGCGCTGCTCGCCGCTCGCGGTGTCGCTCGAGATCGAATAGCCCAGCAGCCAGCGGCGCAGGAACTCCTGGCAGTCCTCGGCCGACTGGAAGCTGCCGACCCGCTCGCGCCCGATGACCTTCACGTAATGGGCGAAGCGGCTGATGCAGAAGATATACTGCAGCATCGCCGACAGCCGCGCATTGGCGTTCGCGGCCTGCCGGTCGTAGGTCTTGGGGCGCTGCAGCGACGGGTTGCCGTGGAACACGGCATAGGGCGTGTCCCGCGCCCGGCACAGCGCGATCACGCCGAGATCGGAGATATCCTTCTCGGCCGCGTCGGTCAGCTCGACATCGGTCGCGATCCGGTAGCCGACGCCGTCCCGGTCGGTGCCGAAGGACAGGCTGGGCAGGTCGGTGACCAGCCCGCCGCTGCCGCCCATCGTCGTGGCGCCGCGGATCTCGGCGAACCAGCCGGATTCGTCGAAAGCGCGGATCAGGATGCCGCCGAAGGCGAAGACGGCCGGGCCCCAGCAATAGCCCGACAGGTCGGGGGCGGAGGTGTCCTCGCGGTAGCGGAAGCCGTCGACCCGGCTGCCGTCGTCCGGCCAGGGCGGCCGCATCAGCACCCGCGGCGCGGTGAGGCCCAGGAACCGCGCGTCCTCGAGGTCGCGCAGGCTCTGCCAGCGGACGTATTCGGGGCCGCTGACGCCGTGCAGGATGTCGATCGGCTGGCCCAGTTCGGTGAAGCTCTCGACGCCCAGCAGGGTCGGGTGGGCGCCGGCGATGAAGGGGGCGAAGGCCGCCGCCGCGATTTGCGCCATGCCCTTGAGCCCGGCGACATCGTCCGTCGGATGGTCGGGGCCGGGCTTGTGCCGCAGCTCATAGGCGCCGATCAGCAGGCCGAACGGCTCGCCGCCGGGCATACCGAATTCCTGCTCGTAGATCTTCTGGAACAGCTGGCTCTGGTCGAACTCGATGGCCCGCTGCAGGTCGCGGCACACCTCGGCCCAGTCGATGTCGAGGATCCGGATCTTGGCCGCCGCCGTGCCAGAGGCGATCTCGACCAGATAGGCGACGCCGCGCCAGCTGGCCTCCAGCCGCTGCAGCCGCGGGGCGTGCAGGATGACGTCGAGCTGGGCCGCCAGCAGCGCGTCGATCCAGGCGATGTCGCGGTCGAGCGCCGCCAGCAGCGCCCGCCGGTCGGCCAGCAGCTCGGCCGCCCGCGATCGGCCGAACCACAGCACCAGCGCCTCCGCCGTGCGCGGCTCGGCCAACAGGGCCACGACCGGCCCGGCGCCGTCGGCGGCCTCGCGGCCGCCGCCCGCCAGGATGCGCTCGACCAGCTCCGGCCCCAGCGGCGCGGCGCCGGGCCCGGGCCGGTGCGGCCGTTTGGTCGTGGACCTCGCCTGGGACAATAGATCAGCCGTTTCCGCCGACATTGGGGATGCGCGCCACCATCCGCAGCGATGTCGTCAACTCCTCCATCTGCAGCCAGGGCCGCAGCCAGGCGACCGCGTTGTACGACCCGGGAGCGCCCGGGATCTCCTTGACCTGGATCCTGGCGTCCGCCAGCGGATACCGGGCCTTCACCTCCTGGCCGGCATCCTTGTTGCTGTTGACGTAGTTCATGATCCAGCGGTTCAGCCAGGCCTCGCAATCGGACGCCTCGAGGAAGGAGCCGATCTTGTCGCGGGCCATGACCTTCAGGTAGTGGGCGAAGCGCGAGGTCGCCATCATGTAGGGCAGGCGGGCCGAGATCGCGGCGTTGGCCGTGGCCTCCGGCCGGTCGTACTTCTTCGGCTTCTGCGTCGTCTGCGCCCCGAAGAACACGGCATAGTCGGTATTCTTGTAGTGGCAGAGCGGCAGGAAGCCCAGGCGCGACAGCTCCGCCTCGCGCCGGTCGGTGATGCCGATCTCGGTCGGGCACTTGTGGTCGGGGTCGCCGTCATCGCTGGTGAAGGTGTGGAACGGCAGCCCCTCGACCTTGCCGCCGCCCTCGGCGCCGCGGATCGCGGTGCACCAGCCGTACTGGGCGAAGGCGTCGGTCAGCCGAGTGCCCATCACGTAGGCCGCGTTCATCCAGCAATAGTCCTCATGGTCCATGGCGCGATGGACGCCGCCGGCGTCGATCGGCGCCTCCTCGTAGTCGAACTCGTCGATCCGGCGGGTGGCGGCTCCGTAGGGCAGCCGAGAGAGGACGCGCGGCATGGTCAGGGTGACGAAGCGGCTGTCCTCGCTGTCCCGGAAGCTGCGCCACTTGGTGTATTCCAGGGACTCGAAGATCTTCTCCAGGTCGCGCGGCCGGGACAGCTCGGTGTAGTTGTTGAAGCCGAAGATCTGCGGTGCGGCGGCGGAGATGAACGGTGCGAAGGCCGCGGCCGAGACCTGGCTCATATGCTGCAGGATCTCGATGTCCTCGGGGTGGGGCGAGAACTCGTAGTCGCCGATCAGCGCGCCATAGGGCTCGCCGCCGGGGGTGCCGAACTCGTTCTCATAGATCTTCTTGAAGACCTGGCTCTGGTCGAACTCCACCGCCTTGGTCAGGTCCCGGTGCATCTCGCGCTTGGAGAGGTTCAGGACACGGATCTTGAGCATGCTGCTCGTCTCCGTGTTGCTGACGAGGTGGTGCAGCCCGCGCCAGGAGCCTTCGAGCTTGCGGAACTTCTCGTGGTGCATGATCGCCGCCAGCTGGCGCGACAGCTGCTCGTCGATCGCCTTGATCGCGTGCGTCAGCGTCCGGGTCAGGTTCCGGTCATAGGTGACCGTTCCCTTCAGCGCCTCCTCCGTCAGCGTGCGCAGCAGCTCCTGCGCCCGTTCCGGCTCGGTCTGCTTGGTGGCGCCGATGGCCTGGTCGAGCAGGCTGACGGCGGCCGTCTCGGTGGTCTGGACGGCGGCCTGGGTTTGCGGGCTCTTCTCCACGGCCATGGCTTACTCCTTGGTCTCGCCGGCATCCGCGGCGGGTGCGGCCTTGTCGTCCTCGGCGCCGAGCGCGCTCGACAGCTGCGCCAGCTGGTCCTTGTTCTGCAGCACCTTCTCCAGCAGCGCCTCGAGGTCCTCGGACCGATCGATCTTCGACATCAGGTCGCGCAGGCGATTGCGCGTCTCCAGCAGCTTGCGCAGCGGCTCGACCTGCTGGACGACCGCGCCGGGCTCGAAATCATCCAGCGACTTGAAGGCCAGGCTGATCGCCATCTCGGTGCCGTCGTCCTTCAGCGTGTTGGCCACCCGGAGATTCAGGCCGGGCGCGATGCGGGCCATGACGTCGTTGAAATTATCGCGGTCGATCTGGACGAATTTGCGGTCGCGCAGCGGGGCCAGCGGCTGGGTCGGGTCGCCCGAGAAGTCGCCGAGGACCCCGACCACGAAGGGCAGCTCCTTCTCGATCACGGCGCCTTCGGTCTCGACCTGGTAGGTGATGTGGACGCGCGGTTTGCGGACGCGCTCGAGCTTGTCATGAATGCTGGACATTATCGCCTCATCTGGCTCACTGCGGTGACAGGGTTACGCGTATCCACGGTTTTCATCCGCTGCTGCGGGGTTTGATGCCGGCGGCGATCAGGAAATCGCCCCGGGCCGTCTCGTCACGGATCAGTTCCTCGAGAAGGTCGGGCAGGGGCAGCCGCGCCCGGCGCACCGATTCCTCGAGCGTGTAGGAGATCGGGGCCTGCGGCTCCATCCGCCGGAACCACGCCGCCGCCAGCTCGATCAGCCGAAACGCATCCTCGCGGTCGCGGATCTCGCCGGAAAGGGCCGCCGGGCGCGCCGTGCCTGCCGGCGCCGGCGGGGCCTGGTGGCCGGTGGTCGCCCCGTCTCCGGCCGCCGCCTCCGTGGCCGGGACTCGGTCCCCGAGGACCAGCCGCGCGGCGTCCTCGGCCGCCTCCAGGACCTTGCGGATGTTCGAGCTCGGCGGCGAATCGGGGCCGCAGCGCTCGTCCAGCGCGGCACAGAGCTGCCGGAACGCGTCCTGCGCGCCGGAAATGTCCGCGACCAGCGTCGCCACCGTCGCAGCATCCATCTCGTTCCCGGCCTGCCGCACCGCGTCCAGATCCACGCCGCCCGCGTCCAGCCGCTGCTGCCGGCGGTCGGCCTCCAGCGCCGCGATGTCCCCAGCCTGCACGATCTGCCACAGGGCGTAGCTGCCCTGCTGTCCGCGAATCATCGGAATCTTCCGGACCGGCTGGATCAGCGTCCCCTCGGCGCCTTCGCCGTTCAGGCCGATGATCGGGCGCAGGCGCGTCGCGACGCCGTCCTCGTCCGGCAGGGGGTGCAGGCCGTCCCAGTGCTGGTCCACCAACGCGTGCAGCAGGCGGAAGCCGTCGCGCAGCCCGGCATAGCCGTGCACCCGGGCAAGGCCTTCGACCATCATCGCCGCGATCTCGAGATCCTTCGACCGCTGCACCAGCAGCTCGGCGCCGCCGGCGATGATCTGGCGCCATTCCGCGATCGGCTGGGCCGCGTCGTCCTCGGCGTCCGCGGCGCGCTCCTGCGCGCGGACCTGTCCGCGCAGGTCGCGCAGGCGCTGGAACGGGGCTCCGGCAGAGAAGTCCAGCCGCAGATCTTCACCGGCCGGGATCGCGCCTGGGATCGGGGCGGTCAGAGACTGGATATCGAGGACGTCCGGAGTTTGCACGGTAGGCTCACATCGGTTCGATCGGTCTGGCGAAGCGGTCGTCGGCGGGCAGTCGGCAGCATATCGCCCGCGTTCCATGTGCGGAAATGAGGATAGAACGGCCTGCAGGAACCTCCGAATATATCGAATCCGTCACGGCCCGGAGCGGCAGTTTCTCTCTCCTGGGATTTTTTTCCGGGCACTCTCGCTTCCCGGGCGCCGCGGCCGGCCGATGTTGCGTGGATCGGCGACTGCACGCCCTGGGACGAAGTCTGGGGAAACCACCTGTGCCTCTTCGAAACTCCCCGCGGAAGATTGATTATGCGCCAAATGTCTTGCAGCTTCCAGAATCGTCGATTCTGTGTATAGATACCCACGTACTCAGGTATGAGAGGTATATAGCCATTGATGTGCGCCAAAGTATGGCGGAACTGTGGCTTTTTGCCTCGATTCCTACAGCAAAGTTGACACAACGATCCTGTTTTATGGGGTTGTTGACCTGTTTTCCGGAGGGGGCCCGTTTCAGGACAGCGTGAACCGTGGTGCTCCGGATTGCAGCAGCCTTGGGCGCTATCCGACCAATGCCTCGCGGCAAGACCGTCGAGGATGTCATTTTTCTTGCAACGAGAGGGTGAGACATCATGGCGATCTACGTTCAGATCGATGGTATCCAAGGTGACGCGACGCATGAGAGCCACAAGAAGTGGATCGATGTCGCGGCGCTGAACTGGGGCGTGCACCGCGCCGTCTCGACCCCTTCGGGTTCGGCCCAGAATCGCGAAGCATCCGAACCGGTGGTCGGCGAGGTTCATCTCAGCAAGCTGATGGATGGCTCGTCGCTCAAGTTCTTCGAAGCGGCGGCGACCGGCAACCAGGGCAAGACGGTGACGATCCATCTCGTCACCACCGGCAGCCCCGGCGCCACCTACATGGAATACAAGCTGACGAACGCGCTGGTCACCGGCTACCAGGTCCACACCAATGGCGACCGTCCGTCGGAAGAGATCACGCTCAACTTCACCAAGGTCGACCTGAAGTACACGACCTATGACGAAAATCATAAGCCGGTGAACAACCAGGTCGCCAGCTACGACGTCGCCACCACCAAGAAGGGGTGACGGCGGCGCCGGGGCCTTCCGGCCCCGGCCGCCTGGCGTTCGCGGCGGGGATGCCGAGCGGGCGCGGCACAGCGCGGAGGGATCTGCCCCCGGTCACGGCCGGCGGGCTCCGTCGTTGCGTTTCGCGCGGCATCCGAAACTGCTCCTCCTGAGCCGAAGGACCATGCGCACAGATCAGGTGATCCGGCTGATCGATACCGTTCTCGGGGAGCTGGAGGGCGATTTCGTCCGGCCGCCCGACGGGGCGGGCGCGGTGCTTCGACGGCAGCGCCAGTCCGTTCTGCTGGAACGAGCCGCTGCCGAGCTGATGGCTGCCTCTCCCCTGCCGGGGTTTCGCAGCCGCCTCGCCTGGCGGCTGCCCTCGCACGCGACCCCGGCGCCTCCTCCGCTGCGCGAGGAGGAGATGGCGGCGCGCGCCTGCCGTCTGGCCCGTCGGCTCTGGCGGGCCGCGGGGCTCCGGCGGTCCGAGCGCCGCCTCGACGCCCTGCTGATGCGCCAGCTCCCGGGCGCGAACGGGGACGAGATCAGGCTGGCGGCGCTGGGCCGTCCGACGGATGCGGCGGTCGAGGTGCCGCGGTCCCCGGTGGCCAGGCTGCTCGCCGCCCTGGCCGTCATTGCGGTGGTTCTGCGCCAAGCGGAGCGGACCGGCCCCGCCGCGACCTGACGATCGGTGCTATCATGAAGGGCCGTGGCCGGCGCCGGCTGACGAGGCGATGCCGGGTGCCGACGGCGACGATGGTGGTGGGTGTGATGATGCATCTGCATGGGGCCGCTGCGGCAGCCCCCCGCGTCCGATCCGGGGCCGGATCGCGCGCCGCCCGTCCCGCGGCTGGGGACGCTTCGCCGAATATGGCCGGAGTCGATGATGTCTCCCTATGACTATGTGGGGTCGTTGACCCAGGCCGGGCGTCTTCTCGCCGTCCACACGCCCCTGGGAGAGGACGTCCTCCTGCTGGAAGGCATGGACGGCGTCGAAGGGCTGAACGACCTGTTCGGCTTCCGGCTGCGGGTGCGGTCCAAGCGCCGGGACATCCTGCCGAAGGACATCGTCGGCCTGCCGGTCAGCTGGACGCTCGAGCTGCCCGGCGGCGCGCGGCGCACCTGGTCCGGCGTCGTCGGGGCGCTGGAGGCGGGGCCTGCCCTTGGCGACGGAATGCGCTCCTACGTGCTCACCGCCCGGCCGTGGCTGTGGCTGTTCATGCACACCTCCGACTGCCGGATCTTCCAGAACAAGACCACCCAGCAGATCCTCGAAACCATCTTCACCGAAGCGAAGATCCGGGATTTCGACTTCGGTCCGGTGATCGGGCCGAAGGCCGTGCGCGAATACTGCGTCCAGTACAACGAGACGGACTACAACTTCGTCGCCCGCCTGCTCGAGGAGGAAGGCTGGAGCTGGTGGTTCCGGCACGAGCCGGGCAGCGACGGCGGGCCGGCGCGGCACGTTCTGGTGGTGTCGGACGGGGCCCATGCCTGGACGCCGGGCGAGGAGCCGGAGCTGCGCTTCACCAGCACCAATATCGACCTGAACGACGTCACCGGCTGGATCCGCCGCTACCAGTTCATGCCCGGCCAGGCGGCGGAGGCGGACTGGAACTTCGAGACCCCGCAGGCGCCGGTGATGCGCGGCCAGCCCTCGGTGGTTCCGATCGAGACCAACCGGACGTTCGAGATGTATCGCTGGGGCGGCCGGTTCCTGGACAAGGACCGGGCCGACCACATCTCCCGGCGGCGCATCGAGGCGCATGAGGCCGGCTTCGAGACGATCGACGCCGAGAGCGGCAACCGCCGCATCCATCCAGCCCAGCGGTTCAGGCTGTACGGCCACCCGATCGCCGAGGAGAACGCGGACTACGCCGTCATCCGGGTGATGCATTGGGCGGAGGACCAGTCCTACGCCGCCAATGGCGGCCCGGCGACCTATTCGAACCGGTTCCAGGTGGTGCCGGCGGCGACCCGCTGGGTGCCGGAGCAGAAGACGCCGCGGCCGCGGATCGAGGGCATCCAGACCGCGACCGTGGTCGGCCCGCCCGGCGAGGAGATCCACACCGACCGCTACGGCCGGATCAAGGTCAAGTTCCCGTGGGACCGCTACGCCAAGGGCGACGACACCTCCTCCTGCTGGCTGCGGGTCAGCCAGCCCTGGGGCGGGTCCGGCTGGGGCTCGCAGACCATCCCGCGCATCGGCATGGAGGTGCTGGTCGGCTATCTCGAGGGCGACCCCGACAAGCCGCTGGTCATGGGCGTGGTGCCGAATCCCACCACCATGCCGTCGCTGTCACTGCCCGGCCACAAGACCCGCACCGGGTTCAAATCCTCGACCAGCCCGGGCGGCGCCGGCTTCAACGAGCTCAGCTTCGAGGACCAGGCCGGGGCCGAGGAGATGTTCCAGCACGCCCAGAAGGACTCGACCCAGATCGTCCGCAACAACAAGCGGACACAGGTCGGCAACGCCTACACCATGGCGGCGGAGACGCTGCACTTGACCACCGTCCAGGCGTCGCAGGTGCAGATGACGCCGAAATCGATCACGCTGCAGCACAAGGGCAGCCAGATCTACATGGACGAGACGCAGATCATCCTGTCCTCCGGCGGCGTCCACAAGATCCGGCTCAGCGCCGACGGGGTGGAGACCCATTCCGAGACCAAGGTGTTCGCCAGCCAGGGCAAGGCTGCGCCCGAGAACTTCATGACCATCGTCGGCGACGGCATCCATCTGCTGGGCAAGTCGGCGATGCGGCACGAGGCCGGCGGCTCCGTGGTCGAGATGGGGACCAGCGGCATCGACAGCCGCGGCCCGAACATCTGGCTCAACTGCGGCCCGCCGGCGCCGACGCCGCCCGCCGCGTCGGGCGGCCCCGGCCCGACCGTCGGCCCGTCCGGACCGTCCTGGTCGCCCGAGGGGCAGGGCGCCAATCCCGGGCCGCAGGCCGGCACAGGCAGCGGGGCCCAGCAGACCGCATGGCAGGCCGAAGGCGACGCCTGGGCCGGCAACAAGGGCGCGGGGCCGAACTCCGCCAAGGTCCTGGGCGCGGAAGGACACGTCGCGACCAGCACCGGTCCGAACGGAGCGACGGTCGATGCCGCGGCGACGGTCGCCGGCGCGCAGCTGCGGGGAGAAAAACGGGGCGATCTGGGCGCGGTGTCCGGCGAGATGGACATCCTCTCCGCAACCGCCAAGGGGAATGCCGGGATCACCCCCTATGGTGCCGGGGCGCATGGCGAGGCATCGGCCTACATGGCACGGGGCAAGGTCGCCGGCGAGCTCGGCGACCTCAGGACGGGCGGCGTCGGCGGGGCGCTGGAGGGGCAGCAGTTCTACGCCAAAGCCGAAGGCGACGCGCTGTTCGGGGATGACGGCCGTCGCGTCGGCGTGGCCCTGGGCGGCAAGGCCAGCGCCTCGGCGCTGGGGGGCTCCGCCGAGACGCAGACCACCGTTCCGATCGGCTGGTTGCCCGGCGTCCCGGACGACTGGACCCTCAACATGAAGGAGAAGGCGTCCGCCAAGGTGGGAGGCGTCGGCGCCAAGGGCGGCGGCTACGCCTATTACGACCGGGCCGACGAACGCTACTACGCGGGGGCCTATGCCGGGCTTGGCGTGCTGCTGGGCGCCGGCGTCGAGCAGGAGGTCAGCGTCGGACCGCCCTCTGGAGGCAAGTGAGGTGAGGCGCTGGCTGGCGGATATGGCCCTGTTCCTGCCCGGAGAGGAGCACACGCGGCGAAGCGCCGTTGCGCTCGCGATCCTGTTCGCTGTGTTCCTCGGCCTCACCTATGGCTGGGTTCGGCAATATGGTCAGGCCTTGACGCCTGTCTCGGCGGTTCTGGTCGGCGGCCTGGCCCTGACCGGATACGGGTTGTGGGTGCTGCTGATGCTGACGCGGTTCCGCCGGCTGGTCCGGCACGCGACCTCGGCGACATCCGCCGCGTTTCGCGTTCCGCTGACCTGGCGTGTCGGCCTCCTCTGGCCCTATCGGAAGCGCGATATCGATCGCGCGGCCCGTGAAGGCCGGCTCCCTGAACTGATGGTGTTCTGTTTCATCCTCGTCACGATCCTCGGCTTTTCCATCGTGATGATTCTGAAGCCGCAATCGGTCCGCGCGGCGGAGACCCCCATGACAGAGCTGCTCCTGAAGCCCCGTTCCTCGGAAGCACAGATCCTGCAGGCCAGCCAGCGGCAGTTCGAGGACAATGGCGATCCGGCCCTGACCTTCAGCCTTCTGCTGCCGAAGGACTGGCTGAAATACGAGCCCTACAAACCGGAGAATCCGGAGGCCGAGGGCCTCGTGCTGCTGTCCCGCTACGGCAGCCGCGACAGCCGGGCCCTGCTCGAGGTCTACGCCCAGAAACTGCAGCGCGAACTGTCCAGCGCCGATTGGCTGGACGTCTGGCTGCGCGAGAACGGCTACACGGTGCTGGACCGGCATGTGGCGTATGCGGCGGCCGGCTGGAACGCGGATGTGCTGGCGACGCGCCAGGCGAAAGGCCAGACCTTCACCTACCGGATGTCCACCTTCAAGAACGGCGACCGGCTTTATCTGGTCTTCGGCTACGCGCAGCCCGGCGCCTATGCCGGCGCCGAGGAGGCGTTCGCGGTGGCCGCCGACAGCTTCCGTCTGCCGCAGGCGGACGACATCCCGTCCGCCGAGCCGCTTCGCACGATCCAGCTGTCCCGCGTGCTGCCGGCGCGGTTCGTCTTCCCGGCCGGCTGGCAGGAGACGCGGGACGACAGCGTCGGCCCCAACCAGGACAGCCTGAATTTCAAAAACGTCGCCGCGGACACGGTCGTCGGCCAGCTCAATGTTCTGGTCGCGCCGGGGGCCGTCTATCCGTCGCACGAGGCGCTGGCAAACACGCTGGCGACGGCGTCGGGGAAGGTCGTCGGCGTCGATGTGCCCGACCTTCGGCTTCGTCCCGTGAATCTCGGCTCGATATTGACCGACGCCAGGGAGGGGGAGGTCACGGTCGAGGCGAAGGGATCGACGTTCAGGATCCGGGTCACCGTCGCTCGGGGCGGAACCGGCTGGGTCTCGTTCCTTCTGCTCAGCTTCAAGCCGACGCCGGATCTCCATCTGATCGACGCGATCAACCGCCGCGCCTACGACATCGCCGTCCGCACCTTCGGGCCGGCGTCTTAGCCGCGGGTGGAAAGGGGGAGAGCCATGTCCTTCGCAGGAAGCTCGGTGAAGACGCCGGCCATGGCCGCGGTCCACGGCCTGCGCCAGATCGCCTTCAACACCATCGGCGACAAGGTGCTGCGGCCGCTGGTCGACTACGCCGCGCCGGAGCTGCCGCAGGCCGCGGCCGGCACCGCGAACCGGGCGCAGCAGGCGGCCGGCGCGGGCCGCTCCGCCGCCGGCAAGCTGGCCTCCGCGGCCGGCGGCATGACCGGCGCGCTGGGGTCGTCGGCCTCGTCCGCCATCGCCGCCCTGCCGGAGCTGACGCCGCAGACCGCCTTCGTGCCGCCGGATTTCAGCCCGATGCCCAGCTTCGATTCGTCACCGATCCTGAAATCGGTGGCCGAGCGGGCGCAGCAGCTCATGGCCGGCCTGCCACAGCCCGAAGGGCTGGCCGAGATGGCGAAATCCATGGCGCTGGACCAGGCCGGGCAGGCGGCGGAACAGGCGCTCGGCGGCCTGCTGCCGGGCGAGGCGCAGCACGCGCTCGACACCGCCCGCGGCGGCCTGCCGGGTGCGCTGCCGGACCGGCAGCAGGTCGCCGGCGCGCTGACCGACGCCGCGGCGGGGGCCGTGCCGCAGGGGGCGCAGGACGCGCT